>NZ_JAKZAM010000009.1 GCF_022538055.1 Cognataquiflexum nitidum | reverse complement strand
TATTTTGGTGAAAAGCTGTTTGAACGGATGGTTATTGCAGCTCTTCATCCTTACGTGCAGTGAAGCGGATACACATATTTTGTTTCTAAACATATCATATTCACAAATAATGCCTGAAATTAATTATCATTTGAAAATGGTTTTTTTATTGAAAAGCTCATGCCCAAGATCATAAAAAGAAAAAGACATTATTTGACACGCTTTCCAATTTGGTTTGTGGCTATCCTATTTTTCGCCCTTTCTCCTTACTTTATTGGTGTTTTGGGCAGTTGGCTGACTGAACATTACACAGGGCAACCCTGTCATGAAGGAAATTGTGGTTGGATGGTTCTCCCCTTTTTCACCTTCATCACCTTACCAATGGGAGCTCTTGGATTGTTGATTTTTTTAGTAATTGTACTTCAAGATTCTTTGGAAATTTGGGGCAAGCAAAAATGAGTTTTTTTTATATGGGTATCCGCAATATTGCACATTGGCTTTAGTCCTCTCAATCGGGTGTGGATTCTCGTTTAGAGGTGACAGACCACCATCCACGGCTATTCGTTCCTCAACTATTATGCTTTAAACTACCTGCAATCAAGCGTCAATAAATAGTATTTAAAAAGAAATTAATCCCTATTAAGTAGAGTACAAATGTCGGAATCGATAGAGTTTATCAATTCAATTTAGCCTTGTCAACATTGAAAAAAGGCAAAGCTTTCTTAGTTGCTCTCCTTGGAATTAGATCTGTTTTGATATTTCTTTGCTTAAGAAATTAGATCGAGTACAAACAGCTTTTCAAAAGACAAATTCCCCAGATAAGATAAAGAAATTAAGATGGCCGCAAGAACTTTAATAAAAAATGTAAGCATCGTAAACGAGGGACAAATAACCATCTCCGACATACTCATTGACAAAGGGATCATTCTAAAAATTGGGCAAATCCTAGAAACAGATCATGCCACTGTGATTGATGGGACAGGTAAGTATTTGTTGCCGGGCATTATTGATGGACAGGTACATTTCCGAGACCCGGGCCTGACGCACAAAGGAGACCTTTATACAGAAAGTAAAGCGGCGGTTGCAGGTGGTGTCACTTCCTTCATCGATATGCCCAATACCAATCCTAACGTATTGACGATGGACATCCTGAATGAAAAATACCGGATTGCCTCGGAGAAGTCTTTGGCCAACTTTGGTTTTTTCTTGGGTGTCAATGGGGACAATCTCGATGAAGTCATCGCACTAGATACCACAAAACTTTTGGGAGTCTCCGATGACGGGTTATACTTTACCAAAAAAGGAAATCTTCTCGCTGATAATCCCGATACGATGGAAAAGCTGTTTTCGAATTGCAAATCAATTATTGCTATTCATTCTGAAAAGGAACAAATCGTAGAAGAGAATGAAAATATCTTCCGCGAAAAATATGGTGAAAATATCCCGGTGGAATGTCACCCGCTGATACGAAGTGAAAAAGCTTGTTATGAAGCAACCAAAAGAGCGATTGAAATTGCCAACAAACACAAAGCAAGACTTCACATCCTACACTTGACTACGGCAGCCGAGACACATCTTTTTCGTAACGATATTCCTTTACAAGAAAAAAATATAACCACCGAAGTCTCGGTTCACCATTTATGGTTTTGTGACAAAGACTATAAAAAATTGGGGACGCTGATCAAATGGAATCCTGCCATAAAAACCGAAGCAGACCAAAAAGGACTTTTGAAGGCATTATTGGACGACAGGATTGATCTTGTCACCACCGACCATGCACCGCATACCTTAGAAGAAAAGCTGAAACCCTATTTCCAATCCATGTCAGGAGCGCCTATGGTGCAACATTCGTTAAATTGTATGTTGGAGTTTTATCATCAAGGGCTTATATCTTTGGAGAAAATTGTTGAAAAAATGTGCCACAACCCTGCAGCACTGTACAGGATCCAAAAAAGAGGGTTTATCCGGGAAGGCTATTCTGCGGATTTAACTTTGGTTGACCTCAACTCAGAATGGACTGTATCAAAAGAAAACATTCTATATAAATGCGGTTGGTCTCCTTTGGAAGGAACAACTTTTCATTCCAAGGTGATAAAAACTTTTGTAAATGGAAATTTGGTTTTTGACAATGGCTCTTTTTCAGAAAAGGCAAAAGGTCAGGCTTTGTCCGTGGAGGAAAACTAGAGAATCTGAGTCACAATGTTCCAAGGCCGAAGGTTACTCATTGCCACCAAACATAAAAAAGAACGCGTCATTGGCCCTCTTGTAGAAAAAGCATTAGGGGTTTCCTGCTTTGTCACTCAAAATTTTGATTCAGATGTTCTTGGGACCTTTACTGGAGAAGTAGACCGCAAACATGATCCTATTACCACAGCCCGGCAAAAATGTTTGATGGCGATGGAAATGACAGATTGTGATTTAGGCATTGCCAGTGAGGGATCGTTTGGTCAGCATCCATCCTTATTTTTTGTCAATGCAGATGAAGAATTTTTGATTTTTATCGATAAAAAAAACAATTTGGAAATTATCAGCAGAGAGTTGAGTGCTGAAACAAACTTTGACGGCAGAGAAATCCAAACAGAGGAAGGGCTTTTTGACTTTGCCAATTCGGTTGGTTTCCCCTCCCATGGCCTCATCCTTCGCAAAGGAAGAGAAGAAAACACGGAAATTTTTAAAGGCATTACAGATGAAAAACAATTGGTAGAAGTGTTCAGAAAACTTCATCAAAAATACGGTTCTCTTTACGTAGAAACAGATATGAGAGCTTTGTATAACCCAACTAGAATGGGCGTCATTGAGGTTGCTACAAAAAAATTGTTAGACAAAATAAGTTCCCTGTGTCCTCAATGTAGGATGCCTGGCTTTGGTATTACCGATGCCAAAAGTGGATTAAAATGTAGCCTATGCGGGTCTCCGACCCGATCTACATTATCTTACATTCGCCAATGTCTTCATTGTCACTATTTCGAAGAAGAAATATTCCCCCACAAAAAAACCGAAGAGGATCCTATGTACTGTGACTTTTGCAATCCATGACATCGGTGGGGAGAAAACTTAAAAAACAATATTTCGATGAACAGGTAAACAGAAAATAGGAAGTTAACTTCTTTTTCCGCTCATTTAGATGAACAGTAGGGGAAAAAAGGTGCCGACCAACGAGAAAAATACGAGGAGGAATTTAAAACTTTCAAATTGGGAGTAATAATTCGAGAAATTCGTAAAGAACAAGGTATGACTCAGGCACAGCTTGCAGCAAAATGCGGTACAACAAAAACGTACATTTCCCGAATTGAAAACAATGCAAGTGATATTAGACTTTCTACACTGATGCGGATAGTGAGAGAGGGTTTAGGTGGAAACCTAAAATTAAGCGTGACTCAATAAAATTGTGCTTTGCAACTTCGCCCAAATCCTAAATGCGGAATAATCCTTCTTCAAGTATTATTTACCTCCCTTATGCCTCTTAATCAGGACTTCCATCACTTCATCGAGTTCGATATCTTTGGCTTCAAGGAGGATGAGGTAGTGGAAAAGCAAATCGGCGGCTTCTCCTAAAAATAAGTCTTTGTTGTCGTCTTTGGCTTCAATGACAATTTCAACTGCCTCCTCCCCCACTTTTTGGGCGATCTTGTTGATGCCTTTTGCAAAAAGCGAAGCGGTATAGGATTTTTCAGTTGGGTTGTTTTTGCGGTCTTTGATGATGTCCCGCAGTTGGTCGATAAAATAGGTTTTACTTTGATTTTTTTCCGACCAACAGGTATCATCGCCTTTGTGACAGACAGGTCCGACGGGATTGACCCTTACCAAAAGCGTATCATTGTCACAATCGAGTTTGATGGATTTGAGCATCAGGAAGTTGCCGGAGGTTTCACCTTTGGTCCAAAGGCGCTGTTTAGTCCGGCTGTAAAAAGTGACTTTTTGGGTAGAAATGGTAAGGTCCAAAGATTCTTGGTTCATATAGCCAAGCATGAGTACCGCACCTGTCACTTCATCTTGAATGATGGAAGGAACAAGCCCGTCTACTTTGTCAAAATCTATGTTAAGGTTATTCATTTTTAATTCCAATTGGTTTATAGGCGAAAGAAAGAAGGTTGAAATAAAGTAGAAATAAGGTAGATATAAATGGAAATAAGGTCAATAGGTGAAGCTTATATCAATTTATTTCGCGAAGCATATTTCAACATTATTTCTCTTAATTGATATATGGTGGAAATAAGGTTGATATAAATAGAAATAAGGCCAAGCGGAGAAGCATATTTCAATTTATCTCGCGAAGCATATTTCAACCTTATTTCTATTAAATGATATATGGTGGAAATAAGGTAGATATAAATAGAAATAAGGCTGAGTCGAGAAGCATATTTCAATTTATTTCGCAAAGCATATTTCAACATTATTTCTCTTAATTGATATATGGTGGAAATAAGGTAGATATAAATAGAAATAAGGTCAATAGGTGAAGCTTATATCAATTTATTTCGCGAAGCATATTTCAACATTATTTCTCTTAATTGATATATGGTGGAAATAAGGTAGATATAAATAGAAATAAGGCCAAGTGGAGAAGCATATTTCTATTTATCTCGCGAAGCATATTTCAACATTATTTCAGTTTTTATATCGCGAAGCATATTTCAACATTATTTCATTTATTTACTTCCTTATAGATATTCCCTCTGAATTCAAATAAGCTTTAAGTTCAGGAATTGGAATTTCCTTAAAGTGGAAAATACTTGCCGCCAAGGCAGCATCCGCCTTGCCAAAGGTAAACACATCTTTGAAATGTTCGCTGTTTCCAGCACCACCCGAAGCAATCACAGGAATCGAAAGCATGGAAGAAATCTCGGCAGTAATTTCGTTGGCAAATCCTCCTTTGGTTCCATCATGATCCATTGAGGTCAGCAGGATTTCGCCAGCGCCACGGTCACAGACTTCCTTGGCCCAAGCTTGTGTTTGGAGAATGGTAGGCTTTCTTCCCCCATGGGTATGGACAAAGTCTATCCCATCGACATTTCGGGTATCAATCGCCACCACCACACATTGACTGCCAAATTCCTGAGCCATTTCATTGATAATCTTTGGATTGTTGACAGCTGCGGAGTTGATGGATATTTTGTCCGCACCTGCATTGAGCAGAACTTTTACATCCTCCACAGTGGAAATTCCACCACCGACTGTAAATGGGATATTGATAGCCTTTGCAATCTTGGTAACCAATTCAGCCAAGGTTTTACGCTTGTCCACTGTGGCTGTGATATCCAAAAAAACAAGCTCGTCGGCCCCCTCATCGGAGTAAATTTTGGCCAACTCCACCGGGTCTCCGGCATCGCGCAACTGTATAAAATTTACTCCTTTGACTGTTCTGCCGTCTTTGATGTCGAGGCAGGGGATTATTCTTTTTGTTAACATTTTTTTACGACAAAAGACTTGAGACTTGAGATTTGAGACGGGAGACAAAAAATCCAAGACTGGAAAGCTGGCAATTTGGTCGACCTTAACTTTTCAACTTTAAAACCTTCCAACCTTTCGAACTTTTTTCTTTTTACCAATTTTGATCAAGGAAAAATTCCCAAATCGGTATAACTCACCGCAATTCTCTCCAAAGCCAGGATAAATCCAGCAGTCCTGAGGCTTTTGATATTTTTTTCCTGCCTCACTTTATTCATGGCATGGTAGGCATTGACCATGGTCTCTTCCAAACCGGAAAGAACCAAGTCCCTTTCAGATGCTCCTTGGATCAACTGTTCTTTTTCATCATCTGTAAACTCCTCCCCGGTGGCATTTTCGATCGTGCCGAGAAGTTTCCTGTATTTTTCTTGGTCATAGCGCTTTTCGAGTTTTCCAAAAGACACACGGGAAAGGTTTTTGAGCCATTCGAAGTAAGAAACGGTCACACCGCCAGCGTTAAGGTACATGTCAGGGATGATCATTATACCTTTTTCGAGCAGTATTTTTTCTGCTTCTTGAGTAACAGGTCCATTGGCAGCTTCGCCTATTATCTTGGCTTGGATCTTCGCAGCATTGTCTTTGGTGATTTGATTTTCTAATGCTGCGGGCACTAGGATGTCACAGGCATAGGTCAGTAATTCTTTGCTTTTCTCTATGAATTCTCCTGAAGAATAGCCTTTAAAACCTCCTGTTTGGGTTTGGTATTTTTTCAAAGCCTCAATATTGATCCCCTTTTCATCGTAGATACCACCATTCCATTCCGCGATGCCGATCACTTTTGCACCTGCCTCGCTCAGGTATTTGGCTGAATAAAAACCAACATTTCCCAATCCCTGAACAATGACTGTTTTTCCTCTCAGTCCTGTAGACAGACCCAGTGCAGCCATGTCCTCAGCAACACTGACAGCCTCCCGGATTCCAAAGAATACTCCCTGTCCAGTAGCTTCGGTCCTACCATCAATTCCGTGTTGAGAAAGTGGCTTTCCTGTAACGCAACCTTTGGCATTGATGACTTCGGGATTGAAAGCCTCATAAGTATCCACAATCCAAGCCATTTCGCGGGCACCCGTACCGTAATCAGGCGCAGGAACATCAATGGCCGGACCGATAAATTTCTTTTTGATCAGTTCTGAGGTATATCTCCTCGTAATTCTTTCGAGTTGATTGACAGAATATTTCTTTGGATCAATGCTGACCCCGCCCTTGGCTCCACCAAAAGGAACATTGACCAAAGCACATTTGTAAGTCATCAGGGAAGCAAGTCCTTTTACTTCCTCTTCGTCCACATGGTCGCTGAATCGGATACCGCCTTTGCAGGGAAGTTTGTGATGGGAATGCTGGATCCTATATCCTGTGAGGGTTTCGTAAGTCCCATCATCGTTTCGGATCGGGAAATTGAATTTATAAATACTGTTGCACTCTTTGATCTGCTCCAATAACCCCGGATGTATATCCATGTACTTGGCTGCCTCATCCACAAACCCACAAACATCCTCAAACAAACTGTATTCGGTCTTCTTGCTCATAAAAACTGGTATTTTGGTTATGCCCCGAAGATACAAATCATTTGACTGAAGTGCTTAATTGGCAGGAATGATATTTCGCAGGATAGCCCAGATATCATCCAAAAAAATAAAAGGAACCAAAGCCTGATCCGGACTTTCTCCCATTCGCACGAGCACGAGGTTTTGAGAAGGAACCACACATATATACTGTCCATCTTTGCCCATGCCACAATACATATCATCAGGACCATTTGGTGCATAGGAACCGGGAACTTTGATCTGAACCGTGGGAGGCATAAAAGAGTCTGTGCCATTCAGCCACCAAAGATAGCCGTAGCCTTGGTTGATGTTTTGGGAGGTACTTACCATGTCTTTCAGGTAGTTTTTGTCTTTGATGATGCTTTCTCCGTCCCAGTCACCATTTGCCAAAATCAAAAGACCAAATCTCGCCATCGATCTGGCATCGCTGAAAAAAACATTGTTGAATTCTATCCGCTGCCATGCCCCTGTCATACCGATTTTTGACCCGAGTTTTTCATTGAAATATAGGGGGAAGGTTTGTCCTGTTCCACCTTCAATCACTTTGTCCAAAAGCGTGTAAGGAGCGTTGTGGTATGCCCACCTTGTGCCCGGTTCAGCTTTATAGAGAAGCGCCTCCGGTGAAAAATTATCCCGACTAGCCACTCCATCGTCCAAGCCTGATGTCATGGTCAATTGGTGCCAGACTTTGATTTTTTCTTCCTGAGCAGGAGTCAGGGAAGTCCAGCCTTTGCCCAAATAATCAGAACTTGGCTTTTGAATGTCAAGTTTTCCTTCTTCCTGTGCGATTCCTGTCAGGGTTGCTGTGAGGGTTTTGCCTGCTGATGCCCAATACCACAGCGAACTTTGGTCAAAGGGCTGTGCTCCGGTAATTTTGGTGCCAAAATATTCCTCTACGACGATCTTTCCGTCTTTGAGGATGATAAAGGCACGTGAACTGTTACTTTTTAATAATTGCTTAAGCTCTTCTAATTTTTGTAAATCCCAATTGAGGGAAGCGGGTGTGGTGGTCTCCCAGGTATTGCCGGACAAAGGAGGGAAATACAAGGCTGAGGGGTTGGAATTGGGAGTTTCTTTTTCGGTACAGGAAAATAATACTGCCAAAATAAGGAGCAAAAGGGGTGAATTTTTCATGGGTGTGGAGATAGATTTTTTTAAAAAAAAGATTTGATCATTAGACACTTACAAAAGTGTCAGGTTTAAAAACAAAAGTTTATTGTTTGATAATATAGCCGTCCTCCATTTCAATGATTCTGTCTGTACCTGCTGCAAATTCTGCATCATGGGTGACGATAAGCATAGTTTGTTTGAATTCCTGCGCCAGTTCCTTGAAAATATTGAAGACAATATCGGAGTTTTTTTTGTCAAGATTGCCGGTCGGCTCGTCACCCATGATGATGAGAGGATCATTCATCAAAGAGCGGGCGATAGCGACTCTTTGCTTTTGCCCACCGGAAAGTTGGTTGGCTTTCTTCAGTGCATGGTCCTGCATGTCAAAAATTTTCAGCTTTTCCATGGCGATGTGTTCGAGTTCGGGCTGGGATTTCTTGTTGAGTTTTAGGCCAGGGATCATGACATTTTCCAAAACTGAAAATTCATTGAGCAAATAATGGAACTGAAAAACGAATCCGATTTTTTCATTCCGGATTTTGGAAAGGTAGCTTGGGCTTTTTCCGCTGATCACCTCACCGTCAATCGACAATTTACCCTCATAATCCGTATCCATGGTACTGAGGATATAAAGGAGGGTTGATTTGCCACAACCAGATTTTCCCATGATGGACACGAATTCTCCTCGGGTCACCTTAAAAGTCACCTCCTTCAGCACCTGGGTTTTATCAGGACTGTAAAAGTACTTGTTTACTTTTTCTGCTTCTAGGACAGGTGTTTCCTGCATGGTAGTGGTTGTAGTTGTTGTAATGGTTGTAGTCGTTATAATTGTTGTAGTGGTTCTAATTGTTGTCTGCTTCGCGTTGTCAGGTTATCGGGTTAAGAAGCCGTTATTTTTGCAAGAATGGTTCAAGTCTCTGACTTGGACCTGAATATTGCAGTCTTAGACTGCTGTGAAGTAAGCCAAGAATGGTTCAAGTCTCTGACTTGGACCAGAATATTGCAGTCTTAGACTGCTGTGAAGCAAGCCAAGAATGGTTCAAGTCTCTGACTTGGACCTGAATATTGCAGTCTCAGACTGCTTTGAAGCAAGCCAAGAATGGTTCAAGTCTCTGACTTGGACCTGAATATTGCAGTCTTAGACTGCTTTGAAGCAAGCCAAGAATGGTTCAAGTCTCTGACTTGGACCTGAATATTGCAGTCTTAGACTGCTGTGAAGTAAGTCCAACAAAACTATTGAAGTCCAAGTCTGAAGACTTGAACTAGATTTACAAACTATTGAAGTCCAAGTCTGAAGACTTGAACTAGATTTACAAACTATTGAAGTCCAAGTCTGAAGACTTGAACTAGATTTACAAGCTACTGAAGTCCAAGTCTGAAGACTTTAACTAGGCCTGCACTCGAACTAACCTTTCTATGACTGCGACTTGTCTCTCGCTTCTCGTCTCTCGGATCTCGCCTCTCGGACCTCGCCTCATTTCCCCCTAATTATCTCCACCGGATCCACCCCACTTGCTTTGCGGGCAGGGAAATATCCAGCAAAGTAAGTTGTCACAATACTGAATATTGCCGCGATGATATAATACTTGGGATTGAAATCCACCGGAAAGGTTTTGACCGTCGGAAGCGCCTCCGTCTCAAAAGGGATCCGCTCAATTCCCAAACCGGCCATAAATCCAAGAATCAATCCGATAGTTCCTCCTACAAAACCGATGGTCAAGGCGATGGTTATGAAAATATTGTTTACATCCCTGCCCGAAAAGCCAATGGCCTTCAGGATGGCGATGGTATCCATTTTTTCATAAATCATCATGTTTAGAATATTGTAAATCCCAAATCCTGACACAATCAGCAAGGTAATCCCCACCGCGTAGCTGATCAAAGTCCTGATATTTGTCCCTGTTTCAAATTGTGCATTTACAGTCTGTATATCATCTGCATCGATACCAAAGATATCCCTGTAATCCCGTGCCATACCGGGAGCAAGGTTGAAATCCTTCAATTTGACTTGGATATCAGTCACGTAGGAGGCTGTTTCACCGAGCATTTTCTGTACAGTACCAATGGAGGCGTAAGATTGCACATTATCTAAATCTCCCAAACCGGATTGGTAATAACCCACTACCTTCAATTGGACCCTGTTGCCCTGAGAAGTGGTCGCTTGGATGACATCTCCGATTTCGGCCATCATCCGGTCCGCTGCGCCTTTTCCCAGAATAATGCTGTTGGAGGTGTTTTTCAAATCAATATAATTCCCCGCTGTCACGTAATCTGTGAAAGCAAAAAGTTTGCTCTCGGCTTCGACATCTATGCCGTTGATGACACCGGTGATGTCAATGGTACCAACATTATAAAAAACCTGTGCGGATAACTTTGGTGCTACCCCCAAAACCCTTGGATCTTCTTCAAGTGTCCTGATAATGGCCTCATTGTTATAAATGCTTAAGCGGCTGGCAGCAGGTTTGACTGACCTGATGATATTGTAAAAGTTGCTGAATTCATCGGCAAGGTCGATTGGCTGATTCGCCGTTGGTTTGATTTCATTGTAAAAACGAATATGGGGTGTGCGGTTGAGGATCAAGCCATCCAAGAGTTTGTTCAAGCCGTTCATGAATCCCAACAAAGCCACAAACATCGTGATGCTGAATACCACACCTACTGCAGCTATCATGGTTTGTTTGAACCGGGCAAGCATCAGCGCCTTGGCTATTTCTAGGATAAGGGAAACTTTCATTTGGCAGGTTTGATTACGGCAGTTGTCTCATCTATTCCTTCCGATATTTCCGCTTTTTGGAGATCCTTGAGTCCCAATTTGACAGGCAAAGTGTCGCCTTCAGCGTTGATCACAAACCTATCATCCAAAATATACGACCTTGGCAAAATCAGCGCGTTTTCTTTCACCTCTATCACAATATTGGCTTCCAAAGTAAGGTTAGGATACAAAACAGCCGGAGCATACACAAAAATCCCTTCCACCAAAAAGCTTTTGGACGCTTCATTCATCAAAGGATTGATTTTGGACACTACCGCCTCGAATGTCTCTCCCCTGTAACTGTCCATGATCACGATGATCTTTTGTCCTAATTTTACCTTGACGATATCGTATTCATCCACCTGCATCTCGAGGACAAACTCATCAGCACTTCCCAAAACAGCCAAGGGTGTTTGGGCATTGACCATTTCTCCTTTTTCTTTGAGCAGGTCATACACCCTGCCGTTAACCTCACTTTTCAAGATCAGGTCACTTTCCAAAGCCTTGGAGATGGAAAGGTTTTTACCGGCACTTTTCTCGTTGTATTCTATTTCCCTTTTGACATCCTGATAGTTCAACTTGGCACTTCGAAGTGCATTTCGGGAATTTTCGAATGCCAGTTGCCTTTGTTCCAAATCTACTTCCGAGCCTACCCCCTGATCTTTTAACCTTTTTTGTCTTTGGTAAAGCAATGAATCGTTTTGCCAAATATTCTCGGCATTTTTAATGTTGTTTTCCAATTCTCGCAGCCGGGATTGATTCGCTTTTCGGTCTGCAAATGCCCGTGTCAGTTCGGCATTTTCCCTATTCAGTCTTGCTGTTTCGTTGTATATCGCCAAGATCGGGCTTCCTATTTTTACAGAATCTCCTTCACTGACAAATATCTCCTGAACAATCCCGTTTGCATTGGCAAAAGCCTGGTATTGGTTTTGTGCTTTGATGAGACCGGAGGCATAGACGGATTCCGAAATATTTTCTCTTTTTGGATAAATAGACTCTTGAGAAGAATCACAGGAAAAAATTAAAACAGATAAACCTAAAAAAATAGCATTGAAGTATTTCATATCAGACAGGTTTGAGAACCTGAATTTACAGGATTATTAATTATAATAGGTTACACTTTTTCTATTTTAATTCCCCATTTTTCCGATTACCCACTCACCCAAATTAGGGAAATGTTGACCGATAAAAGCAATTAATTTGCCATGTCCGGTAAAGACATAAGATTTTTTCCGCCTCGAAATGGCACTGACCATTACCCGGGCAGCTTTGTCTGTTGGCCACATGAGATTTTTCGGTCTTGGGTCTTTAACTTCAGGATGAAACACACCGTCATTGTCCACCCTCGTGATATCGGAATCCACAAATCCCGGGTGTATGACAGTACAGCTGACACCTGTTCCTTTCAATTCCAACTGTAAAGTCTGTCCAATGGAACGGACGGCAGCTTTAGATGCGCCGTAGGCACCGGTCTTGGGATTGGGTACATAAGCGGCCACACTCCCAATAAGCACCAACCTTCCTTTGCTTGCTTTCAAATAAGGAATCGCTGCTTTGGCAGTAATCGCCAGTCCCGTGACGTTGCCATCCATCTGCCTCCGCCATTCTTTGGCAGACAAATCTTCAATCTTGCCAAAAACCCCATAACCTGCATTGGCAATTGCAACATCTAATCTACCAAATTGACTGATAACTTTCTGAACAGCTTTTTCGATTTCAGATTCCTCAAGTACATCGCAAGGAACCAAAATACCTTCTACACCCAGGGCTTTTATTTGAAGAATTACTTCTTCCAGTTTATCAACCCTCCTTGCACTTAATGCTAGTTTTGCTCCTTGCTTGGCAAATTCCAGGGCCATGTATTTCCCCAATCCCGAGGAAGCGCCGGTAATCCAGATGACTTGGTTTTGAAAAATTTTTATAGACATAAGATTGGAGATTGTAGAAATTTTGAAATAAGGTAGAAATAAATTGAAATATAATTGAAATAAAAAGGTATCAATTATTAGATATTAATGGATATTAGATATTAGTTGATATTGGATGGCTAAATTGATATATGGTTGAAATACATTGAAATAAAGTGGAAATAAAAAAGCATCAACCATTAGATATTAATTGATATTAGATATTAGTTGATATTGGATGGCTAAATTGAAATATGGTAGAAATACATGGAAATATAATTGAAATAAAAAAGCATCAACCATTAGATATTAATTGATATTGGATATTAGTTGATATTGGATGGCTAAATTGAAATATGGTTGAAATACATGGAAATAAAGTGGAAATAAAAAAGCATCAACCATTAGATATTAATTGATATTGGATATTAATTGATATTGGATGGCTAAATTGAAATATGGTAGAAATACATGGAAATATAATTGAAATAAAAAAGCATCAAACTTGATGTTTATTGGATTAGGCACAGATATTCATTGATATTGGATATTAGTTGATATTGGTCCATATCAGAACTTTACTCAATTTTATAGGTTTTGCGGGAAGTGTAGAGGATCAAAAAAAAGCACCAACCCTGATTTAAAGGATTGATGCTTTAATTATTTCGCCGAAGGCATATTTCAATATATTTCGCTCTTAGGAAAAACTTCAAAACCTGAAGAAATCTTAAGTAGAGCTTATTTCAATTCCTGATCATTTAGAAATCCCAAGTATATCAAATACAAACGCATACTCAAAAGCCAATTCTTTCAGACTTTCGAACCTGCCACTTGCACCGCCGTGTCCCGCATCCATATTGGTTTTGAGGAAAAGGCGGTTATTGTCGGTTTTTTTGGTTCTCAGCAAGGCTACCCATTTTGCAGGTTCCCAATACTGAACCTGTGAATCGTGAAGTCCTGTGGTCGCCAGGATATTGGGATAATCCTTTGCTTCGACATTATCATAAGGGGAATAGGAAAGCATGTATTCATATTGCTCCTGAATATTTGGATTGCCCCACTCTTGCCACTCAAAAGTAGTCAAAGGTATCGTCTCATCCATCATCGTGGTGATCACATCCACGAAGGCAACATCAGCGACGATACCCCTGTATAGTTCGGGGGCCATGTTGGCGATCGCTCCCATCAGCAATCCTCCTGCACTTCCACCAGAGGCAAAGAGTTTGTCTTTGGCGACGTATTGGTTGTCCTGAAGCCATTTAGAGCAATCGATGAAGTCATTGAAGGTATTCTTCTTGTTCATCATCTTGCCATCCTCATACCAATCTCCACCCATTTCCTGACCTCCACGTACATGCGCAATGGCATAGACAAATCCACGGTCCAATATACTCAACCTAGAGCTGCTGAAATATGCATCCATGGATGCACCATAAGATCCGTAAGCATAAATCCATCCAGGAGAAGTGCCGTCTTTCTTGAATAGATCGGCACGGTACACAATGGACATCGGGATTCTCTTTCCATCTCGGGAAGGAACCATGATCCTTTCTGTCTTGTAATTGGCTTTGTCAAAATCCCCCAAGACAGGCTGCTCTTTCATCAAGGTTTTTTCCTTGGTTTCCATGTCATAGTCGTAAGTGGAATTTGGCGTGGTCATTGAAGTATATGAATACCGCAAAGTCTTGGTTTCAAACTCAGGATTATAACCGATCCCTGCTGAGTAAGCAGGCTCTTCAAATATCATCTGATGCTCCGAATTGTCAGCCCACTTGATGATTCGGATATTGGCAAGGCCCTCTAAGGTCTCCTGAACAGCATAATAGTCCTTAAAATATTCCACTCCTTCTAAGAAAACATCTGCCCTGTGTGGGATCAAATCCTTCCAATTGGCAACAGAAGGATCCGCAATAGGTGCTTCTGCCAATCTGTAATTGACTGCATTCAGGTTGGTGTAGATGTTGAATTTATCTCCAATAGCATGGTCCACGCTGTATTGTACATTGTCCTGCACCGGAGCGATCAGTTTTGGTTTGCCAGGATTGTCCGCATCCATGAAGAGGGAATAAGAGGCGTCAGTTCGGCCTGAACCAATGATGATGTATTTCTTGGATTTGGTTATTCCCACGCCGCAGCTCAGAGTCTGGTCTTTTTCCTCAAACACCACCTCATCTTTGGAGGAGTCTTGGCCAAGGAAATGTCGCTTCACCTGAAAATTCCTCAGTGTAACCGGATCAGGGATGGAATAAAAAAAGGATTTGTTGTCATTGGTCCAGACTGCAGAGCTTCTGATATTTTCGATTTTGTCAGGAAGCATTTCTCCGGTACGGAGGTCTTTGATCATGACGGTGTAGAAATTTCGCCCGACCGTATCCATGATGATGGCGGCAAGGTTGTGGTCCGGGCTTACTGAAGTAAAAAAGTTGAGAAAAGATTTTCCTTTTCCCAGTTCATTCCCATCCATGATGATTTCTTCAGCACCTTCGAGAGAGTCTTTTTTCCTGGCGTAAATAGGATATTCCCCTCCTTCCACATAGCGGGTGTAGTAGTAATAATCGTCCAATTTATAGGGTACAGACGAATCGTCTTCTTTGATCCTTGCACGCAATTCATTGAACAATTCTACCTGAAAGCCCTTGGTATGCGCCATCATGGTGTCCATATAGGCATTTTCAGCATTCAGGTAATCGATGACTTCAGGGTTTTCACGGTCATTGAGCCAATAATAATTGTCCACTCTTTTGTGGCCATGTTTGGCGGTAATTTCAAATGGTTTGACGGTAGCCAAGGGTGGTGCTACATCAGGTAAAGTTGATTCCGGTTTTTCCGGGGAACATGCGATACTCATTCCTGTGAGGATAATTAAAATGGTTTGGATTGATTTATTCATAGTTGCTAGCGAATAAGGGGCAAATATAGGGAAATAGTAACATCGAAAATCAGGTATATGAGTATCCGCAATGTAGCACGTCGGGCTATAGGAGCTTGTATCCAATGCGGATACTCGTCCACAGACGTCATTACAGTGACCACCGGGTGTTTAATGGCTCTTTTTACAAATTATTGTTTGGCTACGTGCAATAAAGCGGATACACATAATCAGGTAAGCGATTTTGGATCATTGTTATGAAACGCTAGGAAAAATTTAAAGGTTTTGGAAAAAAATTGCTGTGCAAAAAATGAAAGGGCTGCGGCCAATAATTCGCGGTATATGAATTTGGATAAAAATATAAATCAATATACAAGGACAATGAAATTTGAATTATGAAGTGGATAAAAACAACGGTGAAAGGAAAACTCTCCAAAAAAAAATTAAAAAATATGGACACCCGGCTGAAAAGCCAAGTCCACAAATAGGATAAAACAATATAAATCAGTTAGTATCGATAAATCGCAGCAAGCCCAGTATCCGAAGGCATTTTGTCATCAGGAAGCACCATCACTTCTCCTCCCATTTTGATAACCAACTCACCCATATCATCCAAAAGGTCATCCACGATTGGATTGTCCAAGTCTTTGTTTTGGGTATTTCCGGTAACGAGATTGGTAATCCTAATGGCAATAATCTTGTCCGCTTCTACCAAAAGAGTCTATATACGTCCCTCAGTTGCAGCCAAAGCAACTTCTTTGATCACGGTGCTACCCTTGCCATTTGCTTTAGCCTGACCAAATGAATCTGCGAGGTCATTCAATTTTTTAAAATAAATAGGCTCCATTATTTCCCAAGCCAACGTTGCAAGTTTGTCAGTACTGATAGCGGAAGGATTAATCTGTATTCCTTCTTTCAAAAGATGGGAATTCTTACTCACTTTTCTGAAGGTGTGGTGATGTTCGGGCAGTGCCGCCAAAATCAAAGGCAAACCAATTGGTTTTGAATAATATTCTTCCACATGTTCGCTAGCAAATCGGAAAAATCTCTCAGTATCCACATCGACCTCATCCTTTTTGCCTCCATGGCCGTGATGCATGTTGGAACTTTCACCCCCGGTACCACCATAGGAGGCAACAGTAGTATGCTTTTCGGTCAACTCTGATCCTAACGCTTCTTCTATCGTTGTTGGGATGATTTCTGAAATATCAATCTCAGATAAAGAAAACCTGTTTCCTTCAAACAATTTCATTTCGTGTCTATCCAAACCCAATATGTGAAACCGATCTGAAGATTGTAAATATTTACGTAAAGGTTTGGTGTGAAAACTGTCCGCCACTATGGCCTGCTCCTCAACGGGAATCTGCAAATTGACGACCTGTAGCCAATCGCCTGCGCTGAATACTGCCAATCCTTCAAGGTTTTGGTTCCAGATTTCAGGGTTTTGGATAAGTTCTTCGAGAGGTTCAAGAAATGAATTGGTTTCATCTTTAGAATATTTTTTCAACAAAGAATCTTCCATCTTTTTCAAAAGGTTCTTGAATCTGATAGGATCTTGAAGGTTATCAGGGTGGCTCCGATGCGTAGGCATGTAGAGGGAAAGGCAGGTCTTGTCGGTGGTTGCCAACAAGTCTTGAACCAGTTTTTTGGTGAGTAATTTCATAATATGGATAAATAATTTGAGCCGGGGTTTGATTAAGGATTTGTGCTATCCTCAACTATCTTGTATAAAGATTCCCTAAAATTGACTAATAAAGGTATGGAGAGTGGTCCCTCAAAACATTACTCAATTGTGACAAATAGTTACACATTTACTTTAAAAATCTTTCTCAAATGGAAGAGAAAGTGTGGATCAAATCAAAACCAACAAATCAAAAATTACAGGCAAAATCAATCCGAATGTGAAACCCAATCCGGTGCGGCATTGATTTTTTGCCGAAGTATCAGATTAAGTTGGGCGACATGGTGCTGCACATGGCGGAGGTTATAAAATAGGATTTCAATAACAGAATAATCCTCCACAAGCGAAGGACACAAACCATGAAGGTTGATTTCCTCCTTTGCAATCCATTTCATCTTTAACTTTTCCTCCGAGGAATCTAGGATCAGTTTTTTACATTTTTCGCGGATTGTGGAAAGATAATCTAACATTTCTTCTCTCTTATAAGCCGCATTTGGGATTACATCGTCGACAGCATCTTGCGGTAAGCTTTCCATCGGGACAAGCGTAAACGGTAAAAATGGCTTAAAATCCCTTGCAGGAATGGTCAGATAATAATCCAGAAAAATGAGGGTATGGTAAGACAGGTAAAAGAATTTCTTTTCCGATTGCCATAAAGAGTCCGGGCAAAGGGAAATGGAATCCCCGAGCATGTCTATGGCTGCCCCAAAATTTTTCCATAAAACATCTTTGAAAGTCTCTACCATGAAAGATTTATTTTCTGACAAAAGGCTGAATCCTGCTATAAGTGAGGCATCTCCATAGCCATTCCAAGGGTCCGAAAAGAAAATATTTCAACCATATGGGGCTGATGATCAACTGAAAAATCCAGATTCCTATGACCAAATAATAGAGTTGGTAATATTCCCATTCCGCATATTGGTTCAATCCATATCCGAAAAATACCAAGCTACAAATCACAGTGTGCATGATATAATTGGTAAATGCCATCTGCCCTACAGCTCGCAGTCCATTCATCAACCTAGTAAGATAACCTGCCTGATAGACCAACATCACCAAAGCCACATGTCCCATCATGATGGCTATCCGCTGAAAATCATAGATCAAAGCAACCCAATTGATGGAATGTTCCTCTATGTATTTCAATCCTGCTTCCACGTTGGGGAAATGGATTGTGTTAAAAATAAAAGAAAATACCACCAAAGGGAGACCAATTCCATAACCTATCAGCACTGTCTTTTTGTATTGGGCTTTGGTCCATTTGAGTGTCAGAAAACCCCATTTGTAGAGCGCTATGCCTAGCATCATCAGGGCAAGCATATCCCAAATACTAAAAATCAGGTATTTGAACTGACCATCCCAGGATTTTGGCCGGATATAGCTAGCCACCTCTGAGTAGTTTCCTTTCATCAAAGCAGTGTGTTCGGCCGCCTCTTCCTTGTTTGGGATAAACTCTTTTTGGATTTCTGTCCATTCCAGGACGATGGAATCCTGTGCGGGGCTAAGGGCAATTCCCTGGTCCTGCAGTGTTTTCACTTCTTTGTATTCCAGGTATGTTCCCCTGATGTTTTGCATAAAGAGGGTATTGGCCACAAAACCGATAATAGCCACAATCGGAACACCCAAGGCAAGGTATTTGGGTTTCATCTTCCTAAATAAAAATGCCAGCATCCCGATCAGTCCATAGAAGTAGAGGATATCCCCGATCCACAGGAGAATATGGGCATGGATCAATCCGAATATGGTCAACCAGATCATCCTTTTGTAAAAAAGCCAGGTGGCAGATTTCCCTGCTTTTTCTTTGTTGGAGGTAAAAAGAATAATCCCTGCCCCAAAAACCATGGAAAAAAGTGCACGCATCTTTCCTTCAAAAAACACGGTATTGACAGCATTTACCCAAAAATTGGTATTGGAAGTATCCTGCACCCAAGCTTCTTCAAAGTACTCCGCCATGGCAAAATACGGGATATTCAAAAGTAAAATCCCCAAAAGGGCGACACCGCGGATGATGTCAATGATGTCGATTCTGTCAATTTGAACTGCCGGTTTAATGGATTGGTCAACCCATTCGGTTTCGGTGGTGGTTTGTAGAGACATGGTTAAAAAGATTTATAGTCAGCCTGTTAACAACTAAAATTAATCAAAATATAAACTCAAAAGAAAAAAAATTTCATCATTAAATGTTAAAATTCCTTGGGTTTAATTTTGACCTTACTAACACAACAAACAAAAAGAGAGCGATCTCTCGCCCTCCTTTTAATCAAATATCAAAATCCCAAATCAATGGGTCGTATCCTTGATAAAATCCGCCAAATCTTTTTTGAATTTTTGGAGAGATGGCATGTGGGTATAGAACATATGACCTCCTTCATAATACGTCATGATGATGTTTTTTCTGATTTCAGGCCTGAGGTTCATTTGGTCAATGGTATGTTCCACCCCGTAAAACACAGTAGCCAAATCATAGTAACCGTTCATCAGCAAGACTTTTACATTTGGATCTTTGTTCATGGCATCCGCCATATCAATGGCTGTGTTGATTGAAATCATGCTGCCCCATCCTTCATTCCCCCGGTGAGACCAATCCCATTTAAATCCCGGAGAAGCATAAGCGGAAGTTTTGTAGGTCAGTTTTTTGCTTACACCCAAGTCCCTGTGGAAGTATTCCAAGAATCCTGTGGTATACGCGGGCGAAATAGCATCACTTTGGGGGTCAGTGATGGCATATTGGTTTTGTGGCAATGGGTTGATGCCTTTAAACCTTGAATCCAACCTTCCCACAGTCATTCCCTCGTCTCTGAGCAATTCATTGAAAAATTCGCTTGCGGTCATTCTCAGGGTGGTACGATTCCAGATGATTTTAGATATTCCCGTGTATTTTTCCATTTTTTCGGCCACACCGTTTCTTTCTGACTCACTCAACCTTCCTCCCTTAAACAATGCCGGTAAATATTCTTGTTCTGTAAATTTTCTCACTTCATCGACAAAGGCTTCCAAATCGGGGTTTTTGTTGGGGATCTTGTCATGGTACCAAGCAGTAGCAGCATAGGAAGGAAAATGAACAAGATAAGAAGTACTCTCTTGGACAGGAAAAGCCAATGACCTGATATCAAATACAGATGAAACCATGACCACTCCATTGAGTGCATATCCTTTGTCCAATAAATAACTCATAACACCTGCATTTCTAAATGTCCCGTAACTTTCACCCAAGAGGTATTTGGGTGATTGCATTCGGTCATATTCTTTCAAAAACTGCATGATAAATAAGCTTGTCGCACGGATATCCTGGTCCACTCCCCAAAAGTCCTTGCCCTCGGCTTTACCGATAGGCATGCTTAGACCTGTTCCGATAGGATCCATCATCACCACGTCAGCCACATCGAGGATAGAGTAGTCATTGTTGACCAATTGATAAGGGGCGGCTTTGGTATAGCCCGGATCGTCCACAACAATCCTTTTTGGCCCCATCACACCCATGTGAAGCCAATAGGAAGAGGACCCAGGGCCGCCGTTGAAAGAGAAAATGATCGGCCTTTTGGATGGACCATCTTCTTTGAAATAGGCAGTGAAGCCATGCAAAGCAATCGGTTCGTTGTTTTCATCCCGGAGTTGGAACGTACCGGCTCGCGTTTTGAGACTGTGGGTGGCACCGTTGATTTTTACTGTTTGGGTTGAGGTAAATACTTCGCCTTCAGGCATAGGTTTTTCTTCGGGCTTTTCCTGTGCATTGATGTGAAATACAAGCAGAAGAAAAACGTAGACAAATAGTATGGATTTTTTCATTTTGGAGGTTTTTTTTAATGAAATGATTCAAAAAGCAATCTAATAAATTCTAAAGCCAATACAGAAATTGAAGGGAAATTAAAAATCCCCTCAGCGGGTTTGGGTTGCGGAAATCATTAAAAGCCGTTTCATAAACGTTTATAATCGACTAGAAACGACAAAGAACCGACTAAGGCAATACTTTCTCCTGAACTTTGACATGTTGCTTCGAGATATAGGCAACTGACATTTAACCAAAAACAAAAAATTATGAGCAACATGAGAAACAAGGTTCAGCTAATCGGGAGATTGGGTGCCAAGGCAGAAACAATGCATTTCGATTCAGGAAAAGTAAAAGCATCCTTCAGCATTGCGACCAAGGATGTATTCAAAAATGCAAAAGGTGAAAAAGTGGAGGAAACCACTTGGCACTACATAGTAGCGTGGGGAAAAGCTGCAGAAATAATCGAAAAGTACACTGACAAAGGATCTGAAATTGCGATTGAAGGTAGGCTTTCCAACAGGTCTTATGAGGATAAGGATGGTAACAAGAAATTCATCACTGAGGTAATTGCAGAGGAGATTTTACTACTTGGAGAAAAAACAGTCTCTTCATGACAATCCAAAGGCATCCGGGCAAAATTCAAGTTCCGGATGCCTTTACTAATTTTTAGAACGATTTCAGCAAGAAGTATCACGGAGGCACACAAGTACGAAACCTAAGTTTCTGTTTTTTTTAAAGAATTTTCCTTTTTTCAAAATCATATAGGTTTGATAATCCCAAACAATTCAAAAGATTTTCGGATTGTATTACCATGGCATGCAAATATCCGTAATTTTGGCTTTTGTAAAACCTATTAAACATGAAGAAAATAGCAGTATACACATCGGGCGGTGATGCCCCGGGTATGAACGCCTGCATCAGATCTGTAGTCAGAACAGCGATTTTTAGAGATCTGGAAGTGTATGGGATAACATACGGCTATGATGGGATGATCAATGGCAATATCAAAAAGATGCAATCCCATTCGGTAAGCAATATAATCCAGCGGGGTGGAACGATATTAAAATCCGCTAGAAGTGAGGAATTCCGAACCAAGGAAGGCCGTGCAAAGGCTTATAAACAGCTTAAAGTGAATGGTATAGAAGGTTTGGTTGCAATTGGTGGGGATGGGACTTTCACCGGCGCGAAGATATTTTTCGAAGAATACGGAATTCCGATTATTGGCTGTCCCGGCACAATCGATAATGACATTTATGGAACTGACTATACCATAGGTTTTGATACAGCTGTAAACACAGCTTTAGATGCAATCGACAAAATCAGAGATACCGCTGCGGCGCACGACAGGATTTTCTTTATAGAAGTAATGGGACGGGATAGTGGCTACATTGCGGTGGAGTGCGGTATAGGTGGAGGTGCTGAATTCGTGATGGTTCCAGAAACATCAACTGACCTAAAAGCAGTTGTCAAATCCCTCAAAAATCTACGCAAACCAAAATCTTCCAGCATTATTGTAGTAGCCGAAGGAGATGATGAAGGCGGTGCAGAGGATATTATGACAAAAGTAAGAGACAAGGTAAATGATCCTGAAAAGGAATTTAAAGTTACTACATTGGGGCATATCCAAAGGGGTGGAAGGCCTACTGCACGCGACAGGGTTTTGGCATCAAGGTGTGGAATGGCTGCAGTAGATGGATTGATAGCCGGAAAATCAAATTGTATGGCAGGTGTAATGAATGGACAGGTTGTCTATACCTCATTTGCGGATTGCATCGGAAAAAGCAAAGCTTTAAATCCCGACCACTTGAAATTAATTGAAATATTAAGCATCTAAAATCATGGGGTATTTACCTATCATAATTACACTTTCATGCTTTATTGGGTTATTTTGGTTGGTTGTCAATCAATCTTTCGTCGCCAAGAAAAAAGCAATTATGCAACTTCAGCAAGCTTTTTTTGAAGGTTTGGAAAAATCTGGTTCTCCCTTAAAAAATACGGCCTCCTTTGATAAAGATACCCTTCAAAGGATAGACAGTGAATACCATAAAGCAAAAACAAACCGTTCTCCAAAAAACGAATCTACATTTGAAAAAGAGCTCAAACCTGTCTATCAGTCACTCAAAATCACAGTAAACCAATACAATAACCTTATCGGCAAAAAACCCTACAGCTTTGTTGCCAAGGGCATGGGGCACAGGTATCTTGGATGATTTGTTATGAGATAACAGGCTGAAAAATCCAGTTGTCATTTTCCCTCCAAACGACGATCAAAAATCGCTTCCGATTTCCTCCTTTAAAAAATCCCTGATCCCTTCCACGTTTGAGGGATGAAACCAGGTCATTTCAGGATATTTTTTGAACCATGTCATCTGTCGCTTGGCATATCTCCTTGAATTTCTTTTGAGTAGCCTCTCTGCCTCCTCCCTATTGTACTTTCCTTCCAAGAATCCAAAGATCTCCGAATAACCCACGGTTTGAAGTGCATTCAAATGACGGTAGGGATATAACCTTTGGGCCTCCTCAAAAATCCCCTTGGCTATCATGATATCCATCCGTTGGTTGATCCTTTGATACAACTCCTCACGGTCTCTTTCGAGCCCAACGAGAATACAATTGAATGACCTAATATTCTTTTTCTTTGTCCTGAAGGAACTGTAGGCCTTCCCTGTCCCTATACAAACCTCCAATGCCCTCATAAGCCTTTGGGGATTTTGGATATCCACCTGACTGTAGTAAACAGGGTCAAGTTCTTGGAGCCTTAACTGAAGATTTTGAATCCCATCATTATGATAATCCATAATCAACCGTTCCCTTATAGCAGGGTCTACCTCAGGAATTTCATCAAAACCATAGCATATTGCGTCAATATACAGACCTGAGCCTCCCGTCATGATTACGAGATCATGTTTCTCAAAAAGTTTTTCCAAGAGCTGGAGTGTCTCCATTTCAAATTTTCTAACATCATAATTGTCAAAAATTGAAAGTGAGTTGATAAAATGATGTTGCACTTCCTTCAGTTCATTGTTTGTGGGCTTGGCAGTGCCGACCTCTGTCTCTCGGTAAAACTGCCTACTGTCCGAAGAAATGATTTCAGTTTGAAATATTTTTGCAAGATGAAGGCATATTTCTGTTTTACCCACGGCGGTAGGGCCGGCAATTACCAATAAATGTTTATTTTTAGAATCCAAAGTGAACGTTATAAAAAGCAATAAGTAAGAATCAAAATTATTAATAATTAACAATGAAACCCAAAAAGGTACTTATTGTGGATGACAATTCACTAAACAGAAAAGTTTTTGAGCATATCATTGGCCAACTGTATCAGTATGGCACTGCTTCTGATGGCAGAGAGGCGTTGGACAAAATCAGGACTGGGGAATTTGACATTGTATTGATGGATATACAAATGCCCATATTAGATGGCATCAACACCTTGAACATCGTTAAAAACGAAAAGATTGCAGATATTCCGGTCATAGCGGTTTCAGCCTATGCCAGCGAAAACGACCGAGATTACTTTATTTCAGCTGGATTTGATGATTTTATTCCCAAGCCAATCAAACCTAGAAATTTATTGGAGACTTTAGACAAGCACTTACAAAAATCAAAAAACATCCAAAAAACTGAAGACTCAACCACGCCCGAGTTGGACATCAAAGTGGTAAATACCTTATTGAAGTTTAACAATGCTGAAAACATCAGGTTGGTTTACGAAGAATTTATTGAAGAAAGTATAAATCTTTTGAGCGAAATCAAAACTTTGGTAGCAAAGGGAAATTATTCTGAAATCGGTGAAAAAATCCACATTATAAAAGGGAATTCCGGAACACTTGGAGCAATGAAGATTTACAATTTTTGCCAGAATTTTGAAAAAAACATTAAATCTCTCAATTTTGAGAATACCTTAGAGGATTATATATATTTGGAAAATATAGTTCAGTCGTTTCGCTTAAAAATCACATCATCTCAATTACTTAATCCATGACGGAAAATAAGAAAGTTTTGGTAGCTGAAGACAGTTCAGTTATAATTAATCTTACTAAGAATGTACTCCTGTTTGAGAAATATAAAATAACTGCCGTAAAAAACGGTAAGCAAGTTTTAGAAAAGCTAGGAAATGAAGATTTTGACTTGATTTTGATGGACATAAATATGCCCATCATGGACGGTATAGAATGCACTAAAGCCATTAGGGTACTGGAGGATAAGAATAAAGCAAACATTCCGATTGTCGCTATCACCGGAAATTACAAAAACTATACATTGGATGATTTCAAAAAGGCGGGCCTCAATGACTATATCCAAAAACCATTGGATTACGATCTATTACTTGCAACTGTTAGAAAACACCTTTCTTAAAGAGAAAGAACCTGAATGACAATCAAATACACAAAAAACTTTCTGGACAAAATCGAAGATCTTTTTGCCTCATCGGAATATATTTTGAGGTATGAAAAAGGCAATTTCAAATCGGGATACTGTGTTCTTAAAGAAAACAAGATCGTCATCGTCAATAAATATTTTACATTAGAAGGCAAGATCAATGCATTGCTTGATATTGTCAAGGAATTGGGATTGAGCCCAAAGGATTTTTCTGATAAAAAACTGCAGGATTTAATTTCCGAATTACAACAAACCGAATTAAAACTTTGAAAGTCACATTCTTAGGCACAGGCACTTCCCAGGGCGTACCCGTGATAGCCTGTGACTGTCCGGTGTGCAGTTCACTTGATTATAGGGACAAAAGGTTGAGGAGTTCCATACATCTGGAAATAGAAGGTAAAAGTCTCGTCATTGATACCGGTCCTGATTTCAGACAGCAGATGCTCAGGGAAAAAATCCACCATTTGGATGGAGTTCTATTTACCCATGAGCACAAAGACCACACAGGTGGCCTTGATGATATACGTTCATATAATTTTCTTCAAAAAAAAGACATGCCAATCTACGGGACCAAAAAAGTCTTTAATCAGATCAAACGTGAATTTGCCTACATTTTTGAGGAAGTGAAGTACCCGGGAGTACCTTCGGTGATTACGCATGAAATCGTCAATGAACCCTTTTCTGCAGAAGGAATACATGTCGTCCCGATTCAGGTGCTTCATTATAGGTTACCTGTGTTTGGGTTTAGGTTTGGAGACTTCACCTATATCACAGATGCCAAATACATAGATGACAATGAACTTGATAAAATCAAGGGAAGCAAAGTGCTCGTCTTGAATGCCCTACAGCAATCGCACCATATCTCTCATTTCACCTTGGAGGAGGCCATCCAGCTTGTGGCTCAAGTCAAACCTGAATCAGCTTATTTTACTCACATAAGCCATCGGTTAGGAACCCACCAAGAGGTAGAAAAAACATTGCCTCCAAATATCCATCTTGCTTTTGATGGATTGAAAATCACCATTTAACGATGCACTTCAATTTCCATTTTTTAAAATTCCTTTGCCCTGAGCTGGACACAACCTTTTCAGGGGCTGAGATTGTAGAATGTTTTTCCCAAAATAAAGATGAATTGGTGATCGGCTGCTCAAAGGATGGAAGGGATGTTTTCATTCGTGCCAACCTACTTCCTTCAGTATCCTGTCTTTCCTTTCCCGATAATTTCAAAAGAAGCAAAAGAAACACCGTCTCCCTTTTCCCTGAAATCATCGGAAAAAAGATCCACAAAATCGAAGTCGTCAATTTTGAAAGGGCATTTATCGCCCATTTGGATTCGGGTGACAAAATACTCTTCAAGCTTCACGGGACAAGAAGCAACATCCTATTTTATCCAAAAGAACAAGACCTACCGTCTTTGTTATTTAGGAACGAACTGAAAGATGATAAAAATGTCTTGGTCTCCGATCTTTCAAAAAATCTCCGATTAGACAGGAACACTTTCATCTCATTGGAAGGCAATGCCTCCAAATTCTTGCCTACACTTGGGAAAATCCCAAGAGAATGGCTCAAAAACCAAGGCTATATAGAAGCTGGATTAGAAGAGAAATGGGAGCTGATGCAGGAACTTTTGGATATGCTGGAAAGTCCACTATATGCCATCATCAACGATGAAAATGAGTACCTCCTGTCTTTGCTTCCTGAGAAAGAAGCGATGTTTAAGACTTCAGATCCTATCAAAGTATGTAATGAACTGTTTCGGTATCGGGTTGTCATCCAGTCATTTGAAAAAGAAAAACAAACTTGGCAAAGGCAGCTTCAGGAACAACAAAAGAGAACGAGGTCCTACATCGCAAAGACGGGGGAAAGATTGGAACAACTTCTCCATGAAACCCCACCTTCTCAAGTAGCGGATGTAATCATGGCCAATCTTCATGCAATAGACCCCAATTTCGATCAGGTAAAGCTTTTTAATTTTTACTCAAGCAATGAGGAAGTTTTCAAACTTAAGGTGGGTCAAAGTCCCCAAAAGTATGCCGAAAACCTCTATCGCAAATCCAAAAACAGAAAGAAAGAAATTGAACAACTTTCCCAAAATCTTGCTGAAAAAGAAAAATTATCTCTACAGACAGCTTCGTGGCTAGAAGAAATAGAAGGATTCAAGGACTTTAGAAGCCTCAGGGATTTTGTCAAAAACAACCACCTGACTCCAAAATCGAAGGAACAGGAGGAACAGGTTCCGTTCAAGAGATTTGAAATTGAAGGATTTGAGGTTTTAGTGGGGAAATCAGCAAAATCCAATGACGATATGCTCCGCAATTTTGCCTGGAAAGAGGATTTATGGCTCCATGCCAAAGACGTATCTGGTTCCCATGTACTGATCAAATACCGCTCGGGTATTAATTTCCCCAAAACAGTTTTGGAACGGGCAGCAGAATTGGCTGCATATTATTCGAAAAACAAAAATGAAAGCCTGTCGCCCGTGATGTATACTCCTGCCAAGTATGTGCGGAAAGTAAAAGGGGCTGCTCCGGGGGCAGTAATGGTCGAAAAAGAGAATGTCCTGATGGTAAAGCCAACAGGACCGACAAGCTCATAAAGGTCAAATAGGATTCTTTGGAAATTCATTGAAAAGTTTGTTTCCCATAATACTTTGGACTTCTCGGCGTACCTATACTGATTTTATTGAATCCCTTAACCAAAACCACAGTCCCGGTGATTCCAATAGCTCCGCCTGCATAAAGCAACGCTTTTCCTAAATCCGGATTGGAACCCAAAAGCTGTCCACCTAAAATTGTTACCGAATACCCTACAGTTGCCACAAGAATACCCGTTTTTAGCTGTTTTTGTGATTGGTGCAGATTTAGCTTGACCTCATAAATCTCATTTTCCAATTTAGTGACAGCCCTTACTAAGGAATCTAAATTGGGATAATCAATTTCCTGCGCTTTGACCGGAAAAACGGTCAAAAAAACCATAACTATAATCAAGAACTTTATTTTCATATTGGGCTTATTGATTTAACCAACTCTTAAATTCATTAACCTTCTCCCGGGCTACGATGATTTCATTATCAATCATAGCATTCATCGAAAGAAGCAACCTTCCATTAAAGTAGGGTTTCATATCCACCAAACCATCAAGATGGATAATTATAGAACGATTAATCCTGTAGAATTTTGTAGGATCTAAAAGCTCCTGCTCCAATTCGTTCAGACTTTGTTCTATAATGTTTTTTTTATTTGAACCCTTTTCTACAAGATAGCTTATCCCATCTTCTGTATAAAAATAGGCAACATCCTCCCCTGATACAAACCTGATTTTATTCCCCAACTTGGTTAAGAATCTCTTCTTATAGCTCTTCTCCTTATATTTATTGAGGAGGTCATTGATCAGTTCTTGGTTAAAAAGTTTTGGAATATAGTTTTTGATCAAAGACTCAGCTTTTTCAAAGGCCTTCAAAAGTCTTTCCTCTTGGATAGGTTTTAGCACATAATCAATACAATTATGGTCAAATGATTGAAGTGCGTATTGGTCATAAGCAGTTATAAAAATAATCGGAAAGCTGATTTTTCGGTTTGCAAAAGCCTTAAAACTCAATCCATCAGCAAGGTGGATGTCGCAAAGCATCAGGTCAAATTGAAATTTATCGTCAAGTATCTGGTTGAGTTCTTTGACACTTTGTACGGTACTGACGACTTCCCATTCAGGTTTGTTGTCTTTAATGATTTTACTGATCCTTTGTATAACTAGAGGTTCATCTTCTACTATGAGTATCTTCATTTGCCGATATTAAAGGAAGCCTAATTTCAAAATATTCTTCTTTGTCAAGAATGATGATTTCATTTCCTAAAAACCTATACCTATCAGAAATGTTTTGCAACCCGATTCCTGTTGAAAATTCTACAGCTTCTTTTACCTGTTTTTTGTTTTTCACAATTAATTCTTTGCTATCGGATTTGATAAATACCTCCAAAGGTTCTTTTATGGTAAAATAATTATGTTTGACCACATTTTCTACCAAAAGCTGCATCACAGCAGGTGGCAACATTAGATTGCTAAGATCATTATCAACCTGCAAATTGAATTTTAAAGAATCTTTAAATCTAATTGAAAGCAGGTCGATATAATTTTGAAGAAAACTAAATTCCTCCTTCAGGGTTACAAGTTCCTTGTCTCGGTTATTTAAAATGTACCTGTAGATGTTGGAGAGTTTTTGAAGGTATTCATCAGCCTTAACAGGATTTTCATGAATCAATACAGACAAGGTACTCAGGTTATTGAAGAAAAAATGTGGGTTGATCTGTGAATTCAAAGTCTCTAATCTTGCAGATACATTAAAAGTGTGCAACTTCTCCGCCTCCACGGCTTTTTCTCTGAATTTTTTACTGAAGAAAAATATAGCATTTACACAATTCAGGAATAAGTTGATCCTAAATGCAAAGCCACTAGTGAGAATTAAATTTTGAAAGGAAAGGTCATAAGGCTCACCCAATATTATTCCTGTGATTGAAACAGATAAAAAACTAATGATACTCACTGCAACTAAACTTCCTAAAAACTGAACCAATAAAGGATGAAATTTCTTTGGATCAAATCCTGCAAATTTTTCTATATAGAAATTTGAAAACCATACGGCATAGCATAAAGCTACTACTGTTACAAATAATTTGTCATAAGTTAAATCGGCCTGATATAATCTGTCACCACCCAATATCCTGATATTCATGAATGAATACAGCGCTAGAAGTCCCGGATAAACAAATTTGAACCTAATATGGAACATAAATCATAAGTTATTGGAAAAGACTGACCAATGTGGCGATAATTTTATTTCAAACAAATCACACCTACTAGCTTCAGAATTTTAATTAAACAAGAGGAATTTGATTTCTTGATTTTAGTAAAGGATTATAATGATTATTGAAACGAGTATCTGCAATGTTGCAGGACTGGATAGACGAGACTTTATCGGATGCGGATACTCGTCCACGGGCGACAGTCCATCATACATTGAGCCTGCTAATCATTCTCCAGCCATCGATATTTTGGCTGCGTGCAATAAAGCGGTTAAACATAATTTTTTAAAATAAATAGAAGGGGAACCTATGTCCCCCTTCCATAATATAGCCTTTACTAAATATTTAAAGTGTAGGCAATAAAACTCCATCAATGACATGTACCACGCCATTCTCTATCGCAACATCTGCCGCTACCACATTATATGTTGTACCTGCTGCATCTCTTACTGTGACATTTGCACCTGTCCTTGTTACAGTCAAATTCTCGCCTGCCAGAGTGGGTACAGATTGAGGGCCTTCTGCCAAATCAAAGGAGAAGGCAGTAGCCGGAACAACATGGAACTGAAGAACCTTAATTACTGCAGGAGCACCAAGTTTATTTATCAGTGCCTGAAGGGAGGTTACTTCTTGCGCTGCAAGCAAAGCTGTAAATGCCGCATTGGTTGGCGCAAATACTGTGATGGCCTCAGCATCTAACAATGCCTGACCCAATCCTGCTGCTGTCACTGCATCCAATAATACAGTAAGATTAGCAGCTGTAGCGGCTTCTACGACATTAGGCAGATCTAAAGTAGGAAGCAATACTCCGTCAATCACATGTACCACCCCATTTTCGATAGCCACATCTGCAGTGACTACCTTGAAGGTATTTCCTGCTGCATCAAGTAAGGTCACACCGTTTGGCGAACGGTTAACTGTAATATTTTGACCTCCCAATGTTGGAAAACTATTTGTTGGTTGAAGGTCAGCCGCAAACGCAACTGCAGGCACGACATGGAAACCTAAAACTTTTTCTAGATTTTCAATTCCTCCAATTTTTGTTACTAACTGACTTAAGTTTGCTACATTAAAGGCTTCTAGCGCGTTTCCAAATGCAGCATTGGTCGGTGCAAAAACCGTTATCCCCTCGGCACTCAATAGAGCATTAGCCAATCCCTCCACGGCTGTGACTGCAGAAAGTAAAGTGGTCAAACCTGCAGCAGTAGCAGCTTCTACCAAATTAGGCTTAGGAAGAACAATATTCGGAATCAATACCCTATTGATCACATGGACAACACCATTTTCGATGGCCACATCAGCAGTAACTACATTTGCAACATTGCCTGCAAAGTCAGTTACTGTCACGTTGTTGCCGGATTTTGCAACAGTGATTTGCTGACCTGATACTGTGGTAAAGGTATTTGAAGCTTGAAGGTCAGCAGCAAAAGCAACCGCAGGCACCACATGGAATCCCAATACTGTTTCCAGATTGTCAACACCGCCAAGTTTATTTACCAGATCATTCAAATCACTTGCTCCAAAAGCAGTCAATGCTGCAGCAAATGCATCATTGGTCGGAGCAAAAACTGTAATCTCATCTGCATTGATCAATACAGAACCAAGTCCCGGGACTGCTGCGACTGCAGACACCAAGGTAGACAATCCGGCATTGCTTGCCGCCGCCAAAACTGTAGGCGCAGGTGGTTGCGGTGTGACGTCTTCATCTTGACAAGACAAAATAGCAAAGAACATTGAACCGAAGATCAGAAATTTTAATAGTTTTTCCATAGTTGATTAGTTTATTTGCCTTATGAACTATTCTAAATTAAAAATGGAATTCAAATAACTTTGAGTTGTTTATTTTCCAAGCTGAACTGTCCGATTTTTCGGTTGAATTGTAAAAACAACATAAAAAAAAAGCTGCCTTTGGAGGCAGCTTTATTCTAAGTCAAAAAGTTAAGTGGATTTACTCCACAACATGTATCTTAAGCATGTTTGTTTTTCCTTTTTCTTTCAAAGGCATACTTGCTGTGTTGATGATGATGTCTCCGTTTTTAACAAATCCATCTTTTTTCAATTGATCCTGTATATCCGTGAAAGTGGCATCAGTAGAAGTGCTGCTTTCATAATAATAGGCCCTGACTCCCCAGACCAAACTCAATTGGGTCAATAGGTTTTTGTTTCTGGTAAAAATCAAAAGATTGGCGAGAGGTCTAAAAGAAGCCAATCTCAAGGGAGTCTGACCTGAGGTTGTAATTCCGACCAAAGCTTTGGCCTTCACATTTCTAGAAAGCCTGGCGGCCATCAAAGTGAGGTTTTTACTTAAGAAGTTAGGATCACTTTCCTCTATTTTATAGAGATGGTGAAATACGTCCTCATTGGTTTCAATATAATTAATAATGGTACTCATGGCTTTGACTGCATTGACAGGAAACTGTCCTGAGGCTGTTTCAGCTGAAAGCATTACCGCATCCGCACCATCCAATACTGCAGTGGCGACATCATTGGTTTCTGCCCTTGTCGGTCTTGGATGAGTGGTCATACTCTCCAGCATTTGTGTGGCGATGATGACAGGCTTGCAGGCGACTTTACAAAGCTTTACCATTTTCTTCTGCCAGAGAGGGACAGTTTCCATTGGCATTTCAACGCCAAGATCTCCCCTAGCCACCATGATGGCATCTGTCGCCTCGATGATGGATTCAATATTCTGAAGGGCTTCGGGCTTTTCGATTTTGGCAACTATTTTACAGCTTTTTCCGGCTTTGGTGATTCTTTCTCTCAAATCAATGATATCATCTACTGACCTTACAAATGAGAGTGCAATCCAATCAACGTCATTGGCCAATCCAAATTCAAGGTCTTCGAGGTCTTTTTCTGTAAGAGAAGGAGCAGAAACTTTGGTATTGGGAAGGTTGATCCCTTTTCTTGATTTCAGAATACCCCCATGGATGACTACACAGCGGACATTTTTGCCATCTGTATTGTTGACAGCGAGTTCGATATTGCCATCATCAATCAGAATCCTATCCCCTGACTTCACATCATTTGGAAGGTTTTCATAAACGGTACTTACAAGTTCGGCATTACCGACAACAGGATCGTTGGTGATGGTAATTTTTCCTCCGGGAACTATCTGGACGCCTCCGTTTTCCATTTCCCCCACGCGGATTTTTGGCCCCTGAAGGTCCTGAAGAATGCCGATTTTGACGGTAAGTTTTTCATTGATTTCGCGGATCATTTTGATCACTTCGGCATGCTGGGCGTGTGTACCATGCGAAAAATTGAGTCTGAAAACATTGGCTCCTGCATTGGCTAGACTTTTCAAAGTGTCAATATTGTTGGACGCAGGACCGATGGTAGCTAATATTTTTGTCTTATTATAAAGAGCAATACTCATAGAATATTGGGTTTTAATAGGTTAATAGATTTTCTTTTGATTTGATTTTATCGATGTCGAGTTTGACTACATTCTGGATTAATACATTGCTCGAAAGGCGCTCAATATAGTCATTAATATCCACTTCGGAAGTAAAATCTTGGATGAGGAGGAAGTAATCAAAGATTTTCAATTCAGGAATGAGGTATAATGACTTGGTATCCTGAGCAAAGGATTTATTTTTTAATAGCTGAATAAATCCGTTTTCTTTTCCACACTTGTATTGAGAAATGCAAAGTTTTGTACCACTGATAAATTCGAGTTCATAATCCACGCTTTTTACAAGTTTAAGATCTAAGGCATTATTGATCATCCATGCCATTTTGTAGTCTTTGACAGGAGCCACAAAACCAAGAAGTTCAAATTCATACAGGTGTTCTACAATTAATTTGCTTTTCTTCATTTATGGAAGATTTTACCCAAACAAAATTAAAAATAATCTTCCAACTTCTGACACCCTAAATAATATCTTCAATTTAGGTACGGCATTTTTTTGGCAATAAGGTTTTAAATCTATTTCTTTGCGAAGTGTTTTAAATTAAACTGTTCGAAAAATGTCTGAAATTGCGCAAAAAGTTAAAGCCATTATCGTTGATAAATTAGGCGTAGAAGAATCTGAAGTAACTCCTGAGGCTAGTTTCACCAATGATCTTGGTGCAGACTCACTGGATACAGTTGAGCTCATTATGGAATTCGAAAAAGAATTCAACCTTTCTATTCCAGATGACCAAGCTGAGCAAATCGGTACAGTAGGTCAGGCTATCAGCTATCTGGAGGCAAACGTAAAATAAAATATTCATTCAAAATTCATTTATGAATTTAAGAAGAGTTGTAGTAACAGGTTTAGGTGCCCTTACACCGATTGGAAATACCGTTCCTGAATTCTGGAACGGTTTATCAAATGGTGTAAGCGGTGCTGCACCTATTACTAGGTTCGATGCTACCCTTTTCAAAACCCAATTTGCCTGCGAGGTCAAGAATCTTGATGTCGAACAGTTTATTGATAGAAAAGAAGCCCGAAAAATGGATCTTTTTACTCAGATGGGGCTTATCGCTGCAGATGAGGCGATCAAAGATGCAGGTCTTGATCTAGAAAAAATCAACTTACACAGGGCCGGAGTCATCATGGGTTCAGGTATTGGCGGTCTCAGGTCCTTTCAGGATGAGGTGACCGACTTTGCACGAGGTGATGGCACCCCGAGATTCAATCCGTTCTTTATCCCCAAAATGATAGCTGACATCTGCGCAGGTTTCATTTCGATAAGATATGGATTTAGAGGTCCAAATTTTGTAACAGTTTCGGCTTGTGCTTCTGCCACAAATGCCATTATAGATGCTTTCAATTACATCAGGCTAAACAAAGCGGACATCTTCATCACAGGTGGTACAGAAGCCACCATAACTGAGGCAGGTGTAGGCGGATTCAATGCCTTGAAAGCCCTTTCCCAAAGAAATGAATCTCCCACTACTGCTTCAAGACCATTTGACAAAAACAGAGATGGATTTGTCCTTGGCGAAGGAGCCGGCTGTCTTATACTCGAAGATTATGAACATGCCAAAGCTCGGGGAGCAAAAATATATGCTGAATTGGTAGGTGGTGGAATGACCGCAGATGCTTACCATATTACCGCTCCTCATCCGGAAGGTGAAGGTGCTAGCAATGTGATGAAGCATGCCCTTGAGGATGCCGAAATGCAGCCTGAGGATATTGACTATGTCAATGTACACGGTACTTCCACTCCTCTCGGAGATATCAGTGAAGTCAAAGCGATTCAAAAAGTATTCGGCGAGCACGCTTACAAGATCAATATAAGCAGTACCAAGTCGATGACAGGGCACCTTCTAGGTGCAGCAGGTGGAGTTGAAGCGATTGCTTCAATACTTGCTATAAAAAATAGTCTCATCCCGCCCACCATCAATCATTTTACTGATGATGAGGACTTTGACCCTAGATTGAACCTGACTTTCAATAAGGCCCAAAAAAGAGAAATCAGGGCAGCATTGAGCAATACTTTTGGATTTGGTGGACATAACGCTTCCATCATCTTCAAAAAAATAACAGAGTAACATTGAAACTGTCCAGATTACTACGGCTTAGGTCACTGTTTTACACCAAATACGAAAAAAGGCTTGCTTCTTCCATAAAACATATGGTTGGAAGCAAGCCTTTTAATTTGACCCTTTACAAACTTGCCATCAAGCATGCCTCTGCTGCCGAGGAGTCAATCAATGGAATGAAAATTTCAAATGAAAGATTGGAATATCTCGGAGATGCCATATTGGGAGCTGTTGTTGCAGAATTTTTGTTTATCAAATATCCTTACAGGGATGAAGGATTCCTAACCGAAACCAGAAGCAGGATGGTCAATAGAGAAGCCCTCAACCAAATTGCTATCAAAATCGGCCTTTCCAAAATCATCAGCGAGGAATACAAAGGTAAAAATCTCAGCTCACACAAATCTCTTTATGGAGATGCGCTAGAGGCTATGGTTGGAGCCATTTACTTGGATAGAGATTTTCATTTTTGTAAGAAATTCATTTTGAAAAGGATCATTATCCATTTCGATCTTGATAATATCATCAGCACCACGACCAATTTTAAAAGTAAAATCATCGAATGGGGTCAAAGAGAAAATTTTGAAATTGATTTCAAGACAATCGCAGTAAATGGAGAACAACGATTCAAGGAGTTTATAGTCGAACTTCATGTCAATGGAAAACTTTTAGCCTCCGGAAAAGGGGCCACCAAAAAGAAAGCAGAGCAAGAAGCGGCTAAAAATGCCTGCGAAGTTCTCCAGATAGCAGTATAGTGCAGTATCTTTGAGATCAGATTTAAGTCTTTATACAAACAGAATGTCAACATTAAAAATCGCTTGTGCCACTGTCAACCAAACACCTTTAGACTGGACGGGTAACCTTAGGCATATCATTCAGGCGATAGAAAAGGCAAAATCCTTAAAAGCCGAATTCCTTTGTTTTCCGGAATTGGCTATCACAGGATATGGCAGTGAAGATCTTTTTTTAAGTTATTGGTATCCACAAAAGGCACTTAAACAACTAGAACAGCTATTGCCTTATTCAGAAGACATCACCATTGCAATCGGTCTTCCGGTAAGGATACAGGATAAGGTTTATAATTGTGTTGCCCTTTTGGAAGACCAAAAAGTCACAGGCTTTGTAGCCAAGCAATTTATGGCCATAGATGGTGTTCATTATGAGTTTCGCTGGTTTACCCCTTGGGAACAGGGAAAAGTGACTAATTTTGAATTTCAGGGATATCAGGTTCCTTTTGGTGATCTCATGCTTGAAAAAAAAGGTGTAAAGTATGGCTTTGAAATCTGTGAAGATGCATGGAGGGGGAAAGTCAGACCCGGATATCGACTCAAAGACAGGAAGGTAGACATCATCTTCAATCCAAGTGCAAGTCACTTTGCAATGGGAAAAAGTATACTCAGAGAACAGCTTGTAAATGAAAGCTCAAGGCTATTTGATGCTACCTACTTTTATGTAAACCTACTTGGAAATGAGGCCGGCAGGATGATCTTTGATGGAGAAATCCTTGCTTCCAAAAACGGTAGGCTCATCTTCAAAAACAATCTACTTTCCTTTGAGGACTTTCAGGTATTGACATTTGATTATGATTCCAAAACCGAAGATTATCCTGAAGTCATAAGCAACCACCATAAAAATGAGGAATTTGTAAAAGCATCTGCTTTGGCACTATTTGATTACCTGAGAAAAAGCAAAAGCATGGGTTTCGTTCTCTCCCTCAGCGGTGGCGCAGATTCATCGACCATTGCTGTGTTGGTTTCGGAAATGGTGAGACGTGGGGTTGAAGAACTCGGTGTACCTGCCTTCCTTCAAAAGCTGGGATCAACCTTTGCTCCCCTGACAAATAATCCGATCAAAGAAATCATCGGACAAATCCTTACCACTGCTTATCAGGCTTCTGAAAATTCCTCCTTTGCTACCTTTCAGAGCGCAAAATTTTTGGCAGAAAGCATTGGAGCGGAGTTTCTTCATTGGGAAATCACCGATGAGGTAAAATCCTACACAGAAAAAATCGAAAAAGCAATTGGAAGAAGGCTGTCATGGAGGGAAGATGACATCACCCTTCAAAACATTCAGGCAAGGGCTAGGTCTCCGATCATTTGGATGCTTGCCAATGTAAAAAACGCATTGCTCCTGAGTACTTCTAATAGAAGTGAAGGCGATGTAGGCTATACTACCATGGATGGTGACTCTAGTGGAAGCATTTCTCCCATTGCGGGAGTTGACAAGCACTTTATAATCCACTGGCTCCGTTGGGCAGAGTCTGATCTGGGTTACGTAGGATTGAATAAAGTCAATGGCCTGCAACCGACAGCGGAACTCAGGCCTTCTGAAAACCAACAGACCGACGAAACTGACCTCATGCCTTATTCCGTTATTGTCGAAATCGAGCGACTTGCAATTCGGGACAGAAGGTCCCCTCTTGATATTTTTCTAATCCTTAAAGAGGAATTGAACGTAGAAAATGAATTACTCAAGAGCTATATCAAAAAATTCTTCCGGCTTTGGTCTAGAAACCAATGGAAAAGAGAACGCCTTGCGCCATCATTCCATTTGGATGAATTCAATGTAGATCCTAAAACATGGTATAGGTTCCCGATATTGTCGGGTGGCTATGCGGAAGAATTGAAAGAATTGGATGATAACTGATCCAAAAAACAATCACCTGATCCCAAAAAAGATAACAATATGACATTACAATTGATAGTAGACTATATCGTATGGAGTCCTAACCCGGCGGTTTTTCCAAGTTTTGAAAGATTAAGGTGGTACAGTTTATTGTTTGCATTTGGCTTTATCATTTCCCAACAGGTAATGATCTATATCTATAGAAAAGAAGGTCAGGATGATCGGCTTGTGGATAAGCTGACAATCTACATGGTATTGGCCACCATCATTGGAGCTAGATTGGGACATGTGCTTTTTTATGAACCCGAAAAATACCTCAGCAACCCGATAGAAATTCTCAAAGTTTGGGAAGGCGGACTAGCTAGTCACGGGGCTGCAATTGCCATATTATTTGCCCTTTATCTTTATGCAAGAAAAGTCCCTACTCAGACATATTTGTGGGTGGTAGACCGAATAGTCATCGTGGTAGCCATGACAGGTGCCATGATTAGAGTCGGCAACCTTATGAATTCCGAAATAGGAGGAAAACCAACCGGTACTGACAGCGGTTTTGTGTATGCAAGGGACAGTGAGGAAATATTGTTGACCCTTAGAATTCCTGTATTGGAAGTCAGTGCATATAAACCTGAAAACCGTGAATCTGAACTGAAAGGCAGCGGTATAGTTCCCGTCAATATTGATATAAAAATTGAAAAGGGTGGGTTTAGCGAAGAAGACCTCAGGACCACACTGGAAACGGATGTCAAATATGTATTGACCAAGTTTAAAAGTTCTCAAAAATATATGGCAGAGAGTCCCGAGACTCCGCTGAACTTTGATCTTTCAGATAAAGGAGACCATTATATGGCGACAGTTTACACTTTTGGTGTTGCCCGATATCCTACACAGATTTATGAGGCAACTTCTTATTTTGTAATTTTCCTCGTTTTACTTTGGCTTTGGATGACTTACAAATCAAGGTTGCCCGATGGATTGCTTCTTGGAATGTTTTTGATCTCGGTATTTGGGATGCGCTTTGTATGGGAATACCTGAAAGAAAACCAGGTTGACTTTGAGCAAGGACTTAACCTAAATATGGGTCAGTGGTTGAGCATACCATTGGTGATAGGGGGAACAGTTTTGGTGGTAATGGCATTAAAAAAAGGATTTAAAGACCAAAGCAATTAGGGGACGGGGTCATGTCCATGGCCTCCCCAAGGGTGGCAACTTGCTATCCTTTTGATTCCCAGCCAACCTCCTTTGAAAATACCGTGTTTCAAAATTGCTTCTTTGGTGTATTGACTGCATGTAGGTGTGTACCTGCACGAAGCAGGAAAAAGTGGTGAAATTACAAATTGATAGACCAATACTGGAAATATGGCGATCTTGCGGATGATTGTCTTCAAAGCTCTACTATTTCAGGGATAAAGAAATATGGCAAGGTAAAGTTCCTTAAATTTAAATTAAGTCCTGTACTACTTGAAAAATTTTTACAAATATAGCTTACTCTTCCTCTTTGCTTTCCTTAATTTTTTTGAGGCTAAAATTGCTATAGCCCAAACAGAGGAGATTGGTAAAGACAGTGTAGCTGTAAGCAATCCAAACAAAGTAGTGATCAACAATATTTTTATTGTGGGCAATGAAAAGACGCGCAAGAACATTATTCTTCGGGAAATAGACCTCAAGACGGGAGTCAGTTATGATTGGGATGAGTTGATTTCGATGATTCAGGCCGATCAAAAAAAAATCTATAACCTTCAATTATTCAACAGTGTAGAAATCACACCTCTCCTTACAGACAATGAACAGATAGAGCTTTTAGTGTCGGTAACAGAAAGGTGGTATATCATTCCTAACATCATCTTCAACCTCGCAGACCGAAACATAGCCGAGTGGTGGACCAACCAAAACCGTGATTTTTCAAGGGTAAACTACGGTGCAAGACTGGTACATAACAATGTGGGAGGTAGAAATGAAAAGCTGAAAGTAGGAGCCCAATTTGGATTTGTCGAGGCATTTGAAGTCATGTACAGCATTCCATATCTTGACAAAAACCAAAACCATGGTATATCAGGCCAGTTCACTTATTTTACACAGAAAACAATTCCTGTAAAATCAGCCTTCAACAAACAGGTATTTTACACCAATGAAAATGAAGAGGTACTAAGAAAAAACTCTTCAGCTTATTTCCGATACAGCTACAGGGGAAGCTTTTACAATTTCCATTTTGTAACTTTTGGCTATAACAACACCATCATCAATCCCGATGTATTTGTTCAAAATCCCGATTATTTCTTACATGATAGTAACAAACTCAATTACTTTGTATTGGGATATACCTTCCGGCATGATAAAAGAAACAACATCCAATATGCCACAGAAGGCGAACTGCTAAACATCAGCCTGACTAAGTTCGGCTTATTTTCAGCAGATGACATTGACGATGCCGAAATCAGCCTCAATGCAAACAAATATTTCAAGTTGGGTGATAAATTCAATTTTGCATCCGGGTTGTCGATCAGTTCATTTTTTGAAAAACGGCAGCCATTCACGTTGGTAAGGGGCATCGGATATAATCCCTATTTTATCAGGGGGTATGAATTGAATGTGGTAGAAGGTCAGCAAACTCTTGTCCATAAAAACAGCTTCCGCTTCAAGTTTATAGATATCGGATATGACATCGGAAAATATGTCCCATTGGAGGAGTTTTCCTACCTCCCACTCCAAATGTATCTTGGATTTAACTTTGACCACGGCTTCGTCAATGACCGAAATAACCTGCCCGACAATGCCCGACTGACAAATAAATACCTTTTTGGCTATGGACCGGGTCTCGATATCGTGACACTTTATGACATGGTGTTCAGGTTTGAATATTCTTTCAACAACCAAGGAGAACAGGCCTTTTTTGTGAATTTCAGAGCACCTTTTTGAGGTAAATAAAAGTTAAACGTTTAAGATCGGATAGTTACTTTTTCCTTTCCTATTGTCCTTGTATTTTTAATTTGACCGTTTTAGAACCGGTTTTATGGACATGACAGGATATTTCAAAATTTTCCTTCTTTTTTTTCTGACCTTGACCCATGGCAAAGTCCACAGTCAAACCGGGACAGAAGCGTTTCCCAGGGGTGGCCGGAGTATGGGTATGGGAAATCCCAACGTGACCTTAGGAGATGTTTGGAGTATTTTCAACAATATCGGAGGACTGGCCATGATTGATTATTCCCAAGCTACCTTCTCTTATGACCACCGACTTGGTATCGATGAACTCACTACTTTGGGGGCAGCGGCAGTAATCAAAGGCAATAAAAGAGCCCTTGGTCTTGGGATTTCAAGTTTCGGGTCAGAGCATTTTTCCCAAAATCAGATTGGGATCGGGCTTTCAAATCAATTGGGAATCGCTAGCCTTGGATTAAAAATCAATTATCTGCAGACAAGCATTGAAGGATTTGGAAGAGGTGCGGCAGCAGTCATTGAGTTTGGCGGGGTAGCTGAATTGACTCCAGAATTATTTTTCGGAGCACATGTATACAACGTCACCCGCGCAAGATATGGAAAAAATTCAGATGACCGGCTCCCCACCACAGTCAAGGCAGGGATTTCATATAGACCATCTGCCAAAGTAATGGTTAACCTCGAGGCTGAAAAGGACATTCTTCTTGACCCACTTTTGAAAGTAGGATTGGAATATAACCTGCTGGAAAGAGTTTGGGCCAGAGTAGGGATGAATACCCAACCAAACAAATTCTTTTTTGGGGTGGGTTTTCGTCCCAAAAGATATCACATAGACTATGCCCTAACCCAACATCCAAGTCTGGGAAATACGCATCATTTTTCTTTCAGCTATTTACTTCGCAACAAATGAAAACGTTGCTTTTCATAGGGCTACTGCTGCTTTTTATAAGCCACAGGAGTACGGCGCAGACCTACCGAAAAGAAGAGATCAATATTGAAAATTTTATTGAGGAACTTTTTGGGATGCAAAGAACAGATGAGAATTACGAAGATTTGTATGAAAGTCTTTTGCAGGTATTTCTTAATCCCATCAACCTGAACAAAACCAATTCAGAGGAATTAAAGTCCATTTTTATTCTCAGTCCCACTCAGGTCAACAGCTTTATAGACTACCAAAATAAGTTCGGGAAATTTATTTCACTATATGAACTTCAGGCAATCCCGGATTTTGATCTAGAAACAATTTATAAACTGCTTCCCTTTGTTGTTTTAGAAGACTCTGAAAGGATGCAGAGATCATTGAAGGATCGGATTTTTGATTCTAGGGATGCATATTTTATATTCAGACAGAACAGGGTTTGGGAAACCCGAAAAGGATACACCCCGCCTGACACCTTGGGAAACGGAAGACTGACGAGCAGGTATTTGGGAGACCCTAACAACCTTTACGGCAGATTCCGAATTCAGCATTCAAAAGATTTCAGCTTAGGATTTACCATTGACAAAGACCCCGGCGAGCAGTTTGTATGGAACCCAAATACCAAGAGATATGGATTCAATTTTTTATCTTACCATTTCACATTATACAATCAAGGTAAATTAAGAGCAATTTCGATTGGTGATTTTCAGATGCAAACCGGACAGGGTTTGGTTTTTGGAGCCGGTTTTGGGGTAGGGAAAGGTGCTGAAACCATTACCACTATCAGGCGAAGTACCATAGGCATCAGGCCTTATACTGCAGCCTTGGAGTTTGGTTTTTTTAGGGGAATAGCAGCTACCTATAAGGCAGGACCATTGAACATTACCATGATGGCTTCCAATGCTCCCCGAGATGGAAATCTTCAGATCCAACTCGACACTTTGGAATCTGAAGCAGAAATCATCACATCACTTCAGAGTAGCGGATTGCACAGGACCCTCACCGAAATAAATTACAAAAACCGAATCCGAGAAAAAAATCTTGGTGGAAATATCCACTTCCAAAGCAGGAAGAAGGATTTTCAGGTTGGATTCAATACACTTTACACCCGATTTGGTCAGCCATTTCAAAGGAATCGTCAGGTTTATAATCAGTTTGAGTTTTTTGGTAGGGAAAACCATCTTCACAGCCTTTATTTCGCTTATAATTACCAAAATTATTTTTTCTTCGGAGAAACAGCCATATCCAAGAGTGGCGGTAAAGGTTCTGTCCTAGGGATGATGAGCAGCCTTCATCCAAAACTCGGGTTTTCAGTTTTATGGAGACGCTTTGACAGGGATTTTCATAGCTTTTATGGCAATGCTTTTTCCGAAGGAACTAGGCCTATCAACGAACATGGTCTTTATTTTGGGCTGAATTACAAACCCAATCAAAAGATATCATGGTCAGTGTATCACGATTATTTCAGATTTCCTTGGCTGAAATACCGCGTTTATGCCCCTTCTTCCGGTCATGAGTGGCTTACAAGATTTACCTATTCACCATCCAGAAAAATTCTTCTCTTTGCTCAGATCCGTGAGGAATCAAAGGCAAGAAATATCTCAGAACTTCCTAATAATTTTCAGTCGGGCTACCAACTGTCCCAAGGCAAAAAATGGAATTATGCCTTCAACCTCGATTATAGCATGGACAAACACTGGAGCATAAAATCAAGGGTGATGTCCAGTAGGTTTGCTTTCAATAATAAAATCACGAGGGGTTTTGCCATCAGTCAAGACCTCAATGTGGATTATGAGAAATGGAGGCTATCAGGTAGAATAGTTTTATTCGATACTGAAGATTATGATAACAGGCAGTTTATTTATGAAAGGAATGTGCTTTGGCTTTTTTCAATTCCAGCCTTAAACGGACAAGGAATGCGGTATTACCTTTTGGGTCAATATAAAATCAGTCAAAAACTAACTTTGTGGGCAAGGTTTAGCAGAACCGTCTTTACTGACCGAGAAGTCATTGGAAGTGGCCTGCAACAAATCAATGGCAACACCTTGACAGAGACCGTTTTCCAGATCCAATACCAATTCAATAGATAATTTCCACCATCGGTACAGCCTACAAATTGGGTTTTTGATAAATTGAGACATTAAACCACCATTCTATGAAAAAAATATTTTTACTACATTCAATTTGTATGGTTCTACTTTCTGTACCCCTTTGGGGTCAGGCTGTGGACAAAAGCAAGCTCATCAAAAAGGAAGGTTTCTTCACCTTTTATACAGATGAGGACAAAGGAAAAATCTACTTAGAAGTGGACAAACTTGACTTTGAATTTCTTTATGTGAATTCCATGCCTGCGGGAATCGGATCCAATGACATTGGTCTTGATCGGGGACAGCTTGGAAGAACCCGCATCGTAGAATTCAGGAAAGCAGGTAACAAACTTTTGTTGGTTCACAAGAATTACGAGTTTAGAGCTTATAGCGACAATCCCTCAGAAGTCAAATCCGTCAGGGATGCATTCGCAGAATCTGTACTTTGGGGTTTTGAAATCAGCAACAGTGAAGGTGGAAAATACCTGATCGATGCCAGCAACTTCTATATGCAGGATGCCCATATGGTAGGTGAAAAACTTGGATCAGCAAGACAAGGAACCTATAGACCTGATCCTTCTCGAAGCGCACTTCACTATCCTATGACCAAAAATTTCCCAAAAAATACTGAGGTAGAAGCCATCGTCACCCTGACAGGCACGCCAACGGGAGCTTACATCAGGTCGGTGGTTCCTTCTCCAGAATCGGTAACTGTCAGACAAAGACATTCTTTTATAGAACTTCCGGATGATAAATACACGCCACGAGAATTCGATACAAGAGCGGGATATTTCCACATCGATTATATGGACTTTACTAGTCCGATTGGCGAACCGATGGTCAAAAAGTATATCTCAAGACACAGACTAGAGAAAAAGGACCCGACAGCTGCGGTTTCCGAAGTGGTCGAACCCATCGTCTATTACTTAGACAGAGGTACGCCTGAGCCAGTAAGATCGGCCTTGTTGGAAGGTGGAAATTGGTGGGCACAGGCTTATGAAGCGGCAGGTTTTAAGAATGCATACCGCGTGGAATTGATGCCGGAAGGTACTGACTTGATGGATGTGAGGTACAATGTCATCCAATGGGTTCACCGTTCTACACGAGGATGGTCATATGGCTCCTCGGTCACAGATCCCAGAACAGGTGAGATCATCAAAGGCCACGTGACTTTAGGTAGCCTCAGGGTAAGGCAGGATTTTTTGATAGCACAGGGATTGATTCAGCCATTTGAAGATGGAAAACCAAAAAATCCAAAGATGCTAGAAATGGCCTTGGCTAGGTTGAGACAACTTTCAGCGCATGAGATAGGACATACTTTGGGCTTGGCGCATGCTTATGCTTCCTCCCCTACCAACCGCGCTTCAGTCATGGACTATCCTTACCCGATGATCAAAATGGATGACAACGGAAACATTGATATATCTGATGCCTATGATGACAAAATCGGTGAATGGGACAAATGGGCTATCCGTTATGGCTACGAAACTATTCCGGCCGGGCAATCCGAAAAAGCATATTTGAACAAACTCCTTGAAGACACCTATGCTGCAGGACATACATTTATTTCAGACATGGATTCCAGGCATCCTAGTGGCAGCCATCCTACTTCCCATCTTTGGGACAATGGTGCCTCTGCCCCGGATGAGCTCATGAGAATGATGTCCATGCGGTCCAAAAAACTGAAATCATTTGGATTAAATTCAATAGATGAAAACCAGCCTGAAGCATTGATGGAGGAAGTTTTGGCTCCTCTTTTCTTGATGCACAGGTACCAATTAGAGGCGACTACCAAGCTTGTCGGTGGATTGGATTACACCTATAAGGTCAAAGGAGACAACCAAAGGATTCAATCCAGGTTAGAAGCATCCAAGCAAAACAGTGCTTTAGATGCTTTGCTGTATGCCATTCAGGCCGATCAATTGGCAGTGCCAACACAGATTTTGGACAGAATTCCCCCGCGACCGATGGGATATTCAAGAAACAGAGAGACTTTCCCTTCCAGAAATGGACTAAACTTTGATCCTTTGGCCCCTGCCGAAAACGTGGTGGACCACATTTTCGGATTCCTGTTTGAGGCCGGTAGGGCTAACAGGCTGCATCAACAAAAACTATTTGATGCCGGATTACCTTCATTTTCTGAGGTATTGGAAAAGGTTACCGCACAGGTTTTTGAAAATGGCTACGATGGCACCTATCAGGGGGAAATCAACCTTTTGGTACAAAACAAACTGACAGACCACTTGATCAACCTTGCCAAAGACCCTAGGGCAACTGCCACAGTCAAAGGAATTACAAGAAACCAACTAAGGGAGATTGCCTATTGGAACTGGAACAAAAATGAAAGCAAAACAGCTTCCACCAAAGGGGCCTCAGGCGAATTCCATAGATACCTGGCTGACAAAATCAATGATTTCTTCAGTGAAAAAGGAGAATTTAGCATTCCGGCAGAATTGGCTATTCCTGACGGGGCACCGATCGGAACGACAGATCTGAGCTGCGATTTTGAGTATTAAAATTAACCAAACAAAAATGCAAAAACCGATTGAAGTATTTCAATCGGTTTTTTTTATTTCAGTGTTTTCTTTGATCCTGCGCACTTTTTGGAGCAGTATTTCACATTTTCCCAATTCTTCTCCCACTTTTTTCTCCAGGCAAATGGCCGATTGCAGACAGGGCAAGTCTTGGTTGGCAATTCCGATTTCTTCATATACCAAAAAGCATTATTGCCTCAAAAGGTTTTAAAAAATCCCCATCTTACTTTTATCTCATTTCTCAAGTCTCATATCTCAAGTCTCAGATCTTGCTTCTCACCTCTCGTTTCTCGCTTCTCGTCTCTAGCTTCTCGCTTCTACTAATGTTCTCCAAATGTCTTTTCCCCAGCCATAATAGCCAAATCAAGCATATTCTGCCTTGGTGGCAAAGGACAAGTCGCATGCGGCGTAAATACGCAGGGTGGATTATAGGCTTTGTTAAAATCCAAGACCACAAGATCTCCGGAAACAGGCTTTTTGACATACATATACCTTCCTCCACCATAGGTCTCCTCCCCGCTGGTATTGTCTGCAATGATCAGGTATAATTCGTCTTCTGCATCCAAAGCATCTATTCTGTATGATTTACCGTCTTTTTCAAATTCAAGATAACCCGGTGATGGGTTAGGTGTGGTCTGACCGAGAACATTTGTAATCGGGATTTCCCGGACCGGGACATAAGGGATAAATTTGGCTTCAATCTTCCAATCTATGTCAACAGGGAACCTTTCTATGCCTTCGAATTGGGTAACGGCAGCTGTTTCCAAATCTCTCAATCTGACTCCATAAGCATCTGCCCTTTTGATGATGTTCCACTTGAGGCTTCCGAGGGAGAGTTTCTCAGACAGTTGATCCTCAGAATCAAAAATCTTGATTCTTTCTTTCAACTCATTTTCTCCCAAAAAAATACTGTCAGTTTTTGGACTGAAATAGACTTTATCTCCCTCTAATGAAAATATCCCAATGGCATCAGGAAAACCCTCTGATGCCAATCGAAAACCTGATTCAGGACTCGATCCAAAAGTGGTCTCTCCTATCTCTAGCCAATGTAATCCTATCAAGTTGAGCCAACCCTCATCCGCTTTCAAGGATTTGACCCGGTCTTGATACCACGCTTCCACTTCTGCGGCATGGTCTTGTTCATTTGGTTGATTTGCCTTTGGATTACAGGCAAATGCGATAGTAATAAAAGCTAAAATCAGAAAGAATGGCGACTGTTTCATTAAACCGAAGGTTGGAATTTTGGGCAATTTAAAAATCTTATTTTCCAAAAACCGTCATTTTCCAAAAATTTACCTAATAGGACTTGGAATAACAGTAAATAACTTCCGATTGCATAATTTTTTTTCAAAAAGAATAGATTGCTGGCTATCTTGATAATTGAATCAAACCAGATAACCATGAAAATTTTAAACAGAGCATTACTAATTACTGTGTGCATCCTCTCTCCAATATTGGCAATGGCCCAAATTGGAGTCAGTGCCAAAAAACCAAAAGATGCACAGCAGCTTTTTGATGGAAGCAGAAAAATGCTGGATCAAAAATGGACTTATTGGGAAGGCCCAAGATTTAAGGCCGAGCTACCCATCAAGTGGGAAATCGTAAAAGATCCTGTGGACAAAGGTACAGCTATGAACAGCAATGACCCGGCAGCAGCAGGAGGACTGTATGGTGCAGCAGATATTGTAACCAAGGAGGAATTCAGGGATTTTAGGTTGCATGTTGAGTTTTTGATCCAAGAAGCAGGCGGTAACTCGGGAGTTTACCTTCAAAACAGGTACGAAATCCAGATTCTCGATGGAGATTATGGAGACCACGGCTTGGCAGCTATCATCAATGAGCACATTCCTACCCTTCAGGCATATAATGGCCTAGGCAAATGGAACGCCTACGACATCAATTTCAAAGCTGCAAGGTTCAAGGACGGGAAGTTGGTTGAAAAAGCCCGCGTCACCATTTACTTCAATGGCAAAAAAATACATGAAGACAAGGAAATCAGTCAGGTATGGGGAGGCCCCAATTCAGGACAAGACGGTGGCAATGATGGCGGAAAAGGTATCACAGACCGGCCAGGGGGAATAAAATTACAGGCTGAGGGACATAATGTACTTTACCGCAACATTTGGATCAAAAGCATCGATCTGGGAGAAAAAGGTACCGATTTTTGATCTAGATAAAGAAGTTAATGATGCTAGTTAAGGCATTTTATAAATTTTGGCAAATTCCAAAACATTGGGATACATCCATTCTTTGATTTCAAATACCTCATCCGGGCTAAAAAATCTAATTTCCTGACATTCGGCCGAGGGTATGAATTCTAAGTGATAAAGTTCAGTCAGGTAGACGGCATTGACGATATATTGTCCTTTGGGATTGATGGCAGGAAAGAAGTAATGCGGTTGGTCAGAGATTGACTTAATCTCCAAAGCCATTTCCTCCATCAGTTCCCTTCTCAATCCTTCCTGCGGTTTTTCACCAAAGTCCAATCCTCCGCCGGGAAGTTCCCAAAGGCCGTTTTCTTCTCTTACCAAAAGAAACCTATTGGACGAATTGACAACGAGCGCTTTGACTGATACACGATAGAAGCAATCCGGAATTTGAAGTGACATAGATTTGCAAGAATTTTGTGAATTATAATTGATTTTTTGACAAAAAAAAACCTGTGAGAGATACCCACAGGCTTTTTCTTAGTACTGTATTCGAATCAAAAGAATCGGATTACCCTTACCCTTCTTTCCTCACTTTTTGGCATAGAAAGTTGCTCACCTGTCACAAATGACATGACGCAGGCATTGGTCGCATTGGTCTCACAGGAACTCCAATACTCGTCAGTTGAAAAACCACCAATCAAATCCCTGTTATCGTACAAATAATTCATCTCTTCAAGACTAGGCATAAACCAGTCATTATATCCCCCAAGATTAAAACCTATTGTTACCCGCGCCGCAACTGTTCCATCATTGGCAGGATGGCATTGGGTGGGATTATTGTAGAAATCAGGAAGTGCATCATGAAACGCCAAAACCCTTTCAGTGTTTAATCGTCCTGCACCTAAATCTGAAGACGTACCCCCTACAGAAGCACCTTGACAACCCCATTGGGATCTAAAGACGTCCTCCGAAGGTGCTATTATGATTCCTGAAGTTTTTCCTTCTTTAAAACCCGCATCTCCGGGTTGAAAAATATAAGCAACAACACCTCCTTGATAAGGTTCACCTACAATAACATTTTCAGGACTTTCTTCTTTGACACAGCCTGAAAAGATAAAAAATAGGATAAACGATATCAGTAATACCGATTTTGACGATAATATTACGGGCTTTAACATACAAATTTTAATTTTAGTGGGTATTAAGCAGAGTATCTTCGAGAATACTTTACAACCGCAAATGTAATATAAAAGAATTTAAAATCAATATACCAAAAATTTTCAGAAATTCAGAGATCATTATTGTAGCTTAAATTTGCCAATCAAAATGCCTTAATCTATAACATTGAATGGCATTTTGACCAAGCTTATTGGCCAATTTGTAATTGGCTATTGCACCGACTCCGGCACCAATTATTGGAATTAGCTGTGCCAATTTCACTAAATCTAAGTAATCTCTATATTCTAGCTGAAAATCCCTCCAGTCAAAATCCGAGACGTCTGCCGGAAGTTTTGTGATATATTCATCCCAGTTTTCAAGAAGGGCCAAAGTCTGATTCCTTTTTCCCTGACTAGAAAATGTCAACTTGAAGATATACAGAAGGTAAAGCCGCTCCTCAAATTTTTTGACATCATACCCATAAGCTGCAGCAATTTCAAATAGCATTTTCATTTTGATAGTGAGAAATGCCGGAAAATCTGCCAATCCTAACAAAATACCCCCGGCCCCTGTGATTGCCCCTTCGGCAGAGGCTGTATTTTGGTATAACTTTATAATTTTCTTGACCTTATTTTCCTTTTCTTCCAAAGTTGAGGCAAGAAATGGTGACGGAGTAATATACTTGGTCCCAAACAAGACCCCTTTTACCATCTTCTCAATCGCGTAGGTGATTACCTGATGTACTTTTTCTGGAATCAGGCTATTGATCCCTTCCTGTGTGCTTTTGGTAAGCCTATCGACAAATCCAGGCCTTTTTCTGGTTTTTGTCAACCATGCATTCAGTTCGGCGGATGCAATGTCATCATACAATGCTATTGACAAAAATTGGGGCATAATCTCATTTGTTTGCATTTACTTATACCCATTTTGACACCTTTAGGTTCTTTTATCAATCAAAATGTTTATCGCCTTTTCAAAAGTAAGCTGAGTTTAAACGGTCATTCCCTTTTCTCTCCTTTCAAATAGGAATCACCTAAATCTCTTACCACAAGAACCCACCCCCCTTCCATTTCCACATAGCCGTATTCAAAACTATAGGTATATACATTCCCTTTCCAATTGATGTAAGTATGGGTATGGTATTTAAAATGGTATCCTAATTGTTGGAGCCTTTCCTTGGGGATCTTTACTTTTTCTATGCCATCCACCAAAATGCTTTCAAGGATATTCCTGTTTATTTTCAAGTATCCAATGATATTTTTAACTTCTGCACTGTCCCCTATTCTCCGCTGGTTATTATAACTGTTGCGGCAGTAGTCATCACAAAACTTTTTATCTATTCTTCCTAGAATTGATTTACCACAATAAACGCATTGCTTTTTATCCGAATCCATAAGCAAACTTTAAATGTCAGAAACCGATTTACTAATAATGGTAAATTTAATTTACCATTTAGTTGAAAACAATACCGTAAACAGGTTATTTTTCATGAAAAAACTGATTTTAATTGAAGAAATCACTTCGCAAAAAGTCTTATAATTAACTTTATTGTGCATGTCTGCTTTTTTACCACCATCTCTTTTAGACAAAATCACATCGACTTTGATCAGCTACCTGATATGGAATGATGATTAAGAAAGAAAAACAAAACCATCGTGCAACGATCGGCGGTAGTGGGCTGTCGAGCCAAGTCGGTGCGTAAATAACACTTAAATTCGGCCTCTATAGGTATTTTGGAAAATCATCAATAATAATTCCACTATTTTTTCTGATTTTCAATACATGCATTTCCGCATTATTGCACATAGCCAAACAAACAATGGTGGGGAAGGATTAGCTGTTGTGTAGGCACTCACCCATGAATAAATACCAAATCGGATAAGGTTCTTTAAAGCACAACCTTTCAGTCACCCTTATTCTAACAAAAACAATTTTATTAATGAAAAACAATTTCACAAAGGTCAACAACTATGAATAAGATATTAATTATCATGGCTTCAAATGTTTTTTGAGAAAATCAGCAGTAGCTTGGTTGACTTTGACCATGTTGTTAAAAACCATCCAATGGTGGCTATCCCCAGGAATCATCAGATACTCATATGGCTTCTTTTGCTCTTCAAATCTCCTGATCAAATCAGTGGTCTGACTGACCTGAACATTCCTGTCATCATCTCCATGAATAAACAATACAGGAGAAGTCCAAGATTCCAGGTAAGCAAGCGGCGATGAAAACCAGGCCGTCTTCACTGCTTCATCAAAATCAGGAGCTTTTTCATAGCCTTCCGGCATTTCCAACCTACCTGAAAGGTTGTGAACTCCATGGATATCTACCCCTACTTTAAACAGTTCAGAATCTTTTCCCAAAGCCAAGGCTGTCAAATATCCGCCGTAGGAACCCCCGTAAATCCCTACCCTCCCTGCATCAACTTGTGGCAAACCTGCCAAATATTCACCTGCAGCCTTGACATCCAAATATTCTTCAGCCCCCTGCCAATAGGTTCTTGCTGGTTTGTGAAATTCATACCCATAACCGATCCCTAACCTGAAGTTGACCGAAAGGACTACAAATCCCAGTTCCGCGAGGTATTGGTTCACAGCGTAGGTATTAGAATAATAATCCATGTAGCTCCATCCCAACAGCATCTGACGCTGAGGACCCCCATGGACAAAAAGCACTGCTGCTTTTTTGGCAGGACCACCTTCCTTCTCAAAAAGCTGTCCATGAACAGTGAGGCCATCGGGAGATTTGAAAGTTACCTGTTTGGGTACCACGAGGTTTTTTGAAGGGAAATCTACAGGAACCAAGTTCTCCGCTAGTAGCTTGGTTTTTTTACTTTGAATGTCTACCACAGCCGGCAGGAGAGATCTCTTTGGAGTGGCAGAAAAAAAGGCAACAGACTCGTTGTCAGAAAGGACAGCAGGAATGGCTTCAATACCTTCCCCTTCGGTCAAAAGTTTCATTTCTCCCCCTTTTACCGGAACCGTACCAATATGTCTTCTGTCGATGTCCTCTTTGGACGGACCGGCATTGGCAGAGAAAACCAAAAATTTCTTGTCAGGGCTCAGGCTGATATGTTCTACCATAAAGCTGCCTTTTGTCAATTGAATAGAAGGCCCTCCGCTAGCATCCATGGAATAGAGATGCGGCCAGCCATCTTCGTATGACAAGTACACAATTTTATTGTCCGCCGCCCAATGGAGGTTGAATCCCCCATTGACTGTCGGGACAGAACCCCTTAAGGTTTCGGGAGCTTTCCACCTTTTGAAAGCCGTGCCTGAATCGGTATTTGCTACCCATATTTCCCAAGGATTGTGCCTTTGCTCTAATAAGGGAAGCTCCTGCCCTTTGCCTCCTGCTAACCTCACGAAGGCGATCTGACTGCCATCTAAAGACCACCTTGGACTTACATCGCGGCTGAATGATGGCGCAACCCATTGGATAGGGTGAGTAGGACCTGTGTATAATCCAATCAATGAATGTGTACTTCTATTGGCTACAAAAAGCAATTTTTTTCCATCAGGAGACCATTTTATAGAATTGATGTTTCCTTTGGCTTCAAACAATTGGGAAGCCTTTCCTACCTGAGAATCAATAGTCCAAACCTGTGCGCCTTTGAGGTAAGTAATGGTTTTGTTATCGGGAGAAATCGTAGGATAATCTCCTTCTGTCAAGGCTTTGGCATTACCGCCTTCAAAAGAAACTGTCCATATTTCCACTTTGGGAATAGAGGCAGACTGCCCGGGATTGAAACCCACATTGGGGTCCCAATTGCTGCCATGCTCTCCGCCACGGACGAACAGCAACCAATTTCCGTCCGGGGAAAATTGCAGACTGCTGATCTCCTGTCCATCATCTTTGTCAAAAGCTGTGACTTTTCTTGGGCTGAAATCTGGAGACTGAGCCACATAGACATTTCTGAGACCCTTTTCATTCATCGCCCATGCCATTTTGTTTCCGGAATTGGACGTGACCAATTCTGAAGGAAAGGAAAAGGAAGAAACCTGCTCCATGGTAAAGGACTGGGCGAAAAGTCCATTTACCAAAAAGAAGAGAACAAGCAAAAGGAATGATTTTGGGAATTTCATAGCATGGTGGTTTTTGAATTAAAAAGGTAACAAAAAAATGGGGATCCTCCATTTAAAAAACGAAAAAAGCCACCCGTTTCACATAGGTGGCTTTCAAGTCAATTGAATTCTTTTTTTATTTAGTAATCGTCACTGTGACGGTTTTTTCGACTTCCTTGCCGTCTTCATACGTGATTTCCTTGGTGATTTTTACATCATCGTTTTTGGTATGGACATGTCCGTGACCATCGCCATCTGATATGTGTGGGGCAATGACCAAAGCCACGATTGAAGTCAATTTGATCAGGATGTTCATCGAAGGACCTGAAGTATCCTTGAAAGGATCGCCCACAGTGTCTCCCGTTACTGAAGCTTTGTGGGCGTCAGAACCTTTGTATTCCATTTTGCCATTGATCATCACGCCTTTTTCAAAGGACTTCTTGGCATTGTCCCAAGCACCACCGGCATTGTTTTGGAAGATACCCATCAACACGCCCGAAACAGTAATACCTGCCAACATGCCACCCAATACTTCAGGGCCGAAAGCAAATCCTACAATAATCGGTGAAAGCAATGCAATTGCTCCCGGAGCAACCATTTCCCTCAAAGATGCTTTGGTAGAAATCTCCACACACTTCTCATATTCAGGCTTGGCTTTGTATTCCATGATACCGGGTATTTCCCTGAACTGTCTTCTTACTTCGTTGACCATGTCCATCGCTGCCCTTCCCACTGCCGCAATGGCCAAGGAAGAGAAGATAAACGGTATCATCGCCCCGACAAACAATCCGGACAACACATCTGCTTTGTAAATATCGATAGAATCAATTCCTGCCATGCCAACATAAGCTGCAAACAAGGCCAAAGCTGTCAATGCAGCAGAGGCAATGGCAAAACCTTTTCCTGTAGCCGCAGTGGTATTACCGACAGCATCAAGGATGTCTGTTCTTTCACGCACTTCTTTTGGCAAACCTGACATCTCAGCGATACCACCTGCATTGTCAGCGATCGGACCAAAAGCATCGATGGCCAACTGCATCGCTGTAGTCGCCATCATGCCGGCCGCCGCAATGGCCACACCGTATAATCCCGCACTTAGGAATGACCCATAAATACCTGCCGCCAATACCAGGATCGGAGCAACGGTGGATTCCATACCCAAGGAAAGACCTCCAATGATATTGGTCGCATGTCCTGTAGAAGACTGCTTGATGATAGAATTCACAGGGCGCTTGCCCATGGAAGTATAATATTCAGTAATCGCACTCATCAGTGCGCCAACAATCAGACCGATGACAACCGCTCCAAAAACACCCATTTTGGTAAAACCAATGGAACCTCCTCTTGAAAGCACCAATTCACCTGCAGGCAACATATAGTCAATCAAGAAATATGATGCTGTTACGGTCAATAATATAGAAATCCAGTTTCCTTTGTTCAAGGCAGCCTGCACACTGTCAGTATCTTTGCTGATTTTGACAAAGAAGGTAGAAATGATAGAGAACAACAATCCCATGCCGGCGATCACCAAAGGCAACAATACAGGAGCAATTCCTCCAAAATTATCATTGGAGACGATTTCCCTTCCCAATACCATGGAAGCCAAAATTGTAGCCACATAAGAACCGAAAAGGTCAGCACCCATACCTGCCACGTCACCGACGTTGTCACCGACGTTATCTGCAATGGTAGCAGGGTTTCTCACATCATCCTCAGGAATACCTGCTTCCACTTTCCCTACAAGGTCTGCACCTACGTCAGCAGCTTTGGTATAAATACCTCCACCGACTCTTGCAAAAAGCGCAATGGACTCAGCACCCAAGGAAAATCCTGCCAATACTTCTAAGGCTGTTGCCATGGCAGCACCGTTGACATCGCCTCCGGTAGAAACTACAAACATGTTGTAGAATACAATAAAGAGCGAGCCCATACCCAAAACGGCGAGACCTGCAACACCGATTCCCATCACAGAACCTCCTGTAAAGGATACATCAAGCGCCTTTTTCAAACTTGTTTTGGCAGCTTGGGTAGTCCTGACATTTGCCTTGGTGGCAATGTTCATTCCAAGGTATCCGGCAAAAGCGGAAAGCACCGCACCGATCACAAAGGATACGGCAATGATCCAGCTGGAATTCGGAACCAAAGTTCCTGACCATGCCAAAATGATACCGGCAATCACAACGAAATAGAATAGAATTTTCCATTCTGCCTTTAGAAATGCCATGGCACCTTTGGCGATGTGTCCTGCCAATTCAACCATGTTTGCATCTCCCGGGTCTTGCTTGACCACCCAGGCCGATTTGATGGCCATCACGATGAGGCCGATAATCCCCATAGCGGGGACGAGATATACAATTGCTTGTTCCATAAATTATCTTGGGTTAACCCTAAAATTTTTAATGCGACAAAGATATTATTATTCACCTTTATAGCAACCAATTGAGGAAAAATGGTGGAAGAGGTTGTAATTGTTGTAGTGGTTGTAGTTGTAGTTGGTGGCTGCTTCGCGTTTTCAAGTTGTCTGCTTCGCGTTGTCAAGTTGTCGGGTTGGGAACCGTCACCCTGAGGCACGAAGGGTCTCTTGGTTGTAATTGTTGTAGTTGTTCTAATTGTTGTCTGCTTCGCGTTGTCAAGTTGTCAAGTTGTCTGCTTCGCGTTGTCAGGTTGGGAACCGTCACCCTGAGGCACGAAGGGTCTCTTGGTTGTAATGGTTGTAGTTGTTCTAATTGTTGTCTGCTTCGCGTTGTCAAGTTGTCAAGTTGTCTGCTTCGCGTTGTCGGGTTGGGAACCGTCACCCTGAGGCACGAAGGGTCTCTTGGTTGTAATGGTTGTAGTGGTTGTAATTGTTGTCTGCTTCGCGTTATCAGGTTGTCATGTTGTCGGGTTGATTGGATCGTAGCTTGGTACTTTGTACTTGGTACTTGGTTCTAATGGTTGTAGTTGTTCTAATTGTTGTCAACTTCTCGCCTCTCGTTTCTCGTTTCTCGTTTCTCGCCTCTCATGGGAACCGTCACCCTGAGGCACGAAGGGTCTCTTGGTTGTAATTGTTGTAGTTGTTCTAATTGTTGTCTGCTTCGCGTTGTCAAGTTGTCAAGTTGTCTGCTTCGCGTTGTCGGGTTGGGAACCGTCACCCTGAGGCACGAAGGGTCTCTTGGTTGTAATGGTTGTAGTGGTTGTAATTGTTGTCTGCTTCGCGTTGTCAAGTTGTCAAGTTGTCTGCTTCGCGTTGTCAGGTTGTCGGGCTGGAAGGTTGATTGGATCGTAGCTTTGTACTTGGTACTTGGTTCAAATTGTTCGAATTATTGTCTTTTCTCGTTTCTCGCTTCTCGCCTCTCGCTTCTCGCCTCTCGCCTCTCGTTTCTCGCCTCTCGCCTCTCGCTTCTCGTTTCTCGTCTCTCGTCTCTCGCTTCTCACCCCACCATCTCCCCCATCACCCAATTGGTCCTAGCGGCTGTGCGGCCGGTACTTGGGCAAGTGCCTGTTCCCAATAAGTCCTCCACAATGGATTTGATCAAAGGCTGTTGGATGTGTCTGGGCAGGTCGACATGGTAATGGATAGGATCCTCCTGATCTGATTCCAAGGTAAACTCCCCTTTTCCAAAAGTCTCAAAACGGATCAACCCCTTGCTGCCATAAATGATGATCTCATCGATCTCCGCTGTCTTGGAGGTAGTAAAACACCAATTCCCAGATCCCAAGACCCCGTTTTCAAAGACAAAACTTCCTGTCACTATATCCTCCGCATGGTATGCTTTGGCTTGGTTGGATGAAAAACCGCTTGCCTTTGTCACCGGACCAAAGAAGAAATCCAACAGATCCAACTGATGGGAAGCCAAGTCAAAGAAGTATCCTCCGCCGGCAATTTCGGGATTGATGCGCCAGTTGTTTTCCAAGTGTACGACCACATCTGGTTTGAGTACCTGCTTCAGGTTGATGTGGACAGTTCGGATATCTCCGATGGCGCCTGAATCCATCAATTCTTTGATCTTCAAAAAATGGGGCAGTGCCCTTCTGTAATAGGCCACATACAGCGGAACTCCGGCTTCCTCACAGACGGCGATCATTTCCCTGCATTCGGCATAGGTCCTAGCCATGGGTTTTTCGACATAGACAGGTTTGCCGGCAGCAGCCACCAACCTTGTAAGTGGCAGGTGCATGTGAGGCGGGGTAGCGATGTAGACCGCATTTACTTCCGGGTCATGGACCAATGCTTCTGCAGAAGTGTACCATTTGGAAACTTCATGGCGGACTGCATAGTCTTTGACCTTGGCTTCATCGCGGCGCATGACGGCCACGAGTTTGCTGTGGGGAACATGCTTCATGGCCGGTGCGGACTTGACTTCGCAGACATTGCCTACACCCAACACCCCCCAACGGACTTCCTGATCCTGTATCTTTTTCATGGTTCTAAATTAGGGAAAAAGCGGGAAGTTTGATTTGTAGAAGGATGGATTGGTTTAGGGATTTTTTTATTATGAATTCAGAATTCATAATTATGAATTGGATACAGTATAGGTTTGAATTGGCTCAAAGGTGTCCCATATACGGAGTATCCCTAGCTAGGACACGGAGTATCTTTAGGGGAAGGTATACTAGGGGTTAGGGGAGGTGTAGGAGAAGTATGGGAGAAGGTAGTAAGACTGAACGAAGGTACATTCAGTCTCTTGTGGGGCATGACAGTCCAAAAACAACGCAGATATATACACATATTACAACCAAAGGCTTTGATCAGATAAAAAGTCCATTGGATGGTTTAGATTTATAATCAAAATCCTTTAGTTTTATAGGGTTTCTTTCCACTATATTAGGGAAAGCATCCTAAATTGGAATGCTTTCCCCAATAATAGAATAAAGCAAAACGTTGTGTGTAAGTGTAAAACAAAAACCGTTTAACTTTAAAATTTAATAAAATGACAAGAACGAAAACAAAATCAAAAATCGAAAGGCTTTTAAAGAGAACATTAATTGCCTTATTTGTAATGACAGTTAGCTCAGAAGCAATAGCACAAGAAAAAAACTCAGCTGACTTGAAAGAATTTAAAATCACAATTGAAAAGACTGACAACGGACTTAAAATGCAAAGTGATAATGGAAGTGCTTGGATTGATTTAAGCTTTAGTCTTTCTAACAATAAGCCACAAGCAATTGATGAATATGGAATGACCCAATTGGGGAAAGTAGCAAATAATAAAGACCCCAAACTTGCAGACTACTTATTTACAATTACCAAGACAAAAGACGGAATTACCTTAACGGGTATTGAAGGGACAGCTTGGAAAGAATTAAGTTTCACACTTCAAAAAAATGGTAGACAAGCAATTGACCAATTTGGAATGACGGAATAACAATAAACACCTACACACAACAGCCGTTTTGCAAAAGCGGGGGTTTCGTGCTTCTATGAGAGTGAAGTGCTAAATTCAAGTTTTGTGCTTCTATGACAGTTTAGTGCTGAAAATCCCCGCCTTCGCAAAGCGGCAAAACGTTACTTTTTAAAGTTGCCACAAAACTAGCCTACCCTGTCTATTTCCTACCCCTTCTTTACTTCCTTTCCTTTGATCATTTATTTTGGAACTAGCAGAATTTCGTATTCCTGTGCTGACATTCTTTGCCATTAAGCCATTTCATATAGCCAAAATAGAGTGTCTTTAATTGATTTTCTTGGTATTTACCTAACGTTAAAATTGAGCACTTACATTGCCATTTCTCCCAATTTTTCCTACTTTTCTATCTTACTCAAAACACAAAATCCTCATGTTAAAAAAGATTCTTATCGGTGTAGGCATATTGGCTTTGTTGCTGGCCGTTGCGTTTATTTATTTGAACAACCGTAACCGCTCAATGAGCCCGCCCGACACATCGCATCTTGATGTCAATGGACTTCATGTGGAAATCAGCTACAGCCGTCCTTCGGTTAGAGGCCGTGTAATTTTTGGATCCGAAGATGAGGGCGCCCTCCAGCCGTATGGAAGCTATTGGCGCTTGGGCGCAAATGAGGCTACCACCATCACCCTCAACCAAGATGTGACTTTCAACGGCATGCCACTGAAGGCAGGAAGCTACAGCCTGTATGCCATCCCCGGCCCGGATTCATTTCAGATTGGCGTTAATTCAGAAACCGGACAATGGGGCGCTTGGGAGCCTGATTTTAGCAAAAACGTGTTCGTAACCGAAGTTCCCGTAACCCGGCCTGTGGTGCCCGTGGAACAATTTACCACACGTATTGAAGAAGGGTCCGGAGGTGCTGTCATTTATTTCGAATGGAGCAATGTCCAACTCATAATTCCGGTTGTCCCTAACTAAGGGTTGTAAAGAGTGAAAGATTTTATTACAAGACCTGTCTGCATCCTCTAAATCAGACAGGTCTTTTTTTTTGCGATGCGGGAAAAAAATTATTCACCACAGAGGACACAGAGGACACGGAGAAAAAGGAGAAATTTGAAAGGATGAAGGAAAAGGGATGAAGGATGAGGGATTCGGTATTCAGAATGAACGCGATCTCTGTGCCCTCAGTGCGCTCAGTAGTAAATTATTACAACTGATACTCCTTCTTTTTCCAATGCAGTAAAATCCCATCAGCCCTGAAAGGGCGAAACTTGTCAAAGAAATTATTCCGCCCCTTCAGGGCTCCTGAGAATCCACCCAAACTTTAAGGATGGGCTGCACCCATCCCTTTGTTGTTCCGCCCTTTCAGGGCTTTAGCCAAGATGAATTAATAACGGCGCGGTCTCTGTGCCCTCCGTGCGCGCTGTGGTAAAAAATCTTTCCTAGAGTTTAAAAGTCATTCTAGAAGTGATTTTCAAGAAATCCTGATTTTGGATACAACTATCAGGGATTAGGCTAATTCTATCTCTGACAATAGTTGGAGTTTTGCATCGAACAAAACACAATGAACGATGACAAATCAAAAATGGACTGCGAATGACATTCCAAACCAAACAGGAAAAACAATAATTATCACCGGAGCCACAAGTGGGATCGGACTTGAGGCAGCCAAAATTCTAGCTGCAAAAGGAGCGAAATTAATTTTGCCTGTTCGCAACGCTGAAAAGGGAAAAAATGCAGTGAAGGAAATCAAGCAGCGGTTTCCTGACGCTGACATCGCAGTGATGCCGCTGGATATTTCTGACCTTGATTCAGTCAGACAGTTTGCCGAAAAAGTAAAGACCAAATACAGCAAACTTGACTTACTTATGAACAATGCCGGTATCATGTGGACACCGCAAAGAATGCTTTCAAAGCAAGGCAACGAAATGCAGTTTGCTACAAATCATTTGGGTCATTTTATACTTACCGGATTATTGCTTTCTTTGATCAAAGCAACGCCAAACAGCCGTATCGTAACACAAAGCAGCGTGTTGCATAAAAAAACGCAAGGGCAGGATTTCGAGCCTCAGATCCAATTTGAAGATTTGAATTTTACCAAAAGCTACGACACCAAAAAAGTCTATGCACAAAGTAAACTTGCCAACCTTCTCTTCACTTATGAGCTTGACCGCAGATTGAAGCAATCTGACATCAAGGCAATAGCCACAGCTTCCCATCCGGGATATACGGCCACCAACCTTCAAAAAGATGCCGGATTTATGATGAAGATTATGAATGTGGTATTGGCTCAAAAAGTGGATATGGGTGTTTTACCAATCTTGAGAGCTGCCATCGAACCGGATTTGAAAGGCGGTGAGTTCTATGGCCCTACAAAAATGAATGAGATGAAAGGTTATCCGGAATTGGTTTCTTCCAGTGACACTTCTTATGACAAAGAGTTAGCAAGGAAATTGTGGGAGGTATCAGAAAATTTGGTCGATTTCAAATATGACTTTTAACATGAAAACAATAAAGATCATTTTGCTTTATATATTGGTTGCATTTTACCTCTTTATGGGTTCAATGCACTTCATCAACCCTAATCAGTATTTTGCGATGATGCCTTCTTGGCTGCCATCACCTACCTTGCTGATCTATCTGAGCGGTGTGGTTGAGATTGCTTTAGCTGTATTGCTTATTCCTGTCAAAACGCGTCCCTACTCGGCAAAAATCATTATTGTGATGTTGCTTGTTTTCTTCTTTGCCATCCATATTCCGCAAAGCATAGATTATTATCAAATAGATCACCCTGATTTTGTGGCAAGTATGATCAGGTTGCCGGTGCAGTTCTTGTTTATCGCTTGGGCATGGCTATTTACCAAAAAAAGTTCTTGAAAATTGATCGGCACCATTTCAGCAGTCAAATTTTAAGTTGACAAAATTGGACTGCTGATTTCCTTATTTCCCAAAAAATGCAAAACAACTCCAAGCATATCGTCATTAATTCCATTTCTGAATTGCACAGGTTAATGAATTTGTCCAAGCCACTGCACCCTTTGGTGAGCCTGATCAACATGGATGAAGTGCTGCCTTCCAAGCATTCGGAACCTGTACAGTTTATCCTAAATTTTTATGGCATTTCCATGAAGAAAAACCTGAAAGGAAAACTCAAATACGGACAGCGGCATTACGATTTTGACGAGGGTGTGATGGCAATGACGGCACCCAAACAAGTACTGTCCGTCGGTGATGCCGAAAACTACAAAGTGTCGGGTTGGTGGTTGGTTTTTCATCCTGATTTCATCCAAAATTATCCCTTGGGCAAGACCATTAAGGAATATGGATTCTTTTCTTACGAATTAAATGAAGCTTTGCACCTTTCGGACAAGGAGGAAAAAATGATCGAGGGTTTGTTCAAAAACATCGAACAAGAATACCAAACCTCCATTGATCAGTTTAGCCAAGATGTGATGGTTTCCCATCTTGACCTTTTGCTTAACTACTGTAACCGATTCTACAACAGGCAGTTTCTCACGAGAAAAACAGCAAGCAATGATCTATTGGTCAATCTAGACAATATGCTTACGGATTATTTTGGAAGTGAAAAAGTCCAGGAATTTGGACTTCCCTCAGTGCTTTACATTTCGGAGCAACTCAATGTTTCACCAAATTATTTGAGCGACTTGTTACGAACCCTTACAGGGCAAAACACCCAACAGCATATCCACAACAAGCTTATTGAAAAAGCAAAGGAAACTTTGACGTCCACAAACCTTTCGGTAAGTGAGATTGCTTACCTGTTGGGATTTGAGCATCCCCAATCCTTCAACAAATTATTTAAAAGCAAAACAAACCAAACGCCCATTGCCTATAGGAAATCTTTCAATTGACCCTTAATTCGATTATGAATCCATCGAAAACCCCAAGTAAAACATCAGACTTTATTCTTTGCGGTAAAAAAAAACATCTCACGCAGAGAGGGGGAGAAAATTATGAATTAGGAATTAGGAATTAGGAATTAGGAATTAATGGTGAAAGAAATGCTAAGTCTACTATCTCCGCTTGAAAAACTTTGCAGAAATGCCTATTTACTTTGCAGCATTGCTGAAACCTAAATCTTTTTCATAAATTCATTCTGCAATTTGAAAATTCCATTCTAATAATTTCAAATCTGCCACAGCGTTACAGACAGCCCTATTCTCCATAAAACCATACCGATTTCCTTGATGTTGCGGATTTTAGTAAGATTGATATTTGTGTTTGCTTTTTTCGCTTTTAGCGGATGTGAAAAAGAGGATCTGATTTCGGTATCTGTTTCAAAAGAAAAATTTGAATTTACCGAAGAAGGTGGTACTACGGATTTTTCGATCACTACCAATGCAGCTTTGTGGGAGATAACATCAAACCTGCCATGGATACAGCTGAGTAAAAGTACCGGTACAAGCGGGGCTGCCACCATTGAAGTCACTGCTTTGGCCAATCCGGAGAATGTCGTCAGAACAGGAACTCTGACCCTGACAGCGGGGAATGCCGCACCTAAAGAAATCAAAGTAAGCCAGAAAGGCCAACTCTATCCAAGTTACAATACCTTTCCTATCCCACCCGATGCAAGCGGCATGTCAAGTTCAGCGATAGAATTGGCTGCCAAAATCAAGTTGGGTTGGAATGTAGGCAATTCATTGGAAGCCATCGGAGGCGAAACAGCTTGGGGCAATCCACTCATTACACCGGAACTGATCCAATTGGTCAAACAAAACGGATTCAATGCCATCCGTATTCCCTGTTCCTGGAACCAATATATGGAAAACAGTACTACCGCCAAGATCAAAACCGAATGGCTGGATAGGGTAAAGGAGGTGGTTCAATACTGTGTTGACGAGGGTATGTATGTGGTCCTAAACATCCATTGGGATGGGGGTTGGCTGGAAAATAATGTCACTCTGGCCAAGCAGGCAGAAAACAATGCCAAGCAAAAAGCCTTTTGGGAACAGATCGCTACGCATTTACTGGATTTTGATGAGCACCTGATGTTTGCAGGCACCAATGAACCCAATGTGGAAAATGCGACAGAAATGGCAGTGCTCAACTCTTACCTTCAGACTTTTGTGGATGCGGTGCGGTCTACGGGTGGAAGAAACAGTTACAGGATATTGGTCATACAAGGGCCCTATACAGATATAGAAAAAACCAATACCCTAATGACTTCCCTGCCTGTTGACAATATTCCAAACAGGATGATGGCCGAAATCCACTATTACACCCCATTTCAGTTTAGTTTGATGGATGCAGATGCCAATTGGGGCAACATGTTTTTTTATTGGGGAAAGGATTTCCGTTCCCTGACGGACCCTACGCGAAATGCCACATGGGGGGAAGAAGCTACCGTTGACAGCATGATGCGGCTCATGAAGACCAAATTTGTGGACAAAGGAGTCCCTGTGATTCTAGGCGAATATGCTGTAGGCAGAAGGCTTACACTGACAGGCACAAACCTAGACCTCCACTTGGCTTCTAGGGCATTTTACCTCAAATACGTAACACAGCAGGCCATTAAAAATGGAATCTTGCCTTTTTATTGGGATGCAGGCGGGACAGGCAACAATGGTTCAGGACTTTTTGACCGGAGGACCAATACTGTATTTGACCAACAGGCGCTTGATGCCTTGATAGAAGGTTCAAAAAAATAAATTCAAAAAATCAGCTTGACAGATTGAAAGTGTCATGAATAACCTTCATTCCTTGTTATTTTCCGAGATAAAATTGCCTCTCAAGTAATTGGGATTCTTGTACCCCTTATACTCCTGACAAAATCAATCAAAATCTAGAAAAGGATATACAGCAAATTGGGATTAGATAAGACTATCATTTTACTTCTTTCTCCCTTTTTAGCCTTAATTTGCAAAATAAACCAAACCTCCAAGCGAGTAATGACAGGCCATACCATAGAAGAACCTGCCAGATTGGGAAACCTCCTGTTACAGGCCGGGATCGCTCTGATCAAATCAGGTGCCGGCAGCAGCCGTGTCATCACCAACCTTTCCAGGTTTGCGAATGCCTACGGCTATGAGGCCAATGTGGACCTGGGCACGCGAAACATTTCGATATCTCTCCACCGGGAAACTCGGGGCAACATTTTCTCGGGATCAAGGAGCATTGCAACCTTGCCAGGAGCCAATTTTAAAGTTATCACAGCCATAAGTCAATTGAGTTGGGATGTGGCGGAGAAAAAAATCAGCCTGGAGGAATCGGAAAAAATCATCAACAGGGTCTTTGACATCCCTACCTACAAAAGGCCCGTCATTTTACTTTTTACAGGAATCGCAGGATCTGCCTTCTGCTTTACTTTTGGAGGAAATTCTATAGAAATGGCCATTACATTTTTGGCTACGGCTGTTGGTCTTTTCTTTAAACAGGAAATGGTACACAAGAAATACAATCCCTTTATGATCACTTATGGCAGTGCGGTGGTGGCTGCTGCAGTCGTCGGGATTTGTTGGAAGATCGGGATAGAAAGCAACTTAGAACATGCATTTGCTACAAGCATATTATTTTTGATACCCGGCGTGCTGTTGATCAATGCCATCATTGACCTGATCGATGGCCATATCATCAATGGTGTAGATCGCGGTATCAATGCCCTTTTACATGCCTTTTCCATAGCTTCCGGATTGGCGACTGTACTCTATATTTTTAAGGTATTGTGATGACAGACTGGATGGATATCGTATTCAAGGCTTTTTGGTGCGGATGTGCTGCTGTGGGATTTGCCATATTGTTCAATAGCCCTGCACGGGCATTGTTTGCTGTTTTTTTATGTGGGTCTTTGGCGGGATTTTTAAAGTTTAGCGTTCTTCTGCCGGGTGTTGGCGGCGGGATAATTATGGCCTCAGCTGCAGGTGCTGCCGCTGTCGGCTTTGCGAGTATCCCTGTATCCCATTGGAGGCATGTTCCGCCGATTGTGATCAGTATTCCATCGGTCATCCCGCTTATTCCGGGATCATTTGCCTATAGGACCATTTTGGGCTTGATTTCTTTTGTCAGCAATACCGAAATGGAAGTCCTCACCAAAACTGCCCATCATGGCGTGATGACCTTTTTTATTATCCTGGCGCTGTCTTTGGGAGTGACTCTCCCGATGCTGCTTTTTAGAATTGAAAGTGTGAAAAAAGTGAATTATTCTTTGCCTGACTGGTGGAAAAAAAAGTAAAAGGAAAATCAAAGGTCTGAGGTTCAGTTTTAATTAGGAAATTTCGAAATTGGTCGGGCAAGTGCTACAATGTGGATGCACCTTAAATTTAATGTTACTTTCAAAAATGAGAATTATTGCGACAATTGCATTGAGTTTGTTTCTGTTGCCGAGCTTCGGTCAAAGTTTGAAAAAAGAGGAAATAACCAAACTGGCGGATGCCTATTTGGTTGAGGGAGTCAATACGCTCAGGGATTTTTTAGCCCTCTCCAATTTGGGAAGCATACCTTCCGACATAGATCAAAATATCAAATGGTGTGAGGAAGAGTTTGGATCTTTGGATTTTAAAACCTCTGTCCTCATCTCGGATGGTGTCAAATACCTTCTTGCAGAAAGAACATTGGATCAAACATTACCCACAGTTCTGGTGTACCTTCAGATAGATGGGCAACCCGTAGATGCAAGCAAATGGTTTCAGACCAATCCATTTACCGCCGTTCTCAAAAATTGTGACAGGGCTGATTGTCACGAGATAGATTGGAATGCTCTTCGAAAGGACTGGGATCCAAATTGGAGGATCTTTGCCCGGTCTGCTTCAGACTCAAAAGGACCGGCAGTAGCCTTCATCCAGTCCCTCAGGATTTTTCGTCAAGAAAATATTCCTACAGCTTTCAATATCAAAGTGATCATGGATTTTCAGGAAGAGCTTGGCTCCCCTACCCTTCCATCATTGGTGGCCCAATACCGTGATCTATTGGCCTCTGATGTCATTCTGATCATGGATGGGACGCGGCCACCGGGAAATATCCCAAACATTACTTTCGGTGCCCGTGGAATCGCAACATTGAAACTTACCGTATTTGGCCCCAGAAACGACATGCACAGCGGGCAGTATGGAAATTTTACCCCAAATCCTGTCTTTGCACTTTCCCATCTGTTGGCAAGCATGAAAGATGAAAATGGACTGGTATTGATTCCGGGCTTCTATGAGGGAGTAAACCTCAGCAGTCAGCAAAAAGAACTGATCAATAAAGTACCTGAAGATCGGACCGAAATGCTGGAATCCATGGGGATTTTTCAACCTGAAATGGTCGGGGATACTTATCAGGAATCCCTCCAATATCCTTCATTCAATGTACGGGGACTACAGGCCGGTTGGGTGGATGAAGAGGTCCGGACGATCATTCCCTCCAAAGCAATCGCTGAGATCGACATGAGACTGGTGACAGAAACACCTGCTGAGCGGCAAATCCAATTGGTAAAAGACCATATTGAAGGCCGTGGTTTCAAAATATTGGATTCTTTGCCCACAGATGCTGAAAGAAAACAATTCCCCAAACTTATCAGACTGGAGTCAAGAATAGGGTCAAAACCTTTCAAAACACCCCTTGACTCTCCGATAGGGATTTGGTTGAGGTTGGCAATGGATCAGTCATTGGGCGAAGGGGCATATATCAGTATGCAGGCCACAGGAGGATCCCAACCTATTGAACCTTTTATTTCGACCCTTGGAATACCTGCGGTCTCAGTAAGGATTTCCAATCCCGACAGCAATATCCATGCACCAAACGAAAACCTGAGGATCGGGAATTTTCACGAGGGCTTAAAAATGTGCCTTGGGATTTTAACTCAGCCTTATGAGTGACCCACAATCTCTGATCATCTCCGTCGTACTGGTATCGGTAACAGTCGCCTTCGTATCCTGGATAGGGAAAGCCAAATCCAAGAGGATCAAGTCATTGCTTGATTGGTTCCCGGCGATCTTGTTTGCCTACGTGATTCCTGCGGCATTTACCCATGCTTTTGGGATTGACTTATCCAAGGTAATTCTCCATGACTGGAGCAAAACCTGGATCATTCCTTTTACCATCCTATCGGTGATGAGTGCCTTGTCATTCAGGCAACTGAAGATTGTGGGCATAAAACCAATCCTTGTTTTTGTCTCAGGATCTTTTGTAATCGCCACTTTGCCCGTACTGCTCGTGGTGATTTTTGGGATGATAGATCCACAGAACAATGTGATGTTTCTCGAACAGGCTTATTGGAAAGGTCTGGCGCCCATAGTTGGGGGTTGGATCGGCGGAAGTACAAGTCAGCTTGTTTTGAAGGAATTGGCGGAGACGCCTGAGGATTTGTTCCTATCTATCTTGGTGCTGGACAATATCCTGGTAAATATCTGGACCATTCTGATGTTTCAATTTATCAAACGGAGTGAAAAGATCAATCGCGCATGGGGAATTGACAGTGAAATCCCTGTCGTTGAACCTCCTAAAAGTAAAAATGGGTTAAGTATCTTCAAGATCAACCTGTTGACCTTGGGTGGTATTTTGATGATCATGGTGCTTACATTCTTCATCCAAATGAGTTTTCTGATGGGTATAGTCGTACTGTCGGTTGTGGGGATTCTTTTGGGCAACTTGATCCCTGCTTGGAATCACAAGCTTGTCCTGAGAATGGCGGGCTTTTCAATTGTACTGATTATGGCGATACTTGGCCTAAAACTGGACTTTCAGAATCTTTCATTGCCGATCAATCTGGTAATCCTTGTATTGGTTTGGCTGTTGCTTCATTTCGGTTTTATGCTTCTAGTCGCTAGGATCCTCAATACCAACGTAGCTTGGGTTGCGATCGGCAGCATGGCAAATCTGGGAGGAATATCCACCGCACCCGCAGTAACTTCGGCATATAAGACAGAATTGATGCCCCACGCGATCGTTTTGGCCATATTGAGCATGGTGACAGGTACGAGTTGGGGAATGCTGACGGTATTCTTATTTGGATTATTGGCAGGCTGACTTTGTCCAAAGCCAATGGCATTTCAACTTTATTTTCACTACACAAACTGTGGTTAGAAACTGGTGAAAAGAATAATCAAAAAATTATTTTTCAAAAAGTCTTATTTTGGTATTTATGAAACGATTCCTGATTGTATTCTTTGCCCTGCTTGCTATTAAGTCCGGTGAAACGGTACAAGGACAGAACATTTCCGATTCTGTTTATTCTCTTCCTTTCCATTTAGATGCTGGTTTGCTTGTCTTCAAAGGCCAAATGAACGGGGTCGAAACGGATTTCGCCTTCGATACAGGCGCGAGTATGGGCTTGGCAAACACCCTCGCCGAACCAGCCGAAAGGCTGCAGGTCAAAGGCAAAAAAATCAAAATGCGTGATTCCAATAGGCAGGTGGCCAAAGTCCCGACTGGACTGACCAAAGAAATCAGGATCGGTGGGATTACCTTTCCCAAAGTCCGGAGCCTAGTCAATGACATGGCTTACCTCTACTGCATGGATTATTACCTGCTCGGTTCGGACATCATCCGTCAGCTTAATTGGGAGATTGATTTTGAAAAAAACGTTATCCGTTTTTCGAAAACCCCCTTTTCTATCGAAAATGAATGGACAACGATTCCGGTTTATTTTTTCAATAAGAGGCCTTTTGTGACAGTAAAGCTTGCCGGACAAGAAATCGAAAATGTCCTCATTGATACAGGATATACACAGTTTTTCAGTTTTCCGTCCAACAACCCATCACTTCAGGATTTTCTGTCTCTGAAGGACAGCCTTGGACTCAGCAATCCCGATATCAGCAGTTCTATGGGTGCATTGAGTATCCAAACCGACAGCGCCAGGACCGTATTGGTGGACAGCCTACAGATCGGTGAAAATTACTTTGACGGTATTCCGGTCAGCTTTGAGGGTAGCTCTGGACCAAAACTGGGCATTGGTTTTTTCAAAACTTTGGGCAGCAGCCTGGTCATCAACAATTCTGAAGCTACCTACCACCTCCGCATGCGGGAAGCGGTGAAGTTCAAAGATCCGATCCAAGTCGGGGTGCATTACCAAGAGGGAAAACTTGTCGTCATGAGCAAATCCATCGGGGCAGTCCCTGAAGACATCATGCTCAGCATCGGAGAGGAAATCCTTTCTGTGAACGGCCGCAGGGCGGAGGATTTTGCGGATGCCTGTGATTTTATGAGGTGGTCATTTACCAACAAACCAAAATCCATGACCATCACCAAATTGGACGGCACTTCCTTGGTTTTTGAACCGATCAGGTTGAAATAGAAAAAATCCCAAATACTTTTAGAAATTCAATGCCTTTCCGGTATTTAAGTGGATCCGGGTGGTGAAGCGGGATTGAAGGTAATCCCAAATCAAATAAAAGGCCCATTGGACAACTCCATTCAACATTCACAAACAAATCAACCAAGGAACTCCGGGATTCACAGCCATCAAACCTCACCACAACCTGCGTGTAAACACAATGCTTGTCCGATTACCTGTTGATTTGAAACACTCACGGGTTCCCGTAATTCAAATAACCCCAAACCCTGCAAGCAATAAACTAACTGACAATTAAAGATTTTAGAAGTAAAAAATTCGTTTGCGGTGAAAAAGATGTATTTTAACCGCATACTTTGCGGTGAAAATTATGTACATACACGAAAGAGAAAACTGGACAAACTTCATTTGGGATAACGACAAGTTAACACCCATCTTGGCTTCTGTAAGGCATTTACAAGGACGTTTATTGGGTCGTATGGAAAGTTTAGGTTTCGATTTTATAGAGCGTGCCACTTTGGAATCGCTTATACTAGATGTTGTAGATACATCAAGAATTGAAGGTGAATTTTTAAATCCCAAACTTGTTCGCTCGTCTATCGCCCGAAAATTGGGTATTGAAAATGCTGATTTTATAAAGACATCCCGAAACATTGAAGGAATTGTTGATGTCATTTTAGATGCTACACAAAATTTCGACAAACCACTCTCCGAAACACGCCTTTTAGGTTGGCATAACTCACTTTTCCAAACAGGTTTTAGTGGTTTTCAGCAAATAGATGTTGCCAAATATCGTTCAGGCGGTATGAAGGTGGTTTCGGGCAATTTTGGTAAGGAAAAAATACATTTTGAAGCACCATCAGCCGACAAGGTTCAGCACGAAATGGAACAATTTTTAAATTGGCTGAATAGTGATACAAGTTTAGACTTAGTTTTGAAAGCTATCATTGCTCACTTTTGGTTTGTTACGATTCACCCTTTTGATGACGGCAACGGACGAATAGCGAGAGCGATTTTTGATATGTGGTTAGCAAAAAGCGATAATAGTAAAATTCGTTTTTATAGCTTATCAAACCAAATCTTCAAAGAGCATAAATACTATAACAACATTATTGAAGAAACACAAAAAGGAACATCGGACATCACAAAATATGTAGAATGGTTTCTTGGCTGTTTTGAAAGAGCGTTAATTTCAAGTGAACAAAATTTGGAAATCATTTTGGATAAAGCACACTTTTGGGGCAGACACAAGTCGATAAACGTTAACGAAAGACAACGGCTTGTAATTAATTATCTTTATGACAATTACAGTAAAAAAGTTGGCTTTTTACGAACATCAACCTACGCGAAACTTACCAAATGCTCTACAGACACAGCCTTGCGAGATTTGCAGGATTTAGTCACAAAAGAAATGTTGAAAACAGAAGACAGCGGAAAGAAAACAAATTATGTTATAGTAAGTCCAAAAAACATAAGAATACCAAAAATAAATGAAAAATAAACACCGGCACCCGCACAGCGGCAACAAATCAACCAAGAAACTCCGGGATTCACCGCCATCAAACTGCACCCCAACCTGCGTGTAAACACAATGCTTGTCCGATTACCTTTATTTGAAACCCTTGGAATTGAAATTTAAATTAACGGACGAAATAAATGAAATTAAAAGCACGGCGGCACAACATGGTAAAGCCAACAATAGCGGGGCTTGGTGGGTAGTGTGCAACCTTGGAGCTTTGTGCTTCTGTTCAATGATTTGCAGTTGGAATTATTTCCGGTTAAAGTGAGTAAAATATTTCCCAAAAATGTAGCAGAAAGCTTAATTAGACTTATCAATGCAGGTGTGTTTGGATGCGGAGTTTTACCTGCCAAGACATTTTTGCCACCTACGAAGAGCTCAAAGCAAAAGGTGTTGAATTTATCAAAGCACCAACAAAAGAATTTTTATGGAACTGAAGCCATGTTCAAAGACGATCCAGGCAACTATTTTTAATCGCAGCCTGTAAATAATATTGACAATGGAAAACGAAACAGAAGAAATGCCTTAGAAAGACAGGCATTCAGGAGTTATTGACCCTTTTGGCAATTATTATTGGGTTTAAAAACGTCAAGTAAAAAAATGCTAGGATGAATGAAATGCGTGTGATATATAAAAACAACAAGCATGTACAGGTAAACAAAACGGTCATAAAAACCATGAATATGAATAGAATAATTTTACTTTCCCTTAGTTTAATTTTTAGCAGTGAGCTAATTGCCCAGAATAATTTTAAAATATTCGATACAACGAAGACATTTGTTTATGATGCTTATTTTATTGAAAATAATGTAGACACATTGACAAGAGAGTTGATAAAACTAAAAGCTAACAATAAACCTTGGGTATATCAGAAAAAACAAAAGGAATTAGAAATTAGCTATTATCCTGATTCATTAAATCTAGAAAAATTTATGCATCCCTTTGCAGCAGAAAGAAAAAGAATTGCGAAAGGGAAATCAAATAGAGCACAAGGAAAAAAACGTTGGGAAAATTATACATGGATTACTAAAAGTGAAACTACCGGATTTATAGAAAATGATTCTTTAATTTGGTTGCACCCTCCAAGATCTAATCAGTATCAATACACTTACTTATCAGCTTATCCTGAAGTGCTACTAAAAGAGCTCAGAATCGGCGGGAATTGGAAAAGTCAATTGTTCATCGCGAGAGGCTTTCCAAACAATAAAGAATTTGTCGGTAATGTTATTAATGATTTTAAAGTTAACGGATTGGTATCTGATAGTGTCGGTGAAAAATCAATAACCAATTGTTGGGAAATTGAATCTGTAGATACGCACAGTATACTGGGAGAATCTAGGTCTACATTTATTTTTGATGAGAAATATTATGGTTTTATTAGAATGGAGTTTGAATATTATAATAAGATCAAGATAGTTTTTAAGCTGAAAGAAATTATTATTACTTAATTATCAATTTCAAATCACACTAAAATATTTATGTATATCCGCTTTCTTGCACATAGCCAAACAATAATTTGTTTGAGGAGCCATTAAAAATACCCAGTAGACAGTGGGCTGTCGTCTGTAGACGAGTATCCGCATTCGAAACTACCTCCTAGAGGCCAACGTGCAACAATGCGGATACTCATATAACAAATTTAAATTGACAGATAAAATGAAAAAGCATTTCTTGACATTCGTTCTCATCATGGCATTTTGCCAGACTCAGGCACAGGTTGCCGTCAACATCAGTGGGCAAATAGAAAACCTGAATGCAGCAGAATCAATTTATCTGGGAATAGATGGGCGCTTATTCCCCTTAAACCCACCGGCTGACGGGACTTTTTCTGTTGATGTCAACATTTCGCAGACCCCTTCTTTTTTTTATTTGGGGCATATCACTAAGGGAAGGAAATTCGAACAAAAAACTCCCTCGATTTGGTTTGAAAGTGACAGTGTCCAAATCACCAAAGATTGGTCAGACCAATCTTACCAAATGCAGGGATTATTGCCTTTTCAAGACAATTCGGAAAAGATAGAAGCCTTAAAAGGAAAGGATCAATTCGATTTTATCCTTGCCAATCCCATCGATATTCCCAGTTTGTATTTTGTGGAAAGGCAAAAAAAGAAGATTGGTATTCCTGATTTGGAGCGCTTTACCCAGCTTGTCAAAGAGGAACACCAAAACGCTGCTTATGTGAAAAGGATTGAAAATTATATCGCTGCCAAAAAACTGGACAAGATCAAAATAGGCAGTAAAGTCGGAGACTTCACCTTGCCTGATAAAGATGGTAACCAAGTTTCTGTGATTCAACCAAATAACAAAACGACATTAATCGCTTTATTCTCCTCCGGTTGCGGGTATTCTGTGGCGAGTATTGGGATACTCGAGAAGGTTGCTGACCTGAACAATGACAAAATAGAAATGATAACCATTTGGGAAGATTCCTCACGGGAAATCTGGCTAAATACCCGCAAAGACGAAAAGGAGAAAATTACCTGGACCAACCTTTGGGATGAATTTGGTTTTGCATCCACCTATTTGAACAATAAGATGTGGCCTACATTTTATGTCATCAATGCCGAAGGAGAGTTGGAGGAAATCATTAGGGGATATAGCCAAAAAACATCAAACAAGTTGAAAGAATTGGTGAAATAAGGCTAAATAACAGAAGTTTAGCTTCAATGATGTTTATCTTAGAAATGTCAAACATTCTGTGTCTTTAATTACAAATGTTGAACAAACAGCAAAAAATACACCTCCCTATATAAAACAGAAAAAAGAATGGCTTTAAGTTGGAACGAAATAAAAGACCGAGCATTAAAATTCTCAACAGAATGGGCTGACACTTTCAATGAAGAAGCTGACGCAAAACCGTTTTTGATTGAGTTTTTTGAAGTGTTTGGTATTACAAGAAAACGAGTTTCGACTTTTGAGCATAAAGTGAAAAAATTGGATGATAGGGATGGTTACATTGACTTGCTTTGGAAAGGAACGATCCTAATTGAAATGAAAAGTCGGGGCAAAAACCTTGACAGAGCTTACAGCCAAGCCATTGAATACACGCATGGATTGAAAGAACACGAATTACCGAAATACATTCTCATTTCGGATTTTGAAAACTTTCGACTTTATGATCTTGAGGCTAACCAAACGGTGGACTTTAAAGTCAATGAACTTGTAAACAACGTCCAGCATTTTGGGTATTTATTGGGCTACCAAAAGAAAATTTATAAAGAACAAGACCCAGCAAACATAAAAGCTGCCGAGCTGATGGGTAAACTTCACGACAGATTGGAAGAAATCGGCTATATCGGACACCCGTTAGAAGTTTATTTGGTTCGAATTCTGTTTTTATTGTTTGCCGAAGACACAACTATTTTCAACAAACAACAATTTCAAGAATTCATAGAACAACGCACAAATGTTGATGGTACCGACCTTGCGGCAAAGCTGCAAGAACTCTTTCAGGTGCTAAATACACCAAAAGAAAACCGATTTAAGAACCTCGACGAACAGCTTGCCGACTTTCCGTATGTAAACGGGAAGTTGTTTGAAGAAATCCTGCCCACAGCAAGTTTTGACAGCAAAATGCGCACAGCTTTATTGGAGTGTTGTTATATAGATTGGAGTAAGATTTCGCCTGCCATTTTTGGTTCCATGTTTCAAAGCGTCATGAACCCAAAGGAACGAAGAAACTTAGGAGCCCATTACACTAGTGAAACCAATATTTTAAAGCTTATCAAACCACTTTTCCTAGACGAACTCTGGAGAGAGTTTTATGCTTCAATAGGTTCAATACCCAAGTTAAGGGAGTTTCATAAAAAATTAAGCACACTCAAATTCCTTGACCCTGCTTGCGGTTGTGGAAACTTCCTGGTGATCACCTACCGAGAATTGCGTTTGTTAGAATTTGAAGTTCTGAAAGCCCTCAACAAATCAGGTCAGACATTTCTGGACGTCAGCCAAATTCTATGGATTGACGTGGACCAATTTAGTGGCATTGAGTATGAAGAATTCCCTGCCCGGATTGCCGAAGTAGCCATGTGGCTTATTGACCACCAAATGAATATGATGGTCAGCAATGAGTTTGGACAATACTTTGTCCGATTGCCATTAAATAAATCCGCAAACATTGTTCAAGGAGACGCATTGGAAATTGACTGGCAATCACTATTAAATCCTATCAACTCAATGTATGTTGTGGCCAAACACACCAATATATATGTTGTAAATGAACCGCCAGTCGAATACGGCAAAGTAAATGTCCAGACTGAAACATATTCGGTTCATTCAGGTAAACCTGAACATACAAATGAAATAAGGTTTGACTATATCATCGGAAATCCCCCCTTCATTGGTTCTAAAATAATGAAGCAACATCAGCGTGACCAAATTATCAGTCAGTTTTCCAATGCTGATGGAAGTGGGGTTTTGGACTATGTAACGGGCTGGTATATCAAAGCAGCCAAATATATTCAAGGCACAAAAATTAAAGTAGCTTTCGTTTCAACAAACTCCATTGTTCAGGGCGAGCAAACGAGTATTCTTTGGGGCCAAATGCTTCACAAATACAAAATCAAAATTCATTTTGCACACCGCACATTTAAATGGAGTAATGAAGCCAAAGGAAATGCTGCTGTATATTGTGTGATAGTTGGGTTCGCCAACTTCGACACTGTAAATAAGAGCATTTTTGAGTATGAAGACATTAAGGGTGAAGCCCATGAAATCAAAGCAAAAAATATTAATCCGTATTTAGTTGACGCAAAAGATTTATTAATAAACAAAAGTTCTAATCCTATTTCTAATGTTCCGAAGCTAAGCTTTGGAAATATGCCTCTTGATGGCGGCCATTTACTATTATCAAATGAGGAAAAAGAGGATTTGATTAAAAAAAATCCTTTATCGATTAAATTCATCAAAAGAGTTTTTGGAGCGGAGGAGTTTTTGCATAATAAAATTCGTTGGTGCTTATGGTTAGCAGAAGCTAAACCAAGTGAATTGCAGTCAATGCCTGAAGTCTTAAAGAGAATTGACTTAGTTAAAAAGTTTAGGTTAAATAGTATTGCACCATCAACTCAAAAGTTTGCTGCAACTCCAGCATTGTTTAGAGACAGAAGAATTTCTAAAAGGTATATTGTAATTCCAAAAGTTAGTTCAGAAAGGCGCAAGTATATACCATTAGATTTTTTTACTGATGAATACATTGCAACAGATCTGCTTTTTATAATACCTGAATGTAGTCTTTTCCACTTAGGTATATTAAGTTCAATAATGCATATGGCTTGGGTTAAATCAGTTTGTGGTCGTTTGAAAAGTGATTTTCGTTATTCAAAAGATATTGTTTACAATAATTATCCATGGCCAGAAAATCCAACGGAAAAACAAATCAAAGCCATTGAAACAGCAGCCCAAAAAGTATTAAACACTAGACTACTATTTCCAAACAATTCTCTAGCGGATTTATATGACCCCTTGACAATGCCATCTGCTTTAATCAAAGCACACAACGAGTTAGACAAAGCAGTGGACTTGGCTTATAGGCCGCAAATATTTACAAGTGAAGCCATCAGAATGGTGTTTCTATTTGAACTTTATGAAAAATATACAGCAGACTTATTTACCAAAGAGAAACCGAAAAAAACCAAAAAAACAATTGCCTGACTAGGACGAAATCATATAAAAATTGTGAGTTCTTTTGAATAGTTTGAAATAATTCAAAAATCATCGAAAAAAAATTAAACCACATGGAAAACAAAGAACTCTCCCAAATGACAGACCAAGAGCTTTTGGCTGAAGCAAAAAAATTGAAATCATTTCAAATCACAAATGCCTTTCTTATCGGATTTCTAATCGGAATTGTAATATTCAGCCTGTTCAAGAGCACTTTTGGATTTTTGATGCTTATCCCCCTATACTTTGTCTATAAGATGGTAAATGACCCTAGAAATAAAAGAACCAAAGAAGTCAATGCATTGCTCACCCAACGAAATCTGAAATAAATAAAAGGAGTATCTGCGATGATGGCAGTATGTACAATTCAGGTTTTGAATATTGCCTATGCATCTTACACAGGCAATATCCGGTTAAACTGAACCTGTATCCGTGATTTTTTTGATGTTATAGGATGGTGGTTATAATTTTGAATAGTTACTGATCCGGAGTTTTCAGGACTGAACCTCCCCTATTTATCTTATCCAACTTTGACTTTTTTCTGGTTTCTAAAAATTAAACCCGAATTTAATAACTGGTCCAAACTGATGCATATCAAACACAAAAGCTCTGGGAGCTTGTCCTGACTCAAAATCCATATAAATCACCCTATATCCGGCAGTTAACAGAAACAAGTCTGAGAAACGGTAGCCTACATATCCTTGCAATTGCCAAGTCAGATCCGATCCGATTCCAAACCCACCAATATCGCCCCTGAATTGTAACTCCCATTTTTCCTTAAATTCAGTCGTCAGTCGAGTGACAATAATGGGGTCATACCATGTTTCCGTTTGACTTGTTGAAAAAGTCCTTATCACAGGCTCCCCAATAGAAGGTTGATTGATAAGGGCATCCACTTCGATATCTAGACTGTTTAACCGACCTCCAATACCAATTTCCAAAAAAGGTTTCACCCGATACAATCCCACTGCTTCCCAGATAAATTGCTTGGCGGTAACATCTCCGGAGTTGATCACCAATCCGGACCGGATATCCTGATTCAGTCTCATATATACGAAATCGGACGTGACTGCCCATTTGTCGGTTCTTAATTCCGTATTCAGCATAAAAGCCATTTGAAGCCTGCTAAAAATATCTCCCGGATTTGCGTCCACAGGGATGTTTAATAAATCACCGATTCCGGTTTGCCCATTCATATTGGGGAACATAATATAAGGCTCCACCAGAAAATCCATTTTTTTTTCTTTCTCATTTGTCTGGGCAAAAGTGGGAAGCTGATAGAAAAAAGAAAGGAGACAAAATGTTGGCAATACCTTTAGAGCAAGAAATGATTTCATTTTTTTCATGTATTGGCTTGATTTTAGTTTTGATTGCCAAATAACAAAAACGCTTTTAGGGATTATTGAAAAATTCTTCAATTATCATTGAATCTTTGCAATAAACCTTAGGAATGGAAGTGGCTTACAGGGAGCAATTAATGCCGATGAAAATTTGTGGTCGGCTATGTTGTACAACCAAAATCTGAATTTTCAGTTACTCTATAAGTAATACTGCATCTATCTCTCTTCCATATTTTTCCAAACTGATTTTTCTAATGGGATTATCTACCAACGCAAAACAACAGGTCATCACTTTTACGCTTTTCCGATTTGAGGGAAGGCAGGCATTCTGGATTTTTGGACAAATGCAAAAATCCATCAAAGATTATAAAGCGGTCCAAGGTTTGGAATTCTTCAAGCTGATGGGAAGTGGCGGAAAAAACGGCTTTTCCAAAATGCTCAACGTCAATGTATATGCCTTGCTGGCAGTGTGGGAATCCGAACAGTCTGCCTCTAGCTATTTTGAGGAGTCCGCACATTTTTCGGGTTTTCAAAAACGTGCCACCGAATTCTGGAATATTTTCATGAATACCAGCAAAGCTCATGGAAAATGGTCGGGCAAGAATCCCTTCGAAACCATTCAACCTTACGAATCAGGACCGATTGCAGTCATTACTAGAGCAAGGATCAAATTCCGCTTTCTAAGAAAATTCTGGAGCTACGTTCCCGCGGTCAGCAAAAATATGGACGACCGGGACGGGTCGATTTTCTCCGTCGGGATCGGTGAATATCCATGGCTGATGCAGGCGACGTTCAGCCTGTGGGAAGACGAAGAATCCATGCGGAATTATGCCTATCGCTCCAAATTCCATAGGGAAGTGATCCAAAAAACCCGTGCCCTAGGCTGGTATAGCGAGGAGCTTTTTGCAAATTTCGTTCCTTACAAAACTGTTGGTTCTTGGGAGGGTGCCAATCCGCTTCGTCCTTTGATGAACCCCGCTCCAAACCTTATGTAGTGGAGTTGCGATCCATGTCAAGTCCGTTTACCCAAGTGTTGGCTTCAGGTTCAGATTCAAAGATTTTGTAAGGAACCGGTTGCTTTTGAAAGGAGAAAATCATCTTCAATATCGCCCTGATTGCTGCATTGGGGATAATGTAGGCTGTTCCTGCACAAAATTCCTTCATGAGTTGCTCATTTTCTTTGAGCCAGTTGGCCTGCATTTTTTGGTGAGAAAGGGAAGGAATTGCCGCATCCGAAGCATCAAAAATGATCGCCAACCGCTTTTCTAACCGGTAACAAGCCTTTGTTTGGTCGAGGTAAGTTTGGAAGTTTTGATCTGTACTTTTATTGCCTGTAAATCGAATCCGGATAATGGGAAAATTCGATTCGTCGATGATTGCATAGCTGTCCATGCTGGAGAAACAGGATTTGGAGTAAAGAGTTTTAGAAACATGTATTTTGGTGAATTTACTCTTTGATGGCCATTCAAAACCCACCCTCATTTTATACTGAATGGTGTGAATTTCCCTGAACATGGAAATGATCCTGCTTTATTTTTTGATCCAAATTCATTAGCTGGATTTCTACTTGATTTTTTAAAAAGTTGGGGATCGGTTGTAAAATAAATCAGAAATAATTTCTTTGGAAAATTTAAGAATAATTGTGAAAAAAATTCTATTTCGAGGATTAAACCAAAAATAATTGCACTAAAAAAAAGAAATTCCTATATTTTTAGCTGACTTAAGTCAGACCAATTCCCCCAAACATAAACCATAAACTAAAAAAGCATGAAAGACTCTATTGAACAGCACTTCCTGAATAAAGTATTTGCCTCAAGCGGCATAACCCAAGAGGAATTGATGCGGATTATTCCCCGTTATAAAAAAGTGACTTTTGAAAAAAATGATTATTTATTAAAAGAGGGTGAGGTCGAAAAAAAATACTGGTTCATTGAAAGTGGGTTTGTCCGCTCATACATTATTGATACTGAAGGCAACGACATTACTTTCAATCTCTATGCATCCGGTGATGTCGTGATTGATTATCCTTCTATGTTCTTTTTTGCTCCTACCCGAGAGAATATTCAGGCCCTTACTGACTGTATTTGTTGGGAAATAAACTTTGAATCCTTTCAAGAATTGTTTAACACGGTATTGAATTACAGGGAACAGCAAAGAGGACTGCTTGTAGGAAGTTACTTTGCCTTAAAAGAACATAGCATTTCCCTGATTGCTGATCAGGCCAAAGACAGGTATCTCAGACTTCTGAAAATGAAACCGCATATTGTCCAAAATGTCTCACTCAAGCATATTGCTACTTTTTTGGGAATCACCGACACCTCTTTGAGCCGCATCCGAAAAGAAATTGCAAACGAATAGCAGTTCTTGCCATATGACAAGTTTTGGTTTTTTGAGTTGCTGCATCTTAGCAACATCATTCACCAAAAACTTAAAATATGGAAAATTTAAAAGAGTTTATGTTGCTATTCAGATACCCGCCTAGCAACGAACAGCCCACCCCGGTGCAAATGCAGGAAATGCACAGGTACTGGGGTGAATTTATCGGTACAATTGCCATGCAGGGAAAATTGGTAAGCACCCACCAATTGGGTTTTGAAGGCAAAAAAATTAACCCGAATCAGACTATTGAAGAAGGACTTCTCGTAGCGGAGGGACAAACTATGGGTGGCAATATGGTCTTGAGGGCCGAATCGATAGAAGTAGCCTCCGAACTTGCAAAAAGATGCCCAATACTTATGATGGGTGGCACTGTTGAAGTAAGGACTGTAATCCCCATGAACTAATTTATCAACCTTAAAAATGAACAAAAAGATGATTTACGCAATAATTGGAATTGCTCTAGTGGCATTCATAGGATTTGTCTTGTACCAAGGCAGTGGTTTGAAATCAATTCAAATCGTAAAGACAGTTACCATCAAAGGCTCGATGGATGATGTTTTTGACATGGTGAAATATCAAAAAAACTTCCCTAAATGGTCACCGTTTTTGGCACAGGACCCCAGCCAAAAGTATGAGGTAAAAGGAACAGACGGCACAGTAGGTGCCCAATACCATTGGGATGGCAACAAGGGCAAAGACTTGGGTTTTCAGGAGCTTGTAAAAATTGACCATCACAAGTTTATCGGAATGAAATGTGATATTCAAAAGCCTTTTGTAGCCAAACCTACCTTTGACTATCACTTTGCCCAGACGGCCGGTGGCATTGAAGTAAAGCAGGATTTTAAGCTTGAGTCCGGGCTGGTTGATGCGGCTTTTATGTGGCTTTTTGGTGCAAAAGCTGAGATGGAAAAAACCAATCAGCAGGGATTGGATTTGTTGAAAAAGGCTGTAGAAAACTAAAACTCACAACTATGGACAAGGCAACATTAACCATGCTTGAAAACCTGAAAGAGAAAACAGGGCATTCACTTGATGAATGGAAAAGTTTGATCTCCGCTCAAAGTTTTTCAAAACACGGAGAAATCGTGAAGTTTTTAAAAGAAACCTGCAATATCACACACGGGTATGCGACGACCATTGCTTCCAAAGTACTAGGTTCGGATGCGGATTCGGCAGATGATACCGACGAACTGATCCAAAATCAGTACAAAGGGAAAGAACATCTGAAGTCATTCTACGACAAATTGATTTCTGAAATTCAGAATTTTGAAGGTGATTTTGAGATTTCTCCCAAGAAGGCTTATGTAAGTCTGAGAAGAAAAAAACAATTTATCACCCTCAATCCCGCATCAAAAACAAGGTTTGAGATAGGCTTTAATTTAAAAGGGGTTCCGGCAAAAGGGAAACTTGAGGCAGAAAAGCCCGAGGCCATCTGTTCTCATAAAATCAACCTTTCAGATCTCCATGAAATCGACCAAGAGGTAATTGACTGGATCAGAATGGCTTATGACAATGCAGGATAATGAACCAAATTATCCAAGCCTTTTTGTCATTTACCCTAACAATTTTATTCCTCCTGTTTTTCTACTAGAGAACACGCAGGAATATACCATTACCTTTAAAACAAAAAAACCTGCCAATTGGCAGGTTTTCAGTTTTTTCACTTTCGGATTACTTTGGCAACAATACTGCGTCCACTACATGGATGACCCCATTACTGCCTGCAAGGTCAGCAGCAGTCACAGTCGCACCGTTGATCATTACCTTACCATCTTTGATAGATACTGTCAGTTCCTGTCCGTTAAGGGTTGTTACTACCTGTCCGTCAGAAAGGTCCGCTGCCATCACATTACCCGCTACCACATGGTAGGTCAATACTGAAGTCAACTGGTCTTTGCTCTCAGGTTTCAATAGGTTATCCACTGTTCCTGCCGGCAATGCCGCAAAAGCGGTGTTGGTTGGGGCGAAGATGGTGAATGGTCCTGTTCCACTCAAAGTTTCTACCAATCCTGCGGCAGTAACGGCCGCTACCAGGGTGGTATGGTCAGAAGAACCAACAGCAATATCTACAACAGTTTTTGGCGCTTCGACCGGAGTTCCTTCAACTATTTCTACGGTTGTTTCTTCAACAGTTTCTTCTTTAGATGCACCGCCACAACTGGCTAGGAATGCAGTGGCGACAGTAGCGACTGTCAAGGATAAGAATCTTAATTTTTTCATGTTTTGGTTTGGTTTAAATCCGATGAACTAACAGTAAACCTCCCCAATAGTTTAAAAATCCTCAAAAAGAATTGAAAGAAGAAAATTGATATACCGATTAAAGACCATATTTTTTGACTTTGTTTCATCAGGTTCTTCCCCCTGTATAACATGCAATAATCCTTTAAAATGAGATAAACATAATTTTTTTAGTTTCCCAACTTTAGTCTCTGAAAAGCAAATTTCTATTTTCCACACAGAACAAAATTAGTTTTGATGCTACTTTACCCTTAGACTTTATAATCCCAAATCTCAACTATACAGGATTGTCATTGCCACCTTCGAAAGTGAATGGGCTGTTTTGAAGTATGAAATTAACTTTCCAACAAGAATACATAAAAGGGTCTACCCCATTAAATCACCATTATTAAGTTTATGAAAATCTAAATTAAAAATATGGCTTGCCAAAGTTGCGAGGCCTTCGTAAAAGAAGCATTGGATGAAATGGATATTGTTCCCATCAAAGTAGGATTGGGGGAAATTGAGACCAAAAATGATGTCAACGATGATAAAAAACTGGAACTCAACAAAAGGATCAAAAAAGTAGGATTAGAGCTCCTCGGAAAAAAACAGGGTGTTATCATAGAGAAAATCAGAAAAGTGATGGTGGATTATGTATACCATCCCGATGAAAAACCAAACGTGAATTTTTCAACACTATTAAGTGACAAACTCAAGCACAGCTATACCTATCTGTCCAATTTTTTCTCTGAAGTAGAAGCCACTACGATCGAACAGTACCTTATTTCCCTCAAAATCGAGCGCGTCAAGGAAATGATTATTTTGGAAGAATTCAACTTGTCGGAAATTGCCTTCAAGCTGCATTACAGCAGTGCGGCACACCTTTCCAACCAATTTAAAAAGGTGAGGGGCCTCTCTCCTTCACATTTCAAAAAACTGAAAGAGAAAAGAAGGATTGCGATACAGGATCTTTGATTTGAACATACCCTTAAATAAAAAAATAAAGCCTTTTGCCTATTTTTTGATTGTAGATATTTCTTGATATTTCGAGAGAAGCCAATTGAAATTTTGGATTTCAGGTTAATTTAAGATCATGATACAGTTTTCGGTCTCAACTTCATCATAAATATGGCGCAAGACAATAAGCAGGTGTGGATTGAAACCGGGTACCTGATTTTTTCGAAAGAAGGTCCGAAAGGCCTCAAAGTTGAGGTGATCGCAAGGAATGTGAAAAAAAGCAAATCGTCTTTTTACCATCACTTTGCTGAATTGGAAATTTTTACGGGACTATTGCTCGAACATCATTTGGTCCGATCCAAAACAATCGCTGAGGAAGAAAAAAAATGCAGGAATATTGACCCTGAACTTATCAATGTATTGGTTGCTTCCAAAACCGACCTTTTGTTTAACCGCCAATTGAGGGTTCATAGGACTGATCCAAACTTTAAGAAATGTCTCCAAAAATCTGATGAAATCGTCAGTCAGGGATTCATTTCTGTCTTAATCAAGGACCTACGACTAGAAAATAACCCAAAGCTTGCGGCTTCCCTTTTTGACCTAGCCCTGGATAATTTTTACCTGCAAGTCACCGAAGAAACACTGAATGTCGAATGGTTATCGGCCTATTTCACCAACCTCAAAAAAACTGTTTCTCAGTTTAACGTGACCCAATAAAATCCTTGAAATTGTACGGAAGGGGCTAAAATCATTCTTTCCGTATTTGGATACTTGTATTTCTATTTCAAGAAACAATCTATCCTCCTTATGAAAAACCAAAGACACAACCAATTCATTCTTAAAGCCATCTTGTTAACTCAGACAATCCTTTTGCTAGGCTATACTGCCTTTGCAGTCCGGAATGAAGGCTGGGGATTTTTACAGATAGCAGTTTCAAATATCGGCTCCCTGACCTGGAGCGGTCAGTTTACATTGGATTTTGCCTGTTACTTATTGCTCTCCGGGATATGGATCATGTGGCGTGGTGGATTTCAATCCAAATCCGTCTTCATCGCAATTGTCGCCATGATACTTGGGATTGTGGTTTTTGCCCCCTACATGGTTTATCTTTTGGTCCAGGAAAAAGGTGATCTTAAGAAAGTACTGCTTGGCGAGCATATGGCATGATTTCCGCCATTTAAATGTTGCATAGGCTAGATCATTAATACTAGCCTTTAAGGACCTGTATTTTTTTACCCAAAAATTTTGACAAAACATCAGAAAACCGTTGAGCTTCCCATATTTCCAGGTCCATGGCCGCAGCGCCAAAAATCCTGATATCCAGATTTTCCTCATCCACGTGGCATTGGATATTTTCTACCCATTGGTTTTTGGTTTTATTTAGGCCTACCGCGATTCTTAAAATCCCCACCAATCCTTTTACCAGTTTTTGATCCTCAGATGGAAGAGCATGGAATTCTTTATGTTTCTTTTTTGGACCTGACTTCCGGTGATACCGTGCCATGAGTGCCAACATGGCCCTTTCCTCATTATTGAATCCCCGTAGTCGGCCATTCAATATCAGGTAGGCCGAATGCTTCTGATAATCCTGAAAATTGACAAATAAGCCCACATCATAGATCAGGCAGGCATTGTGGAGCAATTCCTTAGCTTCCTCATTCATCTGATACTCTTCCTTGAGTTGGTCAAAAAGCTGCAATGCCAACTTGGACACATGCCTTTTTTCCTCAATATCTGTCTCATACCGCATGGCTAGGAGCAAACTCGATCGTTCCTTGATGTTTTTTCCTTCAACAAGCTCACCCAATTTCGGCCTGTTTCGTTCGATATAATCGATAATCAGCCCATCTCTGAGAGAAGCATCTGAGAGCGTTATATCGGAAGCTCCTGACAAATGGAGGAGTTCAAGGATAAGCATACCACCGAGGTGGATCGCATCTACCCGGTTTTCACTGATCCCCTTCACCTCAGTTCTCCGGTTTGCAGGCAACTCAAGGAGTTTTGCCACGATTTTTTCGAGGTCTTTGACATTGACCACCTCTGCATTGACAGAATTGACGATGTTGACATCCCTCATTTCCAAAGCCGCTTCGCCCAAGGCCCTGATGGTCCCGGAAGTACCGATAACTTTTGAAAAACCCGCGCAGGATGCCTCTTCCATTGTTTTGCGGGCGATTTCTCTGATATATTGCCGAAGTGCGGTCTGCTTGGATTTATTCAATGGGCCTTGGTTACCAACATAATCCAAAAGCCTCAAAACCCCAAGTTTAAGGCTGTTTTTGAAAAGTATTTCATCCTTATTCCCAATGACCACTTCGGTGCTTCCCCCGCCGATATCAATGACCAAGGCTTTTTGGTTTTTGAGGTCAATGGATTTTCTTACTGCCAAAAAAATCAACCTTGCTTCTTCCTTTCCGGAAATCATCTGTGGATGGAGACCCACATCCTGTATCAGACGGTCAAGAAACTCTCTACCGTTTTTGGCTTCCCGGGTTGCGGACGTGGCAGCGGTAATGATGTGTTCGACACCATATTCATCTGCCAACTGCACATACCTAGCAATGGTCTCAATACCGGCATTAAAGGCGCGCTGACTCAGCATTTTGTTTGTAAACACCCCAACACCAAGTTTGACCATCTCCTTTTCCTGAACCAAAACTTCATAAGACTGTCCTGATGTCACTTTGACGATGACCATATGGATGGAGTTGGTACCGATGTCTATTGCTGCTATGTTCATGGATGGTTATTTGGTTAATGGTTATTTCGACTTCGCTCAGGACAAGTATTGGGTCATTGGTTACTTCGACTTCGCTCAGTAAAAGTATTGAGTTATTGGTTGTTTTTAAATATAGGGAAAAACAGAGGAGATTGCTTTTGGAAATACAGGAGGATTGCCTAATTCATAGAAATAACTAAAGGAAAAGAAAAATTTTTGGAAGTATGGCTTTGGGGATTGAGACTTTTGAAAAGGCAATATGATTATCTGCTAATTTGCCAAAAGCATAAAGATTTAAACTGCGCTCAATCAGTACTTAGACCATTGTCGAAAGTCCATAGCAACTGCGATGGATTTTCAATTCGAGTTTTATATGGTTTGTGGAAATAAAGCGTACATACATAAAGACAAAGAATTATATTGAAGAAAATTAAAAAGTCCCGATAAATTCAAAAAAGCGGGTGATTATCCAATACTTGCTGAAGCACAGAAATATCCTAAACAATCAAATAAAAGCCAAAATGAACGAAGCCTTTTCCCCGATCATATCAGCTTCTGATTTACAAACCTTATCATCTTCGTCAGCATTTGTGCTGATTGACGCCAGATTTGGCAAAGAAAACTACGACAAATCCCATCTCCAAGGTGCTTTGCATGTGGATCTGAACAGCCAACTCTCAGACATCAAACCTGATTTTTCGGATGGTGGAAGACATCCTTTGCCTGACGTAGCGAGATTCTCCCTACTTTTGGAGTCGCTTGGCATCAGCCCTGATTCGCGTGTAGTCGTCTATGATGACAGAAACGGAGCAAATGCAGCTGCTAGGTTTTGGTGGATGATGAAGGCTGTAGGCCACAAAAAAATCCAGGTTTTGGATGGGGGAATGGATGCGGCGGTGCAAGTGGGTTTCCCTGTGAGTTCGGAAACTGAAAAAATTCCCACAAAGGGAACCTATAAAGCGGATCAATGGAGATTGCTTATTGCCGACATCTCGGAAATCGACAAAGTATCGCAAGACAAAAACTACCTGATCATCGATGTGCGTGAAAATGAAAGGTACCGGGGAGAAAAAGAACCAATTGACTTAGTAGCAGGTCACATCCCGGGTGCGGTGAATATTCCCTTTGCCTCCAATCTTGATAAAAATGGGTTGTTCCTCTCCCCTGCAGAACTCAAAGTGAAATATGAGAAAGCCTTGGAAGGAAAATCTGCTGAAAAAGTCATCGTGCATTGCGGTTCAGGTGTCACGGCCTGCCACACCCTGTTGGCTTTGGCGCATGCAGGAATGGATATTCCAAAACTGTATGTGGGTTCTTGGAGTGAATGGTCAAGGAACGGCAGGGAAATAGCGACAGCATTAGGATAAACTTTCAATTTTCAAACTACTTTGAAGCCATGAAACCAGCCGCCAAAGACACCGACGCTTATATTTCGGAATTTCCGGAGGACATTCAGGAAAAGCTCCAAGTCATCCGAAACACGATCAGGCAAGCTGCTCCTGAAGCAGAAGAATGCATCAATTATGGCATCCCAACTTTTAAGATTCATGGCAATCTTGTCCACTTTGCGGCATACAAAACCCACTTTGGCTTCTATCCAGGCGCTTCAGGAATAGCCGAATTCAAGAAGGAACTTGAGTCCTACAATACCGCCAAAGGAACTGTTCAGTTCCCCTTGGATAAACCCCTTCCTTTGGAACTTATCTCAGACATTGTGATTTTTCGTTTGGATGAAAATCTTAGAAATGCAAAGTCTGAGAAGAGGAAAAAATGAATTTTTGGCCGATCATAAAAATAATTTATGTTAGGCATCAAATGAATTATGGTTAATTATCAGATTTTCAGGCTGTTTTAAAAAAACAACCACTTAAATTCGGCGTATGGATTAATGTGATGGATTCATAGAATTCGTCCAAAAATCTAAACAAAAATGAAAACTATTTTCAAAACCCTATCCATTTTCTTTGGATTACATGTTCTCACTTCCTGCGGGGACCTTGAAAAGAAAGTAGAGGACAAACTCAACAGCATTACCGACAAAGCATTGAAGCTTGATTCGATTGTAAACAAAGAACTTGATAAAATCAATTCTCTTGATTCCATCATCAATTTGGAAACAGAAAAGGTCAAAGTCCTAGATTCCCTTGTCAGGAAATCAAGTTCGAAGGTGGATTCCATCGTCAATGGAAAAATCGAAAAGATCAATAAGGTTCTAAATTAGGAAACATAAATTTATCAGAAATAGATATTTGGATTAAATCAATAAGCAATATTTTGAAAAACCTTATCTGCAACTCGTAAGTACTGTAAACCACAACAAGTTAACTAAAACCCAAAGTAACAATGGGCTGATGTCTTCGAAAGCATTGGCCCTTTTTTATGCCGGATTACTTCTGCGAATTTGCTTTTTTACTATTTTTTTCCTGGGTAAAATAAATTTCAAATGCATGTGAGATTTTTTGACCTCAGGCGAATAATTGGGTAAACAACTCCACCAAACCTGATTTCAATCATGGGAAATTCGCCATATTTAAAGCAAAGTCCAAATCTGGTCCGACAACCACAGCCACACCATGTTTTCTAATGATTCGACCTCATTTTTGAAAATCATAGATGCCAACAAAGGCATCATCTACAAGGTCGCCAACTCCTATTGTCGGGATGAAGAAAACCGCAAAGACCTGATCCAAGAGATCATTTTGCAGTTGTGGCTCAGCTTTCCCAAATATGACCCGAGTTTCAAGCTGAGTACTTGGATATACAGAATTGCGCTCAATGTGTCCATTTCTTTTTACAGAAAAGAAAGCCGCAGGGGCAGGATCAGCCAACCATTTCCTGAGGAAATAATTTATCTGACCGCCGAAAAACTCCCGCTGGAACAAAACGAGGACATTGAAATGCTTCAGAAATTCATCAGGGAACTCAAAGAAATTGACCGGGCGGTGATTCTCCTTTATCTCGAAGGAAACAGCCAACAGGAAATCGCCGACATCCTCGGAATCACTGTCTCCAATGTCTCGACAAAAGTCTCCCGCATCAAACAGACCCTCAAACAAAAATTTGCTGCCATAAACAGATAAAACCATGGAAGAAAACCAACTCCTTGCCCTTTGGGAATCATACGACCGCAAGCTGTCCCAAAATCTTGTGCTGAATAGACAAAATGCAGAAGACATCACAAAATTCAAAGTCAAATCCCTGCTTTCCAGCATGCAGCCGATAAAAATCTTTGCCATCCTAGTGGGTATCGTCTGGGTTGGGTTTTTGGATGTCATTGTTATCAATGTTTGGGCATATGCCAGTCCGATGTTTTTGATCTCAATTGGATTTCACATCGTCCTCACCAAGTTATCTATAGGAGTGTATATATATCAGCTCGTCCTGATCAATCTTGTGGACATCAACGAACCGATTCTCAGCACCCAAGAAAAAATCGCCAAACTGAAGTCAAGCACCATCTGGATCACAAGGTTACTGTTTTTGCAACTTCCAGCTTGGACGGTTTTCTATTGGACCAAAGATTTGTTCCAAAACCTCCATGCATTTCAAATCAGCATCATGGTAGGGGTCGCATTGGGTATGGCCTATCTTGGGATCTGGCTTTTCAAAAATATCAGATTTGAGAATCGGGACAAAAAATGGTTTCGATTTCTCCTCGGCGGTATAGAATGGGATCCGATGATGAAAGCCGCAGACCTTTTGGAGCAGATCGAGAAAGCTAAAAACGAAGGTTGAGGGGTGGATTTGAAAATTTACCAAAAGTAAGTAAGTTTAAATCAGGAGTAATTTCATCTTAAAATCCTAAACCATGCTCACCGAAATCCATCCCAAACTTCCCATGCGTAACAAAGCCATCACAAGGGAGTATTACATCAACAAATTGGGCTTTCAGGAAAATGGAACTGAGGATTATGAGGGTTACCTGATGTTATATAAGGATAAAATTGAGATCCACTTTTTTGAATTCAAGGCTCTCGATCCCAAAGAAAATTATGGACAGGTTTACATCAGGACTGACGATATCGATGGGTTTTACCGGTCCCTATTGGACAAAAAAATTCCAATCCATCCAAACGCACCTTTGCAGGAGAAACCTTGGGGAATGAAGGAATTTTCTCTCCTTGATCCTGACCATAATTTGCTAACTTTTGGGCAAGAGCTTGAATGATATTAATAAATATAAATGGCCAAAGACTCAGGCATATTGATTAATTTTAGGAATACAGCTAACCCAATAAATTCATGAAAAATCAATCTCTCCTCTTCCTTCTTATTTTTTCGGCAATCATGATTTCCTGTTCCAAGCCACAGCGCGCTGATGTTGATTTTGAACAATGGGGCAAGTATTGGTTTCAGGGAAAAGCGGAAATCAGCAGTTTTGACCTGACACAATACCGATACGGAGAAGCGAGGGAAGGCGAAGCGGTTTTGATCTTTGTAACGGAGGATTTTTCGAGAAAAAAGCAGGTCAAGTTAGATGATCCTGAAGCCAAGAACTCAGATAAAATATCTGTCCTGAAGATGAACCAAACGCGGGATTTTGTGACGGGAATCTATCCTTACCATATGATGTTGTCGGCTTTTACCCCTACCAAAGAGCAAAGTCAGGGATTGAAATTTACAGCTTCCTCCCAAGAATGGTGCGGCCATACTTTTACCCAACTCAATCTCAAAAGCGGTGACAGCTACAACGGCAAGATTTTTTCCTACTTCGAAAAAGAAGGAGACGATACGTTTTCTTTTAGCGGCATAGCCGAAGATGACCTTTGGAACCTGATCCGCATCGATCCCAAGCAAATCCCGACAGGAAGCGTGCAGATGCTGCCTTCTCTTTTTCACCAAAGATTCACCCATCAGGAATTCAAAACAGAGGAGGCATTTATACGGATTTTGGATCTCAGTGAAGGCAGAAGTCAATTAGATGTGGCATACGCTTCGGGTAGCAGGGTTTTGAAGATTGACTTCGAAAAGGGATTTCCCTATCAGATTATGGGTTGGGAAGAAATCCAAACCAAATCCGACGGCACCAAAGAAATCACCAAAGCCACCCGCAAAGGCCTGAAAATTGTGGACTATTGGACCAAAACCAAGGTCGAAGATGCATTTTTGAGAAAAGAGTTGAATCTGAAGAATTGAAATAATCTCGCCTAATCAATTGAATGTAAATTAGTATTCACAAATATCTATGTTACATAATCATCTAATCCTTTTAAATTTATGTAAACATTCAATCTCCCTCAAACCATTCCCACAAGATCTTGGAAATGGTTTTTTGCAAAAACTGGGCTTCGTTGTCGTCTTCCCACCGTTGGTCCTCGTTGTTTTTGGTGGCGAAATAAAAGACATAATCTCCTTTTGGGGCATTGACCATCACGAGTTCTGAACGGGATGCATTTACCATTCCCTGTTTGGATGCAGTATGGACTTGGGCAGGGATCGCTGACAGGGCATATTCATCGTAATAAATATTCCCCATCAACCGGTACATTCGGTCCGAAGCTGCGAGACTGATGATTTCACCTTTTCGGATTTTGATTAAAAGTTGGGCCATCTCCCGTGGAGTGGTCTGTCCCCAACCGTATTTTTTCCAGATATCTTCCCTACCGGGAGTTCTCGAATTGACTCGTGTATGTTGGAGACCAAGACCTTCCATGATTTCATTGATCCGCTCTCCACCACCCGCCAAAGCCTGACACCAAAGCGAGGTCGTATTGTCACTGTAGGTAATCATCAGCGACATCAGGATGCTGAGTTCAGTTTCAGTGCTATCTTTGAAATATTGCATCAATCCCGAACCTCCGTATTTGATCGAATCCCTGTAAACCATTTTTTGATGGTATGCCAATTCCCCTTTCTCAATCTTATCCATCACGCCCACCAAAATCGGAACTTTGACAATACTTGCTGTCGGAAATATCGTATCGGCATTGATTGCCGCCTCTTCACCCGTTTTCAGATGTAAGACATAAATGCCTACATCGCCCCGAAAACCTGCCGTTTCCTTTTCCAAAACCTGCTGCAGGGATTGTTTTTGGGCAAAAGTGAACGGTGAAATAAAAAGAAAAACCAATAGAAAATAAAGGAGACGCATGGTGAATGGTTAATGGTTATTTGGTTAAAGGGTTATTTGTTTAACTGAAAACTGTCCAATCGGGACACTGTAAACTGCATTCTACGACTGAACACTGCCAATTGCGCCTGAATCATTAATTCATCCTTCTACCCTCAGCCTTCATCCTTTCTAAAGAACTCCCTTCGTACTCGGCAATTGGTTCAGGGCTGAAATATCCTTTGCGACCGCCATTTTGATGGCGCGGGCAAGACCTTTGAAGATTGCCTCGATTTTATGGTGCTCGTTGGTTCCTTCAGCTTTGATGTTCAGGTTGCACTTGGCGGTGTCGCTGAAGGACTTGAAGAAATGGAAAAACATCTCAGTCGGCATGTCTCCGATTTTTTCTCTTTTGAATTCCGCATCCCAAACCATCCAAGGCCTTCCTCCAAAATCGATGGCCACCTGCGCCAAGACATCGTCCATCGGTAACAGGAAACCATAGCGGTAAATTCCTTTTTTATCTCCCAAGGCTTTCAGGTAGGCTTCACCCAAAGCCAAAGCAGTATCCTCTATCGTGTGGTGCTCATCGATATGCAAGTCGCCTTTGACTTCGATCAACAGGTCAGTTCCTCCATGCTTCCCCAATTGCTCCAACATGTGGTCAAAAAACGGCAATCCGGTATAGATTTCGCATTTTCCTGAGCCGTCAAGATTGACCCGGATATGGATTTCTGTTTCGGATGTTTTGCGGAAAACCTCCCCGATCCTTGCCGGCATCCTTAGGAATCGGTAAATCGCATCCCAACTTTTGGAACAAAATGTCGCATTTTCGTCATCATCTCCGATATAAATTGACTTGGCGCCCATGTTTTTGGCCAATTGGATATCTGTCTTTCTATCCCCGATCACATACGAGTTTGCCAAATCATAGGAACCGTCAAAATACTCTGTGAGCATTCCAATTCCCGGTTTGCGGGTAGGAAGGTTTTCATGTTCAAAGGACTTGTCGATGTGGACTTTGGTGAATTTCACACCCTCATTTTCCAAGGTAAGCATCATCTTGTTGTGTGCCGGCCAAAAGTTTTCTTCCGGAAAAGAAGCGGTCCCCATGCCATCCTGATTGGTGACCATAACGAGTTCGTAGTCGCATTCTTCGGCGATTTTTCTCAGGTTGGAAATGACACCTGGGAGAAACTCCAAATCCTCCAAACTGTCGATCTGAAAATCCGTCTGCGGCTCAACGATGATGGTACCGTCTCGGTCGATAAAAAGTGCTTTTTTCATATTTATTTCTTAATTGAACGTCGTTTATTTTTGTGGAGCTAAATATGATTTGAGGTTCTTTTACTTCTCAAATAGATATTAATTGATACTGGATATTTATTGATATTTGGGATCAATAAAATTATTTAGATCCGGTTTTAAACCAGATATTGGGATAATAAATGTCAAACTGATTGTCCGGCGAGTTTTTTGAATGAATTTAGAAATGCTTCATTTTCCTCCCTTGTTCCCACGGTAATCCGGAGGCAATCTTCACACAAAACCACTTTGGAGCGGTCGCGGACGATGATTTTGTTTGACACAAGGTCATCATACATTTTCTTGGCATTCGGAACTTTCACCAAAAGAAAATTGGCATGGGAAGGATAGATTTTTTTGATAAATGACAAACCTTCCAAATCCTTTTGGAGGTGTTCTCTTTCTTGCAAAATAGTCTTCACCACCTTACCGATCTCATCTGCTTTTTCAAGTGAATCCAAAACCTTCTCTTGGGTCAAACCTGAGATATTGTAAGGAGGTTTGATCAGATTTAGGATTCTGATGACATCTTCCGAAGCAAAAGCCATCCCGATCCGGAGATTGGCAAGTCCCCAAGCTTTGGAGAAAGTCTGCATCACAAGGAGGTTTGGATATTGTCCTAATTCAGAAGTAAAACTTTCCTCATCGCTAAAGTCTATGTAGGCTTCATCCACGACAACCAAACCTTCAAAGCCTGCCAGAATCTCACGTATGGCTTCCCTTTTCATCTTGTTGCCACTCGGGTTATTGGGAGAACAGATAAAAATAACCTTGGTGTATTCATCTATTGCCGCAATGATTTCTTTTGGCCGGAGTTGAAAGTCTTCAGTCAGATTTACCTTTTTGATGGCAATGTCATTGATCGAGGCCGAGACCTCATACATTCCATAAGTCGGTGGTAGCAAAATGATATTGTCTATTCCCGGCCTGCAAAAGGCACGCATCAACAGGTCAATGGCTTCGTCACTCCCATTTCCCAAGAATATCTGTTTTGGAGAAACACCTTTAATCACGGCCAATTTGGATTTGATCTCCTGTTGGTAAGGATCAGGGTATCGGTTGAAAGCCTCCCCTGTCAGCGATCCATATGGATTTTCATTGGCGTCAAGAAACACGCCGTCATGACCCGAATATTCATCCCTTGCAGAAGAGTAGGGTTTGATGGTTAGGATATGGGGACGAAGGAATTTTTGGATATCAAAAGCCATTACTTTTTCTCTTTTAGGTATTTGAGGCGGATGCTGACGGCATTCTTGTGTGCCTCAAGCAATTCATTGGCAGCCATGATTTCCACAGTGGGGCCAAGTTTCTTGATGCCTTTCTCAGTGATTTTCTGGTAAGTGATTTTTTTAACAAAACTATCCAAAGAGACTCCGCTATAGTTTTTGGCATAGCCATAAGTAGGCAAAGTATGGTTGGTACCTGAGGCATAGTCACCTGCAGATTCAGGGGTGAAGTTGCCGATAAAGATAGAACCGGCATTGACGATCTGGGAAACTACAAAATCCTCGTTTTCGACACAGATAATCAAATGCTCCGGCGCATAATCGTTGATCAGCTCGATGGCATTTTCTTCTTTGCCCATGACGACGGCTACCGAGTTGTCTAAAGCCCGCTTGGCAATGTCTTTTCGTGGCAGATTTTCCAATTGTTCTTCCACTTCTTTGAGGACTTTCTTGGCTACTTTTTCGGAACTAGCCACCAAAATTACCTGTGAATCCACGCCGTGCTCAGCTTGTGAAAGTAAATCTGCCGCCACGAAAGAAGGAATTGCAGAGCTGTCGGCATATACCAAAACCTCAGAAGGTCCTGCCGGCATGTCAATGGCTACCCCTTTTTTAGTGGCCAATTGCTTGGCCGCAGTCACATATTGATTGCCCGGTCCGAAGATCTTATCCACTTTGGGAACAGATTCTGTTCCAAAAGTCATCGCGGCAATGGCCTGAGCACCACCTGCTTTGACTATCTTATCAATCCCGATCAGGTCGGCAGTGTAAAGAATGGCCGGATGTATATTTCCCTCTTTGTCGGGTGGGGTGCAGATGACGATCTCCTCACAGCCGGCAAGATTTGCAGGGATTCCCAACATCAGTACTGTGGAGAATAATGGAGCTGTTCCCCCAGGAATGTACAAACCTACCCTTTGGATCGGAACAGATTTACGCATGCAGGTCACGCCTTCCATTACTTCCATGACTAGGTCAGGTTGGGCTTGGGCGGCATGGAATTTTTCTATATTGTCTTTGGCCAATAATATAGCCTCCTTGAGTTTTGGTTCTATTTGCTCACGGGCCTGAAGCACCTCCTCATTGGTTACGAGCAGGTTTTTGATCGTGACGTGGTCATACTCCAAAGCGAATTTTTTCAAAGCCTTATCCCCCATTCGATCGACTTTCCTCATGATCGGCTTGACGATTTTGTCAATGGCTTTTGTCTTTTGAATTGGCCTCTGCAAGGCCTTGGTCCATTCAGACTTGGTCGGATTGTATATGGTTTTCATGGAAAATGGTTCAAATGGTTGTAATTGTTGTCTGGTCCGTCACCCTGAGGCACGAAGGGTCTCATTTTTTATGGTTGTAATTGTTGTAGTGGTTGCAATTGTTGTCTGCTTCGCGTTGTCAGGTTATCGGGTTGTCATTGTTGTCTGGTCCGTCACCCTGAGGCACGAAGGGTCTCATTTTTTATGGTTGTAATTGTTGTAGTGGTTGTAATTGTTGTCTGCTTCGCGCCTGCCTGCCGTAGGTAGGTTGTCAGGTTTTCAAGTTGTCGAAAGGTCGTGGATCTGTTAATCTGTAACTGAGACTGCTACCTTCGACCTATCTTCTCGAATCTCGCTTCTCGCTTCTAATGTCTCAAATCTCACATCTCTTGTCTTAAATAACCATTTTCTCAATTGGCACGACCAAAATCCCTTCTGCACCGGCGGCACGGAGGCCTTCGATGTTTTCCCAAAACTGGTCTTCGCTCAATACCGAATGCACAGAAGACCAACCTTCTTCCGCTAGTGGCAGGATCGTTGGACTTCTCATTCCGGGAATAAGAGCGATGATTTTATCCAAAGAAGCGTTGGGGGCATTAAGAAGGACATATTTATTGCTTTTCCCTTTTTGGACAGCATTCATCCTAAAGAGAAGTTTGTCCACAATCGCTAATTTTTCTTCAGCAAGGGATTTATTTCCAATCAGGACGGCTTCGGATTTGAAGATTTCCTCCACTTCCTTGAGTCCGTTCATCATCAGCGTCGAACCCGAACTTACGATGTCACAGATTCCTTGTGCCAAACCTATACTTGGCGCAATCTCCACAGAACCGCTGATTTCATGGATCTCGGCTGATATATTTTGGGATTTGAGGTAGTCAGCAAGAATCTTTGGATAGGAAGTGGCGATGCTTTTTCCATCAAAATAACGCACACTTTCATAGTGTTCCCCTTTGGGAATAGCAAGAGAAAGCCGGCATTTGGAAAAACCCAATTTCTTGAGCACGGTGACGTCTTTGTCTTTTTCGACCAATTCATTTTCCCCCACGATACCCAAATCTGCCACGCCGTCAGAGACGTATCCCGGAATGTCATCGTCTCTAAGAAAAAGGAATTCAATTGGAAAATTGGTGGAAGTGGACTTGAGTTTGCCGGTACCATTGTAAAATTTGATGCCACATTCCTTAATAAGGCTGAGGGAATCTTCACTTAATCTGCCGCTTTTTTGTACGGCTATTCGGATAATTGAATTCATGGGTGCAATATACGTTTAGTATCAAAATGCCAATAAGAATTTTGGATGATAGGGCTGTAAAGATATACCAACAGCCGTCCGCGGGCGATATGTCAAAAATTTCCTCCTTAGGAGGAATGATGCAAATGATTGTCCCCACCGAGGATGGTGCAGATAGAAAAAGAAACGCTGTAGGATGTCTTACTGCTCATTGCGGAAGCAAAGTTAATACAGGCTTGATAACTAGCAAGAAAGCGGGATTGTTTTTTTGGAACCGAATATTAGCCCGTTAAAAATTAAACAGAAAAAACCCTGTAATTTGATTGAAAATGAGCCATTTATCCAAAATTGATAGTTTTCTCGGCAATAAATGGTTTGATTATCTTCTTGAAGGATAGATGGTGAATTAATTTCTTGAGGTAAAAAGCCATAGCCGAGAAGTGTGAAAAGTCGGAGGAAGCAGTTTTCAGTGAGCAGGTCCCAAGAACTTGACAACATGACAACGCGGGCCTGACAACCCTTCAACCATTACAACAACTAAAACAATTATAACCATTTTATTCAACCCAACATACACCATGAAAAAAAACCTATTGACCGCTTTGATTTTTGCAGGATTGATCCTCTGCACACTTACTCCTTCCTTTGCCCAATATGACCGGGTAGCCATGGACAGGGAATATATCATTTCATTGACTTCACGCTGGACCGGAGAACGGCTGCAGGATGGAAGGCCTTATGTTTCTGATGAATTACTTGAAAGGCTGAAGAGTGTTGTCTTGACCCATGCTTGGGGAGGATTGCGCAGCCACAAGTTCAACAATCAGTACCAAGGAGATTGGATGATGATCCTTCCCGACAAAAACACCGTCATGACAGGACGGGCAGTGACTGCACAATATATGCCTCAGCGTCCTGATTTTGGGGATTTGATCCGGGAAGTTGGCTTAGCCGAAGGCCACGGAGAAAAAGCCCAATCCAATGTTTGGCCTATCGAAATGCTGAAAGACGGCGATGTCTATGTCGCTGACGGCTTTGCCAAAGTCGAGCAGGGCACTTTGATTGGGGACAGGTTGGCCAACTCGATCTATGCAAAGACAAAACGCGGTGTGGTATTCTATGGAACCGTCAGAAATATTCAAGAAATCAAAAAAGTAGAAGGATTTAACGGTTGGATCCTTGGAGACCATCCTTCTTCCATTGCTGAAGTCATGCTGACTTCGATCAATGCCCCGATCAGAATCGGAGATGTGACGGTTTTGCCGGGTGATGTGGTTTTTGCAAGTCCATACGGAACCCTCTTTTTTCCAGCCTACTTGGTAGCCGAGATTGTCCTCAACGCCGAAATCAGCAACATGCGACACGGTTATGGTATCATGCGCAACAAAGCCGGGGATTGGACGACAGGTCAGATTGACAGCAATTATACCGAGCAAATGAATAAGGAATTTTACGATTACCTAAGAAGCCTTCCCAACGACAAATTACCGATGTCTAGGGCGGAATTAAATGCTTACATAGAAGCAAGAAAAGACAGAAATATCGGAGGGTAAGAAACTCAGTGTAAACTCAACCCTATTCAAAGCTTTGGAAATCGATATCTCCTATCTATTTTCCAAAGCTTTTTCTATTTACTATCCTTCTCCATAATTATTTTAAGTATCCGAAGAGGATCATGAAAATCAAATAGAATTTTCTTAGTGTCATTATGATTTTTTCGTAATGTTTTGTTATTTTTAGTTTTTAATTAAAAAACAGATGCGTCTCTTTATTTCAATATTTCTCCTGATTACCTGTGTTTCTTGTTTTGGAAGTTTTTCTGAAGGTGAACGGTATTTTCGCCGAGGTGAATACGAAAACGCCATTTCTGAGTTCAACAGGACGCTTTTTCTCAATGTTACCGACATCAAATCCCTGCACCTAAGGGCTAGATCCTATGAGGAATTAGAAGAATTTGACAAAGCGGTGGAAGATTACCAAACCATCATCCAATATGATCCAACCTATGCCCAAGCCTATGCCGGCATTGGAAAACTCTACTGGAAAAGGGAAGATTATAAAAACGCCCAAAAATACCTGCTCCTTGCGGCCAAAGAGGATGAAAAGGATTTTGATACTCTTTTGATGCTAGGCAGGGCAATGCTCATGAATGAAGACTATCAAAGAGCAGATGAATTTTTACAGCTTGCCAAAGAATTGAATCCCACTGATTCACGGGCTTATTTCTACCAAGGTATGGCAAGGTCTCAGATCGGGGATATTTTGGGTGCCGCAGGTTCATTCAACATGTGTCTCAAATACGATCCTGAAAATATTACTGCCAAATACAACAGGGGGTTGATACTTTTGCTGATTGGAAATTCAGATTGGGCCCTGGAGGATTTTGAAGATGTGCTCAAAGCCAACCCAAACCATATCGAAGCATTGGCGAGAAGAGGGAATGCCAAAATAGATATGAATGACCCTACTGGCTGCAAAGACCTCCGGGAGGCAGCCGAAAAAGGAAGTCTTTATGCCCAAATGAATCTGGAAAGGTGTGAGTGATTGGGTGATGGGTTAATGGTTATTTGGTTATTTGATTATTGGTTATATGATTAACTGTCTCCGTGAAAAAGGACAAGATGTTTTTTCTATTCGCTAGTGACCAATGTTAAAACAGGGATTCAAAAGGTTATAAACTTAACCTTGTCACCTTGACGAAGAAGAGGTCTATTCAAAAGATTTCTCAGTCGTACCTCCTTCCTTACCAATGACGTGAATCTCTTGTTCGTCACCCTTCTCCGCCGCGGCGGAGAAGGGTCTCTTTTTTCTGAGATCTTTCATCCTTCCCGAAAAATCGGGACAGGCTGTACCTCGGATTCAAGATGACGCAAGACCAACCGTCATTCCTTTTCTGAATGTTTTTTGAAAATGTTGCGGTCTCGAAATGACAAAGATAGGTTGATCTTGGTACTTGGTACCTTATACTTCGTTCAAAAAATCTTCGATCTCGCTTCTCGTCTCTCGTCTCTCTCAAACCCCAAACCTCTCCCTAATCGCATTTTTATAATTTTCCCTGCCCTCTTTGGAAGTAAAAAGGAAAAGATAAGGCTCAATGAGTTCGAGCTCCATGAGGTAAAATTCACCCTTGATCCAAACACCATCTACCCTCGCATACAGGGTATCGGCAGCAAATTCATCAATGATCTTTTGGATGTAAACCAATTCGATCAAAGTCGGATCGACAACATGGATCTGTCCACCAAAAAAATGTTGTACCCGAAACTCTCCTGATTTGGCGCTTTTCAATACCGCATGGGAAAACTTTCCATTGAAGAAAAGGTAGGAATGCTCGCCTACCTCGGCCACTTCCTTGATAAATGGCTGCAACATAAAATCTTCTGAGGCCAACAAACTTTCAATTTGTTCCTGATTATCCCTCCAATTTTCCTTTTGGATTTTCATGGTGTTCTTTGCCCCGCCACTGACTGTAGGTTTGATCACCATTTGTTCTGTTTCAAAAGATTCAAAGCAAGCCTCAAGGTCAGGGATTTGGTTTTTGCTGTTGAAAATCGTCGGAACAATGGAAAATCCCCGGCCCTCTATTTCCTGTAAATAACGCTTATCTGAATTTCTAATTACCGTATCCAAGTCATTGATCACCGGAATCCCCAAAGATTGAATCTTTTGGCACCACGCCAAAAACTCCGAATATCGGTCAAAATAATCCCAAGGGGATTTCATCAACAGGTGGGAATATGCTGTCCAATCGACACCGTCATCAGACCAAACTTCAAATGTAAAGTCAAGACCAAGTTCGGTAAGGATTTGCTCCAGGATCTTGTCTTCATCCGCCACATCGGTAGTGGCATAAGATCCTCTTGCCTCATAGGTGATTACAGCAATTTTCATGATTTTGGGTGAATTTTTCCGGAGGCAATTATATGTTAATTTTTGCATAAAATCTCTCCGCGCTTACAATTCCATGCTTTTAATCATATTTTTGGGTTTCGAATTTTATGAACAGAGAAAAACTTGTCATCATCCCCACCTACAATGAGCTGGAAAACATCCATGACATCAGCAAGGCTGTCATGGAGTTGGATGGAAAATTCGAACTCCTGATCATAGATGATAATTCCCCTGATGGGACTGCTGCGGAAGTAATGAAATTACAAAAAGAATTTCCCGACAGGATTCATCTGATCCAAAGAACCGGCAAGCTTGGCTTGGGAACCGCATATCTGGAAGGTTTCCACTATGCACTGGTCAATGGCTATCTATACGTTTTTGAGATGGATGCCGACTTTTCCCATAATCCCGCAGACTTGATCAAATTGTACAATGCTTGTTCACAGGATGGCTTTGATATGGCAATCGGCTCGCGCTACATTACCGGAGTCAATGTCGTCAATTGGCCTATGGGAAGGGTATTGATGTCTTTTTTTGCGAGCAAATACGTGCAGTTTATCACCGGGATGCCCATCAAAGATGCCACTGCAGGGTTCAAATGCTACACAAGGAAGGTCTTGGAAAGCATCAGGTTGGATAGGATCAAGTTCATTGGATACGCTTTTCAGATTGAGATGAAATTCACTACCTGGAAACTTGGATTTAAGATCAAAGAGGTACCCATTATTTTCACAGACCGCACCAAGGGGACTTCCAAGATGAACACCCACATTTTCAAAGAGGCTGTTTGGGGAGTGATTTACATGAAATTTTTAAGCTTTTTCAAGACTTACAACGTCAATCAAACCGTATAGCTTTGATCGGTTGGATATTGCTGATCAGCATTGCAGGGATAAACAACACCAGAGTTGTCACCAGAAGTACAGCTGCATTGAGGATAAAAAATACCGGCCAATTCCATGAAATCGGGACAAAGGTCATGTAATAACTTGCGGGATCAAGCGCAACAATATTGAATTTTTGCTGCAAAAATCCAAATAAGATTGCGATACTATTGCCTATCAGCAAACCCCTTCCGATGATTCGGACACCATTCCAGACAAAAATCTTCCTGATCTGCTTATTGGTCGACCCTAAGGCCTTTAGAATCCCGATCATTTGGGTTCTTTCCATGATCAGGATAAATAAAATCGACACCATATTGAAGGCTGCTACAAATAGGATCAACCCAAGAAATATATACACATTGTTATTGAGCAAAATCAGCCAATCAAAAATCTCGATATACTTGTCCGTCACCTTGATCAGCTTGAGGTCAAAGTCCAGAGAATTATAAATAGGTTCAGCCATTTCATCCAAATTTTTGTTGTCATGGACAAAAATTTCAAAACCTCCTACTTGGTCCTCAGACCAGCCATTAAGGTTTCGGATGGTCTGAATGTCTCCAATAATGATTTTATCATCGAAATTTTCCAAAAAAGTCTCATACAGTCCGACGATCTCAAACCTCCTGAATCTTGGGGGTTCCTGCACAAAGTACATGGTAATCCTTTCTCCGACATTAAGCCTCAGTTTGTCGGCGATTTTGCGGCTGACAAGGATTTCATTGGAAGCACCGGAATCGGAAAACTGGATAAATCTTCCCTTAATGATTGAATTGTGAAAGTCCAGCGTATCAAAGTCAGGTCCTATTCCTTTCATCAAAACCCCCTCCACTTCTTCATCTCCTTTTAGCAGACCGGGCTTGTGTGCATAAACCTGCACATGGCTGATCAGTTGATTTTGGGTATAATCCTTATAAAAATCAGAATTGGTTGAGGTGGGGCTTTCTTCGAAGGCATTGCCTGAAACAAACTTTTGAACCTGATAATGTCCGGTAAATGAAAAAACCTTATCGGAGATTTTGTCCTGAAAACCACCCAAAATCATAAAAGAAACCAAAGACACCGCTATTCCAATTGCCACGGATGCAACTGCAATGCGATGGATTGTTCCGGTGAAACCGCCTGTCCTCTTAAAACTGATTCTCTTGGCAATGAAATAGGAAAGGTTCAATGGTTTTGTTTATTTGGTTGAAATTCTACTGCAAAGTAACTATGAAGCCATTCAAAATAATCATACTCGCCACATTTTTCCTTCAGAGTCTGGCATTTTGCAAAACAAAAGCCCAACCTGAACTTGAAATCCAGTCCCAAAATCAAAACATGATCTTGCCGGCTGCCGACCAGCCTGAGGTTTACCTTCCACTTTTGAAAGGGAAAAAAGTAGGTATGGTAGTCAATCAGACTTCCATCATTACTTCCAAAAACAACATTCACTTGGTAGATTTTCTAATGTCCCAGGGAATTGCGGTGGTCAAGGTTTTTGTTCCCGAACATGGATTCCGGGGAGATGCCGATGCCGGAGAAGTGGTCAACTCTGAGATTGACAAGCGCACAGGATTACCGATAGTATCGCTCTATGGCAACAACAAAAAGCCCTCTGCCGAAACATTAAAGGATATTGATGTCCTTGTCTATGACTTGCAGGATGTGGGTATCAGGTTTTATACCTACATCAGCACCATGCATTATGTGATGGAAAGCTGCGCCGAGAACAAAAAGCCCTTGTTTATTTTTGACAGACCCAATCCCAATGGCAACTATATCGATGGCCCTGTTCTCAAAAAAGGATATGAAAGTTTTGTGGGCATGCATCCCATCCCTGTGGTGCACGGTCTGACTGTAGGGGAATTGGCCCAGATGATCAATGGGGAAGGTTGGCTTAAAGGAGGCGTAAAAAGCGATATCCAAGTCATTCCTGTCAAAAACTGGAACCACAGCATGGCCTACAGCCTGCCTGTCAAGCCATCTCCAAATCTTCCAAATGATACTGCCATCCGCCTATACCCGACGCTTTGTTATTTTGAAGGCACAGATGTCTCTTTGGGTCGGGGAACCTATTTTCCTTTTCAGGTATATGGCTATCCCGATCCCAAGTTCGGGGATTTCACCTTCACTCCTGTAAGTATCGATGGCATGTCCAAAACGCCCCCACAGCAGGATAAAAAGTGCTATGGCAGGGACCTGAGAGATGAACCATTGACCCATCAGTTTACTCTTAAATACCTTTTGGAGGCTTATGAGATTTCGGGAAAGAGGGAAAAATTCTTCAACAACTTCTTTGACAAATTGGCTGGTAGCGACCAATTGAGAAAGGATATTTTGGCAGGAAAAAGCGAAGCTGAAATCAAATCTTCATGGCAGGTCGATCTTGAAAGTTTCAAAAAATCCAGAAAAAAATACCTCATTTATTGATTTTCACTAAAAAGCAAAGGCATATTTACCATCATAAAGGGTTAAGGTTTCGTATATTCAATATGTGCATCTAGGATCTGATCTTGTTGTTTTTACATGGGATTTTCATATTAGGATGCACATTTTAAGCATTTGTAATTTTTACCTAAACCAAAAAATCATGGTATACAAATTAAGATTGCTCGTTATTCTTGGATTGTTAGCGATATTTTCAGTTCTCGTCTCATGTAATGACGATGACGAACCTAAAGTTTCTCCGATCGTTGGGACATGGAATTATGATTCCTATAATTTGGACATCACAGTGGATGGACAGGACCTTCTCACCTATCTCGTTCAGGTAATGGGTCTTACACAGGAGGAAGCAATTTTCGCAAAAGCGTTTTTTACAGCTTCACTTTTTGAAGAAACTGACCTTGAAGGCACGACTTTTACATTCAACGCAGATGGTTCATATTCTGTGAAAAATGGAGGGGTTGAAGAAGATTCAGGAACTTATCTGGTTCAAAACAACAATACCAAATTGGTGTTAACTTCAACGGATGGAACGGTCCAGGAATTTGTAATCGAAACGCTGACAAATAACCGACTGATCGTCTCTTTTGAAGAATCTTTCGAAGAAGACATTAATGAAGACGAAACCCTTGAAGAGGTGGGATTGGATTTTGAAGTGACAATGGTGAAATAAAAAACAAAAGTGCCCTGATTCGCATCAGGGCATTTTTTTTTAACCAATATTTTTTTTTGGGGAAAAGAACTATGGGGAGGTTTAAATCAGATTATAATCGATTTCCAAAAAGTTTTCAACGTAACTCCCCCAGTAACTATCCACAAATTTGTTATGGTCAGGATGATGGTTATAAAAATCATACTCTTTCTCCGAATCAAATTCCATGGAAAGGCCGTAATCAAAATCATTTTTTTTACTGATTTGCCTAAGCAATTCAAATTTTTGAATTCCGGGTATTTTCGCCAAATTTTTTGCAGCTTGAAGAAACTCCCTTTCCTCGGATGACCCTTTTGGAAATTTGAGTTTGAAAACAACCGTATGTCTTATCATAATTGAGTTTTTTTTTAATTCCTTTCCGGCAGCCCTATTTTGAAACCTACTTCACTTCAAAAAAATACTCCCTGTCAAAAATCCTTGAATAGATGAATTCCGGCACCTGTTCCCTGTAAGGCAATAGATCTCTGAATACCGCCTGTTGGGTAGCATGTGCTTCCATCATTCTAACCAAAGTGGAGAAATAGGCTGTGGTTCTAACCGAAAAATCGGGAACCGGCAATCCTTCTCCTGTCTTGGGATAATTCCTCTGGAAGCCGGGAGCTATTTTCAAAGCAATTTCAATTTGCTTGGGCGATAAAGTGACTTGATAAAGTTTTTTGATCGGAAATTCCGGTCTATTTCTATCCTCCAGAAAAACTTCTTCCATCGCCTTGGAGACCATACGGTGGTCAGGATGTCCGTAAAGACCGACTTTACTGTCGTAACTGATTACCACATCAGGCCGGTGCTTTTCGATCATTTCCCTAGCTACAATTTTGAAGGTATCCAAAGGCAGATTTTTAAGACCACTGTCAGGAAAATCAAACAATTCCAATGCTTGGGCTCCCAGAATTTCAGATACATTTTTCATTTCAAGAGCCCTAGCATCACCAAGCTCTTCCTGCTTGACCAATCCTCCTGTAGGTCCTGCTTCCCCTTTGGTGAGGTATACCATGACGAGTTCATGACCTCGACTTTTCAATGCAAGCAAAGTACCACCCACCGCAATCTCATCGTCAGGATGTGCAAAAAACACCATAACTTTTTGCGGTTCTTCTGCTTGAATAAGCTGGCTTTTTAGAGGTATATCTTTATTATGGAGCATAGATCTACCCCACCAAATCATTCCCGACCCCAAAGCCACAATGATTAGAATAACTAGAATCAGTATTATTCCAAAACTTTTCAAAAATCTTCTTTTAAAGTAGCAAGGTAGCTGACCAAATCCCTGATTTCCCTCCTACTCAGGATAGCTTTCATGTCTGGCATACTTGAGGCAGCCATCTTTTGGGTTTTGATATCTTTCTTTTGGATCAAGGTATCAGGTTGATTCCCCATCTTGACTAGAAGTGTAGAATTGGTTTCATTTTCAAGGATGCCGTTGACATTTTTTCCATTGTTCAATTCCACCATGACAATACCATATCCCGGAGCAATCCTTTTGCTTGGATCGATCAGTGACTCCAAAATCTCCTGCCTGCTTAGCTTTCTCCCTATACCATTCATACTCGGACCCACGGTTGCTCCCATATCGTCATACGCATGGCAGCGCATACATTGTCCAGTCTGGGATTGGAAGAATATTCCCCTTCCTTTGATTTCATCTCCGCCGTTGAGGCTACTCTGATAAGAGGCTAATACATCCCCTTTCCAAAGCATATCTGCAGCCTTTTGATATCCTTCTGCAAGGGATGGATCTTTGGATATTTCAACAGATTCAGAAAGTTCCAATAAAATGTCTGTGGGGAGCTTACCTGCAGACATCTTGGCAAAAAGCCCCTCAAAAAGTGGCTTGGTATTTTCCACAGGCAATTTACCCAAAGCTACCAAAGCAGCCTGTTTTTCTTCAGTGGTTCTTTTTTCAATGATTTCATTCAAAAGCTTTACTTTCAGTGCCTTGTCCATATCCAATTGTTCCATTAAACTCAAACCTGCGACCCTGACGGATTTGTCCGAATCAGCGATGGCTTTTTCGATACCTGTAGCTGAGTTTGATGCATTCATTTTGGCAAGTGCTTGGATGGAAGCAACACGTACTTCAGGAGATTTATCTGTTTGGATTAAAGCCAAGAGCTCATCCGATCCATCCTGTATTCCTAACTTTCCGATGGCGTTGACTGCAGAGATTTTTAATTTGTTTTCTTTTTCATTCAACAATTGAAGCAAAGGACCCGCAGCTGTAGTTCGAACCAAAGCGCCATCTCTACTAACTTCACCACGGTACCTTCCATCAACCCTATCCAAAACCGAAGGCTTGGTCCAAGTTCCCAAAGCATCAATAGCTTCCTGTCTCAACACCAAAGGTGCTGCAGGATTTGAAATATAAGCAATAAGATTTTGCATGGATTTTTCAGAACCTACACGTAGATTGGCACCTATTGCCCTTCTGATCAGAGGTTCATTTGAAAACTTGGTGGTGACCAAAAGGTCACCCAAAGCAGGAAGCGCTTCTTCAATAGAAAAATCATCGTTGATCGCCCTAGCAGCTTCAGTGACAATATATTCATTCGGGTCTTTTAAAAACTGCTGGATCTCAGGATGGCTAAGTCTCCTCAGTGCCAATACAGCTCCCAATCGAACCGCATTGCTTGGATCGCCAGTCAGGGCGATTAGCTGATCAGGCTGATTCAATCTAGCCAATGCCAAAGAGGCCGCATGTCTGATATAGGCATCCTCATCGTTGTTGTTGTCTAGCAGACCAATCAAAGATGTCGTTGCAGGTACATAACCAATTCGGCCGATGGCTTCTGCACCAAAAAATCTAGCTCTGGGATAATCGTCCACCAACAACGCCAACAAAAACTCCCCACCTTCTTTGTATTTGATATCTCCAATCCATTTGGCTGCTTGCGCCCTGATTTCAGGATCACTGTCTTTCAATAGCGGAACAATAGCCTTCGCATATTTCATGTCTTTCATCCTTGCAATTTGGCTCGTACCGACAATGGCATGTATCCTAGCAATCTGATTGGCCTTTTGGGCCATCACTTTTTCAAATACTTTTGCTCCCTTTTCCCCTCTTTTTGCAAGTTCAAACTGGGCCTTTCTCCTGATGCGAACATCTTCATAATAAAGGTGCCCCTCCAAATCATCCTCGGACATTTTAGAATAATCCAATGTGATTAACCTTTGAGTTTCCTTCCTTGCAGCCCAATTTTGACCTTCATTGTCATCCAATTTCCAGATCCTTCCATAGTTTTTGTTACCCCATCCATTGATCCAATCCGCCACATACAAGGCACCGTCAGGTCCGAAATCTATCCCGGAAGGCAACATCCCTGTTTGGATCAATTCGGTTTTGGCAAGCTCAAAAGATGCCCCCTGAGGCTTAAGCTGAAAGGCATGTATCCCTGAACGGGCAGGATTACCTACAAATTCGACCACAAAAAAGTGCTTCTTCCACCTTTCTCCAAGAGCGGTTCCCGGATTGTAAACCATCCCTGTTGGCCCGTTTACATAATTGATGATACATGGAGTGATGTAAGCAGCCTGTCCCTCATGTCTAGGCTTATACATGTTCTCGTCCATCCATACTTTATAGTTGTTGTTATCAGGATCTCGATATTTTCCAAACTGCCAGTTGATCCTCCAGCCTGTATCCGAACCATTGACCAAGTAAACCAAACGCTCACTTTCTCCTCTGTGGTCACCGTCATTGTCAACAGAAATGAGGTTATTGTATTCATCCCAGGCAAATTCATGGGTATTTCTAACACCCATGGCAAACACTTCAAAGTCGCTTCCGTCGGGATTTGACCGGACAACCACTCCCCTGTTAGGATAATTCCACTCCACTCCTTCTTGGTCTTTTCCGCTAAATCCAATGTCGCCAATAGCCCAATAAATTCTTCCATCAGGACCGACTTTGGCACCTGACATGCCATGTGACCCAAAACCAACATGCACGCCATATCCATGGGAAATGGAAGTTTTCTTGTCTATCAACCCATCCCCATTGGTATCCTGTAACCTCCAAAAATCGGGAGCAACACCCAAAAATACATCATCCTCATGGACAGTAATTGCCAAAGCCAAATCCGTCTCCTCTTCATGAAAATCGTATACAATTCGTTGAGACCAATCCGCCAAACCATCTCCATTGGTGTCCCTCACTTTATACACGCTTTCTTTTTCCACCGTCAAGTCCTTCCAATCAAAAGAACCGTCTCCGTTTAGATCCTTCAACCAATTATTCTCCTCGCTCCTTTCCGGTGCAAATTCCTGACGTAAAAAGGCTTTTCTATCAGCTACAGTTTTCCAGCTGATGGATTGTATCTCCCAATTTTGATGTCCACGGATGTCAAATTCTGACTGCCCTAAGCGCTCAGAACTTACATAATACAGAGTCCCATCATCGGTGACTTTGATAGAAACCGGATCGATAATCATGGAATCCACTGCCCAAAGCTTCATCGAAAGCCCTTCAGCCAAAGTGGGAGTTACTGTCGCCTCTATTTCGGAAGCCCGTTTTTTCACTTCTTCATGATCCATTTGGGTGATCTGAAGGTCTATGGGGGCTTTTTCTTTGCATGAAAAAACCAACGTGGCACCGAGCATTAAAGGGATGAAAAGGTTCTTTAAATGGGAAATAGGTTTCATAGGTATCAATTGGGTTTTATTTGATTGAAAACACGGCATAAATTACCAAAAATGTCAGGTTCATTCCTATTATTTTGATGATCGGCTGCGGGAAATATTTTTTGATTGGGTCATTTTCCCTACTTTCAATTCCCAATTAAAAATCGTCAATACTATGTCAGTACTTTCCGCTATCACCTCTCCTACCCTATTGCTAGATGAAAAAATCTGCAGACATAACCTTCAAAAAATGTTGGAAAAAGCCAAAAGACATGAAAAAAAACTTGTGCCCCACTTCAAGACCCCTCAATCCCATTTGGTAGGAAAATGGGCCATGGAATTCGGTATCAGGGAAATTACCGTCTCTTCAATCAAGATGGCAGCATACTTTTGTGGACAGGGTTGGGACAATATCCATATCGCTTTCCCTTTCAATCCCCTCGAAACAAAAAACCTGAGTGACCTTGCCAAAACCCAGTCATTATCGGTGCAGCTTATCAACGAAGCTGTCACAGAAAAGCTAGCCAATGAACTTGAAAATCCTGTAGGTTTTTTTATTGAAATAGATGCGGGTTATGGCCGTACAGGAGTAGAGGTATCGGATTTTGGATTGATTGAGAACATTCTTCGAAAAGCCAAAAGCACAGAAAAACTAAGATTCAAGGGGTTTTATCTTCATGCGGGTCACTCTTATTACGAACAAGACATCTCAAAAATCTATGAGCAGACCCGTGCAGCTCTGAGCATGCTGAAAAATAAATACCGGTCAGAGTATCCTGACCTTGTCACCAGGACAGGAGATACTCCCGGCTGCTCGGTAATCGAGGACTTTGGAGATATTGATGAGCTTGGTCCCGGCAACTTTGTGTTTTATGACATGATGCAGGTAGCATTGGGAAGCTGCAGCAGAGAAGATGTAGCGGTAGCTTTGGCCGTTCCTGTGGTAGACATCAAAAAAGAAAGAAAAGAAATCCTGATCCATGGTGGAGGCGTGCATCTTGCCAAAGATGTACTGACTGAAGCAGACGGCGGAAAGAATTTTGGTGAGGTAGTCTACTTGACAGAAACCGGATGGAAAATACCCTTACAGCGGTCATTTTTGAAAAGTATTTCGCAGGAACATGGCATCATCAAAGCTTCTGATGAATTGCTCTCCAAAGTAAAGGTTGGAGATCTGCTGGGAATTCTACCAATTCACAGTTGCATGACGGCTGATTGTATGAAAGGATATATCACCATAAACGGGCAAAAAGTTGATCACGCAGAAGGTTGAAAACTCAAGGGAAATATAATTCTTTGCCATTTCCCTAGAATTTTCTTCAGTCAGGGAGGAAGATTGAAGTCGGAAGACCGATGTACCTTGAAATAAAAAGGGGTGGTTTGCGGCAAACCACCCCTTTTTTTTATTTTTCATACCCAAGTACTTTCATCATACTATCACTCGTCTGCTCCGGGGCAAAAAGCCAATGTTTGATCATACCGTCAGCTCCCCTATCAATGATCACGTGCTTCGGTGCAGGTATCAGGCAATGTTGTATCCCACCATACCCACCGAGGGATTCCTGATAAGCTCCGGTGTGAAAAAATCCGATATATTGTTTCCTTCCCTCTTCGATTTTGGGAAGGTAGATATTGAACTGATGGGCTTCTGAGTTATAGTAATCCATGCTGTCGCAGGTCAATCCTCCGAGTGATATGTTGTGGTATTCTTCCTCCCAATTGTTGACTGCAAGCATGATGTACTTTTGGTTCAATCCCCAGCTATCCGGCAGCTGCGTGATGAAACTGCCATCTATCATGTACCAAAGTTCTTTGTCATTTTGGAGTTTTTCGTCCAGAATAGAATACAAAACCGCGCCGCTTTCCCCTACAGTATAGCTTCCAAATTCGGTGAAAATATTTGGTTCATCCGTATGGTTTTTGGCACACATCCACTTGATGTTTTTGACAATCTGCTCCGCCATGTATTGGTAGTCATAGTCAAAAAAGACATTGGTTTTGATCGGCCATCCTCCACCGATATCCATGGTATCCAAGGAAGGGGCCACTTTCTTCAGGTCCACATATTTTTGGATAAATCGGGTCAGTTCAGACCAATAGTAAGCAGTATCCTTAATGCCCGAGTTGAGAAAAAAGTGAAGCATCTTCAAACTGACATTGGGATTGTCCTTGATTTTTTCTTCGTAGAGAGAAATGATGTCATTGTACCTGACTCCCAATCTTGAGGTATAAAAACCGAATTTCGGCTCCTCATCTGCTGCAATCCTGATTCCCACTTGGAAAGGAACTTTGACGTGCTCTAAGTAATAGTCGATCTCCCCAAGGTTGTCCAAAATGGGTATACAATTGACAAAGCCATCATTGAGCAATTCGGAAATATACTGCTTGTAAAGCTGTCTTTTGAAACCGTTACAGACAATAAAAGTCTCCTTTGTGATCAATCCTTTGGCATAAAGATTCCTGACCAAAGGAATGTCAAAAGTGGAAGATGTTTCTATATGGATGTCATTTTTCAGTGCTTCATTTAGTACAAAGCTGAAATGTGACGATTTGGTACAATAGCAGTAAGTGTATTTCCCCTTGTAATTATGCTTTTCGATGGCATTCCCAAAAAAGGTTTTTGCATTCTGGATATTTTCAGAAATCTTGGGAAGATAAGTCAGCTTCAGAGGCGTCCCATAAGTTTTAATGATTTCCATGAGGTTGACACCATTAAAGTGTAGCTCATTGTTTTCTACTTTAAATTCTTTGGTGGGGAAGTCAAAAGTCTGTTGGATCAGATCGATATATTTATTCATTTCAAATTGGGGAAGTAATTATTGAAAAGGAATCACAAAATTTGCTTTTAATATTGGTATATCAAATGAAAAAAGGGGAAAATCCACTTGGACTTTCCCCTTAACAATAAAATTTAATATAGAGAGAACTGTTATGCGAAGATCTCGTTTCGAAGCAATTGGCCCTCTGCTTCAAAAGACTTTTGGTTTTCAATTATTCTTTTAAGAATCTTTTTAAATCTGATTTCTTCTGAAATTACCTTGGTGATTTTTGAAAAATATCCTAAAACAACAGGTTCATTAGAAGAGTAGAACTTCAAAGTATACCTATTCAATTCCTTTTCGAATTCCAGCATCACGCCATTCGGTTGCCCGATGCTGATCAAACCGTTAAACAAACCTTTGAGGCTTTCGAAATCAGAAGCAAGCCTGAAATAAAGCACCTGAAAATTTTTGTTGGCTTCCGGATAGTTCGGAAAATTGAATGAACCCTGACCTGTCAATTCTACCATATCACAAGCCATGATCATTTCAGTTACGCTTACCGAAGGAGCAAGAATTTCTGATTTTTTTGAAACACTCTGAAAAGTGAATGATTCATGAATTGGAGCTTGTTGGGTGGAAATTTGAGATGCCATGGGATAATAATTTTGTATTGGAATGCAGTTTTTTCAAAACCATGCTTCAAATATAAAAGATGGATTTTAATTATCCTAATTACCCTATCATTTTTATAGGGTTTTTAAAAAATACTATCTTAAGCCCAAATAGCTCTAGAAATCACTTTTGGCGAGTAAAGTTTGAGGACATTTAATACCAATCTATAGTGGCTCCATTAAAAGATGACTAAGTATTTGCAAACTGCATGGGGGTTTTGCTTGTTTCACGTTTAAAATCCTGCTTAATTCGGCGCAGAATACTTGCAGAGACAAATTCGCCCAATGTCTATCACTATCACACCATACTCAACTTCAGTAGGTCAAAGCTTCCCCATCGGACCGAGTATTACTTCTGAAGGAGTTAATTTTTGTCTTTTTTCAAAAAATGCTGTTTGGGTAGAATTGCTTTTTTTTAACAAAGTAGAGGATACCCAACCAATCCAAACATTCCGTTTGGATGCCTCCAAAAATAAAACATATCACTATTGGCATATTTTTGTTGCCGGAGTTAAGCCTGGTCAACTTTATGGTTACCGTGTACATGGGCCATTTGAACCCATGCTTGGACACCGGTTTGATTCTTCCAAAATATTGCTTGACCCCTATTCCAAGGCTGTTTCCATACCCAAACAATTCAACAGGAAAGCCGTCAGCAAATTCGGAAAAGAGGATGCCATGTCCCTGAAAAGTGTCATTGTCGATCTGGGATTGTATGATTGGGAAGGTGATAAACATCCAAGAAAAGCATTTTCATCCACGGTGATTTATGAAATGCATGTCGGCGGATTTACCAAAAATCCAAACTCAGGAGTTGCCCCACACAAAAGGGGAACTTTTGCAGGGCTGATAGAAAAGATCCCCTACCTCGTCGAACTCGGTATCACAGCCGTAGAACTTCTGCCAGTATTTCAGTTTGATGTTCAGGATGCCCCTGAGGGCAAATCCAACTATTGGGGCTACAGTCCCATTTCTTTCTTTGCCCCGCATCAGGGCTACAGTACCGATCCCGAAAATCCCTTGAAAGTGTTGGATGAATTCAGGGATATGGTCAAAGCCCTTCACCGCGCAGGATTGGAAGTGATCATGGATGTAGTATTTAACCATACCTCAGAAAACCACGAAGAAGGCCCGACTTATACTTTCCGGGGAATAGATAACAGCATTTATTATATCTTGGACAATGACCGTTCCAAGTATAAAAACTATTCAGGAACCGGTAATACCCTTAATGCCAACCAAGCAATAGTCCGCAAGATGATCATCTCAAGTCTGCACTTTTGGGTGCGGGACATGCATGTGGATGGCTTTAGGTTTGACCTTGCTTCTATTTTGTCAAGGGATGAAAGGGGTAATCCTATCGAAAACGCACCGATTCTTTGGGATATCGAATCCGACCCGATCTTGGCAGGCACCAAGCTGATTGCTGAGGCTTGGGACGCCTCAGGATTATATCAGGTAGGCAACTTCACCGGCGACAGTTGGAAGGAATGGAATGGAAGATTCAGGGATGATGCCCGCAGTTTTCTCCGCGGAGACAAGGGAAAAGTGGGTGATTTTGTAACAAGGCTCATAGGAAGCCCTGACATGTATGAATCCAAAAACAGAGAATTGGAGCAAAGCATCAACTTTGTCACTTGCCATGATGGTTTTACTTTGAATGACCTTGTTTCCTATAATGTCAAGCACAACTTTGCAAACGGCGAAAACAACCGAGACGGACACAATGACAATCTAAGCTGGAATTGTGGTATCGAAGGGCCGACTGACGATCCTGAGGTTTTGGCAATTCGAAAACGGCAGATCAAAAATTTTTTCACCGTCACCTTATTGTCATTAGGGGCTCCCATGCTTTTGATGGGAGATGAGATCCTCCACACCCAACAAGGCAATAACAACGCATATTGTCAAGACAATGAACTCACTTGGTTCAATTGGGATTTGGTAGAAAAAAATGCAGAAATTTTCAGATTTGTCAAGATCCTGATCAAAAAACGCTTGTTGCGGGAAACTTCCCAATCCACCTTCAACATGAGCCTGAAGGAAATGCTCATGAATTCCAAAATCAATTGGCACGGGGTCAAACTCAACAAACCTGATTGGTCTCCAACCTCACTCAGCATAGCCATGACTATCATGTCTCTTAATGGAAAAATGGCAATGCATTACCTGATCAATTCCTACAACCAAAATCTCGACTTCGAAATCCCCCCAACAATCAATGGAAAACAAGTCATCTGGAGAAGGTGGATAGATACTAGCCTTGATGGGCCTTGCGACATCTGTCTTTGGTCAGAAGGTGGAAATTATACAGAGCCTACCTATGAAGTCACATCGCATTCCATCGCCATTCTATTTACCAAAATAGAGTAAGGCTGTTATTTTTTATGTCTGTAAAGGCTTAAGAGTTTATAGAATAAGGCTTATCCCTCAAAACAAAGGTTTCTGAAACAATTCGAGTGCTTTTTCCAAGACATCATCTTCCTTGGCAAAACAGAACCTGAGCATTTTATGGTCGGTTTTGTTATGGTAAAAAACAGAGACTGGAATACTTGCAACACCAATCTGCCGGGTCATCCGCACTGAGAGGTCATAGTCAGATTCCTGGGAAAGGTGGGCATAGGAAACCATTTGAAAAAAACTTCCCTGAGAGGGGGTGAATTCAAAAGGCGTATTTTTCAAACCCTGACAAAACAAATCCCTTTTTCGTTGATAAAAGTCATTGAGATGGAGGTACCTGGATGGTTCCACCATAAAATCTGCCAATGCATACTGTAATGGAGTAGCTGTGCTGAAGGTCAGGAATTGATGGATTTTCCGGAATTCTGCAGTCAGTTTTTCGGGAGCGAGGCAATATCCTATTTTCCATCCTGTGATATGGAAAGTCTTTCCAAAAGAGCCACAGGCAAAAGTCCTTTCTTTAAGCAGAGGATGACTGAACAAGGGGCGGTGCTTCCTTCCATCGAAAGTAATATGCTCATATACTTCGTCACTTACAACATATATTTCCCTGTCCTGAATCAATTCGGCTAAGGTGTTGAGGTCATCCTGAGTCCAGACATAGCCGCATGGATTGTGGGGAGTATTTACCATGATCAGTCTTGTTTTGTCAGAGATGGCTGATTTTACCCTGTCCCAATCCACCGAAAAATCAGGAAGCTTTAGAGAAACATATACCGGAATTCCGCCATTCAACAGCACAGCCGGAGCGTAGCTGTCATAGGAGGGTTCGAGCAAAATAACCTCATCACCCGGCCTAACCACTGCCGTCACAGCTGCAAAAAGGGCTTCAGTAGCGCCGGAAACAACGGTAACTTCCGATTCTTCCTTGAAGTCCACCCCATAAGCCAATTTGGTTTTTTCGGCAATCCTTTGCTTGAAAATCGGCACTCCGCTCATGGGAGCGTATTGGTTAAACCCCTCACTTACATATTTGGTCACCAGATCATGGAGATAGGGAAAGCAATCAAATCCAGGAAATCCCTGCGCAAGGTTGATGGCATTGCAATCCGTAGCCAACTTGGACATGACTGTAAATATGGTGGTACCTACATCAGGAAGCTTTGATTTGATCATACTTTATTCGACTTTTTCAATGTATCAAAAAGATAAAGTATGAAACCTACAAAGATTATTCCCAATCCAAAAAGGCTTTCTTTTGGACGGTCATAAACCATGAATACCATCACCCAAAGGCTAAAACCAATATATATCCATTGCAGCCATGGCCGGAATGGACTTTGAAACCCCGACCTGTTTTTCAGCCGCAATGAAGCCGCTATGGTCAAGGTTCCCATGACTTGAAGAACAAAACCCGCATACAACATGATCGCCTCAAAAGACCCTGTAAACATCAATAGAAGACTCACAAAAGTATTGAACCATATAGCCCTGACTGGAATACCGTTTTTGTTGACCAAAGCCAATGGTTTCCAAAACACATATTCTTTGGCCATCGCATTGGTAATCCTTGGTCCTACCCAAGTATAGCCGCTTATTGTGGCTATGAGCTGGATTCCGATAAACAGGCTTACCCAAAACACCCCGTGTGTTCCAAAAAGGTTTCCAAATGCCAATGTGGCCACCTGAACCTTTCCTTGCAGCTGCTCAATGGATGCATGCTTAAGAAATACAAGTTGCAACAACACGTAAACGACCATAACAAGGACAGCTGCAGATATCAAGGCCTTAGGAAGACTTTCTCGCGGTTTGTCTATCTCCTCCACGATATAGGCTGCAGAATTCCATCCTGTATAGGCATAAAAAACATAGATCAATGAGACCGCAAATCCCGGAGCAAAAATCTCCCCTTTCCAAGAAGCGCTAAAATCAAAACTACTTTCCGAGAGAACTGAAGCATATCCGAATCCCAATCCAATGAGGAGAAAGACAAAAAGCAATTTGATACCGGTAAGGATATTGTGGACAAGACCTGATTGGTGGACTGAAAAAGAGTGAAACAAACCCATCATCAAAATCGCTGCCATACCAATAGACCTGCTATTGTGGAAACCTATCAATGGCTCCCAATACTCGACCATGGCCATGGCCGCAATGGAAATCGGCGCCGAAAAACCCACAGTAAGGGAAATCCAGGCATAGAGGTAGCCTGCAGCAGGATGAATGGTTCTCGAAAGAAAGATGTAATCACCCCCGGATTGTTTGAAATGGGTACCCAGCTCGGCATAGACAAATGCACCTATCAGCGCCATCAACCCTCCTATCACCCAAAGCAGGATGATGCTCCAGGTATTCTGACTTTCCGCAACCTGAAAACCCAGACTGGTAAAAACCCCCGTTCCGATCATGTTGGCAATCACCAAACCTGATGCGGTCTTCCATCCGACTTTATTTTTGATGTTCATTAGCAAAGCCCGATTTTCATATTTTACAAATCATTTTCCGAAATAAACCAGAAATATTGAATTAACATCAAAACCATGGGATCCAAAAAATCAACCTTGGGAAAATGCCTGTTTTAGGAAGAGGAGACTTTCTCAAATCAATCCATCCTAATGGTTTTTCAGCCTTTTTTTGACTACTTTTGCGGCACTTCGAATGAAGAAAAATTGAATTAAGCCCGGATAACCCATCTATGAGAGATATAAAATTGGTCGAGGTGCGATCTGAAATTGCAGCAGGAACGAGAGGTGCGAGTCTTGGAATTGACGCGCTTAAAATCGCCAGTCTTGACAAAACTTCAGATTTCTTCACCCGATTTGATCCAATAAATGTCCCCGACGCGAACAATTTTCTTTGGAAAGGAAACAAACATCCACATGCCAAATATATCGATGGTGTGTATCAGGTTTTGAAAAATGTCTATAGCACCATTGAATCTTTAAGATTGGAAAAATTATTCCCAATCGTATTGGCAGGAGACCACTCCACCGCAGCAGGAACAATCATGGGTATCAAGGCTGCGCATCCTGAAATGCGACTCGGGGTAATCTGGATCGATGCACATGCAGACCTCCACACCCCATACACCACCCCATCTGGAAATATGCACGGGATGCCTTTGGCGATGTGTATTCAGACTGACAACAGGGACTGCGAAGTCAATCAGCCTACCCAAGAGACGGTTCAATATTGGGAGAAAATAAAAAAAATCGGCGGAGACGCACCAAAAATAAAAGCGCAGGACATTGTCTTCATTTCCGTAAGGGATACAGAAGCACCTGAGGATTTTCTGATAAAAAAATATGGGATCAAGAATTTCACGACAGAGGAAGTCAGGAATCTTGGCATCACCAAAGTAGCCGCAGAAGCTCTCAGCACCCTTGGAGATTGTGATCAGATATACATTTCCTTTGATGTGGACAGCCTAGACTCCTCAATCTCTATGGGCACCGGAACGCCCGTTGCCAATGGATTAACCGTGAAAGAAGCCCTTGAACTCAACACAGAGTTGATCAAAGACAAACGGGTTTGCTGTTGGGAAATCGTCGAAGTAAATCCAACCCTAGATTCCGAAAACCTGATGGCCGAAAACGCCTTCGACATTCTAGAAGCGACTACCAAGTCATTAGTGGATAACTTTTAAGTTTAAGGGTTATTGGTTATTTGGTTATTGGTTATTTGGTTATTGGTTAATAAAAAAATAAAATTTAAAAACTGAGAAAGAGATACTAATACCGATCGATGGTTACAGTCTCACGTCTCATATCTCACGTCTCATGTCTATTTCATGAATATAGAACAGAAAATAACAGCCAGCATCCAACAAGCTTTTCAAGAGCTTTTTGGCCATCAAGCAACTTTAGAAGAACTGGCCCTACAACCCACCCGCAAGGAATTTGAGGGCACTTTTACATTTGTGGTGTTTCCGTTTTTGAAAATCACCAAACTCAATCCTGAGGCTTCTGGCGCAAAGATTGGGGAATACCTCGTGGCAAACTGCGATGTGGTATCTTCTTTCAACACCGTCAAAGGATTCCTGAACATTTCCGTGAGCGAGACATCTTGGTTGGATATTTTTTCAAAGATCTACGGCAATGCGGATCTGGGCCAACTTCCCACAAATGGCAAAAAGGTAATGGTAGAATACAGCAGCCCAAATACCAACAAGCCGCTACATCTTGGGCACTTGAGGAATAATTTCCTAGGCTATGCTGTTGCTGAAATCCTGAAAGCCAACGGCTATGAAGTGGTCAAAGCCAACCTGGTCAATGACCGCGGTATCCACATCTGCAAATCAATGGTGGCATACCGACAGCATGGCAATGGAGAAACTCCAGCATCAAGCGGATTGAAGGGAGACCACTTGGCAGGAAAATACTATGTGATTTTTGACAAGGAATATAAAAAAGAAATACAACAGCTTGTTGCCGAAGGCCAAACAGAAGAACAGGCCAAGAAAAATTCTCCTCTGATGCTCGAAGCACAGGAAATGCTTCGACTCTGGGAAGCAGGAGACAAAGATGTCGTAGACCTTTGGAAAACCATGAACGGATGGGTCTATGAGGGATTTGATGCGACTTACAAAAAAATGGGAGTCGATTTCGATAAGTTTTACTACGAATCAGATACTTACCTTTTGGGAAAAAACATAGTAGACGAAGGCCTGGAAAAAGGCGTCTTTTTTAAAAAAGAAAACGGTTCAGTTTGGGTCGATCTTTCAGCCGATGGTTTGGATGAAAAACTGGTCCTGAGGGCTGATGGCACTTCGGTCTACATCACGCAGGACATGGGAACCTGTGAATTGAAATACCAGGATTTCCATTTTGACAAATCGGTCTATGTAGTCGGCAACGAGCAGGATTACCATTTCGACGTGTTATTCAAGATCATGCGCAAGTTAGGCCGTCCATATGGAGATGGCCTGTATCACTTGTCCTACGGAATGGTGGATTTGCCTACCGGAAAGATGAAATCCCGCGAAGGAACCGTAGTCGATGCAGATGACCTCATGCAGGAAATGATAGACACTGCCGAAAGCCATACCAAAGAGTTGGGCAAAATCGATGGTTTTAGCGCTGAAAAAGCCGCTGAACTCTATGAAATATTGGGAATGGGTGCTTTGAAATATTTCTTACTCAAAGTCGATCCTAAAAAAAGGATGCTTTTCAATCCTCAGGAATCCATAGAATTCCAGGGAAATACCGGTCCGTTTATCCAATATTCGCATGCAAGGATCGCGTCTATTCTCAGAAAAGCAGATCAGATCGGAGTAGATTACAGCAGTGCGGGATTTGAAGGATTAGATAAATTGGAGCCTGCAGAAAGAGACCTGATTGTGATATTGAATGAATTTGAGAAAAAAATCACAGCAGCAGGAGAAGAATATTCCCCTTCAGTATTAGCCCAGTATCTTTTTGACTTGGCTAAAGAATACAATAGATTCTACGCAGAATTGTCGATCTTTCATGAAAATGACCCTAAGGTCCAATCCTTCAGAATCGCGATTTCTGCCATTACCGCCAAAACAATCCGCAAGGGCATGCAGTTATTAGGTATCAAAGTCCCAGACAGAATGTAATATGAAAAAAATCCTTTTTGTTTTCGCAATCATCGCTTTTGCCTGCACTGCAGGCATTCAAAAGCAAGAGCCATCCACCGATGTAACACTAGACCAAATGATGATGGAAAAATCCATTTACGATTTTAAAATGAAAGATATCAATGGCGAGGAAGTTGATTTTTCCCAGTACAAAGGAAAAAAACTTCTAATCGTCAACGTCGCTTCCAAGTGCGGCTATACGCCACAATATGAAGATTTACAAAAACTCCACGAAGAACATGGAGATGATGTGACCATCATTGGATTTCCTGCCAATAACTTTGGCGGCCAAGAGCCCGGAACAAATGAAGAAATAAAAGAATTCTGTTCTTCAAAGTTTGGTGTCACATTCCAAATGATGGACAAGGTGTCCGTCAAAGGTGCTGACAAATCCCCCCTTTACAGATGGCTTTCTGACAAGGATATGAACGGTTGGAACGAGAAAGAACCGACGTGGAACTTCTGCAAATACTTCATCAATGAAAAAGGAGAATTGGTAAAATTCTTCCCTTCCTCTGTAAAACCTATGGATGAGGAAATCTTGAAATTAATTGCAGCATAACACAAATTCTTGTTACAAAAAGACCTGTTTTCCTTCCGAAAACAGGTCTTTTTGTTAGTTTTGACCCAAAATAAAAACGTGGAAGTTACCTTATCCAATAAAAAACAAGCCTGGATGCACGCCATCCGTTTGAGAACGTTACCGTTGGCTTTATCAAGTATTTTAATGGGATCATTTCTTGCAGCCTACCAAGAGGAATTTCGCTTTTGGGTATTTTTATTGGCAGCAATCACTACTGTATTTCTTCAGATTCTTTCCAATCTCGCAAACGACTATGGTGACAGTATCCATGGTGCGGATTCTGCTGAGCGCGAAGGTCCTATCAGGGCTGTACAGTCGGGCATCATAAGCTTGGAAGAAATGAAAAAAGCAATGGTCTTTTTGGGTGTGCTTTCGTTTGTATCCGGAATAATCCTCCTATTCATTTCTCTTCAGGATTGGAAGATATTTTTCTTGTTTTTGGGTTTGGGTATCGCTGCCATCGTAGCTGCTGTGACTTATACTTCAGGTAGCAAACCCTATGGCTACGCCGGATTAGGGGATATTTCGGTATTCCTGTTTTTTGGGTTGCTGGGGGTTTTAGGCACGTATTTTCTGCATTCCCTATCCTTCGATTGGAGTATTGTTTTGCCAGCTGTTTCATTGGGTTTTTTCAGTACAGCGGTGTTGAACATCAATAATATCCGGGATATCAAAGCGGATACTTTAGCCGGAAAAAAATCCATTCCAGTTCGGATCGGTAGAAAAAATGCTGTTGTCTACAATTGGGTATTGATTTTTGGAGGCAATCTTTTTTTGATCTTGTTTGCGATAATGAATCAAACCTATGGATGTTTGATTGCTTTGGCAGCATTACCTGGAATGGTGTTTGTAGGGAGATCCGTAGCATCCAAAATTGAAGCATGGGAACTTGACCCTTACCTAAAAAAAATGGCGATTTCAACTTTACTTTGGGTACTAGCATTTGGTATTGGAATATTATTTTTTTAGATAAAAAGAGTTAGTTGTTTAAAGGATTGAGCTAATTTTTGTATTTTCAAGAATCAATAAAAACCCTACACCATGAAAACAATTCTCGTTCCTTATGATTTTTCCAAAGAAGCAGACTATGCTTTTGAATTTGCCACAGAAATGGCAAAAAGGACAAAAAACAAACTAGAACTCTTGCATGTAATTGAACTTCCCTCGCCCCAGAGTTTCTCGACTATAGGTGAAGTTGGTTCTTTTAGCAGTGAGTCCAATCAGATTTTTATGATCGAATTGATTGAAAAGAGAAAAAGGCAATTGGCTGCTCTTGAAGATGAATTCAAAGACAGTGGATTTAAATTTGAAACCAAAATGGTTTTTGGAAATCCATATGCAGGTATTTCAAAAGAAATAATCGATGCCAAAGCGGATATCGTGATCATGGGCAGCAAGGGTTCTACGGGAATGGAAGAGGTTTTGATAGGAAGCAATACGGAAAAAGTCGTCAGGCATGCATCCTGCCCAGTCATCACGATCAAAGGACCTATCTCGGCAGATAGTATCCGTAAAGTGATCTTTGCAAGTGACTTCAGCAATGTTCCAAGTGAGGTAATTGACAGACTAAAGGCTGCTATCGGTACGATCGATGCCGATTTACATCTTGTCAAAATCAATACCCCATCGATGTTTGAGAGCACGAGGACTTCTATTGAAAAGATGAAAACCTTTGTGGAAGATTTTGAGATCAATGCGGCTTCCATGCAGGTGTACAACAGCACATCAGAGGAGGAAGGTATCCTTGAGTTTGCAGACGACGTAGATGCAGACATGATCGCCATGGCCACCCATGGCAGGACCGGATTTCTCCACCTATTGAGCGGAAGTATTGCGGAGGATGTTGTCAATGCTGCCCAAAGGCCAGTATGGACTATGAAATCAAAAAAATAAAATGTCAAAAAAGAATAATAACGATTGGAAGAAAAGAGACGGAGTTGTCTATTCCACAAGTACTGATTTTGCTTTTAATTTTGGAGGTGAACAGGAAGAAGAAACATTATCTCCCCAAAAGCAAAACCTAAAAGTGATGTTGGACAAAAAATCCCGGGGCGGCAAGCAGGTGACTTTGATAGAAGGATTTGTAGGGACGGAGGATGACCTCAAAGAACTTGGCAAATTGCTCAAAAACAAATGCGGTGTCGGGGGAAGTGCTAAAGAAGGAGAAATCTTGATTCAAGGCGACCACCGTGACAAAGTCCTTCAGATTCTGATTCAAGAGGGCTATAAAGTCAAAAAAGTGGGAGGATAAGCTTCCAATTGTTGATAATATCAACACCAAGTCTTAGACTAAGACTTGGTGTTTTGTTTAAGCCACTTCGATAAACCATGCGTAACTCCTTTTTGTATTTTTTGGAAATGGTACTTTTGGTCTCAGTTTTCCCGATCCTTTATGTCAAAGGAAAAAAACTTAAAGAAAATATTGTCAAACTTCCTTCAAGGAGCAACTTTTTGAAAATTGCAGGTGACAAGACAGCCAATAACCTCCTTATTATCGGAGAATCCACTGCCGCGGGGGTAGGCGCAAGCAGCATTGAAACCACATTTGCAGCTCAGATTTTCAGACATACCAGAGGTGAATTCACCATTTTCAATATTGGAGAAAATGGACTAAAGGCAGAAAGTCTTAAGGTTTTATTTGGAAAATCTGAAAAAGAAGTAGCCATTTCCATATCCAAAACCATCATTCTTATCGGTGCCAATGATTGTTTTAAATTCACCGCCCCTTGGAAATTCAGAAAGGAAATGGAGTCATTCATTGCATTTTTGAAAGAAAAAAAAGGAGTGAAAAAAGTAATTATTCCGTTGATTCCACCTGTTCAAGAATTCCCGCTGATACCGGGTATCATGCGTTTTTTCTTAGGGTGGCATAGGGGATTGCTGACTAGAGAACTCCAACTTCTAGAAAGAAAATTGCCACACCTTTCCTTTGAAAATCACGAAGCTATATTGTCAGATACTTTTTTTTCCGAAGATGGAATACATCCTTCCGACAATGGCTATGAACATATCGCTGCCTCCGTCGCTGAGAAAATAAAAAATGACATGTAAAAAAGAAGACCATCCCCATCTCCCACCTCAAAATCCAAAAAATAATTATGAGTAACAGCAATATTGCACCAAGGGTTTGAAGAGACTTTATCAGATGTGGAATTCGTCCATGGACAGTCCACTATCCACAGAGCTCGCTAATCATTCTTCTACTATTAATTTTATGGCTGGGTGCAACAACGCGGAATCAAAAAAAATAACCATAACAAAAAACAGGAATAAAATCTGTAGAAAATAATTAATTGTTGGCTTGGAACACTCATGGATATTCCAGTTGAACCAAATCAATCAAAAGACAAAACAATGAAACAATTCATCGCAAAATTTGCCTTGGTAGTCAGGGACTATGACGAAGCCATCGCTTTTTACACCAAAAAACTCTCCTTTCAATTATTGGAAGACACCCGCATGTCTGATTCCAAAAGATGGGTCAGAATCGCACCTCCGGGATATGAATATGGACAATGCGAAATCTTATTGGCCAAAGCGGCAGATGAAGTCCAGCTCCAGGCAGTCGGAAACCAAAGCGGGGGACGTGTATTTTTGTTTTTGTACACCGATGATTTCGAAAGGGATTACCAAAATCTCTTTGATCAGAACATCAAAATCTTCCGTCCAAAAAGCACTGAGCCTTATGGGACTGTAGCGGTATTTGAGGACCTGTATGGCAATCTTTGGGATCTTATACAGCCAATCAGATGATATTGGACAGCCAAAAAACCGCAAAAGCAATCTCCATAGTCGGACATCCACTCCTATTTGGAAATGCCTATGTCATCTTTATGTCATTTAAAAATCTGGATAGGAATACGGCCATCTTGGTTTCTCTCCTGGTCATCTTGCTCGTAGCGGTTCCGATCATATGGCATAATTGGAAAAAAATGAAAAAGGGAGAATATTCCAACTTTGATGTATCGGACCAAAAACAAAGGATGGGATTCTATCCTTTCGCTATCAGCCTTTTTGTAGTATTATTAATGGCATTTTGGGTTTTGAAATTCCCAGAGGAAGTCATCCGTCAAACCCTGGTTTTTTTTGTGATGGTACTGACAATGGCATTGGCCAACCTAAAGATCAAGGCTTCCATGCATGCAGGAATTGCTTTTTATATCGTTGTGAATGTCTTTGAAATTGGGCCATTGCCGGGAATTTTAGCCCTTATTTTTGCACTGGCTATATCCTGGTCTAGGAGGAAAATGAACAGACATAACAACACGGAGTTAGTATTAGGCTCTTTGGTTGGTTCTATTTTCGGTGGTATCGGACTGATCGTTTGAGTCAAAATAATATTTTTGGATTCCTCATGATTTACAAGTGGAGTTCAAAAAGAGTCAACTCATTCCCTTCCAAAAAACGGAAAGGCCTTTGATAATGAAAACCGAGCTTTTTTAAAAGTCTAATTGAAGGCATGTTATCAGGTAAAGCAATCGCCTGTAAGACAGCAATTCCAAGACCGGTTTTTGCAAATTCGACAATCGCATGTGCAGCCTCATGACCAAAGCCTTTGCCGATAAATTCAGGTAAAAACGCAAACCCGAGATCGGGATGGTTCAAGGTGTCCCTTTTGAGAAGCCCACAAAATCCAACAGGTAGACATGAAATTTTCTCTTCTACTTTGTACAAGCCGAATCCGTGATCCGCATAACTTTTGAGTGGACCTGTCTGTAGATAATTGATTGCCTGCTCCTCATTTTTAACTTTCCTATCGCCGATATATTGCAACCAACCGGGACTGTTAAGCAAAGTAATTACAAATCGGAAATCTTCGATATCCAATTTCTTTAGAAATAGGCGGTCAGTTTCAATAATAAAATCCATAGAAGTCAATTAGAGCTATCGGAAATGAGACAGCAAAATAAAAAAATCCTGGCTCAAAATCGTTGATACAATTTTTAGCCAGGATTGAATAATAAACAAATTTCTTCCTAATCAAGCAGGCATGCTTGGTCTAACTTCAATTTTACTTAGAAGTGTCCTTGGGTTCATTTGCATCAAGTCCACTACCATCTGTCCAATATCTTCGATCTGAATCTTCCATGCATCTTTTTCATTGGGTTGGTGGTTGTTGAAATAGGTGGCAACTGAGCCCGGCATGATCGTAGTCGCCCTGACACCGTGCTGACGTAGGTCAAGCATAGCAGCTTGGGTAAAACCTGTGACCCCAAATTTACTAGCATTATAAGCAGATCCGTTGACAAAAAAATTTGTCCCCGCAAGAGAAGAAATGGAAATAAAATAGCCTTTTGAGGCTTTCAACCCATCCAATCCGGCTTTTAAACTGTAAAAAACCCCTGTCAGGTTGGTATCTATTGTTTCATGCCATTGCTCCAAAGTCATATCCTCTATGGATGCAAAAAATCCCACTCCGGCATTGGCCACAAAAAGGTCTAAACTCCCCCATTTTTTCAATACGATTTCTACGGCTTGCTGTTGGGACTCATAATTCCTTACATCAGCCTTAATCCCTATTGCTTTTCCTTTTCCGGATTTATTCAGTTCAATAGCCGCTTCATCTGCACTTTTTTGAGATCGGCTTGTTATGGCTATATTCATCCCCTGAGCCATCAATGCGGCTGCAATTCCAAATCCGATCCCCTTGCTACCGCCGGTGATCAGTGCTGTTTTGTTTTCAAGATTCTGCATGGTCATTTTTGGTTTAAAAATGTGTACAATAAAGAATTAAAACCATCGGAAATCAGTACGGGTTCAATAAATCAAATTTATTTCTTGACGTTTCGACTCTCGTAACATATAGTTGAAAAAAATACTATCGATATTGTAACCCAAAAAAAAGATTTTTCAAAGAAATCAACCATTGCTCTTCCGATCATTTCTTCCCGCGAATTTTTAGAGCGACTTTAAGCCACAAATCACCTCTCTAAAACCCTTTGTCCCGTCCAAAAAAAGAAACATGGAATTTCTGTTTTTCCATGTTTCCCACTTAAAATTTATTTTTAAATCACATGCCTTCATTTCTGAAAACCCGCCAATACTACACCAGTTCCAAAGCCTGCGCTAGGTCCTCTTTCAGGTCTTGGATATCTTCAATCCCCACACTCAATCGTATCAGGGAATCCACTAACCCTACTTTTTCTCTCTCTGCTTTTGGAATGCTTGCATGGGTCATGGTCGCAGGATGTCCACAAAGGGATTCAACGCCACCGAGAGATTCCGCAAGGGAGAAGTAATGCATGTTTTCTAGCACCTTGAGGGCATCTTCCAATTTGTTGCCTTTGATGACAAAAGAAATCATTCCCCCAAAGTCCCTCATCTGTTTTTTGGCAATAGAATGGTTGGGATGAGTCTCAAATCCTGGCCAATAAACCTTATCCACTTTAGGGTGGGATTTCAGAAAACGGGCAATTTCCGCTCCGTTTTGGCAATGTCTTTCCATACGGATATGGAGAGTTTTGATTCCTCTTAACACCAAAAAGCAATCTTGCGGTCCGGGGGTTGCCCCGCATGCATTTTGTATAAAAGCCAATTGCTTTGCCAATTCATCGTCATTGACTATCAATGCACCCATGACTGTATCAGAATGACCTGCAAGGTATTTGGTAACAGAATGCATCACGATATCAGCACCCATATCCAAAGGGTTTTGGAGAAACGGGGTCGCAAAAGTGTTATCGACCGCAAATAATATCTTGTGCTTCTTGGCCACCTTACCGATTTCTTCCACATCAACGATATTCATCATAGGATTAGTGGGAGTCTCTGCCCAAATCAATTTAGTGTTTTTGTTGATGTAAGATTCGATCGATTTGGGATCATCCATTGAGATAAAGTGAAATTTGATCCCATAGCGCTCAAAAACCTTGGTGAAAATCCTGTAAGTACCTCCATAGAGATCATTGGTACTAATCACCTCATCACCGGGATTGAGCAATTTGATAACGGCGTCTATCGCTCCAAGACCTGATGAAAAGCAAAGACCATGCTTGCCGTTTTCGAGGGCAGCAAGGTTTTTTTGCAGTGCATCCCGGGTAGGGTTTTGGGTTCTTGCATATTCATATCCCTTATGAACTCCGGGGGATTTTTGGACATATGTCGAAGTTTGAAAAATCGGAGTCATGATTGCCCCTGTGGATGGATCCGGTTCTACGCCGGCATGGATTGCTTTTGTTCCAAATTTCATATTTATGCTATCTAATTTCTTTGGGTTTAATTCCGAAGTTTTGTTTTCCTTTGCGCTTCAGTGGTCCAAAGATGGAAAAAAAGCAAGGCATATTCAAGGAATTCCAATCCGCCTACAGGATTAATCCTAGTATAGCCTTGGCGCTTCTTTGGGTGGCAATTATGCCATCTGTAGGAAGTCTTACCTCTGTTCCGATATTGATCAAATATTCTGAATTCCTCCAAAACATGGCTGTTTCTGACTATTTGGTTGCGTTCACTTATCTTTTTTTGGCTACATTTCTAATGGGATTGGCACTGATGCCCACGACCTTAGTGGCAGGACTTTCTGGATTTGTTTTTGGATGGGGCGCATTTCCCTTTTTGTTTATTGCTTATAACCTAGCCTCCATCCTTGGATATGGATGGGGAAAAAGGCTTGGAGGCAACAGTCTCGATCTCATTTTGGCCAGATACCCAAAGGCTAGAAATTTGATAGCTTCAAAAAGAACCCGGATTGGGGAATTGATATTCTTTGGCAGACTTAGTCCGGTTCTGCCATTTGCAGTATCCAATTTGCTATTTTCACTCCTTTATGTTGGATGGAAAAGACTTGTACTTTTTGGAAGTATCGGAATGTTGCCAAGAACAATTCTTACCTTTTGGGCTGGAACTCTTGGTACAGATGTATATAGCGCAGTCAATCAGGAAGGTATCACAGGAAAAGCTTGGATTTTCATTCTTCTATTAGTGTTGAGTTTATGGGGGATTTGGCGGTTTTTCAAAAGAAAATAAAAACCAAAAACCTAACCATTTTCAGCCAATAATGCTTTAAGGAGGATTCCTACCAAAAGCACCCCTGATTTTTTTGACATGCTATAGTTGTTTGTCCCAATAGTTTTTAATTTTAATATCAAATTTCCGTTAAAGAGTATTCATTTATAATTTTCCTTATGTATATGCAAAAAATAGGATGTTTTATAGTTGCATTTTTTATGGTATTCGGTGCAAAAGCACAGGATAGTACCATGGATGCAAGAGCGGTGGTTCTTTTGGACCGAATGAGCGAGGTTATTGGAAACCTTAAATCCTGCAGCTTTCAGCTCAAAACCGGAATAGATGTCAATGATCCTGACAAAGGGATAATCAGACAGTATTCAGTGCATGATGTGTATTTGGTAGGTCCTGACAAAATGCATGTACATACCAAAGGTCCCAAAGAAGAATTAGGGTACTGGTACAATACGGACATGCTGATGTATTACTCTTTTACAGCCAATACCTACGGATTCATAGAGACTCCTGACAACATCCTAGAAACCATCGATATGGTCAATGCGGATTATGGGGTTGATTTTCCTGCGGGTGATTTCTTTTATCCATCATTTACAGATGATTTGATCGAACATAGCGAAAGTATCTATTACGTGGGATTGGTACATTTTGACGGCAGAGATTACCACCATATTGTTGCCAAAGGAATAGATAAACACATTCAGATTTGGATACATAATGATACTTTTGCCCTTCCTGCCAGATATGTGATACATGAGAAAAAGGATGGGGAAATACTTCAGTTTGAGGGGATATTTTCCAATTGGAAGTTAAACCCAGATTTGCCTGAGGCAATTTTTGATTTTGTAGTACCCGAAAGCGCAAGACGTCTCAAAATCGTTTCAAAATCATCCACCTATTGAATTGAAATTCCATGAAAATGATTAAAAAATATTCCAAATTGGCAGGAACAGCACTTTTAATGCTTTTGTTAGCTACCGATCCAAATAGCCTGATGGCACAAAGAATGAATCATGGAGGAGGTAGAGCCGGCGGCGCTGCCGCAGCGAGGCCAAGCGGTGGTGCCGCCGCGAGACCGGGGGGAGGTGGCACAGCAAGGCCAAGCGGAGGAGCAGCCACAAGACCAAGCAGTACCTCTCCATCTAGACCGAGTGGCGGAGCAGCCTCAAGACCAAGCACAGGCGGGCCTTCAAGGCAACCCGCTGCAGCACCATCAAACCGTGCATCTCAGCCTACAGCGAGACCTTCTACAGGTTCTCAAGGGTCCATCAATGGTGGAGCACAAAGAGCCCCTGACAGAAAAGTAAATACCAATCAGGCAACTAATGACAGATCTATCAACTCTTCCCGTCAGTCAAGGGACCAGGCGTCCAGACCAGGCACAGGCTCTGAAGGACAGGGTAGTGCTTCCGGAAACAGGGCAGGGAATAGAGAGTCCGACAGGACTGGAACTGCGGCAGGAAATAGACCTTCAAACCGTCCGGATGGAGGAAGAAACCCCGGAGTGGGAGACAGTAACAGACCGGGATCTGGAAATGGAAACAGACCCGGAGGAGGTAACAGACCCGGCGGTGGAAATAATAATATCAATATCGGTAACAACAACAATATAAATATCAATGCCCAAAGAAACACTGTGGTAAGGGTAAACGTGATGTCACCCATGATGATGAGACCACCGTTTATGTGGGGAGGAATGAGGGTTTTTGCCTTCCACCCATTTTTCTTTTTCCCTTTCAGACCGTTCTTTTGGGGCCCAATGTGGCATCCTTGGGGTTTTTGGATGCCGATGCCTCCACCACAGGCCCAGGTGGTCAACGTGACCAACGTCACTAATGAAACCAATATCACAAACGTAACCAATGTGACCAATGTCATCAATGAATTCCAATATGCTGATGGGGTTTTTTACCAACAGGATGATGAAGGATGGGTGGTCGTACCAGCACCAATCGGTGCAGAAGTGAGATCCATACCTGATAATTACGAGATAGTTAAATTAGAGGACAATGAAGTCAACTATTATTGGGGCGGAGCATTTTACGAAAAAACTGCCAACGGCTATGTTGTCGTCCCACCAACGGCCGGAGCTTTGGTAGAAAATCTTTCCGAAGGAGGTGAGGAAGTGAAAATTGGAGAAAGAACTTTGGTCAGGTACGGAGAAACTTATTTCCAGCCTGTACAGGTCAATGGCAAAAACATGTACGAAATTATAGTTTTGGAATATGAGGATGAGGAGGGTTGAAGTTCCAATAATCTAGACTAACGGAAATCAAAAACGCTTATTTCAAATTAGAAATAAGCGTTTTTGTCTTCATATAAACACGAATAATTCTATATCTTAAAGAATACCAAATGTCAAACTAACTACCTGGCAAAACTCCAAGCTTTATTTGTTTACCATTGATTACCTCAGAAGGTACATTTTCCCATAACCTTGTTTGAAGGCCTTGTCTCCTGCAGTCCCACGGAGCTCTACAAATTGGCCATCCTTTCTAACCAAAACCCTATAAATATAAACTCCATTTGCAAGCTGATCTCCAAATTCATCCCTGCCATCCCATGCATAATCACTGATATTGTTGCCAATCCTAATTGGTCCGAGTTCATCCTGAAGTATTTCACGGACTACTCTTCCGGTCACCGTCATAATCTGGATCTTGATCTGATCCGGGACTTCTGATCCTGTAACCGTAAAGACGAACCTTGTACTGCTACTAAATGGGTTAGGGTACGGATAAAAATTGGTAATGGTAGATTCGTTGATAACTTCAAAGTTAATTTCGTAAGACTTGTCTACCCCTAAGTCTTCTGTAATGATACGCAAGGTATAGATGCCATCATCCAAAGGTCCCGGACGGAATTCCACTTTGAAACTACTGCTCTCAGTTGCTTCAGACCATGTCACAAGAGGAGAAGAGAAGTTAATTTTTTCTAATTGACAGTTTTCACAAGGTTTTTTGAGGAAAATTTCCAATCCCAATGTATCCTTTTTGAGTATAAGTGATTTTTCATTTTTGAGAATGGAAGTAATCATCACTGTCGGGGATACTATATCTCCGTCAAGGATATAAACCCCATCGAAATTGACATCCAAAATGGCATTATTTTGATCGGGCACTACTATAAAGTAGGTTCCAAGATCGATGATATTATTCCTGAATGTCTGCTCCAGGATTATTCTTGGATTGGCAAAAACCTCTACCTGCACATCTCCCCCATTTCCGGTGGAGTTAAACACAATATTGAATTCGTGTTTTTCACCGGATTTTACCGCAGGGATTTTCTTTGAAAACTTCTCTATTTTCTTAGTCGTTGTATTATTGAATTCCCATTCTACAAGTATTGAATCTTGGAAATCTAGCTGAGAAATATTCACAAATTCAAAGCTGAGGTTCACCACTTGACCTTCCTGAAGGTTCATTTTGTCATCCTTACCATTGAAAATCAATACCCCCTCAGGAACTCCTGTATAATTTACCTGCCATTTATCCAAGTAGGCAGGTGCTGTAGACAGTTCATCTTCCATGGCATACCTCAATCTAAGGAAAGGAAAAAGGTCTGGGTTGACGCTAGAAAGGTCAATCTCACCATCCTGCACCTGATTAAATAGTACCTGTTCCTCGCCTGTAGGTTTGACACCGATGACATCAAAATAGGCCAGTTCTTCATCAAACCAATCCCTCGAGTTGACCTGATTGAAAAACCGCTTCCATTCTGATGAAGGCCCTATTCGAGGGGTGACTATACTTCCCGAGGACAAGTAACCCTGGATTTCAGTTTCAAACTCAATGATTTGCTGGTTGGTTTCAAGTTCAATGTTTTGTTTGGAAACGATCTCCACTGCCTCTCCAGGAGCCATTCCTTTGCGGCCGTAAAGGATGTAGGGATCTCCATTTTGAAGATTTCTTAGTACAGCTTCATTGGCGCCGATTTCTTTCATTTTCTCAAAAACGGCATCAGGCCATTGCTGGTAAGTCACATTTCCTACAGAGAAAATCACAACATAATCCCCTTCTTTTAGCCCATCTATATAGTCTAACAGCATCCTTTGGCCCGGTTGCGTAATCCATGCATTTCGGACACTTTGTATTACCTGAGGTACCCTTCCACAGCTCCTTCCATCCAAAATATCAAATCCCGGTACAGGAATTACCAAATACGGTGTCAGTGACCTTTGTTCAAATGCCACCAAACCTAGTGATCCATCCGGACAAAGTCTTGAATTGGCATTGTTCACATTATCGAGGATGTAAGGCACACCTTTGAGGTAAAATTGGGTATTTCGGAATGTCAGACTGTCGGTCTGGTTTCCAAATGTAAACACACCGATATCCAAATTTGTATCCTTATATTTCCATTGACGCTTGACAGGGTCTACTTCAAGGTTGTTTAGCTGGTTACTCTGGATTTGCGCCTGTTCTCTTTGGGTCCAACCTTCAGGACCATTGGCAATAAAAGAGAAACTTCCTTCCGTCCATGATTGACTCTCACCTTCCCTTGGATCCAAAAACCTCGATCTCCAATAAAAAGTTACCGAATCCCTTTGGGGTACATTTTGAAATAAATTGACATTCCAATTGGCAAGATTGGAAGTGGTAATCCTCGTCTCTCTCCTGATGGCTGAAGAAAAGTTAGCCGCAGTATCAAGCTGAATGACAAGATTTCTAGGCTCTACGGATTTTCCGGGAATCTGAGCAATAAGGTTGATGTCGGCTTCATTGACGATTCCAAAATCCTCAGGAATAAGGTGTATCGTCCCACTAAGAGGTATAAACTTGGTCACTGTAACCGCATTGTTCCCAAATGTCATCTCAGGAATTACCCTAGTTGGATTGATTTCCAAAGTAAAAATATTATCTCCAAAAGATTGGATTCCGGTATTTGGAATCGTGAAGTCAACTGTGTCTTTCCGGTAAACCGCGGGTATCCTTACCAATGGATAATTGATCTGCGTCCCATCGGGCAGCCTTCGGGTCACTTTGAAATCCAGAGAATCCACATTTACCCGACCAATATTTTTTAGAATAAATGAGAGCTTCAATGAATCAACAAGTGCATTGAAGGTCTCGCCCTCAAAACTCCCCAAAGTAACATCAGGCTCCACAACGGAATAATCTGCTTTATTTGCTGGGAAAAGTCTTACAGCAGGATCTCCCAACATGACCAACTGCTCGGCATGGGAGCGGTTGACCGCCGATTGTCCATATCTGTCAAAAAACCACTTTTCCGCTTCTCTTCTTACCATTCCAACAGGTTGGTAGATGGTGGTAGAATCAGAAAAAGCCTTGATATAAAATGACTCACTATATCTCCTTAGATAAACATCCACCCCGATATTAGCATGTGCCATAAAATTTGTAGCACCTTTATTTGGAGTTAAAACCCAATCTTCGCCAAATGTATAAGCATTTCCAAAGGAATTCCCTGCATCACATCCGTTGAGCAGCAACATCGGATATTTCCCTTTATTGTTGTATCCCAAATTGGGATCTGAGGCAAACCCTATTTCAATATCAATCAACGAAGGCGATCCATGACCAAAGAAAGTAACCAAACTTGTACCTCTGTTGATATCTCCGGAAATATCAATCAATTCAATGGTGGAATTGGAGCGCTTTCGGTAAGTGGTGACATTGGCTCCCATGTAGGGTCCTTCAATTATATTTTTGAAGCCATTGAGAAAATTAAAATACCTGTTGAGTTCAAATGCCGAAACACCTCCGCTGAGATGAACTACCTCTTTTTGCCAGTCTTCTGATATGCCAAGGGCATCCTTTTCCTTTACCTTGTCAAGATAAGCTGCGACCTGCTCGGGATTTCGGGCAGGAATTCTTCCTATCGAAATCGCAGCCAAACTTGGGTTTTCAGGATCAAGGCCCATGGAGTAATTGTTGTCGGCATAGGGATAGCCGGCAGGCGGAATGATGTCTTGAAATTGAAATACTGAAGGGTTTTTTCGGTAAAAGTGATTGACACCTCCCGCTCTTGCTGTAGAAAAAATCCCCATGGCCCGACCTATCATCAGGAGAAAATCAGGTTTGTGGATGGGGTAATAAGCTCTCAAAAACTCATAGACCGCCAACGGTGTCTTTTCTCCAAAAGTAAACTGATTATAAAGATCATCGATATTGACTACTAAGGTATCAAATCCACCACCTTGGGCAGAAGCTCTGTGGGCCGCATGTGCTTTGACAGGATCAGGATAAGTAGAGGAAGGTCTCCTCAAAGTCTTGTGAGACAACACGATGTAATCAGCGCTTTGGCCAAGCAGATTGCGGAATTTAACCGGTGTCATACTTGCTATCCTGACTATGTCAAGTTGATTTTCAACCCATATTTTGCTACGTGTACTTGCTATTCCTGCCGTAAAGCTAATTTGATTTCCACTTTTTGTGACAGGAACAATTATGGGATTATTAGGATCCGATACTTCAAGTGCAAGGTAATCCGAAAGCACGTTTCCTATTTGAATCCTTCCATTATCCGGACCTGATATAAATATCTCCTTGGAAAAATCTCCATTTGCTATTGTTTTTGGATAGGTCAGCCTGAGGTAAGCGATAGAGACATTGTCTGTGGCACTAGTACCTGCTGAAGCCACCCTGATGGCAATAGAGCCATTGGCATTAAAATCCGAAGGCAATACTTCAAGCTCCCTATGAACTGCCTGATAATTGGTGTAATCAAAAGAAGCCACCTGCCTCAAGTTACTGGAGTTAGGGCCTACACTGATAATGGAAATATGTGGTGTGGCAGATCTCCCTGTGAGTCCAATTTCTATTTTTACCCCTCCTGCAGCCGGCACCTGACCAAGTTCAGCCAAAGTTATTGTTCGGGGATTGTTTTTGGTAATTGCAGCACTTACCCAACCACTACCTTCTTCAAAATCAGAAAGATAAACGCCTGGATTATATATCTGTCCAAGGTTGTAATTTTCAGAATAAACTTCCTGCCTTACAGTTTGGTAATTGGTCAGAAGGGGGAAAGAGGTATTGGATTCTTGCCTTACTGCCATCCTTTTTCCTTGAATATCGGGGGAAAGAGTCAGAAAAAAAGCCGTAGAATCATTGTGAATATTGTACATGGTATTGCCTTGAAAGGCCGGATCCTTGTAAAATTTGGCATCAAGGGTACCATCATTCTTTTTGCCATAAAAGTCAATGAAATCTGAAGGGTCAAATTTACCGTCTTCCTGCCCTTGGACAAATATAGCTACCTCTTCTCCCCGATGGAACACCCTGATATTCCTTGGGTCGATTACATTGGGATTGATCCCCGAAGCAGATAGAGAGGTAAAATTAATCCTGTGTATGCCGTCTGAGGCGGTGGAGATTTTGTAATAGGTCTGGTCATAGTTGATCCATCCACCTTGGCCAAATGCCAAAGCAGAAAAGAGGACCGCCATCACTGAAAAAAAGAGTCTTTTTGCCATTTTAATATTCCCAGCCTTTGTTCAATCTGAATTTCTGTTCATGTTGTTTCAAACTCACCTTCACACTGAAAACATGCGAATAGGGTGTTTGGGATACACCTCCGATGTCCGAAAGGGCGTAATCTATCTGAAACTTTTCATTCAGAAAAACACCCAAGCCAAAGCTCGGCTTCCAAGATGTATAATATGTTGCATCAAAATCCTTGATCCGCTGTACATTGCTCCCTCCAGCCCTAAGGAAAACCATATTTCTATACGAGGCCTCTATTCCTAATCTAGGATCGACGCTGACCAAACCTGTTCTTACCAGTGTATTTCTCCTTCCGTCAAATGTCAAATCAAGGTCAAATACACCTTGCACCCGGAATTCATCATTAATCATGACATCCCTTGTCACACTGAATATAGCTCTAGGTAAGGTAAGTTCAATGGAATTGACAGGAATCTCATTGTTGGTTTGAGAATAAATATCCCTGACCATATCAGCATTGTGAAACCAAGCATTGAAAGTCGTCGTGATGTCGCGAAGCATAAAGCCAAACCGCCATTGCTCCAAAAGGAATATTCCCCCTACATCTAAACCAAATCCCCATGCTTTGGCAAATTTACCTACGTTTCTATGGATCACTTTTCCGTTGAATCCGATTTTGAATACGTCACTGACATCCCTGGCATAAGACAGCATCAGGGCATAGTCTGCTGCATTAAAAAACTGGATATTGTTGTAATTGAGCGCGCCGTTGGCATCGTACAAAAACCTAGTATCCGGAATGTCGTCCACACCAAAACGAATAAGGGAAATTCCGATGGAATTATCCATGTCGATACTGGTACTGTAGGCGAGGTAATCAAACTTGGCTATACCTGCAAAATACTCTGCATGCATCATCGCAAACTCATGCTGATGACGGATACCGATCAGCCCCGCCGGATTCCAATAAGCTGCTGTCACATCCCGGACAGAAGATACCTGCGCCCCTCCCATTCCGAGGGCACGTGCGCCAATACCTATGTTCATGAATTCATTGGAATACTTGGGTGCTATTGTCTGGGCATCAAGCTTGGCTAGGCTAAAAAACAACAGTATTCCAAAAAAACACCTGATAATCACCATTAATCATGTATTAAATTATGATGCAAAGTAAAAATAAATAGCTAAGGAAAAAGCGTCTCAATCAAAAATAAAAAGTGTTTTGAAGCCAAAAACCTGTTCGCAAGCGTACATAATATTGTCCACTTCAGCCACACCTGTTTTTCCTAAAATCCTTTTTGTATGTTAAGCCTAAAAAAAAACTTTTGGTCAACTTTTGGTTAAAAAATGGCTCCAATGAAAAAAAATCAACTTTTTTTATTTTTTTTCCAGATTTAGGTACCTTTCAATACACACTAGGCTTACAATACAGGGTACTGTATTACACTTTGGTATAGTTTTTCTAATTGATGAAGAGAAAAGGGGCATATCCGAGCTTTAAAAAAAGCCCTTTGGTAACCAAACCACTTAGAAAAAATGAACGCTTCAAACACCCAGATACAAATGCGGAAAGGACTTCTGGAGTTCTGCATTTTGCATATCATCGCAAGAGGAGAAGTGTATGCCTCTGATATGATCGAGGAACTCACCGATGCCAAGATGATTGTGGTGGAGGGCACTTTGTACCCTCTGCTAAACAGACTAAAAAATGCCTCCTTGGTGTCTTACAAATGGGTCGAGTCCGAATCAGGTCCCCCAAGAAAGTACTATTCCATTACCGAAGAAGGATCACGGTTTTTGGAAACACTGAATGAAACTTGGAATTCCCTGGTCAATTCTACCCAATTAATCACCTCAAAGAAATAAGCCATGAAAAAGACAATAAGCATCAACATCAGTGGGATCCTGTTTCACATAGAAGAGGATGGTTATGCCACATTAAAAAAATACCTTGAATCCATCAACAGGCATTTTTCCCATTATGCGGACAACCAGGAAATCATTTCCGATATCGAAAACCGAATTGCTGAAATCTTCCTAAGCAACCTAAAAAACAACAAGCAGGTTATCACTGCTGACAATGTCAACAGCCTCATTGAAAAAATGGGGACGATTGCTGATTTCAAAGCCATAGAAGAGGAATTGGATGATGCCTCTACAGACAAAAAAGAAGAAACCCAAGAGGAATATGATTATTACAAACATATCACTCCAAACGAAAACACCAAAGGTTACAAGAAACTGACCCGACTGGAAAACCGCAAAATCCTAGGTGGTGTATGCGCCGGCATGGCAAATTACCTTTCCATAGATCCCCTGTGGACCAGGTTGGTAGCTATTCTTTTGATCTTCAGCGGCAACTTGAAACTCGGAAGCCCAGGTTGGGATTTTCTTCCTTGGAACTTCAACTTCAGCCTTTCGTTTGGCTTTTTTGCCATCATTGCCTATATCGTATTGTGGGTAATACTGCCGGTATCTTATGACGAGCCTGAGGATAAAAACATCAAGAAACTTTACCGAAATCCTGACGATAAAACCCTAGGAGGTGTGGCAAGTGGCCTTGCAGCATACTTTGGTATCGAAGTGATCTGGATGAGACTGCTGTTTATCGGGTTGATATTTGCCGGTGGATCGGGATTCGTCATCTACATCATCCTGTGGATCATCACACCGGTGGCCAAATCAATCACAGAGCGAATTGAAATGAAAGGTGGGGCCATTACTTTGGACAATATCGAAACTACCATCAGGGAAAACCAGAATCCGATCATGCCGAGAGAAGAAAGCCAAGCCAGAAAAATTTTATTGGCACCGTTCAGATTTCTTGGCAAAATAATCAATGCCCTAGGAGAAGCATTGGGGCCTTTGGGTTCATTCCTGCTAGCTGTTATCAGGGTCTTCTTTGGATTGGTAATTTTCATAATTGGAATGGCTATCACCATAGCACCTTTGGCATTGTTAGGCGTTTATTTCGGAATTGCCCCGGGAAATGATGTCTACCTAGGACTCAGAGAAAGCATTCCTATGGAATGGATTACCGAAATCGTACCAGTATGGCTGGCAATATCAGCAAGTGTAGTATTGCTAGTCCCCGGTATCATTATCGTCCTACTTGGAATTTCTGTCCTCATCAAGAAAAGTATTATCGATGCAAAATTTGGCTTGGTTGCCTTGGGGATTTGGTTGTTGAGCATAGGATTTTGTGCCTTCCAGATACCAAGAGTGGTAGCCACTTTCAAGTCCGAAGCCACTCATACGGTTGAGCAACCCTTAACTTTTGCTCCGGGAACGATTGTTCTCAAATCAGTTGAAAATGACAGTGCAGATGGAATCTTTGACCAGATCAAACTTCAGCTTGATGGTACGGATGCCTCAGAACCTATCCTGCTACAGCACTTTGAAGCCAGGGGAAAAAACAAAGCTGATGCCTTGAAAAATGCACAGTCTATCAAATACATCTACACCATCGCGGACTCCACGGTTACCTTTCAAAGATCCATCAACCTAAATGAATTGGATAAATTCAGGGTACAAAACCTCAGACTTAACCTAGAGATTCCCTATGACAGAGCCTTTGTGATGGACAAGTCGATCATTCCGATTATCCAGAACACTATCCACCGCAATGGCTACAAAACAAGGGACATCAACTCCCGCAACCATTGGGTATTCAATGAAAACGGCCTTCTCTGCCTCACCTGTAATGATGCCGGCAAAACCACTTCTGCTGATAGCCTGTCAAGGGTAAAGTTTGAAGAGGCTTATTTTATGAAGTGATAGTAAAATAAAAGACAGAACCAACAAGCACTGGCGGGATACCAACAAGTATCCCGCTATTTTTTTAAGTCTATTTGACTTTGCAGAAAACATGGGTGGAACAGTAACAAAACCTTATTTGATAAAACACCCCTTTTTTCTGGGCCTAGCTGACAATAATCACTTTCATGCTACAATTAAAATCGTATTTTTATAAATCAACAAACCCAAAAGAAGATGCAAGTCAAACTCAAATTTTTAGGCGGGGCCAAGACCGTCACAGGCTCCAGGTATTTACTCGAAATCGACCATCTCAAAATCCTTGTGGACTGTGGCCTTTTTCAGGGCATGAAAGAATACAGACTTCGGAATTGGGATAAATTCCCCATGGATCCTTCCCAAATCAACATGGTAATCCTTACCCATGCCCACATTGACCATACGGGGTATTTGCCCAAACTGGTCAAAGAGGGTTTTGAAGGTCCTATCTATTGTACCTTCCCTACCATGGAACTCACCAAAATACTATTGTTGGATTCGGCAAAGTTGCAGGAAGAAGAGGCCGCTTATGCGCAGAAGAAGGGATATTCCAAACATGAAAAGCCACAGCCGCTTTACAACAGAGAAGATGCTGAAAAGGTATTCCCGCTGCTGCAGCCCGTCTATATGGAGCGCGAGGAACGAATAAACGATCAGATCTCATTCACCTATTTCAATGCCGGCCATATCCTAGGTGCCGCCATCCTCAAAATCAAAGTAAAAGGGGTAACCCAAGAAAAGAAAATTGTCTTTTCCGGAGACTTGGGCAGGTACCATGACCCCATTTTCAATCCTCCGGTAAGGGTTCCCTTTGCAGACATACTCTTAATGGAATCTACCTACGGCAATAGAAAGCAGTCCAATCCCAAACCTGAAGAGGAACTTGGAAGGGCGATCCGGGAAACATTCCGAAATGGTGGGGTAGCCGTCATTCCTGCCTTTGCGGTGGGAAGGACCCAAATGATCCTGTACTACCTCCACCTGCTCCTACAAAAAGGAAAAATTCCTGATATCCCTATCTATGTCGATAGTCCGATGGCCATTGACGTCACCAAGATGTACAAGGATTTCTCATCCTATCACCGGATACGGCCGGTTTTGGAGGAGGAAGGATGCAATCCTTTTTTGCATAAAAACCTTCACTATTACCAAAGCCAAGAATCCTCCATGTCACTCAATAACCTGCGCGGAGACGCCATCATCATCTCTGCAAGTGGCATGGCTACAGGAGGCAGAATTCTTCATCACCTTTATCATAGACTTCCCAATGAACAGGACAGCATCATCTTTGTAGGCTACCAAGCCGAAGGAACACGGGGCAGGAGAATTCTCGACGGAGAAGATACTGTTAGAATGTATGGTATTGATGTTAAAGTAAAGGCAAAAGTATTCTACATAGAAGGACTTTCTGCCCATGCTGACCAAGACGAGTTGGTAGAATGGGCGGAAGGATTTACAACTAGACCCAAGAAAGTGTTCCTAATCCATGGGGAAAAGGAAGCTGCCGAAGGATTGGCAGTTCGGCTCAAAGAAGAATTGGATTGGCATCCGATTATCCCTGAATACCTAGAGAGTTTTGAGTTGTTTGAGGGGATTTAGTAAGTCCATAGACCATAGTCCATAGTCGACAGTTGCTTAATTTAAACTTCAAGCCTATCATTAAGTAGATATTTTACGGCATGTGAAAATCATCATTCAATTAACTCAATCCGGAAAGCCGCTTTTGTCAATATTTGGGATGATTTTGATGGCGTTTTTGTAGTAAACTTTTTTCAGGACTCCATCCGATAGCCCTAATCCATACATGCTCCAAAAAGCGTGGTACTTTTTGTAATAGGGAAAATATTCGTCCTCGGTTTCCAAAACCCGGAAGTAGGTATAGAATTCCTCCTTGTTATAAGCATCTTTAGCAAAAAGGATTCTGTCCTGATATTCATTAAAAAACTTGTTGGCACGCTTCGGCTGCCTTCCAAACTCAGCAATCACAGCCCCAATCCCGAAATAAACATTGGGGTACATGTCTAGATGCGCACTTGCTTTGTCTAGGTTATTGGCCATCCACCCCATATGGGCATTGATGAAAGTGGTTTTTGGATGCTTCTTAAATACATGATGCTGCTCGGCGATAATCTGATCAAAAGGTGCAGGGTCCGTATCGCTTCGCTTCCTTCCCGGATTTAGTTTCAATTCTAACCATCTTTCGTTGTTGGCATCCAAAGGCTGCCAAAAAGCCTCAGGGTCTGCAGCATGGATAATGACAGGAATTCCGAGTTCGCCGCATTTTTTCCATACCGGATCCAAGTCAGGATGGTCTATCGGCACACGGACTCCATTGATATCTCTGGTAGAAAGACCAAGGCTTTTATAAATTTTCAATCCATTGGCTCCGTTTTTAACGTCATTCTCCAAATCCGCTACAGCTCTTTCACTCCAACCAGGAGCACCAAATTCCCTGAATGATAAATTAGTAAATACTATAAACCTTCCCGGCGCAACCCCATTAAATCTCCTGATCATCGAGTACATGTATTCCTGTCCATCGATGTCTCCAGCTGCTCCCCTACCGCGTCCGCTGAGGTTGACCATGACGCCCATATTGAGTTCATTCATTTCCTTGACCAAAATATTGACCCTTTCCTGGGAGACATTCCACTGATGACTATGGATGTCAATAAAAGGGAATTTGGCTCTTTTGATAGGGTTTTCAGGTACCACCAATGTCGAAGGGGGATTGTATTCCTCAAAACTCATCTCCTGTCCATAAGAATCAAATCCGACGATGACAAAAGAAAAAAACAAAACTGCGGTAAGAAATTTATTTGTCGACATGTGGAAATGAGATGATTTCATTAGGATATTTTTTAAAAAGTTTAAATATGAATTACTGTCAATCATTTGAAAAGGGTTTTGTGATTATCGGAATTAAAAAACATGATTTCTGTAATTCCATCATTTAAATAAATCAGAAAACCTCTTTTAATGCGGCTTTGAGAAAGGTGGGGATATGGGTGGAGTTCATGACCCTGATGTCAGTCAATAGGTTGGTGTTTTCATCCAGAAAATCAAATACTGTTTTTGGAGGAAGTTTTTCGAAAAGTTCGCTGAATACCCGCCATGCCGGAAATTTTTTTTCAGACAAGACCCTGAGAAAGATGGAGTCATAAAGCAGGTACTTGTCAAATTTGCTGTCTAATCCATCCAAAGGATGCTTATCATCCCTCAAGTTGGCAGCAATCTTCCTACATTTCTTTTGGATAAAAGCAAAAGTGTAGCCTGTTGAGGCTTTGGTATGGCCTCCTGCGGTACCGATATTGATGACATATCCGCTTTGGATTTTGGGAATCGGTTCGTTGGTCATCGGGATGACGCCGTACTCCGTTTCTTCAATTTCATAGGAGTCCAATTTCAAAACCTCCCGGCAGTATGTTTCTAGAGCGGTCCTATATTCCGCCTCCTCGAGAAGACTTTCTGAAAAGATGGTATACTCTACCAAGGCTTGGTATGCGTTTTTTGGCAATACATACATAAACCTGCAATCCCCCTTTTGGTCAATACGAAAATCCATCAAAACCGGCCGTTGGGGATCAAATATGGGCTTGGTACTTTTGATAAACCAACCTGTGAAATGCTGCAGCAGATGGTATTTTCCTGCAGTCTTGGGAATAGATACAAAGGCACTGTTGAAAATATACTTTCCTTTAAATTTTTGTCCCTGACAGATGACAGTGCCATCGGCCATTATTTCCTTGATGTCATCCTGAACAAAACAGAAGTTTTTTGACTCTTGTATTTTACCCAAACAGAATTCATAAAAATCCTTACTTCGGAGCATTTTGTAGCGATAGGGTTGGATCTCCATAACCTTGGAAAAAACAGGAGAATGAAAATAAAGCTCATCCCAACTTGCATGCAGAATTTGGTCAAAGGGACTGGACTCCTTTTGCCAAAAACACCATGTTCGGTCATTGCTGTTTTTGACATGTTTATCTAGAATCAAGACCTGCTTGTCTTTGAGCGCGGGTTCTTCCAAAATATAAAGCGCCAGACTCAGTCCTGCCGCACCTGCCCCTGCGATGATATAGTCAAATTCCTGATTCATTGATGCCTGGATTTTCGGGATGTTTTGTTTAGATTTTTTTTTCAAAACAGAGGCTATTGTCCATTCCGATATATTGACCATAGTTAGGGATGATGGTATAGCCACATTTTTTATAGAAAGCTACCGCTTCCATTTGCCTTTTTCCTGTTTCCAGGACACATTTGGAATAACCCAATTCTGCAGCCCAAGTTTCAAGTTGGGCTATGATTTTTCCTGCAAAGCCTTTTCCTCTGTGGGATTCGGAGACAAACATCCGCTTGACTTCCATAATCCCTTCGGAAAATTGCTTGATGGCACCACAACCAACCGGTAAATGATTTTCGTACAACACCACCACGTTTTTGATGTTATGAATTTTATTGAATTGGTCATAAAAAGCATGATCATCACCATCGGTGACCGCTAGGTAGTCATCCAATTGCCTTACAAGACTGATGAAATCCAGATTTTGGGAGTTGGTACGTACAATTTTTAAAGTATCTGACATTTTTCTAATGCGTAGCTTAAACCCTGATCAAATTAAATTTTATTTTTTTGGTCTATCTTCATATTAAAGGGAGGTGCCTGGTAATCTAAGGGAAGGTATTTGGACGGAATCGTGGACGTATTTCCATCCCTTGCAGCCCTATAATGAGGGGACATGATTTCAATTCCTTTTTCGAAAAACACATCCTGAATATTTTGGTGAAGTTCTGAGTAAACTCCTGCCATTCCTATTGACTCTCGGGTGTAAGCATTGAGCTGATAGGATACATAAAAATCATCCAAGCTGGTCTGGAAAACAAAAGGATATGGCTCTTTCAATACCAAATCTGTCCTCAAAGCAGCCTCTATCAAGGCTGCGTGTGTTTCTCTCCACGGAACATCATAGCCGATAGTCACAGTGGTATTGATAATCAGCCCTTCTGTTTTAGCCAAGGTGGTGTAATTGGTAGTATTTCCTCCAAGAACTGAGGAATTGGGGATGGTTATTTCCTCGTTTTTGATGGTACGAATCCGTGTCACCAATAGGGTCTTTTCCAAAACGACCCCGGTAGTATCAGCGATTTTAATTTTGTCTCCTATTTTGAAGGGACGCATGTAAGTAATCACCAATCCTGCTACCATATTGGCTATGGCAGAGGAAGAACCTAGAGAAAATAAGATCCCGATAAAAACAGACACCCCTCTAAATATATTTGACTCAGAACCCGGAAGATATGGAAAGACAAGCACTACCATAAAGGCATATAAAAGCACCCTGGCTATACCATATGTAGGCATAGCCCAATCAGCATGGAATCCAGAAAGTTTCAGTTTTTCTGCTTCAATCTCCAAGAAAATGTACCTGACAAAACGAATAAAAAAACGCATCACGATAGAAATCACCAAGATGGTAACAAGGTTGGGCAGGTAATCCCAAATTGCCATGAAAATCGCTCTGAAAGGGGACCAAACCAGGCCCAACAAAGTGGCGGCCCAGCCCCTGGTAAGAGGAAAAATACTGAACCCTATGGATAAGACTACATACCCGAGAACCACTAATAAAAACAGGCGCAGCCCTTTCAAGAAAATAAGTATTACCCTCAATTCCTGTTCTGCAGTCAAAAAAGTATAATCCTTATAGGTCAGGTTTTTGAGTAGTATATCCCGGTTCTTTCTCAGATACTTTAAAACAGCCGTATAACCTTTATTGATAAGCCAATAGAGGAGAAAGGCAATCAAAAACATGATACAGGTATACAATATCCTAAAAAGTATTTTGCTCAATTTGTTTTCTTCAATCGCATTTTTGACTGATTGGGAAATTCGTCTCTTGGCTTCCTCGGCTATTTCATAGAGACCAAGGTCATAAATGGCTGCATCAGGAGGCGATACACTTGTCACGATGATGTCACGATACACAAGGTCCACGGTGTATTCAGATTCGACAATGGTCAGGGAATCGGCACTGAAATTTGGATCATCATATAACCTCCTGATTTTTTCAGTTATAAGCTTAGCCCTTTCACTAGGATTGGAAGTTCCCATCTTGATGTACACATAGAATATGGTATCATTCATGATTCCCAAAACTGGGAAACCTTGGATACCCTTTCGCATTCCTTCCCTATCCACAGCTGTGCTGTCACTTTGGGAAAAAGCTACGAACCCAAAAAATTGAAAAACCAAAGCAAAAAAGGCGCCTCTCAGTACAATCTTGCAGAATCTAGTCATCTGGGAATTTAGAAATTTTCAAAACATTTATTGAGAGGAAGGAAGCATATTTCTGATAGCGGAGATTTTCCATTTACCTTTTTCCCTGACCACGAAAAAGGTGCTCCACATTTTTCGGATAGAACCATCCCCACTTTCAATCTGATACCTGGCATCTATTATTCCCACTTCCGGCATAAGTAATCGGCACTTTTCTACTGTCAAGGTCCTGGCCCCGACATTGGTATAGGAACTCTTTTGCATGCCTTCCACAGCCTCAGAGATGCCCTCTCTCCATTCTCCAGAGGAAACCAATTGGTCAACGTCTGCTGTCAGAATTGATTTGAGTAAAACCGTGTCATTTTTGTCCCTCGCTTCCGAATAGGAGTCTATCAGAGCCATAAGTTCACTTTTGGTTTTCTCAGTCACTTTGAGATTTTGAGCAACTAAAATTGAAATGTTGGGAAATTGGATGAAGAAAAGGAGGAATAATAATTTATTCATGTTTTTGAAATTTGGATGGTGAAAACTATCCTAAGGTTTTCCTCGATTGATTCACTTAAAATCCAGATTCAATTTATAAATTTAATAACAATTACAGGAATTCTATACCTATAATCTCTTTCTCCTATAATCCAAAACATGGAAAGCCGTCAACCTGATGGATTGGATATCCTCCCCTCTAGCCAACACAGGCTGGTATTGCATGATCAATTGGTACAATATCGCCAGGTCAAATTTTCTGTTTGGAGAAATCACCAGACCTGCCAAAGTCCTGTTTTGATTGAATAGTTGATTACTTATAACATCCCCCGACTGAAACATGATTTCATTGGCAGCCTGCCAACTGAGTTGAAACCCGTCCGGAGTTTTGGGAGGAAGTAACAGACCCTGGAATTGGATCATATACCTTGCTCTAGTTGCATAAGCATAACTATACTTAGATGAAGGATATTTGAGCAATTCCTGCCTGTACCTCTGCTCCAATCTAAACCTGTGTACCAATTGAAACTTGGATTTTGGAATCATCCACTGTGCCTGCTGCCATAGGCGGTGCTCGGGTAGCCATTTGATATCAAAGTCAGAAACATAAGTCCCAAACCAGGCATACCCCCCGGTGACTCTCATTCTTTCATTCACAAGATAACTGCCACCTACCCTGCCTGCAGCCAAGGTTGAAAAAAAAGGGAAAAATCCATAGGTCCTATAATTGACATCGAAAGTATAGCCCCATTTTTCAGAAATTCGAGTTTGATTGTTATATGTTAACCAAAGTTGGGTATCTCCCTGAGAAAAAGTAAAGCCTGCTTTCAATACCGCCACCCCAAAAAATATCAACATCACTACTTTTTTCATAAGCGAAGGAATGGTCATCAAAAGGATTTTTTACAAGCATTCATTGTAAATAAAACAAAATTCCAAGTATATCAACTCAACAAATATGTCGATTTAAAACACAATATCATAACCCTGACTGTTTTGGGGACGGAAATAAAAAAGGAAGATTTTATCCTCCTCTATTCACGGAAAATCAAAACACCTGATGTTGCTTAAAACCCAAAAGAGGCTCCTATCTGCAGGTAAGAATTTTTGTTTCCGTTGTTGACATCCATAAAGCCTTGGTGGTACCTTGCTTCTATATCAATGATAAACAGCCTGAATCCTATCCCGATATGAACAGGCAAATCAAAAGCGCCGGTTCGGTTGGAATCATTCAAGGCACTCTGACTATTGACTTCATATCTTTCCCCTATTTTAAAATTGGCATTGATGCCGCCTTGGGCATATAGAGGTCCAAGTTTTGCTCTAAGCCCAACAGGAATGCTGAGGTAATTGATACTTCTAAAATTGGCATCATTGGTTCTGTGCCCATTTTGCATGTATTCCAATCCGGTATTCAATCTGAGCAAATCACCTACTCCAAGCTTGATATTTTTGTACCCCCCTAAGTAAAAATTTCCCAAACTACCCGCAACCTGATTCCCGTTGTTGGTAGTACTTGCAGTCTGATAACCGGCCCTTACTCCTATTCCCTGCGCATTGACCTCCAATTGCATCGAAACAAGACCCAAAAACAAAATCCCAAAAAGAAATCTTTTCATGTCAATAATCAATCAAATTTTTTTCACCTACTCTTTTGGCTTTTCGGTTTCCGCCCATAATTCCAAACAATTTATTGATAATTGAAATCATTCAAAAAAATAAAGCCAACTTTTCATGTTTACTTCCTGATTTGTTTGCCTGATATGGATTTTTGGCAAATAAATGCCTGTCTCACCGTTATTTTTCAGCTTTTTATTTCTAACCCTTGTTGCAAATTCACCTCAGCGTCTTAAATTGGAATTCCCAAACCCAAACCACCATGGACCAAAAAATCAGCTACAACCAAACTTACATTTGGCTTATCAGCATGACAGCCGCCTTGGGCGGTTTTCTTTTTGGCTATGATTGGGTAGTGATCGGAGGAGCCAAACCTTTTTATGAACCTTACTTCAACATCACTTCTCCTGCTGATCAAGGTTGGGGGACAAGTTCCGCGCTCATAGGCTGTATGGCAGGCGCCATTCTATGTATTGTATTGAGTGATAAGTTAGGAAGAAAAAAACTCCTGATTTTTTCGGGTTTTCTCTTTTCCGTTTCGGCAGTGGGAACTGCCCTTGCGGATACATTTTGGTGGTTCAACTTCTACCGAATCCTTGGGGGTGTGGCTATGGGTATCGCTCTCAACCTGTCACCGCTTTACATCGCAGAAGTGGCACCACCGGAGAAGCGGGGCATGTTTGTCACCTTGATGCAGCTTTTGGTGATGGTTGGTGTGTTATTGGCGCAGGTTGTCAACTGGCAGATTTCACTTTTAGATAATTCTCTTCCCGACAATCCGGATTTTGCGACGCTGGCAGCAAGCTGGAGCGGACAATATGGCTGGAGGTGGATGTTCGGAGTGGAAGCCATTCCCGCATTGTTGTTTTTTGGATTGATGTTTTTTGTTCCCGAAAGCGCAAGATGGCTTGTCAAAAACAACCACGAGACCAAAGCAAGGAAGATTCTGGAAAAAATCGGAGGAACCTTTTATGCAGACCTTGCCATCACCGAAATCAAATCCACGGTCGATGAGGAGAGCCTTGCCAAAGTGAATTTCAAAGAACTTCTCAACAAAAGAATCATCCGGCTATTGGGAATCGGGATATTCCTTTCCTTTCTCCAACAATGGAGCGGATTGAATGTGGTAATTTATTACGCCGCGGATATCTTTCAGGCGGCTGGCTATAACCTCAAGCAGATGATGCTCAATATCGTCGTGATCGGTGGGGTAATGGTGCTTTCGGTGTTCATCACCATTGTTACCGTGGACCGATTTGGGAGAAAAAAACTACTTCTGATTGGAACATCCGCCATGGCCATCATCTATCTTTTTATCGGTTATTCCTTTTTTGTCGGGCAAGGCGGTTTGGCGATTGTATTTCTGGTACTGGCAAATGTGATGTTTTATTCCTTCACCCTGGCACCTTTGCTTTGGGTGGTTTTGTCCGAGATATTTCCTACAAGGATCCGTGGGGCAGCGATTTCCATCGCGGCTTTGGCGCATTGGGTCGGGAATTTTTCACTGACTTACACCTTTCCCACGATCAAAGAAAACCTGGGTTGGGCCAATAACTTTTGGCTGTACGGCGCCATCTGCGCTTTTGGATTTGTGGTGATTTATCTTGTTTTGCCCGAGACCAAAGGCAAAACTTTGGAACAGATCGAAAAGGACTTGATTGGGAAAGAATAAGGACGTAAAGATAATGCGATGTTCTACGCTATTGAGTTCGTTAAATCTCAATAATGGTATCTTTTAATGTTTTTAGGATTTTTTGGAAATGAAAGTCTTGATTTTCAAAATATAAATTCCCCAATATAGCTTCTTGCTTTACAGGATCTTCAAGAATATCCTTGAAGCAATCAACTAGGTATTTTTTTACGTCTTCTTCCGATTCAAGGATTTCTCGCTTCACTGTTGTGGTGTATTGAAGTAAATAAACAATATCCTCAAAATCCTGGCTGGTTCTTGGATCTTTTATACCCCGATCATAAAATGCGTTAAACTTAGAGGCCAAATAATAGGGCAAAGACAAACATTTGATTTGAAATCCGTCTATATCAAAAGTGACCAAATTCTTAAAACCTGGCGCAAACCAGGGACTGGCAGGAGCCCAACCTACCTCTTTGGTGGACATCAAATCTACTTTTACATCGTCATATCTAAACCTGCAAATTACAGAATCTTCACTAGACTGGTAAAATCCTTTATTGGTGATTGACTCACGCATTGACTCCAATTGAGACAAGTTGTCAATTTCCATTGTGATATCAATGTCCTTTGTGGGTCTGACATCATCCGCTGAAGGATCATCGATATACAAACTGACCACCGCACCACCTACAAAAACCACCTGATCATTTAATTCGCCCAGAGCCAAAGCAATTTTTTTGGTAGCCTCTCTGTTGATACGTGTATTTTTCAGCATATTCTTTTTCTCAATTCCATCATGGCCATGTTTTTCTCCCGCGCTCTACCCACCCTCAGTGCATCGCACAACGCTAGAAGTTCATAGAACTTAGGGTCTCTCATGCATGCTTCCGGTACTTTTGGATGAAGTGGCTCGATGGATTCACCCCTGACCATTCCTTCCTCATAAGGCCAAACATAAGGGTTTTCGCTAACTATTTCTTCATTTAAAGGTGGAGCTGAATGGGCAGTGGGGAGTCCTCTTACCCTTGCTCCAGGTTGTTGGGGATAGACATACCGAAGCCCATGCTCCAAAAAATCGAGAATGGCCATTTTCATCAAACGCTTTTTGTCCCGTGCAATCAACCCCGCAATTGCTGATCGGTTTAAACTTTCAGTAATTTCACTTGCGCTGATACCCAATTCTATTGACAAATCTTTCATTAGCCAAGGGCTGTTTCCTTTGGCAGCAATTTTGAGCAGGATGACGATATCATGCGGCCTCATACCACTGTGCTTTTTCATAATTACCTGATTTTTAGCAAATCTAGAAAAAAATTCTCAATTCGCGATTCGCGAATTGAGAATTTAAACTTCTAATTTCCTCCATACACCATTCTCTTTTCACAAAACTCCCGAAATCAAAATCCCATATTTCTGGAGTTTATTTCTGAGAGAGACTCCATGATACTTTCTGCAAAGATCAAAATCCACTGCATTTTTTTCTTTCATCCTTGTAAAACCATAGCAATCAAGATATCTTCTCTACAATTCCGTTAAAATTCCCTACACTTGATATACACCTAAAGACAACAATCCTTACTTTAGAAGAGTAACTTTTAAAAACCGGAATATGAAAACCCAAAAACCATTCAATCACCTCAAAGGAATCATTCATGGTATCAGCAGCGACGGGAGAATCACCAGAGGCGAATTCACCGAAATGAAACTTTGGTGCCAAGCCCATCAGGGCCTTTGCGAAGAATCTCCTTTCAAAGAATTCTTTACTGAAGTCAAAGCGATTTTGGATGGTGGGATGATGACAGCTGAAGAAATCATGGAACTGAAATCTATTCTCAAAAAGTATGAATCTGAGCTTAGCGTCTCTGAAAGTAAAGAAGCCAAAATTCATTTTCTTCAGGGAATCTGTTATGGAATATTAGCCGATGCGGAGATCAATAAGTATGAAGTCACTGTCCTCAAAAAGTGGCTGGAGGAAAATAACACGGTGCTCGGCTTGTCCCCATTCAAAGAAATGTATGCTTTGTTGTCAAGAGTGATGGAAGACGGTAAAGTTGATATCGAAGAAGAAAAAGAGCTTAAAAAATACTTTTTGGAAGTGCTGGAAATGTGAAGTGCCGGCTATGAAAAAGCAGGTAAAAAACTTTGAGTTGCCTTTTTCTGAATAGTCTTATCGCCATCAAGACGAGTTAGCTTTCTTTTTTCGGTCCGCGAAATTGCTTGGGTTTAAGGTTTTGGGCAGCAAGTCCCACTATCTCGGTGATGCGGTTTTGCCGGGTTTCAGGTCTTTTTTGGAATTCTTCTGCTTATCAGGGGTCAATATTTTTCAAAAATCCCGGGATCGAGTGTAAAATCAGGAGTCCTAATTGGATCAATGACTTATCAAATTTACCCTCTCCTCAACCAGTACTTTGTATTTTGTTTTATTACTGTCTGTCAAAAAGGAATTCTCAATAAGTTGGAGTGCTCCTGGAAACCAATTTCCCAATCTTTTATATACAGCTTGGATTTGTTTTTCATTCAAATTAAGACCTGCCCCAAAACGGTCGAAATACCCTTTATTGAAATTTCTTTTTTTCCCTCCCATGAGCAAGGCGATATCTTCGTGACCTTTTGGAAGGATGATTTTTACATTGAAAAGATCATAAGCCGGTGACAACACCCATCCTATATCTGTGAAAAGCATCGAAAAATTTTTTAAATGCATGTCATTATTTCCAATGACAAAGTTGAAAACCGTCAGTTCAAAAAAGCGGAGTTTATCCATCAAAGTATTAGCAGATAATTCTCCAATTGTTTTGCCAAGATTCTCCATGGTTCCCATATACTTGTCCTCCAACTCCATGATTTGCAAAAAGTCAATCATATGGATTTTGGTGTCCTCTTTTCGGTCGATGCGTTTGGTGATGTAGCACAATTCACCAGAAGCTAACCGAATCATATTGGATGGAACAACATCGATTTTGAAAAGTTCTGCCAATTTCATGGACAAATGTTCATTTTCAGGCATCTGTTCATATTGGATATTTTGTGGTTTCAAAATATAGGATCCCTCGAGGGCATCCATGATGGTCAAGCGGCCAAGGAAACCATTTGCCAACGTGTTTTTTACCCACCCAAGAGATAGTTTAGGTTGTACTCCGGGAACCGTCACTGACAATTCCACCGCATCCTTTGCCAATTGTTCTATTTCCTCAAAACTATAAGGCAAGGCCGGTGCAGATTTTGTTCCGTAAAAAGCTTTGATACATTTAGGATGATAATCCCCGATATCATTTGCCTCCAATTCCCTGTAGCAATAAAAACACTTCGACATCTTGATTTTCAGGCATAGGGTGAACACTCACAGCTCCAACTGTATTTTGACAACATGCCAAAAGCAAACCCATACGGTCGTTTTTATTGATTTTCCAACTTTCTGTCGCAATGCTCAATAGCCATCCTTCCGGAATCAAACCATCGAAAAAAGGAAATAACCTCTTGCTTTGATAAGGTCTGGTACTCACAGGCATTTTGAAGGTGATGAACCTATCAGGATGGCTTTGAATATATCGTTCGTCATATACAAACTCATATTCTCCCGTATCCAATTCCCTAAGTACTCCAGCCTGAATATTATTGTATTTGATTAAGGCCTGTCTCATGGTAATTTCTCATTAACAGGACCCAATACATGACCAAACATCTGCAAGACCTGATTTACTTTGGACATGCTAAGATTGTCTTTTCCTTGCTCGATCTTTCTGATGACAGTCAAGGCAACACCGGATTTCATAGCCAATTCCTCCTGCGTAAGCTTGGAAAGTTTTCGTCTACTTTTGACAAATTCGGAAATTGAGTTCATTTCTATATGTATTTGCATACAAAAATAGATAATTTTATCAAATTATATGCAATAAGATATAATTTATAAGATTTTATTGAAATTATATGCAATTAGATATAATTTCAAGGAATCTGAAATCTCTGTTTCATGCATGTTCGGAATGATGCCAGTGAAAGCGTTAATTCAAAGTAATTAAATGTTGGAGACTGAGGTGTCCGGAACATCGGTCTTCCGACTTCGGTCTTCCGTCCCGACTGAAGTAGATTATTGGGTAACTGGCAATGAAGCGAATATCCAATACTTCAGTTTTTACCTCAAAAAAGTCCATATTCCACTAACCCTCTTTTTTCGGTCCGCGAAATTGCTTGGGTTTAAGTTTTTGGGCAGCAAGTTCCACTATCTCGGTGATGCGGTTTTGCCGGGTTTCCGGCCTTTTGGCCAAGGCAAGCCATTGCAGGATATTGCGTTTGTCTGACCTGCTTAATCCTAAAAAGTAATCTTTGGCTTGAGGCACTTTCTGGAATTCCGACTCCAGATCCTCAGGAATAAGCAAGGCTTCGGCACCATCCAAAATCGTCCAAGAACCATTTTGCTTTGCTATTTCAATGGTCCGGTAACCGGCTTCGGTCATCAGTCCTTGGGAAATCAACCGATCAATTTTTTCTTTGTTGATCCTTGACCAGACAGAGTTGGGTTTCCGTCTGCTAAAAAACTGCATGAATTTCTCAGCGTCAATAGGCATTTGCTTGCTGTCAATCCAACCAAAACAAAGCGCTTCATCCACTGCATCCGAGTAGGCGACAGTCGGAGCATTTGATTTCTTTTTGTAGTAAATAATCCAAATGGATTGCTTTTTATCATGGTGTTCCTGTAGCCAATCCCTCCACTCCTGCCGGCTTTTGGGATAAAAAGTTTCTATATCTTTTTCCATCGTGATTATGAATTAGAGTAGATTATTCAAATCCTGCATTCCAACTATTGCCATAATCTCAACGACATTGTCTGTGATTCTAAAGTATATGGTATCAGAGCCACAGGGACATCTTCTATAACCTTTTCTTATATAATCTACAGATTCGAATGAATAGGGTATTTCGGCAATCATTTCAAAATAATCAAAAAATGCGTTGAAGTATTTGTCAGCCTGGATAACACCAAACCTTCCAGCTCCATAATGATGAATGCGAATCAAGTCCTCTTTGGCTGCATTACTTAGTCTATAATCAGCCACTGAGTTTGCTCTTTGACTCTTTTAAAATCATCTCTTTGGAATCGGTAGTAAATCCATCCATTTCGGATTTTTCTAGCTTTGCCCTAAGCCAGTCAATAGTGGCCTGCTGTTTTCTCGCCTGTCTGACCAAATCATTGACAAGTTCACTTTTGCTTGAATATTCCTCGTTTTCAATTTGGGATTTTAACCATTCATCATTTGGTTTCGAAAAAGATATACTTTGTCTTGCCATAGCTTTATTTTTTTGGTGTAAAATTACACCATATATGAATCAATTACAATTTTGTGAGGATAGAAAGGTGGAAATGAAATCTACTGCTAGTCGCAACCCATATTCTTCTAGGCTGAGATTGAGTCGAATCCCTCAAGCATACTCCTAACTTCTTAAAGATACTAAACTTTCAATTTACTATGAATCGCACGGTGTATCCAAGGTGATCTTGTGTTTCGCTTTTATTCTATCGTGAATGAGACTTTTTTACCTAATCCTAATTCTAATATTCGATAAAGGGTTGAAAGTTGAATATCACTTTTTCCATTCTCAATCCTCGAGATAAAGCTTTTTTTAGTCCCTGTTTTAGTAGCGAGTTGTTCTTGAGTCATTTTTGAAAGTCTTCGCTCTTCTTTGATAAGTTCACCAATAGCAAAAGCTTTGGCTTTCGCTTCAAAAGCCATTCTTTTTTCTTCTCCAGCATGACCGTACCTTTTTTCAAGGTGTTGTTCAAATGTTGTAACTGAGCTAATTTTTTCCATTTTTCTTTTGTTTATTCTTTTCTTCAAAATACTCGGCTTTGATTTTCAATGCTTTGTCAATTTCCTTCTGAGGGGTCTTTTGAGACTTCTTCTGGAAGCCATTGAACAACAGTACCAAATTACCTTCATCAAAACAGCAAAATATCCTGTAGATATTGCTGCTATATTCTATCCTGATTTCATAGAGTCCATCATTAGCGGTCATATGTGAGAAAAACTTTGCCGGAATTCTCTCAAGAACCATAATCATATAAAGCACTTCATCAATCTTGCCTTTCACCTTTTCAGGAAGCTTGTCAAAAAAGTCATTAAAATAATCCTTAAAGAAAATCAGTGTTCTTTTTTTCTCCATGCTGTAAAGTTAACGAATAATGGAACATGGAAGTTATTTAAAAGAGAAAAATGCTTAGGTGGTTTTTCTAAAGTGTAGCATAACGGTCAAGTATAAGCGTTGTGCGGGTTTTGGGGCGAATAATTATCTGACCACCCTATAGTCTCTTAGGAGCAAATAAGTTCAATTTTGCTGTTCAGCCCGCATTACGCTTATACAATGTTGGCGTGTCGTGCTTTTTTATTTTTGACCATATTCCACTCCTTTTGGTTCGAATAGTGTTGTTTGACCAACTTGAAAACTATAGTTTCCAATCTCGTCCTCAGCAACTAACTTATTTATAGTCCGATAATCCTTATCATGATATGCTTTGATGAGTGCATCAGAAGTTTCTTTCGGCATGGCATCTATCATAGGTATTCGGAGCTTCTTCAAGTTCTGACTTTGCCATCGTGGGTATCCACCATTCATTGTTGTTCCTAGCTCTAAAAGTTGGTTTCTAATGAATTTGGATGTTAAAATAGATGCTAGAATTACAAGTTTGTTTTTATCTCTACCTGTAATGTAGTACAAGTTATGATGTGGATAGAAATTGCCCTTATCTATAAAAATGTGATTGTTTCCTGAAATATCAGGTAGAATAATTTTGTACTGACTTGTCAATGAAGGCTTAATTCGATCAATCGTTTTATACCAATGCTGTGGATTCTTTTTAGCCACATGACGTCTTTCTAGCACCTCTCTATGAGATTCAAGATATTCTTTTGCCATGGGATGTTTTGTTAAGTCAATAAGTTTCCCTGTACAATCAAAAGGGTTTAAAATGTAATTTCCAGACCAATTAAGTTTGTTATTTTTTAAATCTTTTGAGGTTAAAATAGGTAACAGAAGTTCTTCCTCAACTAATGACTTAAAATCATTTCTTATGAATACTTTATCTAATCCAGTGGCAACACCAATTCCTATGTTAAATCCCTGGCTTTCAATTGTGGTCAGGAACTTTTCGTGAACTTCACCACTCCATACATAAGAGAACCAATTTTTTGAGTTAGCAATATCTAAAGTCCTCGTAATCTCAGAGTCTTTATTTATATCCCGCAATTTGGCTAGATCATCAATTAAGTAATAATTAGCTTTGGTATTTGTCTTAGAATTCCGGATTGTTGTAATTGCGGGGTAAGCTATTACCTCCTCTTCAAAAGGGCATGTTTCCTCCAAGTCAATAATTTCCTCTAGAGAGTAGTTTAGTTGGATCAAGCTCCTGAGACTTTCACCGTATTGATTTTTTAACCAACGATTAGAGCAAATGAATGAAAGTGCACCGTTTTCTTTTAACAACCTAAGCCCTTTGTCATAAAATCCAATGTAAAGGTCACTCCTATGCTTGAAAGTGGGAAATTTTCTTCTATATAATTCCTTTTTTTCCTCTGGAATATTTTCATGTCTAACGTATGGTGGATTGCCTATTATTAAATCACACTTATCTGACTTGGACAAGAGGAAATCTTCAATGCGTATTAAGTTATCGGGAATAACACTAGCATATTTATTCAGTGCGGATTCGATTCTTTCCTTCAAAAGAACACCTATTTCATTATCTAATTCGAAGAAAAATAGATTTGAAAGGGCTTTTTGAAAACAAAAGTCGAATTTTAAAGATGAATGATAAAGCCGTTCAATAATTTTAATAGCAAAAGCACCATCACCAGCAGAAGGTTCGATGACCCTAATGTTTCTAAGATCATGATTTTTCGTATATAGAACCCTATCCAACATTGTCTCTACGACAATTGGTTTTGTTAAAACTAGGCCGTGCTTATTTCCATTTGATCTGATTCCGTAAATCATTTTTCAAATTCTTTTAGCTTACCTTGAATAAATCCCATGAAAGATAGCAAGAATGTGTCAAAGGATATATCATCATCCGGGTATCCAAACTTCATATTTCTATCAGTCCATATCATTGCTGTTGAGGAGTAGTGACGCTCCTGCATAAGCTTTTGGCAAAAGAGGGCATATCTATCTAAATAGCTTGTGTTTTCAAACTCAGGTCTCACTTTAAAATGTGGCTCTTGTAATCGAACTGGGCTGGTAGACTTGGAAGTTTGTTCCACTAGAAATACATATCCTACCCAAGGTTGTTGCTTTTGTGGAAACCCATTTTCTCGAAATGCAGTCCATAAATCAACAGCACTTCCTAATGCCTCTTCTGTTCTGTTGTTGAAATTATTGCCAAATGAACCAAATTGAGATTTAAGCTCCACAACTGCAATCAGCTGTTTATTAGGTGTGATAATCAAGAAGTCCCAGTCCTTGGTAGGTCTGAAGAACCCGGGTAGGTTATTCCCTTTGATATAAAGGCACTCTTCAGGAACACCTAAATCTTTTGATACTTTAACCAATATCTGTATAAATCCATCAAGTTGTTTTCCACCAGTAACTGAACCTCTTGATCCTTGGTCAGATCTTTTTTGTCCCTTTAACTGAGCTTCACGTGTGTTCCAAAAGTGCTGGATCGCATTTGATATATCCTTCTGATATTTCTTCGTTGATAATCTTTCCATTTATTCTTTGCTTGAATGTAAAGTTAGCATCTTTCTCGTGGTTCTATTTCTTGTTTCGCATGCACGCCAACGGTTAACTAAACGCTGTACTGCTCCGTGCCATTTGGCAGTCCCCGGTATTGCGTTTAGTGAATGTTGAATGGAG
>NZ_JAKZAM010000077.1 GCF_022538055.1 Cognataquiflexum nitidum | reverse complement strand
GTAACTACTCAGGTTGTAATTTAGCTATATGAGTGAGGTTTTGGAGGACATTTTCTGACTTTTTGATCAAGGTGTCGACCACGGATCTTATGACACAAAAGCTTTCAGCACCTTTTTCGGATTTGAACTGACCTGATATCTTTTGTTTTACCTTGATGTTGCGTATGGCTCTTTCAGATGCATTGTTGTCCGGGGGTACTTCTGGGTAGTGTAGAAAAACAAGGAGGGACTGCCTGTATTTTACAAGTCTTTTCTGCATCGAGACTGCCTCTTCATGTTTGGGGTCTATCGGAAGTGCGAGGAGGTTATCCAGCCGCTCCTCTATTCGGGCAATATTTTTTCCCTCTTCGGGATCAGGTAATCCTTTCATTTTTTTATCCAAGGAGATAGCTTCCCTGAACAGGGTCCTGAGGCAATCGGCCCATTCTGACTTATGCCGTTCGACGATGTAGTTGAGTTCCCTTATCAGGTGGGCACAGCAGAGCTGGTGGAGGTTTTCCGAATAACTGAAGTATGCCCTCCATGCGTCGTGGCATAATATCGCATTTCCGAATCCCCCGGGGAAGTGACTCTTTATGGCTTTGAGCCCCCGGGACTGGGATATGGCCAAAAGGGTGAATTCCACTGTCTGATAAGTCCAGACCCATTGTCTGTTCCCGTCCACTTTTGCCCCTGTCTCGTCAGCCCCTATGACAGGGCTCTTGGAGACGGCTGCTTTGATCTTTGCATATAACGGAGCTGCTTTGGCTGCAAACCTGCCGATAATGTTGTCGATGCTTCCTTCACTCAGATTGATGCCGAAACAGTCTCTGAGGAGTTCCTTGGTCCGTCTGTATGGAACATACTGTCTGGCTTGCAGATAACTGACCATGGTCTCGACACCGCTGCCGTATTGTATGGGTGCATTGACATTTCCGGGAAAGGCTGCCCTGTTTTTTTTCCCGCAGGGACAGATTCTTGAATAACTTCTGTGTTCGGTACATACAGGAGTGATGACAGGCAGGTCTACAACCTGTCTGCAGGAGGACAGCTTGGCGGGAACCTCCGAGAGGTCACGTCCGCAACAGGTACAGTACTGGGGGATATGGTCTATCAGGATATCAGGGGAGGATGACATTTCCAGGGTATGTCCCTTGTGGTCGGGCTGGCCGCCGGGTTTTCGGCCTGTATGCTCCCGGAGACTCTGTGTCTTTTTGGGCCGGTTCTCATCCTTGGAGGGGGGAACCGAACTGTTGGTACTGTTCTTTGGATTTTTGTACCGGGCAAGCTCTTTTTCAAGCTCAGTTACACGTATCTCCAAAAACCTGATCCTGTCCAAGAGCCGTAGGTTCAGGTTGACTAATTCCGCTATCTGTTTATCCCTGTGGTCCAAGCTGAATAGAGATGTTTCCTTGAATATGGGGCCTAAAACCAATAAAAACCAACATTTGAACCGGTATTTTCCCACAAAATAATGTGGATAAACCGTCAAAAAAACCGAATTTCGGAATGGGCTAAAAAAAAGCACACAGGCTAAACCCAAAAGCAGTTACCAATTAAAAAACTTGAATTCCGGTTAATTAAATAGAACCTGAGTAGTTAC
>NZ_JAKZAM010000076.1 GCF_022538055.1 Cognataquiflexum nitidum | reverse complement strand
CTCAAGTTTGGCTAATTTCTGGCTTGAAACAATGCAGCTAGGATAGGATTATCTGTTTTTTTGAGGGTTTGCAGTTTTTTCTGAATGTTGACGAAGTCGGAGAAATTGATTTTTGAGCTGTGAGCCCAGTTTAGTGCCCGGAATTGATTGAGGATGTCTCCGGTTGTGGTACGGATTGATTTTTTGGATTTATACCATTTAGGCCGAGGAAGGACTTGGTTTTTGGCGGTTGCCGCAGCCAGTAGAAGCATAGAATATGCAGCGGTGAGGAATGCGGGGACTTTTTCACAGGCTTCTTTGGTTCTAACCTGTGCTTGTCCGCATCCCAGAATGGTTTTCTGGTCTTTGAAGTTGACCTCTATCTCCCATCTCCAGAGGTAAGCTTGCAGAAGTGTGGCTAAGTCCAAATCCGGTTCGGTACAGATCAGGTAAGCGGGATCCCGGTAGAGCAAGCGTGACTTGTTGGTTTTACGGTATGAAACCGCCCGGATGATGATCAGTTTGAGATCCTTGTTCCCGGCCTTTCTCCAGCGGACTTTTGGGACAACTTTCAGCTGGAAGTCGTGTACTTTCCCTGCTGCCCAAGCCTGGACTTTTACCCAGGAATGGTCATCGGACTGTCGTATCTGTTCTGGAGTTGGGAGAGCTTCTCCGTAGACCTTTTTACGTCCCTTACCGGTTGTGGGCGGCTCGGGAGGCAGATAGAGACTACAGTCTTTGCGGATTCTGCCGATCAGGATGGTGTTGGCAGGGAGTTTCTTCAGGACCGCTTCGTTGGTATAGCTTCCGTCCACACTGACCACGAGGTCCTTGTTGGAATAACCGTCCTGATCGAGATTTTCACGCAGAAGCTTGATCCGTTGGGCACCGATGACGCTTAGCTTGGCTTTTTTCTGGGTTTCCCGATAGTTCTCCCAATCTTGTTCCGCTCCTGCTTTGCCGGGCTTTTTCACGGTGGGGCAGTGATGAAGGTCGACAGGAATGGCTCGGGCCTGTACGGCTCCCCTTCTGGAAAAACAAGCAAGGGAAAGTTGGATAAAGCGCTGGCCCCAGACCAGATTAGTCTGGAAGGGAGGTCCCAGCGCATCTCTAAGCCATCGGGTGCCAAATACATTCTTCCCCTTTTTGCGCAGCAGGGTATCATCCATGTGGGCAAAAACATAGGGCTCCTGCGGATCGGCCAATGCCACAATCTTTCTGCGAATGACACCGAAAACACCGGCAATATCCATCCTGTCACCTTTAAAAAGGCGATAAGCGGAAGTCCAGTCTTTAAACTGATCCCCACTGGAGGTCAGCCAGCCAGTGACGGTGTGACGGCCCATACAGGAGAGTATTCCGTTGACCAATTTCCCGGCTCTTTGCCAGGTCCGAAACTGCTTGAAGCAGGACCGGCATTCCAAGAAAATACCTTCCAATACTCCTTTCAGGTTATCTTGGGGAGTTTTTTTTTAAGGTCTGCCACGGACTGATCACTTCGTTGAAGCACCAGACGTTGATGGTCATCGATGATCCATTCCACTACTTCACCTTGCTGAAACTCGATGGCTTGGGCAACGGCGGCAGGAAAATTAACATACCATTGTTCACTTTTAGCTCTTTTGATGAGCTGGACTTTGGTTGGGTATCCCATATCTAGTCTATTAACTAGATATAATATTCATAAAAAAAGGCCATAATTCCAAATTATGACCTGTTTTTTTTCACTGTCTAGTAAAGAGCCAAACAAAAG
>NZ_JAKZAM010000008.1 GCF_022538055.1 Cognataquiflexum nitidum | reverse complement strand
TGCCTCCTGCAAAGATTTCCATTGACTTTTCTTTTCCTGACCCCGCACCGCGCGTTTTCTTACAATTCAATTCAACGTGATTCAGCTTGGAGACGGCGGGCATTTGGAGCCGTTCGCTTCCAAACTACTAGTAACTTATTAAAGATAATAAACTTTCAATTTACTCTGAACCGCCCGCTGTCTTCTAAGGTGATGTTGGACTCAGTTCTTTATTAGGTTTACTATCAGTTTAATCATCAAATCCCTTTGCTCAGGTGAACTTTGTGCTACTGCCAATGCCAATGCTACCAAGGTATTTTCATTTATTTTTCTTATTCCTCTTTCATCCAAATGATAATTGTTCTGCTCTAAGAACCATACAAATAGAAATGAACCTATTCTCTTGTTTCCATCGCTGAAGGCATGACCCTTGATGACAGAATATAACAATTGTGCAGCCTGTTCTTCAATAGTTGGATATGCCAATTCTCCAAACACTGTTTGGGAGATACTTCCCAATATCCCTCGAAATGAATCATCTTTCTCGTTCCCGAAAAGCTCTCCCGCTTCTCCTTTCTGAATCAATTCCCTCTTTAATTGGTGAATGGCCTTCTTGACATCATCATAGTTGATGACGTAAATGATTTCTTTTGAAAGGTTATCGAGCTGAAGATCTTCTGAATCATACCTATTGAGCAATTCAAAAGATTTGGAATACTTTGAAATAATATCCAAAAATCCTTCAGTCAATACTCTTTGTGACTCAAAAGTTCTTTCCCTTAAAATATCAAGTTGGTTTTCTAGCTGAATTATTTTTTGACCTTGCTTGCTCAATAATTCGCTATTGATGGCATAACCTTTAACCAAGTAATCTTTGAGTCTTTGGGTTGCCCATTTTCTGAATTCAATCCCAACAGGTGATTTCACACGGTATCCTACTGAGATCACAACATCCAAATTGTAAGCTGAAACCACCCTTTTTACTTTTCTTTCCCCTTCTTTTTGAACTTGGCGGAAATTCCGCCAAGTTGACTCTTTTTCCCATTCCCCCTCTTTGTAAATGTTTCGGATGTGCTCACCAATCGTCCTTCTAGCTTTACCAAATAACTCAACAAGCTGCTGTTCGGTGACCCAAACCGTATCTTGCTCCCCATCCAAAATGATTTCAAATTCATTATTCCCTTGGGATGGTTTGAAAACTACAATTTCAGAAATAAAGTCAACTGATTCCATATAGGAAGATAAAGTATTTTGATAAAAATTTTAGTTCATTGTTTCAAAAAACCTTTGATTTCAAAATTGCCTGGATCTTTGACAGCATATTCTATTAAGACCTTCGATCCAATTTCCTTTTTATCGATTCTCTGAGAAAGTTTTTTCTTCTGAACATAAACAGAGTCATCAACCTGATAGGATATCGTTATGATTTGAGTATATCCCATTCCTTTCGAACCATACCCGAGTACATTTTCTGTAATAACTGCTTTGGCCTCTGCCGTTTTTGTCCATGGAGCAAATGGTATTTCAAAATTATTCCATGCTAGGTATAGAAAAACTCCAAAACCTAATATTCCGATTATCCAAGGATTCTGCTTTGCCATTTTAGAATTGAGTCCAACGTTTCGCTTTCTTCCATTATAGCGGAAAGCATTCCAAAATAGCGTGCTTTCCACAATATTGTGGAAAGATCTCCTATAAAACTAAAAGAATTTTTTTATGAATCCAACCTGCCAATTAGACTTTTCCTTGGTTCTCATTCATCATTCAGAATTTTTCATTTTTCAATATTACACCTTTCCCAACCTCACCCCTGTCCCTCTCTTTTCTATGGCTTTGGCAATGATGCGGAGGATTTCTTGGGCGGCGGATTGTGGGGATTTGCCTTGGGGGTGGATGCCGCAGACGGCGGTGGTCAGGCTATGGTCCATATCCGGATCAAAAATCGAAAAACCTTCCGGGCTTGTGCCGTAGGTGATGTAGGCCGAAAGTTGGTTAAGTCCGGTACCGGGACGCTCCCCGATCAGGTGTACAATCAGTTCAGGTTGCAGGATTTGACCGATATGGTAGCCTGCCCTTACCCTGCCATTGCGGACGATGATGTCATGCCGACAATAGGTGAAATGTGTTCCATAAAGTGATTTCTTCAGCGCAGGAAGTACCTGACGGAGGTGTTCGCTGACTGCATTGGCATTCAATCCATCGGAAATGACAAATTGGATTTTCGAAGTATTACCCAATCCTTTGGCCAATTTCATCAGTTCCTGTGTGCTTTCTTTACTGATCTTTTCCCCGCTTCCCGGATGGGCAAGGTAATCTTCCCGGTCTTTGGACTCGGTATGGACATAGACTGGAGATTCGCAACAGTCCCGGATCACAGCAGCATCAAGCCCTGCAAAAAGCGCTTTCCTCGCATGGGAGAAAAGTCCATCCAGGCGCTTGGTTACAAAATCAGGATCTTCATTTTGGTTGCTTACTCCATAACCCAAGTCACATCCTTTTTCCTGCAGGTTCTTGATTTTCTTTTTGGCTTCAAGTTCCAGGTCTTCGGTGTTTCTTTTATCACCTCCGGCTTTGGTGTATTGGAAATAAAGCTTTGCGATGCGGTCTGCAGTCGGATCTGTGTTCCCTTCTTCAGTCAACGCACCAATTTCAACCATACGCTTTTGAAAAGCTGAAGAAACCATTTTGCCTGAAGACTTCCTCAACCTTGGATGCTCCCGATAAGAAGTGGTAAGGTAGCCGAGCATGGGATCTGCTTTTCCCGCCACTGCCATCAGGTACGCCGGGGATGCAAGTTGCACAATTTCGGTGGTGAGTTGCTGCAATTCGGCAGGATGGATGCCCATGTGGAAAGTCGAACACACATCCAATCCCATCACCAAGCCATGGAGTTTGGCCATAACAGTATCCTCGAGGCAAGCGCGTCGGAGTTGAGCGCCGGTGCTGAAAACCTCCGGTCCAATAAATCCTGCCACGTCATTGACAATCATCCATTTGCCGGTTTCCTGTTTGATATACCGGGCAAGGCCATAACATCTCGCCTCCAATGTAACCATATCCACACCTTGGGCGGCACCGTTAGTAACTTCCGAACCTTGTCCCGTCTCAAAGTACAATCCCTCAAAATACCTGCACAAGTCCAACAATTCATCCACATCACAGCCCAACATACCTTCCAAACCTTTGGAAGTGCCTGCCAGGCTTTGGAATCCCACATCAACTTTGGTATGGGCCATGGCAGATCTTTGCTTGACCATATCCGAAAGGACACAAAAGCGCGTGGGGAGTTGGAGCCTTTCTATGATGTTTTGGAGGAGTTTTTCTGTTCGGACGATCGTCTCCAGGTCATCGCTTGCGGGGTTGAGACCGATGATCACATCCCCACAACCGTAACAAAGTCCCTCAAGGGTAGAAAACAAAATCTCATCCTCCTCATCCCCGGGGCTGTTTGGTTGGATGCGGCTGCCAAAGTGCCTCGCCGAACCTATAGCCGCTCCAAAAACTCCAAGGGTTGAGGGCATTGGATTGAAAATACTGCGTGCGACCTGCGACAATTCCGAATCTGACATGACCTTGACCACTGCGGCAATGGCTTCACTTGGAAGTCCGGTTGCGTAGATTTTGACCCAATCAGGACCTTTTTCTGACAGGAGAATGGCCTTTAATTCAGATATCCTCAAATGGGAGATTTCTTTCAAAGCCTTTCTGTTGAGACTTTTGGCGAGAGTTTCTGTAAGCCTGTCTTCGACAAAATCAGTATCAGCGATCTGGGCGATGCTGAGGTCGGATATACGGCCTCGGGCCCTTCCCCGGATGAGTTCGTCTTGGGTTCCCCCGACCAACAAGTCCCCTTCCTTGAAGGCATTGGCTTGGGCAAAAAGAGACAATAAAGAATTGGTTTCCATTTTCAGTTGTGGTTTTTGATCAGTCTATTACTCAATACCAAAGCGAGGAGTACTGCGGTGATTCCTCCGGTCATTTTTCCCATGATCACGGGAAATATCATTTCACGCTGCACTCCTGCGGTAAATCCGAGGTGATCGCCCAATACAAAAGCAGCACTGACAGCAAAGGCGGTATTGAGGATTTTGGCTTTGGGATTCATGTCTTTGAGGATATTCAGCATGGGAATGGCATTAGCCAAAGTGGCGATCATACCAGCTGCTCCAGCCGTATTCATTCCGAGACTTTGCCCTACTTTCAAAAGCGGTTTTTCGAAAACTTTGGTCAAAAAAGCCACCATCGGAAATGCCCCTATCAGGACAATGGCGATGGAACCTACGATTTTGATCCCTTCCCAAATGGGAGTCATTCCGGGGACAATCACGATTCCGGCCAAGGTCTCTACCACAATCAATACCGTGCAAATCGTGATGAATACCATCAGCCCTTTCCCGAAATAGTCAAAAAGACGGATCATCATAGTCGGGGCAAAATACATTCCTGCGGCAATCAGAAGGGAAAAAATTACGATTGGGACAAGATTGGCCAATATCATACCCAATGAAAACCCTGCCGTCAAACCGCCCACCAGACATCCCAATGGAATCGTGACCATGCCGATCATGATGCCGGAGGCAAAATAGTGTTGGTCTTCCTTTTGGAGAATTCCCAAAGCAACAGGAATGGTAAAGACGATCGTCGGTCCCATCATGGCACCCAATATCAGCCCGGCAAATAATCCTGCTTCCTCGGTCTGCGCCATTGCCATCGCAAGCGGATAGCCACCCATGTCGTTGGCGAGGAGCGTTGTGGCAAACATGGCGGGATCGGCACCCAAAAAAGAATACACCGGAACGACCACTTTGCCCAACACATCTGCGAGAGCCGGAGCAATCGAAATGATCCCCAACATCGCAATGCTGAGCGGTCCCATGGCCATAAATCCTTCGTCGAACTTTTCGCCTAGACCGTACTTGTTACCAAAAATTTTATCCAAAGCGCCCAACACCATAAAAAGCAACATGATGTAGATGATGATGTCATTGATTCCCATAAAGGCAGGTTTGAGTAGAGGCAATCAAGATAAGAAAAGAGAGATGGAAATTTAAAAAATGGGGGAAATTATGTATTCAATTATCGGCTTTTTTGCCAGTGACCCTAAATTCTTCTTCAGTCAGGACATAAGACCGAAGACCCCCGCCTGTCGTCGGGCAGGGATGCACCGGGCATTTCAGTCCGCAGACAAGAATTAAAATAGAGATCTTATCTACTGGCATAATTAAGTATCAGATATGGAGAGAGTCCAAGTCTGAAGACTTGCACTAGCATCAAAAGTCCAAGTATGGAGACTTGAACCGGCCTGAGTAGTTATAAGTCCAAGTCTGAAGGCTTGAACTAAGGGAGGACTTGAACCGGCCTGAGTAGTTATAAGTCCAAGTCTGAAGACTTGAACTAAGGGAGTATGGAGAGAGTCCAAGTCTGAAGACTTGAACTAGGCGGGGACTTGAACTAGGCGGGGACTTGAACTAGGCGGGGACTTGAATTAGGTTGGGGTCCAAGTCTGAAGACTTGAACTAGGCGGAGGTTTGAAAAATGGCGGACTTATTCATCAAAGATTTTGGTTTCAAAGCCATCGATACTTCTTACATTTTTTTCTGCCCAATATTTCTTGATGCCCTCTTCGCCCTGTTTGTCTGCCCAGTTAGTGAGAATTGTTCTTTCTTCTTTAAAATCCATAAAGGGAACCGCAAATCCACAGGAAGTCTGCACGAGGTCAACATCCATTTCGATGATTTGTCTAGCACCGGTAAAGTCCTCGAAAAGCCGGAAATATTCTTGGAATTTTTCATCCCTATTGTGAAAAATCTGAGCTGTACCATACAACCTCAGGATCATCGGCTTGCCTTCAAAGGCACAAAACATGATGGTCATCCGGTTATTTTTGAGGAGATGGGCGGCAGTTTCATTACCACTTCCGGTGAGGTTGAGCCATACGATTTTGTTTTCTCCCAACACCCTGAAGGTGTCTGTTCCTTTGGGAGAAATATTTACCCTTCCTTCCTCGGCTGCCGTACCGACAAAAAATATTTTTTGTTGTTGGATAAAGTCAGCCAACTCAGGAGTAATATGTTCAAGTCTTTTTCCCATGGGTTAATCATTTATCCTATTTTTCAAATCCATCTTTTCATGAAGAATTCTTATGATTTCAATTTCCATTTCGGATTTGACTATATAGAATATAACATGCCTATTTGCTAAGAATCCAAGTAAATTTTGGCGGATTTTATAGTATGATTTTCCTTTTTCTGGATTGAGCGCAAGTTCTTGGCAGGTACTCAGTAAAAATTCGTAATATTTATCTGCCTGATCTTCAGACCAAACATCAAAGGTATATTCCCAAATTTCTGACAAATCCTCAACAGCTTTGTTTAATAAATAATATATGCCCATTTACTTTTTTCTCTCTTTTAAGGATTCGAGATGAAGTTTGGCATCAAAGTCTTTGGCAATGCCACTATCAATTCCAACTTGAATGGCTTTTTTCAAAGCCAAGCTTTTATTTTCCTCCTCCTCCAATAAACGTAATCCTGCCCGAATCACTTCACTTGCATTTTTGAAGCGGCCTTCATTGATTTTTGTCTCCACAAAATTCTCAAAATAGTCCCCTAGTGAAACAGAAGTATTATTTCTCATAAATATAATCTTTCTTAAAAGTACCAATTTTTGGTAACAAGCCAAAAGAAAATTAAAATTGATGTGGATAATAACTACAATAATTATTCAGCAAATTTTATTAAGCAGGATTTTTACCCCTTTACCGATTGATTATCAAGATCATTTACTAGTCAGTAAATATCCAACAGGACAGAATTTACATTTTCTTAAAATTATTTATGTAAGTACGCCATGATGACGGTAAAGTGGAAGTTCAATGTAATTTTTGGCATGAGGCTGAAATGTCCGGTACTTCCGACTTCCGTCTTCCGTCCTGCTTATAGAATAATATTGAGTTAATGGCAAAGAAGCCGATAACCAAAAAAAAATTAACCTTTTTTCACATTCCCGTGCAACCTATTTTTACCAACCTGTATCTACCTATTTGAAAGCCAACAGTAATGTTATTTAGAAAAACTTTTACCACAGAGACGGACATCATCAAAGGTTGCCTCAAGGGTGAGCGAAAAGCCCAGCAGCATTTGTATGAGTCCTACTCCAAAAAGTTTTTTGCGATCTGTCTGAGGTACGTCAAGGACCGCGACCTCGCAGAGGATGTCATGATTGAAGGCTTTATGAAGATCTTTGAAAAATTACCTCGATATGAAGCCAAGGGCAGTTTCGAAGGCTGGATGAAGCGGATCGTCGTCACCCAATCTTTACTCACCCTTCGCAACAACCGCAACCTGAGTATGGAAGTGAATATGGAAAGTCACCTTGAAACGGCTGATTCTCCCTATGAACTCAACCACTTGGAGACGGCAGAACTCATGGACCTGATACAGGATTTGCCTGTGGGATACAGGACGGTATTCAACCTCTACGCCATCGAAGGGTACAGCCATGCCGAAATCGCTGACCTTCTCGGTATCACAGAATCAACATCTAAGTCCCAACTCAACAGGGCAAGAAATACATTGAAACAAAAAATAGCCGATCAACAAATCAAAGAAAGGAGAATCAATGGCTAATACAGATAAAAACTTCGACCAGTACTTCAAAGAAAGGCTGGCCAAGCATGAAGATAAACCTTCCCAACTCGCATGGGAAAAACTTGAAAGGCAGTTGCCCCAAAAAGAAAAAGGGATTTGGTTTCCTTTGATGGGCATCGCAGCCACCTTGTTGCTTTTCCTCGCTGTAGGATATGTGGTATGGCAGTTCAACCGGGAATCTGAAGCCAACATGCCGATGACAGCAGAGGTCACTACCGAAAAGGACGATTCCAATGCTGAAATCACAGAGGAAACGGAAGCAGCACTATCAAAATCTTTGGAAGAATCCACGGTGGTGCCTGAAGAGCAAACCAAACAAGAAACAAAACATGCGCAAACTCCTCTGAAAAAAGCAATTGTTCCAAAATCAATGCAGACAGAAAAACCAAAGGAATTGTTGGCTGAAGTGACACAACCTGAGGAAAGGATAGATGAAGCCACTTTTGATACGCCAGAAATCATCATTCCTGACCTTGATATCAACGAAGCCATTGCCCAAAACGACCTTGAAAAAGAAGAGGAAGTGATGACTTACAAGATCACCATCAAGTCAAACGGAATCAAAGAGGAGCCCGAGAAGCAGGGATTCATTGCCGGAATTGAAAACAAAGTAGATAAAATCGGAGGGTTACTCAGCAAAGTAGAACAGGGTTTTGCAGACCTGCAGGATGCAAAAGACAACCTATTTGTGAGCAACAATACCTCCAAAAAAGAAAGAAAGTAACCCACCAAAATTGAAAATATAGACCATCATGAAAAAATACCTGTTATTATTTTGCTTTCTCGGACTTGTGCAGTTTGCCTTCGGGATTACGGAAAGGGAGTTTTTGGCTCCAAAAGACACCATCATCGTGGAATTTGGAACTTCGGGAAAAATCGTCCTTGTCATTGACAACAAAGATGATTTTGAAAGGCTCAAAAAAATGAATATCAATCAGATCATCTCCGAACTTGATCTTAAAATCGATGAAAAGACAGGAGAACTTGTAGTCGTGGAAATTTCAGGTCAAAAGGGAACACGGGAAATCGTCAAAGTAACTGAAGACTGGAACAAAACCGAAGTGTCTGTCGCAGGCATCCGGATATTGGTAGATGAAACAAGTCCTAATACCAAAGTCAAAATTGAAACCGGGGTGAAGAAAAAAAGTGATCCTCCTTTAAGGACTTATTTTGGACTGGATCTAGGTCTCAACAATTACATTGACAACAATGGAAATTTTCCCGGCACAAGTCAACCTTATTCTGTAAGGGGTTGGGGAAGCTGGAATGTGGGGTTGAATTTCTTTGCGAGCCAAAAGATCAGCAAAGGATTCCGCTTTGACCTTGGGATGGGTGTGCAGTGGTACAATTTCAAGTTTGAAAATACTGACTTCCAAGCTGTAAGAGGTGAAAATTCCCTAGAGTTTTTACAAAGGAATGATGTCGCAGGATTCAAAAGTAAAATCTCTGCCTCCTACCTGACTACAATGGGTCTTTTCAAAATAGACTTTGGAAGAATGACCGATCAGGGAAGAAGAGGTCTTAGGTTTGCAGTTGGTCCTTACGCAGGATACAGATTGGGAGGTACCAGCAAATATGTCTTCCGGCCGCTCGAGGGTGGTGGACGTAGAAAGGAACACCTGAATACCGGAATATTCCTAAACAACTTCCGCTACGGTATCCGTGGAGAAGTAGGATTCGGCAGGGTCAATTTCTTTACTACCTACGATCTCAACCGGATGTTCCAAGACGGTAAAGGCCCTGAACTGAATCCAATCACCTTCGGAATTATATTCTAATCCCTTTTTTCGAATACTAAGCCAATGAAAACGACCACACTGATTTTGATTCCATTGCTGTTGCTGACTTCTCTGGGCTTTGCCCAAGAAGCAGATTCAGTCAAAAAAGACACGGCAAATACCACCAACTTTACTCTTTTCAATACCGATGTCATTGTCTACAAAAATGCTGATGGCACCAAAACCTGGGAATTCAATTCCAAAGATGACAAGTATAAGGAGTACTATTCCAAAAATAACAAATCAAGCAACGGCCTGACCTTGGATATCGGTATCAATACCTGGATTGGTGATGATTCCGCTCCTGCAGTCAAACCTTGGGGAAGTTGGAATCCTGCGATCAATTATCAATATACCTACAAACCGAGCAAAAACTTCAAACTGAAATCCACCATTGGCGTCAGCTGGTATAATTTCAAATTTGAGGACAGAAACCTGCAGGCCTTAAGAAGCAACGGTGGTTTGGTTTTTGAGGAACATCCCTCAGATACAGGGACAAAATCGAAAATTTCGGCTTCCTATGCCAACCTGGCCTTGATTCCGACCGTGCAGACCACCAATGGAAATTTCAGCTTCGGAGTTGGTCCTTATGCAGGTTATAGGCTTGGAGGTAGAGGTAAATTTGTCTACCGCGATCCTCAAGGCAACAGAGTCAAAGAATTTCAGATGGGCAATATGTTTGCCACTGATTTCCGATATGGCTTGAGGGCCGAGATTTGTGTGGCGGATGTAACACTCTATTTCAATTATGATTTAAATGAAACATTCCAAGAAAACAAAGGACCTAAGCTGAACACATTGAGCTTTGGCTTCATCCTATAAAACAAAACCTACTATGAAAACAAACTTAAAATTATCAACCCTGCTGCTTTTTATCTTTTCTATGGCAGCCATTTCTCCGGTTTTTGCACAGGTCAAAACGCTCGTAGATGTCACCAAATCCTTTTCCGGAATCAATAAAATTGAAGTTTCGGGAGGTCAGTTAGAAGTGGAATACATCGGAGGTTCACAAACCGATGTTTCTGTCAATGCATTTTTGGAGTCAACCAACGCTGATCAAGACATAGTTTTTGTTACCCTCGGGGATGTCTTGAAAATCTCCCATAAGGTCATTAACAGCAACAATTGGAACAACAAAACCAAAGGTCATATCAAAATTACCGGACCGGTCGGCATAAGCCTTGACATGAAAGGAGGCTCAGGATCAATTTATGTAGAAAATGTCTCTTCAGAAACAACCAACCTGTCCGTAGGCTCGGGAAGTGTTTCTGCCAAAGATATCCGTGGCGATGTATCGGCAAATGCCGGTTCAGGGTCTATCAAAATGTACGGCATTCAAGGAAATGTCAAAGGTCAGGTCGGCTCAGGTTCAGCCAATATGGAGGATATCAAGGGCAACATCAACTACTCCTCAGGCAGCGGTGGAATCAGTGTAGAGGGTGCGGAAGGTATCGTCAACGTAAGTCTCACCTCTGGTAACGCAAAACTTGAAAATGTATCGGAGTTGGGTAATTTGAAAGTGACATCAGGTAATGTCTCTGCCACCAATGCAGGATTGGGAACAGAAACTAGATTCAGCGGAACTTCAGGGAATTTTAAAATCCAGACGCCATCCAATCTTCGCAATTTCAACTACAATCTGAGCGCCACTTCAGGTAACATCACTGTCGGAAATTCCAGAGGCGGAAGAAATCTGAATATCGATAATGGAGCAAACTCGGAAATCCGGGGAAGTATCACTTCAGGCAATATTTCTATTGTGAACCAATAATCTCTACCAAAACCACAATACTTGTCGCCGGAGGGCAAGGCCAATGCAGTCAGCGAAACTGTAAGAAGCCTCGCCATCCGCCTGTTTTTTTGTTCCAAGAATTAAATGATCCTATGTATTTACACGAGCGGTTTAAACTTTTCTTCTCTCCAAAGTTCTAAAGGTTACCAAGTTTATGTCTAACTTATGGTAATATTTTAATCCTTGTTTTTACCTCAATCCGAATTGAACCAAATGGAACCAATCAAAAAAGAAGATTTAAGCCAAGAAATTTTTGACATGTATGACTACTATGTACATGGTAAAATCGACAGAAGAGAATTTGTCAACCGCCTCTCTGTATTTGCTGTTGGAGGCTTGACGGTATCAGCGATTTTGGGATTTTTATTACCCAATTATGCTGAAGCCAAGAGATTTACCCAAGATGACCCACGCCTAATATCAGAATATGTGGAGTATGATTCTCCAAAAGGCGCCGGCAAAATGAAAGGTCTGCTGACAAGGCCTGCTGACAAAAAGGGAAAACTCCCGGGTGTAATCGTGGTCCACGAAAACAGAGGATTGAATCCCTACATTGAAGACACAGCACATCAGGCAGCTTTGGATGGTTTTATTGCTTTTGCCCCGGATGCTTTGACGCCGTTTGGCGGCTATCCCGGCACAGACGATGAGGGCAGGACCATGCAGGCCAAGCGTGACAGGGAAGAGATGTTGCAGGATTTTATTGCAGGCTATGAATTTTTGAAGGAGCATGATCTCTGTACCGGCAAAGTCGGCGTAGTTGGATTTTGCTTTGGGGGCTGGATTTCCAACATGATGGCTTCCAGAATCTCCGACCTAAAAGCAGCTGTTCCTTTCTATGGAGGACAACCAACCGCCGCAGACGTGCCTACGATCAAAGCCCCGTTACAGATCCATTTTGCGGAATTGGATACAAGGGTCAATGAAGGTTGGCCGGCTTATGAAGAAGCGCTGAATGCCAATAAAAAGAAATACGAAATGCACATGTATCCGGGAGTGAACCATGGCTTTCACAACCATTCCACTCCAAGATATGACAAGGCAGCAGCCGATTTGGCTTGGGGAAGGACTATTGATTTCTTTAAGAAAAATCTGAAGTAAGATTGAAATTTCGGTATAAAGAGAAATTTTGACCGATGACGGATGTCGGATGTAGCGGACATTACTTTCTGCTGCTAAGGATTTTACTTATCCTTATTTTGCCAATAATGTTGTGACCTATTTAAATTCCAAGTCAACAAAAAAGTCAGCGGATTCGCTGACTTTTTTGTTTTTCTAAACTCTTTTGGGACTATTCTTTCCTTGCCAGGCCGGCAAGGATATTTTTCAGTTTTTCTTTATTTCCCTTGTAGCTTTCAAGGTCAAAAAACGCCACTTTTCTGAAATCTATCGGATGGCTTTCACTTTGAAGGGCAATATATCCCGACTTCAGGGGAGTTCCGTCCACTTTGACAGCAGGATCTGATGGACTGACATTTCCTCCGCCGATTTCCGGATTGAAGTATTTCAAAACAGTATCCCCTTCCAAAATATGGTACACCACAGAATCTCCCAACACCAAAAACTGTGCAGTCACCCATTGCTCTCCATGGTAGGTTTTGGAGCTTGAATTGACACAATGTGGGGTGAATAATTCCCCATCCATATACACGTTTGTACCGGGAGTACAAAGGTTGCTCGTGGTCCTTGGATTGGTACCATCACCGCCTAAAAACTGTCCTTCTATTGAAATCGGAAAATCCTGGTCTTTTAGAATCGTTTTTGGGTCCTGACAGTGGAGCATCGCTCCGGAATTCCTCAATGCCCATCCTTCACCACCTGTTGCCTGTTCACCGACAAAACGGTATTCCACATTGAGCAAATAATGAGAAAAAGGGGTATTGAAATAGATATGGCCATATTGCTGGTCAAAGGTTTCGTATCCGTCGTACCTGACTTTCATAAGACTGTCTTCTACCCGGAAAGTATTGGCAAAGTTTTCGTTGAGGTCATGTTTGGCGATTTTGATCGTCCAATCATCTAAATCCCTGCCGTTGAAAAGTTGGATCCATTCTCCTTCTTTTTCAGCCTCTGTTTGGGATGTGCCGCAGCTTGGGAAAAAGAACAATGAAAAAAGAATGAAAGCGGCAATAACCGGATTTTGTCTTTGATAGATCATATTATTTTTGGATTTAGAAGCACAAACTGAACTGGAAAATAGACAAATATTTAATAGATTGGAATAAAAAATCCGTGGATCATGACAAATAAATCAGTGCTTCTCCTTCTGTTGGTTTTTCTCTTTTCGATCAAGGGAAATGCCCAAGAAGTCTTACATCTCGATCAGGCACAACCCGCGGGAAACGGATCAATTCAAGAACTAGATTGGTTGGCTGGATATTGGATAGGAACGGGCTTGGGTGGTGACTGCGAAGAACTTTGGTTGCCGCCTATGGACAACAGCATGATTGGAACTTTCCGGTTTATCATGGAGGGGGAACTGATTTTCTCCGAATACATGCATATGATAGAAGAAGACGGCAGACTTTCACTCAAAATCAAACACTTCAACAGAGACCTCACCGCTTGGGAAGAAAAAGAGGATTGGACAGTTTTTAAATTTATCAAAACCGAGGGCCAAACGGCTTACTTCAGCGGGATAACTTTTCACCGAGCGGGTGATGAACTGATGATCAGATTGGCAATGACCAATGAAGGTAAAAAAAGCACGGAAGAATTCAGGTTAAAGAGGAAGGATTTGTAATTGATAAGTTTTAGAGCATTTTCTGATAAACTACGTATATTTAATCAAAAGATTTAAAAATGAAAACGATAACCATCCCCGTAGAAATCCCTTCTGAACTTCTTATTGCATTGAACAAAACAAGTGAGGAATTGAAATCGGATTTCCAACTTGCGATTGCGATTTCTCTATATAAAGACCAGAAAATAACAAAAGGTAAGGCAATTCAGATTTCAGGACTTTCCCGATTTGAGTTTGAAAAAGAAATTCAGAAAATCCAGGTCCTTGATTCAGAAATTGAATTTGAACAGGTCATTAACGATATCCAAAATATCAAGAATCTTTGATGAATGGCAAAAGCTATTGTGGATACAGGGGTTTTGATCTCATTAGGTTTAATCAACAAAATTCATCTTCTCGAATTGATTTTTGGGGACTACTTTATCCCTGAAGCGGTCTGGAACGAATTGTCGAGCTATGAAAATCCAGATTTTGACAAAAGAATCTTAAGCAGTCTAAAAAGCCACATCTTTCCAATTTCAACCAAAAACCATTTATCATTGATAATGGATTATGGAGAATCGGAGGCAGTAATCCTTGTTGGTGAATTAAATGCAGATTTTTTACTAATTGATGATTTTAAAGCACGAAAAATAGCAGAATCATTAGGAATCACCTGTATTGGATCAATCGGAATAATTTTAAAAGCGAAAGAAAAAGGACTTGTTGAAGAACTTTCTCCAATATTTAAATATTGGATGGAGTCAAACAGGTTCTTTACAAAGAAACTTTTGAATCAGGTTTTGGAAAAATTTGGAGAAAATCCAATTTGAAAACTTAATTCAGTAACCTAACTTTTACCAACACCGGTTTGTGGTCGGAATATTCTACATCCAAAACCTCCACGGAAATAATTTCCCAATCCGTTTCTTTTTCTAACCAAAAGTAATCGATCCTGATTTTTGGGTCTTTGGAGGAATAGGTGTTTTGAGGATTACCCTGTTTCAATGCTGCATCTAAGAAATCTTCTGAAAGGACTGAATATCCTGTTTCCTCCGAAGTAAAATTAAAATCCCCTGTCAATACCTTTGCACCCTCGAATCCTGAAAGGATATTTTTGATTGCGACTGACTGCGCAGTCCTGTTTTCAGCAAATTCATGGCATAAGTGGGTTCCGGCAAAAGTGATTGCTTTTCCATTTCCAAAATCTACACTAGCCACAGCGAGACTCCTTCCCTCCCCTCCATTTGGAGTTGGCAAAGAATAGGCATGAAAAGTGACAGGAAGTCTACTCAGAATTCCTTCTCCATACCCCCCTTCTGAAAAGTCAATTGCCTTGGCAAAAAACGGTGTCATTGCTGTCAATTTTCCCAATTCGAGCATAACATCCATCTTTCCTTCCGGGTTATAATTTTTGGTACGGCTTGTCATGCTGTCCACTTCCTGAAGGGCAACCAAGTCAGGTTTAATGATATTGATCAGGTCTGCGATTTCCCTGATATTACCCATTCCGGGATGATATGGATCTTCTCCATGGTAGATATTATAGGTCATCAAGGTGATTTCCTTTTTGACTATGCCACTTTGGGCATATGAGTTCATACTGGAAAACATGGCTAAAATCAACAAGACATAAATCTTTTTCATAGTCCAAAGTAAAAAAGGCATGCCAATAAAAAAAGCCCTGAAATCATTTCAAGGCTTTTGCTAGGACTACCAAGTCGTGGATTTCAGTTTGGGAAAGGCTCTGATGACATCGCTCAAACTGATCTGTCCAACTAATTTTCCATCCTTCATGACAGGAAATCTCCTGATTTTGTTGTCCAAAAACTTCTGAGCTGCGTCAAAAAGAGAAAGATCGGGAGAAAGGGTCATCACATCCTTTGTCATATGCTCGCCAACAGTACCTGGAAAAGTAGGCGTATTGGAATATTTACCTTTGATGATTTCCTTCAGGCAGTCCACTTCGGATATGATACCGGCGAGATTGCCATTGGTATCCAAAACCGGCGCACCGGAGATCTTCTTTTTGGTAAGCATATCCAATACGTGATCTATCGAGTCCTCAGGACGGAAGGTGATCAAATTGGTGCTCATGTGGTCACTGACCAAGATGGGAGCTATTGCTTTTTTGGGTTCGACCACCCGCACGCCTTGAAAACTTTTTACCATAGCTGTTTTGATTATTTTGAGATTAATAATTTAAGAAATTAAAAATCTAAAACAAATTAGATAGAGATAAAAAAATCAAATTCAATATATTATATCAAATTACGCAACTTTAAAAAAACAATATTAAAATATAATCAAAAATGAAAAAACATTATACTTTCACTTATTATCACTCCAAATCACGTACCAACCGTGCCGGACTGCCCATAGCCAGCTTATTGTCAGGAATATCTTTGGTGACCAAAGAACCTGCCGCGACGGTCACATTGTTTCCTATGATTATGCCCGGAAGGATTACGGTATTGCCACCAATCCAACAATTATCTCCAATCCTTACGGGAAGTGCTTTGGTTTTGTAGGGTGCCTGATTGGATTCGGGGTTTTGGACTATCCTTTCGGTAGCCGAGATCGGATGAGTCGCCGTATAAATCTGCACATTGGGTCCGATCAGCACATTATTCCCGATGTCAATCCTATTGCAATCCAAAAAAACAGCATTGACATTGATAAAAGTATTTTCCCCAATCGAAATATGCTTGCCATAATCACAGTAAAAAGGAGCTTCTATCCACACACCTTTGCCGACTCTCCCCAAAAGCTGTTGAAGTATCCGGGATTTTTCCTCTCCATTCCGGGAAGATTCATCACTCCATTGCTTTAACAACTCTTTGGCCTGATGGTACATTTCCAGCAGTTCAGGATCCCGGGAATTATAGAATTCACCCGATAGGAGCTTTTCCCTTTCTGTCATTGGACTGCAATTTCTTTTCTAAACAGATTGACCATGTTCTGATCCACAGTCAAAACCTGTCTGAATGCCAGCGGGTCAGAGGAAAGGGAAACGGAAGGATGAAAGTAACTGCTTTGGGTAGGCCTATAGCTTTTGCAGGAGGCGTGGATTTCGCGAAGGTGCCCGTTTCGGTTCAATTGCGAGACATGTTCAGGTTTGGAGCCTCCTCCCGGCATGATGATGATATCGTCTTTGGCCATTTCCAATAACTCCAGAATATTTTCCAAACCTTTGCTCACGTCATTTTCTCCTCCGGAAGTCAATATCCTTTGAAAACCCAGGTCAATGATTGTATTCAAAGCTTTTTTCTTGTCGGCAGTAATATCAAAAGCCCTGTGGAAAGTACAGGGCAGTTCCCCGGCAACATTGATCAGGTATTTGCAGGCTTCTCTGTCCACCTGTCCGTCCTGATCCAATACCCCAAAAACAAATCCATCAGCTCCTAGATTTTTGAAAATAGCGATGTCTTTTTTCATGACATAAAGCTCCTCGGAAGAATATACAAAATCTCCCCCTCTCGGTCTCAGCATGACAAAAATCGGGATATCTACTTTTTCTTTGAGAAATGTAAGCATACCGGCACTTGGAGTTTCGCCACCTTCCCCAAAATCAGAGCAAAGTTCCAACCTGTCTATTCCATATTCCGCAGCTTTGATCGCTGCCTCCACTGTAAAAACAGGAGCTTCCAACAAGATCTTTTCCATCGCTTAGAATTTACTTTTTGAATCAATCAAAAGACCACCCCCGCTGTGGTGTCTGGCAAAATTGAATCCGGGGTGGACAGCATAGGAACCGTATTCACCGTCTTTGTTGATGGCAAGAAATCCTGCCTGAATGTCTTTGATATTGGCGGAGTTTTTGGCGATCAGTCTTCTCACCGCTTCCTCACAGGCTTCTTGGGGTGTTCTACCCTGTCGCATGAGCTCCACAATCAGGAAGCTGCCGCAGATCCGGATGATGGTTTCACCAAGTCCTGTGGCTGTGGCAGCACCCACTTCATCGTCCACATAAAGCCCTGCGCCGATGATCGGGCTGTCTCCTACCCTGCCGTGCATTTTGAATGCCAGGCCGCTCGTGGTACAGGAACCGGCCAACTTTCCGTCAGGGCCCAAGGCAATCATGCCAATGGTATCATGGTTTTCGATGTTGATGATGGGCTTGTACTTGGATTCCTTTTTCCATTCCTGGTACATTTCTTCTGCTTTTGGACTGAGAGTCTCAGATTCCATAGGGAATCCTTTTGAGATCGCAAACTGTCTCGCCCCTTCACCTGCCAACATCACATGAGGGGTTTCTTCCATGACCATTCTCGCCAGAGAAATGGGATGCTTCACCTGTCTGACAAAAGCCACGGATCCGCAGCTTCCGTCTCCTTTCATAATAGAGGCATCCAAAGTAGGTATACCTTCCCGGTCAGGAAGTCCCTGCAGTCCAACTGATAAGTTGTCCATATCCAGTTCTGTGACCTTCACCCCTTCTTCCACTGCTTCCACAAGGTTGCCTGATTTCTCCAAAACCTCCCAAGCGCGGTCATTAGCCGGCATGCCATGGTTCCAGGTGGAGAGGATAAGCGGTTTGAATTTTTCGCCGGTAGATTCCTTTACAGGATTGGCACGTGCTTGGATAATTCCGCCGGGCAAAAGTAATGAGGTCGAAACAAGGGTTTTCTTTATGAATGATCTTCTATTGGACATGGTGGTTTGGTTTGTGCAAAAAAACATTAAATTGTTTGAAGATTAAAGATTCAAAAAATTTCGGATAAATATATTTGGGATCGTTGAATTTTTTGGGGAAGTTGGGGTGGGGAAGGGGGTGTAGTGGTTGTAAGGGTTGTAGTGGTTGTAATGGTTGTCTGCTTCGCGTTGTCAGTTTGTCGGTTTATCAGGTTGTCTTAATTTCAATACTTGCTACCGGGAACTTTGTACTCAAGCCTAACCACTGATCATTGAGATTGCCTACAGCGCCTCCAGAATCTCTCTTCTTGATACTTGATTCAAACCACTGCTCACTGATCACTGAGAAGCCTAACGACTCCAGAATCTCGCTTCTCGCTTCTTAATACTTGATACTAAAAATATGAGACCTTATATCCTTGCTGAAAACAACTGGAAAAACCTCGAACACCAACGCTTTGATTTGGCCATCCTGCCTTGGGGAGCCACAGAGGCGCACAATTACCATCTGCCTTATGGGACGGACATTTTTGAAGCAGAGTCGATCGCCGCGGGAGCTGGTAAATTTGCCTGGGAAAAAGGTGCCAAAGCAATTGTGTTGCCTGTCTTACCTTTTGGGGTGAATACTGGTCAAAGCGACATCTACCTCGACATCAACATGAATCCAAGTACCCAAATGTCCATCCTAAAAGATATCCTGACGGTATTGGACAGACAAGGGGTGAAGAAATTTTTGATCCTAAACAGTCACGGTGGCAATGATTTTAAGACCATGCTGCGTGAACTTGGGCTCCAATTTCCGGAGATGTTGCTCGTCACCTGCAATTGGTATCAGGCTTTGGATAAGAGTCTGTATTTTGAGGAAGCGGGAGACCATGCCGACGAGATGGAAACTAGTCTCATCATGTACCTTCATCCGCGGTTGGTGCTGCCATTGGAAGAAGCCGGAGAAGGAAAAGAAAAGAAATCCGTCATTCCCGGCATCAGGGAAAAGTGGGCTTGGGCTGAAAGGAAATGGTCAGAAGTCACCGAAGATACTGGCATCGGCAATCCCAAAAAATCTATAGCCGAAAAAGGGGAAAGGTATTTCCACGATGTCTGCGCCAAAGTCGGTCAGCTGATCATTGACCTTTGTAAAGCGGATAGAAAGAAGCTTTATGAGTGAGTAGCTAGTATATTTTTCATTAGGGAGTTTTTGAGATTTGAAGCCAGGTTGTCTGCTGCGCGTTATCTAGAGGTTGTCGGGTTGGGAAATTTGAAATGGTTGTAGTTATTTTATTTGTTATCGGATTCGTAAAAAACCCTGAAGGGATGACATGTTTATAGAAAAATAAGGATTAAAATCCAGATTAGGTTTTGACTAATTTTAGGGCAAATTGATAGTATGGCTTTCGGCCAAAACAGGGAAGAGATTTTTTAACCACAAATAAACGGGATTTTAACAGATGGAAAAATATGAATTTTTTACCACATAGGGTCAAAGAGGACACAGGGTTGGATTGGTTGTAATTGTTCCGCCCCGGCGGACAGGTGTAGTGGTTCTAATTGTTGTCGAGATCTTATGGTGTTAAGAGTCCAAGTTTTTGATAAGCAGTTATCCGGAAAGGATGATATGTTTATAGCATGGGGTTAGAAAAAACCCGTGTAGGTTTTGACAAATTTGATTTGCAAAGGGAGGGATTGGCTTTCTGCCAAAACAGAGAATGTAATTATTAATTCCAATCAAAATTCAACCCCTACCACTCCCCCTTTATAATCTATCCCTTTCAAGCTTTTCAAATTGGATGGCAAGGAAATGGCGCCTCCTGAATTGGAAAGAAATCCTGATCTATTGTAAACCTCTATTTTTTGGGTTTTGCCATTGTCTAATTCCAAAACCAAGGTGTGGATTCCTGCCGGAACTTTGAAGACCTTGCCGGGATTGGCATTCACAGCAGCATGGACTTTCAAGGCGCTTCTGTTTTGGGTTGAGATGTAGATGTTTTTACCATCAGCCATAGTAAGTATTGCTATTGATTTGGCATCACCCGGTACTACAAATCCGCTTTCTAGGCTCCTGACAGGCTCAAATCCCCCTTTTCCGTCTCCCAACAAAACCAATCCAGTCATGGCATCATACCTGCCCGAAAACACCTCATTGCCATAGTCATTGCCTACCATAATGACATCAGGGTTTCCATCGCCATTGATGTCGTCCACCACCATGCCATTGACAGGTGCGATCTGGGCCAACAAGGGCAATTCGTGGATTCGGAACTTACCATTTCCGAGATTTTCGATATAGCTGCTCCTGTCGTAATTGCCTTGTAATATTGTAGCACCATCCAATTCTTCAGGCGTAAACAAATCTGCTTCCGTTACACGTGCATATTGCTTATACCTTTCAAATTTTCTGCGGAAAAGGGTGCTCTGCCCATACAAATCATCCCAATAGTGGGCCGGAACAGGGATATATTTATTCTCATTGTCTTTGAAATAAGTGATCGTGACAGGATCGATGCTTTTGTTGTTGTCAAAGTCTTTGGCATAGATTTTCACAGGGCGGTCCACGGTCGGGTGGTAATAATTGTTTGCTCCCATGTTACCGGCCACATAGTCCATATCCCCGTCTCCATCAAAATCCCCTGCTGCGAGGCTATTCCACCAACCTGAATGGTTTTCCAAGCCTGAATCTGTCATTTTCTCCAATTTGGAATCCCTATTTAAGAAAACGGTGATGGGCATGAGTTCGCCGGCTACCATCAGGTCCGGACGGCCATCTCCATCCACATCTGTCCAAAGGGCGTCTGTCACCATACCGATCCTGCGCAATCCGGGTGCGACGATGTCTGTGACATCTTCCAACTTACCTTGGTTGTTTTTCAAAATAAGGGATTGGTCAGGCAGTGGAAATTGGGCGATGGGAGTCCTTCCTCCAACAAAAAGGTCCATAAATCCATCCCCATCAAAATCTGCCGCACGGACCACAGTACCACTTGCTTTGAATGAGGGGAGGCTTTCTTTTTGTTCGGAAAAATTCCCTCTGCCATCATTGATGTATGTCCTGTCCTGATATTCTGCTGCATCGGGCATAAACTCCGAACTGCCGGAAACAAGGTATAGGTCTAGGTCTCCGTCATTATCAATGTCAAAAAGAAGCATCCCCATTTCCTCAAAGGATTTTTCAAGGTCAGTATCAAACATATCCTTAGAAAAAAAAGTACCGTCAGGCATTTGCAAGTTGACTACGGGAGAGTAACCCGAAGCACTACCAATGATAAAGTCTTCAAGTCCGTCACCATTCACATCTCCTACTGCCAAGCTCGGACCATATTGTGTGAGTTTGTGAGGGAGTGTTCTTTGGACATTGTAGTCGATCTTGTCAGTTTCCTGATGGACAAATTCTACCCCAAGCACAGAAGAAATTTCCGAAAGAAGAGGTGCTATTGTTTTGGAACCTAAAGGAAAATAAATGTTATTGGTATTTACTGAAGCTCCTGCATGGCTAAGTTCAATCACTTGATTGGCTAGAAGCCCCTCTGTCCTTTCGTAACGCCCGTCCGGCCACAGAATTTCTAAGGAATTGACCTTATTTATGGTGTCCAAACCAAAATGAATGATATCCTCCACAGCTGACAAATAGCCTCTGGAAAGCTGCTGTTCGTGGTATTGGAATTTCTCCTCTCCAAACCTAACAACAAGTTTTGCACCGACGCCAAAGGGATTAGAGGCAGGACCTTTCAATTTTACCCTGAGATAATTTGGTTTTTCCTCTTTTTCATTTAGGGTATTTTCAAAAACGAATGCCTGGTCATTGATGTTGTTGACCACATAATCAAGGTCTCCATCCAAATCCAAATCCACAAAAACAGCTCCATTCGAAAATGAAGACTTGTTGAGTCCCCAACTGACTCCTACATTTTCAAAAGTCCAGTCTCCTTTATTCTTGTAGGCATAATTCGGGATTTTGATTATAGGAATAGAATCCAATAATTGCCTAACTGAAGCAACACCACCTACATCTGCCCGGTAATTGGCAAAGTCCTTGTCTGTGATGTCTCTTGGAAAGCCATTAGTGATCAAAAGGTCCCTGTTGCCATCATTGTCCATGTCTACAAAAAGAGGCGACCAAGACCAATCTGTCTGATACATACCGGCCATAAACCCTATCTCACTAAAGGGGATATTTGGACCATTTCCTACATGGAGCATGTTGCGCACATGTTGGTATTCATAGCCCCACTGTTCGTTGCTGATGTAGGTCTGATAGGAATTTTTGGAGATGGTGGTTTTCTTTCTAAAATTGTTTTCCCCAAGCATATCCAAAGTAACAATATCAGGAAAGCCGTCATTGTTATAATCTGAGATGTCGGACCCCATTGAAAACATACTTTGGTGGCGGAGGTTTTCTTTAGATAGGTTAGAAAAAGTACCGTCTTGGTTATTGATGTACAGGATATCATTGGTGATGTAGTCATTGCTGATGTACAGGTCAGACCATCCATCCCCGTTAAGATCGGCAACGGCTAATCCAAGACCAAAACCTTCGATGGTAATGCCTGCCTCTATGGTCACATCTGTAAAGGACCCATCGCCATTGTTGCGGTAAAGCCTGTCATTGTTGATGGCCGAACCATCGGTGATTTTCTCTCTGTAATTGGAAGGAACGGACTTGCTTTGCTCATTATTGAGTACATAAAGGTCAAGAAGACCATCGTTATTGTAGTCAAAAAAGGTAGCCATCATACTGTTATCGGCCCCTGCTATGCCATATTGTGCAGCTGATTCAATAAAAGTAGGTATGCCATCTTCGTTCAATCCCTGATTAACAAAAAGCATATTTGCTCTTTTTTCTGGTTCTTTAAACATCGCAGCACAAACATAAATATCCAAAAACCCATCACCGTTGATGTCCACCACAGTCACGCCTGTACTCCATCTGTCTTTTGCTTCTATTCCGGCGGTAGCGCTTACATCTTTGAATTTGAATTTACCTTCATTCAAATAAAGTTTGTTAGCAACCTGATTACCTGTAAAAAACAAATCAGGCAAACCATCATTATTGAAATCCCCTGTAGCTACTCCTCCTCCGTTGAAAATATATTCATCTGTAAGGATATTGAAAGAGTCAGTTTCTACGATAAGGTTATTGAATTCTATGCCCGTCTCATTATGAGACCGAAGCTGAAAAAGGGAATTGTCTTTTTTAGAGCAGGAAGATAGAAGAAGTAACAAAAATAGGACTAGGTAATTGAGATATTTCATGTCTCTGATCGGGTTAAATAATGCTTTGGGTCAGGCTTTGAATTTACGGGTATTTATGTGATCCAAAAAAAGAAAAGTCAAAAATCAATGAACCACAAAAAAAAGAGATGACCTTTCGGTCATCTCTTTACTATGTCATGCTCAATAATTCCGATTAGAATCCAGGATTCTGAATCAAAATATCAGAGCCTACCAAGTCAATTTGGTTTTGAGGCAATGGCAACACTCGGTGTTTGATGTCATAAGCGGCACCACCACCCATTGCAGCTGGCAACAATGCACCTTCCAAAGCAAAATAAGCATCCAATTCAGCCTTGTCAGTTTTCCATCTCACCAAGTCATAGAATCTATGGCCTTCCATTCCCAATTCAAGCTTACGCTCAAATCTCACTGCAGCACGTGCTGTATTGGCATCAGTCCAAGCAGCATCATAGGTATTTACCACATAATTTGCAGCAGGAGTACCATTAGCTCTCAGGATAGGAGAATTCTTAGCCCTTGTTCTCACTTGATTTACAAGTGCCCTAGCAGCCTCAAGGTTACCCAATTCTACTTCCACTTCTGCAGACATCAACAATACATCAGCAAATCTAATGATCAGGAAGTTGATACCGGTGTACCCTGGAGTCCAAGAAGAGTTGTCCTGGAAAGAACCTTGTTCAGCTCTGCTGTACACGTATTTTTTAGGAGAATATGGTCCTCCGTTTGGTTGGTTTCTGATCCAGGCTTGACCTGGAAAATCTTGCCAATCCAAGTAAGGAATACCTCTTCTACCAGTAGTGTGGTCAACCCTAGGATCAAGTGGACCTGCATCAGGCGTAAAATCCTGTGCTGAAGTAAGGCCCATGTCACTTACCACCCTATTTGCAGGGGCATTGAATGAACCATCCAACAAAGGAAGACCATTGCTAGTTCTGAAAGAGTTTACGAATGAAAAGCTTGGCTGGAAGAATCCACAGCAGTTACCTGGTCCATTAGGTCCGGTATTGTAAGGGAAGTTCAAGTCAAACTCAGGGTTTGCATTGTTTACAGAACCTGTGTTAGCTGCTGACTGATATGCCCAAATAGACTCTTGGTGGTTGTCATTAGCACCTCTAAACATATTGTCATAAAAAGGAACCAGACCATATTTCAAACCATTGCTTGTCACACCATTTGCAATTACATCATCAAACAATGTTTTTGCAGCCTGATAGTCAGAAGCGGAACCAGTTTGATTAGCTTTGTAAAGGATGATCTTACCTAAGTAAGCCTTAGCAGCCCAAGAATTCACCCTTCCCACCTGTGGTTGAGTAGCAGGAAGATTATCCGCTGCAAATCTCATTTCAGCCTCAATGTAAGGAAGCATCTCTTGGTCGTTTTTGATTTCTTCTAGACCTTTTTTATAATCTGCTTCTTTTGGAATGATTGGAACTTTGTTAAAGTTTCTCCAAAGCTGGAAGTAGAAATGTGCTTTCAGGAATCTTGCCTGTGCTTCAATACCTGTGGCAACCGCATCAGACACATCAGGGCCTTTTACATCCAACAGACGTAACACTTGGTTTGCCCTTGCAATTCCTTCAAAATTACCATTCCAGTTTTCCTCAAGGATAGCTACGGTAGGATCCGTCTCAAATCTTTGAATAGGATTAATGGTCGCAAAATCACCGGGGTCAGTGCCTTTGTTAGCATCACCACCTCTGATACTTCCCCAAACCCAATTAGACGGAGAAGCCAATCTTTGGAATCTTCCATTAACTTGAGAGTATACTGAAATCAAAACCGCATCTATACCTGCAAGGGTACTTAGCTGGCTTTCACCTAATTGCCCGACTGGAGGAACTTCCAGAAAGGAATCGTCACAACTTGTAGCAAACAGCATCATACCTGCTGTCATCATTGCCGCGAATTGGTATTTTACATTTTTCATAATTAAACTTGATTTATGAATTTTTTTAACAACAACAATTTGTTTCACAGATTGTTTGATTAGAAACTAAGATTCAAACCCATGGTATATCCTCTTGTCACAGGATAGTTACCTACATCTATACCAAAGGCAGTATCAACGTTACCACCCACCATTGGATCCAATCCATCATAACCTGTTATAGTAAACAAGTTGTTAGCAGAACCGAATACCCTCAACCTTTCAATCTTCCATCTCTGTAGTATCTCGTTTGGAAGGGTATAACCTAAAGTAAGGTTTTGCAATCTCAAATAAGACCCATCTGCCACATAGTAAGAATTGGCTACGTTAGAAGTACTGAAGTTTGCAGTTTTTTCTACAACAGGGATGGTAGCACCTAGGTTATTTGGAGTCCAAGCATCAAGAAGTCTGTTTGAAATAGCAGCGCCTTCAAATGTCTGGAAGAAATCAGTAAACCATCTCCACTGTGCCCAGACTTTATTGCCTGCTGTTCCGTAGAAATAGGCTGCCAAGTCAAAGTTCTTGTAACCGATGGTAAAATTCAAACCTCCGGAGAATTTAGGCACTGGACTTCCCAAGAAAGTTCTGTCATCAGGAGTAATCGCACCGTCACCGTTGATATCCGCGAATTTAAATCTTCCCGGAGCAGCACCCGGCTGAGTGGCATGGTTGTTTACATCTTCCTGACTGCTGAACAAACCTTCAACTTGGTATCCAAAGAATGAAGAAAGTGGCTGCCCAACGGCATTACGGATAGGCTCAATACCCCTGAAACTTGGGTTACCCGAAGTAATGAAATCCAATCCAGGTGCTAGAAACACGATCTCGTTTTTCAACAAACCACCATTGACTTGAACTTCATATCTCCAATCTTTGTTGAAATTACCTCTAGTTGCCACCATGATATCCACACCTCTATTCATCATTTCACCAATGTTAACTGATGGTGCTTGGGCATTAAAACCTGCAGTAGAAGGAACAGGGACTGTAAATAATAGATCTCGGGTATCTTTTTGCCAGAAGTCAACAATTACATCCAATTTTCCACCAAAAGCAGTACCGTCAAAACCGATGTTTTTGGTTACTGAAGTTTCCCACTTACCATCAGGGTTGCCCAATCTTTGTCTTCTAAATCCAATGATCGCAGAACTGTTAGTACCTGCAATATCATAAGAAGAAGCTCCTACGTTACCTCCAAACAAACTGAATTGGTTGTCAGGAGCCACGTTGTTTGAGTTACCCATTTGACCCCAACCACCTCGGATTTTCAAATCATCCAACCAAGTGGCAGATGCCATAAAGCTTTCAGCAGAGATCCTCCAAGCAGCAGAGAATGCCGGGAAAACACCAAATCTGTTGTTCTCACCAAATCTTGAAGAACCATCCCTTCTTACTACCGCATCAACAATATATTTATCATTGAAGGTATACCTTGCTGTAGCGAAAAGTGAATAGAAATTTACACCCTTAAACTGACTTGAGTTGACTTGTCTTGTTGGTACAGGCAAGTTGGAAATATTCACAAAGTTTGGATCTTCGGAGAATGGGTTTTGACCCAAGCCTGAAAGGTTTCTTCCTGCACCGGTATTCAAGGCTTCTTGACCTACCAATGCTCTCACTGAATGTTGGTTCCATTTTTTGGTATAAGTCAAGGTATTGGTAAATGTCCAACGCATAACATAGCCAGAAAACTCATTGTATCCGAAAGCAGAGTTGTTTTCAGAGTTTTCGTATTGTAATCTACTGAATCCAACACCGTAGAAATTATCATATTGACCACCGATGGAAGTTCTGAAGGTCAAATCCTGGATGGGATCAACTTCAAGATAAACGTTACCGAAGGCATTGGCATTGAAGTTTCTGTTATTTTGAAGCCCTTCTCTGTTTGCCACAGGGTTTCTTGGGTTGTTGAATCCTCTTGCTGCAGTACCTGCATAGCCCCCAAATTCGTCTCTCACAGGGATAATTGACGGCATCCTGAATGCCTGTAGGATATCATTTTCGTCTCCTGATACACCCTGACCACCATTGCCACCTGTCTGTCCTAGAACAGAACGATAGGTTGCCTGGAAGTTTTGACCGATTCTTACCTTTGATCCTAGGTCATGTTCAGAGTTTGCCCTCAAGGAAATCCTCCTGAAATCGTTGCCTGTCAGGATACCTGCCTGATCTTGAATACCCAAACCTAAGAAGAATCTGCTGGTACCGTTACCGCCATAGAAACCTAAGGAATGTCTTGTTATTGGAGCTCTTCTTGTGACAGCCTCATACCAATCAGTTCCTTCACCTGTTGCTGCTCTCACCAATTGGTGAACTCGGCCTTTTCTAGGATCTGTATTGTATAATGCTCTCTGCTCATCAATTTGAGCCTGGCTAAATGGACCTGCAACGCCTGCAGCACCACCTACATTGATATAGTAAGGCAAAACTGGGGAAGATCCGGAACCGAACTGAGGGTGTCCATAATTTGGAGACCTGCCATCAATTCTTGCTTGATTTGTCTCAGCTAACCAAGTTAAATTGGCGAAATCCTGAGGATTTGCCATACTCAAACCCGCTCCCGGATCAGTAAATCCATACATACCATTGTAGTCAAATCTCAATTTCTGAGCTTTTTTGCTACCTCCTTTGGTAGTGTAGATAATGACACCGTTAGCTGCTCTAGCACCATAGATAGAGGCTGCTGCTGCATCTTTCAATACAGTAGTGGATTCGATATCGTCAGGGTTTAGGAAGTCAGTGTTTTCTACAGGCACACCATCCACTACATAAAGTGGTTGGTTACCTCCAAATGCACCAAAACCACGCACCCTAACTTGGGAGGTTGTACCAGGCTGTCCGTTAGTTACAACAGTTACACCGGCAATCCTACCTTGAAGAACCTGCTCCACGTTACCTGTTGGTATGATGGTCAAGTCTCTTGGGTTTACTGTAGATATCGCACCGGTAGTTTCTCTTCGGCTATCAATGGTATAACCTGTGATGACCAATTCTGACAGTTGTCTTTCATCCGGTGCCATAGACAAGTCGATAACAGAACGGTTTCCCACCAATTGCTCGACAGCCTTATAGCCAATAAAAGAGAAAACAAGCACACTTTCGTTGCTTGGTACATTGAGGGAGAATTTTCCGTCAATATCAGTGGCTGTACCGGTGGTGGTTCCTTTTACCAACACGGTTACGCCCGGCAATCCGTCACCGAACTCATCCAAGATGGTTCCTGTGACCGTTTTTTGAGCCAACGCCGTAGCGCTGGAAAGAACTAAGAGTAGTAGGAATACACTTAGGCTTTTGTAGAGTTTTTCCATAAACATAGATTGATTGGGTAATAATTATTAATTGATAAGATTTTAAAGTTTTTCATCAATTCAACCGATAGTGCAATCGTTTGCAAGTATCTTTAAAATAATTGCAACAGTTTTAAGGGATATAAGTCTGAATTCCCGAACTATTGCTGATTATACCTTGACAGTGAACCTGTCTCTACACCGTCTTGAATAAGTGATCCAAAACGCCAATTTAAGGGGTGCTAAAACGATTTATTTTACTCTTCAAAAAAAAAGAATGGAATCATAGGCATTGAGATTTTGGGTTAATGTTAATAGATGTTAATTTCTACGGATGCCAATATAATAGAAAATATATTAGTCCGCAACCATTTAATTAATTGTTGTTTTCTACTGCAAACGCACAACTCAGGAACTAATATAAAATGATAAAACACAAATTCAAAAGTTTTTATGCAAAAATGAAATTTGTTTGTAAGGCAAAGAATATTTGCTTTTTTGCATACTATTTAAACAGGTTTATAAAATCCTGCCCCTCTCTGTAATTTTGGAAATTAATATCATTGAGTGCCCTTTGTTTTAGGTACTCGCTTCGCTCTACAGCTTTACCAAGATTCTCCATGACGGCATCTCTATCTCTGTTTATTGCCGCCACCAAAGCCAAGCCATAAAATCCGTATCCTGTCTCCCTGTCAGCCTGAACAGCGGCTTCAAAGTTTTCCATGGCTTTCAAATAATCCTCGGATAGAAAGTAGGCAATTCCTCTATTGAAAAAATTACTTTCATTTTCGACAGTTCTGTTGAACCTGATCGTAGCTAGTCTGTAATCGCCATTGATGATATCCAAAGCTCCACGTAGTCCTTCATTATAATTCAGAAAATCGTTGGTTTCTTCCTTTTCCATGCCTGAGGCTTCCGAAATGGCAATGTAGGATTCAAAATAATCACCTCTCAATAAATAAGCCCTGCCGATGTTGTGCAATGGTATTGAACCTGGTTTGATTTTATTTGCCTGTTTCAAATTTGCAAGGGCATCGGAAATGAGAATGTTTTTTCTTCTTACATCCAACTCACGCTGAGCCATATTTAAATAGACAACACCAAGGTTGTTGTAGGAAAGTTGTGTTGGAAAAAGCTCGATAAGCTTTTTGTAAATCGCTTCCTTCTCATCGAGTTTAAGGGCATTTTGAGCGGCATAGGTAAGGTGATCTTCTCCAAATCCTTCCAATGGGGAACTGCTGTTTAGCAAGGCAAAAACACTAGCTGAAATTTCAGTATCATTAAACCTTGTGTTTTCAAGTTCAAAAGAAACTTTTGCTGACCTCAACTTTGGAAATAAATCCCTGGAAATGTTCCTATACGCCTGCAGTTTCTGCAGTGAGGCCAATTGGGATGCAAAGCTACTGCCATTCAGAAGTACATTATAAACCTCTGCTTTTTGTTCTTGGGTGATGCCCTCATAATCCGTCAATAACTGCCTGAGGTCAAACCAATCCCCAGACCTGTACATCGACTCTACCCGAACGTTTGACAAGGACCTGCTCATTTTTAGCTTTTCGGCTACAAAATCACTTCTCTTTTTTGCCAATCCCATGACATTGTCTTTAGATTCAGGGGAAGACAATCCCGTCACCACGACTTTATTGATTTTCATTCCCGGCTCTCCTTTTATGAGGTAATCAGAAAAAGCCACAGGAAACACGGGACTTGGCTTTTGCGCATTTCCAAGGTCAAAAGGAATGTAAAATTCCCTTGTTTCGGTTCGGTTCATATCCTCAAAATCCCTGAGAATATACATGCCGATATCCGGAATGGGCTGATCTGGAAGTACTTGCCCGTACCTTGTAAGAAGTGGTGTGGTTTCGAGCCCATCAGCAAGGACTTTATTTGGAGCCTGAAAAGTTCCTTTTTCTCTTTCCACCATTCCTTTGAGAACCAACTGCCCTTTTTCCATGCCGGGCAAAAAAGGAAATACAATGGTTTCATCCACTTTGGCATCAATAAGATTTTTGGTGTAAGCCCCGTCAAAGGGAATGATTTCTCCCAATCTCAAAGAACCTTCGCCATATATATATTCGGGGTAAAGGTAAATTTTTGAATCCTTGTTTAAATAGACTAGCGGAACAGCACCTTGAATCGTGATCCTTACCGAATCCCTGTGTAATTGTAATATTTCGGGTTTAGCAATGATTCCCTGCATGAGGTTGTCATAAAGGCCGGTTTTGGGGCTACACGCACCATAAATATGAAGGACTAAAAAAAATACTGTTGATTTTATCAGTTTATTAAACATTTGGCATTCAATTAGATTAATGAATTTAAATTAGTACTTTTATCAAGCTAACCAAAACCAACTAGATAATGAATGAAATTAAGCTTTTTTTTCAAGATAGGGCTTTTGGCGTATGCTATAAGCTCGGTGAACGTCTCCATTTCCCGATTGACAGTATCCGATTATTCTTTATCTACAGCTCCTTCATTACTCTAGGATCTCCTATCATCCTTTATGTAAGTCTTGCAATGATGATGAAAATCAGGAAATATTTTCGCAAGATGAACAATCCTGTGCTTTTTGACTAGAGGTCTCGATATGTCTTCTTTCTCCTTATATAGTAGTCCCACAATATCGATTTCCTAAAATTCTTACCCAGTGAAGAATTATTTGGATCTTGGATTGATGGAACCGCTGAGGTAGATTTCATTTTGTGGAATTCAACATGCGCATTCAAGACGGCTTTGCCATCCTGAATATTTCCCTTGGCTACAAATACGCAAGCGGCAAGTAAATCCAAAATTACCCTTATCAAATAGACAAAAGTAAAGTATCGATATGTCAAGTTTTGGTGAAGCATCAGCAGGTTGTTTCTGAAGTTCAGAAAAGTCTTCCAAGGATTGGACCTGTCAAGGGTTCCTCCTCCGACATGCCAAACTTTAGAAATACCCAAGTAATGGATGGTATAGCCCATTTTTTTGATCTTCCAGCAAATATCGATTTCTTCCATGTGGGCAAAAAACCTTTCATCAAATCCTCCTGCAAGAAAAAAAGCTTCGGACTTTATTGCCATACAGGCACCTGATGCCCAATCCACCTCTATGGTATCGTCGTATTGGTTCTCATCCTTTTCAATAGCATCAAAAATCCTCCCCCTACAATAAGGATAGCCTAGGCTATCCAAAAAACCACCTCCTGCACCGGCATAGTCAAAATAGCCTTTGTTGGGAACTGAAAGAATTTTCGGCTGCACAGCTGCGGACTCTTTATTTTCTTCTAAAAACCGGATCAGTTTTACATCCCAATCCTGTTCTACCTGTACATCAGAATTGAGCAAGATATAATAGTCAAAATATCCCCTTAGCAGGTTCAATGCCCTATTGTAGCCACCGGTAAAGCCAAAATTTGATCCTAATTGGATCAACCGGATATGTGGAAAATCGCTGGTAAGGAGCAATATAGAATCATCCGTACTACCATTGTCGGCCACAATAACCTGAAAAGTAGAGAATCGGACCACTGAGGGGAGAAAATTTCGCAACATCTCCACTCCGTTGTAATTCAATATGACTATTGCGGCATTTTGCATCAAAACATACTACCAAGATCCATTCCGGGAATATTTGGCATCATGCCATCTGTAGCGGATTTAAGCTCTTCTTTGATCTTGATTTCTATTGCCTCAAGTGCCTTATTGGTCGCAGCCACTATAAGGTCACTGAGCATTTCTTTATCCGAAAGGTTTACCAAAGAATCATCCATATCGATGGACATGACCTTGCGGTTTCCATTTACGGTGACTTTAACCAATCCTGCACCGGATTCGCCTTCTGCTGTAAGGTGGACCAATTTGGCCTGGGCTTCTTTGATTTTGGCCTGGGCTTCCTTCACCTTATTCATGATACTCATAAAATCAAACATAGAATTTGTTTTTTTTAGGTTGCAAATATAAAAGAAATCATGCCATTTGGGTACATGTAAGCTCTGTGCAGGATACACAAAATTTAATTCTTTTAATCATAACGATTAACAAATTAAATGAATAGCTTGAAACATTTCGTAAGAATTAATCGATTGATAGTCTGTATATTCACACTATTACTGTTATTCCTATGAAAACAATTGAGAAAATAGAAAAGGAAAAAATCAACGAACTCCGATTTTCGGGTAAAGAGGTTCTCGAAGATGACATAGCGAGAAGGCGGAGGACTTTTGATCTCATGCGGGCACAGGCTATAGGAAACCTTCTCCGAAGCAAATCGACCATTATTTTTGAAGATGCTTTGGGAAATACGTATCAGGTCAGCACGACGGTCTGGGCGGTCGGAGACCGGTTTATCTCTTTAAAATGTAATATACATATCCCTATCAATGCCATCTTGGAAGTGAATTAGGGATTTGGGTTATTTGGTTATTGGTTATTGGTTATTGGGTTATTGGTTATTGGGTTAACTGTTGATGAGGATTTCGATGGCTCTATCCACACTTACAGTTTCTTGGGTACCGGAATTTAGGTTTTTGAGACTGATGTTTCTCTGTTGGATTTCGTTATCACCTAAAATGATGACAAATGGAATCTGCTTTTTGTCCGCATAGGTCAATTGCTTTTTGATTTTCCCGATTTCGGGAAATAATTCCGAAGAAATCCCTTCAGCTCTCAACTTCTGAAGAATCTGAAGTCCGTAAGTGAATCCTTTTTCATCAAAATGTGTGATCAGTACTTTTGTTTTGTCCAGATTGCTTTCCGGAAAAATTCCAAGCTCATCCATCACATCATATAGCCTGTCCACACCAAAAGAGAATCCCACACCCGATACACCATCCAACCCAAATACCCCTGTGAGGTTGTCATACCTTCCTCCCCCACTTACTGATCCAATTGTCACGTTGTTGACTTTGACTTCAAAAATCGCACCTGTGTAATATGTCAAGCCTCTCGCCAACACAACGTCAAAATCTACATGTTCTTCGGAATCTCCATATTGATGAAGCAAATCCAAAACTTCTTCTAGTTCGGCGATTCCCTTTAATCCGGTTTCGGATTCCTTTAGAAAGGTCTTTAAGAAATTGAGTTTGTCTGCATTCTTTTGTCTAAGACTGACAATCGGCTCCAATTTGGAAATAGAATCCAGCGCAAAATTTCTCTGGGCCAACTCTTCCTGTACTTTTTCCCAACCGATTTTATCCAATTTGTCGATGGCGACGCACAATTCGCCCTCTCTTCCTTTTTCACCTATCACCTCAGAAATTCCGGTCAGGATTTTTCTATTGTTGACTTTGATATCATAATCCGTGATACCAAGTTTGGAAAAAACCCGCTTGATCATGAGCAGTATTTCAAGCTCGCATACCAAACTGTCGGTTCCCACTACATCAGCATCACATTGGTAAAACTCCCTATACCTACCCCGCTGAGGCCGGTCGGCTCTCCAAACAGGCTGTATCTGAAAACGCTTAAAAGGAAAGGAAATGTCATTCCTGTTCATCACCACATACCGTGCAAATGGAACCGTCAAATCATAGCGCAGGCCTTTTTCAGCTACTTTGGGCAATACTTGGGGACTTCCGGACAGGAGGTCTTCCGGATTGACATCTTTGATAAAATCACCGCTGTTGAGTATTTTAAAAAGCAATTGATCCCCTTCATCTCCGTATTTGCCTGTCAGGGTACTCAGGTTTTCCATGGCAGGAGTTTCGATCTGCTGGAATCCAAAAAGCCTGAAGGTATCTTTGATCGTATCTAAAATAAAATTTCTCCTTGCCATTTGGAGCGGACCGAAATCTCGGGTTCCTTTTGGCAAACTTGGTTTTTGGATGGACATTTTTGTTTTTAATTTTGGCCAAAGTTAAGCAAAATCAAATTTTTATCTTAATTTTGCGCTTCATTTGCGTTAACATAAAGAATAAGACAATGGGAGTTACTGCATTAAAAAGAAAATTGAAAAGAAAGAGACTAAAACAAAATACAAGAGTCATTAAGATCAAACAGTTGAGTGCCAAGCCGGTAATCAAGAATGTAGATATCGAAGAGTTGAAAAAGAACTTCGCTTAAAACTGTTTTATTTTTCTTTCCAAAGAAATAAAAAAGGCAACGCTAGACACGTTGTCTTTTTTTGTTTGGGTAATGGTTATCTGGTTAATGGTTATTTGTTTAGAGTGCTAATTCGTTAATTGTTTAAAGGGTTATTGGTTATTGGTTATTTGACCACTGTCCGATGCTTTGACTGATCAATAAAACCTGTATCTTACTACTGAAAACCCATTTCTGAACACTTTTTATTGCAAACTGATCACTGCCAGCTCTCCTATCTCCCCCTTTTCCCTAATTCCACCACCCTGAGGTTTTGGATCTTGCCGCTTTCAATCTCAAAAAGCAACAATGTCCTGATGGCATGAAAGCCGGATTGACCTATAGCGCCGGAATTCATATAAAGGCAATTTAGGTTTTTATCAAATTCTACTTTGCAGATATGGGAGTGCCCACATACAAATAACCTAACACCGTGTTGCCTGATAAGATTTTTTACCCCTTTGGCATATTGGGGAGGTTTTCCCCCGATATGAATCATTCCTACTTTGAGGTCCTCGACTTCAAACCATAATTCTTCCGGAAAAAAATTTCTTGCATCAAGTCCGTCAATATTACCGGTGATGATCCTCAATACTTTATCGGAAGGTAGTTGATCCAAAATAGACAAATCGCCTATATCACCGGCATGCCATATTTCATCCACATCCACCAAATAGCCGATCACATTAGCATCGATATATCCATGCGAGTCAGAAATAAGGCCGATTTTCTTCATTTTGGATTATTTAAATTTTTTAATCAGTAAATTCGTTGCTAAAGAAATAAAGAAAAATGATTATCCGCTACATTGCCACAAGCTCATTTCACAAAGATTAATAACGCGGACCTTTATGCTTGTCCATATTTATTGTAATCGCTCTGAGATACTTTATGTTAAATAGCAAGTATGCATAAAACTAAAAAAACTTAAAAAATCTAATTCCAATACATCATGAACAGTAAAACCACTTGGGGAAAATCAGTATGCACACTGATGGTCCTGACCCTTTTCTTTGCATTTCCCAAAATATCCACAGCACAGGAAGGAGCACCAAAGCTGAGCCCTGCAGAATTTGACATCCAAGCCTACAAAGGAAAAAAAGCGGTAATCTTAGATATCCGTACCCCTGAAGAGATTGCTGAAGGACACATCGAAGGGGCAACTTTCATCAATTGGACAGGAGGTAACTTTGAGGAAGAAGTAAGTAAACTCAACAGGAAAAAAACCTATTATGTCTACTGCAGGTCAGCCAAAAGAACCATTCCTGCAACAGAAAAAATGATGGGACTCGGCTTCAAAAAAATATACATGCTCGAAGGCGGACTGAATAATTGGGTAGAATCAGGCAAGCCTGTAACCAAACCGGAAAAAAAATAAACCTAGGCACATTCCCTTTCCAAAAAACCATTCCTAAAATATAGGCCTTCAAACCAAAGCTTGTTTTGGAATTGAGGGATTACTTCCTATTTTTGCGGGCGAAAATACTGTTTAAAATGAGAGTTATTCAATTTAGAGAAGCATTAAGAGAAGCCATGTCCGAAGAAATGAGACGCGATAAAAACGTCTTTCTAATGGGCGAAGAAGTGGCAGAATACAACGGTGCCTACAAGGTATCTCAAGGAATGTTAGATGAATTTGGACCTGAGAGGGTCTATGATACGCCGATTGCAGAACTTGGTTTTGCCGGATTGGGAGTGGGTGCAGCCATGAATGGTCTAAAGCCTATCATAGAATTCATGACATTCAACTTTTCATTGGTCGCTATAGATCAGATTGTCAACTCTGCAGCCAAGATGCTTTCTATGTCGGGAGGGGCCTACAGTGTTCCTATCGTATTCAGAGGACCGACAGGAAATGCAGGTCAGCTTGGTGCAACCCACTCTTCAAATTTTGAGAATTGGTTTGCAAATACCCCAGGACTAAAAGTTATCGTTCCTTCCAATCCTTATGATGCAAAGGGCTTGATGAAAGCTGCCATCAGAGATCCAGACCCTGTGATTTTTATGGAGTCCGAATTGATGTACAGTGACAAAGGTGAAGTTCCTGAAGGAGAATATTTATTACCTATCGGTGTAGCTGATGTCAAAAGAAAAGGAAAAGATGTCACCCTTATTTCATTTGGGAAAATGATGAAGGTTGTATTTGAAGCTGCTGATGAATTGGCAAAAGAAGGTATTGAAGCAGAAATCATCGATTTGAGAACTGTCAGACCAATAGATTATGCTACTTGTCTGGAATCTGTAAAGAAAACCAACAGGTGCGTAGTCGTAGAAGAAGCCAATCCTATTGCAGGACTTTCTTCAGAACTCGCTTACCATATCCAAAGAAATGCTTTTGACTACCTTGACGCTCCTGTAATCCGGGTCAATTCCATGGATATTCCATTGAGTTACTCCCCTACCTACATCGAAGCTACATTGCCAAATGTAAAAAGAACAATTGAGGCAGTGAAAAAAGTAATGTATAAGTAGGAAGTTAGGAAGTTGGGAAGTTGGGACGTGGGAAAGTAGGAGGTAAGAGGTAAGCAGTTTGAGAAATAGAAATAAAGGTATAAAAACCACTTGGTAGGACCGGGTGGTTTTTTTGTGCCTTTACCATTTTAAAATCTTTAGTAAAAGTCAATAAAAAGGTTTTTGGCCATTCTATCTAATATGATCTTCCGCTATGTCAGTAATGACCTAATCATATTTTGATTTATGCCTCGACTTGGTTAGTCAGGCTCACCAACCGTCGTCCGGTACCCGATGGTTTTGTTTTTAGAGCGCGAAGTCGAGGTCATTTTTTAAATAGTAATGGTGGTAAAAAAGCGGATCAACATAATATCAAAAAAACAAAAAAACCGCTAGGCAAAACCTAGCGGTTAATTAATAACTATTACCCAATCATTTAACTATGTATTAATTGCGCGATCCGCCTGCGGCAGCACCGCTGTTACCGTCTCCACCTTCTTTAAGATCGTCGTTGGTCACTCCTCTTTTCTTTTTTCTGGAAGGTCCATCCACTGACAGTTTCCCTATTCTATAGTTGAAGTTAATCTTGAAGTTCATGTTTTGTAATCCCACTGTACTCTGTTGAATGATCGTTGGCGTGATTAGTTCATTGTTGATTCTGAATACTTTGGTAAAGAAGTTTTCAGCACCAAAACCGATTGAACCTCTTTTCTCATTGAATGACTTGTTGAAGTTCAAACCATATACTCCGAATCCACCTGAAGATCCCTGCAATTCAACCCTTCTTCCTCTTTGGAAAGTGAAAGCCTGTACCTGCCAGTCTTTTGGTAAGGTATAGTTCGCAAATATTCTTCCGCTGAATACAAAACCGTCATTGGATGCTGCATACAAGGGATCGCTCAAGCCATTGTCCAATTGTGCGAAATATCCTTCCACGCTTCCGTTGACAGAAAACTTACCTGAGAGGTTGACATTGGCAAATACCGACAAACCATAAGCTTTTTCCTGTCCGATATTTTCAAAAGTAGTGAAGATGATATCATCCTCTCTCACAGTCCTAACAGGCTGAATTGAGCCTGATGTATTCCTGAAATAGGAAGTGAAATTTAAGTTTGAACCTTTGAAGAAGGTGCTGTAGGACATTTCATAATTGTCTGTCAACTCAGGCTCCAACAAAGGGTTACCTTGAGATACCTGCTGCGGGTTAGCAGCATTGATGTTTGGATTCAGGAAGTTCAAGGACGGTCTCTGCACCCTTCTGTTGTAGGCTGCTTTGATCATGTTTCCTTTTTCCAATTTCCTGCTCAGGTTCAAACTTGGAACCCATACCCCAAAAGAAGGGATTTCACCGTCAAGTTCTGAGTTGGCAAAATCCGCATTGATACTGGTATATTCATACCTCATGCCTCCTTTCAAAGCGTAATTCTTTAGAAAATTTGTGGTATATGAGGCATAGGCTGCAGATACATTCTGGTCATAGCTGAATTCGTTGGAGAAGGTCACGTCGTCCACTTCTACAAATTCACCATCTGCCCCTTCGGCAGTGAAGTATGCGAAGTCACTGACTGCTTTTCTGAGGATATTTTTTGCACCGTATTCCAAAATCTGATTTTCTGCCAAAGGCGTGACATAATCTAATTGTATCGTAAATTCCCTGTTCCTACCAGAGTTAAGGTTTTTCACCCTGCTTGCTATATCTTCAAAATTGAGATCATACTGGCTGTTGATGAAATCATTGGTCAGGTTATTCTGGCTGAACAATCCTGAGATACTGAATTCCTTACCTTTTTTCTCGTAAGACTTGGTGTAGTTGAAGTTCATGTCAATGTTGTTTGAAAGGTTGTCAGTATTGACATCTCTCAACAGTGAACTTTGCAACACATCTTCCAGAAAAGTATTTGTCAACAAACCATCCTGTCTGTTTCTCATGTTTCGGACTCCATAACTTACTGAAGCGGTCAGGAAGTTGAACTTGTTGATTTCATAATCCCAACCCAAGTTGTATCTGCCAAATAGCATATTGCTTCTAGTGTCGGCATATTGGGAGATGTTTCTTGTCGTTCCATCTGCATTGGTGATGTATTGTTGATTTTCAAAAAAACCAAGGATATTGTATCCTGATCTACCAAATCCTCCCAATGTCCAGGACATTTTCTTTTGTTTCAAACTTGCATTTAATCCAAGGTTAGAACCCCTGAATCCCACACTGCTGTTGATATTCAAAGATGCTCCCTGAATGTTGTTTTTCTTGGTGATGATGTTGATGACTCCTCCGGTACCTTCCGCATCATATTTGGCAGAAGGGGAGGTGATTACCTCTACAGATTTGATTTCTTCGGCAGGAATCTGCTTCAATGCTTCAGCAACGTTGGTCGCTACTATAGCAGATTGCTTCCCGTTTAACAAAACCAAAATGCTTGAACTTCCTCTCATAGAAACGTTGCCGTCTAAATCTACAGAAAGCATCGGAACCCTTCTCAACACATCTGCGGCATCGCCACCGACCAGCGTTTTGTCATTTTCTGCATTATATATAGTCCTGTCCACTTTTTCCTCGATTAAGTCCCGCTGGCCCAAGACAGTCACTTCTTGAAGGGCTACTGCTTCCTGTTCTAATGAAAGAGACCCAAGATCGAAAGTCGATTTTTCATCCGTCACTGCCAGAGGTCCGGATGTGATGGATTGAAAACCCATAAAAGTTACCTGGACAAGGTAATTTCCGTTTTTGAAACCCGAGATAATGAATACCCCGTCAAAATCGGCAACTGCGCCGGCTAAATTCTGACCGGTTTCGGCATCTACCAATGACACAGCCGCATATGCTACTGGCTGGTTATTGGATTTGTCAAGAACCTTTCCTGATATTTTATATTCAGGCTTTGATCCTTGAGCATGCCCCTGCGAGACATTCATTCCTGTTGTAAGGAGAAGAACAAATAATAGTTGGATTGCGGTTTTCATCACTTTAAAATTTTGTGGATGTCTTGTGGACAGATTACCCAACAAAGGAATATCTGATTCAAATCAAAAAAAAATCAAATAGATAGGGAGTGGAATTGCATCGACCAAAGGATGGGAAAGCCTGATAAACCCAAAAATTTTCTCTTTTTGAGGTCTTAACCCCCAAATCTCCCATTTGGGCGATTAAATAGGCTGATTGGTAGATTGTTGTGGTTTAACCATAAAACTTTTCCTTAGTTTACATCACATTTACAAAATATCTGTATCATGCCTGAGATCACTATCAAAAAAAGTCTGCCTCTACTCATCCATATTTTGGGCTGGAGTCTGTTTGGATCAGTCATCTTTGTGCTTTCACCGCTCACCTCTGAAGTAGAGCGTCCAAATGAATTTTGGATTAAGCAAGCATTGCAATTTATTTCACTTGTGTTGACTTTTTATTTTAATTTTTTCTATTTAATTCCCAATGTGCTATTCAAAAACAAAACTTACTTGTTTCTTTTCCTCAATCTGCTCGGAGGAATATTTTATGTGGTAATTTTCGTTTTTTATGACCAATACACCAATATGCCGGAATTGATGCACAAAGCATTTAGGCCTGGTGTGCCTTACAAACCTAAATCCAACTTGTTCAATTATTATGATTTCTTTTCCTTTTTGATCTTCAGTATGTCTGTGGGAATCAGTACCAGTATCGGTGCGGTCCAAAAATGGCAGTCAGATGAAAAAATCAGACTTGAACTCCAACAGCAGCAGATCAATTCTGAACTTTCCTACCTCAAAGCACAGATCAACCCACACTTCTTTTTCAATACGCTCAATAATATCTACGCCCTCACCAATATCGATGTGGAAAAGGCCAAAACGGCCTTGTTGAAACTGAGCAGGATGATGCGGTATGTACTCTATGAAACCGAAAAAAACCAAACCCTTCTGACCAAGGAAAATGAGTTTATCAAAGACTTTATCGAGTTGATGAAACTGAGACTGACAAACAAAGTAAAATTAGACCTTCAGATTCCTGAAAAAATCGAAGAAGCCGAAATCGCACCCATGCTTCTTCTGCCATTCATCGAAAACTGCTTCAAGCACGGCATCAGCTCACAAAAAGAAAGCGTTATTCTTATTTCACTTTCAAGAGAGAAAAACTACCTTGTCTTACGCACAGAAAATACCATTTTCAAATCAACAGAAAATACGCCGGAAGGAAGTGCAAGCGGAATCGGGATGACCAATACCATCAGAAGGCTTGACCTACTTTATCCGGGCAAATACAAACTGGACATTGACCAAAGTAACGCTGAAAACCAATTCAAGATCACTTTGAAAATTGACCTCTCATGACAATCAAATGTATTGCGGTAGATGATGAACCATTGGCTTTGGATTTGGTCGCCAAATTCATAGAACAAACTTCATTTCTCAGCCTGCAATCCAAATTTGACAATGCGATCCAAGCTTTGGGTTATGTCAATCAAAATGAGGTAGACCTGATTTTTTTAGATATCCAGATGCCTGACCTTTCAGGAATGGAATTGGCCAGGATTCTAGACGGAAAGACAACTTCCAAAAAACCAAAAATCATTTTTACTACCGCCTACAACCAATTTGCGGTAGAGGGATATAAAGTAGATGCTTTGGATTATCTTCTCAAACCCTTCAGTTATGAAGATTTTTTGAAAGCAGCCACCAAAGCTTACCAGTTTTTTGAGAACCAGAAAAAAAACATAGTCGTCAAGGTTGAATCCGAAAAACAGGTCGATTACATTTTTCTCAAAGTAGAATACCAGCTCGTGAAGATCATACTCAGAGACATTACCTACATCGAGGCCTACAAAGATTATGTAAAAGTACATTTGAAAGACAAACCTAACCCCCTACTCTCCCTCACTAGCATGAAAAGTATGGAGGAGCTTTTACCATCAGACAACTTCATGCGCGTCCACCGTTCGTTTATCATCAACCTTGACCATATTGACTCTGTATCCCGAAATGTCATCCATATTGGAAATGCCCAGATTGTCGTCAGCGAAAATTACAAAGATTCCTTTATGGAGTTTTTGGGTAAGTGGATTGGGTGAGGGGGTTGTTATTGGGTTGATGGTTATTGGGTTAATGGTTATTTGGTTGTAATTGTTGTAGTGGTTGTAATTGTTGTCGGGTTGTCAGGTTGTCAGGTTATCATTGTTATCGAGTTGTCAAGTTTGGGTTGTGAAGATGTCGGAGGATTGGAGTAGTGGTGAATAGTTATTTGGTTGATGGTTAATGGGTTATTTGGTTAATTGATACAAAGTCGGAAACGAAATCTTGATCTTCTTATGTCTGGTCTTGATACTTGGTACTTAGTACTTGATACTTGGTAATTAATACTTTGTACTCAGATCTTGCCTCTCGTTTCTCGTTTCTCGCTTCTTGATACTTGATACTTAAAAAAATCCCCATGAAAGAAATCCACGAAAAATTCATGAAAATGGCCATTGACTTGTCCCGTTCAGGAATGGTGCAGGGAAAAGGAGGTCCTTTTGGCTGTGTAATCGTAAAAGACGGGAAGGTAGTCGGTCAAGGATGTAACTCTGTCCTCGACACCAATGACCCTACTGCCCATGCGGAGGTAGTCGCCATCAGGGATGCCTGCAAAAACCTGGGAAGTTTTCAATTGGAAGGCTGTTACCTCTATACTTCCTGTGAACCTTGCCCTATGTGTCTTGGAGCCATTTATTGGGCGAGACCAGAGAGGGTATTTTTTGCCAATACCAAGAAGGATGCTGCCGCAATAGGCTTCGATGACCAGTTTATTTATGAGGAATTGGAGTTACCTCTGAAAAAAAGGAAAATCCCATTTTCCCAACTTTCTAAGAAAGAAGCCAATCAGGTATTCAAAGAATGGGTTTTGCTGGACAACAAAACACTGTACTAAAGACCATAATGAAATTGCGCTATTGATCTTTTATGATAGCGTGAGATTGAAGATGGTATTTTTTGTTGCAAAATTTTTTTTCAAACATTCGATAAATGTGATTTTAATCACTGTTTCCATTTTTTTTGGATACTACTTTTATTGTACACAAAACCAAAATATCCATGAGCCACTATCAGATATTGATCATTGGGGGAGGAACCGCAGGAATCACAGTTGCTGCACAGCTCAGAAACAAAGATAAAAGCCTTCAGGTAGCGATTCTCGAACCTTCCGAAAAACATTATTACCAGCCTGCATGGACCTTGGTAGGAGCTGGAACATACAAGTTTGAAGATACAGAAAGGTCAGAAGCAAAGTATATTCCCAAAGGAGTCACTTGGGTCAAAGACAAAGCTACAGAGTTGATACCGGAAAAAAACATGGTGAAAACAGGTAAATCCGGAGACCTTACCTATGATTTTTTGGTTTTGGCGCCGGGTCTGATCATGGCTCCCGAACTTCTCCCTGGGCTATCCGAAGTGATGGACAAAGGTGTCGTATGTAGCAATTACACCAATCCAAAACATACTTGGGAAGTTTTACAGAATTTTAAAGGCGGCAATGCCGTATTTACCCAGCCCACTACTCCCATTAAATGCGGAGGTGCTCCACAAAAAATCATGTACATGGCTGAGGAATATTTCAGGAGATCCGGTGTACGGGACAAAACCAATGTGGTCTTTGCTACTCCAGGGACAGTAATCTTTGGAGTACCGGATTTTGCCAAAACACTCACCAAAATCATCGCCGACAGGGATATTATTCTCAAAACATTCTATGCTCCTGTCAAAATAGACGGAGCAAAACAAGAAATAACATTCAAGTATATCAAAGATGACTTTGATGAATATTCCAAAAAACTCGATGCCAGAATTATGGAAAAAATAAGTGGAGAAACCGAAATCACCATTCATTATGACATGCTTCACATTGCTCCGCCACAGCAGGCTCCGGATTTTGTGAGGAACTCCCCCATCTCCATGAAAGAAGGCCCGGGCAAAGGTTGGGTGGATGTGGACATCAACACACTTCAGCACCTGAGATTTCCCAATGTCTTTTCCTTAGGCGATGTAGCCGCCTTGCCGACTGCCAAAACCGGTGCTGCCGTGAGAAAGCAAGCTCCTGTGGTGGTGGGCAATTTGATCCATCTGATGAAAACCAAGAAGGTCGGCGAAATGAAATATGAGGGTTATTCCTCTTGCCCTTTGGTAACGGGCTACAGCAAAATGGTATTGGCAGAATTCAAATATGACAACGTCAGAGACAGTGACCCGCTCATCTCCACTTTTGTAGATACCAGCAAAGAGCAATACAGCATGTGGCTGCTCAAAAAATATGTACTCCCAAGAATGTATTGGGACATGATGCTCAGAGGAAGGGCCTGATAGCGTATTTTAGGGTGTTTCTCCATCTCCGCAAGTTTTGGATACCATCGGAGTAACTATTAGGGTCGTCACTCCGAATGTAGTGAAGAATCTCATTTCAGGGAGATTCTTCACCTCCGCAAGCTCCTGTTCAGAATGACGGGCCTCCACTGTCATCCCAATTCTGTTCAATTTTTTCTCATGATGAATACTTAGAATGATGGAGAAACAACCGTCATTCACATAAAATCCACTTCTTATTTTTCAAAAGTTACCTAACTTCCCGAGCGAATTTTAAAAAAGAATGCTCAGAACAGGATTATTGCTTTTGATTTTATTTCAATTCAATATGGCCCTTGGTCAGGTACTTTCGGTCCGGGAATCAGGTTCGGAGATCCCAATGGATTTTGTGACTATCGCATCCCCAAAAGCAAAACTCATGGTACATACCAATGCTCAGGGAGAGGCCGATATAAGCTCTTTCAAGGGTCAGGAAAAAATTGAAATCCGGATTTTTGGTTATATCCCGGTTTCCAAAAGCTTCGACCAACTTGAAAAGGAAGGATTCCGCGTTTACCTCCAGCATTCCGAAATCACCTTGCAGCAAGCAGTCGTCTCCGCTACCAAATGGAGTCAATCCCGGCAGGAAATTCCTGCAAGGATTACAACCATCACTACCGAAGAAAGAAATCTCCTCAATCCCCAAACTGCCGCCGACTTATTGGGTATTTCGAGTGAGGTCTTTGTTCAAAAAAGCCAACAGGGAGGCGGAAGTCCGATGATTAGGGGTTTTTCGACCAACCGCCTTTTGTATACCGTAGACGGTGTGAGGATGAATACTGCCATTTTCAGAAGCGGCAACCTCCACAATGTTATCTCCTTGGATCCATTTGCCACCGAAAGTACGGAAGTTTTTTTTGGTCCGGGATCTATTATTTATGGCTCTGATGCAATCGGAGCAGTGATGAGCTTCCAAACCTTGCAGCCCAATCTTTCAAAAACAGGAAAAACAGATGTTTCTGGAAATGTAACTCTTCGGACCAGCACAGCCAATAAAGAGAAAACAGGACATGTCCACCTGAAATATGGAGGTAAAAAATGGGCCGGCGTCAGCAGTTTTAGCAACCATCATTTTGACGACCTCAAGATGGGAAGCCATGGTCCCGAGGATTTTTTGCGACCGACTTATGTGGTCACCAAAGATAACCAAGACCTTTTGGTAGAAAATACCAATCCCAAAATCCAGGTTCCTTCAGGTTACAGCCAACTCAACCTGATGCAAAAAATTAGATTCGCTCCCAATCAAAAATGGGATTTTCAATATGGATTCCATTATTCGGAGACTTCCACGTTTTCGAGGTATGACAGGTTGATCCGGTTTAGGCCAAATGGCCAACCCCGCAGTGCAGAATGGAAATATGGACCCCAGTCTTGGACGATGAACCACCTGAAGATTTCACACACTTCCGATGCCAGAGCCTTTGATCAGGTGACCTTGAATCTTGCCCTTCAAAAATTCGGAGAAAGTAGAATCGACCGAAATTTCAACGATCCCATCCGGCGCACAAGAACAGAAGAGGTCATGGCTTATTCTGCCAACCTTGATTTTCTGAAGACCTTTCCAAAAAACGCCAAGCTTTTTTACGGCTTGGAACTGATTCAAAATGATGTTCTATCAACCGGGCAGGATGAAAATATCAGTTCCGGGGAAATTTCAGTAGGGCCAGCGAGGTATCCCTATGCGACATGGAAATCTTATGCCGCCTATGGTTCCTATCAAAAGAAACTCACTGCAAAATCACTCATTCAGGCAGGACTGAGGTATAATTACTTTGGACTGAAAGCCGACTTCCGCAATAACCTGGATTTTTATCCCTTCCCTTTTGAACAAAGCAACAACAGGGAAGGTGCACTCACCGCAAGTACAGGCTGGGTCTACACCCCTGCACCGGACTGGACGATTCATGTCAACGCCTCCACGGGATTCCGGGCTCCGAATGTAGACGATATTGGAAAAGTTTTTGATTCTGAACCTGGTACTGTCATGGTGCCAAATCCTGATATCACCGCGGAATATGCCTATAACCTGGAAGCCAATGTGGGAAAGGTTTTTGGGGATTGGATGATGATCGACCTTACAGGATATTATACCCATTTGGACAATGCCTTGGTAAGAAGAAACTTTACCATCAATGGTCAGGACAGTATCTTGTATGACGGCGAAATGAGTAAAGTATTGGCTTTGCAAAATGCGGCTTTCGTCCGAATCCTTGGATTACAGGCAGCTTTGGAAATCAAGTTACCTATGAATCTGACCTTTTCCTCAAGATTAAATCTCCAAAAAGGAACAGAAGAAACCGATGATGGCAGCCAAAGTCCAACCCGTCATGCCCCGCCGACTTTTGGCGTAAGCCGGTTGGAATACCGAAAAGAAAAACTGACTGTTCAGATTTTTTCTGAATATTCCCGTGGGTTTTCATTCGGACAGCTTCCCCTTGAGGAAAGAGGGAAGCCTGAATTATACGCCATAGATGCCAATGGAAACCCGTACAGTCCCTCCTGGACGACATTGAACTTGAAAGGATTGTACCAAGCTCACAAGCATTTGTCTATCAGCATTGGACTGGAAAACATTACTGATGTCAGGTTTAGGACATACAGCTCAGGAATAGGTGCCCCGGGCAGGAATTTTGTTTTGGGTCTTTTGGCAAACTTTTGAGTATGATTAACTTGTAGGTGACTCAGATCACGAAAACACAATTACAAAAACGGTAGCTTAACAGATAAAACCATGCGAACTTCCCTAACATTACTCCTTTTGGTATTATTTACAGCCTTTGCCTCTGCGCAGGTGGTCTCCACAGCCGAACATAAAATTCTTTATCAACTGACAGACGGTGAACAGGAAATCCACAAGAAATTTATCAGACAGCTCAATAACGTACTTACTGCCGCCCCAAATGCAAAAATCGAAGTGGTCACGCATGGAATGGGTATAGATTTGCTTCGCAAAGTGGATAACCCATTTGAAAGCGATCTGCAAAAATTGGTGGACAAAGGAGTGGTTTTTGTCATCTGCGAAAACACCCTGAAGCAAAGGGAAATGAAAAAAGAGCAGTTTCTTCCTTTGGCAGGATTTGTCCCTGCGGCCATCATCGAACTTGTCATGAAGCAGGAAGCAGGTTGGATTTATATCAAAGCAGGGGGATAAGAGAGAAGGCCATATCAAGGTCAATTAGTCCATAGTCCACAGACGACAGCCGGCTCAACCGAATTTCAGTCCGGATCTTAATGATTGGTGCCATTCTGAAAACAAAAAAGGTAAGAAGGTTTAATTATCGGGGACAGCTGATTCTTTACTGCATTTTTCTTTTTTTCTTGCTATTCAAAAAACTTGGATAATTTTGTGGAAACAATTTCCTATGCTTGAATCAATTGAAATTTATGCAACTGAGATTGGACCAGTCAAAGCCGCTTTGCTTGCGACTTTGTTTACCTGGTTTTTGACTGCCCTAGGGGCGTCTTTGGTGTTTTTTTTCAAAACCATCAACAGGGCAGTTTTTGATACCATGCTGGGATTCACGGGAGGGGTGATGATTGCAGCAAGTTTTTGGTCACTTTTGGCACCGAGTATCAAGAATTCTGAAAAATTATATCCAACCATGCCTTGGTTGCCAGCTGCAATCGGGTTCCTTTTAGGCGGTTTTTTCATATTTGGGTTAGATAAGCTCATGCCCCACCTCCACATCAACTTCAACAAAGAAGAAAGTGAAGGCGTAGCTACCAAATGGCACAAGTCAACCTTACTGCTTTTGGCCATCACGCTGCACAATATCCCTGAGGGACTTGCAGTAGGAATTCTTTTTGGTGCAGCTGCCAACGGCATGGATGGCGCAAGTATCTCTGCTGCAGTAGCCTTGGCTATCGGTATTGGTATCCAAAACTTTCCTGAAGGTCTGGCTGTTGCAGTCCCGCTGAGAAGACAAGGAGTAAGCCGAAGAAAAAGCTTTTGGTACGGACAATTATCCGCAGTAGTTGAACCTATTGCGGGTGTCTTGGGTGCTGTTGCAGTCATACACATGCAGGACGTATTGCCTTATGCGCTTTCATTCGCTGCAGGCGCGATGATCTATGTCGTAGTCGAAGAGGTTATTCCCGAAACACAGCGCGACAAGTACACTGATTTGGCAGTGCTTGGATTTATGTTGGGATTTACCGTCATGATGATTTTGGATGTGGCTTTGGGGTAAAGTTTATGTAGATTTTTTTTGGAATTCAATAAGAGTCAATTGATATAAGATCCAAACCACTTACCAATGATTTTGAATTCAATTACTATCCCTTAATACGATATTGAGGGATATTGGATATTTTTGGTTAATTCAGAAGTATTGAATTCTTTAAAATGTAAATTCTCAAACCAATTCCAAAAAACCTAAACCTATAACCATGAATAGTTCAAAACCTATTTTGCTGAGCCTTCTAGCCATTTTGCTTTCATTCTCGGAAGCATTCAGCCAGAAAAGCAATGGCCCCATATTTTCCAAAGCTACTTATGAGGGAAATGACCAAGTCTACAAGGATTATCCATTGGCTGCAGATGAATTTTACAATCCCATCCTTCAAGGCTGCTATCCGGATCCTTCCATCACCAGAAAAGGAGAGGATTATTACTTGGTCAATTCATCCTTTGCGATGTTTCCCGGAGTACCGATATTTCATTCCAAAGACCTGGTCAATTGGTTCCAAATCGGTCACGTACTTGACAGGAAATCCCAACTCAAAGTGGAAGATTCAGGAATCAGTGCGGGTATCTATGCCCCTGATATCCTGTATAACCAATACAACGATACTTTTTAAAGGATTATCCATTGGCTGCAGATGAATTTTACAATCCCATCCTTCAAGGCTGCTATCCGGATCCTTCCATCACCAGAAAAGGAGAGGATTATTACTTGGTCAATTCATCCTTTGCGATGTTTCCCGGAGTACCGATATTTCATTCCAAAGACCTGGTCAATTGGTTCCAAATCGGTCACGTACTTGACAGGAAATCCCAACTCAAAGTGGAAGATTCAGGAATCAGTGCGGGTATCTATGCCCCTGATATCCTGTATAACCAATACAACGATACTTTTTATATGATCACTACGCAGTTTTCGGGAGGAATGGGGAATATCGTGGTAAAAACCAAAGACCCTAAACAAGGTTGGAGCGATCCCAACAAACTTAATTTTTCAGGAATTGATCCTGCCTTATTTTTTGATGAAGACGGCAAAGCATACGTCGTCCACAATGATGCCCCGGACAAAGGAAAGGAACTCTACAACGGTCACCGTGTGATCAAAATCTGGGAATACGATATGGCAGCAGACCAGGTCATCGAGGGAACAGACAAGATAATTGTTGACGGAGGGGTGGATATCAGACAAAAACCAATCTGGATCGAAGCGCCACATATCTATAAGAAAAACGGAAAATATTACTTGATGTGCGCGGAAGGCGGAACAGGTGGCTGGCACAGCGAAGTGATTTTTGTGAGTGACAATCCAAAAGGACCATACATTCCCGCTCCAAGCAATCCGATCTTGACACAAAGGTATTTTGCCAAAGACCGAAAAAACAAAGTGGATTGGGCAGGACATGCGGATCTGGTTTTGGGACCTGATGACAAATACTATGGCGTTTTCTTGGGGATCCGTCCAAATAGTAAGGACAGGGTGAATTCCGGTAGGGAAACATTCATTTTACCGGTAGACTGGTCGGGAGAATTCCCTGTATTTGAAAATGGGATGATCCCGATGGAACCCAAAATCAAAATGCCAAAGGGTGTGACAGAAAACAAAGCCGGAAAGGATGGCTTTTTTCCCAATGGCAATTTTACCTATACCGAAGATTTCAAATCTGACAAGTTGGATTACCGATGGATCGGCCTGAGAGGTCCAAGGGAAAATTTTATGACCATCACCAAAAATGGAGTAGAGATCAAACCTTTTGCAGTGAATATCAAAGAGGTAAAACCAATCTCTACCCTATTCTACAGACAGCAGCATAAAGATTTTTCCTTTTCCACAATCCTGAATTATAAACCTGCCTCAGAAAAAGATTTGGCGGGAATCACCCTTCTGCAGAGTGAGAAATTCCATTATGTTTTTGGAGTCACCAAAAAAGGAAACGACTTCTATATTGTACTTGAAAGAACAGAAAAAGGAACTTCAAGCATCATCTCCAGCCAAAAAATTGAGCTGAAAGGACCCATCCAACTGGAAGTAAAGGCCAAAGGAGATGACCATGAATTTAGCTATAGCCTTGATGGTGGGGAAATGAAAAAACTTGGAGGTGTGATTTCGGGTGATATCTTATCCACCAATGTAGCTGGGGGATTTACAGGAACCCTTCTCGGATTATATGCCACTGCGGCGAATGATGCGGTGCCGAAGTAAGTGATCGCTGTAGGTTAATTAATTAAAAGGACGGAATTAGAGATTCCGCCTTTTTTTCAATTAATGCAATTTGACTATCCAAATAATGGCCGAAACTGATTAAAATTAAAAGAAGACGTATTAACAAATTAATCAGAAACTACTTTCGACAAACAGTCCGCCGCGGCGGAGCTGAATATGAATAGCCCCGTGCAAGGTGCTAACCTGATTTTTATACTTTGACCAATTCTTTTGCACCGCAGCTCGGGGTTATCAAAATGCGTGATCTCCGGTTTTTGGGAGCAAAATCTTAAAGTGTGGAATTGGGTTTCCCCCAAAAACAGGGAAGGTTGATAATCTAATTCCATTACTTAATATATAATGGTTGTTAGGAAATAGACTAATGAATTTCCTCCTTTTCCAAATCAAAAAACACCCTTCACTAAACTGAATTTTAATCCATAATCCCCCTCAATCAGGTATTTAGTGTCAATTTTACACTAAAAGAATTACAAGCGGTCAATACTCCTTTTGACCTTCTTTGCTGTAATTGATTCTGAACATATATTTAATCCTGCATATTGTCACAAAATCCAAACGTTCCATAAAAGGAATTTGTGAAATCAAAATACAAAGTGCCTATTAACCTTATTTCCAAATGTTACACAACCCAAAACAACCAGGCTACTTATCATTATTGATTTTTGCCATTCCTTTGGCCATCGGATTATTTTCCGGTTGCAAGACGGAAAATCCAGATGACCATAACACCTGGACGCATTATGGCGGTTCACCGGACCAATCCAGATTTTTTAATGCCAAAGAAATCACCAAAGAAAATGTATCGGAACTCGAAGTAGCATGGATGTTTCCTACAGGAGACGAGACCCCCTATTTCTTCAGCCCTATTATCGTTGATACCACGATGTATCTGATGGGGAAAAATTCCTCCCTGATTGCTGTCAATGTGGTGACAGGAAAAGAAATATGGATCCATGCGAACTTGAATGGCATCACAAGAAGAGGGATCAACTATTGGGAAAGTAAGGATAAAACTGACAAGCGGTTATTGTTTACCATCAACAATACACTTCAGGCTATCGATGCCGTCACCGGCCTATCTATTCTCAATTTTGGAAATGAGGGCTATGTGGATCTGAGGGAAGGACTTGACAGGGACCCAACTTCCATCCGAAGAATGCAGGCCATGATGCCCGGAGTTTTATTTGAAGACCTTTTGATCTTGGGTTCAGCGCCGGGGGAAAGCTACTTTTCCCCACCGGGGTATGTGCGTGCTTACAATGTTGTCACCGGAGAACATGTCTGGACATTCCATACCATTCCCCACCCTGGAGAATTCGGGTATGAAACCTGGCCAAAAGATGCTTACAAATACGTAGGTGGCGTCAATGTATGGAGCGAAATTTCTGTAGACACAGAGCGAGGCATTGCTTATTTGCCGATTGGTTCACCGACTTATGATTACTATGGTGCAGACAGAATCGGAAGTAATCTTTTTGCCAATTCCTTAGTAGCGATAAATGCACGAACCGGTGAGAGAATCTGGCATTACCAGACCGTCCACCATGACCTGTGGGATTATGACCTTTCGCCGGCACCGCAGTTGATGACTGTAAAGAAGGATGGAAAAGAGATCGATGCAGTCGCAGTGGCAACCAAGCATGGTTTTGTCTTTGTTTTTGACAGAGTAACAGGTGAACCCGTATTTCCTATTGAAGAAAAACCATTTCCAAAAAGTGAAATGCCTGGTGAGGAATCTTGGCCAACCCAACCTATCCCATCACTTCCGCGCTTTACTAAGCATGAGGTCACGAGAGAGACTCTAAACCCATATTTTCCTGACAGCATCAAACAAGTTTGGAACAACAAACTTTCGGCCGCAAAATCCGGCTTATACATTCCTCCTTCAGACAAATACGAAACCGTCATGATGCCTGGAGCTTTGGGTGGTTCCAATTATGGAAATACCGCTGCCGATCCTGAAAACGGAATCATGTACATCCTGACCCAAGAGCATGCCTCGATATACAAGCTCAACAAAGTTGAACCTCCCAAAATAAACTTATCAGACGATGAACTGAAAAGGGTAAAAACCATGTATGCCACCACCTGCAAAACCTGTCATGGCGAAGACATGTCGGGAGGTGTCGGACCTTCCTTATTGAATGTAGGCCAACATGTGATCTATGATGAATTCAGAAGTACTGTCATCAATGGCCGTGGGCAGATGCCGGGTTTTGTCCATGTCGATGAAGAGACGCTAAAGGCTTTATATCGATACCTTGGTGGAAATCCAGCCACTTTCAATTTCCGAAGAAATACAGAAACCAAAACCCCGGAAGGTAACGTGGTGGCTTCGGGAGGCGCTACTATAAAACCAGATTCGGCCAAAGGAGCTCCGATGTCAGACTATCCTGAAGGAGTTGAGCACCCTGAGGCTCGCTATACTACCGAATATGGACTCGAATGGCCCGGATTGGCGGCTCCGCCTTGGTCATCCTTATTGGCTTATGACCTGAATAATGGAACCATCAAATGGAGCAAACCCGTTGGTCAAGATTCGCTCTATGTGCAGGGCGATCAGTCCAAAGGCGCTCCGGGAGGTGTATTGAGAAAAGGCATGGTCGTCACTTCCACAGGTATTGTATTCGCTACCGCAAAAGGAGGGAAATTGTATGCCTTCGATGGGGCGAATGGAAATATCCTTTGGGAAGAAACCCTCAGCCACGAATCAAATGCCCAGCCAAGTATGTACACTATTAATGGCAAACAATACCTGGTCATCAACGCAACTTCGAACTTTGCAAAGGACAGCTATGACCATTCCAAGAAAGAAGGTGCTTTGCCAAAGGGTTATATCGTGTATGCACTTCCGAATGAAAAATAAAAAGACCATCCTATGATTAGCCGGTAACCTGAAATACAAATTCAAACAGGACGGAAGACCGAAGACGGAAGACGGATGTATCGGACATTTTATACATTAAGCAAGAATTGATTGGATTACCGCTTTATCGGCAACTTAGCTTTCTTATTTTAGAAGTTAATTCTAAGTTTCTTTAATTAAATAATTAACATTTCAACGACGCCATCAAAACCCAGACATACCATGAAGAAACTTGTTTATTTAATCTCCTTTTTCCTGACTTTTCAGGTAACGGCCCAGTCACTCAAGGACCGGATCATCCCAAATGATCCTGCCAAATACCGGGAATTGACCGGGGTCCATGCAGGTGCCGGGAAAATGGGATTTACCCAATTGATAGGGAGAACCGAGCTGTCCACAAACTTCCTCTACCTCCACGCAGGAAAGATCGAAGCCAAATCCGGGATAGGCCACCATTTCCACCATTCGATTGAGGAGATGTTTGTCATCCTGGATGGTGAAGCCGAATTTACTGTCAATGGTAAAACCTCAAAAATCAAAGCCCCTGCCATCGTTCCCTGCAAAATGGGTGATTCGCATGCGATCTATAATTCTTCTGACAAAAGTCTGACCTGGATGAACTTTGCTGTAAGCCGCACCAAAGGAAAAACGGATGCCTTTGATTTGGGAGATACCCGTGTTGGTGCTACGCTTGATCCTGTGCCGACTTTTGTAAATGGAAGGCTGGAAAAGGAAAAAATGAAACCGAACAATCCTGCCTATGCTGGAGAGAACGTCTTGTACCGCAGGATATTGGGACCTGAGGTATTTAGCACAGACTGGAACCATGTCGATCATGTGGTTATTCCTGCCGGGAGTAAAGGCATAAGCAGGAAATTGGAAGGTTTTGAGGAAGTATATTATGTAACCAAAGGAACCGGAACAATTGCTTTGGGCGGGGAAAATGGAAACATCAAAGCTAATGATGCACTTTATGGATTGTTGGGGGAAAGCATCACCCTGTCCAATTCCGGAACAGAAGACCTTGAGCTTTTGGTGATCGGAATTGTTCCTTCCAAGCAAAAGGGATTGGCGATCCAAAAACCATTGGCGGAACCAAAATCCATTGCCTTGCAAATGGAATTTGTCGTGCCTGCAGAAAATGCCAAAGCCTTTGAACAGATGTATTATTCAATCTATGTCCCCGCCATGACGGTACAGCAGGGTTACCTCAGTTCCAAATTGCTAAGGATTTTCCCTGAAACCATTTCTAAGGAAATCCAGGCTGAACAGACCTCCCACAATTATCAGATCATGATCGAGTTTGATACAGAAGCAAGCCGAAGAAAATGGGTTGCGAGTGATCAGCACCAAATCGCATGGCCTGCCGCTTCCGGTCTTGCCACAAGTTTCAAATGGAAAGGATATGAAGTTATGGGCGATGATGATCAGAAATGAGAAACTTGTATGACGGAAGACCGATGTACCGGACATTTCAAGCTACAGTTGAGAATTTAATTGAATTAACATTTTACTTTCAACCTAAGGTAAAAACGTAAAACATAAACCAAGTTAATTATGAAATTCTATTTATTACTTTTTTTAATGGTAATTGTCTCGTTGACAAAACCCGTTTCGGCACAAACTATCTCTAAAGAAGAAATCATATTCCTAACTTCAGAATGGAAAGGGGAACGGTTTGCTGATGGTCGGCCAAAGATCTCCGATGAGCTTTTGGAGAGGGCAAAACACATCATGGTCGATGATGCATGGACTGTTCTGAAAAACGAAGGCTATCTCAACCAATATGAAGGAGGTTGGAAAACTGTCAACGATACCATGATGACCGGAAGGGCAGTGACGGCCATGTATATGCCAAGTCGTCCGGATGTAGAAAAAAACATCAAAGCCCGGGGAGCTTCCCAAGGCCGAAAAGGAAATACCAACGCTTGGCCAATCGATATTCTTACCCAAGGTGACCTGTATGTAGCAGACGCCTTCGGCAAAATTTCCGGAGGAGGTATCATGGGCGCTACTTTGGCCAATTCTATTTTGAGCAAATCAGGAAACGGAGTTGTATTTGATGGGGCTGCGAGAGACCTTCAGGAAATCCGGAATATCAAAGGATTCAATGCGTTTGTTCGGGATTTTCATCCATCATTTACTGAGGAGATGGTTCTGATGGGACTCAATACTCCAATCCGAATCGGAAATGCAATTGTACTTCCAGGTGACTTGGTAATCGCTACAATAGAGGGAGTCCTTTTTATTCCGGCTCACATGGCGGAGCAGGTGGTCAGCACTGCTGAATTTGTTATCCGCAAAGACCAGTTCGGATTCGAGATGGTGCGGGAAGGCATTTATAGCACTGGAGAAATCGACAGCCAATGGACTCCTGAAATCAAAGGTGCGTTCCTGACTTGGCTCAAAAAGCATCCTGAATTGGGAACCATGACTGCAGCAGAATTGGATCAGATGATGAGTAAGAGGACTTGGTGATTTAAAAGATATTGGAAATGATATTGGTGGATATTTAAAATGATATTGATGGATATTTAAAATGATATTAATTGATATTAGTAGATATTGATTCAGAAATAAGCGTTTCGGCTGTGGTTAATATCCATAAATATCCAGTATCAATTAATATCTATTCAACATAAATAAACATCAGATTACCAATTACAGATAATTCACATACCCCTCCTTGTTAGTCTTGATCTTGTAGACTTTACTGAAGCTTACTAGTGGATATTTAAAATGATATTGATGGATATTTAAAATGATATTAATTGATATTAGTAGATATTGATTCAGAAATAAGCGTTTCGGCTGTGGTTAATATCCATAAATATCCAGTATCAATTAATATCTATTCAACACAAATAAACATCCGATTACCAATTACAGATAATTCACATACCCCTCCTTGTTAGTCTTGATCTTGTAGACTTTACTGAAGCTTACTATAAACAGTGTCTTCATATCATTCCCTCCAAAGCAAAGACTGACCGGAAAAGATGGCAAATTGATCATACCGACATAGGTGCCTTGGTTGTTAAAAATCTGCACCCCATTGTAAGTGGCGACATAGACATTCCCTTCTTTGTCGATAGCCATCCCATCTGCACCTGAAGATCTTCCCTTCCTGTCCAATACATCTCCATTGAGCAATACCTTTGCGAATTTCCGTCCATTACTGACCGAACCGTCGTCATTGACATCATAAGCCCAGATGAAATTATCTTTTTCACTTTGGACCGGAAACCACGATTCTTTGTCGTAGCAGTTGTTGATATATAGTGTTTTTTCATCAGGACTTAACAATATCCCATTGGGCATGGCAAATTCATTGGGTTCTGTAATCCTTGAGATATCACCTTCAGGTGACACATAATAAACTGCACGACCGGGTTGGAATTTCTCAGGTTCCATGGTGAATTGTGGGTCAGTAAAGTAAAAACCTCCTTTGGAATCTGTGATGACATCATTGGGTCCATCGATTGGTTTTCCATCAAATTTGTCTGCAAGAACCCTGACCACCTGCCCTTTTGTGGTCATTTCGACAACCTGATGTCCCATCATGTCGCAGACGATCAGGTTTCCGTTTTTGTAAGGATAAAGTCCATTGGTCTGCATCTTTCCTGCTGTGATGTTGCGGTAAGTTCCATCAGGATCCATTTCTACTGTCGAACTCCTTTTAGGATCTGCATTGAAATCCTTGTCAAAAAACATATTGGAGAAATAGACTTTGCCATTCATCCATTTTGGTCCTTCAGTAAAAAACAGTTCAGGTTGGGTTTTCTTTCCATCGATAAGCAATTCCAACTTTGCATCTTCAGGAATAATGGCATGGAATGCAGCAATTTTTTCTTTTTCTTTGGTTAGATAATCAGCTCGGGAAGGCCAAAAAACATCCATCACATCAGCGCCTAGTTCACCGATTTCAGATCCATGCACCATATTTCCCGGGATTCGGACGATCTCATTGATTCCCATCTGCTTCTTTTCATCCATCAAAATTTGATTCACAGACCCCCTAAGTACCATCATCATCTGCTCTTCGGGATGGATATGTTGTGCAAATACCGAATCAGGATCCATGGATACAAAACTCAGCAACATGTTTTTGCCGGAAATCAATCTTGAAAATGCCCCAGGTGCCAATTCAGTAAGCTGTATGTCATAGAGGTCATACACTTTATTTGGACTCAGGTTGGGAGATTGAGGGGATTCTATGTCTGCGAATTCTGCAGGAAGGTCTTTTGCACCGGCTTTTTGAAGATAATCAATACGGAATGGACTGTAAACTTCGAGCAATTTGGCACCATTTGGTCCTGCTGTCAGGGCATTTTTACTGCCTTTTTCCAAATAGACAATATCCGCTCTTGGCGTTCCTCCATTTACCCCATCAGGAGCTTGTCTTTTGATAAAAATCATCTCAGTTAGAGCGCCATTGATGAGTTGCATGACTTCGCCTTCCATGACCAACATGATCCTGTCGGCAGGCAGGATTTCCTCAGGAATGGTAGCGTTGGGTTGAATCTCCACAATACTTCCCATCGCACCACTTCCCCAAAAAACCTTTGCCATTATACCGGGATAGAGTTCAACGGATTCGAAACTCTCCATTTTCATTGGCTTGCCATTTTCAAGATTTGGAGCCACTCCTGTCTCAGGCAGGTCTAGATTTCTCTCTGTCAAACCATACTGTTGAATGAGTTCCCTATTCTTCTTATCCCAATCAGAAGCAGAGGAAGTGCATCGAATCATGACAAATACCAAAGGGACTGACAGTCCCCAAAAAATAGCTTTCGGGTTTATTTTGAAGGTCATTGATTTAACAGGTTTATTTGGAATGCAAAAATTAGCTATAAAAATCTAATTTTTGGAGCAATCGGAATTCTGAAAAACCACTTGGGCAAGTTTTGAAAGGATTTGGTTAACAAAAGGCAGGGAAATATTTTCTGTGACCAAATCACCTTTTCTCTCCTAGAATAGCAGCAGGCTTTAGGACAGTTCTTTTCTTGAGTCCAAAACCTTCGATGGCGTATTTGCGAATATGTTCCTCCATCTCCTCCACAGAATCAGTAAGTAAAAATAATTCCAAATCTTCCTTATTGATCGTGCCATACTCGGCCAGGTGCTGTATGTACGCATACAGGTCATGGTGAAAATCCCTGCACATCAACACAACCGGAAACCTACGCATGACTTTGGTCTGGATCAAGGTCAAAGCTTCAAAGAATTCATCCAAAGTCCCAAATCCTCCCGGCATGACCACAAACGCAAAGCTATATTTGGAAAGCAGCACTTTTCTCACAAAAAAGAAATTGAAATCCATCCATTTGTCCAGGTAAGGATTCGGTTTTTGCTCAAAGGGAAGGATGATGTTGCAGCCTATGGATTTGCCACCGATATTTTTGGCACCACGGTTTGCTGCTTCCATGATGCCCGGGCCGCCACCTGTCATGACGGTAAATCCCAATTTGCTAACGCTTTCCCCCACCCTGACTGCGAGCTTGTAGAATTTGTCATCTTCTTCAAATCTTGCCGACCCAAAAACAGTGACACAGGGCCCCACAAAGTGCAGCATCCGAAATCCCCTGATAAATTCCATCATTACTTTAATGACAAATTTAAAATCTTGCCACCTAGTCTGTGGACCTGCATAAAAATCCTCCTCTTCGGGATTGACTAAGGGCGTAAACCCTGTAAAATTTTCTTTAATCATTGCTAAACGTATTTATAAGTGTAAAAATTGATATGGGAAATTTATGGTTCCCTTTGCAGTAAAAAAAATTTATGCTAAAAGGATTATACCTTTTATCTTAGGAGCATGACTTTACAACAATACCTCCACTTTATGAATTAAAAAGGATCAGGTTTGTGATGACACAATCAATGGCGGAGTAAGGGAAAATGAAGAATAAATAATTCAGAATGAAGAATGTTTGTGGAGACACAAACATTGGCGGAAAGAGAGAAAAAATGAATAATTCTGAATGAGAAATGATCAATGAAATATAATGTTGGTGTGAGATCAGGTTCAATTGCCACCTGCTTTAGCTGGTGGATAAAAAAATGAAAAGGGGCATTTAGGCTTTAGCCGAAAAGAATGAATAATTCAGAATGAAAAATGATTATGACACAAACCTTGATACCGGCGAATGATCCCAAGGGAATCAAATATAAATAACCCCGAGTGAGGAACGCAACTCGGGGATAACGAATACCAAGACGATTCCGGTTTTTTGGCAGAGCAAAGCAAAATATAGAATTTCAGTTTCCGCCAAAAACAGGGAAATTTAAACACATAAACAATAAATGCACATGAGCACTATAAAAAAAATTCAACTGATCAAAAGGTTTTTGACACCGGCCAAACTTGAAAAACTTGAAAAGCATGCTGAATTTTTTGAAGAAAGAAGCTATATCAATTTTGAAATCCTCGATGTTGCCGGCGATATAATTGCAGTCAAGGTCTCCCAAGGTCAAGGCAATTCCATAATAATGGAAAGCCAAAGAGAACTTTTGACCATTGCAAAATCCTTATTTGAATTTTATGTTCCTGAAAAGCGGATACATGTAGGTGAGTCTGCTTATACTGAGGCAAAAGGAATAAAAATCCCCCCCGGATGGATAAAAGATCAAATGAAAGCCAAAGGGATAACTATCGAACAAATCGTAGAAGAAACAGGAATAGCGAGAACTACAATTTCAAATTGGATCAATAATCCTATTTCGATGTCAAATCTTGCGAAGGCCATGTTTTGGTATATGCTGAAGTAAAATTTTTTCTTAAAGAATTCAACCCCTTGCAGGGTTGGTTTGACATCACACCCCATTCTATCGCCTGTCCACGATAGCGATCGGGAGCAACCCGGGGTAATTAATGATTTGACCCCTTTGGGGTTATTAATAATTTCTCATTTTCTCTCTGTGCCCTCAGCGTCCTCCGTGGTAATTTTTTTTCCTCCGCACTCTTTGCGATATCTTCTTTTCCTTTGATGTAAAAGGAAAAAAGACTCACGCAGAGTCGCAAAGAAAAAGTAAAAACCCGGGCAAATTTTTTACTTAAACTTATACCCCACATTAAAAACGATACCGTAGTCAAAATTGGTAGTGCTTCCTGCCAATGCCTGATTGTCATAACTGGCATAAAACTGAAGCCCCAAATCCAAGTTATTGATCACTTCCCAGTTGACCCTTGCATCTCCATCAAATCTTTTTCTTCCGTTTTGGTTCAATCCCAAGAAAAATTTTGGAAAAACAGTAAATGATAGATTTGGGGCTGCATAATGGAAATAATCCAGCTTGAATTGGGCAGGGATTTCGTAAAGATTGCCCGATGAACTTCCTTCCAAGCTTCTTTCCCTATTGATTACAGCTCCTGAGATCAAAGTCCCCTGAAGGTTGCTTTTGAATAAAAACCTGCGTCCAAGTCCCACTACTTGTTGGATACGGCTTGCCAATCCCAACTCTATATTCCTCTGGTAATTCAACCCCAATCCTGCCACAAGTACTGAATTCAGATTGTAATAACCGCCAAATCCCACGGATTCACGGTCTCGGGTCTTTACTCCTTGGTTATTGGTAAAAATAAAAGAACCCACAAATTCTACTTGGTATTTTTGCTCTGTAAAATTCAAATTCCAATCAAAATTGGTCCTGCCGATATCACTTGATTTGGTATAGGAATAACCGAGGACCACAGTTCCCTTGATTTTTTTGATAAATTTTTTCTCCAAAGAAACCAAGTTGAAAATATTGACGATGGGATAAGGCTTTGATACCACCCCATCATCTACTATCACCTCACCATAATTCTTGGAAGGTTTCAAGACACCATAATACACGGATTGATCTATGGTCTGGATCCTATAAGTGGCCATGCTCGCCTTGATGGTTTTGATTTTGTGGTACTTTACGTTTTGGACTGAAAGGTCTATGTCATCAAATTGAATGATGCCGAGACTGATACTGTTTAGTTTCCCGATCATGATCTGCCCATTTCTGAGAAAAAGTGTATCTTTTTCTTGTGCAAAGGCATTGAAAGTGACTGTAAATAGGGAAAAACCAATAAAAACGAGAAAAATCCTCCAATTCATGATTTTAATTCAAAATTAATTCATCCAAAGAAAGTTGATTTAAAATTAAATTACGGAAAATTGGAAAGGAATTTTCCGTAAGATTAAATCACGCTTTGAAGTGAATTAAAACCCAATACTATGGACAGACGCAAATTTTCCAAAGTTACTTCCCTGACCCTGCTGGGATCGGGATTATTGGCTTCTTTTCCCTCTATAGGATCCGATCTCAAAGCCAAAAGTAAACTACGGCTTGGTGGGCCGATCTTCGAAAAATTTGACTCCCCCGAAAGTTGGGTGGCAGCTGTGAAAAACGCCGGCTATAGAGCGGCTTATTGCCCTGTTGGATTGAATGCCAGTAAGGATGACATCAAAGCCTACAAAAAAGCAGCCGACAAGGCAGATATCCTCATCGCGGAAGTGGGTGCCTGGTCCAATCCCATCAGCCCTGACAAAAAAACCGCCAAAGAAGCCTTTGAAAAATGTGTCGCCTCGCTAGACCTCGCTGATCAAATAGAGGCCAAATGCTGCGTCAACATCGCCGGTTCCAAAAACGTGACGAACTGGGCGGGGCCCCACGCCGATAATTTTTCGGACGATACCTTTGACCTGATCGTAGAGACCACCAGAAACATTATCGATGAGGTCAAGCCAAAAAATACTTTTTACACTTTGGAAGCCATGCCTTGGGTCTTCCCTGAGTCAGCAGATGCTTACCTTAGGTTGATCAAGGCCATCGACCGAAAAGCTTTTGCAGTCCACCTTGACCCGGTAAATATGGTCGTCAGCCCTGCTGTGTTCTACCGCAACGGTGACCTGATCAAAGACTGTTTCAAAAAACTTGGTCCCAATATCAAGAGTTGTCATGCCAAGGACCTGATCCTTAAGGAACCAACTTTTATGCCCGAATTCAATGAAGTTAGGCCTGGACTTGGGCAGATGGATTACAGGGTATTTCTAACAGAAATGAAAAAATTTCCAGAGGTCCCCTTGATGATGGAGCACCTGCAGACTGCGGAAGATTACAAAGCCGGGGCGGAGTATATCCTGAAAGTGGAGCAAGAAATCAGGTAGCTTGGGCAGCTCCCTGAAAGGAATGATTTAATATCTGGAATGGGATGTGCCTATTTCTCCCATTTTCTCAATTTTCTGATCAGGGAGAGGTTTTCTTCCTGCAGTTGCTCTATTTTGCCCAAAAGCCCCATCACCACCTCCACCCCTTCAGGGTTGAGGTCAAGGTCTTTGTACAGCCTCACGATTTGTTCCATCCGGCTAAAGGCCTCCTCTTCCAGAAAAAACCCGGCTTCCTCTTCGACGATTTCTACCAAGCCAAGTTCTTGAAAGGTGAAAATCAATCTCGATTCTATGCCATGGTATTGGCAGAAAGTGTGGATGCTGATGTGGTTAGATGGTACCATGGTTTCTGAGTTTGGCTAATTGTTCGAAAAGTGATTTTTCCTGCTCCGTAATGTTTTTTGGGATTTCTACCTTGTAGGTCACATATAGGTCTCCAAATTTTCCTTCTTCCTTGTAAACAGGAAAACCCTTGCCTTTGAGCCTGACTTTGGTGTCGTTTTGCGTTCCGGGGCTGAGTTTGAGTTTGACTTTGCCATCCATCGTGGGCACTGTGATTTCCCCTCCCAAGATCGCTGTGTATAGGTCTACATTGACTTTGACATATAAATCATTCCCTTCCCTGACAAAGCCGGTGTCATTCTTGACCACAAACTTGACATACAGGTCCCCGGATGGTCCACCATTCATTCCCTCCCCTCCATAGCCCCGGATATTGATCGTCTGCCCATCTTCTACTCCTGCCGGGATAGTCAAGCGGATATTTTTCCCATCCACTGTCAATGTTTGCTTTTGGGTCTGGTAGACATCCGAGAGCCTGAGGTGGAGTTCGGCTTTATAATCCGCTCCCTTATATTTTAGATTTTCCCTACCCGAACTTTGGAAGCCACCGCCTCCAAACATAGAACTGAAAAAATCCGAAAAGTCTTCTTCTGTATAATGTCCTGAATATGCCTTGCTACTTGCCTGTTCCCTTGGGCGGGACTGTCTCTGACCTGCTTTTTCAAACTCCTCGGCATGTTTCCAATCCTTTCCGTAATGGTCGTATTTTTTTCTTTTCTCCGGATCACTGAGTACCTCATTGGCTTCGTTGACCTGTTTGAATTTGGATTCAGCCTCCTTATTATTGGGATTGAGATCGGGGTGATATTTCCTTGCAAGCTTCCTGTAGGCTTTTTTGATATCCTCGGGAGAGGAATTTTTATCAATCTCCAAGATTTTATAATAATCTATAAATTCCATTTTCAGTTTATTTTATGACTTCAATCTGATGTCTGCCGATTTTGACTGTTCCGTCTTGCTCCAGTTTTTTGAGCAACCTCCCCACCACCTCGCGGGAGGTGTTCAGTTCATTGGCAATCTGCTGCTGTGTGGCTTTGATGGTTGGGGAATGGTTGACTTCGACCCATTTTCGAAGGTAAGCGAGCAGTCTTTCGTCCATTTGGTGGAAGGCGATTTCCTCCACGACTTTGAGGAGTTCTTCGAATCTTTCCTGATAGCTGTCCATGACAAAGTAGTACCAGGATTTGTACTTGAACATCCATTCGTCGAGTTTTTTGATGGGAAGCGTGATGGCGATCGTGTCCTCTATGGGTATGGCTTTGATCTTGGAATACCCTTCCCGCTCGGAGCATATCAGCGTAATGGCACATGCTTCACCTTCTTTGAGGTAATAAAGGAAAATCTCATGGTCGGCTTCATCTTCCCGAAAAACTTTCACTGTCCCCTGTACTATCAGGGGAATCTGCTCGACCCGCTGTCCGATATCCATCATCAATTCACCTTCTGGAAATAGGACGAGCTGTCCCTCTTTGACTATTTCTTCAAACAATTCTTTTTCAAACTGAGAAAAATTGGCAGCCAACAGTCCTTTCAAGTCACCTTTTGCACCCATCATAATTTCAATTTTTCAAGATTGATATGCCTTCATCCTTCCGTATTTCCTTATGTAATTTAACGCTTTCCATTTCAAAAAAACATGAAACAGCGTATTTAAATAGCCCGATTTTGGTAAAAAAACAGCTTTTTCATGGATATCAGGATTCAAAAATTAAGTTAAAGAAATAAAAAGCAAATCCCCGGCAATGTGATTTTTGGTACAGATCTGAAAATCCAATTGAGGAAATTTTAGAGATTGAAATAATGTTGATTATCATTTACGGGTTCCCGCTTTAGTGCACGCAGCCAAACAAATAATGGTTGGGGAACGATTAGCGGTGCTGTGGACAGCGGACCCACGTACATGAACAAGTAATCGCACCCTACAAAGTCCTTTCAAACCCAACCTGCGACATTGCAGATATTCATATTATTGTTTATTCACCTTTCAATGGATTTGATTTCAGATTAGACTAAATTTCATGCTTGGCTTTGAAAATAATGTTAGAGATCTCCGATTCTAACTCAGCTTTCCAAAAAAGCCCATTGCAGCCTTTTCTGATTGCAATGTCTCTGGTAATTGGATTATAATTTTACGGCTAACTTTGATATCAGCCATTTGGAAAATGGAGGTGCCTTTAATGAAATAAACAATACCAAGGCATCCACTCCACTTGTTTCGTTTCAAAACATACATTTTGCAGACCTCGCCACTTTTGAAAAGAAATAGAAAGAGGAAAAAACAGAATCTGAATCTGAATCACAATATTGTTTGTGGCAATAGAGTGCATTTATAAATTATTAAAAACAAAAAGGGTGCAGATTCATATCCGCACCCTTTTTGTTTTCAGGCATTCCTATTTCAATATCGGGTAGGTAGTTAGCGGGGATTCGATAAACTTTTTCAAAGTTTGGAATGGATGTTTTAAGATTTTTATGGTCAGGACCCAACTTTGGAAAAGATTTATATAATGAAAAGCTTATCTAAACGACATGGATTCTTGTTTTACTTTCATTCTATTGGCCTTGTCCAAGAGAAAAACCTTGAACCCCATCAAAGAAGTACAGGTTTTCGGTTTTGATCACATCTATATCAAATTGGGAAGCCCTTGAAAGCAGTTCAATGATATCTGCTTTGGATAGCGTCCCGCTATTTGTTGGCTTGAATCTACATCTCCAATGGTCTGTGCAGAAGGTTTCTTCAAATCCCTCGGGCCAAACCTTGATGCCCCGATTGGTAATCATGGAAAGCTTGATTTCTGAGAAGTTTAATTTCTGAACCATGCCTGCCAACTCATCTGCATTGGTGCCGTTCCAATGGACAAAAACATCAACCCCTACCAATTCCTTTTTAGCAGGTTGTTTTTTCTTGTATTTAGGTAATACCATGGGAATGTTTTTATCATAATGGACCGCAGAGAATACCTGTGGTTTCTGACCTAATCTGGCGATTACAGCGGCCGCAAATTCTTTGGTTCCTACTTTTTCTTTACTTACACCTTCTTTGTAGATATCGTAAGTATGAATGCCTTCCTCTATGGTCCTTAACCATGCGTTTTGTACTTTCTCTGCTACATCTGACTGCCCGATGTGATTGAGCATCATGATGGCACCTTGAAGTAGCCCCGAAGGATTTGCGATATTTTGGCCTGCCCTTCGCGGTGCTGAACCATGAATTGCTTCAAACATAGCGCATTCCTCTCCGATATTTGCCGATCCCGCTAGTCCCACAGAACCTGTGATCTGTGCGGCTACATCAGATAGTACATCCCCATAAAGATTTGGCATGACCAACACGTCAAACGCTTCCGGGCTATCCGCCAATTTGGCCGCGCCGATATCTATGATCCAATGTTCGTTTTCTATTTCGGGGTATTCCTTTGCGATTTCATCAAAAACTTTATGGAAAAGCCCGTCTGTCTGCTTCATGATATTGTCTTTGGTGAAGCAGGTCACTTTTTTTCTATTCTGTTGTCGGGCATACTCAAATGCATACCTGACAATTTTTTCACAACCAGGCCTACTGATAAGCTTGAGGCATTGGATGACCTCATCAGTCTGCTGATGCTCTATCCCTGCATAAAGATCTTCCTCATTTTCCCTGACGATCACTACATCCATCACAGGATGTTTTGTAGATACAAAGGGATGTAAGCTTCTGCAGGGTCTTACATTTGAATAGAGTCCCAAAAACTTCCTTGTGGTCACATTCAGACTTTTGTATCCGCCACCTTGTGGCGTAGTAATCGGAGCCTTCAAAAAAATCTTGTTTCTCCGAATAATATCCCAAGAGGAATTTGCTATCCCTGAGGTATTGCCGGAAAGGTATACTTTCTCGCCTACCTCAATCTCTTCAATTTCAATTTTGGCGCCGGCTGCCAAAATAATGTCCAATGTGGCATCCATTATTTCCGGCCCAATACCGTCGCCTTTGGCTATTGTAATTTTTTTCATATGGAGGATTTGATTTGGTTTAAACAAAATTCCAATATAAATCACATAAATAAAACTTTATGTTTTTAATATTTGTTATAAAATATTTTTATAATTTAACTTGATTTTAGGCATCTAACAACTTTTCTAAAAGCCGGAATTTTCATTTTATGTACAAAAAAGATAATGCCTATTTTTTGATCCAACATCCAAAGCGGGTGGCAGTACACTAAAGCAGCAGGCAATCAAAACCAAGGACACGCTGCTACTGAATTTCATTCCTCATACTGAATTCATCATTTTTTCCCCTTTCTTCCCCGCCAATGTTTGTGTCTTCACAAACATTCAATCTGAATTCCCCATTCTGAATTCTTCATTTTTTCTAGCTTCTCGCCTCTTCAAAAACTACTGCTAAAGGGCCTCTAGACATGAGGTCCAATGTCGAGGGTCAGATGTGCTTCTCTGGATTTATTGTGGTTGACAAAAAAAAGCCGAACCAAACGGTCCGGCATAAATGGAGTTTATCCAACATAGCAATCAAATTTTGGCACTGTGACAGTGCTAGTTCCACTTTTCCTTTTGCTTTCAAAGCTCTTTTTCAGGTCTTGATAGATAGCTTTGGCATTGGAAGCATTGACCTTCTCGGGCTAAGGCAATTACTTTTTCTCCTTTTGAACTGTAAAGCTTTAAACGCTGTCACTTGGTGATTTTGGTGGTGGTAGGGTTATAAACCCCAAACGTAATTGCAGAAATGAAGCCATCTACAAAAGTGTGGGAAATGTTCACTTCATAATCTTCGGCTTCTCCAGCCATCTTGGTTGGGTCGGAAGTTTTGCCTTTGGCTAGACCATAGACAAAGTAGTGGTTTTTTTCTTTTACATCAATTCCCGTTTGTGGTCCTTTTCCTACCGAATAGGTAAGGGAGTAGCAAGAGGATAACAGGAGAGAGAAAGTCAAAACGGAAATCAGATTTAAAACTGTTTTTTTCATAAAATTATAGATTTTAGTCCTACTCCTATGGCTTTTCGGTTTGGCCCCGTTTATTTAATTGTGGTTTCTGGACTCCACTTTTCATTTTTATTGGAAATTTGGTTTTATAATGAAGGAAATGAAATGGACTTGAAGCGATCAAAGTAGCAGGAGTCTAAAACCTTATACCCAAGTTGAGAGTGCCCACATAAACCGGCTGCTCCTCTTCAAAATTCCTTATCGGGTGGGGGTTACTTTTGGCGGCGACATAGTAAAAGCCATGCTGCGTGCTGAGGTAGGGGCTGAATTTTATTTTTTCGCGTTTCTCTTGTTTGAAAAGTTCAAGTCGGTACCCTAGCAACAAGCCTACTTCGTAATCCCAACTTGTGTAATCTTTGCCATCAATCACATTGTTACTGTTAAACCCCGGACCTAAAGCCTGATATATCTCCGCGTGGAGTCCTTTCCAAAAAAATTGCCTATATCCAAAAGTCAGGGCATAATTGGCAAAATCCCCTTCATCCTCTCGAAACTCTGTTGGTCTGATGTGAAAACCCACATAGGCATCGCCTGCAAGGTTATTTTTCCTCCAGGTTTCGTAGGTTACCTGCCCCTTGTAAATGTTGCCCGGAAAAATGGGCCAAAGAATGTTGATTTCAGCTCCCCATTTTTTGGAGGGGGAAGACATTTCCTGAGCGTGGACATGCAGCACCGAAGAGAATACAATAGCCACCAACAATGTTGTTTTTTTCATTCTACCAATAGTTTATTTGTAAATACTGGTACGAATGTCGGTGCGTCAAAAAAGAATTTCATTGACCAAAGTCAAGAAATGATCAGAGATGTTATTTTCTTGCCCTGATGCGGCTCAAAGTCTCCGGTTTGATACCGAGGTAGGAGGCTAACATATATTGAGGAACTTCCTGAAGAAGTTTTGAATTTCGGTTTAAAAGTTCTTGGTTCCTGTTTTCAGGATTATCATGTAAAAAAGAGTCGAGCCTTTTTGCGACAGTCAGGTAAAGATTTTCGGCTATATACCTGCCAAGACGTTCGATGTTTTTATGTCTGTCATATAGCAAATTAAGGTCTTGCCTGTGGATTTTATATATAACTGATGGCTTTAAAGTTTCGATAAAATGCTCAGAAGGTTTGCCTGTCAGAAAACTCCTGTAATTGGTAACAAAGTCACCTGGAAAAAAGAATGCAGTTACTTTTTCTTCCCCTTCCTGTAGGTAATAAAAGCGGTAAACACCCTCAGCAATAAAGGCAATGAAGTCGCAGGATTCACCGGCCCGCACCAAATATTCCTTTTTTGCATAAGTTTCTTTTTTGAAGCAGGACGAAAAGTCTTCCCATTCATTGTCAGTGAGCGGCAAAAAATTGTTGAAATAGGCTCGGATCTGTTCCATTGATAATTATTTATGATCGTTTGACAATAGTAAGGCAGTTTTTATAACTTATTTTTATTGAATAAGTTCTATACCATTAAACAATTTGATTTGAAAGAAAAGGCTGTAGGTTTAGGCTTCCCCCTCAAGGCAGTGTCGATAGCTAGCAGTATGGAATTACGCCCTTTTACTTTTTGGGTTTTAGGATAGCGTTTAATTCATTATTCATTCTTTGGCTAAACCCTTTCAGCCTGATTACTTTTTTGATCCAACGGCTATAGCAGGCGGCAATACACTGCAAGCAGGCAATCAAAACCAAGGTCAGGCTTCTACTGAATTTCATTCAGAATTCCTGATTAAGAATTTTCCATTTACCGTCATTGATTTTCCACTCCGCATCCATTGTATGTATCTCCACTAACATTTCTAATTCCAACCTCTTTAGTTCCTTTGCCTTAGAGTTATTTGAAATTCTGTCCAAATTACGATCTACAAGACAATCATTGGCAGTAATAAAATTTCAGGTCAAAAATGAAGCCCCTTATCACACTTTATCCACTTATTCTTAAAAAAATTATTGGTTTTCGAAAAGATTTTGTGGAGCCAAGGTCAAATTTTAACTGAAATACAGAAAATTATATCTCAATTTCTTAATGTTGGGTATTTATAACGAAAGGTGATAAATAAAAATATTTAAAAACAAAAAATAGGTTAATTTTTAAACCGCATTTTCAAAATTTTTTGTAAAAAATTAAAAAATAGGTTAAAATTTTAGGCATAAAAAAAGGAGTCTTTGTAAAAGACTCCAAGAGTGGGTTTATTTGTAACTGACTACAGCCGTATAAACTTTGGCAAATGGTTAACTTTTAAAGTTTTTTCGCTACCAAAATTTTTTAAACTTAACAAAAGCATATCAAAAGACCATAAAAACCATAAAATATTTTTTAACAATTTTTGAATATCCAAAGGATGTTTGGTTATTTCTTTGTTAACTGAAAAACCTTCGGCGTAACACCGAATTCACTTTTGAATGCCCGGATAAAGTAAGTGATATTGTTGAAGCCGGACATAAAACACACTTCTTGGATCTGATAATTTGCAATTTGCAGATAGTGCCTTGCAAGTTTGAGCCTTTCCTTCAGGATATAATCCATCGGAGAGATGCCCAGTTCCATTTTGAAAGTTCTGGAAAAATGAGCCTTGCTCATACAGGCCTTTGAACTGAGTTCATCCAAGTTTAGGTTTTCGCGGATATTGGCCTTAATAAAATCAACCACAAATGCCATCCTGTTTGAGGATGACAATGTCTTATAAGTTTTTTCCAACATTTCCCTTGCTTGGGTTTGAGAAAGCCTGATCAAAAGCTCCTTAAGCGCAAATGAGGCAATGAGGTCTTTTTCTTTAGACCTCTCTTTTACCCCTATTCTGATAAACCTGTTAATAATTTCAGAAAGGTCTTGGGTATTGATCAAATGAAAGTAAGAAAGGTCCAAGCCCCAATCTTTGGTTACTTCTTTATTTGGAAGCCTTTCGTTGAGAAGGTTGAAGGTATTTTCAATCATTTCCTTGGAGATAGACAATGCGATGCACTGAGTAGGATTGTCCATTTTGGCCTCAGGGAAGTCAATTTTCATGATTTCATTGGGTGGTACTATTACAGATTCCCCGGGCAAATAATCAAATCCGGGTTTTTCGAAGAGATGCATGACCTTCTTCCCTTTGAGCATGGTGGTCAATACCAGATCTCCAAAACTCAGATTAACATTCTTTGCCTCTTGGTGGGTCTCAAAAATATTGAGTTCACAATCGTCTAAAGTATAGGTAGTCCTGTTTTCCACAAGTGTTTTCAGGTCTTTTTCCTTCCTCCAAGGGACTCCGGCGATAAAGTTATTTTGCATTTTGGATATTTTGGGTAATGTTAAAGTTAGTAATTAAGAATTATTTTCAAAAACCAATCGGCCTTACAAGGGCAAAATTGTAAAAGTCTTTTCCTTTATTTTTAGGGTTGGATTGGCCGGAAACACCAAATTGATCAAGTCAGGTGGATGACATGATCAGATTGGTGGATTTTTTGGAAAAAATATGGGTGAAATTTGAGTCAATCCAAAATAATCTAAATCATGACAACACTAACATTATCAGAAGCGAAGCCTGTAGAGAGGCCTCACATCAAAGAAAAGTATGACCACTTTATCGGCGGAAACTGGGTGGCCCCCTCTTCCGGTGAGTATTTTGACAACATCTCCCCGATCGATGGCAAGGTATTTTCAAAAGCAGCAAGAGGCAACAAAGCAGATATTGAAAAAGCATTAGACGCAGCCCATGCGGCATTTCCCTCTTGGTCCAAAACTTCAGTAACTGAAAGAAGCAAATTATTGAATAAAATAGCCGATGTCATCGAAGAGAATCTTGAGATGCTGGCAAGGATAGAAACAATAGACAACGGAAAAGCGCTCAGGGAAACAAGGGCTGCGGATCTGCCGCTTGTAATTGACCATTTTAGGTACTTTGCAAGTGTCATCAGGGCTGACGAAAGCACCATCTCAGAGCACGACGAGCATACTGTCAGCATCGCCCTTCATGAACCGCTTGGGGTCGTGGCACAGATCATTCCTTGGAATTTTCCACTCTTGATGGCGACATGGAAAATAGCTCCTGCGCTTGCTGCCGGCTGCTGCACGGTCGTGAAGCCTGCCGAACAAACCCCAACAAGCATCATGGTCCTTATGGAACTGATCGGCGACATCCTTCCTCCGGGAGTACTTAATGTGGTAACCGGATTTGGTGTAGAAGCCGGAAAACCACTTGCTTCCTCCAATAGAGTTGCCAAAGTCTCCTTTACAGGAGAGACAACTACAGGTCGCTTGATCATGCAATACGCCTCCGAAAATCTTGTTCCTGTCACCATGGAGCTCGGCGGAAAATCCCCAAATATCTTTATGAAATCCGTGGCTGATGCCGATGATGATTTCTTCGACAAAGCGGTAGAAGGTGCAGTTTTATTTGCTTTGAACCAAGGCGAAGTCTGTACCTGCCCATCCAGAATTCTGGTCCATGAGGACATCTATGAGGTATTTATGGAAAGGGTAATCGCACGCACCAAGGCCATCAAAATGGGACATCCTCTGGCTGAAGATACCATGATGGGCGCGCAGGCTTCTAATGATCAGTTCGAAAAAATCCTATCCTATCTCGATATCGGAAAGCAGGAAGGTGCAGAAGTACTTTGCGGCGGTGAAAAAGCGTCACTGAATTCCGGATTGGAAAATGGCTACTATATACAGCCGACGATTTTCAAGGGCCATAACAAAATGCGGATTTTCCAAGAGGAAATTTTCGGACCTGTGGTTTCGGTGACTACTTTCAAAACCACAGAAGAAGCCATTGCCATCGCCAATGACACCATGTATGGTTTGGGAGCAGGACTTTGGTCAAGGGATGCCCATGAATTGTATCAGGTACCAAGAGCGATACTTGCAGGTCGGGTTTGGGTCAATTGCTACCATGCTTATCCGGCACATGCACCATTTGGAGGGTACAAAAAATCAGGTTTTGGAAGAGAGAATCACCTGATGATGCTCAACCATTACCGTCAGACCAAAAACATGCTCATCTCTTACAATAAGAAAAAACTCGGCTTCTTTTAAGGAGATTTGAGACGTGAGATTTGAGATTTGAGAGGTTTCCTTTGAATGGAGGAAACTTCTCATTTTTTACAAAAAATAGTTATTATAGATAATTATGTTGTTCCTTGCCGCCAGCCATATAAGACTCGGATCGAAGTGCATTTGTAGCGGCTCCGCCACGGCGGACAGGTATGGACTGTGGACCGTCGTCTATGGTCAAATTAGCTTTAAAAATAAAACCAAAAAACCATGACACAAGCGACCAATTTGCCAAGAGTCCTGATTACAGAGGCTGCGATGGAGGTGATTGACACTTTAAGAAAACGCTTTGGAACTGACCTTATGTTTCATCAAAGTGGGGGCTGCTGTGACGGTTCATCGCCAATGTGCTTCGAAAAGGGAGATTTCAAAGTTGGCGCCAATGACATTTGGATGGGAAAAGTATATGACTGCGATTTTTTTATGAGTGCAGATCAATTTGAATACTGGAAGCATACCGAACTCACCTTGGACGTGACACCGGGAAGAGGCAGCAGTTTTTCGATAGAAATACCGATGGGGATCCGTTTTTTGATCAGGTCAAGGCTGTTTACAATGGAAGAATTTGAAAACCTGATCCCTATCAAAACCGGAGAGGAGGTTTTGGAGGAAAATTGAGAGTCCGAAAAAACACTTCCCCCCTGTTGTTTCATTTTGTTATTTTTATTTCATTCTATTAAAATTATATAATTTGGGTGAAAATTTCATTGTAACCTATTTACTGTCAACGGTAGTCTAAAAAATGATTATTTGTTACTTTTTTCTTGAATTTTGAGTTATTGGCAAGCCATAGAAAACCATATTTTATTTTTTGCTTATATTCAAAGCTAAAGCCCCAAATACAATGAAGCAAACCCTTGTGACTTTAATTAGCCTTTTTCTTATCTATTGGATTGCCACCATGGTGGTTCCTGCCAAAATCGAAAAAGAGGGGAATCCTGTCAAATCTCTCCCCCCCTATAAGGTCTCTCCCGAGGCATTGACACTTTTCAATTCCCTTGACTTTGTGGCGGATCTGCATTGCGATGCATTGCTTTGGGGAAGAGACCTTACCCAAAAGTCTGAATATGGACATGTGGATTTTCCAAGAATGCAAGAAGGAAATGTAGCCATGCAGGTATTCACGGTGGTATCAAAGACCCCGACTGGCCAAAACATGGAAATCAACACCGCTGATGCCACAGACAACATTACTTTACTCAATATCGCTCAGGGCAGACCGGTATCAAATTGGTTTAGCCTGATGAAGCGTACCCTTTACCAAACTGCCCAGCTAGAGGAGTTTTCACAGGACTTTAATGGAAATTTCATCATAATTAAATCCCGAGAAGATGTAATGCGGCTGGCTGAAATGAGAAAAACAAATAAAAACATCATAGGAGGATTGTTAGGTATCGAAGGCGGGCATGCACTAGAGGGAAAAATAGAAAATCTTGAAAAAGCTTATGAAGCAGGTGTCCGGCTTATTGGTCCTTCCCACTTTTTTGACAATGAACTAGGCGGATCAGCACATGGTATGAGTGGGGAAGGCCTGACAGATTTTGGAAAAATGGTTGTCAAAAGGATGAATGAACTCAATATGATCATTGACTTGGCGCATGCTTCCCCGAAGATGTTTGATGATGTTTTGTCTCTTTCAACCAAACCGGTGATGGTCTCACATACCGGTATACGTGCGGTGCTGAATTCCCCTCGCAACCTTTCTGATGATCAAATTAGAGGGATAGCAGCCAATGGTGGGATTATCGGAATTGCATTTTTTGATATGGCTGTCGGAGAGGATGAAATCAAAGGAATCGTAGCCTGCATGAAGCGGGTCAAAAACCTTGTCGGCATACAGCATATTGCCCTTGGATCGGATTATGATGGCTTTGTCGCCGTGCCTTTTGATATCACAGGTTTGTCAATTATCGTGGAAGAACTGATGAAAGAGGGTTTTTCTGATGAAGAAATCAAATCCATCATGGGAGAGAATGTGAAAAGATTTTTGATGGAAAACCTGTAAATCACCTGTTTTACGATTTTAGAATGAAAGTTATTTTTTTTGAATGTATATTGTTTGAACCATGAAGATGCAGGAAGCAAAAATTCACAAGGAAATCAGCTTTGCAGGAAATCTCCAAAACTACCTCAGAGAGTTTGTATATGGAGGCATAGATGGGGCTGTCACCACTTTTGCTGTCGTAGCAGGTGCTGTCGGCGCAAATCTAGATGCCTCAATCATCATCATTTTGGGATTTGCCAATCTCCTTGCCGATGGATTTTCGATGTCTGTTGGGGCTTACCTTTCTGCCAAGTCTGAAAAAGAAAATTATACAAAGCACCAAAATATTGAATATTGGGAAGTCGAAAACATTCCTGACAAAGAAAGGCAAGAAATCGTCGACATATACCAATCCAAAGGTTTTGAAGGTGAATTACTGGAAAAAGTGGTCGACGTCATCGTGTCAGACAAGGACCGTTGGGTAAATGAAATGATGAAAGATGAACTCAATATGATGGAGGATTCCAAGAGCCCTTTCAAAATCGGATTGGCTACCTTAGTTTCTTTTATCTTGGTGGGATTTATCCCATTGATGATCTATGTGTATGATTTGCTCTGGGTCACAGAAATTGATCTTTTTTTCTGGACAAGTTTATTTACGGGTTTCGCATTTTTAGTAGTGGGGTGGTTGAAGAGTTTTGTAAATCAGACCAACACGCTCAAAAGCATTACAGAAACCTTGTTGCTGGGCTTTCTCGCTGCTTTGGTAGCTTATTTTGTAGGCGACTTTTTGGAATCTCTTCTCACAAAACTCTAAAAGACAACTGCCGGATGACAAGTAACTATAAAAAGTCAAACAATGAATCCGCTACCAGGAATTTTAAGAAAATCCAAGATCATAAAAACTTACTGTTCTTTTTGTAAAACAATTAATTGATGCAAACAGCACCTATCAGTCCAACAAAAAAAATCCAAATTAGTGACATACCCTTAATAAAGACGGAACTTTGCATAAATATGGCCATCTGCTGCAGAAAAAATCGGAATCATACCAGAAAATGACAACATCCTAATGATGACTTCATTGCTGATAAGTCCAATAAATAAGATGCAATTTTGGGATTGGCGGATAATTGGCAAAGCGGAGACCTTTCCCTGAAATTGTATGACTAGCGGGCAAGGCCTCCAAAACTTCTAATCCGGTCACTTAAAACCTGCTTTGGTGTAAATAGGAAAACATTTTCACACTGGAAGGGTATAAGAATTCGTTTAGAGATTCAATCTATGAAAATCAGCCACATACTATTTTTGGGTACCTTGTTGGTTTTGTTTCCTTTAACCATTTTTGGTCAATCCCTGCTATCAGGTCATGTTTATGACCAAAAAACAAACCAACCCATTCCTTTTGTAAATATCCAGGTAAAAGGAAAAGAACGAAAGGGAACGACTACCGATGTCAGGGGATTGTTTATACTGGATCCGTTTGTAGACAATGAGGTTTTGATCATTTCACATGTCGGATATTTCCAACAAGAAATTACCCTTCAGGCTCTACAGTCAAGACCGGATGTTTTTTTGGTACCACGGACTGTAGAATTGGGCGAAGTACAAATCCTTGCCGGTGAAAATCCTGCCTTGCCCATCATCCGCAAAGCAATTGCCAACAAAAACCTAAACAATCCTGACAGACTCGATTCATACAAATTTTCGAGCTACAATAAAATGGTCATGACTTTGGATGGGCTCAACGAACAGCCTGAAGTGGATGATACCACAGTAAATTTTCTCCAAGGCGGGCACATTTTTATGACTGAAAGCTTCTCCGAAGTGGTATTCAAAAAGCCCGGAAAAAGGAACGAAACAGTCAAAGCCTCCAAAATGTCGGGCATAGTAAACCCGCTTGTGGCCATGGCTTCGAGCAGTTTTCAGCCCTTCTCATTTTACACAGACCATATCAAAATCCTTGAAGTCCCTTATGTCAACCCACTCTCCAATGACGGGTTGCGGAAATACGATTACTTCCTCGAAGACAGTATCCAAAATGAAATCGGCACTTCTTACATCATCAGCTACCAACCCAAAGAAGGTAAAGTCTACCAATTGGGTAAAGGTTTGATGTACATTTCTTCTATCCAATTTGCCTTGGAAAACATGGTCATCAAACCATCAGACCCAGATACAAACCTACTTTTTGAATTGCAACAAAAGAACCGTTGGGATGGCAAAAATTGGTTTCCTGAGCAACTGAACAGTATCTACCTTGCGCCGGAAATGGAATTTGAGGGGAAAGCTTTTAAGATTACAAACCAGACTTTCCTCTCCGATGTACAAATCAATGAGCTAGATCGGAGTACGAAGTTCGGGCCGATTGCACTCAACTTTGACATTCAAAATGACCTTTATGATTGGGGAAATCTCCGTTTGGATTCCCTTACTTCCCGGGAGTATCTCACCTATGTGAGGTTTGACAATATGCCCGAAAAAGACAAAAAAAGGCTCAATATGGCTTCCAAATTATTGACTCAACTGAGTTCGGGAAGAATTCCATTGGGCCCTGTTGACCTGATTCCAAACAGGGTATTGAGATTCAATAGGTTTGAGAGTGTGGGATTGGGTTTGGGCCTGTCTTCCAATGAAACCCTGTCCGATGTAGTTAGATTTGAGGGTTATTTCAGGTATGGATTCAGAGACAAAGGCTGGAAATATGGAGCAGGAACAGAACTCAGATTGGATAAAAAATATGACTCCAAATTACTTTTTTACTATAGCCAAGACATCTCCGAACCGGGAAAACCGTTGTTGCCCAAAACAAATTCCTTCAGTTCTGCAGGTAATATATTTAGAAATTTCCTTGCAGACCGCATGGATGAAGTGGAACGCTATTCCGTAGAATTTTCCCAAATGCCCTTAAAGGGCGTCAGATTGGGCTTTTTCGGATCAGTAGAAAACAGGGCCAATTTTTTGAATTATGCTTCAGGAGTGCCTTCGGATGATTTCCCGAGCGTATTCACGGCAACGGAAACAGGCATCGACTTTCGTTTTGTTGGGGGAGAAAGTGTATCGAGAATCGGAAACAACCTCATATCATGGACAATGTCCTATCCCGTCGTCAGCTTGCGGGCGTCCAAAGCCATTCCGGATGCGATTGGGGGAAATGTGGATTTTTGGAATACCGAGTTCAAATTCCAACACCAATGGAGTTCCGGTAATTCTCTCAATCAATTCCACCTTTCTGCACATGGGATTTGGGGAGATAACCTGCCGATTTCCTACCTCAATTCAGGTTATGGTATCAATGTCGGTCAGAGGAACGCATTGGACTTTGCCCTATCATTTCCTGGATATTTACAGACCATGTTTTTGTATGAATTCCTTTCTGACAGGAGTATGCATGCCAGCTATTCCCATCAGACAGGTCCTTTGTTCTACAAAAAAGCAGGGAAGGCGATCTTTGCCCCACAACTCAAATTTCACCAAAGCTTTGCTATCGGAAGTTTGAGTAATCCTGAGTTTTATGATTTTGTCGATTTCAAAACCATGGAAAAAGGTTTCCTCGAATCGGGAATTGAATTAAACAACATACTCAAACAAAAATCAGGTTTCCAATACAGGGGTTGGGGACTCGGTGCATTTTACAGATATGGTCCCTATGCCAATCCGACATTTAAAGAAAACCTGACCATCACATTATCCATTACTGCTTCATTTTGATGTGAATAATTACAATAATCCATAAAGATTTGATCAAGATCTATGTGATCTATATGAACTATGTGGTAAATATTTCCTTACGAAAGTTGAAATAATCATTGGATAAAAGGATTTGAAGGATTTGATTTTTGAGGTTTTTTGCTTACCATATAGACACATAGTCCACATAGCTTTTAAAGGAAATCAAAAAAGGATTTGATCAAGATCTATGTGATCTATATGAACTATGTGGTAAATATTTCCTTACGAAAGTTGAAATAATCATTGAATAAAAGGATTTGAAGGATTTGATTTTTGAGGTTTTTTATTTTACCATATAGACACATAGTCCACATAGCTTTTAAAGTGAAAAAAAATGATCACGATCTATGTGTTCTAAGTGAACTGTGTGGTAAATTTTCCCTAACGAATGCTGGAATGATCATTGGATAAAAGGATTTGAAGGATTTGATTTTTGAGGTTTTTTGCTTACCATATAGACTCATAGTCCACATAGCTTTTAAAGGAAATCAAAAAAGGATTTGATCAAGATCTATGTGTTCTAAGTGAACTGTGTGGTAAATTTTCCCTAACGAATGCTGGAATAATCATTGGATAAAAGGATTTGATTTTTGAGGTTTTTTGCTTACCATTTAGACACATAGTCCACATAGCTTTTAAAGGAAATCAAAAAAGGATTTGATCAAGATCTATGTGATCTATATGAACTATGTGGTAAAATTTATGTGTTAAATTTTTTCTAAGAATGTTACTGAGTCACCGGGAAAGTAGCAGATGACCATAAACCATTTAATCACACCCTTACCCCATTTGCTGTTCTGAATACCTGAATATTCTGTTCGCTTTTTTCCCGGGTTTTGACAGTTTGTTCATTGGCATATACCTGAACTCTCAATTCTGCCAAGTCCAACAATTCGTCATAAGGTCCTCTAGGAGAAATCAATTTTACAAAAATCGGAGCGGTCTCCACTGCCACAAAAAGCAGCATGATCATGATATTGGCCCAAAACATGGCATTGCTCTCTTTGGTCAAAATCTCCAAAGCATCCAATCTCGCTGCCAATCCATCAAATCCGTCAATATTGGGTTGGATCTTATCAAATTCCGCCTGTCTCAAAGCCGTCAGTTTTCTGATTTCTGAATCCAATGTGTCCATACGTACCTGATTTGCAGCACGGAGGGCTTCTAGGTCTTTTTGTGCTACGTCAAGTTGCTGTTCTTTTTTCTTGGCATTGCTTCCCAATCCGACTATCCCGCTTGTCCCGTCTGTTTTGGTACCGAAGCGCTCATAATCATATTCCTGCTGGACTTTGTCCCGGAAAGTTGTCGCAGCAACAACTTCTGATTTCAAACTGTCTTTCTTGGCTTCCAATCCATTGATTTCTGAAAATCCAGCTTTCAACGCTTCCTTACTTTGGGCGATCATTTCGGTCTTTTTCTCATCCAATTTCCTGTTGATTTCCCTTTCGAAAATCTTAAGCTCCAATGGTCTGGAAATCACAATGGCCAAAAGGACAGCGAAGACCAATCTCGGAATGGCCATTTTCCATTCTGCCCAAGCATTGTTGCGCTTGCGCATACTTGCCACGATAAACCTGTCCAAATTGAAGATCATCAAACCCCAAACCAATCCAAATCCGATGGCGTACCATGGTGATTCGAAAACAGTATAGAGGGCATATCCCGCAGAAATCGCTGCCAAAAGTCCAGTAAAAAATACAGTTCCGCCGATACCGACATATTTGTGTGTTTCGGTGGGTGTTTTGGTCAAAAGAGGGGCATAAGCACCGGAACAGAACCAAAAGAATTTGGTGATTTTATTCATAATCGGATGGGGTTGCTTGGAACACAAAACTGCTAACAAAAAACGAACTAGAACGGGCGAAAGTATGGAGTTTTTGAGATCAACCGGTTAAAATGGGTTGGAATCATAGAAATAAGGTTTAGAAAAAGGATTTGGAGAAAAAAATCTCTCAAACCACGGGGAGGTGCTGACTTTCACTATTCTGTCCGAATCTGGAAAATTTTTGACAAGTGTTCATTTTTTGTCCGAAATTGGCACATCATAAGTTTAAAGCAATTATTGAAAAACAATTGAATATGAAAAATCCTTTTGGTACAAAGATCCTTCTGCTTGTTTTCTTTTTTTCCTACAGTTTGGTAAATATCCAGGCACAGGAAAATAGATTCGCAGGTGAGGTTGCGTCTTTGGTCGTCAAATACGCAGATCTTCCAACTTATAGAGGCGGAATTGTCTTTACCGGAAGTTCAAGTATTCGTTTATGGAAAACATTGGAAAAAGACTTTCCAAAATCGAAAATCGTCAATACCGGATTTGGAGGATCTCAGACCGATGACCTTTTGCTTTACCTTGATGAACTGGTCATTAATTTTGAACCCAAAAAAATCTTTATCTACGTAGGAGAGAATGACATCAATGCCGGCAAACCTGTCAGGCAGGTGCTCAGCGAATATGCGGTACTGATGGAAAGGGTAAGTACAAAATTTCCTGAAACAGAATTTTACTTTATCGGAACCAAGCCGAGTCCAAGCCGTTGGGAGAAAAGAGGTCAAATGATGGCCCTCAATGAGGAAGTCAGGATGCTGGCCCAAAACAAGGAAAAGGTAACTTACATCGATGTTTGGGCACCAATGCTTGACAATTCAGGAAGACCAAAGGAGGAATTATTTGTCGAAGACCGTCTCCACATGAATGCCAAAGGCTACAAAATCTGGAAGGAAGCAGTGAAGGGGCACTTGAGGTAGGGGGAAAAGTTGTATTGGTTGTAATTGTTCTATTTGTTGTAAGGGTTGTCTGCGCTGCGTTACCAGGTTCGTCACCCTGAGGAACGAAGGGTCTCACTTATTATCATAGTGACAAATTCGGATAGAGACTCTTCGCTTCACTCAGAGTGACGGAGACCTCCCTCGTTTCTCGCATCTTTCTCAAGTCTCAAGTCTCAAATCTAAACCATGTCAAAATCCATCAACCTCGGAATTCAGATCGTCCCAAAAAGCAAAACCCTTGATAGTTTTGCTTTGGTGGACAAAGCCATTGAAGTCATCCAAAAATCAGGCGTCAAATATGAAGTCACCCCATTTGAAACCGTCATGGAAGGAGCCCAAGATGAGCTGATGGAGATCGCGAGACAAGCCCAAGAGGCTGTTCTCGAAGCAGGTGCAGAAGAAATTTTAGTGTATTACCGGATGCAGATCAGAAAAGAAGCCGATGTTAGCATGGCGGAAAAAACCGCTAAATTTAAATGACTAGGCATTAGAGATTTTTCAAATCTCAATCTTCTCGCTTTCTTTCTTCGAATAGTGAATATTTTAATTTCTCCCGGAGCAGCTGCAATGCTTTGACCCCTTTGGGAGAATTTCCTTTTTCATTGAGCGGCGGACTCCAGACGGCGACAGAAAATCTATTTGGCATCACAGCGGCAATTCCTCCACCGACGCCGCTTTTGCCGGGCAAGCCCACACGAAAAGCAAACTCTCCCGACTCGTCATAAAATCCGCAGGTCAGCATCAGTGCGTTGATCCTTTGGGCATCTAGAGGGCTGAGGATTTCTCTTTTTGCAAAAATCGAATAGCCATGATTGGCCAAAAAGGAGAAAGATCTTGCCAAGTCCGCACAACACAATTCGATGGCACATTGGCCGCAATAAGTCCTGATGACTTCTTGGATGTCATTTTCGAAGTTATTGTAAGCCTTAAGAAAATAAGCCAAAGCTGTATTCCTTTCCGAGTGGGCGATCTCCGAGTTCATCACCGATTCATCGATTTGGACACAGGTTCTTCCCACGATTTCGTTGATGAAAGCGTGGATTTCCTCCAAAGGATTTTGGTGTAAAGTGCTGAGTGCATCCGTGATTACGAGAGCTCCCGCATTGATAAAGGGGTTTCTCGGGATTCCTTTTTCGAATTCCAATTGGGCAATCGAGTTGAAAGGATTGCCACTTGGTTCGACATTGACCCTGGACCAAAGTTTATCTTTGAAGACATGTGCTACCATCGTCAAGGTCAAGACTTTTGAAATACTTTGGATTGAAAAAGGAACCTCAAAATCTCCGGCACCATAGACTTTCCCCTCCAGATCTACCAAGGCCATCCCAAAATAATCGGGATCGACTTTTGCCAATTCGGGGATATAGTCGGCGACTTTGCCTCCAAAATTCTGTTCCTTTAATTCGTGATAGATGTCGTCAATGATTGCTTGGTAGTTCATGGTTCAATTTGCTTATTTAATTTGGCACCCAACACTTTCAAGGGGATTTTGTAGGCGATTTCAAACATATATCCGTCTATCACACTATCTACTTGAAAACTTCCCTCCTGCCCTTTACCGGTCCATTCATAATTGAAAGTTACGGATGGATTCAGCATAAATGCACGGGATACTTGAAATATCAAAAAGGAAGATTTCAAAAACTGCAACTCTCCATGAATTCCCGCTTTGAAGAAAAACCTGCTTCTTTGCTTGTCAGCTTCCCAAGTGTACACCAACCTATCGGAAGCAGGTACATCGCCTTGCCAATAATATACACCCTTGCCGGATTCGTTATTTTTTCCTAGTGGGATGGCAATCCAATTTACCCCGAAATTTGCTCCAAACCTGAATTTTTCCTTTTCTCCAACAGGAATATTGAAACGGATACCGATAGGGACGATGAGGCTGGTTATCCCGGGTGGAGAATAAACTGAATGGTCCAATTCGGGGATATAAAAAAAATCATCCGGACTGTGATAGATAATATTCAGGCCGATCTCATAGCTGAGATTGGATTTGCGGTAGCCATAATTTATACCATGCGTCCCGCTCCAATTGGAATATGAACTTTCCACTTTGTCAGGTTCTGATTCAATCCGCCAACCACCATTGTAAAACAAATAGCCTCCATCTTCCCTACTCAATTTCTGGTATTGTTCCTGTCGGTGCCACCGTGCTACGCGCCTGTGGTCATCAGACATATATTGAGCCTCCACTTCCCATGATTGGAGGAAAAGTATCAAAGGCAAAAAATAAAAAGCAAGGATCTTTGGCTTCATAAAAGAACTCCTATTCACTTCTCCTGGGACCTTCAAAATCCTGCAATTTATTTGGTAGCTGAAAATAGATTCAATGGCAATTTGTAGGCAATTTCAAACATATACCCATCTATTTTAAGCTCATCTGTGAAACCTCCCATCTGTCCCTGATATTCCCATTCATAGGTGATTGTCCTTAAAGGACTTAAAGCTATTGCTTTGGAAAACTGGAGATTAAGAAAAGAGGACTTGAATACCTGAAATTCCGCATACAATCCTGCTTTAAAAAACCCGGATATCTTAGGCCTGTCCCAATAATACTTGTACTCCACATAATTATCCCGATCATTAAAATAATCGAAATATTGGATGTCTTTTCCCAGTTGGTCCCAGGTTCTTGTTTGATAAAGAAGAATATTGAGAGAACCCATTGCACCAAATCTAAATTTTTTGGATGGGCCTGTAGGTACATCATACTTTAAAACAAGGGGAAGGAATATGGAATTGTAATTCCCATAAGTCCTGAAATTTTCACCTGCCTCTTCGAGAAAATAGCTTCCCCGATGATCATGCCATAAGAAACCCAGACCTGTTTCGAGAGAAGCATTGTTTAACCGATAACCATAATTTACCCCCACTACACCATTGAATTCTCCATTCCCACCGTAAAAAATATCGTTGCCTATTGCATTCTCATGTTTCCGAAGTCCCCCCTGAAAAAGTACATAGGCACCATCTGCCACACTGGCTTTTTGCCGGGATTCTTTCCTCTCCATCCTGGTAGAAAGCAGTTCTTCTTCATAGTACCGCTGCGAAAAACCATCCAAATCAAAACCTAAAAATAGCAATCCAATAATAGTAACTCTTAATTTCATCAACAGGCAGTTTAAAATTAAAACATGCTATTATAACTGATAATAGGTTGGTTTATTTTAATCCTTCAAAATTAAAAACATCATTATTTGATTCTAGATTCTTGCTTTTAATTTGGTAACGTACACATTCAAGGAGGTTTTGTCTGCGGTTATTTATTTTTTGAACCAGATATTCAACGGCAATTTATACCCCAATTCCAGCATAAATCCATTCAGCGTGCCTGAACTCTCAAAGTTCACAGGCTGACCGTTCACCTCTCCTGTCACATCCATCAGGCCTACTTTTGGACTGCCAAAATTCTGCGAAACCTTGAAATTCAACAAACTTGAATTGAAGATAGGGACTTCGGCAAATATGCCCGCATTGAAAAATATAGCACCTTTCGGATCAGTAGGATTTGTTCTAAAATCCAGGTTAAATTCTCCGTCCGGTCCTGTACCACCGAAACTTCCTTCTCGGAGTCTTTCTCCATTGGTACCTAAAGCGTAGAATGCAGAGAAAGTGGGCCCAAATCGAAGCCTATTTTTATCACCCACCTGAAAGTCATATTTGAAAGTCAGTGGAATAGCAGTCACCAAAAAGTAATTTGTAAGGTTCGAGTTGACATTTGTTCCTGCAACAGCTATGTTGGTTTGGGCATTAAATCGTGCATACCCAGTTTCCACGCTAAAAGCATTGAATCTGTAACCTGCCGTAAAAGTACTTCCTCCCGAAATATGTGAAAACTCAAGATTGGGTTCTCTCTCTGACCTAGGTCTAAAGCGGAGAAATCCTGAAGCCATCACATAGGGACCACTTTTCCAGGCAAGATCTCTTTTTTCATCTTTTCGTTCAGGACGGTTTGACCTGAATTGTTCCCTGCTGCTTTTGTTGCCAAAGTTGATCCCATAGCCCATAAATAAACCTGCATAGGAGCCTCTTCTTTTATCTTCTATTCTCAAATTTGTTGACGGATTATAGAAGCCATTAGTGTTTAACTGTCCAATACCTTGTTGGAACCTTGCACCGAAGACAACATAATTTTTCCTTGGCGTGTACAGTTTTATCCCGCCTTCAAGCCTGACATTACCAACAATGGCGGTCTGTTTTGGACTGTAGCCAACAAAGTAATTCGAATCATTTAAAATCATTTCACTGTAATTATTGACAGTAAATCCTACGGAAGGCTGGGCAAAAAGCGCATATTTTTCTTTTTCCCAGTTATATCTTGCTCCAATACTATAATTTCCCAAAAGTTCTGATGACCTGCCTTTGATCTGGGGATTCGCATCAGGAAAATTTGGATACCAAGTAGTCATCCGTGAATTCCTCAAAGCCTCGGCTTGTAGTGACAATTGCCAAGGACCCTTGAGCCTGTAAAGAATGTTGGCTCCAAGATGGTAATCTAATAGTGAAGAGACTTTCAAATCGGAATTTTGAGGAAACTCTATTGCTTTGTTAAATGACTTTAGCGGTCCCCCGTAGAGCTCAAGGTTCAGTTTACCTTGGCCATAAGATTGTTGGGAAATAATTACCAACAGCGAGAAAGATAAATAGATGTAGATTTTTTTCATGACGGAATAATTTGATTAATCCAAAGGTAGTTGATTTCAACATAGGCAATCCATCAGAATTTTAAAAATATGTTAAAAGGTTAGTTAATCAATGTTAAACCACCAATGCCACTACAAAAAAAAAAAAAAAAAAATTGAATGCATAATTTTCTTATGTATATAATTTTCTTTTATATTCGTTTTATATTCTGGATGCGATACTCACATGTCAAACAATAACCTGATCAAAGGAAGTCTACAAACCATAATCCTCAAACTGCTCGAGGAAAATGAAAGGATGTACGGTTATGAAATTACCCAAAAAGTCAAGGAACTGACCGCCGGGGAAATCAAAATTACGGAAGGTGCCCTCTACCCTGCCTTGCACAAGCTGGAGGCAGAAGGATTGCTGACGACCGAAATCGAGCAGGTCGATAACCGTGTCAGGAAATACTATAGCCTAACCAAAGACGGTCAAAAGGAAGTGGACAACAAAATTGTAGAGTTGCAGGGATTTGTAGAAAACCTCCAAAGGATCCTGAATCCCACTTGGAATCCGGGATTGACATAACCTTTGAGGTTTTTGGAACCTCGAAGGTTTGTTTGAGAAACCCAATGTTGTGAATGAAAAAAGTGAATCTAAATACCAAATCCTTCGAGGTTTGAAAAAAAACCTCAAAGGATACTTAAACCTTTGAGGTTTTTGGAACCTCGAAGGTTTCTTTATGAATCCAAGTGAATCTAAAAACCGAATCCTTCGAGGTTTGAAAAGAAACCTCAAAGGATACAACACCTTTGAGGTTTTTGGAACCTCGAAGGTTTGTTTGAGAAACCCAATGTTTTGAATGAAAAAGTGAATCTAAAAACCAAATCCTTCGAGGTTTGAAAAAAAACCTCAAAGGATACTTAAACCTTTGAGGTTTTTGGAACCTCGAAGGTTGATTGATTGAAAATTTAACCTTTGAGGTTTTTGGAACCTCGAAGGTTTGTTTGAGAAACTCAATGTTTTGAATGAAAAAGTGAATCTAAAAACCGAATCCTTTGAGGTTTTTGGAACCTCGAAGGTTTCTTTATGAATCCAAATGCTATCAATGAAAAAATTGGCTATGACATCCTAATCCATCGAGGTTTGAAAAAAAAACCCAAAAGATACTTAAACCTTTGAGGTTTTTGGAACCTCGAAGGTTGATTGATTGAAAATGTAACCTTTGAGGTTTTTGGAACCTCGAAGGTTTAAGTAAAAATTCAGCCTTTCCGAGGTAAAAAAATTATCCATGATTAAATAAACCTTCGAGGTCTTGAAGACCTCAAAGGTTGTCCGAAGAGAAATGCGAAACCTGACTGCCATAGAATTGCAAGCCATCAAAAACTCCATCGTCCGAAAAGAAATCTCTTCGGCTGAAATCCTCATGGAAGTCTATGACCATTATGTCAGCCACCTGCAGGAATTTGGAGAAGTTGATTTTGATGATCAATTGGCAGAACTGGAGGAAAAATTCACTTATGGATATTGCCATGCCTTGCAGGCAAAATTCAACAAAGAAATCCGCAAAGAAATCGGTGCCCTCCAGTGGAAAGTAGTCAAGAAGAATTTTTGTTTATCGAGAATTCTTTACGTGCTGGGATTTATGATGATTGCTTTTTACTTGGGTTCGAATGTGAAAAACGAAAAAGAAGGAGCAATATTGATGGTTACGCCGTTGCTGATACTTACGGTTTTCCATATTTATTTCTTATTCAAATCAAGCAGCAGAATCAAAAAAATCAAGGAAAGCATCAGTCAGACAAGTCCATTGCAATCTTCTTTATTTTATCCCTTTTCTGAAAGGATGTATTTGCCTGTAGTTATGGCATATTCCCTTGTTTGGTTTGCGGACCTCATGTTTGAGGTAAAGGTACTTTCAAACATTGCCCCGCAGATAGCCGCTACATTTTCAATCCTTCTTTTCATTTATGTGATTTCCCTGATGGAAGTCTGGAAAATCAAATCCAAAAAATCCCTGATATGAAACTGAATGAGCAACAAATTAAAGAACTCCATTACCGCATCAATGCCAAACAGATTCCATTCACTGAGGTAAGGGACGAGGTCTTGGACCATTATCAGACAGCTTTGGAGATGGAACAGGAAAGACCCATGGAGGAGGTTTTGGCTGAGCTCGATAAAACTTTTACAATTTCCTATTGTAAAGAAGTGGCTGATAATTATATCAAAGGATTGAGATCCGAATATCCCTCCTTAATCAGGAGGAAGTTTTTAGAAATGTTTGAGTGGCGAAGGTTACCCTTAACGCTGATTATTTTTTCTTTGGGTTTATCCATTCCTTATCTGTTTCCCGACCCAAAGAAATTGGTGCATCTGGTTAATGCCTTTATCCTAATCATGATGTCAATTGAATCCTTGATGATTGAATATGCCTATCCTAAAAAATCCATCAAACACCATTACAGAATAGTCGACGACAAACCTAGATTAGCAAGATTGCAGAGCCGGCCACTTCGGGGATGGGGAATATTCCCTGCAGTTACAGCAATTTTTTTGATGGTTCCTTTATTTGTGATTTACTTAGGGAATCTTGAGGAGGGCTTTGCAGCTTATCTCTTCACTCCTCCATACATATACAGTATCTGCTTTTTGACAGGTGTGATGGTGCTCTTTCAGATTGCCAATTTTAAAGTTTCCCAAGACCGAATGAAACCATTTATTCGATGAAAAGAAGACTATATAATATTGAGATCCAGACCATCAAAGACCGGCTAAACCGGTTGCAGATTGCTTATGTGGAAATCTACGATGAGCTTTTGGACCACTATATTTCCTCATTGGAACAATTTCCTGCAAGTGAATTTGACAAAAAAAGGGAAGCATTGGATGATGAATTTGGTTGGTCCGTGGTGAGGAGTTTGGAAAAAGAACTTTTGAATGCCGTATCCAAGGAATTAAAAAATTCCCAGTTAGAAGCCCTTAAAATTTGGAAACTGGATGTATTGAAAGTGATGGGTATATTTTCTTACGCTTCCTTTCTTCTGATCATTTACCATTTAATCAGTTTGGATGTTATGATGATTTTCTCCTTTCTGCCCGCCTTGGGAATATTGGTGGCTTTACTTTATCATTCAGGCAATTACTTCTCTTTATCCCTTGACCCAAACTATCATAGACCAAGAAATGTAATCCTTCAAGCAGCCTTGGGTAAATATGTACTGATCTTCAATTTCTTCAACGCTTTTTTTGTATTCACTTCAATTTTTCTAAACAACATTGGTCTTGAAAGCTGGGCAATGGTCTTGATGATTTTTTATACAACTTTTATGAATATTTATGCCCTATCGCTTTATGGATCTATCAATCTCAAAAACTTTAAACTGATCGGATCATGAAACTCTCCAAACCCCAAATCGAAAAGATAAATGAATCCATCAAATCGGGGATTTATTACCAAGACATTCGATCGGAATTGGTGGACCACTTGGCATCAGCCGTCGAGCAGGAAATGGAAGAAGGTGAGATTTCCTTCGAGTCGACTTTGGATCAAGAGCTTGCAAAGTTGAATTTAGACAGATTCCAAAGACAAGTTTTGATCAGTCATCATTCTTCCGCATTCAAAAAGTTATTTGCAGGTTGGGTCAATCTAGAAAATTTTGGTTTGGCTTTGCTCGCATTTTGTGTAACCTATTTCTTGATCCATATCGGCTCCATAGAAGCAAGTCATACATATTCAACTTTCCTGATCGTCATGATCACTGTAAATACGGCACCATTTTTCTATTGGATTTTCACTAAGCCCATGCGCAATAGCAGTGAGTTTATGTCCGTCATCAATAGCATGTTTTTACTGTACGTATGCATGTCATTTTCTTTTGACTTGTTACTTGAATTTTCACCCATTCCAAAGCAAATCTTCATGCCGGCCTTTATGGGAATCTTAGCCGGGCAACTGATCATCGGGATCAGGTTGGTCAGCACTACTTATGAAAAATTGAAACTTGCCAAACAATGAAACTTTCTTTAGACCAAATCGAGCAACTCCATTCCCACATCAATGCCAAACATATCCCATACACAGAGGTAAGGGATGAGGTGTTGGACCATTATCAGACAGCTTTGGAAATTGAAGAAGAGAAATCCATCGAGGAAGTTTTAACTGAATTGGACGAGACTTTCACTTGGAATTACCGAAAGGAATTATGCGAAAATTATCTTAAAGTATTGAAAAAAGAATATCCAGAATTATTGAGAAACAAGTTTTTGGAAATGTTTTCTTGGAATAGATTGCCTTCAACATTCATGATTTTGGCTCTGAGCTTCACGATACCATATCTTTTACCCAATCCAAGGGTTCTGGTACATTTGATTACTGCTTTTGTAATTATAATTCAGACAATGGAATCTTCGATACTGAAATTTAGCTACTCAAAAAGTAAAATTAACTATCAATTTAAAACAATAGATGACGAACCAACTTTGGCCAGAATCCGAAGTCGCTCACTTCGAGGATGGGGTATATTTCCTTTAATCACCTACATCCTTTTGATAATTCCACTGTTTGTAATTTATCCTAGAGACTTAAATGACAACTTTGTAATGTTTTTATTTTCCCCTCCATACTTATTCAGCATTTGTACCCTTACCGCTTTAATGATACTTTTTCATATCGCCAGTTTTGAAGTTTCCCGAGACCGTATGAAACCTTATGTTCGATAAATCTCAAAAACTTAAAACTGATTGGATCATGAACGCATCTGACTTTCAATATATAGAGGAAAAACTTGCCGAAAGACCTTTTCGATGGGAGGAGTTGTACTTTGAAATTCTCGATCATGTACTTTGCAAATTTGAAGCCTCAGGTATGGATGATGTAGTGGCTTTTTGGGAGCAGGAGAAATTAAATTGGAGTAGGTGGAAAATTTTTAGATTAAGGATAAAATTTCACAATTTGACCATTTGGCAATTTTTAAAATGTTATATCAAGTCTTTGGTTTCAACCAAAACCCAAGACCTTAAAATCAACTTGCTATTTCTTGTAATTGCTGCTTTCCTTGGATTAAAATTTTTTCAAAATGAAGCTATTATGACAAGTGTTTTTGTCAGCCTCTGGTTTGTATTTCCAGTTGTTTTTCAAAGTTGGATTTATCATTCCGGTGCTACTTTGGGAGAAAAATCAATCATCTTTAAAAACAAAAGGTATGCTAGCGCAAAACGGGACTCCATGTGGTCTGTGTTATTGGCTAGTTTCTTTTTATGGCAAATTATTCTTACAAAAGGGAGGGAATACTTAGGTCTTGAAGGTTTTTTTGGAATAACCTATTTCCATCCCAGTATTTCCGTTTCTATTATATTTATGATGCTGGTATCTGCAAGGGCATTTTATTTAGTATATAAAACCCAGCTCAAACCATTTTTGTATGAAGTTAAATAAACCACAAATCGAGCAACTCAAAACCCTGATTTCCTACAAGGGCTATACAGAGATCGATGTCCAATTTGAAATCTTGGACCATGTGGCCTGCAAGGTAGAAGTAATGATGCAAGATAATCCAAAGCTGAGTTTGCCTGATGCTTTTCAAAAAGTGCACGCTTCTTTCGGGATTTTTGGTTTTTCGGAATTGGAGGAGTCTTACAAGAAAATGATTCAAAAGAGACTTTGGGGCTACTATTGGACTGCACTCAAAGATATTTTCCTGAGCTACAGGGTAATCTTCCCTGTTGGTCTTATTTACCTTTTTTTTCAATCATCAATTCTGCTTAAGGATTCCAAAGCTTGGCTTTTAATGGTTATCGTATTCCTTTTGTTTTCATTCTTTTGGGTGGTGGTCAGGTACTGGGGCAAACATAAAAAGTACAAAAAATATGCGTCATACATTGCCTCCAACAGTGTTTTTCAAGTTATCAACTTCGGCGTGATTGTATGTATGCAGGGTCATTCCTTTGTATATAGACAGCAAGACTTACAAGAAGGCATTTTTGCTCAAATATTCATTGGATCGATTTTGCTGGCACTTACCTTTCTGTATATCAGTATTTTTATCCTCCCCACAGTATTGGATCGAAGCATTTCAGATACAGAGGCATTGATCAAAGTTTATGGGGAAGGTTAACCATCTAGTTAAAAATATTTTTTTATATTTCATTCGTGTACTTACGATATCAATTATTCTATTTTGCGGCTCCATATTATTTAGATTCCAATATACCATTCATTAATACAAACTGATTTTTGTTCATACTTATGGAAAAAGAAAATACAGATCTTTCTTGGTTTAAAAAACTTCAAAAAAACAGTTGGAATCCAGAAGTAATTATTTCGGGTTTGACCTTGGCCTTTATTCTGGCTTTTCCAAAGGATCTTTATGAATTCTCGGCCAAAATCATCCAAGATTGGGGAGTTAACTATATCGGAGGTCTACTCACTTTGGTGTACAGTTCCTTTTTGCTGAATGTGTTTATGATTTTTTTGATTACCCATTTGGCATTGCGGTTTATTTGGACAGGTCTCTTGGGTGTCAGCTATGCTTTCCCAAAAGGAGTCATTGACGAAAACCTACCCAAAACTTTAAAGGGAATCACTTTCGGAGACCTGAATGAATGGACAATGAAACTTGAACGAATCTGCAGCCTGTTTTTTGGAATCCCCGTCTATCTTGCATTTATTTTTCTTCCCATTACTTTGTTTCTCCTATTACTATTGGCTATTTACAAGATATTTAACATCAGCTTTTTTTTAGTCTATATTATTTTCATGCTTTCTATGTTTGGAATGGCCCTACTGCAATTTTTCTTTAAAAAATTCTACAAGGAAACACCAAAAGCCCAAAATCTCTTCAGTACAATGGGGGCTACCTACGTCAGCAATATAGGTAAATGGAAATTTCAATTGTATCAGGCTTTAATTATACTGATTGCTATACCTTTGGTGATCAATGACATTAAAAACTTCACCCTATTTTTTCAGGAAGTAAGTTTGAACGAAAATCAATTGGAATGGCCTCAAAAAAACTGGTATTACGAAGACCAAAGAGACCCAACACAGAGGTTTGGAAGAGTGACGATTCCTTCTGACAAAATTTCTGGAGAATTCCTCCAGCTTCGAATTGCCTACTATGGAGAGGACGATAAATACCTTGATTTACTGAACGGCCCATTTTCGACTACTTTTGATACTTTAAGCTGGCAAAAGCTATCCAAAGCCCCCGACCTCTATAGAATCAGTATTGACGATTCAGTATACCAAATATCTAAATGGAACAAAGTGATATTGGACAAATCAAATCAGCGCATCTACGAAACACAAATTCCGATTGCTGAGTTATCGACCGGTTTTCATGAAATCAATGTAGAAAAATTGGTCATGAGGATGGAATTTTTTTCAGATTCAGAGCCCAAACTCAGGAAAAAATGGGCCAACGTTGTCTTTTTTAAGGAGTAGGTCTTTGTATTGGAAAAAAACGAAAATACTGTGATTTTGTAACATGTAAATCCAAACCCTGGCCAATCATTTTTTGCCACTTGATAAATCATACAACAGACTATAGCTGATTGGATTTGGGTATGTCAATCCGCGGAGATACCCCGTCCCATTTTTGGAAAGGCAATGCATAAAAAGATGTTATAATAACATTCAAAATATTAAATGTTTACTTGTGTTTTTTCTTTAAACGTTCATGTTTTCCAATACGTTTTTTAGAGAAATTTACAGTGGTCACCTAAAGCAGGTTAAAATAAATGCAAAACCTGAATATTTTCAAAATTTGTCTGATTACCCTCATCCTCATTACAGGTAGTTTTCATTTGCTTGCCCAAAAAGGGAACAGCCACTTTTCATTTGGAGCGGAATTTGGGCCTGCTATCAATTGGCAAAGATCTGGTTTTCCTTTCCAAGTGGGAGTTCCTGTCAAAGCTTACCTTGGAACAGGCAAAAAAGGTCAACTGATGTTGCGTTCCGGATTGCACTATTTCCCCAATTTATCAAAAAAAATGGATCTTGATATCGAAAGTCTAACCCGAACAGCAATTCCTCTTGCCTTTGGTTATAGGCACAATACCGGTGATTGGTATGTGGAAGGAAGTTTTGGACTGGCCTATGATGCAATTATCACTACTTACAAAGATCCTTTGATTGGCCGGGAAGAGGACATTACATTGGAACTTCACCAAGGCATAGAGTTTGGAAAAAGATTTTCCAGATACGACATAGGGATGTCGATTTACAATCAGGGAAGTGCGCCTTTCAGTATTCTGTTTGTCGGATTCAAAATTATGTACCGCCTAGGTGGAAAAAAGAAAGAACAAGAAAACTGGTGGGAAAATGAAGACTAAAACACTATTGATGTTCATAGCCCTGAGCTATAGCTTTTTGGCTACAGCACAAGAAGAAAACTTTGATAATGAATATTCAGAAACCAAGAAAAAAGCTAACCCCATGCATGCCAATGGCTTTAACTATATCAGTTTTGGAGCAGAAGTGGGACCTACACTTAACAGGGCAGGCCAATCCTACCCTATTCATTTTGCCCTTCCCACAAAAGTCTATCTCGGAAGACAAAAGAAAGGAAGATTTATTATCCGAACAGGGCTTCACTATTTCCCCAGCAATTTTCCGGATCGATTTGTTGATGTCAAAAGATCTTATACAACAATAATCCCTTTAGCCGTTGGCTATCGAAAAAACATTCAAAAATGGTATATCGAAGGATCATTGGGGGCTGCATTAAACACAAGTACTACTGTTTTTAAAGATTCATCGATCGAGAACTGGACCGTAACCTATAGGGAAATCAACTATGGGCTTGAAGTAGGAAAACAGATCGGGGATTTTGATGTAGGAGTAGCAGTGTATAATACCGGACCTATCCCTTTCCATATACTCTATGCCGGGGTTAAAACCAGTTACCGAATCAGATGGTAAAAATGAGATATACCGGTAGGTTAAAAATTCTTCTGATTATTATAATCACCACTTTGAGCATTGATTCTTCCAATGCCCAAAGTAAATTTTCCCTCGGCATAGATGCAGGCGTGAGAAATGAAAAGCCCAATTTTACAGATCCACAAGGATATCTGTTTCGGGACCTCTATCCTTCCGGTACAATTGGACTTGGACTGGCTTATGCCCAATCAGAAAGATGGGATTTTGAAATTGCAGCTTATAGAACCACTTTCAACACAGGAGTAAGTGCCTTCTACAATGAGCCTGGATTTATACCATTTACCAGATATGGCGACATGGGAGGAGGTGGTTTTGCGACTTTACAAATTCCCTTACGGGCTATATATTATACAGGGATAGGTTTCGGCAAATTCAGCCTCCATCTTATGGGAGGCATAACTACATTCTTTCAATTTGACAATAGAGATTGGACAGGAAGTATTGGTTCGGGAACCCCTGTTTTCCCACAGCCAGCACCGAATATTGGGATGGAATTTGAAAGTAGAGTAATAAACCGTTTGTCATTGGCCCCGGAATTGGGTGCAGAAATACGCTATCAATTATCCCAAAGGTTTCATCTTGCCTACAGATTCTCCGGAATTTTGGGTACAAGAAACATGGTGTCAAATGAAGGAACCTATACCGTAAGCAATAGCCCAAGCATCGTTCATGAATTTCAAGTTATTCAAAGAGGAACTTCGCTAAACCATTTCTTTAGTATGCGCTTTCGGTTGGGGAAAAAAGTCATTTAAAAACAACAAGTCCGACATCTTGACTTGAAATGTCAATCCCTAAATTTCAAATCCAGAAGTTATTTTTTAAATAGGCTCTTAAACCAACCAAAAATCCCCTTGTTTTCTTCTAATTCTACATACCGGAAACCCAACATATACTTTGGCAGGTAGGAAGGGAAAATCGTGTAATGCTTAGGGTTAAGAGAAAACCTCAAAACTTCTTTTCCTGAGGATTTTTGTTGGTAAATAGTCAGTTTTTGATTTGGAACACCATTGATATCCGCAGTAACAGCAATTATCAAAAAACCTGGATTGGCCACGATATTTTCCCCAGATATATCTACACTATTGAAACCATTTTTGAGATGATCCAATTGAAGTGTTCTAGAAGTCAACTCTGTCAAATTCTCCAAAGGTTCGTTTTTTGATAAATCAGGCTTTTCTTCAGCACTAAAAATTCTCATGTACAGTTTATCCGGGAAACCTTCTTCAAGAAAAAAATGAAAACCAATCTCTTTTAACATGACCATATCTTTCAGCTTGAAAGCATTTCCATGAAACTCCCCACTACTTTCCAAACCCATCATCATTGGCACAAACCTTCCATTTTCATCATTCGAACCAAATAATTTTAAATTTTCAGAATCTTCGAACCAATTGATTTCCCCCTCCTTCAATGGGCGGACCACTACCTCATTCAACTCCAAAACCTTTTCCTCCAATTCAATTAATTGTGGTGACTCTTTGCCTTGGAGATAAACATTCTTAGAGTAATAGGAAGAAGCACTGATATGAAAGTTTAGAGAATCAAGATCGCTGCCTAACAGTATTTTGAAGTTTCCTTCCTCATCGGTAACAGCACCTAAGTTTTTTTGATCTATTGCAACAATTGTCGCATAAGCAATTCCTTTTCCTGTCTTTTGATCCACCACACGACCATTTAGAGCATTTTGGGCAACGACACTGATTGGACAGATTATCCATAATAGTATGAAGACTATCAGTTTCATGATTTTATTCCGTATTTAAGGTTTCAATAAATTTTTTTAAATAATCAAAGTGATTGATATCGGATTTTACCGCAGCATAATTCAAATAGGTATCTGTTTTTTTTCGGTAAAACATCATATGTGACAATGCTACCAAACCATTAAAAATTTCCATATTTTGTATAAAAAGGACATCCCTGATTTCAGAATGATTTCTTTTTAGTTCAATTAGGTAATTGGAGTTGGCATCAAATCCTAAAATGTATTTACCAAAATCTCCCTCCCAATCTAAAAATTTTTGAAATTCCTGTTCCAAACAGGGATTACATGTTTCCCCGGGAAAAAGAAAAAATAATGCGTCATCTTTGATAAATGTGTCTAACGAACCCGCGCTTTTAATATCGTAAACATTAATTTTATGAACGTTAAAAACTGCACTTAATTTCCAAGAATCAATCATACTGAACATGATTTCTTCGTATGTAAATTTTTCTTCTTGAATTATCGGTTTATTACAGGAAACTAAACAGACAATAAAACTTGAAAATAAAGCGGATTTTAACTTTACCTTATATTTATTAATCATCTCAGGTAAAATTTAAATAAAAACAACTTTTCTTTAAAATCAGGAAATTCAACACTCTTTTGATGAATTCCCATAAGCTCAATAACCTTTTCATAATCGGATTTGGAGAGGTAATCCACCGCATAATAAAAATCATCTCCTGAACCAAAAGGGACAGGAACATTTGCATTTCGAAACAATCCCTCCCAAGAAACCGAGACATTATCGGAAAAATCTGTTTTATTGATTTTTACAAAATTGTAGCTTTCCAAATCTCTGTGGTAAAAAAGGTAATAATATCCGTTAAACTCAGTCCCATTAAAAGAAACAAAATTCTTTTGGGATTCAAGCAGGTGGCTTTGCAAAGCCAAGATATCATTCTCGTTTAACAATTCTTCTGGGATTTCATCTGTGTTTAACATCAGCTGAAAAAGAGGTACAAATTTCCCATCCTTGGGCCCAAAACGGAAAATTTTATCTTCAAACGGAAGATGATAAAAGCTGGAATGATCATTATAAAATATCTTCTCACTTAGGTGAGGGATGATTTGATATTTGGTATGCAAAATGGATTCATTTTTTTCATTGATATTTTTATAAACAAGAACAAACCCGTCCGATTCGCTGATTATATCGTCAGGGAATAACAAAAGTCCGTCTCCACTTTTGGAATGTGCAATACCGCTGTAATATTTATCAATCTTTTCTGATCTTAAATAATTGAAATCCATATCATAAAAAACAAATTTGAGCAATGTCCTATCAAAAATAACCAGCTCATTCTTTGATTCATCTATACTCAAAAGGGAAGGTTTATTAAAACCCTCAGGTGAATCTCCTACGGAATTAATTTCAGAAACATAATTTCCAAGAAGGTCGAATTTTGCTATTTTTTGACCTTGAGACTCATCCAATAGAAAGATATGATCTCCTGCGATTTTATATTGATCAATATAACCTATCCATTCACCTTCATTATCAAAACTCAATTCCATCAATTCGACTTTATGAAAAACTTGATTGATCTCTAAATCCGGGCTTTCTTCTTTTAAAAAAACTTTTTCGAAGTCAATATTCTGATCTTTTTTGCATGAAAAAGAACCGATAAATCCCAACAGTAAAAGAAGCAATTTGATTATTTTCATTGAGATGATTAAATATTATGAGTATCCGCAATGTAGCACGTCGGGCTATAAGAGCTTGTATCCAATGCGGATACTCGTCCACAGACGTCATTACAGTGACCACCGGGTGTTTAATGGCTCTTTTTACAAATTATTGTTTGGCTACGTGCAATAAAGCGGATACACATATTAAATATTGATAATTTGATTGAAACAATTCGATAGTATGAAATCTTGGACGCATATTATCTTCGACCCTACTATTATAAGAAAGTAACGCTTAATTTAACTGTATGTTTAATATTTTAAATCAATCATCATAACCTTAAAACCATTTAAAATTCCAACACTCCCGAATTCTAAAATCTTCCAATCTTTCAATTCTAATCGATCAATCTTCCAACTTTTTAACATTACAACTTTGTAACCACACCCCAATTTTCCAATCTTTCAATTCTCACCGAACAACCTTCCAACTTTTAATCCTTCCCAACATTAACTTTTCATTTCCTTTTTGAAGTGCATCAAGAGTAAACCAAATATTATTCCTACCTTTGCACCCTAATTCAATTTTACAATGCTTAATATTCGGAATATCGCGATTATCGCACACGTTGACCACGGCAAAACCACCCTGGTGGACAAGATCATACACGTTTCCAAAATCTTCCGTGAAAACCAACAGTTTGACGACCTGATCCTGGACAGCAATGACCTAGAAAGGGAAAGAGGAATCACCATCCTTTCCAAAAACGTTTCCGTAAGGTACAAAGACCACAAGATCAATATCATTGACACCCCCGGTCACGCTGACTTTGGTGGTGAAGTAGAAAGGGTACTGAAAATGGCCGATGGGGTAATCCTTTTGGTTGATGCTTTTGAAGGACCGATGCCACAGACAAGGTTTGTATTGGGCAAAGCATTGGCACTTGGATTGACACCGATCGTGGTGGTCAACAAAGTCGATAAAGAAAATTGCCGTCCAGATGAAGTACATGAGGCTGTATTTGACCTGATGTTCAACTTGGACGCTACCGAAGAGCAACTGGAATTCCAGACGCTATACGGTTCAGCAAAACAAAACTGGATGGGTCCTGATTGGAAAAACCCAACTGACTCTATCCTTCCTCTATTGGATGCCATCATCGAACATATCCCTGCGCCGAAAATCGACGAAGGAACATTACAGATGCAGATCACTTCTCTGGATTATTCCAGTTTTGTGGGACGTATTGCTATCGGTAGGGTAAAAAGAGGCTCCATCAAGGAAGGCGCTCAATTGTCCCTTTGCAAAGCAGACGGTGTCATCAAAAAAGTGAAAGTAAAAGAATTGCAGGTATTTGAAGGACTTGGAAGGGTTAAGGTAACTGAAGTACACGCTGGAGATATCTGCGCAGTCACCGGTATCGAGGATTTCGAAATCGGAGATACGATAGCAGATCTCGAAAAGCCTGAAGCATTGGTTCGGATCTCTATCGACGAGCCTACTATGAACATGCTTTTTACGATCAACAACTCTCCGTTTTTTGGTAAAGAAGGTAAGTTTGTCACTTCCCGTCACTTAAGGGACAGACTTTTTAAGGAAACTGAAAAAAACCTTGCATTGAAAGTGGAGCCTACGGACAGCGAAGATAAATTTTTGGTCTATGGCCGTGGTATCCTCCACTTGTCTATTCTGATTGAAACGATGAGAAGAGAAGGCTATGAACTTCAGGTTGGTCAGCCACAAGTTATCTTCAAAGAAATCGACGGAGTCAAATGTGAACCGATCGAAACATTGGTGGTGGACGTTCCGGATGCTACAGCAGGAAAAGTAATCGAAATGGCTACCCAAAGAAAAGGTGAACTCCTGATCATGGAACCAAAAGGCGATCTACAACACCTTGAGTTTAGAATCCCTTCAAGAGGATTGATCGGATTAAGGAACAACATGTTGACAGCCACTCAAGGTGAAGCCATCATGAACCATAGATTTACCGCATATGAGCCATTCAAAGGCCCAATTCCGGGACGGATCAACGGTTCTTTGATCTCTATGGAAGGCGGACAGTGTACGGCATATGCCATTGACAAATTGCAGGACAGGGGTTCTTTTTTCGTCGATCCGGGAGACGAATTGTATGCAGGTCAGGTTATCGGGGAAAACTCCCGAGACAATGACATTGTCGTCAACGTGCAGAAAGGCAAGAAACTGACCAACATGCGTGCTTCAGGTTCGGATGACAACGTAAGAATAGTTCCTGCCAAAAAATTCTCTTTGGAAGAAGCCATGGAATACATCCAAAAGGATGAATACCTTGAAATCACTCCAAAATCCATCCGTATGAGAAAAATCTATCTGGATGAAAACGAGAGAACAAGAATGGCAAAGAAAGATTCTTAAGAAGTGGGAAAGAGGAAGTATGAAGTTGGAAGTACGAAACTTTCGTCATTCTGAACCGCAGCTTGCGGAGGTGAAGATTCTCTGAAAGTACTAAGGTGAGAGGTGATAAGCTAGAGGTACGGAAAACTTGAAAATAAATAAAAATCCCCTGAGCGAAAGCTAAGGGGGTTTTTTTATGAGACACTAAATTCTTGAAAGGAAGGGTTTTAGAAGTATTGAATAGTGTTGTTTAGTAAACAATACTATTGTTGTGTACTAAGCAACAATAAAAAAACCGGAACATCTCTGTCCGGTTTTTTTGATTATTAATCCGCAAGACCTTCCTACATCGAGGTGACAAGACAAAGCTGTTTCAGATTCTCGCTTCTCGTCTCTTTTTTCTCGTTTCTCGCTTCTCGCCTCTTAAAGCGTATCAACCTTTAAACATTTTAACTTTTCAACCTTCAAACCCTCTTTACTCCCCCTGCGCCAGACTATAAGCCCTGACCCCGTCAAAAGCATAAAGATGCTCTGTTTTGATAAAATCAAATCCCAAGCCTTCGATCTGGGAAAGTAGATCCAAAACCTGCTTGTGGGTGATCACCGACTGACCCGCAGTCTGGAACCGACACCTCCAATGGTCAGTGCAAAACGTTTCTGCCATACCTCCGGGATATACTTTGATACCCCTGTTGGTGATTAATTGGAGAACGAGTCCGTCAGCATTTGCCTTTCTTAACTTCTCCCCGATGACATCCGGGTTTCTTCCCTCTGCATCCCAATCCACAAAAACATCCACACCAATCAGTTCTTTCTTGGATTTGGTGACAGGACTCAATTTGATTTGCATAGGTGCAGTTGCAGATTTATCGAAAACCGCCGGAATTAGGCTTGAAGGCACTTGTCCCAATCTTTCGATGATTGCCTTTGCAAATTCGTTTGTACCGACTTTTTTGGAAGAAAGGGCAGGTTGGAAGATGTCTCCGGTATGGATGCCATCCTCAAGGGTCTTCATCCAGGCGTTGGAGATTTTTTCAGCTACTTCGGGTTGTCCGATATGAACAAGCATCATGATGGCACCATTGAGCAATCCTGAAGGGTTGGCAATATCCATACCTGCAATGTCAGGCGCCGAACCGTGAATCGCCTCAAACATGGCGACTTCCTCTCCTACATTGGCCGAACCACCCAATCCTACAGAGCCTGTGACCTGTGCAGCCACATCCGAAATTATATCGCCATACAGATTCAATGTCACAATTACATCAAAAATCTCCGGTCTCTCTGCAATCAAGGCTGTTCCGATATCAATGATCTTATGGTCAGTCTGGATTTCAGGATATTCCTTGGCTACTTCCAAAAATGTCTTGTGAAACAAGCCGTCTGCCAACTTCATGATGTTGTCTTTGGTCATGCAGGTCACTTTCTTGCGTCCGTACTTCCTCGCATATTCAAAGGCATAGCGGATGATTTTTTCGGAACCAGGTTTGGATATCAATTTCAAACACTGATACACCTCTTGAGTCTGTCTGTGTTCAATTCCCGCATAAAGGTCTTCTTCATTTTCACGGATAATGACAAGGTCAGTTTTTGGAAAATAAGTCTTTACAAAAGGGGAAAATGCCTTGCAAGGTCTGACATTGGCAAATAATCCAAAGGATTTTCTGGTAGTCACATTCAGACTTTTGAATCCTCCACCTTGTGGCGTAGTGATAGGAGATTTAAGAAATACTTTTGTCCTTCTCAAAGAGTCAAAAGCTCCCGGTTCCATCCCAGAGCTGATTCCCTTTAAATATACCTGTTCGCCGATTTCTATTACTTCATATTCCAACTGTGCGCCTGCCGCTTCGAGGATTTCAAGCGTGGCTTTCATGATCTCGGGACCTATACCATCTCCGTAGGCTACGGTGATTTTTGTTTTTGATGACATAAATAAAAGAAGTTAGTTTTATTTGGATTATTGCGCAAAAATAAGAAAATAAGCCGAAAGCCTCGGGTGACCTTCCATAAATTAGCATAATACCAATCATAAATTATACCGAGAATTCTTATTATCCCCACCCTGCTTGATTTGGGCTTCAAGGTATTTTTTAGGGCAATGCTTGGGGAATGAATGCCATGCTTGTATATTTGATATTCACATCTACCTCATAATCATGCCTGACAGCAAGAACATTCTCTCCAAAGAAAAACTTGGCATTCTGTATTTGACCATCAACAGGGAATCTAAATTGAATGCACTCAATTTTGCCACCTTAACGGAAATCAGGGAAATCTTCACAGAAGTTGCAGACAACAAAGATATCAAAGCTGTAATCATCACAGGTTCAGGCGAAAAAGCGTTTATTGCAGGTGCAGATATCAGTGAAATCGCAGAACTCAACGAATTGAATGCAAGAAAATTTGCAGAGAACGGTCAGGACATATTTAGCATGATAGAGAATTGCCACAAGCCGGTCATTGCTGTCATCAATGGTTTTGCATTAGGTGGCGGATGTGAGCTGGCTATGGCCTGTCACATGCGAATAGCGGTAGCTGCAGCCAAATTTGGACAGCCGGAAGTCAATCTAGGAATCATTCCCGGATATGGCGGGACTCAGAGACTGACCTACCTTATCGGAAGGGGAAAAGCCAACGAGCTGATGATGACCGGAGATATGATCGGTGCTGATGAGGCAAAATCGCTAGGCCTGGTCAACCATGTGCTTTCCACCAAAGAAGAGGCCTTGGGCAAAGCCGAAGAAATTATCAAAAAAATCATGAGCAAAGCCCCTCTTGCCATAGGAATGATCGTGGATTGCGTCAATTCGGTCTTTGTACCTGACGAGGACGGATACCAAACCGAGGCCAACAGTTTTGCAAGATGTGTCAAATCAGGCGATTATAAAGAAGGTACTTCTGCTTTCCTTGAAAAAAGAAAACCGGTTTTCAAAGGGGAGTAAGTCCCCTTTCCTATTTTAGAAATGAGCCAACTCAAAAGACTTGCCGGACAGACCGCCATCTATGGCATCAGCAGCATCCTTGGCAAGACCATTAATTTTTTACTTCTCCCCATTTATACCGCATACCTTGCCAAAGAAGAATTAGGATCTTTCACTGCGATTTATGCTTTCATAGCTTTTTTAAATATCATTTTCACCTTTGGTATGGAGACAACCTACTTCCGCTATGCCACGGGAAAAGGCCTCGATCCCCAAAAGGTATTTGCACAGATCCAATCGCTGTTGATTACCACATCCATTTCGATGGGAGCAATTATCTATTTCAGTGCACCTGCTATTGCAAGTTGGCTTGGGTACGAGGGACAGGAATACCTGTTCCGTTGGATGGCGTGGATATTGGCCATAGATGCAGTTTTGGCTTTGCCTTATGCCAAGTTGCGAAAGGAAAACAAAGCGCTTCCCTTTGCACTTACCAAGCTTGGCAATATTCTGCTGAATGTATGTTTCAACATTTTCTTCATCGTATTCTGTTTTCATGTGTGGAATGGAGACCTCCTTCCTACTCTTCAGCCTTTTGTCAATACCATTTACAATTCTGATTGGGGGGTAGAATACATTTTACTCTCCAACCTTCTTGCCAATGCACTGATGATTCCGGTTTTGTTCAGACTATCAGGAAAATTCTCGTTTGGGATGAACAAAGAAATCCTCCAACCGATGTGGCATTATGCAGTTCCCCTGCTGTTTATGGGTCTGGCGGGTGTGACCAATGAAGTGTTTTCCAGAGGCTTGTTTGAATACGTATTGCCCGAAAACTTTTACGAAGGTTTGAGCCAAAGAGAAGCCGGTGGTGTTTTTGGAGCGAATTTCCGATTGGCCATATTCATGAACCTAATTATTCAGGCATTCAAATATGCTGCCGAACCCTTTTTTTTCAACCAATCCATAGACAAAAACAGTCCCGCTCTTTTTGCAAGGGTGATGCATGCTTTTGTGATTTTCTGTTCGCTTTTGATGGTGATGGTTTCGGTCAATCTGGATCTGCTTGGCAGTTTTTTCCTCCGTGGGGAAGGCTATAGCGAAGCGTTATATATCGTCCCGGTTTTATTGTTGGGATATCTTTTCTTGGGGATATATTTCAATCTCAGTATTTGGTTTAAGTTGACCGATCAGACCAAATACAGTTTTTATATCACCGCCATCGGGGCGCTGGTGACAGTCCTTGTGATTTTTGTTTTTGTTCCGATTCTCGGTTATATGGGGGCTGCGTTGAGCACCTTGTTGAGTTATTTTATTATGGCAGTTGTTTGTTACTTTTTTGGGCAGAAATATTTCCCGATTCCTTACCAGACAGGAAAAGATTCCTTTTACCTCATATTTGCTTTTGGATTAAGCTATCTGGGATTTTTCTTGGAAATAGAGCAGGCTGTCCTTCAATTTATTACAAGAAATAGCCTTGTGATTGTTTTTGTTCTTGTAGTTTTGTGGCTTGAAAAAGAGGAACTCCGAAAGTTCTCCGATCCTTTGAAAAAAAGAAAACCATGAAAATCAAGGTAATCAACCAATCCAAACACACTTTACCAGAATACCAGACTCCCTTGGCTGCAGGTCTTGACCTCAGGGCAAACATTGATGAACCCGTTTCATTGGGGCCATTGGAGAGAAAGCTGATAGGTACAGGACTTTTTATTGAGTTGCCGGCAGGATATGAAGCCCAGATCAGGCCGAGAAGTGGCTTGGCCTTTAAATATGGCCTTTCGGTCCTCAATACTCCAGGAACAGTCGATGCGGACTATCGAGGTGAGGTCAAGGTTTTGTTGGTAAACCTTTCGAGTGAAACTTTCGTGGTACAGGACGGAGAGCGAATCGCACAAATGGTCATTGCCAAGCATGAACAAATCCAATGGGATGCTACGGAAAACCTTTCCGAAACCGAGCGTGGAGCAGGAGGGTATGGCAGTACCGGCAAATCTTAAGTACAAACATCCTTGAAAAAACAGGAGTTTTGGGCTATGTGTTAAAATTGACTTTAGCCAGAAAGAACAAAAAGGTACTATGTTTGCGTTAAGTATCAGGTCTCCATATTCAATGGAACAATATCGGTATAAATATAAGGAAACAGCATTTCTGAAAATTTGCCAATCAAATCAAAATCGTAATCATACCTTGCCTGTGGCCATACACATAAAAAAAACATTAAGTATTTCATTGTTGATCTTGGTCAGCTTCGGTGCATTTTCCCAAGAAAAACTTTCCCGAAAAGAAAGAAAAAAGCAATTGAATGAAGCCCAAGCCTCTAGGTTATTTATTGATGGGCAGCGGTTTTTGATACAGGAGGATTTTGATAGGGCTTATTTTTACTTCCAGAAAGCAAAAGAATTGAGTCCCGAACAACCTGCGATCAATTTTAAAATTGCCGAGATTCTTTTACGGGCAAACCAAGTGGACAAGGCTTTGGAATTTGGGATGAGAGCGGTGGAGTTGGATCCTGACAATAAATACTATAACCTTGTGATGGCTGAAGTTTATTCCAAGAAAGGCGAACCAAAAAAGGCTGCCGCGATTTTGGAAAAACTCATGGCCAATTCGGGCGAAAATCAAAACTATATCCTTGACCTTGCATCATTGTATCTTGCTGCCGGCGATTTTGAAAAGGCACTTGAGGCCCTAACCGCAGCGGAAGAGTATTATGGCATGGCTTCGCAGATCACCACACAAAAACAGCGAATTTACCTCCGAAAAAATGACCTCAGCAGTGCCATTGCCGAAGGAGAAAAGCTGATTGATTCACAGCCGGGAAACTCCCAATTTGTAATCAGTCTTGTCGAAATCCTTTTTAATAATGGGAAAACCGATCAGGCTATTCAACACGTCGAAAAATCTCTTACAGCCTATCCCAATCAGCCGGACCTTCAGATGGCTGTCTATGCATTGTACAAAGACAAGGGTGAAATTGACAAAGCCGAGGAATCTATCAAAGCCGCATTTGCCAATCCAGACCTTGAAGCACAGGTTAAAGCCCAGGCATTTGCAGGCATCCTTCAGGAAACCAAATCAGCAAGAAGAGACGCTCTTTTAGAACACCTGACAGGAAGCATGCTTACCAACCATTCCAATGATGCGGATATCCTGACCGTCTTGGGAGACAAGAAATTATTTGAAGGTGACAGGGAAGGAGCTTTGGAACTTTACAAAAAATCCATAAGGATCAATCCCTCAAACGCCCAGGTTTTACAGGGAGTGATCACTACGATGTTTGAATCGGGAAAAGATTTCGGCGAGATCGAGCAACTGACTTCGACAGCTGTAGAGGAATTTCCTGAAAGGGCTGAATTCTGGTTTTTTGACGGCACTGCAAAGCTCGCATTGAAAAAGGGACCAGAAGCTGAAAGTTCCTTAAACAAAGCCCTTGAAGTCAATAAAGGAAAAAACCCGCAATTGGATCTTTTGGTAAATGGACAATTGGGCGATGCCTACCATTTGACCGGTGCTACCGAAAAAGCTTTTGAAGCCTACGAGGCCGTGCTGAAAGTAAGACCTGATGATGAACATGTCCTTAATAATTATGCCTATTACCTTTCATTAGCGAAAAAAGATCTTGAAAAAGCCAAGACCATGTCCAGCCAATTGGTCAAAAGATTTCCAAAAAACGCCACTTACCTTGATACCCATGCATGGGTTCTATTTCAGCTGAAAGATTATGAAGGAGCAAAAAAATACATGGAACTTGCTTTGGAATACGAAGAATCTCCCAGCGGAGTGATGTTGGAGCATTATGGTGACATTCTATTTCATTTGGGCAATAGCAATGAAGCCATCGCCTACTGGAAAAAAGCCGAAGGCGGGGAAGATACCTCTGAATTTTTATTGAAAAAGATAAAGGATAAAAAGTATTATGATTAGGCCTTTAATAGCTTTATTACTTCTTTTTGCTGTTTTCATTTCGGGTTGTGCAAAAAAAACCAACCTCTACACCTCTGATGAGATTATGCAGGAGTTCAATCCTGGATATTTTGAATTCCAATATATCAGTGCCAAGGGAAGAATAGTCCTGGAGGAATCTGATGGCAAAATTACCAAAGGAACAATCAACTTAAGAGCAAAAAAAGACAGTGTTGTATGGTTCAGCATCACCCCAGGATTGGGAGTGGAAGCTATACGAGGCATTGTCACTCCTGACAAAATGCGGATCAAAGACCGAATCAATGGAGAGGATATCAGCATAAGTTTTGTTGAAATGCTAGACAGGTATGGACTTAAACTGGATCTTCCGTTGATTCAAAACCTTGTATTTGCCAATGTACCCCAAGAATTTAGCTACAGGGACAGGTTACTCAGAGCCGGCAAGTACTTTGAACTGACCCAAGTAAGGGAAGGTGTCAGGTACCACTCGCGCGTAAGCACCAATCATGGGAAAGTTGTGGAACTGACTAGCAACACTCTTGATGACAAGGGGGCTTTAATAGCCAGTTATCCCACCTTCGAAGTCGTCAATGGTCAGCCCTTCCCAAACAAGATGTTGCTTAAACTTTCATTTAATTCAAATGAAGGTCTTCAAAACGCCATTATTCATCTTGAATTCAGCAAGATAGAGTACCAAAGCGAAGCCCTTACCTTTCCATTTCATTTTTGAATGATGAAAATAAAAATTGTTCTCTTTCTACTCTTGCTGTCAATTGGATTTCTTGAAGGGGAAGCTTTTGCCCAAACCAAGAAAACAAGAACACAGCTAGAGAAGGAAAAGGCAGATATTCAAAAGCGATTGTCTGAATTTGACCAAATACTTAAAAAAACTTCAGAAACAAAAAAAGCATCCGTAGGGCAGCTCAATGCAGTAAACAAACAGCTACAGACACGGATCACCTTTATCAGAACCCTAAGCAACGAAGTCACGCTTATAAACAGAGAAATCAAAGAAACAGAGAGCTCCATCAGTTCTCTTGAATCAGATCTCAAAAATCTGAAAGAAGAGTATGCAGGTATGGTCTATACCTCTTCAAAGTTGAATTCCGGTATGACGATGACTGCCTTTATATTCAGCTCCAAGACTTTCAAACAGTTTTACATGAGACTGAAATACCTCAAACAATACTCTGACGCCAGAAGAAAGCAGGTAGAGCTGATCAATGAAAAAACCTCAGAGCTAGCATTCCAAAAGAACCTATTGGAAGCAAAGAAAAAAGAGAAACAAGTCGTATTGACCAAAGAACAGGAACAAAAGCAGCAGCTCGATAAGCAAAAAAGGGAACAACAGGGAATAGTAAACAATCTTTCGAAGCAGGAGCAAGACCTCAGAAAAAAAATTGCAGCAGCCAAAAAACAGCAGGAAAACCTCAACAGTATGATCAAAAGGATCATAGAGGAAGAAATAAGGCTGGCAGAAGCTGAGGCAAAAAAGAAAAACAGCACCGCATCCAAATCTTCAGGCAGCAGTATCCCGTTGACACCAGAGGCGGCAGCACTGTCAAGCTCCTTTGCGGGTAACAGAGGGAAATTGCCTTGGCCGGTGGAAACGGGTTTTGTTACCAAAAGATATGGAACCCATCCCCACCCCACGCTTAAGGGAATCACAGAGGATAACGACGGCGTAGATATTCAGACCACTCCCAATTCCAATGTCAGGGCGGTGTTTGAAGGCGAGGTCACCAAAATATTTACACTCCCAGGATATGGAGGAACAATCGTTGTAAAACATGGGGAATATTATACCATGTATAGCAAACTTAAGGTCGTCTCAGTCAAATCCGGTGACAAAGTGAAGGCCAAGCAGGTATTGGGTCAAGTATATACAAACAAGGAAGGAGTAGCTGAAGTCCACTTTGAAACATGGAAAGGACTCCAGCCAATGGACCCATCCACTTGGCTAGCGGGACGATAAAACAATTAAATCGTATATTTATAAAAAAAGCGATGTGAGGGAGCATCTTTCCTTTGTGTAAGACAGTCACTCTTATATCTTTGTATCATATAAAATCTAAACAATACCATCATGACTACATTGGGTTTCTTGCAAAACATGGGCGGAGGTTCTATTATTTTGATAATAGTTGTTATACTTCTGCTATTTGGTGCCAAAAGAATCCCTGAATTGGCACGAGGACTAGGAAGAGGAATCAGAGAGTTCAAAGATGCCACCAAGGAGATTCAGGACGACCTCGAAGAAGGTCTCAAGGAGAAAAAGAAAAAAGACTAATCAGAATCAAAGAGTAACACACCTTGGAAAAATTCCTTTCATTTGACGACATTAAAAAGTCGCTTGAAAATAGGGAAACCGATTGTAAAGCGATTGTAAATTATTATCTACAAAACATCCAAACGAAGGCGCACCTCAACGCCTTCGTTGAAGTTTATAAGGATTCCGCTTTGGCCCAGGCCGATAAAGTGGATGAAAAAATATCTTCGGGAAAAGCCGGTAGACTTGCCGGGATGGTTGTTGGAATCAAAGACGTTTTGGTTTACAAAGCCCACGAATCCAACGCCTCAAGCAAAATCCTCAAGGGATTCAAATCCCAATTTACTGCTACCGCGGTACAGAGGCTTATCGATGAAGATGCCATTATTATCGGCAGGCTCAATTGTGACGAATTTGGAATGGGAAGTTCCAACGAAAATTCTGCCCATGGGAAGGTTCTCAACGCTGCGGATGAAACGCGGGTTCCTGGGGGTTCCTCAGGAGGCTCTGCTGTGGCTGTCCAAGCCAACCTATGCACCGTTTCTCTGGGAACAGATACGGGTGGCTCTGTAAGGCAGCCTGCTGCATTCACAGGTCTTGTAGGAATCAAACCTACCTATTCTAGGGTTTCGCGTTGGGGATTGATCGCCTATGCCTCTTCATTTGATACGATAGGTGTCCTCAGCCGTAATGTACGCGACAATGCACTCGTCATGGAAATCATGGCAGGTCCGGATAATTTTGACAGCACTGCTTCCAAAAAACCAGTTCCGCATTATTCAGAACTTTTACATTTTGGAAAAAGGGCAAAAATCGCTTACATCACCGAAACCATTGAATCAGAAGCTTTACAGCCTGAAATCAAGGCCAACACTTTGGCTGTTTTGGAGAAACTCAAACAGGAAGGTCATCAGGTAGAAGAAGTTCATTTCCCTTTACTGAAGTATACCTTACCTACTTATTATATCCTGACGACTGCCGAGGCAAGTTCCAACCTTTCGAGATTTGATGGGGTAAAGTACGGCCATAGAAGCCCACACGCCCATAACCTTGAGAGTATGTACAAACTGACCAGATCTGAGGGGTTTGGGGATGAGGTAAAAAGAAGGATCATGCTCGGTACATTTGTGCTTAGTGCAAGTTATTATGATGCTTATTTCACCAAAGCGCAGAAGGTCAGAAGATTAATTAAAGAATTTACCGAAGAAGTATTAAATAAATTTGATTATATTATTATGCCAACTACGCCTTCTACAGCGTTTAAGTTTGGAGAACATAGTAATGACCCTGTTGCCATGTACTTGGAAGATTTATTTACAGTTCAGGCCTCTGTTTCGGGAGTTCCTGCATTGTCCCTTCCAAATGGCAATGACAACAAGGGTTTACCTATCGGGATCCAGATAATGGCAAATTCATTTAAAGAGGCTGAATTATATGCTTTTGGCAATTATTTGATGGAATTAAATAGTAATTAACTCAAAATTACCCAGCAATGAAAAATCTATCTATCTCACTCACATTCAATTTTTTACTTCTCTTTTTCATTCAACCTGCTGCCATAGGCCAGGAATTATTTGGCATCAACAATGCGACAATAGAAGAAGAAACCATTGCTGCTATTTATCATTTTGATCACATCCCTGATTTTACTTACAACGAAGTAGCGAAGAAAATCAAAGAAATGGATACAGATATGCCATTTGAATTGAATGAAAGGATTTTCTCCTTTATCAATTACTTTGTGGTCCGAAACCGGGAATACACCAAAATGGTCATTCAAAGAAAGGATACATATTTCCCCTTGTTTGAACAGGCAATGGTTGACCATGATATGCCAGAGGATATCAAATACCTCTCCATTATAGAATCCGGATTAAATCCAAAAGCAAAATCACGAGTTGGAGCTTTGGGCCTTTGGCAATTTATGCCTGCCACAGGGAAAATGTATGGCCTGGATTACAACAAAGATGTAGACTTGAGAATGGATCCTGAATTGTCCTCTGATGCTGCTGCTAAATACCTCAAATCGCTTTACAGGATGTTTGGAGATTGGGAATTGGCCTTGGCGGCCTACAACTGTGGTCCTGGAAATGTCAGAAAAGCAATCAGAAGATCAGGTGGAAAAAAGACTTTTTGGGGAGTATATGATTACCTTCCAAAAGAAACGAGAAGCTATGTGCCACAATTTCAGGCCATGATGTACGTCATAAGATATGCCGAAGATCATAACCTGATCTTGGAACAACCTAGTTACCCCATTGCCTACGAAAAAATCAATTTTAATCAAGAGTTGGATCTCGAGCAGCTTGCAGCAATTTCAGGAATTTGTATCGAAGACTTAGAATACCTTAATCCTGCTGTACAAAACCGCTTGATCCCTATTTCCAACCAATTTATGGCTGTCAATGTGCCAAAATCAAAAGTGGATTACATTACCGAAAACAAGGAACAGTTTGCTGATGCTGTTAAATTGACCAGCGAAAGATCTGTGGTTTTGAGGACAAATTCCATCACCACAGCAAATATAACCAAGCCTGCAGTGGCTTCGACCACAATCCAATCTCCGGCCAACCAAAATAAAATCACCTATGTAGTCAAGTCAGGTGATGTACTAGGGACAATTGCCCAAAAGCATGGTACCACAGTGACAAATATCAAAAACTGGAATAACCTCAGCTCCAATACCATCAGGGTAGGTCAAAAACTAGCGATCTACAAAAAAGGAGATTCCTTTCAAACCACCCTTGCTGATAACACAAAATCACCGGTGAGTTCACCCCAATTCTACACTGTTCAACCGGGGGATTCCCTTTGGATAATTTCCAAAAAATTCGATGGCCTAACCATTGACCAAATCAAAAAACTCAACAATCTTAATTCCAATCAAATCAAACCCGGGCAAAAATTGAAAATCGGTTAGCCCCTTTGATAAGTCAAACTTTTTCCCGGTTATTCTTATTCCTAAATTGTAGCAGTAACAAAAATCATTATGGAAAATTTAAAAAAAATAACCTTGTCCTTGGTCCTTGTACTTACTTCATTCACATTTTGGAGCTGTGAAGAAGGTGAAGGTTCATCTTCCACCAAACCCAAAGCCAGAGGTGCCATCGGTGAAATTGTTCTGGCAATTGATTCAGCAAAATGGGACGGACCTGTCGGAGACGCCTTAAGGGAAGTTTTCCAGTCGGATGTTCCGGGCTTGATCAGAGGAGAAAGTATGTTTGACATCAGGAAAATTGATCCAAGCGCAATGTCAAGGTTATTTAAAACTTCCACCAATATCATTTTTGTAACCACATTTGACGATAAAAAAATCGGGAGTCAAAACATCAATGCAATATTTACAAAAGAAGCTAAAGAAAAAGCAGCGAGCGACCCAAATCTTTATCTATTGAGAAGTGAAGATGAATTTGCACAGGGACAGGAGGTAATTTACCTTTTTGGAAACAATGAAATCCAGCTTGTTGAAAATTTATTGAAGAATAAAAACAAGCTTAGAAACCTGTTTCAGGTGAGAGAAAGGGAAAGGTTAGAGAAAGTATTGATGAGCAGAAAAAGCTCAGAGGCAAGAGTAGCCTCAGAAAAGTTAGGATTGGAAATCAATGCCCCTGCTTCCTATCAGATCGTAAAGTCTGAGGATAACTTTCTGTGGATGAGACAACCGACTCCCAACACAAGCAGACCGGACATCAGCCTGTTTTTTTATGCCACAGATTACACATCCGAACAGCAGGCTTTTCCAGATTCTATTATAGCTTTGCGCGAAGAAATCACCAAAAAACACATCTTTGGAGATCCTAACAACCAAAATTCCTACTTGACCATCGAAAGAGTAGACCCTTCTCCCCTATTCAATAATTTCCTCATCAAAAATAATTTTGGGGTAGAAATCCGGGGAGGTTGGAAGACCAACAACCTTAGCATGGGCGGATCATTTTTGTCCTATGTCATTGTGGATTCCAAAAGAGGGAAACTTTATTACATGGAGGGCTTTGTTTACTATCCTAATGAAGCCCACCGAGAAGCAATCCGCGAAATAGAAACCATCTTATTGGCTACTGACCTTTTGGGTGAAAAAGAACAGTCAAGCTGACCCCTTTTAACAATAAACCTTTATGGCTATTAAAATCAGAAAACAAGACGCTTTAAATTACCATTCTCAGGGGAAACCCGGAAAAATCGAAGTAGTACCCACCAAACCACTCTCCAGCCAGTTAGACCTGGCATTAGCTTATTCCCCCGGTGTCGCAGAGCCCTGCTTAGAGATAGCCGAAAACAAAGAAAGTGTTTATAAATATACCGCCAAAGGTAACCTTGTAGCTGTCATTTCTAATGGAACGGCAGTTCTTGGATTGGGAAATATCGGTCCCGAAGCCTCCAAGCCCGTGATGGAGGGAAAAGGTGTTCTTTTCAAAAAATTTGCCGGGATAGACGTCTTTGATATTGAAATCGCGGAAAATGATCCCGACAAACTAATCCATATCATCAAATCCCTTGAGCCAACCTTTGGAGGTGTCAACCTCGAAGACATCAAGGCTCCGGAGTGCTTTGTCATTGAACAGACCCTAAAAAGGGAAATGAATATCCCCGTCATGCATGATGACCAGCATGGGACTGCAATTATCTCTGGCGCTGCCTTATTAAATGCACTTGAGGTAGTAGGTAAGAAAATCGAAGAAATTCTTTTGGTGGTCAATGGAGCCGGAGCATCTGCTATTGCCTGTACAAGGTTTTACATGGCTTTGGGAGTAAAACCTGAAAACATTGTCATGTGTGACCGAAAAGGGGTAATCAGAAAAGACAGACCTGATTTGGATGCTACCAAAATAGAATTTGCGACATATAGGGATTTAAATACCCTTACTGAGGCCATGACAGGTGCCGATGTATTTCTAGGTTTGTCTTCGGCCAATTCAGTAAGCCCCGAGCAAATTCTCCTGATGGCAGAAAATCCAATAGTATTTGCTTTAGCCAATCCTGATCCGGAAATCGCCTATGATTTGGCCATGGCCACAAGGGACGATATCATTATGGCCACCGGAAGGTCAGATTATCCCAATCAGGTAAACAATGTTCTTGGCTTTCCTTATATCTTCCGTGGTGCGCTGGATGTACGGGCAACTTCCATCAATGAAGAAATGAAGTTAGCCGCTTCAAAGGCTATAGCGGCTTTGGCCAAAGAGCCGGTACCTGATATTATCAATAGGGCTTATGGAGACAATAAAATCACTTTTGGAAAAACCTATCTGATTCCAAAGCCATTGGATCCAAGGCTGATTACCACTATTGCTCCTGCTGTAGCGAGAGCAGCCATGGATTCTGGTGTTGCAAAAACACTGATTACAGATTGGGAAGCTTATAATGTGGAACTCCAAGAAAGAATAGGCATCGACCAAAGGCTCATGCTTAGAGTGGTGACCCGAGCTAAAAAAGATCCAAAGCGGGTAGTATTTGCGGAAGCAGACAATGTCAAAATTCTCAAAGCTTCCCAGCTTTTGAGAGATGAGAGGGTTGCTATCCCTATTTTGCTGGGCAATAAAGATAAAATAGATTCTCTGATTGAAGAGCATAACCTAGACCTCACCGGCGTCACTATCATCGATCCTTACATGGACGAAGAAAAACTAAAGCTCTTTGGTAATGTCCTTTATGAAAAAAGAAAAAGGAAAGGCTTGACACCGGGAGAATGTATCCGTCTTATGAAAGACCGTAATTATTACGGTGCCATGATGGTCGAGTTGGGAGAGGCCGATGCTTTGATATCCGGATTGACTAAAGATTACCCAAAAACAATCCTTCCTGCTCTTCAGGTCATAGGAGTCAAGCCAGATGTAAACAGGGTAGCGGGAATGTACATCATGAACACTTCCAAAGGTCCATTCTTCTTTTCTGATACTACTGTCAACGTAAATCCTACTGCTGAGCAATTGGTGGAGATTGTAGGACTGACGGCAACAGGTGTCAGATTTTTCAATATTGAACCAAAAGTTGCAATGCTTTCTTATTCAAATTTCGGTTCGGCCAAAGGTGAAGTGGCTTCCAAAACAGCAATTGCTACAGCATTGGCAAAAGCAAAATATCCCGAACTTGTCATCGAGGGTGAAATGCAGGCAAACGTGGCAGTAAATGACGATATCCAAAAAGAAACCTATCCATTCAGTTCGTTGATCGGACATAAAGCCAATACGCTCATCTTTCCTGACCTCAGTTCAGGAAATATCGCATACAAGCTGCTCTCAGAATTAGGAAATGCCGAAGCAATCGGACCGGTGCTATTGGGTATGAACAAACCTGTTCATATATTACAACTCGGAAGTTCAATCCGGGATATTATCAACATGGTAGCTATCGCAGTGGTAGATGCCCAAACCAAAGATTAAAACATGATTGCATATTTAAAAGGGAAATTGGCCTTCAAAGATCCTACATTTGTAATAATTGATATTTCAGGTGTGGGGTATCAGGTCAAAATTTCTCTACAGACCTATTCCCAAATCAAAGATGAGGAGCAAATTATGCTCCTCACTTATTTAAGTATCAAGGAAGATGGTCATACGCTTTATGGATTCAGCCAAGAATCTGAAAAAAAGCTGTTCCTCAATTTGATTTCCATATCAGGAGTAGGGCCAAATACCGCCTTGATGATCCTTTCATCTTTGAGTTCAGAAGAACTTGAAAGCGCCATTATAAGTGAGGATGCCCGGACTATACAAAATGTCAAGGGAGTCGGTGCAAAAACCGCACAGAGAATTATACTTGAATTGAAAGATAAAATCAAAAAAGAGTCATTTGCGGATTCAGTATTACCTACCTCTGCATTTTCAAAAAGTAACAATAAAACAAAAGAAGAGGCGTTACAAGCCTTGCTGACGTTAGGGTTTACCAAAGCTGTTGCAGAAAAAAACATTGCAACAGTTTTGAAAAAAACCGGTCCGGAAATTTCTTTGGAAGAATTAATTAAAGCATCTTTAAAAAACCCGTAATCATCACAAACCCGACTGTCTTTTGTATCCGCAGTTTTTTTCAAAAAAAAGCGCAACATCCCCTTTGAAACCAATAGGTCTTCTGGTTCTGGGCTATTGTTTATTGTTTTTTGGTAATTTACAGGCACAGGAAACAAGTTCAGACAGTGTACAGGCCAGATCTGATACCGTTCAGAGCAGAATTGATTCTTTGAATAAAAGGAGAATGCTCCCCTCATTTTTGCTTTGGCAAAACATGAGGACCAATCCCCTATTCCCTACACAGAACCCCTACCTTCCAAAATATTCTCCTTTTTATCAGATGAATCCCATCCAACCTACCATACAGGTGGAAATGGACTCAATCCCAAGATATCGGATCCAGGATCAAGTGGACTCAACGGATACAGATCCAGGAATGTTATATGATTTTGATGAATTTTCAAAGATCCAGGAATTCCGTGTCAGACAGGAATATTGGAGAAGCAGATCAAAGGGTCTTGACGGAGAAAGTCCTGTCAGTGGAAGAAACCTTATTCCACCAATTACCACAAGTCCGAGCTTGGACAGAATATTTGGAGGAAATGAGATAAATATCATTCCTACGGGATTTGTTGATCTTGACCTTGGTGCGATTTTTAGACGGATTGACAATCCCTCCATACCAGTCAGACAGCAACAGAACGGAAATTTTAATTTTAACCAACAAATCCAAATGGCCGTCAATGGTACTTTGGGTCAAAAATTAAAGATCGGAGCAAACTTCGATTCCAACAATTCATTTGATTTTCAGAACCAACTCAAGGCTGAGTACACGGGCTTTGAAGAAGACATCATCAAGTCCATAGAAATCGGTAACGTAAGCATGCCTGTCCAAAACAGTTTGATTCAGGGCGCCCAAAACCTCTTCGGAGTCAAAACCCAACTCCAGTTTGGTAAACTTTTTGTGACAAGCGTTGCCTCTACCCAAAGAGGTAGAAGGGACGAGCTTGTCATTGAAGCTGGTGGTCAGGGCAGACAATTTGAAATTCAAGGATCTTCCTATGATGAAAACCGCCACTTTTTCCTCGCACATTTTTTTAGAGACAATTACGAAAGGTGGCTGAGAGGTTTGCCCCAGGTTCTCTCGGGACTCAATATTACCAGGGTGGAGGTCTATATAATGAACCGTGCCCAAAACACAGAAACACTGCGGAATTTTACCTCATTCGTAGATTTGGGTGAGGGCAGCAGGATATACAAACCTGAAAACCCAAGTATTGGGACAGGAAATCCCGGCGCACCGGCATTTAACCAAGCAAATTTACTTTTTGATAACCTCAATGGAAATCCCGCATTCAGACCTTTTGATACGGGCTCAGGAGCAATAGAATCCAACCTAGGACTGACACGGGGCATAGACTTCGAACAAGTCAACGGAGCCAGAAAACTTGCTCCCACGGAGTACCAGTTTAACAGGGAGCTTGGATACCTATCACTTTCAAGAAGACTTCAAAACGATGAGGTCCTTGCGGTTTCATTTGAATACACCTACAATGGACAGGTTTATAAAGTGGGTGAATTGTCAGAAGACTACCAGAACCGACCCATCTCCGACCTGATATTCCTAAAAATGCTCAGACCTGCAAGGATCAATATCAGAATCCCAACATGGGATTTGATGATGAAAAACGTCTATAACCTCAATGCCAACCAAATCAAACAGGAAGGTTTTCAGCTGCAGGTAATTTACCGTGATGACAGGACAGGTCTGGACAACCCTACACTTTTGGAGGGTGAAAATGTCAAAAACAGACCCCTTATCAGGCTTACCGGACTGGATAACCTCAACCCTCAAAATGACCCTGCACCTGACGGTAACTTTGACTTTATTCCCGGGATTACCATTTTTCCCGAACGTGGTCTTTTGGTATTCCCTGTTTTGGAGCCATTTGGGCAGACGTTAAGAAGTCAGTTTTTGCCCAATGAAGCCAACCTAGCAAACAAATATGTTTTTGATACGCTTTACCGCACTACGCTCGCAGATGCAGAATTGGTTACGAGGTATGACAAATTCTTTATTAAAGGAAGACTCACAGCAGGTTCTGCTTCAGAAATTTTATTACCCGGACTCAATATTTCTCCCGGATCTGTAATCGTAATGGCAGGCAATATCCCTTTGGCAGAAGGGGTGGATTTCACAGTTGATTACAATTTTGGAAGGGTCAATATCATCAATGAGGGAATCCTACAATCAGGAAAAAGAATTTCTATCAGCTTTGAAAAGGCCGATTTGGTGTCATTTCAAACAAGAAGTTTATTAGGGACAAGGGTAGATTATATCCTCAATGAAAAATTTAATATCGGTGGTACCCTACTATACCTGAACGAACGACCAAACATTACCAGGATTGCCATAGGCAATGAAACCCTAAGAAATAGCATGTGGGGATTGGATGCAAACTTCAGTGATGAGTCCCGCTTTTTGACCAAACTGGCAGATGCACTGCCATTTACAAATACCAAAGAAAAATCATTGGTGCAGATTAGCGGTGAATTTGCGCAGCTGCTCCCGGGAACTTCCAATCAGGTTTTGGGTGAGCCCACCAACTACATCGATGATTTTGAGACAGCCATAACTCCATATGGTCTAGGTGGATCCGCTGCACAGACATGGCATCTGGCCGCCACCCCAAAAACTGATGACAACCTTTTTGACCTAAGTGCCATCACAGCAGACAGGCTTGGCAACGCCTACAGGAGAGCCAAAGTAGCTTGGTACAATATTGACAACATTTTCTACAGGGAAGGCGGAGCTGACGTACCTTCCAATATCAACCAAGCTGACCGTATCAACCATTATGTCAGGCGGGTATTGCCACAGGAAATCTTCCAAAACAGGGACAGAGATGTCATTGTCGTACCGGAGCCCTTGTTTGAGCTTGCCTATTTTCCAAGCGAAAGGGGAATGTACAATTACAACCCCAATCTGACTACAGATGGTCTCCTACCCAATCCAAGACAAAATTATGGGGGCGTCACCCGACCGATAACGACAGAAGTTGATTTTGACAGGACAAATATCGAATACTTGGAATTCTGGATGTTGGATCCGTTTATCGAAGGAGAAAACGGTCGGGTGTTAGACGGGAAATTCAACCAAAACAATACCACAGGGGGAAAATTGATATTCAACCTAGGGGAAGTATCAGAAGATGTCATCAAGGATGGAAGGCACGGTTTTGAAAATGGGCTGCCTGCAGACGGGAATCCTAACAATGCAAATGTCACCGAATGGGGAAAAATCACCCAACAGCAGTTTCTGATCCCGGCATTTGACAATTCTCCGGAGTCAAGGGTAAATCAGGATGTGGGTATGGATGGTCTGCGAAATGACGAAGAAGAGGAATTTTTCAAAAACCGGTTTATTGACAGATTGAACGTGAGTCCTGCTGCTTTGCAAAGTATCAAAAATGACCCTTCAGCTGATAATTTTCAATACTATTTGGGTCAGGAACTTGACAATAACAATATCAAAATCCTGGAAAGATATAAGAAATTCAATGGAATGGATGGAAACACGCCCATCTCCAACAACAGTAACCTATCCTTCGTGCCCGCGGGATCTAACCTCCCCGACAATGAAGACCTTAACAATGACAATACCGTCAATGAATTAGAAGCCTATTACGAATACGAAATCGATCTGAGGCCGGGAGAAATGGAAGTAGGCAAAAACTACATCGTAGACAAGGTTACTTCCAGCCAAAGCGGGGACAGAGTAGATTGGTACCTTTTTAGAATACCTGTAAGGACTCCTGACAGGGTGCAGGGCGAAATCTCAGGGTTCAAATCGATACGCTACATGAGAACCTATCTTACTGATTTTGAACAGCCTGTGGTGCTCCGTATGGCCAACTTCCGCATGGTGGCAAGTCAGTGGCGCGTATTCTTGGAATCGCTATACGAAAGGGGATTTTTTGAAATCCCTGAACCTGACAATTCAAACTTCAGTGTGGACGTAGTCAACATTGAAGACAACGGGCAAGGAAGTGCTACCCAAAGCCCTTATGTCCTTCCTCCAGGAATCATCAGAGACCGTGACAACCTTGCTTCTGTCGAGAGGGTATTGAACGAACAGTCTATACGGCTATGCGTCGAAGACCTACAGGCAAAAGATGCTAGGGCAGTTTTCAAAAATGCCAATTCACTTGATATGGTGCAGTTTGAGCGGATGAAGATGTTTATCCATGCTGACAGTGAAGATGCCCAAGATGGTGAAATGACAGCTTTCCTAAGATTGGGAACAGATTATACTGACAACTACTATGAGATCGAGGTTCCCCTTAATATTACTCCGAAAGGTACCCGTGATCCTTTACAGATATGGCCACAGGAAAATGAAATAGACATTGCCATCAATGAGATCGTTGGGGTAAAAATAGAAAGAGACAACAGAAGAGTCCCCTTAAATCTTGCCTTTTCTCAGGACATAAGGCAATACCGCGTCACTGTGGTGGGACGTCCCGAACTCAGTCTGGTACAGGGATTGATGATCGGAGTAAGAAATCCAGGAAGCGGCAGCGGTGCCTCCAAGTCCATATGCATTTGGGCTAATGAATTGAGGTTGACCGGATTCAAACAATCCACCGGATGGGCAGCCAATGCGCGGCTTAATGCGCAGATTGCCGATGTGGCCACTATATCTACTTCAGTAAGACACAACACTTTTGGTTTTGGAGGATTGGAGACAAGGCTTTCCCAAAGGGCACAGACTTCTGCTACCCAATATGATATTTCTGCCAATGTAAATGTTCACAAAATCCTCCCGGAAGGATTGAATGTCTCCATTCCAATGTATATCAGTTTTGAAAATGCCACAACAAAACCACAGTTTGACCCACTAAACCCAGACGTACTCTTTGACCTAGCACTCCAAAAATTCCAAAATGAATCTGAAAGGAACATCTACCGAAGTCAGGTTTTGGATCAGATGACCCGAAGAAATATAGGCTTTACCAATGTGCGGAAAAACAAAAATCCAAATCAGGAAAAGAACCGTGTCTATGACTTGAGCAATTTCTCATTTTCATATGCCCATGGTTCAGTGCGGCAAAGCAATATCAATACTGAAAGTTACCTTTTTGAAACCTACCTGGGAAATGTGGCCTATGTGTACCAGCCAAAACCTTTGGTTTTTGAACCTTTCAAAAATTCTTCTTGGGTGGGAGGAGATAAATTCAGTCTGATCCGGGACATGAATTTCAATTTTGTCCCCACATCCTTTGCAGCCAGAGTTGATGTAGACAGGCGTTTTTTGCGTACCCAATACAGGAATGACCAACTGACGATCGATGGAGTTGATCCTTTCTTCCAAAAGAGTTTCTTCATCAACCGTACCTATAACCTCAACTGGGACCTCACCAAAAACCTAAGGGTAGACTACCTAAGCAGGGTATTGGCTGTAGTTGACGAACCTGATGGAGATATAGATTCTGAAACCAAAAGAGATTCTTTGCGCAACAACATCAGGAATTTTGGCAGAACAACTAATTACAATCATCAGGTCAATGTCAATTACAAATTGCCATTGGATAAAATCGGTGCTTTGGATTGGATAGGAATGGATTACAAATATGCCACCACTTATTCATGGCTGACCGGTGCCATAGGACAGCGGGACACCTTAGGTAATATTATCCAAAACACAAGGGACCAATCTTGGGTTGGTAAGCTTGATTTTGTCAAACTTTATAATAAAAATGCCAAATATCGGGCCTTGAATGCCCCAAAACGACCAAGCATTCCGGGAAGAACTGCCGTCAGTGCTGAAGATACCATTGGGACCCCTTTTACAAGAAAAACCATTCAATTCCTAACCATGATCAAGGATATCAACTTCAGGTATTCTATTGTCGATGGAACATTCCTTCCTGGATTTATGGCAGAAACAGGATTGTTGGGTTTGGATCGAAGTTTTATGAATCCGGGCTTCGGTTTTATTTTTGGGGCTCAAGATCCGGATATCAGGTTAAGTTTGGCAGAGAGGAATCTCATGGCTCCAAGTACCGAAATGACACAGCTCTTTAGGCAAAATCAGACAAAAAACCTGCAGCTCACGGGATTGGTCGTACCGTTTAAAGACTTCAACATTACCCTCGAAGCAAGAAAGAGAGAAACAGGGGATTACACGGAAATTTTCAGGAATTCTTCAGAAAATCTCGGGGAGTTTACATCCCTGAGCCCAAACAGGTCCGGAGCATACAGCATTACTTATTCAATCATAAGAACAACTTTAGCGAGAGATGATCAAAATAACAACTCTCCATTGTTTACTGATTTTGAACAGAACCGAAGTGTCATACAGTCCAGGCTTAATGCACTGAATCCAGGTGGAGAATATGCCCTAAATGGACAGGATGTTTTGACCCTCTCCTTCTTATCAGCCTATTCCGGACGCGACCCAAATACCATAGAACTGAATCCATTCCCAAAAATACCGATTCCAAACTGGAGAGTGGATTACAAGGGTTTGAGTCAGGTACCGGCACTCAAAGAATATTTCTCAAGTATCAGCCTTACCCATGCATATACTTCCACCTACGATGTGAGTAATTTCTCCAACTCCCTGCTCTACAAACAAGGCCTTGAGTTGTACAACAGCATTCGGAATTTCCCGGGAGCAAACCTCACCAACGAATTCGGTGAATATATCCCGGTCTTTATTCTAAATCAGGTGGTCCTATCAGAGCGTTTTGCGCCATTGATCGGGGTCAATCTTTTGACAAAGGACAGGTTAAACATTGTAATGGAGTATAATTCTGAAAGAAATTTAGGATTGAACTTCTCTAATGCGCAAGTAACCGAACAATCTAGCCGTGATTTTGGATTTGACTTGGGGTATACCAAAGCAAGGGTCAAAATTCCATTCAAAATCCAGGGAAGACAGGAAATCCTCGAAAATGATTTGCAGTTTAGATTGAGTACCAAGGTAGTGGATACAAGACAGGTCCAGCGGAAAATCGGAGAAGGAAGTACAGTCACAAATGGCAACCTGAATATTCAAATCCGTCCGACTATCGGCTATATCGTAAGCAAAAGTCTGAACATTACCATTTACTTTGACAGAACTATCAACGACCCAAGAGTCACCACAGCCTTCCGTAGAAGTTCTACTGCCTTTGGTGGACAATTACGATTTAATTTAGCGCAATAGGTTTTTACATTTGTCGAAACCTTGTATTTTTGGTCACTTTAAAATTAAAACCAATATGAATTTTCCAAAGGAGCTCAAGTACACCAAAGACCACGAATGGGTCAAAATTGAAAATGACATTGCAGTCATTGGAATTACAGAATTTGCACAGAGAGAACTTGGGGACATCGTCTATGTCGAAGTAGAAACTGTCGGTGAAACAATCACTGCAGGTGAAGTTTTTGGTACTGTAGAAGCTGTAAAGACCGTTTCAGATCTGTTTATGCCATTAGAAGGAGAGATTATTGAGTTCAATGAAGAATTGGAATCTTCCCCCGAACTCGTAAACGAGTCACCTTATGAGTCAGGATGGATGATCAAGGTAAGATTTGCCGGAGAGGTACCTTCTGACTTGTTGTCCTATGAAGAGTATTCTGACTTGGTAGGTGCATAATCCTCTTGAAATAAAATTTCATCAAGATTCCGGGCTAATGGTTTGGTAATAAGCATTGAAAATAGATCCAAAAGAAAATATTCTAAAAATCTTTCAACATCAATTACACCCTAAGGCAAAAGCTCTAACACGAATAGGAATCTAAAGCTCTCTAAAGAAGTAAAAAAATTGGGCTAATTGGTTCAATAATTTTATGCAAGGCAATTTGATCTCTTGTAAAAATTAAAATTAATGGCTAAAATTGTTATCTCTTAAATCGTAAAAAAATTATTAACCTTATAAATTAACAACCATGGAAGCTAAAAAGACGCCACAAGCGGATTTATCCAAGAAAACAGGCATGTTCCTGAATCTTGGATTAGCAATTAGCGTCGGGTTATGCCTTTTTGCTTTCGAATATAAATCCTATGACGATAGGAATTTGAAAGATCTAGGTAGCGTTACCGATGAGTTTGAAGAACTGCTTGATATTCCAATCACGGAACAGCCACCACCGCCACCACCGCCAATCGAGCAACCTGTGATTCAGGAAATTCCTGATGAAGTTGAAATTGAGGAAAAAATCGAAGTAAACTTCGATGTGGACGTGCAGGAAGAAACTGTGATCAAAGAAGTTATCATCGCTGATGCTCCTGTGGTAGAAAAAGCAGACGAAATCTTTGACGTCGTTGAAAATTCACCTGAATTCCCGGGAGGAATGGAAGCATGGAATGAATACTTGAGGAAAAACCTTAAATATCCAACCCAAGCAAGACGTATGGGAATCGAAGGAACTGTTTATGTGGTATTCGTTGTGAATACTGACGGGACAGTACAGGATGTCGAGCTTCTGAGAGGTATCGGCGGAGGTTGCGATGAAGAAGCCCTTAGAGTTGTGAAAGGAGCACCTAAATGGACTCCAGGTAAGCAAAGAGGTCGCCCTGTAAGGGTGAGGATGAGACTTCCTATTAGATTCAAACTTGGATAAAATACATAAGGGGCTAAAAGCCCCTTATTTTTTTAACGTTTTTTAATATTGTAAAATTAGTTAAAATGAAAAAATATTGGTCTGCAATGTTTAAATTCATGAACACTAAACTTTACAACCATGGAAACCAAGAAAAATCCTTCTGCAGATTTAAGGCCGAGGAGAGGATATTTCCTCAACATCGGTCTTTGCATCAGTATTTCCATTGCCCTTTTGGCATTTGAATGGAAAACGGCACAGATCAATAACATCATCATCGATGGGCAGGACATCCTTTTTGGAGAGGAAGATATCCCCGAAATCCCTCAGGTATTGCAGCCTCCTCCCCCACCAAAGATCAAAAACCCTGTCATTGAGATTGTCCCGGACGATATCGAAATCAAAGATCTGCCAGACTTGCAGATTGAGGTAGATCCTGAAGATAAATACCCGGAGGTAACCATTGAAATCGGACCTGAAAAAGAGATTGCAGATGAAACTGTGGATTTTTCAGAAGTAATGCCACAACCTATGGGCGGAATGGATGCTTGGAACAGGTATCTGTCCAAAAATTTAAAATACCCAACCCAAGCGAGGCGGATGGGGGTCGAGGGAACTGTTTATGTTTCTTTTGTAGTCAACAAACTTGGACAGATTGAGGATGTGGAGCTTGTCAGAGGAATCGGTGCAGGATGTGATGAGGAAGCCTTGCGGGTGATTTTAGCAGCAGAAGATTGGTTGCCAGGCAAAAACAGGGGAATTCCTGTAAAAGTTAAGATGCGGGTCCCAATCAGGTTCAGGTTACAATAAAAAAGGGCCATTTGGCCCTTTTACAATATATTCATACTCTGCTCATTTATTTTTTTCCCACCCGGCTGTAGTCAAACACCTGATGCTAGGTCCGGGTGGGTGCCGATTGCTATAGACATGGAACTTCACCCCTTTTATCTTTACCATCCACGTTAGCCATCGGGATATAATTGGACTATCCGACCATACACTCAAACGAAGGACCGTTTTAGGTCAATTGAATTACATCCCTAGAGCTGTACCGGATCGTTCATAAGTATGCGTAATACATCCCGACAATTGTCGCGGATAGGCCTAAAGGCTACGCTTTTCTACGATATACAGGGCAAGTTTATAGACAATAATACTTTTACTTTTGGAGACCGCATGACTGAAATCAGTCTTTTTGCGAATTGATTAAAAACGGTGTCTTGCCATCGGTGATGATGATTTTGGCATTTGGCGAGTTGGCGAGCTCACGAAAGGCCTCAATACTCCGAAGCTCGATGATCTCCTTCACGAGTCCCTCAGCCAAAATTTTCTGAGCTTCCCGAGTGCCTTGAGCTTCAATTTTACGGCGTTCGGCCTCCTTGCGCTCCCTATCGAGAACATACTCCATCTGTTGGGCTTCCTGTTCGGCGGCGAGTTTGCGCTCAATGGCACGGCTGAGTTCCTCGGGGAGTTTAATGCTTTTCATCAGAACACGCTCCACCACCACACCACGGGTCCGGAGGGACTCATGCATTTTCTCCTGAATCTGAATTTCGATCTTACTGCGCATCCCCGAGTGCATGTCCTTGGCCATGTACTGTGCGCTAACATCTGCAGCAGCAGAGCGAAAGACATTCATGATTAGCACTGAAGCGAAATTTTGCCCAACATCCTCAAGGATAAAGGGGACCTTAGCTTTCTCGATGCTGTAAAGTATGGAAATCTCCGACTCAACTGTAAGTCCTTCTTTGCTTGGCAGATTCATCCTTACCTCTTGGTTGGTGGTACGGATAGGAACCTTTAGCACCCGAGTTGAGAATGGATTATACGAGACCAACCCCGCGTCCACTATAGTAGGACTGAGCTTTCCGTATCTTCTTTTGACTCCAATTTCTCCCTGCCTAATGACGGTACAGGAAGACAGCAAGGCGGCCATAGCCACCGCAAATATGGTTTTTTTCATAGATTATCAGGAATTGATTTTTTTAGTTCAACGAAAAAATTCCTACTCAAGGTTGGGATAAAGTCGCAAAATTCTGGATGTAGAAAAAACTTTTTTTCAGGTTCCCCTATGTTGCATATTCTATCTGTTGAAGCTTGGTCTGTTTGGAATTGGCCTACTTTGCACCAAAGTAAATCAGGATGGCGATCGAGAAGCAAATAGATCATTTCCAAACACCTTGTCCTACCCCTTTATCCTGACCAACTACGTATCCATCGGGATGCAATTGGACTATTCAACCAAAAAAGCAAATGAAACGTAATTCTTGACAACTTGAATTACAAAAACTATTAAATAAAAAGATAGGAGGAAGCGTAAAAGAATAGCTTTGATGAAGCTCCTTAGCGCGTATCCGGAAAGCAGGGCCCGCAATCTATACAGGACCAAAAGAGTCGTTTACAATATATTCAAACTTTGCTCTTTTACTTTTTCCAATTCATCCTTCATCACCACCACACTCCTTTGAATCATGGCGTCATTGGCTTTGGATCCGATGGTATTGATTTCCCGCCCGATTTCCTGACTGATAAAGCCCAATTTTTTTCCTTGGCTGTCTCCCGCCATGAGATTTTTTTCAAAATAATCCAAATGGGATTCCAACCTGACGATCTCTTCAGTAATGTCAATTTTCTCAAAATAGTAAATCAATTCCTGCTCGAGCCTGTTTGGATCAAAACTGTTTTCCTCCATCCAATCCCTGAAATTCCCCTTGATTCTCTCTCTGATCCTGATTTTTCTTTCTGGATCTTGGGTTTTGACCGTTTCCAAACCTTCCCTGATGACAGCAAGGTTTTCCAAAAACTTACCTTCTAAGGTATTGCCTTCATCTTTTCTAAATGCATCACAATGTCTCAGTGCTTTTTCAATGGTCTTTTTTACGATTTCCCATTCATCTGTATCTGTCTTCTTTTCTACGTTGGAATTGAGTACTTGGGGAGATTGCAATGCCAGCTTAAACAGATCCGAAGTACCGAAATCAACTTTTTGGGCTAGGCTTTGATAGGTCTTGAAATAGGTTAAAAACAAGCCCTCATTGACTGCGACGGGCATTTCTTCAAAGGATTTATAAGAAAAATCAAGGTTTAGATTCACCTTTCCTCTTTCCAAGACTGTGCTTACCAAATTTCGGATTTCAAGTTCTTTGTCTGAAAACTGCTTGGGTGACCTGATCGAAAGGTCTAAAAATTTGGAATTCAGTGTTTTTACCTCGACGCTGACAACATAATTGTCATCTTCAAAACCGGCCAAGCCATAGCCTGTCATGGACTTTATCATAATTTTTGCTTGTGATTAGAAATTGTAGCCCAAGGTAACGTAAAATTTCAACTCGTCGGTTTGATAATTTCGGATTGGTCTGGCAACATCAAATTTGAAATAATAATTGAGCAAGACTGTTCTCAAGCCTGCACCGTAGCTTTGCAGCCAAGGGTTGTTGAAGTTGTTAAGGGTAATCACAAAAGGCGAACCGGGGGTGGTGATGACCTCAGTATTCTGGTCATTGATTCTTTCCCATGGTGCCGCATCATTCCATGCCGAACCTACATCATAGAATGCCACCATCTGGAAGTTTTTGACAAAGTTAGAAGTGATATTTCCCCTGGACAGGTAGGAGAACAAAGGAATCCTCAACTCTGTGGTGAAGGTAACCACATTCCTTCCCCTGATTTCATCAAATAAGTATCCCCTCAGGTCAACAAAATCCGCAAACAGGATATTAGAGTTTTCAAGACCCTGACTGTTTCTTACCGGAGATGGTTCCGGTCTATTGCTTGGCGGCTGGTAAAACTCATTAAACAGCCAATTGTCCATCCCCCCTACCAAATAATTTTGTGGGTTTTTTCCAAAAAAGGAACCGCCGAATAGCCTTGTCGCTAAAATCAGGTTCTTATGGATGACTTGATAATTTCTGAAATCGAGATAAAAATTCGAGAAGGACCTTGATGCATTGTTCAAACCCTGGTAATGTACAACGCCCATTTTTGCTTTCGCGCCTCTTTGGGTATATAATCCCAATTGTTGGGTTTTGTCGAAGACAAATTCAAACCTTCCCCCGGCATAGGTCACATCAAACCTGTTTTGATCAGGATCCTGACCTCGGATGATAGAGTCGGGGTTGAGGTTAAAAAATTGGGTCTTTGCCAACAAAGGCGCAACGGTAACCCTGGAATGGACATTGAATGGATATGAGAATCCAAACTCCGTTTTGTTTAAAACATAACTTTGGTCAGTAATATCCCCTTCAATGACCCTGATGGACTTTCTATCATATCTGAGAGAAAAATCAATTCTTTGCTTTAGGTATTCATATTCGAAGAAAATATCACTCCCTGACCTAAAATCAAGCGGGAACATCAATCCTCCCTTGAAGTTATGGTTATCAAGAATGTCAGTCATCCTACCGGATAAGGCCAATCCGAAACCTCTCAATGGATCCACTACCCAATCATTGCTTAAATTGGACGTTATAAATTGTGGAGTCATCCTAGAAGGTCCTGTAATTCTTTTTTGAAGACTTTGTCTTCTAAAATTCTCAAGCATATTCCCTCTTCCACCTGTCTGCCCCTGAGAGGTAGCCTGCTGTTGTACTATCGGTTTAGGTAAAGTATCAAATGCATAATTCTCAGTATTGATTCCTCCTTTCCTTTCAAACCTCAACCTGTCAGTATTGATACTGCCCGTCAGGCTCTTGGGAGCAGGAATGGAATCTTTGACAGTCTGCTGTTGTGTTTGTTCTTTTGCAGGAGGAGCACTCAGCATCAGGTCTTCTAACCTGATGTTCAAGACGGTATCCCTTTTAACAGTTGGTTGTTCCGCACGTCTGCTGAGTTCTACTGTCGGTTTTTTACCTCCTGCATCGATCTCTGACCGTCTCGATGAAATCCTTTCAGAGAGTGTCTTGGCCTGCGAAAGCTGGATTCTTGGCGTACTTGGGGTAAATTGATCCACATTGGAATAGCTTTCAATTACCAGCCTGCTTTGGTTTCCATCTCTGTAAGAATACGCTATTTTGTTTATTTTGGAGGAATAGTCGAAAGACTCCAGGCTTTTGTTAAATGCGGTCATCTGACTTGATATCCCGTTGGATACTGTCAGTCTCATCAGGTTATTGATCCCGCTTTGGTCACTGAGGAAAAGTATGTTGTTGCCGTTGAGAACTCTGGGCCTGACGTTTTTATTATTGAGGTTGGTAAGCTTGGATATCTTGAGAGAATCCCAAAGATCCACCTGAAACAGGTTGAAATAATCAGGGAGGTTTTTCACATCAGGTGTTCTGGTCAAAACCGAATCCGGAAGTGGTACAAAGTTGGAGGAGAAAATAATTGTGGAATCATTCAAAAACACCGGCGTGATGTTGTCAAAGACATCATTTGTAATTCTTTTTCCTACACCTCTGACATTCAGTGAGTATACATCCGTTTTTCCGTTGGCAATCGAAGAAAGGACCATGTTTTTGCCTGTGGAATTGAAATCCAAGCTAAGTACCTGTGTGATGTTCCTTAAGAAAATCTTATCCTGACTTGAACCGTCTATGGCTCTTGATCTCAAGGTGGTGGTTCCCCTTTTGAAAGTAGCAATGGCAAGATTAAGGGTGTCTTTCCAAGCAATAATCGGCACTGTGAGATTTGTAGGCTGGTCAATAGAAACTGCACCACCGGAATAAATTGTCATTTCCCTTCCGTCAGCAAGGTTTCTGACTTGGACTTTATACTTTCCACCGCTATTGATCACATAAGCAAGATGCTTGGCATCGGGGCTAAACTTGATATCATTGATGATTCCAAGGTAAGATTCTGAAGTTTCTGCGATTTCATTGGCTGTATTGATGTCCTTGAAAGTATTGAAAACTTGCTGATTGGTATTGACATAGAACTGCTTCCACTGATCCTGAAAAACCCGATAATTGAGCCCGATGGTGTTGGCAATGCTGTTTTCCTCATTTCTGTTTATCCTAGACAGATTCAGGATACTTGAAATGTATCGCCTTCCATATTTTTCGACGATAAAATTCCAAATAGACTGACCTACAAGTCCGGCTTCACGGCTTTTTAGCTTATGAAGTTTGGTGTTTTTTTCCTCTTTGAAATAATGCCTGACAAAATCGTCCATTTCCATACTCCATCCATGCGCCAGATACATGGCCACTCCATCAATGTACCATTCGGGAAAGCTGTTGATGAGGTTGGATTGAAAAGCATCGGCTATGGTGGAGCCATAAAGCATTTCTTCAATAATTACTTTAGAGGTTGTATAAATCAATTCCCGCTTAAAAGCTTCCCAAGTCCCGGGGTAAGCCACTTCTCCGATTAACTTGCTGAAAAAAGTCTGCCCATCGATGGTAAATTCATCTTTGTTGAGGTTAACGTTACTTTGGAGAATTTCTTCTTGAGAATTATATATAAAAATTTTGGGCTTGGTATAAGCTACATAACCAATCAATTGGGTCAGCCTTTCAAATTCACTTTCGAGGTAATCAATGGCCATTTTGGCATTGTTCATTCCCCCGTCATAATAATAAACCTCGAAGTTATTGGAGCTATAGTAATACCATTCAATATTTTTGTGTTGGATCCGGTTTTTACCGAATTTTTCCCCATTAAACTGCGCTAAAGACAGCAATGGGAGTTGCAAAAAGAAGATTGATAAGACTAAGAATACGATCTTATTTTTCATCTAACCTGATTCACTTGGGTTTTAAATATACTTAAAAATTTGAATTATGTTTTTCTAAACCTGTCAATGTTTACTTCTTTTTCGGGTTGGTGACCAAATAAAAGCATTTCAACCATAATTTTACTGTAGTATGGGACCAAAGATACCCCCTTGGCTCCAAAACCATTGAAAATATAAACGCCCGAATGCACAGGATGTTCACCTAAAAAAGGTTTCCTGTCCTTTGTGGCAGGGCGGATACCAAACCGGTGACTTTTTATAGATTGGACGGAAGCAGGCACAAGTTTTTCTAATTTTTCCAACAATTCCTTTTTGGCATTTTCAGTAGGACCTTGGTCCATATCATGCCATGTGTAAGTCGACCCGACCCTATGTATTCCATCTGGAAGGGTGATTCTGAATACCCCTCGATTAATGATTTCCTCAGGACTAAAATCCTGTTCCAAATCGAGTATTTCGCCTTTGACAGGTGCAAAAGGCAAGTCTGAAAAAAATTGACTGTTCATGGCGCCAAGACCATTGCAATAGACGACTGCTTGTGCCGTGATGTCTTCGTACCTGAAATCCGTCCCCCTGATTTGAAGAAGTTGTTCCTCAAATTTTCCCTCCCTGAGCAGGTTCTTTTCTTTTAAATACGCCGAATAGGTGCTTAGAAGGGTATTGATGTCAAGGTAACCTGAGTTTTTTAAAAGAATTCCACCAAATGGATTGACAGCATTAGGATAAACTTCTTTGGAAAAGATTTTCTCAAAATAAGGTTCAAATCCGGGATCTCCTGTTTTGCCCATCCACTCATTTTGCTCTTCAATATTTAAAAAAGGGCGGTAGATGTTTTTTTTATAAAGAAATTTTGTGTCTAGAAGCTCCTCAAGTTGGGTGTAAAGTGGTTCGATCTCCGGAAAAAGTAAATCAGTATTCCATGATTTTACCATTTTTTTGCCTGTAATCGGATTGTACAGACCTGCAGCGACACGGCTACTTTGATTGGCAAAAGGCATGTCTATGACCATTACTTTTTTGCCAATCTGTAGTAATCTATGTGACAATACCGTACCTGCCAATCCTTGGCCAATGAGTAAAAAATCAACTTCCATGGTCAAAATTAGTTTCTTTATTCGTTATTTTGGGTAGATTATAAAAAGTTTTCCTATGCTTCAGATCAAAACATTCACTTTCAATCCTTTTTACGAAAATACCTACATTCTTTATGACGAAACAAAAGAGGCGACAATTTTTGATCCTGGCTGCTTTGAGAAAAAGGAAAAAGAAATCCTGAGCAGCTACATTCAAGCCGAAGGGCTAAAAGTTACCCAATTAGTCAATACACATTGCCATATTGACCATGTACTGGGAAATGCCTTTGTGAAAAACACCTACAAAGTCCCTCTTTGGATTCACCGCAATGAACTTCCTGTTCTCAAATCGGTAAAAGTATACGCTCCAAATTATGGTTTTGCAGGGTATGAAGAGGCCGAACCTGACGCATTTATTGATGAAAAACAAAAACTTATCATCGGCAACCACAGCATGGATATCCTGTTTGTTCCCGGCCATGCACCGGGACATTTGGTATTTTACCATAAGCCTTCAGGAATATGCATTGCGGGTGACACCCTGTTTCAGGGAAGCATCGGAAGGACAGACCTTCCCGGAGGAGACCATCAGACACTTTTGTCTTCTATCAGGAGAGAGTTGTTTGTTCTGCCTGAGGATATTACAGTATATCCTGGTCATGGGCCTGAAACCACCATCGGTGAAGAAAAAGAAAACAATCCATTTGTCGGCAAACGGGCCGGATACTAGATGATCAAACAATATATACCCAACGCACTTACCTCCCTAAACCTAGCCTCAGGCATGGCAGGGATTCTTTTTGTACTTAATGGTCAGCTTGATTATGGCGCTTATTGGATTTTCTTGGCGGCGGTTTTTGATTTTTTGGATGGATTTGTGGCAAGAATTCTCAAGGTAAGCAGTGAGATAGGAAAGCAGCTTGATTCATTGGCAGACATGGTTACTTTTGGTATACTGCCTGCGTTTATATTGTATGCTATGGTCGAATCCAACACCGAAAACACCTACCTGCCATTTTCAGCCTTTTTGATCGGAATATTCTCTGCTTTGAGACTGGCCAAGTTCAACATTGACCTGCGCCAATCGGACAGGTTCATAGGTGTCCCCACCCCTGCAAATGCGCTTTTGATCAGTACAATCCCATTCCTGTCAGAAAAATCTGAATTGTTTGGAAAATTTTTAGCCAACCCATTTATACTTGTAGGAATCGGTATTGTAATGTCATTTTTACTTGTAGCAGAACTCCCTCTCATTGCGTTGAAGTTTAAAGATTTCTCTTTTTCGAACAATCTTTTTAGATATTCCGTAATTATCAGCTCAGTCATCTCGCTCATTCTCTTGGGGATAGCAGGTATTCCTTTTGCGATTATTATGTATATTGCGCTCTCATTTATAGAGGCATTGGTTTCAAAGAATGCTTAACATTCAATTAAAATTCGTTTTTAAGTTTGCAGTCATTGCGATACTGATCCTTTTTTGCATTCCCGCACAAGCTCAAAATGACCAGACCTTTTACAAATTCCCGGTTTTGGAATCAGGTGTTTTTAGGGTGTCCCAAAGGCAGCTAAAAAGTCTTGGCTTTGAGGATATCGGGGATGTCGCGGTGTTTGGATCCCCAGGTATGCTACCCCAAAAATTGGATAGCCTCCAACTCACCTTGGAAGAAATACCTTCCAAAATCATCGGTACTGACATTTTTTTCTTTGCTCATGGCCCAAATCAAGTCATGGTATCGGAAGGCCAACTTCAGTACCAACACCATTATTTCAGTGACACTCTTTTTTACCTCATTGGAAAAAAAGTCAAAGACATCAGAATCCCTGACCTCGAGTCCCAATCGGGAGTTGCTACAGGACAGGAATTATTCCATATCCAAACAAAAAAATGGGAAGATACCAACATCTTGAGTTCGGGAAGGGACTGGTATTCCAATGCCATTTTCGTCGGTCAATCATTCCTCTTTTCCTTCGATGTACCGAGTGGCGCAAAAGCTTTGCCCAAATTACAGGTAGGGCTGATGGCCCAATCCTTAAGTGAAAGTACATTCAGAATTAATACCGGAGGACAAAACATCGGGCAAAGCCTCATCAACCCGATTCCAAATACTACCTATGGCATCAAGGGAAGAGAAAAAAAGGAAGAATTTTCTATTTCCCAATCATTTGGCTCCTCCTTAGAAATCAGGGTTATATTCCAAAGTGCAGACCTCAACGGAACAGGATATTTGGATTATGCAATATTATCCATCCCCTACACCTCTGCCGATTTAGGAAATGGATTATTTTACAACCTGACTTCAGGAAATACCTATTCATTTCCCCCTTCCAAAAGGGTTTGGAAAATCACAGACGCATTGAATATATCCGAGGTCACTGGAAATGCTTTTTTGGAAAATGGAGAAAAAGTCGCTGTTTTTGATCTAAATAAGGTCCCTGAATTGACTGATTTCCGATTGGCAAATATGAGATTGAGGGATGTCAACTTAGATCCCCAATTGTTGATTGTTACGCACAGGTCTTTGCTTTCGCAGGCGCAAAGGTTATCCTCCCATAAAAATCAAAGGGGAATAAAAAGCGAAGTGGTGGTATTGGAGGATATTTATGACAGCTTTGGGTATGGCAATCCTGATGTGACTGCCATCAGAAACCTAATTGCGTACCATTACCATTATTCCGGAAAATTAAAAAATGTCTTATTCTTAGGTAAAGGAACATACGACTACAAATCCAAACAAGGTGGACGGCCAAACCTTGTTCCGACTTACAGTTCCAGAAACAGCCTAAATCCATTGACCACCTACAGTTCGGATGATTATTTTGGGTTTTTGGATTGGTCTCAGGGTCAATGGGAAGAGTCCAATTCCGGAGACGAGCAACTTCAAATCGGGATTGGAAGGATTCCTGCCATTTCGGTAGCAGAAGCTCGGGAAATGGTGGACAAAATAATCTCCTATGAAAATGGAAGTAATAACCGGGGTGAGTGGAAAAGAAATCTTGCTTTTTTTACTGATGATGCGGATAACAATATACACCTAAGAGATGCCGAAGTTCATTACGATTATTTATCCAAAAACCATCCAGAGTACCTAATCAAAAAGCTTTATTTGGACAGATTTGAGCAAATCAGGACTGGATCGACCCAAAGCTCCCCTGCAGCAAAAGCGGCCTTAAAGTCCACGATCGAAGAAGGAGTTTTGATACTCAATTACATCGGCCATGGCAATGAAACCGTCCTCACGGCTGAAAGGGTATTTACGGTTTCGGATCTAAATGACTGGCCCGAAAACCCATTGCTCCCGCTGATTGTGACAGCTACCTGCGAATTTGGAAGACATGACAGCCCTTTTATCAGGTCAGGTGCTGAAGAGTTTTTGTTTGCCGAAAAAAAAGGAGCGATAGCCATGCTCACTACAGGAAGGCCGGTGTTCAGTTCGGTCAATTTTGCTTTGAACAAGGCATTTGTGGAATCAGTATTTGAAAAAGAAAACGGTGAGACACGCGATTTGGGAGAGATTTTTAAGCTAACAAAAAATAACAGCCTGAACGGACCATTTAACCGTAATTTTTCTTTGCTTGGAGATCCATCGCTAAAGCTGGCAATACCTGAATTAGCCATAGAAACAGAGACTATTTGGGACCTCGTCTTGGAAACAGAGACGGATACTTTACGTGCAATGCAAAGAATTCAAATCAAAGGGAAAATAATTGATCCGCTTACAGGTGCCCTGCAGCCTACAAGTGGAGGGATATATGATATCCAAATCACCGACAAACCCCAAACAGTAACCTCTCTTGGGGACGAAAGTCCACCTGCTGAATTTTTAGAAGAAAACAATGTATTGTTTAGAGGAAATGGTGAAGTCAAAGATGGTACGTTTACTGCCAATGTCTTTATACCCAAAAATATTGACAAAAATATTGGGGCTGCAAAAATCCGGATGTTTGCGAGCCTAAATCAGGGAGATGAAGCCATCGGCGCCATCCAAATCCCAATAGGCGGTACAGCTTCCTACACATCCAATGACAAACTTGGACCTGATATTTCACTTCGTTTTGGACAAAACCAATCAGATGGTCGTGGATCATTTCCTTTTTCAAACCTTCCTTTGACAATATTGTTGGAGGATGAAAGTGGAATCAACATTTCTTCCCAAACCATTGGGCAGGACATCGAGATGACTATCAATAACCAAACACCCATAATCCTCAACCAATTTTTCAAAGCCAAAAACAATGGATTTGAAAAAGGAGAAATCAATACATTATTGGCAGATCTAAAAGAGGGAAAAAACACGATTACCGTAACCGCATGGGATAATGTGGGCAATAGTTCGGAAAAAACTCAAGAAATCGAAATCAAGGGGTCTTTGCAATTAAAGATCTTAGAGCATGGCACTTACCCAAATCCTGCCACCGAAAGAAGCAAATTTAGAGTTGCGCACAATAGGCCTAATGAGACCCTCAACCTAGAATTGAAAATTTATTCTATTTACGGCAGTGAAATATTTTCATTGGAGCGCCGTTATGTAGAAGCTGATTTTTTACTGGATGGTATCGAATGGAATTTTTTCCGTTCAACAACCAAATATCCCGTAAAAGGAACTTATATTTACACCCTAATGCTCAGTTCAGAAAAGGACAATTCTTCTGAAACGAAGAGCGGCAAAATTATCATTCAATGAAAATACAGATAAAAACCCTCGTCACCCTCTTGATTTTTTCAGGGATATTCCTATTTACATTTCATGTATCAGGTCAGAATGGTCCTATTGTATCGGGTCAAGATCCGACCCGAAGAGTAATTACCACGGCAGTTCCTTTTTTGAATTTTGCACCTGACAGCAGACATTCTGCCATGGGGGACGCCGGTGTGGCGACTAGCCCTGATGCTTTTTCGGCACATTGGAACGCCGGTAAGTTGGCATTTATTGACACTGATATGGGTGTTTCTCTTTCCTATTCACCCTGGTTGGGAAGGCTGGTCAATGACATGTCATTGAGCTACTTGACTTTCTACCGCAAAATCGATGACAAATCAGCTTGGGGATTTGATTTGAGGTATTTCAATATGGGAGATATCCAACTGACAGACGGTAGAGGAAATGAATTGGGTGAGTTTACTCCTAGAGATATCGCCGTCGGCGGCACATATTCTAGAAAATTGTCAGAAAAATTGGGTTTGGGTATTTCAGCAAGGTTTATCCATTCTAATCTGTCCGGAAATATTTCCTCGGCAGGAGGAGCGGAAAGCAGACCCGGTGTGACCATTGGAACAGATGTTGGGCTCTACTACAATACAGAAGTGCTTTCAGGAAACAAAACCGGAGAATTCTCATGGGGCGTTTCTATCAATAACATAGGCCCAAAAATCACTTACAACAGTGCCGATGATCTGGATTTTATTCCAACGAATTTTAGGATCGGTACTGCTTATCTTATGAACCTGAATGAATACAATTCATTGACTTTTACATTGGATTTCAACAAACTGATGGTCCCGTCTCCGCCGATTTTATTAAGAGATGAAAACGGTGTTTTGGTTACTGATAACAATGGTGATTTTGTCATTGCACCGGGTGGAGGAAGAGATCCCAATAGACCTTTGATCAATGGAATGTTTACTTCATTCTTTGATGCGCCGGGAGGATTCCGTGAAGAAATGCAGGAAGTCATGATTTCATTTGGTATGGAATATATTTACAACAATGTATTCGCATTGAGGACAGGGTACTTCTATGAAAATCCCAACAAAGGTGGAAGAAGATACTTTACGATGGGTTTTGGAATTGATTACAATAAACTTGGTTTTGATTTTTCTTACTTGGTACCTCAGGTTCAAAACCATCCTCTAGCTGAAACTTTGAGATTATCCTTGACATATACCATTGCAGGAAGAGAATAATGTTGGACAGATCCAAAGCACCCGATTTTAGAATACCCACATCAATAGAATTTCCCACACCAATACAAAGGACTCTTCCAAATGGAGTCCATTTGAATTTTATACCGACACCGGAAATCGATGCTGTCAAGTTGGAGATCAGTTCCTCCATCAATGAATCGACAAAAAATAAGTTGTTGGTCCCATACTTCGCGCTGGAAATGGTGACAGAGGGGACCGCTTCCAAGGATGCTGCAGCATTGGATGATTTTTTTGACACCTATGCTTCTGAAGTGGAGACAGAATCAGGATTCGAAAACCACGGTCTTTCGATTTTGACCACCAAAAAGCATTTCAATACCGTTTTACCGGTTTTTCGAGAATTGCTCACAGAGGCTATTTTTCCTGAGAAAGAACTTTCCAAACGAAAAAAACAAAAAGCACTGAGCATCCATATCAACAGGGACAAAAACAGTCACAGGGCATCGCAACTTTTTAGAAAAGTACTTTTCGGAGAAAAGCATCCATATGGGCAGATTACAGAAGAGAAAGATGTGGATATAGTGGAACGGGAAGATTTGATTGACTTTTACAAAAAAGACCTTTGGACCAATTCTGAAATATTCCTTACCGGAAACCTGAACGATTCCCAACTAGAAGATGTCATACGCTTAATTGGAAATATTCCGGTTTCGTTTTTCCCCAACCCAGAATCTGAATTTCAAAACCAATGCAATCAAAGGGTAACAGAAGGTAAGCCAAAATCAGTACAAAGCAGTATCAGAATAGGCTGTCATCTCATCTCAAAAAGCCATCCGGATTATTTCAAACTCAACCTCATGAATACCATACTTGGAGGATACTTTGGTAGCAGGTTGATCAAAAACATCCGTGAGGATAAGGGCCATACCTACGGCATATACAGCAGCATCGGCGGCTTAAAACATGCAGATTATTGGGTGGTAATGGCAGATGTAATCAAAGAACACGATGAAGCCGTCATTGAGGAAGTTTATAAGGAGATTGACAAACTCAAAAACGAGCCTGTATCTAACCATGAATTGGAAGTGGTCAGAAATTATATGGTAGGCAAGTTGTTGTCCCAATTCAGTTCGGGATTTGAACTCATCGGAAGGTATAAATCCATCCATCAGGCGGGATTGGACTTTGGGTTTTACCAGCAGCATCTGGCATATATCCTGAATGCCACAGCTGAAGACATCATGGAAGTATCCCAAAAGTACCTCGAAAGGGAAAAAATGGTGGAAATTATCGTGGGTTGATTTTTTTGAGGAGTAGGTATAATCCGGAGACATCCATCTTCATATTTGCCCAAGAAGCATATAGGGACATTTTCAATCCTTTAGCACCAAGCCCTTTTGCCAGGGAAATCAGCCCTCCGGCAGATTCGAAATTTGCGGACCAAAGCGCATGCTTAGCTTCATACAAGACCCGTTTTACCAAAGCTTTGTCTTCTTTTGGTTTCCGGTTCATATTTTTGATTTTTTGACAGACCTTCAATGTTGAAGGCAGCATTGCTGACTTTTTTGGCAAATATTGACCTGCAGCAAAGGATTTGGAATGGATTCTTTTTTTGATGCCAATATGATTGGAAAAAACAAACTGGTAATTTCTCGCAAGCCTAACCATGATATCAAAATCTTCATAAGACAGGCTTTCATCATAGCCACCTATTTTTCTAAAAATGTATGAATCAAATACCAAAGAGACCGAACAAACCGCGTTTTTTTCGACTATAGTACTGTATACATCACCAATTTTTACTTTTTGGTTGAGATGGCCGTCAGAAGTTCTTTTATAAAATGTTTTGCTCTTGCCGTTAGAGTAAACCATACGAACATCTGAAAAACAACAAGCTGCCCCTATGGACTGTTGGAGTTTCGTGACTGAGATTGAAATATGGCTTGGCAAGATCACATCATCACCTGATAAGTCTATAAAATATTTGCCTTTACTTTTCAAAAAAACCTGATTGAAAGATTGACAGTACGGCAATGTCTCATTTCTATAAATTGTAAAAAATTGGAAAATTGGCTTGCCTCTTTCCAGCCAATCATCGATTTTCTTCCTCGTATTGTCTTTGCTTCCATTGTCAACTATAAAAACTTCCAGATTGGGATATTCCTGATTTTTCAGGCTTTCCAACGTCTCTTCAATGAAAAAACCTTGGTTGAAAGCTGTCAGGATAATTGTGACTAAAGGTGTTGATTCCATGGCTAATTAGTATTTGGAATGTTTCCGATACATGATTTACTAGAATCGTCAAAGTAATGCTTAAAAAAATTATCTCTTAAAGATACTTTAGCTAATTGGATAAAGTTCTGTGTTTTAGGGAAAATATTTTCTGAAAGTCCTCAAATTCAGCTCTTTCTCTGATATAATCCCCCTCGGAAAACAGACCGTCAGAGATGCCCAATAAGACGGCATCTTTACCAAATGTAAATTCAGTCCAGATCATTGGCGGTACAAATAAGGCCTTTGCGGGAGAATCTAGCTCAAAATAAAATTTTTCTCCGGTAAGGTCTTCAAGGTTTGCAGTCACTTTTCCTGATAAACAAACAAGAACCTGCTTTTCTTCACGATGCGCATGGATTCCTCTTTTGGCACCTTCTGAAATTCTATCCAGCCAAAACATTCTTTTTATTGGGAAGGGTATGTCTGACAATACTTCCATAAAGTGAAGCTGACCACTTTCGCTACTTTTTGGCTCTAAGAATATTAACTCCGGTTTTGCAATTGCCCCCATACTCTCTGCTAAATTATCACTTATACTTGAATACTTTTTTATTTGTAGGTTAATTTGTCGGAAAGCTTCGGTTATCATTTCTGCCACTTCCTCAGAAATTTATCAGATCCTTACCTACCCTGCTATCCATAATAATTTTGAAAAGCAAAGCTTCTTACCTCACCCTAGCAAAAGTATCCGAGAGCCTTTTTAAAGAAAAAGGCAGTAAATTCCTGGCATTTGCCTATCCTGTAAAGAGCGAAGCGGAGATAAAAGAAACTTTGGATAGTTTACGCAAAAAGTATTATGATGCAAGGCACCATTGTTACGCCTACGTATTGGGCAAAAATAAAGATGTCCTCCGTACCAATGACGACGGGGAGCCCAATCATTCTGCCGGGGATCCGATACTGGGTCAAATCAGGTCAAATTCTCTGACCAATGTACTCATAGTGGTGGTTAGGTATTTTGGGGGGACAAAACTTGGGGTTGGGGGTTTGATCAGCGCATACCGCAACGCAGCCTCCGAGGCAATTTCCAACAACCAAATAATTGAATCTGAGGATACCCGAGAATTGACACTGCTATATGGCTATCCTGAAATGAATCAGGTGATGAAATTGATCAAAGATCATGACTTAGAAATTGCGGATCAAGATTTCGACAACTTATGTAAAATCACCTTGGCCGTACCTGATGGGATTTGGGACACAGTCTATGGAAAAACGCGGGAAATGGAGGGAGTGATTATTGATGGGGATTGAGAAATGACTCTAAATATCCTTGATAGTGTAATTTTTTATAAATTTCCCGACAAGCCCATGCGTCTGTGGCAGCATACAGCAACTGTTTCTCAGTCAAGGTTTGGGCTTCCCAATTTGAAACTTGCTCAGATTTGGATATCCTGACATTCAAAACCATGGCTGCTAAGTTTCTCACGCCTACGTTTTGGAAACCGACTTTTTTCAATTCTTCATTGAGGTCAAAGAAATTTTCCGGCAAAAAACTGTCGCGCAATTTTTTCAATGCTTTCAGGTCATCGTGTACTGCAGCGCCAACCTTTACAATATGTTTTGTTTCCAACAATTCCTTTAGGGCACCGGGCATCCCGATTTGATTCAACCTTACCAAAAAAGCAACATCTTCGGTTGCCAATTGGAGTAAGGCTACTTGGTGCTGAGTTCCTTTGGTAAAGGAGGGTCTTGTCTCTGTATCAAATCCAATCAGTTCGTGTCGGCTGATTTCCTCGATTACCTCTTTGATCTGATCCTTTTTATCTACCAAAACAATCTCCCCTTCAAACTGTCCAAGAGGTAAATCATTGATTTCAATTTTTGAGATTTTCATCGGTATCATGCCGCCAACTCCTTTTTTATCTCTTTCATTTCTTCCTCACTGTAATAAGTAATGCCCAACTTCAAATATCCAAAAAGGACAGTCATAATCGGACTGATGATATTGAAAAAACAGTACGGAGCATAAGCCAAAGTCGCTACGCCGAGGACCGAAGCTTGGGTGGCACCACAAGTATTCCAAGGTATCAACACAGAAGTAACAGTCGCACTGTCCTCTAAAGTTCTACTAAGATTTTCGGGTTTTAAACCACGCTTCCTGTACACATTGGCATACATCCTTCCGGGAACCAAAATGGCAAGGTATTGGTCTGAGGTGGTAACGTTGAAAAACACGCATGTAGCTGCTGTAGATGCAATCAAAGAGCCTATAGAATGGACTTTTCTAATGACTGCTTCGGCCAAAACTTTTAGCATACCACTTTCTTCCATTATCCCTCCAAAAGCCATAGCACAGACGATAAGCCAAATTGTATTGAGCATCCCTGACATTCCTCTTGTGACCAACAACTCATTGACAATATCATTAGAAGTAACAATGCTTATACTTCCGTATAAGGCCATCATCACTGCTTTAAATGATTGGTACCCATATCCAAAACCAGTATCCCCGGCAATAAGTTGGATAGCTTGAGGCTGGAAAATAAGTGCGAAGACACCTCCAAGCACTGCACCGGCTAACAAAGCAGGTACTGCAGAAACCTTTTTTACTATCATGACAATCACTACAACAGGAACGATGAAAAGCCACCCTGAAATATTGAACTGCTCCAAAATAACCGCAGAAATGTCCTTAACCTGATCCACTGAACCCTGTGCTGCTGAAAAAACCCCAATAACTCCAAAAATGATCAGTGTTATCGTCATGGAAGGCACAGTAGTTTTGGTCATATGCCTAATGTGGGTAAACAAATCCGTGCCTGCCATGGCCGGAGCAAGATTCGTAGTATCCGAAAGCGGTGACATCTTATCTCCGAAATAAGCACCCGAAATGATTGCGCCTCCGATAATCCCCTCCTCAAAGCCCAGCGCTTTACCGATGCCAAGCAATGCCACTCCCACAGTAGCGACTGTCGTCCAGCTGCTTCCCGTGGCAATCGACACGATGGCGCATACCATACAGGCTGCTATAAGAAATATGGTGGGGTTAAGAATTTGAAGTCCATAATAGATCATTGCAGGAACAATTCCGCTGAGCATCCATGTCCCGGCCAAAGCACCGATCAACAATAAAATCAGGATGCTTGACATCGCAGAAGAAATACTCTTTACAATTCCATCCTGCAAAGCTTCCCATTTAAATTTTAGGCGATAAACTGCCATCAAAGCTGCCACAGCCGCAGAAAAAATGAGCACGATCTGATTGGATCCTGACAAGGCATCTGTTCCAAATATCCAAATATTGATTACCAGCAAAACGATTAAGAAAGCGATAGGAAACAGCGCTTCCAAGACAGTAGGTTCTTTGTGTTTTGTTATCATCAATGCTTTTTTGAAAATTAAAAAATTGAAATTAAGAATTTTTTGGAAAATTACACCTCCGCCAGCATGTTTACCAATTCTTCGGCTGTTTGCCAGCCGATAGCCACGCCCATCCCTCCCAACCTTACTGCAATTCCCACATTTTTCCCGACCATTTCCACGATTGGCTTTTTGTTTTTCCCAAAAGCCATTATCCCTGCCCACTCCAAATCAAGTTCAACTTTGGTATCAGGAAGGATGATCTCCTTCAGGATATGGATCAGGTATTCTCGGATTTTTGGGTTTACTTCCATTGAAAGCGATCTTTCTCCCTCAAAGTCAATATTCCTTCCACCTCCAAGGAGGATCCTATCTTCCACTTTTCTAAAGTAAACATACCCTTTGTCATAGTGGAATGTTCCAAAAAGAGGGACGGTTTTGGAAATAGGCTTGGTTACCAAAACAAGTCCTCTTCCGGGCTGAATGTCCAGTCCGGGCAACAACAGGTTTGTAAAGGCATTGGTACAGACCGCTATTTTATCGGCTTGGAAGCATATCTCATTTTTTCCGGTTGGGTTTTGGACAAAAACTTTTTTCCCCTCCATATCGATATTCAAAACCACAGATCCTGTTAATATTTTGATATTCAAGTCCTGACATTTTTCCCAAAGAGAATTTAGAAATTTTCCTGAGTCCAATTCCCCCTCAAATTTATTCCTGATTACTGCCTTTACTTTGTCCGAAAACCCAAATGGCCTGATATCCTCCACTTGTTCAAAAATCTCCTCTGAAAAAACAGGAGCTAGTAATTGGTTGATTTTATCAAGAAATTTTAAAGCATAGGTTTCTTTGTCAGTCAGGAGTTCAAGGCCATAGGAATGAAGATAACCGAGGTTTTCGTCACCAAAAAAACACCTTATTGACAGCAGTCCTTTGTATCTTTTCGTTACCAATTCGACGACTTCGGATTCCGACATGTGGTTGAGGTCATCCAAAATTTCGGTCAAACTCCCAAAGCAGGCGAAACCCGCGTTTTTGGAACTTGCACCACTTGGAAAAATCCCCCTTTCCAAAACCAGGACTTTGGCCTGAGGAAACCGGATTTTGTACTGAATGGATGTGGACAGCCCTACAATCCCACCACCGATGACGATTAAGTCATGGTCAACAAAATGTTTCTTTTCCCAGTAGCTCAACATTATTTTTAAATTGAAGAAGATATTTAAGGGCTATTTATTAATTTAATGCTCAGAATCCAAAAAATCCTCCCTTATCCCCACCCAAATACCATGAGAAAAATCGATGAAATGCTATTGGAATATGGTCAAAGCCATCAGAATGAGACAAATAAAACCATACATTGGATATGCGTGCCTGCTATTTTTTTCAGTATTGTTGGCTTGATCTACAGTATTCCTTCGGGTTTCATTGAATCTCTTTTGCCATTTTTGGGAGATTTTGCCAATTGGGCCACGCTCGCGCTGGTTGTTGTGCTGTTTTATTATGTTTCCCTGTCTCCTCCATTGGCATTGGGCATGTTTTTCTTCTCAGCTTTATGCCTAGCAGTAGCTAATTTGATCGATTTGGCATCTCCCTTTCCATTGTGGGCCGTCAGCATTTCCATTTTTATTTTGGCTTGGATATTTCAGTTTTATGGACATAAAATCGAAGGAAAAAAACCATCCTTCCTCAAGGATGTGCAGTTTCTGATGATCGGACCGGCATGGCTGATGCACTTTATCTACAAAAAATTAGGACTTGCCTATTAAGTTGATACAGTAGTCATTTATATGTTTTTGTTTTGAAGATCTTGAGAAGGGAAGATCAAAGAAAGGTCGTTTGAGTTGCTTTTTCCACAAATCCAAGGTTTGGAGGTTTTACATGTCCTACTGAAATTGCCAAGATTGTAAATCAGTCACGCTAAAGGTCTTGTTGACTTTCATTCTTTTTATTGCTACCATACAAATTACTTTGAATAATTATCTTGGGTTTAATTTGTATTTTGGGAAACAGAAAAATATTTCAAAGCTATAAAAACATGCTGAATTTTATTTTTGCAGAGGGTCAAATCCCCATGTTATCCGATATCGTCTGGATTTTTGGCTTGGCTACTTTGGTGATTTTGCTTTTTATGAGGTTCAAAATCCCAACTATCATTGGTTTTTTATTTACTGGAGCTTTGGCGGGACCTTACGGGCTGTCTTTGGTCACTGCCTCCACAACTGTCGAGGCACTTTCCGAAATCGGGGTAATCCTGCTTCTTTTTGTGATAGGGATGGAATTCTCTTTAAAAAGCCTTTTATCAATCAAGAAGGCTGTTTTTATCGGTGGATCGCTTCAGGTATTTACCACTATTGTTACCACAACATTTATTGCCAGTTTTTTGGGCTTTGAATGGAATGTATCTGTATTTCTTGGTTTTCTATTTTCACTGAGTTCCACTGCGATTGTTCTCAAACTCCTGCAGGAAGGGGGACAGGTCAATACCATCTCGGGAAGAACGACCTTGGCAATTCTTATTTTCCAGGATGTAATCATCGTTCCCCTGATGTTGTTTATTCCGATGCTTGCGGGCGAGACAGACAACATTGCCCTTTCACTGCTTTTGATGGCGGGTAAAGGCATTGCAGTGATCATTCTGACTTTCTTAAGTGCAAAATACCTGATTCCTTCCCTCTTGTTTCGAATCGCCAAAACAAGAAATGAGGAACTCTTCCTTCTTAGCATTATAGTGATATGTTTTGCTGTGGCTTACCTTACTTCCTTATTGGGCCTTTCATTAGGATTAGGGGCGTTTTTGGCAGGATTGATTATTAGTGAATCAGACTACAGCCACCATGCCACCGGCAAAATCCTTCCCTTTAGAGAAGTATTTCTGAGTTTTTTCTTTGTTTCTGTGGGGATGCTTTTTGACATTGGATTCTTATTTTCCAATATACTGCTGATATTGGGATTGACAGCACTGACCTTTTTGGTCAAATTCATCATTGTTGCTTTTTCTGTCAGGACTATAGGACAGGGTTTTAAAGAAGCCTTCATTGTTGGTTTTTCAATCTTTCAGATCGGCGAATTTTCTTTGCTTTTAGCCAAAGAAGGGATGAAGTATGAACTGATGGACCCTACGACTTACCAGTTTTTTCTTGCCATTTCCATTTTGACGATGGCGATCACTCCCTTTTTTCTGAAGAAAAGGGAATCTCTTTCAAAAGCCATCCTTGCTTTGTCCCTTCCAAGCAAGCTTAATGAAAAATTCGGAAATGAGGATGTACCAAAAAATATAACGATTGAGACCAATCTGAAAGACCATCTTGTTATCATTGGTTTTGGACTAAATGGGCACAATCTCGCTAAAGCTGCGAGGTCTGCCAATATTCCTTATGTAATCATCGAAATGAATCCTGTCACTGTACGAAAGGAAGCTGCCAATGGGGAACCGATTTTCTTTGGCGATGCCTCTAATGAATCTGTCCTTGAACATGTCAAAATCCATAAAGCAAGGGTAGCTGTGATCGCCATATCCAATGCAGCGGCTACCAAGAGGATTATTTCCAATATCCGTTATATGACAACAAATCCTTACATCATCGTGAGGACTAGGTATGTCAATGAAATGGAAGAAAATCACAAACTAGGCGCAGATGAGGTAATTCCTGAGGAATTTGAGACTTCAATAGAAATTTTCACAAGGGTTTTGGGAAAATATTTGGTATCCAAACATGACATAGAGCATTTTACAGAAGAAGTCCGGTCCTATAATTATGAGATGTTCAGGAAGCCATCTGACAAAGAGAAAAGCAGGTTGAAAATCGAACTGCCAGAGATCAATCTTGTGGGATTCAAGGTCGAAAAGGATTCTGGTAAATTTATAAACAAGCCACTTAAGGATGCCAAAATAAGAGAGTTATTTGGGGTGAATATCGTAGCCATCAAACGCGAGGATCAGACCATGTCTGACATCACTGGTCAAATGAAGCTCAAGCTTGGGGATTTGGTCTATGTGGTGGGAAATTCTGAAGCATTGCTCGCTTTTGAAAAAGAAGTTGAAATAGATTGAGGATTTTAAGTGGAGATCCGCAGAGAGGTCAGTTAGGTATCTTGCTTTAGATAACAGACAGAAGACCGATGTCCGATGACCGAAGTAACCCGCTGAGGTTATTGTAGAAAATCAATGGCTTTTAATTTCTCCATTGACTGTTGGTTTTTGTGGCTCTGGATGTTGTCAATAATGGATTTTTTTTCGCGAGCCGTAAGTCTCCAATTCAATGAAGCCCGGAGAATTTCCTGCTGCTTTGGATTAAATACCCCTTCCTGATCTGCCAATCCCATTTCTTTGAGATACTGCAAGGTGGAATATTCAAACTCAATCCTTTCCAAATTAAAGGGCATGGATTCCTTCATCCTGTTGTAGGTGACCTCATTGTTGAGAGTCTGCACATTGTCCCAATTGATATAAATATTCTTAATGGGCGTAAAAAGCTTTTCAAATAAGGTGGGAGCCTGCTTTGGCTGGATTTCAGAAAATTTTTCAGAATCCCTGATGGTGACCAAAACCACACCTGAAGTGTTTTCAGCAATCCAATCCTGAAAAACATACATAAACCGGAGCGCATCCTGCACACCAAAATTGTCTGACAAACCCGAATCCATTGTCTCCATCCTTGGACTAGATGGCAACTGTACGTTTGGAGTGATAAATGGAAAAGTCGCACCCATCCTCAAAGCACTGATAAATCGAAGTTGGTCCGCACCATGATGGGCAAAAAACCGCTGAAAATCGATTCCTTGGCTCTTCTCCTCCACTCCATCGGCCCTGTCCAGAGATATTCCCATATAGGCCATCGGAGATGGGGCAATGTACAGTTTCCTCCCATCATTGGTGATCAATGGGGTGACGGGAAGCATGGGGATTTTGCTTTCAAATTCCGGGATCCTATACTCCCCAATGGGCTTTTCCATGATCCCTTTGGTATTGATGTTGAATTGGTTTTCGAAGGCATACCCCCGGTCTTTGAGGTATTTTCGGTTATAATAATGGAAAGATTGGTTTCTGATCAGAAGGTCGTTGACCAATAAGGTAAAAATAATCGGATTAAGGTTGTCAGCAGAAATCTGATCGAGGTATTTGGGGTCATACAAATCCAGCTTTTCATCTGCAGCCCTGAGATACAATTCCCTAAAAAAAGCAGCCCCAACAACCCCGCCTGATGCGCCGCTGATCATTTGGGTATGCTTGAAAAACTGGTTTTCACTTGCTTTCTCCACTTCCTGCAGTACTCGGACAGTCCACAAAGCGGCCCGCTGTCCTCCTCCACTCGTGGCGACAAAAACCATTTTTGGCTTTGACCCTGCGGGAAACTTGGCCTTCCAATTTTCCAAAATCTTTAAGGCATATTGTTTGTCTTTTGCCACACTGTCCGCATGCAGCAGCTTATTGAGATGGTCAAGGTCATATACCGCAGGATCTGAGTCATAATCCATTCCAAAAGCAGTATGGGGTCTGTTTAGAATCTCCGTGCTCGATAATACATTGAAGAGAAGTATGGCGCCGATCACTATGGGAGTGGACCAATCTCTCAGCCAAAAGGCCAAGGCCCCTACCACCATCGTCAGAATAGAAAAAAGTAAAATACTACTTGCAGCCGCAGGTATCTGTAAGAAAGGGTTTTCCCTAAACAAACCCAAAATTAAAATCAAACTTATCAATCCGATCTGTATCAAAACCATATTGAGGTGGTTTTGGTCAAAGACCCGGAGCAGCTGATGGGTCTCAAACCTTGCCAAATCCTGTCTCACGGGTCTAAATCTCATATTGAGGTCAAGGAAATCCACCACCTTGTCTTTGGCTTTTTGACTTTCCTTGATCCGTCTGAGCATATTGGCCCTTGGGATTTTTGTTTTGCGTAGCCTCTTTTCTACACTATCAGCAAAAAGCTTGAAAAAGTCCTTATTGGTAAGTGCAAAATAAACGAACATCAAGGTGTAGGTAGTCAATGTACCGGCTGCAAATCCCAAAAAATAAACGAGGATGATCCAGTTGTTCTCATGCTCATTGTCCAACTGAAAAGTAATGATTGCTACGAGATACAGGATGTAAAATCCCAAAGGTATGATCGAATTATTGATGCAATAATGGATAAAAGGTCGCGGGACAACCGCCAAAAATTTAAATTTGGAGCCGTCAAGGATGTAGGTTGTCATGTGGAATGACATGGTGAAAATAGCGAGTGTCACCCCTACCAGAAAAAATCCCTGCCAGGAAACCTCATTCAAATACTCAGGATCGAGAAAAAGAAAAGGTATTCCAAGTACTGTTCCAAACTGCTGCAAAATGATAAGCGCCAACAATACCCAAAGGGCCACCAGAAAAAGGTTCTTTTTAAGGTGCAAAATCAACAGCTGGATCGGAAAACTATAGATGATTTTATCCCACATCGGTCATTTGTTCTGCCAAAATATAACGCAATTTTAATTGAATTCTAAATCGACATTTTTCATTGTGGCTTTTGCCAATATCACTTACCTTAGCTTCCTGAATTTGAAAAATTGAATTATGAGAACCTGGTTTTTGTGTAAAGTAAAATATGCCAAAGAAACTGAGCAAGGCCTGCTCAAAAATGTCTCCGAGCAATATCTGGTAGATGCTGTGTCATTTACGGAAGCTGAGGCGAGGATATATGACATGCTTGGATCTGTCATCCGTGGAGACTTTCAGGTGACCAATATCAGCAAAAGCAATCTGGTAGATGTGTTTTTCTATGAGGATATCGACATTTGGCACAAATGCAAGATCACCTATATCGTAGCTGATGGCGACAGCGGCAAGGAAAAGAAAGTGACGCAGTTCATGATTGTCACCGCCCATGATGTGAAGGAAGCCTACGAAAGGATCTTTGAAAGTCTGAACAACATGCTCGTTTCCTTCCGGGTGACAGAAGTGACCGAAAGTCCGATCATAGAAGTGTTTCCTTATGAAAAAGACGAGGAACTGAATCCACCGATTCCCGAAAATCTAAAACCCCTCCGGGAGGTTCAGGCAGAACTGAGAGAATATGAAGAAAAGGACGAATAGTCCTTTTTTTTATGCTCGGAGCTGATTCGCTATCACAAAACTGATCAACTCCTCCACGGGTATTCCTGCCCTTTCTGAAGCATCGGCAATATCTTCCCTGCTGACTTGGGCAGCGAAGGTTTTGTCTTTCAGCCTTTTTTTGACACCGCTGACTTCCATTCCCTCATAACCCTGTGGCCGCATCAGGGAGTAGGCATGGACAAAACCTGACAATTCATCAAAGGCATAGAGCATCTTTTCCATCTCGATCACGGGATCTACCCCAAAATACCTCGGCCCGTGGCATGCAATGGTCCGGATGATCCGTGGATCGATATTCCTTGACTCCAATTCTTCTATGATTTTGCGGCAATGCTGATCAGGCCATTGGTCCCAATCGGCATCATGAAGCAATCCCGCCAAATGCCACATGTGCTGCATGGATTCGTCATATCCCTTTGCGGCAGCATAGGCTTTCATCAGGTGTCCCACCTGCTTCATGTGAAAAAGCAATTTTTCATTCAAAACCCAATGGCTCAACAGTTCCATCGCTTCCTGCAAAGTCATTACTTTTCCAAGGTTCGATTCAGAACCAAATTCTTGCCGGTTTAACAAATAAATAGATTCCATAAAAAGATCGATTTAGGATTTAAAAACATTTTTTTGCTTTTTACATTATTATTTATGTAATTTGTGACAGTATTTTGAACTTTCAAAATTATCTCCGACCTATCAGACCGTTTGTTTCATGAAAGAATTTTTTAAGTATTCAGATTATTTTTACTTTATCTGTCTGGACAGGGATGCTAATATATTGGATAGCAATGAACATCTTCAAAAAGAAACAAGATTTTTGAAACATGCCTTAATAGGTTCCTCTTTTTCAGAATTGGTCTACTACAAGGACTTTTCAAATTTTCAGAGCCTCTTGGAAAAATCACTGATGGAAGGCGAAAGGAAGTTCACACTTGACATAAGGAAAATTAAATCTGATGGTTTGGATTTTTATTGGACCAAGTGGGAGTTTACAATCAACTCAGACAACATTGGAAACATCGGGATTTTGGGAGTTGGTCATATCATAGAAAATGTAAACGAAAAATCAGTTCAGTTTCCTAACAGCATCAATGACCTTCATGCAAAAAATTCATTGATGGAAGGTTTATTGGAAGATAACCTGATCGGATTCTGGATTTGGGATATTGCACAGCAATCAGATCAGCTGAGCCTTTCTCTGAATGAGATATTCGGATACAGTGCTATCCAAAAAAGCAAAGGCCAAAAGAATGTGAAATGGAAAAAACATGTTCACCCCTCTGACCGGTCCAAAGTAGAAGGAAATCTGAAGGAGCATTTTGCGAGTAATGGCAAGCTTCCGTTCCATTGTGAGTTTAGGATCAAGAATCTCCATAAAAAAGACATTTGGGTCTTGGGATATGGCAAAGTCCTGCAGTGGAGTCCTGAGGGCGAACCCTTGGTCATGGCGGGCTGTTTCTTTGACATCTCCGAAAGGAAAAAAACAGAATCCCTTTTCCGGCAACAAAGCCAATACCTGACGACGGTGACTTTCAACCAAACACACCTGATGCGCGCCAAACTGGCCAATATCATCGGGATACTGGAAATAATCGATCCCAAAAAACCCTCTATGGAAACATTGCACTTTCTCAAAATGATCAAAACCGAAGCCAGAAAGCTGGACGAGGAACTGAGGAAAAGCATCTCCGCCTCGAGCAGCCTGCAGATTACCCCTCCCCAGTCCGAAAACCAGGCATTGATGATTTAAGGGTTTTTTATGGATTTGTAGGTTGGGTTGTTTTTTTCACTTAAAATAAATATTTAACTCTTCAACCTCACTATTCCAATAATCGGATTTTTCTCTTCTGTTTTCAAATCAGAAAATTGGTCTTTTTTGACATAATAGAAAATATCGTTCTCCGGGTCAAGTGGCCTAAACAAAATAATCAATATATCTATTTCAAGGTTACGCGATAGCGATAGAAGACATTGTAATCCAATTCCGTTTTGGAAGTAGGCTTAATATATACTATATCGTTGGCATCCATAAAATGTACTACACCGGGAACAGGGAGTTCTGATATTGATGCTTGGTTGCCATTTTTATCTGTCAGGATATATTTGGCTTTCCAATGCTTCTGCAGCGTTTCCCAATATTCAGGATCACTTTGGTAACCCTCTCCTTTTGCACGAAATGAATCATAAATATCCTGAGGCACTTCAGTGTAAAATTCTACCAAAAAGTAATTCCCGCCACTAAATAGCTGTGTGAAAAGCGGATATAAAAAATATTCCTTTTTGACGTCGAAGATAAAATTCTCATTTCTCTCTGGATGGAAAAGTGATATCTGAGCAATTGGAGAAAGACTATTGCCATTTAACTCATAAAAAAACAACTCGTTGCCAACACTCGGGAGAACGGCAACTTTTTTATCAGTTTTAGAAACCTGTATATATGAACTTTTAAATCCAACCCATTTTTGCTCAAGTCTTGGCTTCCATGTTTCAGGATATAAGTTGATCCTGGTTATATCTTTTGAATCTACATCATAGATATATCCAATTTCTGCTTTTTCATAAACGAGCGAATTTTCAGATTTTTCGGCTAAAAGCTGTTCGTCAAGCAAATTCAGCTCCTGACCTAAAATCAAGGTTTTGCAATCTTTTTCAAATATTGAAAAACTTCTATTGGAATTATAAATGGTAATAAAACTTAACCCTTTTGTAAGAGGTGGACTTTGGGCTGTTTTTCTAAAGTCCCGATCGAAAAAGTTAAACTTGTTCTCTGAAGACATTTCCTTTATTACGATTCCCTCCTTCCAAAAAGCAACTTCCAAAGGGGATTCCACTTTATCCGGACCTTCGCCTGTTGGTTCAAAACTTGAAATTATTTTCCCCTCCAGGTCTGTAATGATTAACTCATTCATCTGTCTCTCATTGAAAAGGAGTTGCCCGGTATTCTCATTCTTGTCAGCAAGGTAAAGTTCAGATAGTGATTCTACCACGAGGGAATCCAAAAATTCAAATTCAACTTTTCCTTCATTTGAAGTGAGTTGAGTATTATGAGATGGACCGGAACAGGAAATAAGGAAAACCAGAAATGGGAATATCAGAGTCCGCGTAGCTTTTTTGTTAATTTTCATGATTTTAGCTTAGTATAAAGTTCATTGTGAAGTTTTTGGCTGCTGCTCTTGAAGGTATATTTCATTGTTCAATATCAAAAATTATAAATCCCAACTCATCTGAGAAATTTTGGTAAACCCAAAGTTTCCCGTCTTTGGCAAAATACTTGACAAACTCATTGTTCAACTCAGGAACCAAAACCTCAGAGGTCAAATTAAACCCAGCATCAAAAACTGATAAATACACCTTAATTTCTTGGAGTTCTGGAAGCAATGTATCCTCTGCCTTCCTTTCTTTAAATACCCTGCTAGCAGATAATCGGAAATACCTCTTGTTCACAGCATCCCATACAGGGGGGGCAAATCTTACTTGTTCCAATAGTTTTTGATATTCTTCCTGTATTTGTTCAAATGTCTTGATCCCCTTATCTTCTAAATCAGAAGCTCGCTTGGGTGTCCTCTTGGGTTCGTATTTTAGAGTTTTCATATATTCCCCCTCAGCATTGAAAAGAAATATTTCACTTGAATATTGGTGGCTAATGATGATGTGATCATTTTCAGACGTCAAATAAACAGTAGGATCCATATAAGTGTAGTTCTGAGGGTCATCAATTGCCAATACGAAATTGTGATAAGATTTTTCAGAATCGATATCAAATCGTTCCACTGAGTTGTCCCTTACTGACAGAATATCCAAAAAAACTTCCCGGTTTTTATTATCAAAACTTAACCCAAAAACCTTCAATTCATTGCCTTTGAGTGCAATTTCATTTCGAGGAGTTTGTCCATACTTCAAACCATTTGGATTCAAAGAATTCCCCCAATCAATTCTGTTTATTAAGCTGCCATTCTTTTCAAATACTGCAGATTCACCATAAGATTTAAAAAAAAGTGAACCATCTTTCAAAAAATTTAGACTATTTACATGCTTGCCTGTTCCATCTGGTCCTTCCGCTTCAAAAGGGAAACTTTTTACAAATTCCAGTTTATCAAGATTTACCTCATCCAAAGAATGATCAAACTTGTTGAACAAAAAAATGGAAGTTTCTTCATCATTTAAATCGGACTTGAATATATAATAATCCAAATCAAGCAATCGGCCTTTGGAATCAATAAAAACAGTATCTATTTCATAAAATAAATCATCGCTAATCCTGTCGACATCCTTACTTTGGCAAGAAAGGGCAATACAAACAATTATTATAAAAGTTAGGTACCTCATATTTTTTAGGGTTAGGAATTAATATTTGGAAATAAGCTTTGCGAAATAAATGGATATATGCTCCGCGAAATATTTTGAAATAAGCTTCGCGATATAAATGGAAATATACCCTTGGTGAAATATATAGAAATATGCTTCGCGAAATGGGAAGAAATAGGCTTCGTGAAATAGGTTGAAATAGGCTTCATGAATTGTTTTGAGGACCTTAAAAGCCGTTTTTGTCGGCCTTTCGGAAATATACAGGGTAGAAACCCATTTCCTTTCAGGCTTTTATCCGCACAACTAACTCTTATTAAATGTATAATTTAATCTTCTTCCCTACAAATACGGTTAAATGACCAACTCCACATTTATCAAAAAATTGAATTGTTGTACTACCTGAAAACCAAACAATCTTCTAAACTCCCCGTTGAACCCTCCCCTAACCAACTAATCTGTCCGTAAAAAATGGATCCACGGAATTAAAAACTTTTTTGAAAAAAAATATCCAAGACAATATTTTTTGAAAGCTTCCTTCAAAACCAATAAACATTAAATGTGATACAGATATTCATTGATATTGGATATTGGTTGATATTACTTCAAAACCAACCCAACTTTCCTATCGAATTCAGGTATCCATTAATTTCCAAAATCCACTATTACCCATTTCCCCTTATTTCCACCAAATCTCCACCTGTCCCCAAAACCCAATATCCATTAATATCCAATATCCACAAATACCCATTTCCCACTATTTCCAACAAACCTCCACCTATCCCCAAAACCCAATATCCATTAATATCCAATATCAACAAATATCAATTTCCCCCTATTTCCACCAAACCTCCACCTATCCCCAAAACCCAATATCCATTAATATCCAATATCAACAAATACCCATTTCCCACTATTTCCAACAAACCTCTACCTATCCCTAAAACCCAATATCCATTAATATCCAATATCCACAAATACCTATTTCCCACTATTTCCAACAAACCTCCACCTATCCCCAAAACCCAATATCCATTAATATCCAATATCAACAAATATCAATTTCCCCCTATTTCCACCAAACCTCTACCTGTCCCCAAACCCAATATCCACTTATATCCAATATCCACAAATATCAATTCCCCTCTGTTTCCACCAAACCTGAACTTATCCCCAAAACCCAATATCCCTTAATATCCAATATCCACTAATATCTATATCTCCCAATATCTAATTCCAAAAATTAATTATTAGGAATAAAAGTCTCCTTCACCTCCCCACAAGTCAGCATCGCTTCCCCGAAATATGGGTTTTTGATTTCCTTTTCCCCACTCAGCCAAAACGCCCCTTTGTCTTTGAAGGCCATCGGACAGTATTGCTTGTAGACGGTGTTTTGCTCCACACCAAAATAAGCCACCGCCGAAATCAGGTTGTCCGAAAGTGTTTCGAAATGGGACCGCTGCACTTCCACGTCTTTGGTGCTTTGGATTTTGTCCAGACTTCCTTGGATTGGTTTCAATAATCCCATCCATACATCGCGTGATTTTTCATCCAAAAGACCCATTTCTACCTTTGTCAAAGAGGCCTTGGATTTGGATACCGCCGATTGGGCGGAAGCAACATCGGAAGCAGTAAGGGCATTTTTGATCGTAAAATAGCTTTTTACAAATGCGGTAAGCTGTTTACGGAATTGCTCGGGAACGTCCTGATTCTGTGAAACAGCTTTGGCTTCAGGTCTCAGCATCATGCTGTATTTTCCAGAGAGTTGTGCCGCTGCATCTATCCCAAAAACCCCGTTGCTGACTACCTCATCTCCATCGCTGATGCCGGAGGTCACCATATAATCGTCACCAGAGCGCGCACCCAAAGTCACTTCCCGCATTTCAAAAGCCGGGGACTCGCTGTCACCCACCTGCACATACACCACAGATCGCGGACCTGTCCACAGGATGGCGGACTTAGGAACCATAAGGCCCGACTTGGCTGTAGAGGACGTTTTGATCGTGGCACTGACAAACATCTCGGGCTTCAGCTGCATGCCTGTATTGACAGCTTCCGCACGGATTCCGACTGTCCTTGTTTCGGGATTCAAAGTCGGATCAATAAAAGTTACTTTTCCAGTAAATTCCTTTCCCGGGTAAGCGGCTGCCTGAAAAGTGATGTTATCACCCTTTTTGATTCCGGACAGGTCAGATTCATAAGCATCCATGATTACCCAAACCTGACTCAAATCCATGAGTTCAAACAGGACAGAACCCCTGCTGACAAATTCACCCAAGGAGACATTCCTTGCGCTCACGATTCCCGAGGCATCGGCATAGACGTCAAACTGCGTCTGAACAGCGCCACTCTTTTCGATCTCCGCAATCTGCCCATCCGAGATTTTCCAAAGGCGCAGTTTTTCCTTGGCAGCTTGGTACAATGCCGGCTGACGGTCTTTGATCTTGGCCACTTCCAAGAGTTCCTTTTGGGCATTGACCAGATCCGGTGAATAGATGGTTGCCAGTTTTTGGCCTTTGGTCACTTCCTGACCGGTAAAATTGACAAAAAGCTTGTCTATCCTTCCTGCAAAATTGGAGGTAAGGCTTTTGATCCTTTGCTCATCGGGTTGGATTTTGCCAGACAATTGAAGCCTCGAGGCAGAAGCTCCTGAGGTGACTTTGGTCGTCATGACGTTGGAAAGCGCCATGGCTTCGGGAGTCATTTCCAATTGGTATTCGTTGGTAGAACCGCTGAGTTGTGACAGCGGAACGAGATCCATGCCGCAGATCGGGCATTGGCCAGGTTCGTTTTGTCGGATATGGGGATGCATGGGAGATACCCAAATTATTTCCCCATCGGAGGCAAGTGCTTCCTGATTTTCCGTTTCAGGCTCTCCTCCACCTCTGATGATCCATCCGAAAATCCCTCCAAAGAGCAGACAACCTAAGATGATGATGACGATATTTTTTCTTGTATTCATGGCGTATATGATTCAATGTTCATTTTTATTTTTGCGCGTTTTTTAAAGCAACCTTTAATTCGTTTCCAAACAGGACGGAAGACAGAAGACGGAAGTCGGATGACCGATGACCGATGTCGGATGACCGATGTGGTTAACTTTTTAACAAGTAAGCCTCTTGTTTTGGAATTAATATCCATAAATATCTAGTATCAATTAATATCTGATTGAGCTTCTTTAAAGCCCATAATTCTACACTTAGAGATTGAACCTTACCCTCCTTTAATAACCTGAAAGCACCTCAAGTCTAGCGTAATCCAATTGCTGCTCGATCTGGGTATTGAGCAAATCAAGCCTGAAGTCCAGAAGTTCTCTTTGGATACTCAGAATCTCCTCAAAAGAACTTCCGTCAGTCGCATAAGAAGTCACGGAAAGTTCCATGGTCTGTTCGGTCAGTTCAATCTGCTCTTCCAGCAAATCAAGTTTTCTCTGCGAATCTTTGAGCAGGGCTATGGCACTTTCAAATTCTGTGACCAAGCTGTTTTGAAGATCTTCTTTTTGCTTGATGGCGGATTCTCTCCAATAAATCGCCTCCGTTTCCATCGACTTGTATTTTTTTCTGTAAATGGGTAGAGTCACCGTTCCCATGACCATAAACATGTTATTGCCCATTCCGGAAGGCATATATTCCATTCCATCCATTCCTCCGATCATTCCTGATTCAGGTCTTGGAGAAAAAACCATATAATTCAAACCCGCACCCAACATCGGTCGTCCTTCCAGTTTGGCCATTTGGGCTTGTTTCCAATAAGCTTCACTTTCTTTTTCCAGCATCAGCACCATAGGATTGTTGGTCAGAATCCCCTCCAACATCAGTTCTTCCAATCCGGCAATATTGATCGGCTCAAACTTCTCGGAAAGGTTGATTTTTTCAGTTTGTTCGACTCCCAAGAGTTGGTTGAATTTGGCTATCAAAGGTTTTTTGTTGACTTCCATCTGGATCAGTTCGCTTTGGAGGGCTTTGATCTGAACCTGAAGTCTGAGTACATCGGTCAATTTTCCGGAACTGCCGGTGGCCCCCATGGTGTTCATTCCTGAGGATGGACTGGATGGGGTTGTACCTGCAGCAGGACTGCCTCCTCCCATTCCCATGCCATCGGAAGAACTTCCGGAAGATTGGATCTGGATGGGTTTCCTGACGGCCGAACTTACCGATGACACCGCTTCGGAGGTATTTCCGCCTTGGTACCGGATGATGGCCAACCGCTCCAGACTTTTGAGGATTTCTAGATTCGATTGGGTGATGGCAATGGTATTTTCAAGTTGCTGCAACTGGAAATACGTCTCCTTCACCTGCAGCATCAACCTGTTCCTTTCCTCTTTGAAAGCCTCGTACCTTGCCTCAGCCATCAAAGTGGCTTCATCCTTTTGGGTTTTGAGCATGCCAAACCACGGAAACATCTGCATCACAGAAGCTTCTGCCCTTTGATTTCCCATGAGCAATTCCATCGGCCTAAGAAAATACCCGACATTCAGCTCAGGATCCGGCAATGAATTGGCTTGGTTTACCTTTTCTAAAGATGCCTCATAGCCTTTAAAAGAAGCCCTTATCCCAGGGTTGTTTTCAATTGCTATTTCGAGGTAGGTGTCCAAGGACTGGGAATTTACTTTTCCACTGAGCATCAATGCAGCAAACATCAGATATTTATAGATATTGGATATTGATGGATATTGGCCGGAAAGTCCAACATCACACCTTCCAATAAGGGATTTAATGTATTTGAATAGGTTCATTTCAATTCCTTTTTTGAATTGTAAATTGATTGAATGTAATTGTTCAGTTTAAGTGAAAGTTTATCTGAAATCATTTTAACGTTAGTAAACTCTTCCTTTGAAATAATTTCCCTTTCTTCCATTAGGCTTAACCAATGGTTGATCGACTCTAATAATGAACCTCTGCTATTATATAAAAAACGGATCCGGTCCAAATAGTGGTACCGACCATAAGACTCCGCAATATTTGCCCCTATCGAATCAATTGATTCTATAAATTGGTCACCTATAATCTTTCTTGTTTGCCAAGTCATTTTGGAATAAATGGCCCATCCCATTTTTGATAGTTCTCTTGCCAATTTATATACCTCCAAATCCTCAAGTTTTATATATTCTTTTTTCTCTTCCATATAAAATATAAATTCTAGCCATTTTTTAGTTATACTTTGAATTAAATCAATCGTTAATTTATTTCAAAAAGATATTTATTGATATTCGATACAAATAGATATTGTTTCCAAAACCATTCCTGTTGAATGATTCAATAAGTCATTGTCCTATTCCGCTCCCTGATTTCAAATAAATAATAGAATACCATCATTAATTTCAAATCCTCCATATCCCTCCGTTTCATAAATCAATATCCACCAATATCCTATATCAATTGATATCCAACCTTCCTTTCAAACCAAACAAACACCTTGATTCCTAAATCAATATCCACCAATATCCAGTATCAACTAATATCAATTCTTTTCTTAATATCCAGTATCAATTAATTTCCAATCTTCCTTTCAAACCAAAATAAACGCCTTGATTCCCAAATCAATATCCACCAATATCCAGTATCAATTAATATCAATTCCTCTTTTTAAATACCCAGATCCCCAAATCAATATCCACCAATATCCAGTATCAACTAATATCAATTCTTTTCTTAATATCCAGTATCAATTAATATCAATTCCTCTTTTTAAATACCCTGATCCCCAAATCAATATCCACCAATATCCAATATCAATTAATATCCAATATCAATTAATATCCAACCTTCCTTTCAAACCAAATAAACACCTTGATTCCCAAATCAATATCCATCAATATCCAGTATCAACTAATATCTATTCTTCATTATAAAACCCGATAAACTCAATGATCTCCAAATCAATATCCACCAATATCCAGTATCAATTAATATCAAATCTTTCTTACCATAATCTCCCTATATTTTCCATACAAAACCGGAACTATAAATAGTGAAATCAGCGCCACCGCCATCCCTCCAAATGCCGGAATGGCCATCGGAATCATGATATCGGATCCTCGGCCGGAGCTGGTCAATACGGGTAACAAGGCCAATAATGTTGTCGCCGTGGTCATCAGACATGGCCTTACTCTTTTCAGGCCGGCCTCCAACACTGCCTTCCGGATTTCAGGAACTGTAATCGGATTGGCCTTGTCAAAACTTTGCTTCAGGTAGGTTCCCATCACAACTCCGTCATCTGTTGCAATCCCAAACAGGGCAATGAAACCAACCCAAACTGCCACACTGAGGTTGACAGTCCGCATTTGGAACAAGTCCCGCATATTGGTACCCAGGAAACTGAAGTCAAAAAACCAATCCTGTCCGTACAGCCACAGCATCATAAATCCTCCGGAAAAAGCCATTGCGATGGCTGTAAAGACCATCAATGTCAACACCGTGGACTTAAATTGGAAATAAAGGATCAGGAATATCACCGCCAAACACAGCGGAATGACCAATGCAAGGCGCTTTTCGGCCCTGATCTGATTTTCATAACTGCCGGAAAAAACATATGAAACCCCTGCAGGAACTACAAGTTCACCGGTTCTTACTTTTTCATCCAGCAGGTTTTTGGCACTTTCGACCACATTGACTTCTGCATACCCATCCCTTTTGTCAAACATCACATAGCCTACCAAAAAGGTGTTTTCACCCCTGATCATCATCGGACCGGGGCGGTAGGTAATTTCTGCAATTTGACCTAAAGGAATCTGAGCTCCGGTTGGGCTATTGACCAGGATTTTCTTCAACACCTCGGGGTCATCACGGTATTCCCTTGCATACCGTGCACGGATGGCATAGCGTTTACGGCCTTCGACTGTGGTACTCAGGGTCATGCCACCTATCGCCACTTCAATAAACTCTTGCACATCTGCGACATTCAGTCCATATCTGCCCAAAGCCACCCTGTCCAAATCCACTTCCAAGTAGGGTTTGCCCAATGACCTGTCTGCAAAAACTGCTTCCGCTTTGACTGAAGGAACTTCCTGAAGCAGGCCTTCAAGTTGTAAACTGAAATTCTCTATCGTCTCCAAATCCGGTCCATAAACTTTCATCCCCATCGGTGCCCGCATTCCCGTCTGCAGCATCACCAACCTTGTTTCGATGGGCTGGAGTTTTGGAGCGGAGGTAACGCCAGGAATACCTGAGGTCCTCAGTTGGATTTCATCCCAAATATCATCAGGAGACTCAATCTGATCACGCCACTGACGGAAGTATTGGCCTTTATTCTCATCCAGGATCAAGTGCTTTTGGATTTCTTTGACAATGGATTTGGTTTTATTTTCTTCCAAATAATTGAAATCCTTATCCCAGATAGTTCCCGAAACGCGATCATACCAATGGTCTTTGCCATCGATATTTAGTTGGAAAAAACCATCTTTATCGGTCTTGAATCTTAATTTTTGGGCATCTTGATCCTGGAGGTATTCGGTTTTGTAATTGATGATATTCTCATACATCGACATCGGTGCAGGGTCAAGCGGACTTTCGGCCCTACCTGCTTTGCCGACAACCATTTCCACTTCAGGAATCGCCTGAACCAACATATCCAATTGCTTTACGATCTGCATGTTGGCCTCCACACCGGAATGGGGCATGGATGTTGGCATGAGCAAAAACGAACCTTCATTCAAAGCAGGCATAAATTCCTTCCCCATTCCCGGAAAGGTATGTGTCAACCCGGACCAAAGTGGAGTTGTCCGGATATTCCATCCGATTTTATCAAAAGCAATGGCGGAAAATTCAAAAATCTTCCCAAATCCCAGCCAGATATTCAATGCCAAAAACATGATTAGAGCAGGTATCAAAAGGAAAGTCTTGGTATTATCCAGACACCATTTTAAGATGGGAGCATAGAAACGAATGAACAATGAAAACCCTCCTAGGATCAACCCAATCACAAATCCGATGAAAATAAAATTGACAAAAACAGACTGACTCAATCCCAACGGCCTCCACATTTCGGCCAACAAAACTGAAATTCCAACCACGGCTATGGCCATGGAAATCCATTCTTTATATCTACCATTTTGGGTCTTTTCAGAAAAATAAGCATGAACAAGATTATTGGTGGCAAATGAAATCAAAACCAATCCTGCCCAGGCAAAGAAAAAGAGCAGGACGAAGCCCAACAGAAGCAAGGCGAAATTGAGTATGTTTTTGTATGGCCTGGATTTGACATTGGTGCCAAAAACCCAATGCGCAAAAGCCGGCATAAATACCAAGGTAAAAATCAAAGCAGCCACAAGGGCAAAAGTCTTGGTGTAGGCCAATGGCCCAAAGAGCTTTCCTTCAGCCGCCTGCAAAGTAAATACAGGTAAAAAGCTCACGATGGTAGTCATCACAGCGGTGACTATGGCCGAGGCAACTTCCGTAGTCGCTTCATAAATGACCTGAAGTTTGGTTTTTTGACCACCTGATTCTTCGATGTGTCTGAGAATGTTTTCATTGAGGATAATCCCGAGATCGACCATGGTCCCGATCGCTATGGCAATTCCTGAGAGTGCTACAATATTGGCGTCCACCCCAAAATACTTCATCATAATGAAGCACATCAACACCGCCAAAGGCAACAAAGCAGAAATCAAAAGCGAGGCTCTTAGGTTAAAAACCATCACCATGATCACGATGATCGTGATCAGAATCTGCAGGATTATGGCTTCATTTAGCGTATTGAGGGTTTCTTTGATCAGACCCGACCGGTCGTAAAAAGGCACAATGGTGACTTTGGAAACTGTCCCGTCCGCCAAGGTTTTGCTTGGCAGTCCCGGGGTGATTTCTTCGATTTTTGCTTTGACCGCATCAATTACCTGAAGTGGATTGTCGCCATATCGGGCAACGACCACACCTCCGACTGCTTCTGCGCCACCTTTATCCAAGATCGCCCTTTCTGCCCTACTCGCCGGTCCAATGTTTACTTTGGCAATGTCCTTGATCCTAAGGGGGACGTTGTTGCTTACTTTCACTACTGCCAATTCGATGTCTTCCAAAGATTTGACATATCCCAAACCACGGACGATGTATTCCACTTGGTTGATTTCCATCGTATTGGCGCCGATATCCAAGTTGGATTGCTTGATGGCATTCATCACTTCCATCATGGTGACATTGTGGGCTTTCAAAGCCACCGGATCCAAATCCACCTGATATTCTTTGACATGTCCGCCAATCGTAGCGACCTCTGCCACGCCAGCTGTCCCGGCAAGTCCGTACTTTACATAAAAATCCTGAATACTTCTCAATTCATTCAAATCCCAACCTCCGGCAGGATTCCCATTTTCATCTCTGCCTTCCAAAGTGTAAAAATAAACCTGACCCAAACCTGTGGCATCCGGCCCCAACTTGGGCTGCACACTTTCTGGCAATAAGCCTGAAGGCAGGGAATTGAGCTTTTCCAATATCCTTGAACGGCTCCAATAAAATTCTATGTCTTCTTCAAAAATGATGTAAATTGAAGAAAACCCAAACATGGAAGTGCTTCGGATAGTCTTCACACCCGGCATTCCCAAAAGGGAGGTGGTCAGGGGGTATGTAATCTGATCCTCCACATCTTGGGGTGAGCGTCCCATCCATTCGGTAAAAACGATCTGTTGGTTTTCTCCGATATCGGGAATCGCATCTACGGGAACAGGGTCATTGGGAAGAAAACCGGTATTCCAGTTGAACGGAGCGACGACAATTCCCCAAAGGACTACGAGTACCAAAAGGATCACCGTGACCAGTTTGTTTTCAAGAAAGAATTTTATTGTTTTATTAAGCATAGTTTCTAAAACTAACTTTCATTTATCTAATCTGCTTTATTTCAGTAGATTAATATATAAATAGATATTTGATATTGGTAGATAATAAGTTCCCAAAGTTGGACCTTGATTTGGTACTATGAGACAAATGACAGCGGAAACGCAAATAGACCGGATTGACCTTTAGCATAATAATTATTACTACCATTGAGGTGCAAAAGGAATGCATTTTGTGCGCGTGTTTAGAGGTTGAGGCTATCTACCTCTCCGAGGGGAAAAAAATTAAATCAGGAATACCTGACAAAAAATATAAATTGGAGTATCCTGTAATATTGGTGGTGCGGAATCAGAAAAGGCTGTTTTCTCGGAAATACCAATTATTGTTTCGGACAATTCAAATTGAAAAGTGGGTAAAATAAAATCAAACCTCAGAGGCTGAAAATGTATGATTTCTGTAAGCTGTTGATCCGAATTGGGTAACTCAAGGTGGGATACATCCGCACAACATCCCGGCATGGGTTCCTGAGATTCACAGCAGGTTTTTGATTCCCCATAAAGATTGATCCGCTGAAAATCATCTCCGCAAAAATGCATAGAATAGCTTAGCCCAGCGTTGAAAAACACATAGAATACAAGGAGTGTTATTTTAATAAATTGCTTCACAAGACAGATTTACGACTTAAAGGTAATCAGGTTTTGCATTTTTTTAAAATTATAAAATTTTTGATAGGATTTATATGCCGGACGAAGTGAAGTACTTTTTCGAAGGTCTTTTAGAAAATCGAAGTTTGAATATGGTTTTTTTTGCTTATTGTGGTAAGCAATTGTTTATATTTTTGCTTATTATAGTAATCAATAAACACTATTTTTGCTTATCAAAGAAAGCATTATGGACGCCTTATTAGAAAAATCAATCAAAAAAATCGAATCAACCTCTTTGGAATTTGTCAGGAGCAAGATAGATAGAATCCGTTGGGAGGCACGATTGATAGGAATCAAAGGCCCAAGAGGTGTGGGAAAGACAACCTTAATTTTGCAATACATCAAAAAAAATCTACCGCTGGACCACACGGTGCTTTACGTCAGTCTTGACAACATTTGGTTTGCACAAAACAGGCTAGTGAGTTTGGTAGATGATTTTGTAAAAAGAGGAGGAAAACACCTTTTTTTGGATGAGGTACACAAATACCCGGATTGGTCCATTGAGCTCAAAAACAGTAACTACTCAGGTTCTATTTAATTAACCGGAATTCAAGTTTTTTAATTGGTAACTGCTTTTGGGTTTAGCCTGTGT
>NZ_JAKZAM010000075.1 GCF_022538055.1 Cognataquiflexum nitidum | reverse complement strand
GCAGGAGGAGCAAATCCCATCACCCTGCTACAGATAGCCGACCTGATCGCTTCCGACCTGCAAAAGAAAGAAACCCCTGAAGCCTACATGGGCTATGCCTTGTATGATTCCGACTCCGTATTATATGAAAAGGGAAAAATCTTATTATCTTCCCAAGCGGAAAACAAGCACGAGAACCTGAACCATGCCTTCCTGATCGAGAAAGGAGGGTTTATAGAGACTTTTCTTGTAAATGAAACTTCGCAGGATGTGTTCTTTGACAACTTCCGCATCCTTAGTACCCCTTCTATCACGGTGCAGGTGACGCATTATTATCCTTTCGGGATGGAGATGCCGGCACTATCCTATCAGGCACCTGCGATAAATAAGAACAGGTATCTGTATAACGGGAAGGAACTGATCGAGGACAACGGCCTTCAGTACTACGACTACGGGGCAAGGATGTATGACCCGGCGATTGGGAGATGGGGAGTGGTGGATCCGTTGGCTGAGATTGCTCCCGATAAAACACCGTACCATTTTGTAAGCAATAATCCTATTAATAGAATAGATCCAGATGGTCTTACTGATTATGAAATTAATTCAAAAGGAGAAGTTGTAAAAACTATTGAAAATAAGAAAGCTGATAATTTTTATATGGTTGATAATGATGGCAATCGTATAGAGGATCAGTCCATTTCATTTGATTATGGCACTGTTGAAAGTCATCGTTCTCAGTCTGGAACATACCAAAAGCGTAATGCTGATGGTACAAGAAGTGAAGAAGTAACAACTATTGACATTTTTAAAGTCAGAGGTGATGACAATGGAACTCAATTATTTGAGTTTTTAGCAGATAATACAAGTGTTGAATGGAGTCAAGCTAAAACTGGAATTGAAGGAGATAAAGGTTTAAACTTCTTGACTACTGGCCATGTTGAATATACAGAACCTGGTATAGCAGCATTGATTAATGGACAATTGTCAGAAGGCTACACAATTAGAGAGCTTAATCATAATCACCCGGGAGGTACAGCTATTCCGTCTGGTTTACCAGGACTTACTGGAAGTTTAGGAGGAGATGTTCCGTTTGCTAAAGCAGTTACAGAATGGTATAAAATAGCGTATCCAAATAGAAGTAATAGCCCTACTTACAAAATATACGTCACAGGTAAAGGTTATATACCATACAGTAAAGATTCAAAAAAAGAAGATTATGGATATTAGAAATTGCACTCTAAAAATGACACTAAATATTTGTTTTGTACTATTGAGTTATATGTCTTTTTCTCAAAATGAAAATGTTATGTCAAAGGAAATGATTAGGTACTCTGTGAAATGCGAGTTAAAGTCCGAGTTAGATAAGATTCTCGATAACCTTAAACCTGAAGATCAAAAATTAATTTTTATTATCAATACATTTATTAAAAAAGATACTTGTCAAATTTCATTGACTACAAGTTATGATGTAGAAATAATGGATAATTGGGTTGGCTTTTTTGAGTATAAGAGTAAGCTGTTTCTTTTAGAGTCTATAGAATATGAAAACTTTTTCAGTAAAGTGGGGCAAGATACAATTCAATTAAACATAAAAAAGATTCAAAAATCAAATGATATAGTTCAACCGTATATTGACAATTTACCATATTGGATGTTAGAATATAGTAATGGGCAGTTTTCAACCAAACTTTCATCTTATTAAGAAAATACTACCTAATTTTTATTGAAAGCCATACCATGGGCGTAGAAAGGCGTTGCTGCTAGGCGTATCCGCGACAATTGCCGGGATGAAATTACGCCTTCTTATGAAATGAATTTGCAATTCGATTAACCAAGAATTACCTTTCGATTTGAGGTTTTTCATTTGTATTCAATTGCAAATTGAATATGATAAAAGGGTAGGACAAGGCGTTTGGAAATGATCCCTTAGGATCATTTTAGCCTTGGGCCGGGTGCAGGGTAGGCAAATTCCACCCAGTCGTAGCATCAGGCGTTTGACTACACCCAGTTGGGGGACTATGTCGGAAACTTTGTGTTTGCAAATGGCCAACTTGAGCATATTATCCATCCTGAGGGAAGAGTGGTGTTGGAAAGCGGGGTTCCGAAGTATGAGTATTTCCTAAAAGACCACCTTGGCAA
>NZ_JAKZAM010000074.1 GCF_022538055.1 Cognataquiflexum nitidum | reverse complement strand
GTATCCATCCGACAAAACCCGTCGGGTTATAATCCGGAATTTTATTTAGGTCGGTATTCTTCCCAGTTTGATGGCAGTAGTTGATAAAGATCTTTTTGCTTATGGGATTGTATTCTTTCGAAGACATCCTTGAGCCAATCAAACTCGTTGATTTTATTCTTTTTGCAGCTTGCCATGAAGGAGTACATGGCAGCCGTCATTTCTGCTGCCTGATGTGATCCGGCAAACAGATATGCTTTTCTGCCTACTGCCAGCGGTCTTACTGCATTTTCCACAAGGTTGTTATCGATTTCCATCTGTCCGTGCAGTACGTAAGCGCTCAGTCCTGCCCATCTTTTGTTGGCATATGCTATGGCCTGACCCATCGGGCTTTTGGGCCTGTAGCTGTACTGTTTTTCTTCCAGCCATCTTCCGAGATTTTCCAGAACAGGTTCCGCATGTTCCTTTCTCAACGCTGTCCGCTGCTGCCAATCTATTCCTTCATCCCGCATCTTTGCTTCCAGAAGGTAGAGCTTTCCGATTTCGTCAAGCACGTAGTTGGCATGTTCTTCATCATCCTTTACGGCATCCACAAACTTCCGTCTGGCGTGCGCCATACAGAAAGTCAGATGGATATCCGGATGGCTTCCAAAGAGGGAATCATAGACTGTATAACCATCCGTCTGGATGATGCCCCTAAAGTCTGCCAACATTTCTTTGGGACCTGACTGATCCCTTCCTTTTCTGTAATCGAACAGCACAAGCCTGTCCACAGGGGCATGGTAAAGCCACATGTAACCCTGGTGGATACCGTTTTTATGGTCCCTGTCCAGAACCTTTATCGGTGTTTCATCGACCTGAAGATATTTTTGGCTGACCACGATCAGCCGGAGCAGCTCCCAGAGCGGTCTGAGATGTTCCCAGCCTTTCATGATCCAATCCGACGCACTTGAGGCGGGAATCCGTAGCCCCATCTTGGTGTACTTGTCGATCTGTCTGTGGAGAGGCATCCCATAAACATATTTATCGACGGTCATCTGGGCAATTACCGATTCGGAGGGAATGCCTTTTTCTATCACCCTGTCAGGAAGCGTCCCGATAATGATGCCTTCACCGTTCGGTCTTGCATACTTTGGGCGGATATACTGCTTTACAAAGAACGATGCAGGCACAACTTCAAGAACTTCTGTGACTTCTTCGCCGATCCTTGTGCAGCCTTCGGTGGATTCTGATGGTTCGATCACCACTTCTTCCCTTCTGAGTTCTTCGGGAAGGCTCATACGTCCCGTACCTTTGGCTCTTTTCTTTGGAGTGGGCTTTTCAGCCACAGTCATTGATCCGGAAAGTTCTTCCTGTACTGATTTTGTGGTGCCAAGTTCAAAAAGCCCCAACTGGTCATTCCCTACATTGTTCGTACGTTTCTCACTCCTGAATCCAAAAAGATGTCTGCGGAGTTTATCGAGTTCGAACTGCTGATCCGAGATTATCTCTTCTTTCTCCGATAAGGTCAACAGGGCTTCTTCGTACAGTTTTTTGTAGTCTTTTTCCCCGTTTTCCATGACATAAAGATAGTACAAAAAGTAGGTTTAAATAGGTTTTGAGGCTGTTTTTATACCAAAAACCGCATCTTTTTTCACACTCTTTTCGGAGGCGTGTAGCGGTCTCTGTAACTCACCGATTCAAGCCTTACCCCCTGTAAGAGCATGCTCAGCTGACTGCTTGTAATCCCGTTACCGGCAAGCACAGGACGTTCAAAAGTGCCCCTCTCGAGCTTTTTGACATACATGGCAAAACCGTCCCTGTCCCATTGAAGCATACGGATCTGGTCGGAACGCTTGCCGATAAAGACAAAAACATCCCCGTTCATGGGATCAAAGCCAAGCTTGTTCCGGACAAGGCCTGACAGTGAGTTGATGCCAAAGCGCATGTCGGTAGGTTCTTTGTACATGAAATACCTGGCCGAACTTGACAGGGCAAGCATCAGAGAAGCTTTTTGACAGTATCACTGTCTACCTTTCCGAAGAACTCAATACTTATACCAGATGGATAATTGATCCTGATGACAGGATCTTTTTGAAGACCGGGATTTGGAAACACCAGTGAAAAAGAGGATTGACCGTTCAGTGAAGGCTGTTTCATGTCAAACTTCCTGCACCAATAATAAAATGCCGTCCTTGAGATACCTTCTTCCTCTGCAAATGAAGCTTTGCTCTTTCCTGAAACCTGCCATCTGCTGACCAGGTCATAATACTCATCGTTGCTGATCTTTTTCATAATGCAACTTTACGAAGTAATCACCGGCCAGGAAATATGGGGTTTATCGGATGGATAC
>NZ_JAKZAM010000073.1 GCF_022538055.1 Cognataquiflexum nitidum | reverse complement strand
TATTTTGGTGAAAAGCTGTTTGAACGGATGGTTATTGCAGCTCTTCATCCTTACGTGCAGTGAAGCGGATACACATAAAAAAAATTCATATAACTAATAAAAACATTTATTCTATCAAATTCTTTTCCTGATTGTTATGATTTTTTATAATTGTTCATTCTAACTTAAAACATATTTTACATGAACAAATCTATCTATCTATCTATCTATCCTATTTCTGGGGTTGGGGGCAATTAGTTCCTGTCAGGATGCGGGGCAGGATGATATAATGACCCAAGAGCTTTTAGAAGCTCAAAGGAAAAAGGAATTAAGTGATTATGAGGTCAAGCTCAGAGAATTGACCTTATTTATGGGCGAAGTATTCAAAGACCCGGAGGCTAGAAGAGAATTGTTTGAACTTGCAAAAGCCGATGAGTATGAAGAGGATATTTCCTATAGTCTAAAAAAGCTCCTAAGCACAAATGAAAATCCTGTTTCGAGGAAGCGTTCTGCTATCGTCAGTGCTTTTTATGAGAATGCTAAAAACCACAGAACTATTGGTGAAACTTTTGATCAAAAAAAATTAATTGATTTCATTAACAATAATGATATAAGTATGCTTGCTCCTTACATGATAGGTTATTTCGAGCCTGATAAGATTACGGAATTAACCGTATCATGGTGGACTGAGGAAATGGAAATTGAGGCCTTAAAAATTGATCCCGAATGGAAAGGTGAAACCCCCGGGTATAAACTTAAATTAACTGAGGATGGAAACTTTGTGAGTTTCGGAAAAAATAATCCAAATCTTGCTTCAGATTTAATTTATGCAAATGACGACTATGCGGAAAAAAATCCAACCGTAGTATTTGGGCGATTTGATGATCCGGACTTGATCGGAACGAAAAGTAAAAAAATCCCAATGACGGAGAATCTAGCTATGAATTCCACCAAGATACCTTGTACTTCTCTAGACTCAACAAAAACAGTAGTAATTGCAATGCCTCACTGGAGGCTTACTACAAGCGTTAGAAGTTGGCCCAATAACAATAGAATGCATTTATGGGTTGTTTTTGGAGATTTATCAAATCTCCCAGCAGGACAAACTCCAACTGTTTTGCAGAATAACATAACAAAACCAATGTCAGGTAATGTTGAAATTTTAAGAAGGCATGCAAATGAAGGAAGATGGCAAACAAGTGGGCCGATTTTAGTTCATAATATGCCTTACGAAGCTAAAGACTTCTGGCTGGTGTGGGCAGTTGAACGACCTAGAACGAGTTTTTCAATCAGTGGATCTGTGGAATTTAAAAAAAATAGTGTCAAAATACCTATCCCTAGTTTCAAAGTAGATCCTCCAGAAATGAGGCTATTAGGTGATTCTCGAAGCACTACTTATATAAACTTCCAGCGTTGTCGTGTCATTAATGATAATTTTACTCTAGTTGGAGACACGTTTAATAGCGATGGAACGTTGATGACTAGATCTGTGGGAGGTGAGGTATACCCTGTTATCACACAGGATGTAGCCCAGTTTATTTTGAGAATTAGACAATGATTGATATGAAAAAAATAGTGATTGTTGTTTGTACTTTCCTTTGTTTTGGGGTGGTTCATGCTCAGGATCTTAAAAAAAACAGCTTTGAAATTTCGGCTTTTAGAAATTCAAGTAATGATGGACAAATTCCTGTAAGTACTATGGATAATTACGGAATTAGTGTCAATTACAGTCGGTATTTTTTTAAAAGATGGAATGTAGGAGCAGGATGGGGTTTCGGTGATTTTAATGGAAAAGGCTACAATGGCCTTTTTGAGGAATTCTATGAATTTGCAAGTAACAGAAACTACACCCAATACCATATCCGACTTGGATTTGAACCGATTCAAAATGAAAGGTTTGCTATAGGTGTTCAAGCGGAATTTCTGAGGTTTTCATACAATGCAATTACCGACAGATGGACAGGTGGTCCTGGTCTGCCTGGAGATGATCCACGTCGGGTTACTTTAGGAAGATCGCGGGTGTCAGGTGGATTCTTTGGGCCTTATGGTGTTTTCAACCTCTCTGAAAATTTCTTTTTGAGAGGAAATTATTTGATAGGTGTTCCGGCCCTGAATTATGATTGGAGTTGTAACAATGTGTCACTCGCTGTAGGATATCGATTTTGAGAAAAAAGGCTTTTCAAAACAGGGAAGGTGATTTTAAAGGATAGATAAAATGACGGAAGCAGGTGAAAACTTCTCCTTCTGATTCGATTATCCTTCCAATTGCTTGAGGAAGCCTGACATTTGTAAAAAATCAAAAAAGCCCGGGGCTAGACACCGGGCTATTTGGTTGCAAAGAGTGGAGATACATACCCAGTAATTAGACAAAACGTAGCCGAATTTATACTTCGAACAATAAATTAAATGAAATTAAGACTACAGTTTATAGTTGGATTATTCCTAATCAGTCAGTCTTTGCACGCGCTGCAGACTTATAAAAACACCTTTGAACTGAGTACATTTAATATTACAAGCGCAAATACAACAGGTTTTGAAAGGACCAGCACTAATGGTATTAGCTTGGGATATACCCGATACTTCTTTGAACGGTTGAATGTAGGAGCTTCTGTGGGTTGGGGAGATTTCTATGGAAGAGGTTCCATCCTTCTCGAGAGGTTTGATGATTTTCCTGAAAATAGAAGGGATTATACTCAATGGCAGCTTAAATTAGGTTATGACCTAATACAAACTGAGCGGTTGAATCTGGGTGTACAAGCTGAATACCTCAGGTTTTATTATAATGGTATTACTGAAAGATTTACAGTCGGAAGTCCTGATGACCCGGAATTTTTAGAGCGGTTGACCTTTGGAAGGTTGGCAGCTCCAAGTTTTTTTATCGGACCTTATGGGATGTTTCACCTGACCGAGAAGCTGGCGGTAAAGGGCGAAGCAGTTTATGGAATGCCCAGTATGAATTTTGAATATACAAGATATAGGGTTTCCCTAGGTTTGGGTTTTCGATTTTAATTTTAAAGGAAGAAAAGCGGGTTACTTGGGTTTTTGGTTCAGTGAGTTTTGCCTGGATCAGCAGGACATTTTTACTCCAAGATTTGATTCCTGCCTTGGACGACACGATTATTGCCATAGCCGGGGTTTT
>NZ_JAKZAM010000072.1 GCF_022538055.1 Cognataquiflexum nitidum | reverse complement strand
TATTTTGGTGAAAAGCTGTTTGAACGGATGGTTATTGCAGCTCTTCATCCTTACGTGCAGTGAAGCGGATACACATAATAAATTATTATAACATGAATGTGTACTCACAATGCCTTTAGAATGTGTTTCTTTATTGGATCAATAAAGTCCATAAAGGTGTAAATTTTTCCGGAGTCGAGATATTGGGTAAAGATGAAACATGCTCCAAAAAAGGCCATAATTACGTGTCTGTTTCCGACCGTATGCACCACAGGAATGGCTTTATGCTTTTCCGGGAAATGGGTTAAATTCCATTGTTAAAGTCCATAAAAATCTAGATAATTGGGAATAAAAATGATTACTGATATAGCAGACCTATATTAACATTTCAAAGCCATTCCTATCTAGTATTATACAAAATTTCAAGAACCCATCTATAAACTTTGATAAATTCCACGTCGTCAAATTTTTTAATGAAGCAATGATAAGGTAAGAAAGTTCCAACGAAATGGATTTGCGATGCTCAAAAGATATAAATATATATTCCTCAAAAACGAACAGAATCTAAGCGAGCAGGTCAATAAAGACATATTGAATATTCCTACACTGACGCCAAATATGGCGAATGCATACTTATTGCAGGAGCTATTCAATTATTTTGCTTCTATTAATGATATTGAACAAACTATAGGGTATCCGGCATGTTGAGGTAATCCAGTAAAAGAATCAAGTATCATTCATTTCGTAGATTTTACAAAAATAAATCAAACAAACTTGTTGGGAATTAAAACTTATACAAAAAAAGACCAAACTAGCTGTATATTGGAGAGAATTAAATCTAAAATCCAACTGACTAAAAAGATGAGTAAGAGATTTACAGAATATTTTCAACTTTATTAAGATGATCTACTTCATCTCAGGCAAACTCAAATTCGACTACCCAATATATTCAATTTAGAACCCATTTAATAGCTGCTTTCTTAAGTGTTTATTTCTATTGATAACAATTAAACTTCAAAGAGAATCTGAATTAATTTGTTAATTTGCCTTTAAAAAAGTTTGAATAAATCCCTTTAGAAAACCTTCTTCATGTGCAATATCTGAATATATTAGTTTTCAACTTATTGTTTTTAAGCAAAAATGCCTTGATTTACATTTAATTATCCTTTCATTATCTTATGATTTATCAAAATTTTAAAATCTGTAGAAAAGGTAAAGATGTTCAATAAATGCAATAATAGCTTCCGTCCCAACTCCCAAAATAAATCTCATTAGAGCTATTTAGAACAGGAATTGAAAGGATTTTGTTACTATAATATTCCCATTTGAATTCAAAATTATCATCCATTAAAATTACGCGTCCTGAATTCTGGGAATCTTTTGTTGATAAAAGAATGTTTGAATTTTCATCAATAGTAGGAGTTATCCAAAGGCCTCTTTGTGCATCGGTTATTTTCTTTCTTTTTACTATTTGACCGTCTGAAGAATTGATTTTATAAATAAATCCATCCAAGTCACAGCAAAAAATAAATTCACCATCCCAACTGATTGAGCAAGCCCCCCTAATACTTCCAATATTTATAGTCCATTTTAAATTCCCAAGGAAATCAGTAGCTTGAATTAAACCAGAAATCTCTTTTTTTGAGAAAAAGAAATAGGCTTGATTCTTTAAATTGCAAACAACAGGGTTTCCCCAATTTTCCCAATTCTTTTTTATGGTTCTTTCCCATCTAAGTTTACCACCATCCTCGAAAGAATAAATCTTTCCTGATCTTGAGGAACAATAAATATTTCCTGCATTATCAATAGCTACCCCGGAAAGTTGATATCTGGGATATCCCAAATCAAAACTCCAAAGCACGCTTCCCTCAATGTTTAAACAATAAAGACCTTTCCCATAACCTGTAATAAATAACTTTCCGTTATTAAAATTTGGTGAGCTCCAAGATTTATAGTCAATGTTTCTTTTTTTATAAAAATCATAGGTGTAGGGTAAGTGGAGTAGTTTATTTAATGTTTTTTTCTTAAACATTCCTCCACTTGCCTTAGTTAAATCGAATTTCCATTTTAGATTACCAAGCAAATCTAAACAATAAAAAAAACCATCTCCTCCTGAAAAAAAGATATTGTCTTCAATTAAAAGGGGTGAAGAATAAATTTTAGTTGAAGTTGAAAAAGTCCACCTGATTTCCCCAATATTGGAAATAGAATAAAAATTCCCACTGTGAGAACCAAAATATAAGTTTCCATATTTATCGATTGTAGCTGTTGATTCAGCTCCGAATATTGGGTTAGTCCGAAGATCTGTTTTCCATTTTATACTTGGTTTACTTGTAAATGCCCTAAAGTTTTGTCGGCCATGTCTTGATTTATCGAATAAATACATGATTCAAATTGTCTAAATGATATTTAAAATATTTTTTTGTTTGAAGATTACACAAAGTAACTCTGGAATTAATTGTTTTAAATTCAAGGAACAATTGATTTTAAAAAAAATTAATTCGGATACTAATATTAATATAAAAACTGACTCTTTTAAATTTTACTCTTTTTGTAATAAAGTAATAAACAACCTCTCTATAATTTACCCGAAAAATATTTACAAAATAACTTTAAAACAAAAAAATCCTCCTTGGATTGACCAAGGAGGATAATTTATTTTCCATTATTTTTTAATAAACTTCAATGTTTCAAGGTTACCTTCCTTATTAACCAAAAGAATATGAATTCCAGGTTTAAGGTTCAAAGAATTTACATCAATGGTCAAAACCCCGTTGTTTGTTTCGAATTCTCTTTCCGTGATTAAAACACCTTTGGAATCAAAAATCATGATGTTGATCGGGGACTTCACTTTCCCAAAGACCATTAGATTGAGAATATCTTGTACTGGATTAGGATACAAATAGCTAGGCTTTTCTAGTGGTTCCTCCCTTTGTCTTTCAGTATCCTCTGTCATACCGCCTAATTTATTTTCAGAATTGATTTTGTCTGAGGTACCTAATATTCTGAAGGCTTGCGATGAATTGGCAAGTTGTGAAATTTCTCCAGCTGACAAAGCCCTTCCATAAAGCCTGATATCGTCAAGTGCCCCATTGAATCTTTGGATGCTTCCAAGGGCTCCAATGACCAAGTTACCTGATGTGGTTCCGATATTGATCGGTCCATAAGAAGCGGAAATATTTTCAACACCATTGATGTAGATTCTACTTGTCGTTCCATCATAAGTAGCAGCAACATGGATC
>NZ_JAKZAM010000007.1 GCF_022538055.1 Cognataquiflexum nitidum | reverse complement strand
AATGATCCAGGCTTTTGGCCGAAATAATGAAAATTGTGAATTAAGGCCTCCGCCAAAAACAGGGATGTTCAAAATCCAATCCTAAAACACTTACTGTTATCCTCCTTCTCTAGAAGCTGGATTTATTATTTCTCGCAAAGACATTGAGGAAAAAAAGAATTAAAAATGCTGAATGAATAATGGTTTGGGAAGTACTATCATCGCCGCGAAAAATGATCCTGGAGGGATCAAATAATAATAACCCCGAGTAATCCCGATAGGGAGCAACTCGGGGTTAGAAACGAAAACAATGATCCAGGCTTTTGGCCGAAATAATGAAAATTGTGAATTAAGGCCTCCGCCAAAAACAGGGATGTTCAAAATCCAATCCTTAAACACTTCCTGTTATCCTGCTTCTCCAGAAGCTGGATTTAATTCTCTTGCAAAGACGCCAAGTCACAAAAAAAGAAGCAAACTTCTGGGGTACAGCTATGCTTTCCTGCTTCCTGTTATCCTGCTTCTCCAGAAGCTGGATTTAATTGTCTCTCAAAGACGCAGAGGAAAAAGAAGGGAATTAAAAATGCTGAATGAATAATGGTTTGGGAAGTACTCTCATCATCCGAAGATATGATCCTGAAGAGATCAAATAATTAAAAATGCTGAATGAATAATGGTTTGGGAAGTACTCTCATCATCCGGAGATATGATCCTGGAGGGATCAAATAATAATAACCCCGAGTAAGGAACGCAACTCGGGGTTAGAACCGAAAACAGCGATTCAGGTTTTTGGCCGAAATAATGAAAATTGTGAATTAAGGCCTCCGCCAAAAACAGGGATGTTCAAAATCCAATCCTTAAACACTTCCTGTTATCCTGCTTTTCCGAAGGCCGGATTTAATTCTCTCTCAAAGACATTGAGGAAAAAAAAGAATTAAAAATGCTGAATGAATAATGGTTTGGAAGGCACTTCCTGTTATCCTGCTTCTCCAGAAGCTGGATTTATTATTTCTCGCAAAGACATTGAGGAAAAAAAAGAATTAAAAATGCTGAATGAATAATGGTTTGGGAAGTACTCTCATCGGCGCGAGAAATGATCCTGGAGGGATCAAATAATAATAACCCCGAGTAACCTGTTATCCTGCTTCTCCAGAAGCTGGATTTAATTGTCTCTCAAAGACGCAGAGGAAAAAGAAGGGAATTAAAAATGCTGAATGAATAATGGTTTGGAAGGCACTACCTGTTATTCTTCTTCTCCAAAAGCTGGATTTAATTCTCTAGCAAAGACATTGAGGAAAAAAAGAATTAAAAATGCTGAATGAATAATAGTTTGGGAAGTACTCTCATCATCCGGGGATATGATCCTAGAGGGATCAAATAATAATAACCCCGAGTAATCCCGATAGGGAGCAACTCGGGGTTAGAAACGAAAACAATGATCCAGGCTTTTGGCCGAAATAATGAAAATTGTGAATTAAGGCCTCCGCCAAAAACAGGGATGTTCAAAATCCTTTGCGCACCATTACGAAACCTTGTTTTCCTTTGAGGAAAAAAATTCACCTCGCGCAGAGACGCAGAGAAAAAGGATTTAAGAATGATAATGTTTGTGAAGACACAAACATTGGCGGCGGCGACCGACCACGTAGTGGTCAAATAATAATAACCCCGAGTAAGGAACGCAACTCGGGGTTAGAAACGAAAACAGCGATTCAGGTTTTTGGCCGAAATAATGGAAATTTTGAATTAAGGTCTCCGCCAAAAACAGGGATGTTCAAAATCCTTTGCGCACCATTACGAAACCTTGTTTTCCTTTGAGGAAAAAAATTCACCTCGCGCAGAGACGCAGAGAAAAAGGATTTAAGAATGATAATGTTTGTGAAGACACAAACATTGGCGGCGGCGACCGACCACGTAGTGGTCAAATAATAATAACCCCGAGTAAGGAACGCAACTCGGGGTTAGAAACGAAAACCATGATCCAGGCTTTTGGCCGAAATAATGAAAATTGTGAATTAAGGCCTCCGCCAAAAACAGGGATGTTCAAAATCCAATCCTAAAACACTTCCTGTTATCCTGCTTCTCCAGTAGCCGGAGGAATTATTCCCCGCACTTATCCTGCTTCTCTAGAAGCTTTATCGTTAAAATTTCTAGTTGTCAGAAGCCAATTTTATTCAGCTAAAAATAAAATCCACGGCCAACTCAGCATGCAGCTGGGTCGTGGAAATCAAGGGAAAATCCGTTTCCTCCTGCTTGATCAGCAGCGGCAATTCGGTGCAACCCATGATCATTCCTTCTGCTCCTTTTTCTTGGAGAAGTCTCATTTGTTCCAAATAGAAAGTCTTTGCCTCATCGGTAAACTTTCCAAGTGTCAACTCCTTGGAGACGTAATAATGCGATTTGTCCAAGAATACGGCGTCAGGAATGATAGTATCAATGTCAAAATGGGTTTTGAGGTATTTGGGAATGAAATCACCTGTCATCGTCGGTTTGTTTCCCAACAGACCAAGCGTTTTCAAGCCCTGTTTTTGGGCGCTTTTGCCAATCGCATCTGCGATGTGGAGAATCGGGATATTGATCTTTGGCTGTACAAAATCATAAACCATGTGAGGGGTATTCGCACAGATGATGATTCCTTCTGCTCCGCCTGCCTCCAGCTTCTGGGCAATCTGCAGGTAAGTTTTGTTGATCAAGTCTTTGTCCTGTTCTCGCATCAGTTGGATGTTTTGACTATAAATCAACATAAGCGGGTTTTGGTCGTGCCCCATTCTTTCACCGGCAAGTTCATTGATCAATTTGTAGTATTCTATGGTGGAGTGCCAGGAAGTCCCTCCAATCAGTCCGAGAAGTTTCATGATGGGAAAGTAAGTTTTTTGTAAGTGAGGCTCTGTGAGGAAAGGTACATTTGGATTTAATTCTCTCGCAAAGACGCCAAGGCTCAAAAGAAAAAAGAGCACTGATCTTTTTATATCTTGAACTTTGTGCTGCCTATACAAGCACGGAGACACGATGGATGGCTAGCAAAAAGTCAATTAAAACTTGATCAATACGTATTTATAAAATATATTAGTACGTATTAAATAGAAATGTGATGGATGCCAAATTGACACTCAAATTAAATAAAGATGTGATTGATAAAGCAAAAGAATATGCCTCATCACAAAACAGAAGTCTCTCACGGATGATAGAATCCTATCTTAAATCTTTGGTAGAGAAGGAAAATCCAACTTCAGAGGAGGATTCCGATATATCCCCTTTTGTAAAAAGTATGAGGACGGGCGTTAAAATCCCGGCAGATTATGATTACAAAAAGTCCTATGGTGATTACCTATCTGAGAAATACAAATGAAAGATAAGGTGTTTCTAGACACCAAGGTGGTTGTCGATTTGTTGGGCGAACGAGAACCATATTATGACGCTGCAGCCAAGATCGCAACTTTGGCAGACAAAGGAAAAATCGAGATTTTCGTCTCGGCCTCAACATATTCAACTGTTTACCATTTGCTCTCCAGATTTGAGAACAAGACTCAGGTAAAGGAGAAAATACGAAAGTTTAAATTAATTGCACAAACATGCGACCTCACTGATAATATCATAGATAAGGGTCTCTCATCAAATTTCAATGATTTTGAAGATGCCCTTCAGTATTATTGTGCTTTAAAAATGGACTGCAAAATAATGATTACCCGAAATGGGAAAGACTTCAAAGAGTCAGAAATTCCTGTTCTGAGTCCCGACGAATATTTAAAAATTCTCTAAATTTTTGTGGATATCCTTTTTCGGCTTTAAGTAAATAATGATCTCTCAAAGACGCTGAGACGCAAATAAAAATACCAACCAAACCTTTTTCCCATCCTAAAATCCCACCCCAAAAACACTTCTTTAATTTTTTCCTTTAGGCACCTCACCTCCAAATCAAATTTTTCTCCTACCTTTGAATCCCATAAGAATCCAAACAATATTCTCCATCCTACCCTTCTTATGGGCTCAACCACCAAATATATCTTTATCACCGGAGGTGTTACCTCCTCCCTCGGGAAAGGCATTATCGCTGCTTCTTTGGCCAAACTCTTGCAGGCTAGGGGCTTTAGCGCTACGATCCAAAAATTCGATCCTTACCTCAATATCGATCCGGGAACACTCAACCCCTATGAGCACGGCGAATGTTATGTCACCGAAGACGGGGCAGAAACGGATCTTGATTTGGGTCATTATGAGCGGTTTTTGAACACACCGACCTCACAGGCCAATAACATAACTACGGGAAGAATCTACAACAACGTCATCACCAAAGAGAGAAAAGGAGAATATTTGGGAAAAACTGTTCAGGTTATCCCCCATATCACTGATGAGATCAAAAGGAACTTTTTCAAACTTGGCGAGGAAGGCAAATACGATGTTGTCATCACCGAAATCGGTGGCTGCGTGGGTGACATCGAATCATTACCCTTCATCGAAGCGGTAAGACAGGCCAAATGGGATATCGGCTCAAACAATATCCTTGTTGTCCATCTGACATTGATCCCCTACTTGGCGGCTGCCAAAGAACTTAAAACCAAACCCACCCAACATTCAGTAAAGCAACTTTTGGAAGCAGGTATTCAGCCTGATATTTTGGTCTGCAGGACAGAACACCACCTTCCTCTGGAGGTGAAAAAGAAATTGGCGCTGTTTTGCAACGTGCAACTGAACTGTGTCATCGAGGCCATGGATGCGGAGACCATCTATGATGTTCCTTTGCTGATGAAAAAGGAAAAGCTCGACGAAAGGGTCATGAGCAAATTGAAGCTTACATCCAAAGTAAATACTGATTTGGAACAGTGGAAAGACTTTTTGGGAAGGTTAAAAAACCCGACCCAAGAAGTGAACATCGGACTGATCGGCAAATATGTTTCCCTTCCCGACGCCTATAAATCAATTATTGAGGCCTTTGTACATGCAGGCGCTGCTTGTGAATGCAAAGTCAACCTGACCTTAATTTCTTCCGAAGAATTGATCCCTGAAAATGTTGCAAAAAAACTTGAACACCTTGACGGAATTCTTGTGGCACCGGGATTTGGAGAAAGAGGGCTTGAAGGAAAGATAGAAACTGTTAAATTTGCCCGAGAAAACAACCTTCCTTTCTTTGGGATTTGTCTGGGCATGCAGGTTGCAGTGATCGAATTTGCCAGAAATGTACTCGGACTCAAAGGTGCAAACAGTACAGAAATGGACCCAAAAACGCCACATCCGGTTATTGACCTGATGGCTGACCAAAAGAATATTGAGATGAAGGGCGGCACCATGAGGTTGGGATCTTACCCTTGCGAACTCCGAAAAGGAAGTAAGGCTGCCCAAGCATATGGCAAATCCAAGATCAAGGAAAGACACAGGCATAGGTATGAGTTTAACAACAAATACCTCTCTGAAATGGAAAAAAATGGAATGATTCCTTCAGGAATTAATCCTGAAAGCCAATTGGTGGAAATAGTCGAACTTAAAAACCATCCTTGGTTTTTGGGAACCCAGTTTCACCCAGAATATAAAAGTACTGTTTTGAATCCCCACCCGTTGTTTGTGAAATTCGTAACAGCTACTATTGACAACAAAAAATCAAATATTTGAATACCAGCCTCATTCCAGTGATGGGTAACAGAAAGTAAAAAGGAGATTCTCCTCGATACTTTCTGTTACCTTTACTTTTCAGAAGGCATTTAAAGTAACAATATGGACAGAAACCAAGCGGCAGGCTTAATCTTATTTGCAGCAGTATTGCTGATTTATTCGATTTTCTTTGCTCCCACTCCCGAACCACTCCCGGAAGAATCAAACATTGTGACACAGGCTATTCCCCAAGAATCTGTGGAAGAAGACACAATTTCACAAGAAATAATCCAACCTGACAGTATTCAGGATCTGATCGCACAGCGTCAGTTTGGGGTTTTTGCTCCCATGACAAAAGGGATTCAAGAGGAAGTTACTCTTGAAAATGATCAGATTACGGTTACTTTTTCTACCAAAGGTGCCGAAATCACCAAAGTGGAATTGAAAGAATTCAAAACATGGGATCAGAGACCATTGATTTTATTGGATAATGAAAGTTCGGATTTAAGCTACTCCATTCAGACGGACAAAGGTCTTTTGAGCTTAAATGAATTTTATTTCAATCCTACTCTTTCTTCGACAGAGGTAGAAGGCACCCCAGTGTCCATCATTACCTTTATCGCCAAAGCAGGTAGCAGTTCCATCACCAGAACATATTCCCTAGCTCAAGGAGGATTTGTCTTGGAAAAAAACCTTGAATTTACAGGACTATCAAATAGTCTGAAAGATACCACTGTACAGATCAACTGGGATGATAAGTTGATCCGTCAGGAGCAGGACATTGAAGAGTCAAGAAGAAAAACAAATATCAATTTCTTTACCTCAGGCGGAAGCCATGACTACCTCAGTGCTACTTCTGAGGAGGCAAATGAGGAGGTAACGGAGTCTTTGAAATGGGTAAGTTTCAGCCAAAGGTTTTTTACCACCGGTATCATAGCGGCAAATAATTTTAATTCTGCCAAGCTCAATCAGCAGACGCCCCAAGACACCCTCTCTATTAAAAATGTACAGGTAGGTTTATCCCTTCCTTTGGTCGACAATAAAGCAGGATTGAGTTATTATTTTGGCCCCAACAGGTACAATACCCTAAAAACCATCACTCCGGGATTTGAGAATAATGTTGACATGGGGTATTTCTTTGTAAGCTGGGTCAATAAGTATATCATAGTGAATCTTTTTCAATTCCTTGAAAAATACTTCTCCAATTACGGAATCATCATCATTATCATCGTATTGATCATCAAGATTGCCCTGACTCCGCTGACCTATAAGTCATATATCGGTATGGCAAAGATGAGGGTAATCAAACCTGAAATCGACGAGCTCAAGGCAAAATATCCTGACGATCCTACCAAAATGCAGCAGGAACAGATGAAGCTTTTTGGGCAATTGGGTGTGAGTCCGATTTCGGGTTGTCTTCCCCTGGTATTCCAGATGCCATTTCTGTTTGCGATGTTCTTTTTCTTTCCAAATGCCATCGAACTTCGTCAGCAATCTTTCCTTTGGGCACATGACCTTTCTACCTACGATTCCATTTTGAGGTTACCGTTTACGATACCTTTTTATGGATCCCACGTAAGTTTGTTTACGATATTGATGACTGTATCACAGATAGCCTATACGCACTTCAACAACCAACTGACGGCACAGACCGGACCGATGAAGAACCTCGGATATATCATGCCGGTGGTATTTATGTTTGTTCTGAACTCCTTCCCTGCGGCGTTAAGTTTCTATTATTTTGTTTCCAACATGGTAACATTTGGACAACAGGCTTTGATCAAGCTGTTTGTAGATGATAGCAAAATCAGAGAAAAAATCGAAGAGAATAAAATTAAGAATGTAAACAAGAAAAAGTCAAAATTTCAGCAAAAGCTCGAGGATGCCATGAAGGCAGCAGATGCCAATAAGAAAACAAAATAAAAATAGGGATCCAATAGGGTCCCTATTTTTTTGAAGCATTGCATGTTAACCCTCAGACTATTAACAAAATCCCGAAAGGACTGTGGATAACAATTCGTTTCATCCAAAAATTTAAATGATATATTTGTAAATAGAGCCAATAAAATCATTCTCGCGACTATGATCGACCTGACCTATTTTGGACATTCTTCCTACCTTGTAAAAATCGGCGGAACAAAAATTCTCTTTGACCCCTTCATTAGCCCTAATCCAAAAGCATCAAAAGTCGACCTTGGATCAATTGAAGCGGATTATGTTTTCATCAGCCATGGCCATGAGGACCATGTGGCAGATGCGGAAGCCATCACCAAGGCAAACGAAGCTGTATTGGTTTCAAACTATGAGATTGCCGTTTGGTTTGCCCAAAAGGGTGTGGAAAAATACCATCCTATGAATATCGGAGGAAGTAAGGTATTTGATTTTGGCAAGGTAAAATATGTAAATGCAATACACAGCAGCACTTTGCCTGACGGTGCCTCCGGCGGAAATCCGGGTGGATTTGTGATAAGTCACCAAAATGGCTGCTTTTATTATGCCGGAGATACTGCCCTGACCTATGACATGAAACTGATCGGGGAAGAATTTAAAATTGACTTTGCAATACTACCAATTGGTGACAATTTTACGATGGATATTCGGGATGCCATCAAAGCAGCAGAATTTGTCGGCACAAAAAAAATTGTAGGAATGCATTACAATACCTTCCCTTACATTGAAATAGATTTGGAAGCTGCAAAAAAAGCAGTTTCAGAAGCAGGAAAAGAATTGATTTTGCTTAATATTGGTGACAGTATTACCCTCTGAAATATTTATGGGAAAAGTTATCGCAATTGCTAACCAAAAAGGGGGCGTAGGAAAAACAACTACTGCCATGAATCTGGCAGCAAGTCTCGCAGTCTTGGAATTTAAGACTTTGGTCATTGATGCGGATCCGCAGGCAAATACCACTTCAGGTCTTGGTCACGATCCAAAAGAAATAGATACAAGTATATATGAGTGTATGGTAGACGGGATTGACATCCACACCATTATCCTCAAAACTGAAATAGAAAATCTTGAATTGGTTCCTTCCCACATCGACTTGGTCGGTGCCGAAGTCGAGATGATCAATCTTGAAAACAGGGAGGAGAAGATGAAATCTGTCATCCACCTTGTCAAAGACAAATATGATTTTGTGATCATCGACTGTTCCCCTTCCCTGGGATTGATTACGATCAACGCCCTGACAGCCGCCAATTCTGTAATTATCCCTGTTCAGTGCGAATACTTTGCATTGGAAGGCTTGGGTAAATTGCTCAACACCATCAAAATCATACAGACTAGGCTTAATCCCGATCTTGAAATCGAAGGAATCCTTCTGACCATGTACGACGTAAGGCTAAGGCTTTCCAATCAGGTGGTAGAAGAGGTGAGGATGCATTTCAAAAACCTTGTTTTTGACACCATAATCCCAAGAAATGTCCGACTAAGCGAATCCCCAAGCTTTGGATTGCCTGTGATCGCCTTTGATGCAGAAGGTAAAGGTGCCGTTGCTTACCTTAACCTTGCCCACGAAATCGCAGTTAAAAACGACAAGGAGAAAGTGAATTGACCGAACAAATACTATGACTGATAAAAAACCTACACCAAAGAAAAGCGCGCTGGGAAAAGGATTGGGAGCTTTGCTGCAGGACTCTCCTCAAAAAAACAAAAGTGAATCCCTCATGCCTTCTTATCCCACAGCTGGAATTTTTGAAATTTCTCTGGGTGAAATTCAGGTAAACCCCTACCAGCCAAGGACGCACTTTGATAAGGATGCTCTACAGGAACTCGCTGATTCCATATTGATCCAAGGTATAATCCAACCCATTACCGTCAGGAAACTGGATGAAAATGAATACCAGCTGATATCGGGTGAAAGGAGATTTCAAGCTTCAAAAATCGCAGGTCTGAAAAAAATCCCGGCTTATGTCCGAACTGCCAATGACCAGCAAATGCTGGAAATGGCCTTGATAGAAAATATCCAGCGAGAAAATCTCAACTCCCTTGAAATAGCACATTCCTACCAAAGACTCTTGGCAGAATGTAACCTTAAGCAGGAAGAACTCGGTGAACGTGTCGGCAAAAACAGAACTACTGTCAATAATTACCTGAGATTACTAAAATTGCCGCCGGACATTCAGGCAGGATTGAGAGATAATAAAATTTCCATGGGCCATGCTAGGGCACTTATCAATGTGGAAGATATTGATAAGCAACTTGCTATTTTTAAAAAAGCCATTCAAGAAGAACTTAGCGTCCGCCAGGTGGAAGCTTTGGTGAAATCAATAAATGGGGAACAGGAAGAAAAGGAAAATAAAAAAGGATCTTCCTTGGACCCTGTAAGGAAGTATGAAATCAGTAAGATTCAGCAAAGGCTTGCAAGTCATTTTGGCACCAAAGTAAATCTGAAGTCGGATGCAAAAAACAAGGGAGAGATAAAAATCCCCTTTCATTCTTCTGAAGACCTAAACAGAATCCTAGAAATTTTGGAGATTATTTGAATCTTGGAAAAGGGTACCACAAACTGGCTTTTGAGTAAAATATCCAAAGCAATGATAAGCCTAATTATCATTGCTGTTTTTGTTTTATTGCCACTAAGTGAAGGTTTTGCTCAAGAACAAGTATCTGTACCGGATACAATCAAGGTTGATTACTCAAATCCTGCTATAAAAAATCCAAAAACCGCCACTCTCCTTTCAGCAATCCTACCAGGTGCGGGGCAAGTTTATAATGGTAAACCTTGGAAAGTACCAATTATCTACGGAGGTTTTGCGGCAAATATTTATTTTATAGATTTCAACAACCGAAGGTACGAGCTTTTCAAGGAGGCCCTCGCCATATTCGACGAAAACCCGAGAGACCCAACGCAACCATTTCCAAGCTTAAACAGAGACGGATTGGTCAGGAATGTAAACTTTTGGAAAAGAAACCGTGATTTGAATTACTTCTTGTTTATTGGTATTTATGCACTCAATATCATAGATGCAAATGTAGACGCACATTTATCCGCTTTTGATGTCAGTGATGACCTCACTTTCAGGTTTGAACCGAGTTATGAAACCCTGAGTGCCGGAGGTGGTAATATTATGGGGCTATCTTTAAAAATTAATTTCTGAGCAATCATGAATATACTTCTATTGGGTTATGGAAAAATGGGGAAAATCATAGGAGAAATCGCCGAATCCCGTGGCCACCAAATATTAGGAAAAATCAATATTGACAACCGGCAAGACTTGGATATACAAGATGTCTCTCAAATTGATGTGGCCATTGAATTCAGTACCCCTGAGGCCGCTTTGGAAAATATCAGTTGGGCAATCGAACGAGGGATACCTGTAGTCTCGGGCACTACAGGATGGCTCGATAAAAAACCAATGGTCGAACAATTGACCCTACAATACAATTCGGCCTTTTTCTACGCCTCTAATTACAGTATCGGCGTAAATATTTTCTTTAAACTAAACCGATACTTGGCCTCTCTGATGAAAGACCAGCCGGAATATAAAATCAGTATGGAAGAAATACACCATACAGAAAAAAAAGATGCTCCAAGCGGTACTGCCATCACGCTTGCTGAGGGAATAATTCAAGAAATCCCTCGGGTAGAAAATTGGACACTTGCCGGAAAAATGGACGAAAATGAACAATATTTACCCATAACCTCCAAGCGGATAGACCCTGCTCCCGGAACCCATATTGTGAGATATCAGTCTGATATTGACGATATTGAAATCACACATACCGCCCATAGCCGCAAAGGTTTTGCACTTGGTGCGGTTTTGGTGGCGGAATGGATAAAAAATAAAAAAGGTGTATTATCAATGGACGAATTCCTATCTTTCTGAAATTTTAAACTATAATGACTGAAGAAAAAAAGAAAAAATCTGCAGCGCGTGAATGGGCAGATGCACTGGTCTTTGCAGTAATTGCTGCAAGCTTAATTCGTTGGCTACTTCTTGAGCCATTTACTATTCCCACCGCATCTATGGAGAAATCCCTGCTCGTAGGCGATTTTCTTTTTGTGAGCAAAATGCACTATGGGACAAGGATTCCGAGGACACCTCTTCAGGTTCCTTTGACCCACCAAAAAATATGGGGTACAGACGCCAAATCATACGTCGATTGGATCGAATTACCTTATTTCAGGCTTCCGGGATTTTCTGATGTGGAAAGAAACGATGTGGTAGTCTTTAACTACCCTTCTGAATTTGAATATCCGGTAGATCTCAAAACAAACTATATCAAAAGGGCAATTGCTGTCCCTGGAGATGTGCTGGAAATCAGAAAAACACAGGTCTATGTGAATGGCGAACTCGGTGCAAATCCTGAAAAAATGCAGTTTTCATACGATGTGATGTCGGATAGGAACCTTACTCCTGAATTTTTTGATGAGTATGGTATCAATCAGGACAGTTTCATGCCCTTCTCAAATGGCTCGGGCTACATGGTCATGGCCACTGCTGAATCCATTGAAAGACTGAAAAGCTCGCCTGCCGTCGGTACCATCACCATGAGACAGGATAGGGAAGAATATGGAGATCCAAGAATTTTTCCTGATGGGGTTTATTTTGGCTGGAACAAAGACAACTGGGGACCCTTAGAAATACCAGGAGAGGGTTGGACGATCGAGATGACAAAAGAAAACATTGCCAAATATTCCTATACCATCGAAAAGTTTGAAGGACACAAGGATGTCAAAATTCAGGACAATGAACTGTATATCGATGGCCAAAAAGTCACTTCTTATACTTTTAAGCAGAATTATTATTTCATGATGGGTGACAATAGACACGATTCTCTCGATTCGAGGTATTGGGGATTTGTACCTGAAGACCATATTGTAGGTAAAGCCTGGTTCCTGTGGCTATCCCTTGACAAGCATAAGTCGATGTTCAATAAGATACGCTGGAGTAGATTCCTCAACGGAATTGACTAAAAACTAAAAGCCGGGATTTGAATCCCGGCTTTTGTGTTTATAGCTTCTTCCCTTTTCAATATCACTTATTCTTAAGACAATTTTTTCTTTATGGCACCCATATCCGCTTTTTTGATCACCTCGTTATTAACCACCAAAACAGGGGCAGATTTGCAAAAGTCCATACACTTGGTTTTGATAATTTTGTACTTTCCTTTGTGGTCTTCAGACCTCACAAGTTCTTTTAGCTCGTGTTGAAGTTTTTTACAACCTTCCTTTTTACAATCTGATCCATTACATACGAAAATAAATTTACGGTAGATAGCCATCTATTCTGATTTTAAGAGGATGGTAAAGTTACGCGTTTTTGGGTTTGACGGTTTTATATTGGTATAATTAGCCGTGAATCCACTGCATCAAAAGTCCACTGAGGTATGCGCCGTACGTCCCCAAGGCATAGCCCAATACAGCCATCAAAACCCCTACAGGCGCCAATGAAGGATTGAAGGCTGAGGCAACAATGGGTGCCGAAGCGGCACCTCCGATATTGGCTTGGGAGCCGACTGCTACATAAAAGAAAGGCGCTTTGATCAGGAAGGCTACCAAAAGCATGATCAAAATATGGAAAAGTATCCAAATGATACCAATCAAAAACAAAACAGGATTGTCAAATATGGCCATCAAATCCATTTGCATACCTATGGTAGCCACCAAAACATAAAGAAGCACAGAACCCAACCTAGAAGCACCTGCACCTTCAAGTTCACGGGCTTTGGTAAAAGACATCAACAAACCTCCTGTGGTAGCTATTACCACTATCCAAAAGAAAGTAGAGTCTAAGGAATACTGACTCAACTGTGGATAATTTTCACCAATAAAGGGAGCCACAATGTCCGCAATCCAATGGGAAAAACCTGTAATGGCAAACCCAATGCCCAATATCAGCATGGTATCCGATAAAGTGGGAATCTTCAAAATTCCGGCCCTATATTTTTCCACCTTTAGTTGCAGCTCCAATATCGCCGAACTGTCAGCTTTGAATATGCTGTCAATTTTTCCAGGCTTGGCTGCCCAGAAAAGCAATACTGCCATCCAAAGGTTAGCAACCAAAACATCTACTGCAATCATCTGACTGAAGAGAGATGGGCTTGCTCCAAAAACTTCTAACATCGCTGTCTGATTGGCACCTCCACCAATCCAACTCCCTGCTATAGTAGACAATCCTCTCCATACTTGATCAGGTCCCACACCACTTAATATATCAGGATAAATGGAAGATACCACCAACAACGCAAAAGGTCCACCCAATACAATCCCTATAGTCCCAGCCACAAACATGACCAAGGCCTTGGGGCCTAGTTTTAAGATTCCTTTGAAATCAATACTTAAAGTCAACAACACCAATGATGCCGGGAGCAAATACCTCGAAGCCACTTTATACAGGCCTGAAGATTCTCCTGAAATTACCCCGAATGAATTGAAAAGTGCAGGAATGAAATAACACAAAAGTACAGAGGGAACTATCCTGTAAAACTTGACCCAAAAAGGTGATTTACTAGAGGAGGTTGAAAAGACCAAAGCTAGAATGGTCATCAACAATCCAAAAACAACGGCATCATTACTGATAAGGGGACTACTTTCTTGCATGCTGGTTAAATGTTAGACGTACAACAATACCACAATTAGAAGAAACTTCAAAACCTGGAATTTTCCCACAAATAGGTGAATTCGCCGAGCATCATGGCCGTGGCCCCCCACACTACTTCATTTTCGATATCAAAATATGGGGCTTCAAAACTCAGTCCGGAACTCCCCTTTACCTGGGTCAGTTTTCTGATATCCTTGTCCAATAAAACAGGAAAAGGGCAGCTGATGATTTTTTGCACCTCCGTGGGATCAGGTTTAAAATCCGGTTTTTGGGAAATAAAGCCAATAAAGGGTGAAACCAAAAAATTACTTGGAGGTATGTAAACATCGCTCAATTTGCCAAGCAAAGTCACTTTTTCTGCATAAACCCCGATTTCCTCCTCAGCTTCCCGCAGCGCGGTGACGCTCAAATCTTCATCCTCAGGCTCCCACTTTCCTCCCGGAAAGGCTATCTGACCACTATGGACTCCAGGATATTCAGGTCTTTTTATAAAAGGAATAAAACTGCTGTTGGAGTCAGGATAAAAAAGCATGAGAACAGCACCCTTCCGGTGATCATCCCTGATTGAAAATCTCTTTTCGTCCACGGAGTCAGGCAACATAGTGAGGTGACCAAGTCTACCCGGCAAAGGATCCTGGAGTAGCTTTTCTAATTTTCGTACAACTTTAATTAGCTCCATTTGAAAAATCGATGTTTTGGAGCTTTTTGATCAAATATCCAGTCTTGGGGTATTTGTCGGTATGCAATGGATGCTTAAATGTCAGATATATCTGTTCATTGGGGATGATAATCCAAATTTTAGGAGTAATGCCTCCCTCCTCTTCAAAAAAACCTGCCACCATCAAATGATTAGGACTCAACCAGATGGCTTCCTCAAAACCACCCGACGGCCCCATAAACATCAACCTCTCCCTCATTCCGTTTGATTTAAAATAAATCACCTCAGAATCAGGGTTGAATGAAACATCGGCTTCTTCAGGTCTCACTACTTTATAGCTGTAGATATCCACTACCCCGTATCCCTCCGGATTAGGGACGATATATTTATATAGTGGATGACCTTGTTGGATGAAATTTTCCTCAGGCCATTCTAAGATTTCGTATGGAATTTCCCTGCTAAACTCAAATCCAGAAACATCAAAACTTGGCTCTTGACTTTTCCAATAACCAGACCAATTATTCAGCTGCTGAAGTCCTGAAGCTAGAAATTGATTGAGCTCTTCTTCTTTGGATTTTGATGTATCAAAAACAGTTTCTTCTGTTTTTTCCTTTTGAAAACTACAGGAACCTAACAAAACCAAGAAGCCAAACAAAAATAAGGGGAAGTGGAATTTGGAGATCCGGTGCATCATTGATAGGATAAAGAATACGAATGAAACACAAAAACCCCAAAAATCAAAAAAGGTCCGAACATCGTCCCGACCTTTTTTATCTCTCAAACCTATTAAACCTATTGTAGATATTCAATGTATGAATAACGTGCTCGAAAGGTAAATAATGTTTTTATATTGTCCAAACAATCGATTGCGAAAATTTTATTTTGTGCCCCTCAAAATCTTAAAACAAGTTATTTGCCAGTATTTTGTCACCTATCTACCATCGCCGCCAACTGTTGAAATACTTAAAAATTACCTCATCTAACAAAATTTTCTATACTTTTTGAACAGCTTTCACTTTTCTAAAAAAAATCTGAAAACAAAAATTTTTTCCTTGGTGATAAAAAAAAACATAGATATACGCTTCTTTGGCAGTAATCCTATATTCTTCTTCATGGGGACGGATCCCGATAGCTCGCGGACGGAAGACCGATGTACCGGATATTTCAGTCTGCAGACAAAAATTTAAAATGGATATCCAATCTACTGGCATAATTGTGTACATACATTAAAAAAACTATATTATATTCTCGCTTGGTATAGTTTCCAAACCCAAAAAGGTCAAAAAAGGTATTTTTATGAGTGCACAATTGATAGAAAAGACCGCCCGATTTCTGCTCGAAGGATTTGACACCTACATTAGGGATTTCAATAGATTGACTGATCTTACTCCTACATTTTTTAAAACAAGGAATTGGAATGCGATGCAGCAAAATCACCGCAAAAGACCCCGACTATATAAAGACCAAGTGAGTACTACCCGTCTACTTCTGAGTGAAATCCTTTTGGAAAATGCCAGCAGCTATGATTTTTGGAAGACCGCAAAGGCCCATTATTCGCTGCTGATATCCAATAACAAAGACAAAGAATTGGCAGAAACATTCTTCAACTCCGTCATACGCAAATCTTATTCAGGCCTCGCCATCAATGAAAACCTGATGTTTGTCCATGAAGGTTATAATTCCTGCCTCATTTATCCAAATGACAATCTTTATTTCAGCTATCCTTCCGATTGGGGATTAAAGAGAATTATCCAAAAAATCCTGGAAGATTTTGATTTTGGAGTTCCTTATCTGAACAAACAAGAAGATATGGAATTTTTGATCAATTCCGTCAAAGAAGTGATTTTGACCAGGTATATTCCAACTCCCGACAGTACAACTCAAGTATTGAAGTCTGTTTTTTACAGGAATAAAGGAGCCTATGTGATCGGCAGAATCAAAATAGGCGGTAAATGGATGCCTTTTATAATTCCTTTTCTCAATGGTCCAAAAGGTGTATTTGTAGACACCATGATCTTTGATCCGAACCTGATGTCAGGTCTTTTCAGTTTTTCAAGGTCTTATTTTATGGTTAAGACTGATATTCCCTCCCAAATGATTTCATTCTTAAATGCTGTTATTCCTAACAAAAAAATCCATGAACTATACAATGCTATCGGATTTAACAAACATGGTAAAACAGAATTCTACCGGGATTTTCTAAATCACCTACACCAAAGTCAAGACAATTTTGTTTTGGCAGAAGGTGTCAAGGGGATGGTGATGACGGTGTTTACTCTCCCCTCCTATAATGTGGTTTTTAAGATGATCAAGGATTATTTTGATCCGCCCAAGACCATGACACGACAGGAAGTCCGTGAAAAATACAAGATGGTAGGACTTCATGACCGGGTAGGAAGGATGGCAGATACGCATGAGTTTGAGGAATTTCATTTGCCGTTAGATAGGATTGACCCTTTGCTGTTGGAAGAACTACAGGGCACTGTCAATTCACTTTTGTACATAACTGCTGATGAACTCATCCTCAAGCATGTCTATATCGAAAGAAGGATGACTCCACTAAACATCTACCTAGAAAACTGCTCCACGGAAGATGCAAAGTCAGCGGTGGAAGAATACGGGAATTCTATTTTGGAAATGGCCAAAGCAAATATTTTTCCCGGGGACATGATGACCAAAAACTTTGGTGTGACGAGACAAAAACGGGTAATTTTCTATGATTATGATGAAATTGAGTTTTTGACAGACATGAACTTCCGGGAGAAACCAATACCTGAAACCTTTGAACAAATCTATTCCTCCTCACCATGGTATGACATTGGCCAAAATGATGTTTTTCCTCAGGATTTCAAGAGCTTTATGATAGGAAGGCACGATGTCAAAGAGTATTTTTTCGATTACCACCGAGAACTTTTCAATCCAGGAAAATGGAAGGAAATACAAGAGAAAATCAATTCAGGATGGGGTGTCCATGCATTTTCTTATCCACAAAAAATTCGATTCCGGCCTATGGAGGAAATTTAAAAATGACTTAAGGATAAAAAAATACCTAGAGAATCTAGGCATTCCATGACACTAAGTAAAATCACAATAAAAGCTGACTACTGTCAGGATATCCTAAATAGTATCTGGATAAATTGGGGAGTCATCAAGCCAGAAAGCCATGAAAATTTTATTCATGATCATACTCCTGATTCACGGACTAATTCATTTAATGGGCTTTATGAAGGCCTTTTTTCTTGCTGAATTAAATGAAATTACCAACCCCGTTTCCAAACCAATGGGTCTACTTTGGTTGGTAGCAACCCTGATTCTTGTTTTAGCAGGAGTAATGATATTTTTCAAAAACCCTCTTTGGTGGCTTGTAGCGATCATTGGTGTCCTGATTTCCCAAGTTCTCATCCTGATTTTTTGGAAGGATTCTCTTTATGGAACGCTACCGAATATTCTGATTCTAGTAGTGTCGCTGATAGCTTTCGCACAATATGATTTTGAGAAAAAAATCAGACTAGAAGTGGCCTATGTTTTGGAAAATGTAATGGAAAAAAAGACTGCAGTGATTACCGATGAGGATATTTCTTCGCTTCCCAAATCGGTTCAGACTTGGCTTAAGGCTTCAGGAATGATTGGAAAAACTCCCATCCAAAGTGTCTTTATGAACCAAAATTATCAGTTAAAATTAAAGCCTGACCAAAAGAATTGGTACAGTACCACTGCTAAGCAATATTCAACAGTTTCTCCTCCATCATTTGTTTGGAGTGCCGAAATTGAAATGATGCCCGCAATCAGCGCTTTTGGGAGAGACAAATTCATAGAAGGGAAAGGAGAAATGGTATTCAAACTTTTTTCTGTCTTTGCTGTGGCAAATGACGGCCCTAATCCACAAATCAATGAGGCTGCGCTGCAGCGCTTCTTGGGAGAGATGGTCTGGTATCCATCAGCTGCACTGAGCGATTATATTATTTGGAAGGATTTAGGACCCCAAACAGCAAAAGCCACGATGACTTTAGATGGCCTTTCGGGATCCGGGATTTTCACTTTTGACAAAGATGGTCATGCCAAAAGTTTTGCTGCTTTAAGATATCAGGGAAGCGGCACTGAAGCCAAAAGATCCGAATTGACAGTAAATATCACCTCAACAAAAGAATTTGAGGGTGTCATGTTGCCTGCCTCCGGCGAGGTAAACTGGAGGCTGGATTCAGGGGAATGGACTTGGGCAAAATTTGAAATCCAGGATTGTACCTTCAACCCCAATCAAGTGGATTTCTGATATTCTATTCAATGAAATATTCAATCTTAATCATTTTAATTTTTAATTTGCATCGGATTTACCTTTTCACAATGAATAAAAATTCACTTTTACTGTTGGTCATTTTTTTGATCCCTGTAGCTGTTATGGCGCAGTTCCCTTATGTCGGTATCCAAAATAGCCAAAGAAAGGGGATAATAAGTGCAATGATGAACCCTGCAGAACTCAACAACTTGTACCGAACAGTCGAAGTTCAGTTTTTTGCTGCAAATGCATCTATCGGCAACAATACTTTGACTTTTTCTGAAACCATAGAGAACCGAAATGACCTTTGGAATACGATGATGGAAAAAGCAGAAGATCCCGTGGATGGAAATACCGATGGATCTATCATCCTTCCTTCCTTTGGTATGAAAAAAGGTAAGTGGGCTTTTGGACTTATATCCCAAATTCAAAGCAGGGCCACCATTCTGAATATTAACCCTGAGTTAGGAAGATACGTGACAGAAAATGAAATCAGTATTGAAGTTTTACGCTTTGCAATCAATAACCCAAACAACCAAAGGGCGAACTTTGCAACCTGGTTTGAATCAGGAATTGTCATAGGGAGAGAAATATGGAATACCCCAAAAAGTAAATTTTCTGTCGGAACGAATATCAAATTACTGTTCCCGACAGGTTATACCAATTTGGGAGTTGGCAATCTCAGAGGGACTCTGGTGGTCGATCAATCTGCCGTTACTTTGACAAATGCCCAGGGTACAGTGAATATTTCTTACAATGAATCTGTGGTAGACACAAGAAATTTTAACATCGATTATAACAATATAAACTTTGGAAAATTGTCGGGGGTGGGATTTGATATTGGTTTCAATTACCAATTGAAAAATGAAAAGGGAATATGGCTGAGCACAGGCATGGCTTTCAGAAATATAGGCAATTTGACATTGGGGGCAGGACAAAATAACCAAACTTTCCAAATGAACATACCTGACGGTGAATCGTTTAGGATAGACCTTTTGGAACCAGATTTCAGGACTATTGAAAGGGATTTTTTGGAAAGTGGTTATTTCTCTAGAGAATCCAATAATGATGGCTTCCAAGCAGGGCTTCCGACAGTATGGGCAGCAAATGCAGATATGAAATTGTCAGATAAGTTTTTTATTAGCGTCTATGGACAGACATTCATCCAAAATAAAGAGAACAATTTTCAAATTCCCGCCATCAACCTCATTGCATTGACTCCAAGTGCTGTTTTTGGCAAATTTGAAGTCTATTCTTCTTGGGGATATTATGACATAGCTGGATTTACAGGAGGTTTAGGGCTACGTTTTGGTGGATTTTTCATTGGTTCCCAATCCATTTTGACGGCAATGATGGCAGATACAAAAAAAGCCGACTTGCAGGTCGGCTTGAGTTGGGGCTTTGGAAAGAAAACATCCGGAGATCTTTAAGTACTGAACCTCTCGCAAATGTTGGGATTTTTACTGTATTTTTTGTCTAAAAGGCACAGCCGGAAGACCAAGACTGTTGTATAAATTGACTTCAGGATTGTCTGCCCATGCGTACCTGACTTCAACCGGATTTTTCACTTTTGGGCTATAGACTTCAATTTGGGTGGGGCCCATGATTTTACCTTTTGCAGGTTCAAAATGACCGTCTTCACCCGAAAGGACAAAACCCTCGACCTCCGTACCTGAGGTAAGTTGCAGGCCCTCCCCGACAAAATTAAATGTGATAATTATTTTTTCACCTTGCTTTTCGGCAGAAGAAAATATAGGACCAGTATGGATGACATCTTCTCCATACGCAACTTTTTTGGCAGACTGCCACAATCTATAACCTACATCCTTCTTGTTTCTTGGATGGATATCAGCGGCATTTCCTACGTCTATGGTGACTGCCATTCCTGTATTGGGTAGTTCTAAGGTTTGGGTTTGTGCTTCCCTCAAATGTGCCCAATTAGAATCAGGCTGAACATCTTTCCTTTCCATAAAATTGGCTAGTTGGACATACAAAAATGGAAAATCTCCGATTCCCCAAGCTTCCCTCCAGTCTTGGATCATGGTGCTAAAAAGCCGCTTGTAATGTTGATGTTCCCCCACATTACTTTCACCCTGATACCAAATCACGCCCATAATAGGGTATTTAACGATCGGTGCGATCATGGCATTGTACATCATTCCTGGAAGCCAATTGTACCATTCCACCTTTGGTATTTCTTCCTCTATCCTATTGCTGTATTTCCATTCTCCCTCCAATGATATTTTCTTCCCGCCGGATTTGATAAAAAATTCTCCGCTTTTGCCCAATACCGGCGAGTTGTTCCATGTGTTTACGATCCTCACCACCAACAAATTTTCTCCTTTGACTACCATTCCGGCCGGAAGCGTAAACTCTTTTACAGCATCTCCATAATCTTTAAACAATAGCCTTCCACCGTTAAGATAGATATAAGCCATCTGTTGGATATCCCCCAGATTCAGAGTCGCATTATCAATATCAGTAAGGGTAAATTTTTTGCGAAACCAGGCAATATCAGAAAATGGATTGTCTGAGGGAAGATTCACAGTCTGCCAATCGCTGTCATCAAAGTTGGTGTTAACCACGCCCTTGATTTCTCCATTTTGAGGTGCTATGACAAGCTCATTTCTTTTGAGTTCACGGACTTTGTTGTCAATGATTTCCTGAATCCAAAAGTCATTTCTTTCAATCAAGTCTTTTGCCTTTACCTGATAAGGTGGCAGGTCAATCAATTTTTCTGTTGAAGTCCATCCTTCAGCGGGTGTTCCTCCCCAATTACTTTCAATTATACCGATTGGAACGCCTTTCTCGAGGTGGTTCTTCTTAGCAAAAAACCATGCAACAGCCGAAAAATTAAGGATATTGTCAGAATTGGCCATTCTCCATTCCCCTCCCCTGACGTCTGTTTTTACTTTGGCATCATAGTCATGGGGGATTTTGAAAAAACGGATCAAGGGATAATCGCTGTCTGCGATTTCTTCCTGTAGTCCTTCGACCTGGGCACTCATCACCCACTCCATATTGGATTGCCCACCTGCTACCCACACATCTCCGACTTGTATATCCCGAATTTTTTTTCCGTTGACATCAAGTTGAAAGGGTCCAGAGGCAGGCAATGGGTCAAACTCAATCATCCAAAAGCCCTCATTGTCTATTTTGGTTTCTTTTTCCTGATTGTTGAATTTGGCGACCACCCTTTTATTGGGAGTACCGTCTCCCCAAACCCTGATGGGTTGGTTTCTTTGGAAAACCATATGGTCGGCAAAAAATTTTGGCATAAAAACTTCCGTCAGAGGTTCATTAGATTGGCAAGAACAAACAGCCAATGCACATAGAATGAGCGTGGCCTTGAAAATAGATTTTAACATGAGGACAGTTTAATTTAGGGAATAGACGAAATTATTTAATCAGTGAAATTGTGTCAAGGAAATTCGTAAAAACCTTATATGTGTATCCGCTTTCTTGCACGTAGCCAAACAATAATTTGTTGGAGGAGCCATTAAACACCCAATGGACAGTGGACTTTCGTCTATGGATGAGTATCCGCATTCGATACAACCTCCTATTGCCCAACGTGCAACATTGCGGATACCCATAAAACCTAAATTCCCTTGTTCAGAAGAATATTACAACTTTAGCAAAAGCATCGCCACACCAAAATAAACCGACAAACCTAAAAGGTCATTGGCGGTAGTGATAAATGGTCCCGAGGCAATGGCTGGATTGATCCCAAACCTGTCTAAAACCAAAGGAGTGATGGTTCCCATAAAAGACGAAAGCAATACAACACAAAACATGGCTAGGCCTATTGTAAAGCCAAAAACGGTATCAAAACGGTAGATAAAAACCACCACCAAAAACACGAAAGATGCCAGAACCACCCCATTGACCAAGGCGATCAACAAGCCCTTGACAAATCTTTGCCAAGGCGTGTCATCAAAAACGGATTTGGAAGCAAGCGACTGTACTACCAATGAAGAAGACTGAATCCCAACATTCCCACCTGTCGCCGCCACCAAGGGGATAAAAGAAGCCAATGCTATGTATTTGCTCAAGCCCACTTCAAAAAACCCTATGATTTTGGCACCCATCAATCCGCCGATAACACCGATCAGCAGCCAAGGCAGCCTGGCTTTGGAAATCCTAAATATGGAATCCGATTCCTCCACGTCTGCAGAGATACCCGTCATTGCCTGTATATCCTCTTCGGATTGTTCTCTGATCAAATCCAAAATATCATCGACTGTAATCCTACCGACAAGGCGGTTTTTTGCATTTACCACAGGTACCGATTCCAAGTCATAGCGACGCATGATTTCAGCTACTTCCTCACCTTCCATATGAGTGGGTATGGAAATAAGCTCCGGCTCATAGATGTCTGAAATCTTAGTGTCTGCAGAAGCAAGGATAATTTTTTTGAGAGAGACCCTACCAAGCAGGTGCTGTCTGTTGTCCACCACATAGATGGAATAGATTTTCTCCACTTTTTCTGCCTGCCTTCGAATTTCTTCGATAGTCTGAACAACATTCCAGTTTTTATTGGCCCGAATAAATTCCTTGGCCATCAAACCGCCTGCTGAATCTTCGTCATAGCGGAGAAGGTCAAGGATATTGGCAGACTTTTCTCTTTCCTGAAGGTGGCTGATGACGTTTTCCCTGTCCTTGGTAGGCATCAGGATGAGGATATCTGCGGCATCATCAGATTCCATCTGATCAATCAGTCCTGCCAATTCGGTAGTTTCCAATTCGCGGATTACCTGAATCAAAGAAGCTTCATCCAACTCTATCAAGATATCTGCTGCAGTAGTGGCCGGAAGCAATCTCAAAACATAGATAGCCTCGTCCATATTGAGTTCGTCCAACAAGGAGGCAATATCCGCCACATTGGCACCCTCAAAGGACTCAATGATGAAATCGTTGTTTTGGATTTCAATGCTGTCCTGAAGGCTCTCCAGATATTCTTTGGAAAGTTCAAATGATTTTATTGGTTCCAAGATTCCTGTATTTTTAGCGTAAGTCCGATAAATTCCTGAACATCCAACTGCTCTGCTCTTTGATCCATGATGGGATCTTTGGTAAGCTCTTCAGAAAGCCCAAAGGATTTTAAACAATTTCTTAAAGTTTTTCTTCTTGTCCCAAAACCCTGCTTTACGACTCTGATAAATAGTTTTTCATCACAGTCTAATTTTTTTACTACATTTCTTTTCAATCTGATCACTCCCGAATTTACTCTTGGCGGGGGATTGAATACCCCCGGAGGTACAGAAAAAAGATACTCAATATCATAAAACGCCTGCAACAATACTGACAGAATACCATAATCTTTATTTCCTTTTGGCGAAGCGATGCGTTGAGCCACCTCTTTTTGCAACATACAGACCACCTCCGTCACCTGATTCCTTTGGTCCAATACATTAAAAAGAATCTGCGAGGAAATGTTGTAGGGGAAATTGCCGATGATAGCATAAGGTTCCTGCATGATGGTGGCAAAATCTTTTCTCAAAAAATCTGCCTCTATGATTTTCTCTCCCATCTCAGGATATTTCTCCCTCAGGTATTTGATCGATTCCCGGTCAATATCGACAAGGTAAAGGTCCCATTTTTCTTTCAAGAGAAAATCGGTCAATACCCCCATTCCCGGACCAATCTCAAGGACTTTGCTAATGCCTCCATGGCCCGTGATGGCCTTGGCAATATTCTCAGCAATCCCCAAATCTATCAGGAAATGCTGTCCAAGGTGTTTTTTGGGTTTGACCTTTTCCATGCGGTATACTCTAATTATTTTATCTAAATTGCGTGTCAAAAATAAGAGAATTATCACAAAGCCCTACAATTATTTAAAATGGCAGTGTGGCGTTTTTTCTGGCTTTGATAATAATTCTTAACCCAAAAAAGAAGATTTTCGAAGTTTTGAGAACCATAAATCTAAATCAATAACCAACAGTATTCGATAAATTTTAATGAACCAAAGAAAAAATAAACCGGTCCTTGGCATCAGTATTGGAGACATTAACGGCATTGGTGCTGAGGTCACCATCAAGGCACTTTTAGACAATAGGCTTATCAAACTCGTCACTCCGGTGATTTATGCGCATGGTAAAGCCCTTACTTTTTATAGAAAACACCTCGGCATCGAGGACTTCAACTTTATGCAAATCAAAAGCATAGAGGAAGTCCATCACAAAAAGATAAATGTCATCAACGTCGTGGAGGAAAGTCCAGAGGTAATTCCCGGAATGGAAACCCATGAAGCAGGCAAACTTGCACTCACAGCTCTTGACCATGCGATCAAAGACCTCAAAGACAACAAGATTGAGGCTTTGGTCACCGCACCATTGAACAAAAATAATATCAACAGCCCCGAAAAGAAATTTGTGGGACACACCGAATACTTGACTGAGGCATTTGGAAGCAAAGATAGTCTGATGTTTTTGGTAGCTGATGGCATCAGGGTTGGATTGGTAACCGGCCATATACCCCTTAAAGATGTAGCCAAAAACGTCACGGCTGAAAAAATAAAATCCAAGCTCAATATCATGCTGAAATCGCTCAAAGACGACTTCGGCATTTCAAAACCAAAAATAGCGGTCTTGGGCCTGAACCCTCATGCAGGTGAAGAAGGCCTTTTGGGTGATGAGGAAGAAAACATCATCAAACCACTGATCAAGGAATATAAAGACAAAGGCCATTTGGTTTTTGGCCCCTATTCGGCAGATGGTTTTTTTGGAATGATGCATCAAAAGAAATTCGACGGAGTCTTGGCTATGTACCATGACCAAGGCCTCATTCCGTTCAAGTCACAGGCATTTGAGTCAGGTGTAAACTTCACAGCGGGACTGCCTATCATTCGTACCTCTCCCGACCATGGCACTGCTTACAATATCGCAGGCAAAAACCAGGCTGATGAGGGTTCGATGAGGGCTGCTATCATGCAGGCTTATGACATCATCCGACTCAAGGGAAATTGGGAAGATGAAGAGGAAGGGTAATTAATTGAAAATGAATAATTTGCGAATTGAATAATGTTGAGGAAAATGAAAAAACTCATCCTTCCGACTTCATCCTTTATCCTTTCCAAAATAATTTTACGCCAAATTTTATTTTTCTAAAGCATTTGCCTAAATTTGCGGTCTTGAAATAGCAGGAGGTACGTGAAATTCTTAAGAAACTACGATATTGACGTCATCAAATTAAAGGATGGAAAGCATTCTTTCGCATTTGAAGTGAGCAATGAGTTTTTTAAATATTTCGAGGCTGAAGATTGGGTCAACGGAGCCAATATCAAGGTTATTGTAGATGTTAACAAAACCGTTTCTGTGATGGAAGTGGATTTTGATATCAGCGGTACAGTGGGTTTGACCTGTGACAGAAGCTTGGAGGAATTTGACTATACTTTGGAGCTGACCGAAAAAGTCATTTACAAGTACGGCCCGATGGTGCAGGAGATCAGTGAAGATGTTTTCATGATCACAAAAGATACCCCAAGTATCAACGTCGCCCAGCTGATTTACGAGTTCATCCTTTTGGCCATTCCGGCCAAAAAAATCCATCCTGATTACATGGATGAGACGGATGAGGATGATTTTGATGAGGAAGGGAGTTTGATTTACCTTTCAGAAGAAGAAGAAATAGAATCCGATGATTCAGATGAGGAAAGTCATCAAGAAAAACCGGCCGATCCCAGATGGGAAATATTAAATAAATTAAAGAAAAAAGAATAATCTAAAATAGTATAGAGATGGCACATCCTAAACGAAAAATTTCGAAAACCAGAAGAGACAAAAGAAGAACTCACTATAAGTTGACAGCTCCAGGTCTTGCACAATGCCCTACCACAGGCGAATTTCACTTACCTCACAGAGCTTTTTGGCTTGATGGCAAACTGTACTACAAAGGACAGGTTATCATGGAAAAAGAGGCTCTTGCTTAAGCGTAATAAAATATTTATTTTATTTAAATCCATCCCGAATAGTTTTGGGATGGATTTTTATTTTCGACAAAATCAAACTTGAATAGCCCAAAAAGGGCTATTTGTCAATCCTGTTATTCTAAAACCAAAAACCTTTGGTGGAAAAGCACATTTTAGATAATTTTGTCGCCTTGAACGGAAATCTGAAAGTCTCCACAAGGAAAGATTTCAACACCACAACAAAGCCTGATGGTTTAGGATAATTCAACCTACCTTAGGGTTTCAAACAAAATTTGAATGAAAAAAACCAGAGCAGTCATTACGGGAGTCCAAGGTTGGGTACCTGATTATATCTTGACCAACCGTGAATTGGAAACCATGGTGGATACCAACGATGAATGGATTGTCACAAGAACAGGTATAAAAGAAAGAAGGATTCTCAAAGGTGAGGACAAAGGGACTTCAATTATTGGCATCAATGCAGTCAATGAACTTTTGAAAAAAACCAATACCAATCCCAAGGACATCGACCTGATTATCTGTGCCACGGTGACCCCGGACATGCCATTTCCAGCTACTGCCAACATCATTGCTGACGGAGTCGGCGCAGTAAATAGCTACAGCTTTGACATCTCCGCCGCCTGTTCGGGATTTCTCTATGCACTTACCATCGGAAGCCAGTTTATCGAAACTGGAATGCATAAAAAGGTCATCATCATTGGTGCGGATAAAATGTCTTCCATCATTGATTACCAAGACAGGGCTACTTGTATCATCTTTGGTGATGGCGGTGGTGCCGTCTTATTGGAACCAACTACCGAAAACGTGGGGGTCATGGACTCTCTCCTTCACTCTGACGGCTCAGGAGCACCATACCTGCATATGAAAGCCGGAGGCAGCCGCAAGCCTGCAACTTTAGAAACCATCGCAGCAAGAGAGCATTATGCCTTTCAGGAAGGAGCTTCCGTTTTCAAATTTGCTGTCACCAATATGGCTGAGGTAAGTGCAGAAATCATGGAGAGAAATAACCTTACGGCTGAAGATATTTCTTGGCTTGTGCCCCATCAAGCAAACAAGCGCATCATTGACGCCACTGCCAACAGGATGGGGATCGGACCTGACAAAGTAATGCTCAACATTGAAAAATACGGGAATACCACTGCGGGGACGCTGCCTTTGTGTCTCTGGGATTATGAATCAAAACTCAAAAAAGGAGATAATGTTATTCTAGCTGCTTTTGGCGGTGGATTTACCTGGGGTTCGATTTACCTGAAGTGGGGATATGACTCCAAATAACCAATAATAATAAACCAAAATATAATAATGGCAAGTACTGCAGATTTCAAAACCGGATTGTGTCTGGAAATGAATAACGACATCTTCACAATTGTAGATTTCCAACATGTCAAACCAGGAAAAGGTGGCGCATTCGTAAGAACCAAATTGAAAAGTCTTACCTCAGGAAAAGTTTTGGACAAAACTTATACGGCAGGAGAAAAAGTCACTACTGCTAGAGTGGAAAAAAGACCCCACCAATTTATTTATCAGGATGACTTGGGTTATAATTTCATGGATACCGAAAATTTCGAACAAATCTCCATCCAAGAAAAACTTATCGAAAGACCCAAATTGCTCAAAGAAGGTCAGACAGTGGATATTTTGGTGCATGCCGAAACGGAAACACCCATCTCTGTCGAGCTTCCTCCTTTTGTGGAGTTGATGATTACCTACACCGAACCAGGTATCAAAGGTGACACTGCGACCAATGCATCAAAACCAGCTACACTGGAAACAGGTGCAATCGTGATGGTTCCTTTGTTTGTCGAGCAGGACATTATGATCAAAGTGGATACGAGAGACGGTTCTTATTCCGAAAGAGTAAAATAATTTTAATAAGCTATGTGATTTGCCTAAATTACATAGCTTGTTTGTTTTTATACCAAATCAAGCCTCAACCCAAATACAGAAGAGGGTTTTAACAAAAAAACAAATCATGAAAGCAAAAGAAATCCAGGATTTAATAGACTTCATCTCCAACTCCGGCCTAGCCGAGGTGAAAATTGAAACGGAAGAATTCAAACTTTCCATCAAAAAGTACTCTGAAGCTCCTACTGTAAAATTTGAAGCGGCACCTGCTGCACCTGCTCCTGTAGCACATGCTGCACCTGTGGCTATCCCTGCTGCAGCTGTACCTGCAGCTGCTCCGGCAAAAGAGGATACTTCCCGTCTCATAGAGATCAAGTCTCCAATGATCGGAACTTTCTACCGTACATCGAATCCTGATGCGGATCCTTTTGTGTCTGTAGGAGACTCTGTATCTGCAGGACAGACAGTTTGTATCATTGAGGCTATGAAGCTTTTCAACGAAATCGAATCTGAAGTTTCTGGAAAAATCGTGAAGGTATTGGTGGACAATGCAACTCCGGTTGAATATGATCAACCACTTTTCTTGGTTGATCCTGCGGGATAATTTTTGTTTCACTAACCTGATTAGACTGTGTTTAAAAAAATATTAATCGCCAACAGAGGAGAAATTGCCCTTAGGGTAATCAGAACCTGCAAGGAGATGGGCATCAAAACCGTCGCAGTATATTCAACTGCTGACAAGGACAGCCTTCATGTTCGCTTTGCTGACGAAGCTGTATGCATCGGTCCTCCTCCAAGCAGGGATTCGTACCTCAATATACCAAGAATCATCGCAGCGGCAGAAATAACCAATGCTGACGCCATTCACCCTGGGTATGGGTTCTTGTCCGAGAATGCTGAATTCTCCAGAATTTGTGAAGAATATGGAATCAAATTCATCGGGGCCAGTCCTGAGATGATCAATAAAATGGGAGACAAGGCTACAGCCAAAGCAACCATGAAAGAAGCCGGAGTACCTACCATTCCGGGATCTGAGGGGTTATTGGATTCCATCGAGCAGGGAATAAAAATAGCCAAGGAAATGGGTTATCCGGTCATTCTGAAAGCTACTGCCGGCGGTGGTGGACGCGGAATGAGGATAGTAAGAAATGAAAGTGAATTCAAAAAATCCTGGGATGATGCACGCCAAGAATCAGGTGCTGCCTTTGGGAATGATGCTTTATACCTCGAAAAATACGTAGAAGAACCTAGGCATATCGAAATTCAAATTGTCGGTGACAGCAATGGAAAAGCTTGTCATTTATCCGAAAGGGACTGCTCTATCCAAAGAAGACACCAAAAATTATTGGAAGAAACCCCTTCTCCATTCATGACGGATGAGCTTAGGGAAGCCATGGGCAAGGCCGCTGTCAAAGGTGCTGAAGCCATCGCTTATGAAGGCGCCGGGACTGTGGAATTTTTGGTGGACAAACACCGGAACTTCTATTTCATGGAAATGAACACCCGTATCCAAGTAGAGCATCCCATTACGGAAGAGGTGACTGATTTTGACTTGATCAAAGAACAGATAAAGGTCGCCGCCGGTGAAAAAATATCCGGAAAAAATTACATTCCAAAACTTTATGCCATGGAATGTAGGATCAACGCTGAAGATCCATCCAACGGTTTTAGACCAAGCCCCGGCAAAATATTAAATCTTCATATGCCCGGTGGAAGAGGCGTAAGAGTGGATAGCCATGTCTATGCAGGGTATGTAATCCCACCAAACTATGACTCCATGATAGCCAAACTTATTGTGAGTGGCCAAACAAGAGAAGAAGTGATTGTAAGGATGAAAAGAGCCTTGGAAGAATTTGTCATTGACGGTATCAAAACCACCATCCCTTTCCACATCGCTTTATTGGATGATTTTGAATTCAGAAACGGTAACTATACAACCAAGTTTTTGGAGACCTTCGACTTCTCAGTTATCAAAAAATAAAAATACCATTTCCAAAATTTTTAACAAGACCGGGGAAGATTCTCCGGTTTTGTTTTTTCAATTCGCCTACAAAAATTTTCAAAGTATCCAAGACTCATTTATCCGGCAAATTCGGAATCAATCCATCTTGGCTAAGGATTTTCTGTTAATTTTGCAGGCTGAAGTCATCAAACACCTCCATTGAAATATGTCATTAGCTACCAAATACAGTCCTGAAGCAGCCGAATCAAAATGGTATGCCTATTGGATGGAAAATAAATTTTTCTCTTCAAAAGTAGACCATAGTAAAGAGCCATATACCATCGTAATTCCTCCTCCCAATGTCACAGGAGTATTGCACATGGGGCACATGCTGAACAATACTATTCAGGATGTTTTGATCAGAAAAGCCCGTATGGAAGGCAAAAACGCATGTTGGGTACCCGGTACTGACCATGCCTCTATTGCTACAGAAGCCAAAGTCGTCTCCATGCTCAGGGAAAGGGGTATTGACAAAAAAAATATATCTAGGGAGGAATTCCTTAGATACGCCATGGAATGGAAAGAAAAATATGGCGGTATCATCCTGGAACAACTGAAGAAATTGGGAGCTTCCTGCGATTGGGACAGGACCAAATTCACCATGGATGCTGACCTGAGCGATGCGGTGATTTCGGTATTTGTGGATCTGCACAAAAAAGGAAAAATCTATCGTGGCATCCGCATGGTCAATTGGGATCCACAGGGCAAAACTGCCCTTTCGGATGACGAGGTGATCATGAAAGAAATTGCCTCAAAGCTGTATTACATCAAATACAAAATAGAAGGAACCGAAGATCAATTCCTGACCATCGCCACTACCCGACCCGAAACAATCATGGCCGATGTGGCCATTTGCATCAATCCAAATGATCCAAGATTCTCCCACCTAAAAGGAAAAAAAGCCATCATCCCACTTATCAACCGAACCATCCCGATCGTTGAGGATGAGTATGTGGATATGGAATTTGGTACGGGCTGCCTGAAAGTCACTCCGGCCCATGATATCAATGATTATGAATTGGGGATCAAACACAAACTGCCTGTCATCGATATCCTAAATGATGATGGGACATTGAACGAAAAAGCCCAAATTCTGATTGGTGAAGACCGTTTTATAGCAAGGAAGAAAATTGCCAAGCTTTTGGATGAAGCCGGTCAACTTGAAAAAATTGAGGATTACAAATCCAATGTAGGACACTCAGAGAGAACCGATGCGGTTATAGAGCCGAAACTTTCTTTGCAGTGGTTTTTGAAAATGGAAGACATCACCAAACCTGCCCTGAGTTCGGTGATGGAAGACATTATCCAACTCCATCCTCCCAAGTTTAAAAATATGTACCGCTCCTGGATGGAAAATGTCCGTGATTGGTGTATCTCACGCCAACTCTGGTGGGGTCATCAAATACCGGCTTTTTACCTTCCAAATGGAGAATATGTGGTTGCAAAAACAAAAGACCAAGCTCTGGAAATGGCTAATGAAAAATTCAATACTTCCTATTCTTTGGAAGAATTGAAGCAAGATGAGGATGTCTTGGATACCTGGTTTTCTTCATGGCTTTGGCCGATATCGGTTTTTGATACCGACATATTTACCACCGGCCAGAAAAATGAAGACCTTAAATACTACTACCCTACCAATGACCTGGTGACAGCACCTGAAATTCTTTTCTTTTGGGTAGCACGTATGATCATTGCAGGATATGAGTACACCGGACAAAAACCTTTCAGTAATGTCTACCTGACAGGAATCGTGCGGGACAAACTCGGTAGAAAAATGTCCAAGTCTCTTGGTAATTCGCCGGATCCACTCGAACTTATCAAAACCTTTGGCGCTGATGGAGTAAGGACAGGAATGCTGTTTAGCTCTCCTGCGGGAAATGACCTGCCTTTTGATGAAAAACTGGTGGAACAGGGAAGGAATTTTTCCAATAAAATATGGAATGCATACCGATTGGTACAGGGATGGGAAATTGATCCCAAACTTGATGGAAAAGAAAATGAGGCTGCTATAACCTGGTTTGAAAACAGGTTCAATGAAGCCCTGACCGAAATCGAGGAACACTTTCAGAAGTTCAGGATCTCAGACGCTCTGATGGCTACCTACAAGCTTGTATGGGACGACTTCTGCTCTTGGTACCTCGAGATGATTAAGCCTGCCTATCAGCAGCCAATTGACCAAAAAACCTTCGACAAGACAATCGCATTCTTTGAAGATATCCTGAAAATCCTTCATCCATTTATGCCATTCCTGACAGAAGAACTTTGGCATCAGATCAAGGATCGGAAAAAAGAAGAAGCACTGATTATCACTGCATGGCCCAAGCCCAAAGATTTTGATTCCAAGCTGATAACTGATGCTTCTCAGATTTTTGAGGTGGTATCGCAGGTAAGAAATACAAGGGCTTCCAAAGGAATATCTCCCAAAGAATCATTTTCCCTGACTGTAAACACCAATCAGGAAGTACTTTACAGGAATTTCGAAGCCGTATTGAAAAAACTGGCAAACTTATCCGAGCTTTCTTTTGGTGAAAAAGTTGACAATGCGATGAGTTTTGTGGTGAAGTCGGATGAATGTTTTATCCCGATGGGTGACAAACTGGATGTCGAAAAAGAAAAAGAAACGCTTCAAAAAGAGCTGGAGTACGCCAAAGGATTTTTGAATACTGTACTCAAAAAACTCAGCAATGAGCGGTTTGTGGCCGGCGCTCCTCCACAGGTGATAGAGGTGGAAAGGAAAAAACTTGCAGATGCCGAAGCCAAAATCAAAGCTTTGGAAGAATCGCTGGCGAAATTGTCCTAATATTTTCTTTGAAGCTTCAAAGTCAAAAAAAATCCCGCTATCCAAATTTAATTTGGGTAGCGGGATTTTTTTTGAATCCATAAATCCTATTTTTAAAACTCAAATCCAAATTTAACCGTACGATATAGTATTTTATACCATAAAACCCGTTAGCCATGAGATATTCTTTCAATCTCGTTTTAATTTTGGTAGTGCTATTAGGCTTTCAAGCCTGTGATCAATCTGAAGACAATATTCCGAATATAAGCAGGGAAGAGTTTCCTGATCTAAAAATTTTTCTTGACAAATTTGAAGTAGAAGCGAAACTTAGAGGCTATAATTTTGATTTTTCTAATTTAGACCTTGTCTATGTAGATGAAATTAAGAACCCGGATGGATCAGAGTATTGGGGATTTGGATTTATCAAACATCCTGTTTCCGGTAAAAGAACCATACAAATCTCAAAATCTCCCGGCCTTTGTGATTGGGCCAATAAAACAGATATTGAAAGAGAAAACCTGTTTTTCCATTTAATGGGGCGTGCTTTTTTAAATTTACAACCTGATAATGCTCTGATGTGTAATGGAAAGCCATTGTCAATGATGTCTATTACCTTCAATAATTTCAATATCTATAAGGAAAATGAGCCTGAACTGAGGGAATATTATATAGACGAATTGTTTGACCGGTTAGCAGCCAATGAACAGTGTATAGATTTCAGGCAAAATTTCACTCAGAATCCTGTTTTTTTTAAAAACGATTTGTCTGACCCTTTGTGGAGATTTTCCAATGACAATGGCAGATACCAAGTTTCAAGAGGGATTCATCCAAATTCATTCAGCACCACGTTTTTGGTGATTTCGTCCACAGGTACCGGTCAAAAAACAGGCTATATCTACAAAGAGTTAGAAATGCCAAATATTCCTGAAGGGGCCACAGTTATATTGCGTACTAAAGTTAACGCAGAAAATCTTGAAGGTCCAGGAGTAGCTATCGCTATGAGGGTTTACGATACCAAGATCGGTACAACTGGAGCTACGACAAATGAATCTCACACCTTAACTACAGAACCTAATCCTGTAAATGGAAAGCTGGAAAACCATGTTTTGGAATTGAGACTACCAAATTTTACAAGAAAGACAATATTTATTTTACCCTTTGCAGTAATGATGCCGGGGACAAAAGGAGAGGCATTTTTCGATGATTTTGAGATTTTGGTGGAACCGGTTTAAAAATGATTGGAAAATTGTAAAATTGAAATATGATTATCCGCTTTTATACCAGTAGCCAAATATCATTTTTCTCCACCTCGGCAAGCTCGGTGAACGGATATCGTGAGATCAGAGGGGGGGGTGGTAGAAATGCGGCAAAGCCGCATTTCTACCACCCCCCCCCCCTTCAATATCAATAAATTCCGGTAGTCGAGCCTGCCGAGAACATTCTGTAATTAATCCTATACTGGTAAGAAGGCGGATATATATAAATTGAAAAATTAGAAAGTTGGGGAAGATTAAAAGTTAAAAGGTTAAGGGAAAATTGGAAGATTTCAAAATTGAAAGATTGGTACCAACTCGGCTTCTCACGCGGATCATTTCACTGAAACTACCTACTGCCAACTTGCTAACAGCGATTGATTTTACGGAATACTGACCACTGCGAATGAACACCGCGACTGCCTCATGACCTACCTACTTCTTGCTCCTTTGAACAAGATGTTTTTAAAAATTTTGAAAAAATACTTAAAATCAGTGGAGATGGGCGAAATGGAATACGCATTTAAATAGCGCATTTCGGATTCCATGATTTCTTCGAGGGTACTTGGCATGTCTGCAAAATAAGGCGGGATCAATCCAGGTTTATATTGGGTTCTTTTTTGTTTGAGTTCAGCATGGTATAGGTTAAAATATTGCTTGCTAAGGGGTCTGACACCTACCAATTTGATATCTCCACGAAGGAGATTCCATATCATAGGCACCTCATCCAGCCATATTTTGCGCAGTAACTTACCAAACCGTGAAACCCTGAAATCATCCTTGAATTTACCTCCATCAGTCAGTTTGTTTTTTTGGTATACCATATCTTGGAGAAACTCAGAATAGGGATACATTGTCCGCAATTTGTATACATTAAATTCTTTTCCTGTTATTCCTATCCGCTTCAATTTGACTACAGGCCAATAGGTCGCATTTGTGACTTTCATGGGCTTTTGTATTTTTCGAGCGGCGAAATACAAGTAGCCACCAATTTCCTTCTCTTCGATCAGCTCAAAACCTGCTGCATATAACCTCCCTAGCGCTTCCACTCCGGACATTAGTTTCCCTTTTCCACCTGTGACCTTATTGAAGATTTTTTCAGTAAAGGGTATTTTTGGCATGACTCTATACCGTAGAGTGTCCCATGTATAAACAACCCCACTCCAAGGAGAATTATATTTTTGGAAAATTCGCGTCTTCCGGTTTTTATAAGTTTCCACAAAACATATGAACATACCGCCAAGGCAAAGCATAAGGTTTGCCTCTCGAAAAAAATTATTACAGTCTTCTTGGTTATTTAGCAAGTGATGATTTTCTAAGTAAACAAGGACCTTACTTTCAAAAACCAGCAGTTCATTTTGGTATTTTGGATAGCTAAAATTAAAATCAATATTGGAATTGTGCTTTTTAACAAAATCATATACCTCAGTAGAAAAATCTGTTTGGATATTTCCTATTCCGCGATTGGTTGAAAAATGGAACAACTCCTCTTCTAGTGAACTATATGATTTCATTGAACTTGCGGAAAATTTGATTTATCGATGGCTATTTTTAAAAAAATTTAAGGCACAAGTTATTGAAAAATATGTTAATAATGCCTTGGAATCATGTTGATTTTTTTGATGGCATCCTGAAAATCTATCCCGATGATTTCGAGGTACCAACGGATGGTTTCAAAACGGGGTATGTTTTCGGCCTTTGCCAAATTTAAGCCCATTTCCCTGCTGATCATTCCTTCTCTGATTTGGTTGCTGCGAAAGGTGTCCACCTCAGAAAATCCCGCTACAGTGTAGTATATATAGTTATAAAATCCTGCTGTTCCATCGCCTATTCTCCAAGTTGAATCGGTATCCGGAGATTTTTCCCAATTGTATTCAGATAAAATCAAATTATTGACTTCATCCTCATCCCAAGGATAATAATCAAATAACTGAAAGTAATCCCTTTTGGGAGCTACATACCTCACTGCAAATGATCCCAAACTATCCCATACTGATTGGTTTAAGTAAGCAGGATTTAACAGCATTTCCTTTCCGATATATCCAAAGAGCTTTAACTTGTTACTGATAGAAAGAGAAAAAATCCTCTCTTTCTCAAATTCAGGTTTCAATCCTGCAAATCCTGTTTTGAAATCAGTGTTTTCCAGGTAATTGACTCCCCAAATATTCAAATCGATCCCTGTCTGTTTTTTGAGTCTGTCGGTATAATAAAAAAAATATTTATCCCCGGCCATAAAGAGGGGAACCATACCCAAAGCAGGTTTTCGCAACCAAGCTTCTATATTCTTTCTGATATTTTGGCGTTTCCATTGGATATCCGCAGCGACGACCACATTCTCCACACCGAGTTTACCGCAAACCCTTGAAATATTCCTTCTTGCCAGATCGGTGACCATTCCCCAATCATAAGTGAAAGCAATTGGATTTAGACCAAGCTCATTCTTGACAAGATGCAGTGCAAATGTACTGTCTCTACCTCCACTGAAAGGCACTATGCAATCAGATTTTGACAAACTTTTACGATAGGGCTCAATAAGTTGCTTCAAACCATCCAAGTTCTTTGGCGGGGATTTTGGTTTGTAATTCCGGCAATAGTTACATACCCCTTCATGGTCAAATGAGATAAATGGAAAGGTTTCAGGCAGGATACATTTTGTACATCTTTTCAGTTTTTCGATCTTTTCCGACTGATTCTCCAAAAGACTGAAAAGATGTTTTTCCTTATTTCGGTTAAAATTTATCTCAGGCTCAATCACGATTTCATTCCCAAACCCGGTGTTTTTGATGGAAGAAATCTGAACTGTATACGAATGGTCATTTTCTGATTTCGCTTCAATTAGCTCAGTTCTCTCCACTCCAATCTCCTTTAATTCCATTTTTAAAGGATCAAACCAAAAAGCCTGATTGGGGTACACTTTTGAAATCACTGTAGTTTCATTCAAATTTCCTTTCTGGAATGAATCCCTTAATTCCTGCAAATACTGTATTTCTGAACCAAAGAACAGGTAATTTTTATTGTCACTCAGGAAATACAAGGAACCGTTATTGGTAGCAATAAGGAATTTGTCAATTCCGGGAAAAAATGCCATGATAGAATAAGTCCCTTCCAATTGGGACAAGGTGTTTTTTATTGCCCTTCCCAAATCAACCTGGGTTTTGGAAATGGTACTATCCAAAAGACTTAGGATGACCTCTGAGTCTATTTTGAATTCCCGTTTCATGTGGGCAAATTTTTCCCATAGTGAATCAGCATTGACAATGATGCCATTGTGGATCAAAAAATTACCGTTTTTGATCACAGGTTGGTTGTTTTCAGTTTGCAACTGAGAGCCATTGGTTACCAGTCTCGCATGGCCAAAAACCAAAAAAGAGCATTTACTGCTCTTATACCGCTCCAAAGAATCTGAGAGAGAGGACTTGACTTGGGAGGTGGTTAGCAGTTTCCTAATCCTTACGTCTCCTTTTGTTACCTCCACCTTCTTGGACAAGTGGTCCACAAAAGCCATTCCTGAAGAATCCTTTCCTCGCGACTCACTCATCAATGCAAGTTTTGAAGTCAGTTTCCTGATCTCCCTATCCGAAATTCCGGATTCGGGTTTTACAAAAAGTCCAAAGATGCCGCACATAAGTTTTAAAATTTTTTTTCTAGAAAATAAATTTCAGTTTACTAAAGAGATGACCTAATTATTTATTTATTCGTATGCGTAATAAATAATCATAAATTTTGGAATATTCTGACGCGATTCTTTGCCACGAAAAATCTTTTTCTACTTTTTGAAAGGCTCTTTCCGCATATATCTTACCTAACTCTAAATTTGAATTGAGAAACAAAAGTTTTTTAGATAATGAGTCCGGACTATTAGATTCAAAATAAAAAATTTCATCTTCTTCAAATAGGCATTTATTCTCAGGGATATCACTTGCAATAACAGGAATTTTTAATGATGCTACCTCTAACAACATCATAGACATACTCTCTTTTATGGAGGGAAAAACAAAAAAATCAGAACCCTTTATGATTTTAAATAATTCTGATTTTGATCTTACTAATCCTAAAAATTCAATTTCCAATCCTTCTAAACTTTCTAAAATTTTCTTTTTGTATTTTGGCACATGATTTAATTCTCCTATAACTATTACTTTTTTCTGAAAATTGGCAATTTTAATTGCATCGATTAAAATATGTAACCCTTTGATTTCATAAATCCGATTGGCAGCAAAGCAAACATAGCCTAATGAAGAATTATTGGAATTTGATAAAAATGTATCAACACCATTAGAAATATACCTTGCTAATCCATGTTTATTTTTGGATTTCAAATACAATAAATCTTGTGAAGACACTGAAACATTAACATTTGAAAACTTGATGTTTAGAAATTGTGAAAATCTAAAAAAATAATTGACCAAAGATGAAAATTTTGGGTCCTTATATCCATTTAAAAACATTCCATGATATGTAGTAACTACTTTATACCTTAAACGAAGAAAAGGGGTAATAAAACCGCTTTCCGAATGATGTAGATGGATAAGGTCAAATTTTTTCTGAAATAAAACATATATTAAACATCGTACGTAGTAATAACCAATGTTTATTTTTGAATTTGAAATAGATTTAAATATGGTTTGCTTTATGTTATATATATTTTTTTCACTTGCATAATTTGATATTGAAAGAACCTCAAATTCATAATCATTCTTAAGATTTTTAATAATGTTTTCCCCAACAGTTGACGCACCTCCCAAAGCAGGTAAACCTTTAAGCCCAATAACAGCGATTTTTTTTTTCAATTTAACTATTTATCAACTTACTAAAACTTAACCCCATTTTTTCTATTGAAAATTCATCCTCAATTATTTTTTTACTGTCCAACCCCATTTTAAAAATCAAACTTTTATTCTCAATCAAAAAACAAATAGAATCACAAATGGCTTCATAATCTCCTGAATTACATATAAATCCATTTCTTTCATTATTTATAATTTTCCTATTGTCACCTACATTTGTAGCTATTATCGGTAAACCAAAGTTCATTGCTTCTAAAATAGTATTTGACAATCCTTCATTTATGGAGGAGCTTAAAAAAATATCCGCTGTTTGGTAATAATAATTAATATCATGAGGATTAACAATTAAACTAACTTCACCGCTTAAATCTAATTCATTTATTTTTGAAGCAATTTCTTTTTCTAATTCCCCATACCCGATTAATTGGTATCTAAATGATTTATTTCCCATTCTTTTTTTAATTAAAAAAACGGCTTCCAAAGCAGTGAAAATATCCTTTTCCTTGACAAACCTTGAAACAGAAATAATTGTCACTTTTTCATTTATAAATTCTTTTGGTAGGTAAAAATTTCTTTTTTCAACTCCATTGTAGATAACAGAAGATTTCTCTACTCTAAAGCCTTTTTTGGTAAAATCATTAAATGCAGAATGGTTGTTGAACACAGTATGCGTGGTAAAATACTTATGGATTGTTAATTGAAAATACCATTTCCATCCCTTAATTGAATCAGTTCTAATTCCTCCAATTCGATTTTTTATATTTAACAAAGTGCCAAGGATCCCTACAAGAAAATTGGAAGTAAGAAGAAATGATATAAGGGCAAAAGTTCTAGTTTTATCTATAGTTTTGAATATAGTAAATACCTTTTTAATAAAATTCCCTTTTAAAAAGACTATTTCAATTGATCTTGAATCAATAAGGTCTAAAAAGACTTGATCAATCTGTTCACCATAATATATAATCAATTTTACATTATATTCTGTTGCTAAAAAATTTGATAAAAGTATGCACTGTTTTTCAGCTCCACCTCTCAAAAGTGTATTGGAAATAATTACAACCTCTTTTTTAGGTTTAAAAAACATGGGAGGGTTCTCGTTTATACTATTCAGTCAATTTTAAAAATTCATTTAAAAATACTTTATAGTCAAAATTTTCTTTAAAATATTTATTGGCTTCTTTGAATTTCGGGCTGTAATCTGGATCAGTAAATATCTTTTTTAATAATTTTGCCAAAGATTCTGGATCATTTTTAGTAAAAATGTTTCCATCAAATCTCTCAAGAATTGATTTAACTCCATCAGCATCAGATCCAATTATTTCAAGAGGATATTTCAATGCTTCCAAAAGTGCTAATGGCCTTCCTTCGTATTCTGAACTTATTAAAAATAAATCCGCAGATTGATAATAATATGGAATTAATTCTCTTGGCTGAATCCCGGCAAAAAAGAAATTTTCCTCCATATCAATTTTTTTTACCATTAACCTCAATTTTCCATTCATTTCCCCGTCTCCAACAACTACTACATTCAAACACTCTTTTTTTATAAAATCTTTCCCTAACAATTCAAAAGATTGAATAATGGTCTCGGGATTTTTAAGTGGCTTTAACGATCCCACTATTAAAATAATTTTGTTTTCAACAGGGAGATTTAAAAATTCCCTTGATTCAAACTTATCAAGTTTAACATCTTCAAAAGGAATTAAAGGAGGAAGGTAATATATGTTTGAACCGGTGAGCCTTACATAATAATCACATATCTCATTTGAGACTCCAAAAACTTTATAGGAATTTTGCATCAATTGATTTTGAATAGGAATATTGCCCCAACTTCCTAAATCACCCGAATGAATGATAACAATGTACTTTAGGTTGACAATTTTCTTTAACAAAATATAGGGAAGCCAATTAATCCAATGTGCTTTTGAAAAACTTACTACAACTCTCTGATTTGGACTTTTTTTTATCAAAAATTTAAAAAAAATAAAAATTGAAAAAAAAAGTCCGTGAGGAAAGAAAGTTTTAACTCTAGCAAATTCGTCTTTTGAAAAAAAATCAGGCCTATTTTGGTGTGAAATTATTTTTAGGTTTTGTGTCTTTTTTAATTCTCTTATTAAGTAATGATTAAAAACTTCCATTCCGCCAACTTGGAATGGGTAAAGATTTCCACAGATAAAAACATATTCCATAAAGCTTTAAATTTGGACTATTCCCCTTGACTCTAGAGCAATCTTTTTAAAAATTAAAGAATTATATAATTCATAACCAAATCTATTTTTTACTAAAACCATTGAATATAACAACATAGGATATATTATACCCAAATCGCTGACAGTATTTATCAACACAAAGGATGGAACCACTACAATTAAGAGGTCATAAAATTTATGTCTAATTGAAATCCAAATAATTTTGACAAAAGCATAATAGATCAAAATAGAAAAAATAAGTCCCCCATTATAGATCATGGTAATAAAAGCATTGTGGGCAGAATAATACTTTTCATCCCATGTAATTAACAATTCCTTTTGTGATCCTGTCAAGAAGGTAATTTTATTGTCAAGAAAAAAATTAAAATACATTAGCCATTTACCAATTCTATTTGAACTTGTTTCCAAATTAAATTGATCGCCAATGAGCAAAAATCTATTTAGTATTAAGTCAAAAAATGGAAAAGAAATTAAAATTACAATTGGGATAAAAAACAAAAAAATAATTTTTGATTTTTTACTATTCCTATTTCTAATAAAAAAATAAAAAATGAAAATGACTATAAATAACGATAAAATTCCAGTGCGACTCCCTGTAACTCCAACCAAAATAGTTAGCGGTATTAACAAAACTACAGTAAATTTTTTCCTAAAATAAGAAAAGAATAAAAAGCAAATCCCTATAGTAATGCATAGATAAACACTTAAGGTATTTGAGTCTCCATCTGCAATAATTCCTGTAAACCTTTCAAATCCAATATTTTCAAATTCAGTTTTTTCGGTACCCAAAGATCTAAACCCAAGATAAGGTAATATTGGGCTAAAAAATGAAAAAGTAATCATAACCAAAATCGAACAAATCATTGACCTATTAATCTCAATTGTTGAGATTGAAGTAAAAGCTATTCTTAAAGAAAAAAGACAAGCTAACAAATGGCCTGTCATGTTTATTGATTTAAGAGTTGCAGTATTTATATCAAAATCATGTAAGCCAAAAAAAGCATTTTTGAAATAGGTGTAATTGAAATAAAGAATTAATAATAAAATTAGAGATTCAAATGAAAAAAAGACTTTCCTGAGTCTATCATTTAATTTAATAATTTCAAGATTTTTTGATATAATTCTGTAATTTCTGAAGTAGTATAATACAACAAAAATTCCAAGAATTTGCTTTAAGCCAAAAATGGAGAATAGAAATTCTTCCTTTGAAAAAATATCATTTGTGGGAATCAATACTAAAAAAAGAAGAACAATTTTTTTACAATTAAAAATGAAACAGACAAAACTTGCAAGTAATGTTAATCCCAAAAATTGTTTCGTAAGCCCGGAATATGATGTGAAAAATAAAAAAAAGACTAATACTGCAGAAAAAATTATTGGGTAAGACTGCTTGTTCATTTTTTCAAAAGTTTTTGAAAAACATCCCTGTAAGGGAGGAATCCTAACTTAAAAAGAATGGAAAAAACAATTGGAAAATAAACCATACCAGTAATTATAGTCAAGGCATGATTATCTGGCAAAATATTAACTCCAAGAAAGTAGATTGGAAAAATAAGGAATGACAAAGCAATTACAATTAAGAAATTATTGACTGGAAAAAAATTGAAAAAATTGAATTTCAAATACCTAATTTCAAAAATTAATTGCAGGAGACCTGGTAAAAAAACAGCTATAACTGAAGTTATTGCTGCCCCTAACAACAGAAACTTAGGTATAATTACATAACCCAATACAACTGAAATTATTGCCGAAATTAAATTAATCATAAAAATTGTTTTTGTTTTATGGGCTGCACGTAAAACTAAACCATATGAGGTTAATAAGGCTAGAAATGAAAATAAACCAATTCGATAGTATAAATCCCCCTCTAGGTATGAACTAGTGAATATTAACTCAATAAAATATTTACTAAAACAAAAGAAAAAGAAAAGTAGGGGGATCGCCACCGATCCTGTCTTTAATACTACATTTTGGTATAATTCTTTGATTTTTTCATATTTTCTTTCTTGAATCAAAGCTGTGAATTCAGGAAGTACAACATTATTAACTGAGCTATATGCATTTGCTAAAAAAGGTATACTCAAAAATGAAACAGTATAAATTGCATATTCATTGGGAGAAATAAATTGGTTCAAAAGAAACTTATCAAACTTGATAGATACTATATAGATGATATTTCCCAAATAAAACGGAATGCAATAATATGCTTGTTTTTTAATGGAATTAAGGTTTATCCTAAATTTAAGAAGACCATGATTTCGGATTAAATAGTAAAAAGTAAAGAGAAACTTCAAGAAAGAGAAAATTAGAAACCCATAGAAAACATCGTTAAAATCATTCTTAAAAAAAAAAGAAATTAAGATAACTGCTAAGAATAAAAATTTTTCAAAAGGAATGAAAACTAATACACCTAATTTATTATTGTCCAGCAAAAAAATATTATCACAAATACTGCTATTGATATAAAACAAAATGGTTAAAAAAATTAAATCCGGCAAAGCTCCTAATTCTTCAAGATTCAAATACCACATTAAATCCTCTTTATTTAGAAAAAATAAAATAGAAAATAAAACACCAGATAATGATAGTAAAAAAAAGGTTTGATTGAAAAGATTACTTTTTTCTAATTGACTCTTGTAAATACTGTGAAAATAATAAAGACTTGAAACTAGGGTGAACCCAAAGAAAGGTAAAGCTGTGGTCAGAAATAAATTGAATTTCTGGAATATCCCAAATTCATTTTTCCCCACCAAACGGATTAAAATGAATGTGGTTAAAAAGTAAAAAGAAAAGCCTGCAACTTGACTTATAAATGAAAGTAATGATAATTTTCTCAACTTTTAAATCTAAAATTGGGTTAAAAGATAATACTTATTGAAAAAAATTTGTTTTAATCTTCCTCGCCGGATTTCCTACCCAGACTTCGTTGGCAGGAATGTCAGAAATGACCACCGAACCGGCCCCAACGATGCTGTTGTCACCGATGCTGATTCCCTGCTTGGCCACAGCCCCCACTCCAAAAAAAACCTTGCTGCCTAGGCTGACATTTCCCGCCAAGGTAGCATTCGGGGCAACATGGGAAAAATCCCCAATAATACATTCATGCTCAATGACCGCACCGGTATTGATGATGACTCCCTCTCCAATCTTTGCAAGAGAATTGATAACGGCATTTTTACCGACAAAAGTGGACAGGCCAATTGTGGCTTTTGAAGAAACCAAGGCAGTTTTATCTAAAACCGACAATTGATTGAAATTTTTGCTCTTGATAAAGCTGACAACTTTTGCCCGGATGGCATTGTCACCGATGCAGGGAAATATCAAATTTCCATCTAGCACATGACTCACATCATCAGCCCTTTCATCGCCAAAAAACTCCAGGTTGTAAGGATCCTCTACATTATAATCTTTTGCAAAATAACCCCCTACATGAAGGCCCTGCTCCAGGATACTGTCCAAAACCACATAAGCGTGGCCTGAATAACCGATGATGAAGATTTTATTTTGTTGGGTCATTTTAATTCAAGGGGTTAATTTAGTGTCTAAATTGAAGAATTGAATTTCAATGCTTTTGGCGCAAGGCGAATTTTTGACTTGGGATAATTTCGGCCAAAAACCGGATTGCTTTTCCTTTCCTTTTCTACCAAGATTAGACCACATCCGAATCGCTTCAGCCGGGCGGACACTACGTGGCTTTTTTTCATCAAGTTAACAGCGGCTATTTTTCTTCTTACCTCTCACCTTTTACAATCCTTCATCCCTCTACCTTCCTCCTTCATCCTTTCTCTGTGTGGTCAAAAATTTTATTGATCTTTCAAAGAAATGGATGGTCTGTCAATGGCTTCTTGGAAAATGGATGGTAGTCCCCTATCAATCCAATACCTTTTTGCTGCCTGATGTCATGGACGAGTTCTACCGAACTTCTTGCTTCTTCCAATCCAAAGCCTTTTCCTTCCAATATCCCCGAATAACTTTGGGTATGTAAATCCACAAACCCTTCGCTGAATTCGATTTCATGCCCTTCTAAGGTCATGGAACGGTAGATGGTTTTTCCTTGTGCCAATACGGACTCAGGCAGGGTATCCTGATTGATGCTCAAAAACCACCTGACCCTTGCCCTTTCCAACTCAAGATATCCTGATGCCCTGTCGTGGGTTTGAAGGTGAACGACATTGTTTTTGACCTTCCCAAAAATCCAAACCAACATGTCGAAAAAATGTATCCCGATATTGGTTGCGATGCCTCCTGATTTGCTTTCATCCCCTTTCCAAGAAGTATAATACCAATTGCCTCGGGAGGAAATATAGGTGAGGTCAATATCATGGACTTTATGAGCAGGTTCGGACATCACTTTTTGCCTAAGTGCCAAAATCGCGGGGTGAAGACGTAGTTGGAGGATGTTGAAAACCCTAGAACCGGTTTCCTTTTCTACCATTTCAAGTCCATCCATATTCCATGGATTGAGCACTAGAGGTTTTTCGCAGATTACATCTGCACCGTGCCTCAAACCAAACCTGATATGGGAATCATGGAGGTAATTTGGAGAACAGACACTGACGAAGTCTACCTTTTGATCGTTTCTTTTAAGTTTTTCCAGATACCTATCAAACCTCTCAAATTCGGTAAAAAAGGCTGCTTTTGGAAAAAAACTATCCATCACTCCCACTGAATCAAACTTATCAAAAGCAGCCACCATTTGGTTGCCTGTTTCTTTGACTGCCTTCATATGCTTAGGGGCAATATATCCCGCAGCCCCTATCAATGCCAAATTCTTCATTTAAGGACTTCAGATTTTTGTACTATCCCCTGTGCTAAAATATAAATCTCCTCGCTTTCGGGACATTGGGCTTTTCCTTCTTTGTCAAATTCAAGCTTGTGACCAAATTCAGACATCCATCCTTTTTGACGGGCAGGGTTACCGATGACCAAAGCGTAATCAGGAACATCCTTGGTCACCACTGCCCCGGCACCGATAAATGAATAAGCCCCTATTATATTACCACAAACAATGGTCGCATTGGCACCGATGCTAGCACCTTTTCCAACTTTGGTGGCCAAATATTCATTTTTTCTGTTGATGGCAGAACGCGGATTGATGACATTGGTAAAAACCACGGAAGGACCAAGGAACACATCATCTCCGCAGGTCACGCCTGTGTATATAGAAACATTATTTTGAACCTTGACATTATTTCCTAAAATGACTTCGGGCGAAACCACCACATTTTGGCCGATATTGCAGTGCTTACCGATTTTGCAATTAGCCATAATATGGGAAAAATGCCAGATTTTGGTCCCCTCCCCTATTTCACAGCCCTGATCGATATAGGCCGATTCATGTGCAAAATATGATTTCATATGAAATAACTATTGATAGAATCAATGATCAAATCTAATTGCTCGGACTCCATTTCTGTGTGCATGGGAAGCGAGATGACTTCCTTACAGAGTTTTTCGGAAATAGGAAAATCACCCTCCCTATAACCGTAATTTTGGTATGCCAACTGAAGGTGAGTAGGAACCGGATAATATATCATAGTAGGAATACCGAAAGAAGCCAGATGTTTTGAGAATTCCTCTCTGTTTACATCTTTCAATTTGATGGTATATTGATGAAAAACATGGGTAGATTGGAGAATTCTTTTTGGAATAGAAATATGGGAATTGGCCTCAAAGGCTTTGTCATAGGCTTCCGCAACTTTATTTCTTGCATTTTGATATTGATTCAGATACCTGAGCTTCACCCGCAACAATGCAGCCTGAACGGTATCCAAGCGGGAATTGACACCAATGGAATGGTGGTGGTATTTCTTTTTTTGTCCATGAGTGGAGATCATCCTCATTTTTTCTGCCAGGTCATGGTCATTGGTAAACATTGCGCCCCCGTCTCCAAAGCAACCAAGGTTTTTGGATGGAAAAAATGAAGTAACACCTATATCTCCCATTGTCCCTGATTGTGCCAAAGTGCCATCAGAAAATCTGTAGACAGAACCGATGGATTGGGCTGCATCTTCTATCACTTTTAGTCCGTGATTTTGAGCCATTTTTAAAATAGCTTCCATTTCAGAACATTGGCCAAAAAGATGGACAGGAACGATTGCTACTGTCTTGTCGGTTATTTTGGATTCAATTTTTGAGGTATCGATCTGAAAGGTAGCTGCGTCCACATCTACAAAGACCGGTTTTAAACCCAGCAAAGCAATTACCTCCACTGCCGCGATGTAGGTAAAAGCCGGAACAATGACCTCATCTCCGGGCTTAAAATCCAAAGCCATCATGGCTACCTGCAGGCCATCTGTGCCATTTCCACAAGGGATCACATATTTACAATTGAGGTATGCCTTCAAATCATCAGCAAACAACCTGACATGGGGTCCATTGATAAAAGCAGCCTGATCAATGACTTCCTGCATGGCAGCATCGATTTCATCTTTTATTTTTTCATATTGGGACTTCAAGTCCACCATTTGGATTTTTTTCATTTGTTCATTTGGCTTTGCATCGGTCTTGACACAGCTTCGCCACCTGGGTCACAGTAACTATCGGGAATAAGGTCAATTTCTTGATACTTTAGCTTGAAGGAAAGGAAAACCTCTAAGCTCTAACCCAGCTTTAGCCAAACCATACCCATCTTACTAAAACCAATCATATTATTTTAGCTAAATCCGGTTTTTTGCCCGGCATTTATTTGTGAATGGGCTAAAGCCACACTCCTATTGATCCTCAATATTCCAACATGTCAATACCCTTTCTGAATATTTGCAAAATGTTAAATGGTACCAATGACCAAAATTATTAACTCTCCCTTCGCCAAGCTCAGGGAACGGGGATATTGGGTTTTTGAGGATGAGGAGGGAAAAGCGGCTGCGCTGCTTTTCCCTCCTCATCCTTTTTACTAAACAACCCAGGTGGCCGATCGCTATCGTGGACGAGGCCTATTTAGAATAACCTCAAAGTCATTTCTTTTCTGACCATTTTAAAATGTTAGGGGCTCATAACAAGGAGTAACCCAATGTGATTTTCAATTTGGATTAGTTTGACCCCATTCAGAATTCATCATTCAATTTTCCACTTCCCAACTTCCATTCTTCCCAACTTCCCCCCTTCTATCCCCTTTTCATTGCCCGTTTCCACCAAGGCAGTTGTACTTCGTCATGATAACCGTAGTGACTTGAATATCCATACCCGTAGCCATACCCGTAACCAAACCCATAACCTTTGTCAATATGTACATCATTGAGGATGGCGTATATTTTGGATACTCCTCCTTTTTCGATCAAGTTATTCAATATTTGAATGTTACTCTTATTGGAAAATCCCTGTCTGAAAATAAAGAAATTCACATCGGAATGTTTGAAAAGTTCTTTGGTTTCGGAAACCAAGCCTGCAGGAGGGCAATCCAACACAATCACTTCATATTCCTCCTTTATTTCGGCCATAATTTTTGAGAATTTGTTTTGAAGCAGGAGTTCAGCAGGATTAGGTGGAATGGGACCTGAGAGGATGATATCTAGGTTTTCGAATTTGGTTTTCTTGACGACTTCTCTCCAAGGCATATTCTTGCTCAGACAGGTACTCATGCCTTGGTCATTGACAAGGCCAAATTCTTCGGCAATTTTGGGTTTTCGTAAATCTAAGCCAATCAATAATGTTTTTTTTCCCAAAAGAGAATAGACCGAGGCCATATTGACAGAGGCGAAAGTTTTCCCTTCACCCGAAATACTTGATGTAAATAAGATTGTAAGCTGTTCTTTATTGGGGCTGAGATAGGACATATCTGCCCTGATGTTTCTGAAGGATTCTGTAACCGAAGACCTAGGATTGTGAAGGACCGGCTTGGGATCATTGCTTTGATTCCTACCTATCATGCCTATCAATGGGGTATTGATTTGCTTTTCAAGCTCTTTAGGATCTTCAATTTTGGTGTTGAGAAAATCACGGATTGAAATGTATCCAATGGAAAATATCAGGCCAATTGCCAGACCGATGATCAGATTGATGATTTTCTTTGGAAAAACGGGGATCTGTCCCGCCCGTGCAAAGTCAAGAATGGCATTCTTAGGCATATTCGATGCCCTGGTGATTTCTGATTCTGCCCTCTTTTGAAGCAAATACACATAAATGTTTTCATTTACAGTGAATTTCCTTTGAATTCCCAATAGCCTTCTTTCTGTTTCAGGTAGTGAATTGATTTCTCTTTCCACTCTTTTTATCTGTGAATTGACTTCTTGCAGGTAGGTGTTGGAATTCCGGATAGAGGATGCAATATTCTCCTGAAGTGCCTTTTTTGTATTCCTTATTTTGGCATTGATTTCCCTCATTGGGGGAGCCTCCTCTGAAAAATTATTGGAAAGTCTCATTTTTTCGGCCTGAAGCTCACTAATTCCCACCACCAAAGACTGTAGGAGAGGATCGGTGTTCCCAATAATCGATGGCGCAACTATCTCTTCAATATCATCTCTATTGATATAATTTTGAAGGGTTTGATAATATTTTAGATTGATTTCGGCCTTTGATCTGTCTTTTTCAAATTCCTGCAACCTTTGAAAAATCTGGGAACCTTCTTCACTTAGATTGAAAATCTTATTTTCTGACCTGTACTTTTCCAGACTTCCTTCAAAAAATGTCAAAGAATCAGTGATACCGCTCAGTTGGTCTTCAATAAACCTGATGGTATTCTCCGCTGCCTTGTTTTTTTCGTCGAGTTCTCTTTGAAGGTATACTTCCATCAACTTGTTGAGGTATTCCTCTCCCATCCTCCTAACGGGCGTTTCAAATGAGATATTTAGGATCGAGGCTTGTTTGTTGATCGGTGTGACTGTTACCTTGTCCTTAAGAAAAAGTGCCAAGGAAGGGGTATCCACCAACTGAAAGATAATTTTATCACCGGGCTTGGCATTCCTGTTTTCAATTTTGATTTTCAGAAATTCTGATTCAATATTTTCTCCAAAAACATAGGAGGGTTTTAGATCAGGAACCTCTTTGATTTCTTTCTTATAAAAAGGATCAGAGGGATTAAATAGCTCATATTCATCTCCTTCCGGATCAATACTGAAAGTATGGTCATCCAAAACTTCTATCAAAAATTTTCCCTTGACCAACTGAAAGTGGGTCCAATCTACCACCACATCTACGGGTACATCGGCATGTACCTGTGTGCTTGTCAATAAATCATCGGAAAAATAGAAAACATCCAATCCTATTTCCCTAATTGCTTCTTCTGCAAGGGTATAAGATTTGAGAATTCCAATTTCGTTTTCGACGTTATTTTTGATGGGCATCATGCCCACTGCATCAAAGATTTCGGAACCCAAGGCCTGAGGTTCTTCTGTGACAATCACCGAGGATTGGACCAAATAGACCGGTGTTGCATATTTATTGAAAAGAAATGCAGCCAACACACAGACCAAAGTACAAAAGGCTATAAATGGCCAATATTTGAGGTAATTAAACAAAATGACCTTCAATTCAATATCGTCCTCTTGGGGAGGCAGAAAAGGATCGGGTATAAATGGGTAAGAGGTATTAGTACTCATCAATTTTGTAGGATAAGATTCAAAACCAAAGCGACGGCTGTGACTGAAGAAAGAATCAAAGCGACAGTCTGTGCTGTGTTTTCTCCAGTACCTATTTCCCTTGCTTTCATGGGTTCAGCATAGATCTGATCATTGGGCTGAATGAAATAAAAAGGAGTCTGAATGATCTGCCTGTCATTGAGGTTGATTCGGTGCAACTTGGTTCCATCGGGATATTGTCTGACAAGAATAATCTGATCCCTTTTGGCTACAATAGTCATGTCCCCGGCTTGGGCTATTGCTTCAAAAATAGTCAATCTATCCTGCAGAACAACATACTTTCCCGGTCTACGGAATTCCCCAAGGATAGAAAATCTGATACCGCCCAGTTTGACCCGTACAAAAATCTCTGAGGTGACATATTTTTTCAACGCATCCTCTATAATAATCCTTACCTCGTCAAGCGTCTTGTCGTTGACCTGAATCTCTCCTAGTAGAGGCATTCTGATATAGCCGTTTTTATCGATCGTATATCCGGTCATGTAATAGATATCTCCCCCAGTTTGGGCTATCTGACCAAAAACAGCGTTGTTGGCTTCAGCTTGGATTTTGGAAGTAAGGCCTTCTTCAAGAATCTGCTCTACAGTCTGAATCTGAATGTCGATTATATCATTGAACTGCAGCCTGTACTCCGGCAATTCATAGCTGATCAATTCCCCATCCTGAATTACTGTGTTTCCTTCTAGGTTTTGATAGTACATAATTTTCTCATTAGGTACACAGGAAGCAAAAGCAAGGATGAAAACCACTACCAAAGGACTCCAAACAAACTTTCTCATAGCTTGATAATAAGAGATATTCATAGGCAACTTAATGCGTAAACTTAACCAAATAATTTAACTCTAGAACAGGTTTACATGCTCCCGGGAATTTGACCTGTAGTTAGTGGGCTAATTACGAAAAAAAGCAAAGAATCAGGATAGTTTGTTCTTTTTTTAGAAAAGAAATTATGTATATCAGCATTTTTTGACGGTCTCTATTTGACAAAATGACCTCGACTTCGCACCGCCACCGGATAATGAATGATGATTGGGAAGGGAGGAAAATGCGGCTACGCTGCATTTTCCTCCCTTCCCCTAAAAACAAAACCATCAGGCACCGAGCGAAGTCGAGGTGTAAATCAAAATAAAATTCGGCCGGTGGTGCCATTGCGGACAATCATGAAAGAAATAAGGAATCACTCTAAATTCTTACTTAGAGTTTAAAAATGATTCCAAAAAAACACTTTTTAAAGGGTTTTATTCAATTTTGATTTAATTGTTTCCGATTTTATCCTCTATGATTACCGGAGTGTATTCTCTTTCTTCCAGCTTGATAAGATTCCCGTCTTCAAAAGTGGCAAGAACATAAAATTTTTCATCTCTAATGACCCTGTAAGTTTTTTGATTTCCGTCAAGGTGGCTTATCACAGCAGCCTCGTTCTGCCTCAAAAATTTCTTTTCAGTCATTCCCTGGTAATATTCCGGATTGGGTCCGAAAACACTGCACGAACCCAACAAGACAATAGAAAGGATCAAAATCAGTAATTGCTTCATATTTTTTATTGTTTTTTCAAGTTAAAATATTGCAAAAACTTTGCCACGAAATTTATCGCTGATTTTGAGAGACTTAAGAATAAATGGTTTTGTTTTTATTTCAACTGTTTGAAACCGGAGATTTTTGCCTTACATTTGCGTCCTAGCGGCACGACCAGCTCCTGCTGAATCCCCCAGGTCCGGAAGGGAGCAAGGGTAAGCAGTCGTAGCGGTGCGATGCCGCTTCTTTTTTTTCCATTTTTTAATTCTGGAATACACGACATTTCAATTACCCATTCATCATTTTACATTCTTTTTCCCCTTCCATTTCCTGATTTATCAATTAACTTTGTACAATCAACATAAACAAACAACATATGAAATTCTTTATTGATACCGCCAACCTGAATGATATCAAGGAAGCCTACGATCTTGGCGTATTGGACGGCGTCACTACCAATCCATCCTTGATGGCAAAAGAGGGAATCAGCGGGGAAGAAAGAGTCCGTGCCCATTACAAAGCCATCTGCGACATCGTGGACGATAATGTAAGCGCCGAAGTCATTGCCACGGATTTTGAAGGAATGATCAGGGAAGGCAAGGAACTTGCAAAAATCGATGACAAAATAGTCGTAAAAATCCCCATGATCAAAGACGGTATCAAAGCCATCAAGTATTTTTCAAATGAAGGCATCCGAACCAACTGTACTTTGATTTTTTCAGCAGGCCAGGCACTTCTTGCCGCAAAAGCCGGCGCAACCTACGTTTCACCATTTATCGGAAGATTGGATGACATCTCTTACGATGGCTTAGAGCTGATCGATCAGATTGTCAATATTTATGAAAATTATGGTTATGCCACTCAGGTTTTGGCGGCATCCGTGAGACATACCATGCACTTGATCAAATGTGCCGAACTCGGTGCAGATGTGGTGACATGTCCTTTGAAAGTTATTTTGGGATTGTTAAACCACCCACTTACAGACTCGGGATTGGCAACTTTCCTTGCCGACCACGCAAAGGCTGCAGGAAAATAAGTGAAAAAATGGGATCGGATTATTGACCACAATCCCGATCCCATCGTTTCTTTTCATTATGCTTTCTTTGTTTTCATACAAAGGATTGAAACAGAATCCCAAAAACCCTTGTTTTTAAATCACAGAGGAACCCAAACCATTTATGTATATCTTAAAAGTAAAAGGAAAAGCCAAAATCCCTGATTATGTGCAAATCAGGGATGATAATTTTGTGTTGGTAGCCTATTTCAGGGCAGATAGACCCTTGAAGAATATCGAGAAATTTGGTTTGGAAGGAAAGGAAGCAGAACTAGAAACCTTGATCAGAGACCTCCCATTCGGAAAAACCCAAAAAATTGAGATTTGATGGAATTTGGAAAAGAAGCGATCATTGAAGTAAAAGACGCCTGTATTTTTCAGGGATTGGATGCAGTCCTGCAGGATGTTAATTTTTCAATCGGAAAAGATGAGTTCGTTTTTTTGATAGGAAGGACAGGAAGTGGAAAAAGCTCCCTTTTAAAGACCCTTTATGCTGACCTGACTCTCAAAATGGGCAAAGCAGAAATAGTGGGTTTTCACCTTGACAAAATCAAAAAAAACGAAGTACCCTATTTGAGAAGAAAACTCGGAATAGTATTTCAAGACTTTCAGCTTTTTCCGGACAGGTCTATAGCCGAAAATCTCTTTTTTGTCATGCGGGCCACTGGCTGGAAAGACAAAGAGAAAATGAAAAACAGGATGATCGAAGTTCTTCTGAAAGTTGGACTTGCCGATGCAGCCACAAAAATGCCACATCAGCTATCGGGTGGAGAACAGCAGCGCGTAGTGATCGCGAGGGCACTGATCAACCAACCTTCTATTCTCTTAGCCGACGAACCTACAGGAAACCTTGATCCGGATGTGGCAGACGGGATTTTTAAACTTTTTCAGGAAATCAACAATGAAGGAACAGCCATTCTGATGGCAACTCATAACCATGATTTATTGAGAAAATACCCTTATAGGGTTCTTAAATGTGAAAAAGGAAAACTACTTGACAGCAAGACCTCCGATATCACTATCAACACATCCTACTGATTCCAGAATATTTCAAAATACTTTTTATCTTTTCAATCATTTTGGGTAGCTTCTGCGTTTAGACCAATGTTTAAACCTACTGCTCAACGTATTAAAGATATTGTCATGAAATACTTATCCAACAAAAAATCCGGAATTTTCCTTTTGTTTGGGGCATTCCTCTTTTTGAATGCATGCAAAGATAAAACCGATGATCCTGTACCGGAATTGTCTGCCAATGCCAAAGTAAATACATGGATTCAAGAAGTAATGGATGAAGTCTACCTTTGGTTGGATGATATGAGAAACCCAATTTCTCTTGAATCTGACCCGGAAGATTATTTTGAATCCCTGCTTTTTAGACCTACTGACAGGTTTTCCGTTATTTATCCGGATTATCAGGAACTCATCAACAGCCTTCAGGGAGTGAGCAAAGAAGCAGGTTATGAAATTACCCTTGCCCGTGAAAGCAGTACCAACAATAATGTAATCGCATTTATAACCTACACCAAAAAGGGAAGCCCTTCAGAAAGTAAAGGTCTGAGGCGCGGCGATTTGATCACCCATATCAACGGAGTCAGGATGACCTTGGACAATTATCAGGAAGTCTTGGGTCAAAGGTCAGAGGCCCATTCCATTTCCTATCTTAGGTACAATGAAAGTTCATCCTCTTATGTAACGCAGACTCCTGTGGACCTGACTACTTCGGTTTTATCAGAAAATCCTAATTTCCTAGATTCTATTTATACCATCGGAAATCAAAAAATAGGCTATGTAGTCTACCACTTTTTTGCCCCGGGGATAGAAGGCCAAGCCACCCGGTATGACGAGGAGATGGATGCAATATTTGCAAAATTCAAGGCTGAAGGGATAAACCACCTGATATTGGATTTTCGGTATAATGGAGGCGGATTCCAGTCCAGCGCTGTCAACTTAGCAAGTCTGATAGCTCCCAATGTGACCGGAAATGATGTATTCACCAAAATTAAGTACAATAGCTTTTTAATGGGTTTTGACCAATTGAAAAATGTGCAGGTTAAGTTTGAAAGCAAACCCGAAAATCTTGGACAAATACTAACAGGAAATAGGGTTTACATCATCACTTCATCTAGGACTGCTTCCGCAAGTGAATTGATCATCAATGGGCTAAGACCATATATGGATGTATTTATGGTTGGGGGATTGACTTTTGGGAAAAACGTAGGATCAATTGCATTAGAAGATGAGGAAAACCCTGCCAATAAATATGGGCTTTTGCCAATCGTTTCCAAGTCGTTTAATAAAAATGACCGATCTGACTATGATACCGGATTCCAGCCAAATGTTCAGGGAAATGAACTTTCCCAGCCTACCTTATTGCCATTTGGAGATACCAATGAGTTTTTATTAAAACTTACTTTGGAACAAATAACGGGTATTCCTTCGCCTGACAGGATCCAAATGATCGACAGGATAGATTTGGGTAGTTCAATAGAAAATCAGACAAGGTTCGGGAAATTGATTGATGACCAGTCTAAATTCATCTTGAAACAATAAATCAAATCAAGCTCCTTCCCCACAGGAAGGAGTTTTTTTTGACAAAGAAATACCATTAACAGAATTGATAGAATAAAACCTGTCAATTTGTCCGTATTTTTTTAATTTCGCAGTCCAAAAGTAAATTATCCATGGAAAACATTATCAAAGATATAGATATCCTCAGTCCCGAGGAAGCGCAAGCTACTGATTACAAAATAACTGAAGAGGTCAATACAGGCAAGCAAAAAAAGCTTTACATCGAGTCCTATGGCTGCCAGATGAACTTCTCAGACTCTGAAATAGTGGCTTCTATCATGAAGGAAAACGGCTATGACACTACTTCAGATTTTGAGCAGGCGGATGTGATTTTTTTAAATACCTGCTCAATCCGAGACAAAGCAGAACAGACTGTACGCAAAAGACTCAGCCAATTCAATACCCTCAAAAAAAACAAGCCCGAACTGACTGTGGGCGTTCTTGGCTGCATGGCAGAGCGATTGAAGGAAAAACTCCTCGATGAAGAAAAAATCGTAGATGTAGTAGTCGGACCGGATGCTTATAGAGATCTTCCCAATCTGGTGACTGGAGCAGAATTCGGAAATAAGGGGGTAAATACTTTCCTTTCAAGGGAAGAAACCTATGCAGATATATCCCCTGTCAGACTCAATTCAAATGGCGTAAATGCCTTTATTTCGATAATGAGGGGATGCGACAATATGTGTTCTTTCTGTGTGGTACCATTCACAAGGGGGAGGGAAAGAAGCCGGGATCCTCATTCAATTATCCATGAAGCAAGAGAACTTTTTGAAAAAGGATTTAGAGAAGTCACTTTGCTAGGTCAAAATGTAGATAGCTACAAATGGTCTCCCGAAGAAAACAACAAAGCAAGACTCAGTAAAAAAGAAGACGAAGTATCCGAAGTAGTTCATTTCCATCATTTATTAGAGATGGTCGCACAGGTAAGCCCACTACTTAGGATCCGGTTTTCGACTTCCCATCCGAAAGACATAACAGATGAAGTGTTGTACACTATCAAAAAATACGACAACATCTGTAAATACATCCACTTGCCTGTACAAAGCGGTAATTCAAGAATACTAGAACTGATGAATAGAACTTATGATCGGGAATGGTACTTGGAAAGGGTCAGCAAAATCAGAGAAATCCTCGGGGAGGAATGTGGCATATCATCTGATATGATTACGGGGTTTTGCAGTGAGACGGAAGAAGAACATCAGGACACATTGACCTTGATGGATATCGTAAAGTATGATTTTTCATACATGTTTTTCTATTCCGAGCGACCTGGAACCTTAGCCGCCAAAAAATTCGCAGATGATATTCCATTGGAAGTAAAGAAAAGAAGGTTGGCAGAAATCATTGACAAACAAAGCCAACTGTCATTTGAAAGAAATAAACTTGACTTGGGAAAAATCCAGGAAATCTTGATAGAAGGAACTTCAAAAAGGTCAAAAGAACAGCTTAAAGGTAAAAATTCGGCCAATAAAGTGGTGATTATTCCCGATGGGCCTTACCAAAAAGGTGACTACGTCATGGTAAGGATTACCGATTGCTCACCGGCAACACTTTTTGGGGAAGTTGTATCCTGATTTTCAAAACGCTATAATGATCACAAACTCAGAGATTCAAAGTATCAAGCAGCGGTTTGGCATAATTGGCAACAGCCCTTTGCTCAACCATGCCATACAGGTGGCCATGCAGGCCTCCCCTACCGACATGACGGTGCTGATTACAGGAGAAAGCGGCAGTGGCAAGGAATCTTTTTCTAAGATCATTCACTCGCTTAGCCTTCGCAAGCATGGCAAATTCATTGCCATCAACTGCGGGGCCATTCCTGAAGGCACGATTGATTCCGAACTGTTTGGTCATGAAAAAGGGTCATTTACCGGTGCGCATGAAGCAAGGAAAGGCTATTTTGAAGTAACAGATGGCGGGTCGATTTTCCTAGATGAAATCGGCGAAATGCCTCTTGGGACACAGGCCAGGCTCCTCAGGGTGTTGGAAAATGGAGAATTTATCAAAGTTGGCTCATCAAAAGTGCTCAAAACCAACGTCAGGGTCATTGCAGCCACAAATGTCAACCTGATCAAAGCCGTGGACAAAGGTGAATTCAGGGAAGACCTGTATTACAGGTTAAACACTGTTCCGATCTACGTGCCACCACTGCGGGAAAGAGGTGATGATGTCGTCATGCTGTTTAGAAAATTCACTACGGATTTTTCTGAACGGTACAAAGTAAAGCCCATAGCTCTTGATGATGCTGCGAAGAAGTTATTGGTAAAATTCCCTTTTCCCGGAAATATCCGTCAGCTTAAAAACATAGCAGAACAAATCTCCTTATTGGAAGAAAACAGGGATGTGGACGCTGCAACTTTAGCCAAATATCTCCCTACAGATCAAAGTAGGCTTCCTGCCCTGACTGGCAGCTCGGGAGGCTCAAGTGAATTCTCGGATTTTTCTGAAAGAGAAATTCTCTACAAAGTTCTTTTTGATATGAAAAAGGACATGAATGAACTCAAAAAACTAGTACTTGAGGCTTTTCAGTCAGGAGGTCTTAACTCCACTATCATGAGCAAGCATCAAAATCTTTTTGATGATTTAGAGCCATCTTCCACTTCATTCGAGGAGAAAAAGCCCTCGAATGTTCCATCCAATGTCCCCTTGGTAATCGACCACCAAAACCAAAACGAGGAAACGGAGGATTACGATGACGATACAATCGAAGACATTATCCATGAGGAAGACGACAATTCACTTTCTTTGGAGAAAAAAGAAAAAGAAATGATCCTGAAAGCACTCCGTAAACATAATAACAAAAGAAAATACGCTGCAGGTGACCTTGGTATATCCGAAAGGACGTTATATAGAAAAATAAAACAATATGACATTGAGTAGGAAATCAAAACGTCATTTAATGACATTACTGCTTCCAGTTTTGCTGCTTCAGGGATGTGCGATCAAATACAGCTTTACCGGAACGAACATTAATTATGAATTGACCAAGACATTTTCAGTCGAAAACTTTTTCAATGATTCGGGTGGAGGTCCTGCCAATATGGAGCAGCTTTTTACTGAATCTCTTAAGGAGTTTTATCAAAGAAATACCCAGCTGGAACTCGTCAGGACAAACGGAGACCTGCAATTCCTTGGGGCAATCAAACGCTATGCGATCACCCCACAGGCGACCGTAACAAGTACAGACCCTAACTTACCTGATAGAGCGGGGCAAATGCGGTTAACCATTGCCATAGAAGTGGAATACCTGAATACAGTCAATGAGGATGATAATCTCAAACAAACTTTCTCTTTCTTTAAAGATTACGACCCAAGAACGACTTCCATCCTTCAGGTCGAAAGCCAACTTATAGAAGAGATTTTCAATAATATTATTCAAGACATCTTCACCGCCACCGTTGCCAATTGGTAAAAATGAGTAAATTGGGATTTATTCAATGATCAAACCGTGAACAGCCACCAACTTATTTCCATATTGAAAGTGAGCAACAATCTTCAAAAAGAGGACATTGCCCATTTGATCAAATTACATGAAAGCTTCCCGTTTTTTCAGGTTCCAAAAGTATTGCTTGCCAAATATGAGCTTGAAAAGTCCGGGGGAAAATCCTTAGAATTACTCCATTGGGCGTCGGTCACAAGTCCGGACAGGAATTGGCTCAAACTGATGATTGAATCAGATACGCCATTTCGTTTTTTGGGGAATAAGATTGAAGAAAACATGGAGGCTATCTCCAGTGCAAAGCCAACAAAGCAAAAATCCATCGTATTGGAGGATTTTGAGAAATCCTTGATTCCAGAACCTTCAAAAGAGACCGATCCTGAAATCCGGGCCAAAATTCTTAAAAAACTTGAAGAGAATCTCAATAGTAGGAAGGAAAATGTAGTTACTTCCACAAAACAGGAAACGGAATTACCCACAAAAACTAAAAAAAGAAGACCTAATGATGATTTGATAGAAAACATCAGAAAAAGGGAGAAAAAGGAAATCATAGATGAAAAGAAAAGGGAACAAATAGACTTGATCAAAGCTTTCAGCAAAAAAGAAATCAAGCTGGCAACTTTGAAAGAAATGGAAGATTTTCAGAAGCAGGCAGATCTCTCCGAAAACAGCACCCATCTACATCCAACCTTACTATCAGAATCATACGCCAAACTGTTGGTAAAGCAGGGTAAAAAACAAAAAGCCAAAGAAATTTATCAAAAATTAATGGTGAAATTTCCAGATAAAAACATTTACTTTGCGGACTTAATCAAAGGCTTGGATTTATAATATCAATCATATGTTCACATTTCTTATTACATTAATTATCATTTTGGCGGTTTTATTGGTCCTTGTCATCTTGGCTCAGGATTCAAAAGGAGGTGTAGGCGCTGCATTTGGTGCAGGTGCATCTCAGATTATGGGGGTAACCAAAACCGGAAACATTCTTGAAAAATCCACTTGGGTGTTGGCGATCGCTATCTTGGCCCTCTCCCTTTCATCCTCCGCTTTTTATTCTACTATACAGCTCGGACAATCTGCCTCTCCAAACATTGAAAATGCAAGGAAACAGATCGTAAGTCCTTCATTTGGCGATTCAGAAAGTCTTTTACCGACTGAAGGTGCTGAAACGCTACCGGCAGATACCACAGAAAACTAAAAACTTTAAGCCCGCTTTTAGCGGGCTTTTTTATTCTACCATTTTTAGCAGTAATCTTTTACTGATAGGTACAAAACTCTCTTCGAGAGGAATCTGTTGCCTACTACAAATGCTATAAGTCGCCGGATTTGGAAGTTCCCTGTTGGTTTTTATAAGGTCAAGTTTGATCTGTTCATAAGTATTTAGGATAGAACTCCTTACTTTCTGGACCAATTGCATCATGACTCCTTTAAAGGTATCTACACTGTTCTGGAACAGGTTTACTTTATACTTATAGACAAAAACCTCTTTGGATTTGTCGAAAGAAAGGAAAACATACCCTTCTTTTTGGTACAAGGGAGATATACCAATTGGTTCGATTTTCATCTCGTTTTCCAAAAAATCATAAATATTCTTCCCTTCTTCGATATGGTTTTTGAGCTGAGGCAGAGAAAAAGCTACAATTTCCTCAAGCTGCTTCATCATCTCATCATCAATAATCAAAGGTTTGTAAACAAATTTAAATTCGTTACTATCGGGTCCTTGGAGCATTTTCGGGAATGCGGACCTGATCTGATCCCTGTTTTTTTCAAAACTTTTGAGTCGGCTATAATGCTGGATCAGGTCTGCGAGCGGGGGGTAAAGTTTCACCTCCTTGAACTGTCCGTCTACATGTTGCAAATACGCCAAAAGAAGGTATTTCTTGTATTCAAAGTCAATCCAACCTTCTGTAATCCAATTTTCAGATAAGTTTTTCATAACATTCAGTTTATGAAAATTTAAAAAAAACTGACATCATTAAAAAGCACATTGGAAAAATTGACAGAGAATATTTTTGGCAGACCATATTTATGACATGACAAAGGTCAAATTGACGGACTATATGTCAGTTGATGGTAGTATAACTTAATTGGCACAAGAAGTGATAATTGAGGTTTACAAGATTTTGTTTCTAACCTTTAAAATCCAATAATTATGTCAAAAGTAAACATCAAACCTCTTGCAGACAGAGTTCTGGTGGAGCCTGCTGCAGCAGAAGAAAAAACCGCATCCGGACTTTACATTCCTGATACTGCCAAGGAAAAACCTCAGAAAGGCACAGTAATCGCAGTAGGAAGCGGTAAAAAAGACGAGCCGTTGACTGTAAAAGTAGGTGATCAGGTACTTTATGGCAAATATGCCGGTACAGAACTTGCAGTTGAAGGACATGATTACCTTATCATGAGAGAGTCAGACATTTTTGCAATTCTCTAATCATCTATTTCAAACATTTTAAAGAACCTAAAACAACAAAAAAATGGCTAAAGAACTATTTTTCAATACCAACGCAAGAGACAGATTGAAAAAAGGAGTGGATGCTCTTGCTGATGCAGTAAAAGTAACCCTCGGACCAAAAGGAAGAAATGTCATCATTGACAAAAAATTCGGTGCACCGGCAATCACCAAAGATGGTGTTACTGTTGCAAAAGAAATTGAATTGTCCGAGCCGATTGAAAACATGGGAGCACAGTTGGTGAAAGAAGTAGCTTCCAAAACTGCTGACAACGCAGGTGATGGAACTACTACCGCTACTGTATTGACCCAGGCGATTTTTGGCCTTGGAATCAAAAATGTGGCTGCAGGTGCCAACCCTATGGATCTAAAAAGAGGTATCGACAAAGCAGTATCTGCTGTTGTAGCTCAATTGAAATCCAATTCTAAGGCAATTTCTACCAGCAAAGAAATCCAGCAGGTAGCTACAGTGTCTGCCAACAATGACGATGAAATCGGCAAAATGATCGCTGATGCCATGGACAAAGTTGGTAAAGATGGTGTAATCACAGTAGAGGAAGCAAAAGGAACCGAAACTGAAGTGCGCACTGTAGAAGGTATGCAGTTTGACAGAGGATACCTTTCTCCTTACTTTGTAACCAATACAGAAAAAATGGAAGTCGAATTGGACAGGCCATATATTCTAATCTATGATAAGAAAATCTCTTCAATGAAGGAATTGCTTCCTGTATTGGAGCCTGTAGCACAGTCAGGAAGACCATTATTGATCATCTCTGAAGATGTAGACGGAGAAGCTTTGGCAACTTTGGTTGTAAACAAAATCAGAGGTGCATTGAAAGTAGCAGCTGTTAAAGCTCCTGGTTTTGGGGATAGAAGAAAAGCCATGTTGGAAGACATAGCAATCCTGACAGGTGGAACTGTAATCTCTGAAGAAAGAGGTTACAAACTTGAGAATGCCACCGTTGATTATCTTGGAACAGCAGAAAAAATCAACATTGACAAAGACAATACCACTATAGTCAATGGTGCAGGTGAAAAAGCAGGCATCACAGCTAGAATCAATGAAATCAAAGCTCAGATAGAAAAAACAACTTCTGACTATGATAGAGAAAAACTTCAGGAAAGATTGGCGAAACTGTCTGGTGGTGTTGCCATCCTATACATCGGTGCTGCTACTGAGGTAGAAATGAAAGAAAAGAAAGACAGAGTTGACGATGCTTTGCATGCGACCAGAGCTGCTGTACAAGAAGGTGTGGTAGTCGGTGGCGGTGTTGCTTTGGTAAGGGCTGTGTCTGCCTTGGATAACTTGAAAGGTGAAAATGAAGATCAGGATACAGGTATCAACATCATCAGATTTGCGATCGAATCTCCATTGAGAACAATCGTTGCAAATGCAGGTGGTGAAGGTTCTGTAGTGATCAACAAAATCAAAGAAAACAAAGGTAATTTCGGTTACAATGCCAGAACAGATGTATATGAAGATCTATTCGAAGCAGGTGTAATTGATCCTACTAAAGTGACTAGATTGGCTTTGGAAAATGCCGCTTCTATAGCTGCATTGTTGTTGACTACAGAATGTGTAGTCGCTGATGTGAAAGAAGAATCTCCGGCAATGCCTCCAATGGGCGGCGGCGGAATGGGCGGTATGATGTAATTGTCCCATTATGTCAATTTAAAAGAGGAACTGTAATGGTTCCTCTTTTTTTATGGATATCCGCATAAATGCACATAACAAAGTTAACGCTAAAGATTTTCTTGGGGCTTCAGAAAATCGGTCAATCAATTACATAGCTACTTTTTTCCTAGCCAAAAAACATTTCTATATCCGAAAATCTTCGGGACAAGACAAGCCACCTAACAATAAAACTATTAAAACCATCGTTTTAACCCCTTATACGCTCACAAGGGCTAATTCGGCCTCCCAAAGTTTAGGGATCATTCCTATACACCCCAAACATAAGAATTCAGTTTTTCAGTAGAATGTTTTGGAAATTGTCGGGGACCTGCCACAATGCGGACACACATATTTTTTTTTAAAGCCGGGAAAGTTTAAGGCTTTTACAAAAATCAATTTCATTTAAATCTGTAATTTTTTAAATTAGAGAAGTATATTTGAAATAACTTAAATCACTTCCAACATTTGGAGAATCATCCATGCACAGATTTCATTCCATTATTTTAGTAGATGATGACCCTATCAACAACTTGATTAATAGAAGGTTGATTTCAAAATTAAAATTAACCCCTCAAATCGAAGAATTTTTAGAAGCAGAACGGGCTATTGAAAGAATCAGGGAAATTGATAATAAAGACAACATCCTGATATTTCTTGACATTAACATGCCCGTGATGAATGGTTGGGATTTCCTTAACCAATACATGAAAGAGTTTAAGCTTAGGGAGGATAAGATTATTGTACTTTCTAGTTCTATTGATTTTCAGGACAGACAAAAAGCAAAGGAATTTGCTTGCGTAGAAGGATTTATCGAAAAACCTCTTTCTCCCGAAAAAATCAAGAATGTTTTATGATCAAGTTGGATAAAACTTTATCAAAAGATGTAAGCATGGAACTTTTTGAATTTGGTGACAATATTTTATTAAAACACCACATCAAAAACGCGAATGAAATCAAACCATTTTTGGAGGTAAATCATAAATTTTGGCTTAACCTGTGTGGTCTCGAAAATGACCATCTCCTAAAGGAAATCAGTGAGCTCTTCGCTATCCATCCCCTTACACTTGAAGATATAAAGAACACTTCCCAACGTCCAAAATTCGAGGAATTTGATGAAAATATCTTTGTGGTGGCCAAAATGATCTATCACAAGAACAAAGCCCATGGACCGATCACTGAGCAAGTCAGCATTTTATTTGGCAAAAACTATATTATTTCCATTCAGGAAAATCCATACGACATTTTTGACCCAATCAGGACAAGGTTAGAAAACCCAGTCGGAAAAATGCGGAAAATGGGAACTGATTATTTTGCATATACCCTACTGGACGCAATTGTAGACAAGTATTTTGATTGCCTCGAAAATGCTGTGGAAAAAATAGAAACCTTGGAGGATCAAATAATTAGCCAATCCAAAAAAACCAAGTTGCCTGAAATATTTCAGCAAAGAAAAACCATACAGCAGATCAAAAGAAACGTGTGGCCTACAAGGGAGTTGTTATCAGCCTGGAAAAAGTCCGAAAGTCCATTGATAAAAAAGAAAACCAATCCATTTATCAATGATGTCTATGAACATGTCATTGAAATAATAGAGAATCTGGAGATACAAAGAGAATCAATTTCAGCATTGGTAGAATTATTCATGTCCAATCTAAGCCTCAAGCAAAATGAGGTCATGAAGACCCTTACTATCATCGCGACTATTTTTATACCATTGACTTTTATCGCAGGAGTCTACGGGATGAACTTCCAATTTATGCCTGAATTAGGCTGGAAGTATGGGTACTTATTCATTTGGATCCTATTCTTAGGATCCACCTTAGCGATGGTTTATTATTTCAAAAGAAAAAAGTGGTTCTGATTTTTTACTTTTTATTTACATAAATATTCCTTTTATTTTAATATTTTTTATTTATTTTTCTGAGGTGATCGCCCTAGAATTACAAAAAACATTCGATAAGTAATGAAGTCCGAATAATTGCATATGAAAAATGTACAATTATTTTGAGTTTCAAAAAGCTGTTTTTTTCACACCTGATTGTACATTATTTCTTCTTGAAAAATGAAAAAAAATTTATTATTTTACTTCCTTTTTTTTGCATCTCTTTCAGTGACTTTTGCCCAAATCACATGGAATGGCAGCGTAAGTTCCGATTGGAATACCGCTGCCAACTGGACACCTGCGAATATCCCCAATGCAAATAATGAAGATGCCATTATTGATGGTGCGGGTACATTCCAACCAACTCTTCCTGCCAACATCACAATCAGAGATTTGACTATGAGTGGAGGGTCACTGGACTTGGGTGGGAATGTTTTAACAATCAGGGCTAGTAATTTTTCGGGAGGTTCGATTCAAAATGGAGAGCTTCGTGCTACAAATTTCACCACAATGGCCAATATGGTGTTTAACGGGAGCATCTCGCTTGTCAAAACTGCCGGAGGAATCAATGATCTTCAAGGAAACAATACTTTCAATGGACCTACAACAATTACCAACCTCAACAATTCGAGGTTAAGGTTTGCAAATACAAATGGAGACACCTTTAATGGGGCATTGATTGTAAATAAAAATGGGACAGGCAACATTGAGATGGCTCATAATGGTTCAAACACAATAAATAGCATAACAATTAACAACACAAGTTTGGGAGGTCAATTGAATTTTGGCGCAGGAGGAGGTAGTACAACTCTTTTGACAGGTGGTTTGATGACATCGGGGTTTGTGGGGACTTTGGTAATCAATAATATGACCCAAGTGATGAACACCGCCAACAGCACCTTTTCTTTGGCAGTTTTTACTGCTTCCAACAGTACTTTTTTAGGAGATTTTCAGGTCACTACTACAGGAGCCATCACTTTTAATGGTAACAATACCTTTGCAGGAAATAATACCTTCGTGGCAGGAAATGGCATGACAATGCCAACAGGGAATAATTCCTTTAGTAATCCTGGGGGGACAACCAATTTTGCCAGAAATGCAGGTGGAAATTCAACCTGGGCAGGAGGAAATACTTTCGGAAATCTAAATTTTACAGACAATGCTCCCGGGTTTTTCTATTGGAATGGAGGCAATACATTTAATGGGGATTTGGTAATTACCAATAACACCAATTCTAATTTCAGGATGGCTTTGGTTACGGGTGATACCTATAATGGTCTTGTCACTTTCCAAAACAACGGTACAGCATTCATGGATATTTCCTACAATGGCAGCAATATTTTTGCTCAACAGGTTACCATAAACAATTCATCTCCCGGTGGAGAGGTAAGAATAGGCGAAGTGGGAGGCACTTCAGTGCTACAAACTGGAGGCTTGGTTACCACGGGGTTTGCAGTTTGCAACATTCTTGAAATCAATAATTTTACCCAATTGACCAACAGCCCCAACGGAAATTTCAATACGATAACTTTTAATTCGGCAAACAATAACTTTTTGGGCGACTTTTCTGTGACTACTTCAGGCAACATGACATTCACAAATGCCAATATTTTTGAAGGAAACAATTCTTTTATTTCAGCAGGTCAAATTACCATGATTGCAGGCGGAAATACATTCAGCTCACCCGCCAATGCAACCACTATCATCAGAAACGGTGGAGGAGGTATAACCTGGGGACCTGGAAACACCTTTGGAAATGTCACATTGACTGACAACTCAACGAGTGCCCTTACCATGCAGGGAGGTAATATTTTCAATGGCAATTCTTTGATTACCAACAATTCAAACAGTAATTTGAGGTTTGCCAATACTTTGGGCGACACTTTCAATGGTCCTGTAACCTTCCAAAACAATGGTACCGCCTACATGGACATTGCTTATAGGGGAGCAAATACTTTTGCACAAGAAGTAACTATAAACAATTCGGCTCCTGGTGGGGAGGTAAGATTCGGGGAATTGGGAGGCACTTCGATTTTACAAACTGGAGGTCTGGTTACAACAGATTTCCTAGCTTCAAACGTACTTGAAATCAACAATTTCACCCAATTGACCAACGCTCCAAACGGCACATTCAACACAGTAACCTTCACCTCAGCCAACAGTACTTTCTTAGGTGATTTTACAATAAACACAACAGGTACGGGAATCATGACATTTACCGGTTCCAACCGATTTGACGGAACCAACACTTTCAATGCCGCCGGCCAGATAGTAATGAGCGGTTCCAATTTTTTTAGTACTGTTGCCGGAAATAATTCAACATTCATCAAAGGCGCTGCATCAAATACTGACAACACATGGTTTGGTGGAAATACCTTTGGTCCCGTACATATAACCAATAATTCTGCAAATGGACACCTGAGGTTGGCAAATACCAATGGCGATAACTTTCTTGGAACAAGCACCTTCATAAATAACGGTACGGATTTTTTTGATATCGCATATAATGGAAATTCGACTTTTGCAGGACAGATTACAATAGATAACAATGCAGGTGGTCCCATGAGATTTGGCGGAGGTGCTGCCCAAACAGGAACCTCAATATTAAGTAGTGGTGCTTTGACGACTACCAACTTTAACTCAGGAATTTTAAATATTAGGAGATTTACCCAAATAAATCCTGTCGCCAATAGTACTTTTAATCCAGATACATTCGAATCACAAAACAGTAATTTCCAGGGTAACTTCACTGTGAACGCGACCACCATTACCTTTTTGGGGGGCAATTCTTTTGCAGGGGACAATTCTTTTATCTCCGCAGGTCAAATGAATATGGCCACAGGAGGGAATTTATTTAGCAATCCGGGAAATACTACAACCTTAACCCGAAATGGAGGTGCAAACGTAACATGGGGCCCGGGAAATACTTTTGGAACATTGTTTTTGACAGATAACTCCCCTAACAACCTTATTCTTCAAGGAGGTAATACTTTTGGCCCTTCAGTCATTACAAACAACAATAATAACCTTCTCCGAATGGCCAATACCCAAGGAGATAATTTCTTAAGCACGAGTACATTTATAAATAACGGCACCAATACCTTTGAAATAGCAAGGTCAGGAATCAATACTTTCGGTGACAATATCACATTAAACAACCTTAATGCGGGTGGAACAATGAATTTTGGAATCAATGGAGGAACTAGCACTTTAACAAATGGAGGCTTGCTTACCACAGACTATTCGGTTGGAAATACTTTGACAATAAATAATTTTACCCAGGTATCCTCTGATCCAAACGGTGACTTTTCGATGAATACATTTTCTGCATCAGGAAGTTCACTCAACGGAAATATTGGAATAACCACTCTTTCAGGAGCAATCACTTTACAGAACGGAAGTGTATTTGCGGGAAATGACACTTTCAACTCCGCAAGTTTGATTTCAATTCTGAACAATAGTTCATTTCCCGGAAATGACACCTTCAATGCCGCAAGTTCAATAAGCATTACAAACAACAACTTTTTTTCAGGGATCAATAACTTCACTTCAGGAACAACTCTGGCCATTTCTACAAATAATAATTTTGAGGATACCAACAATTTTTCTGCAGGTACAAGTCTGAGTGTTTCAACAGGAAATATTTTTGGAGGCAGCAGCACAAACACATTTGGAGCAGCCACCACTATACTAGTCAATACCAACAATAATATTGGAGGTGACAATATTTTTACAACAGGAACAGGAGGTATTACGATATCTACAGGAAATTCATTTCCGGATAACAACACCTTTAATTCAGGGGCAGGCATTGCAATTACAGTGGCAGGAGGTAACAGCTTCAGTACCAATCCCGGAACAGCTACGATTATGACTAGGACAGGTACAGCAAACAATGATTGGCTAGGTGGAAATACTTTTGGAGATTTTACTTTAATCAATAATGGTACAGGCAGGGTACGTATAGCAAATTCCTCAGGAGGAGACAATTTTATTGGGGATGTGACTTTTGTCAGAAATTCAAGCGGTGCTATTGAACCTGCTTATAATAGTGTCAGTACTTTTGGAGGAAATATTTCAACTGTCGGTTCAATTTCCCCCTTGACATTTGGAATAGGTAACGGAACCGTAGAAATCAACGGAAATACTACACAGGAACTTTTTGCGGATATTTCAAATGAACCGCTTATCCGTAGGCTTACAATGAACACTTCAGGTACATTGGAGTTATACATTCCTTTGACTGTTTCGGTAACTCTAACTCTTAACAATGGGATCATCAACAACAATGAAAACCTCCTCACCCTAAATTCAGGCCTCTTGGTACTGGGATCTCCCTCCAACGCTTCTCATGTCAATGGCAGGATTCGAAAAATTGGGAATACAGCTTTTACTTATCCTTTCGGAAATAATGGATTTTATGCACCTCTTACTACCTCAGCATTGGGAGGTGCTGCTACCCAACATTTTACAGGAAGGTACTTCCATGTCAACCCTGATGATGTCCCATACGACAGGGAGAGTAAGGAACCCTCTATCGGGATTGTAAACGAATGCGAATATTGGGAATTGGAAAATACCAATTCCTCCGCAACACCGGTCTTGACCATGACTTGGGCATCGGACAGAACCTGCCCTATCGACGATTTTAACGAGTTTATGGTCACCAAATGGGATGGCAGTCAATGGATAGATTTAGGACAAGATGCGCTTTCTGGCGATGCAAATTCAGGAAGTGTGCGCAATCAGACCACTGTACCTAATTTTTCCCCCGGGATATTTACCCTGTCACAATCATTCAGAATTTTACCTGTTGAGCTTCTCTCCTTTACGGCTATGATCACTGAAGATGATAAAATCAAAGTGTCTTGGTCAACCGCACAAGAAAAAAACAATGCTTTCTTTACCCTTGAGAAGTCTCTTGACGGTATCAATTGGTCTACTATAGGTTTGATCCCCGGTGCAGGAGACTCAGAGGTAATTTTATTCTACGACTTTATAGACGAAAGCCCTGTTTATGGAAGACAGTTTTACCGATTGACCCAAACAGATTTTGACGGAACCAGTGAGACCTTCAGGGTAGTGGGAGTCACTATACAGTCCAAAAATGAAAAAATCACCTTTAAAGTATATCCCAATCCTTCCAATGGATTGGTAAAAATCCTTTCTCAAAACACCAATATGGAGGAAGCAGAAATAATGGTTCTTGATTACCAGGGACAAATAGTCAGAAATATAAAAGGAATTACCGGCAGACTTGTAGAAATGGATCTCACTGACCTACCAAAAGGTCTGTACCTCCTCAAAATCAAACACAATCATTATTGGGAAACTAAAAAAGTGGTAATTAATTGAAATGGTTATCCGCATCTTTACCTGTAACCCAACATTATACTACAAGCAAGGCGAAAGGCTGAAATCGGAAATACAGGATATTTTAGTGTTTTGACAAAAATTATATAGCGTCATCATATTACGGGCATCTTTGAGTGCACACAAAATAATCAAAATCTTTTCTCATGTTTATTAATTAAATCCTGTCTCTTAGGTCAGGATTTTTTGTTTTGACAACATTCATGTGCTTTATTTTGAAAAAGCTCAACATAAAGTCTAATATTGTAACAAATTGGCAACAAACAAAAGGTTATGTTACAAAAACCCGAAATCCTCGTAATCAAAATCGGATCCAACGTCCTAACAAAAGAGGGCGGTCATCCTGATAGGGAAAGGATGGATGCTTTGGTAACTCAGATCGCCTCCTTAAAATCTGAAGGAATCAAAGTGCTGCTGGTATCATCTGGCGCTGTGGCCTTTGGTAGAGGGGAAATCAGCCTGCCAGAAAAAATAGATCCCATTTTGAAAAAACAGATTTGGGCATCAAACGGGCAGATTGACCTGATCAACACCTATAAGGGATTATTTAAAAAGCATCACCTTACCATTTCCCAGATCTTGGTGACCAAAGAGGATTTTAGGGATCGGAAGCATTATCTGAATATGAGAAATTGCCTCCTTGGACTCATCGCCCAAGGGATAGTACCGGTGATCAACGAGAATGATACAGTAGCCATCACCGAGTTGATGTTTACTGACAATGATGAATTGGCATCCCTCACAGCTGCTATGGTCAATGCGGACAGCATGATCCTTTTGACAAATGTTGACGGAATATTTGATGGAAATCCAAATGATCCCAATTCCAAACTGATCAGCATAATTGGAAATAAAATGCCAGACCTAGGCGCAGTCATAAGTCCTTTGAAGTCTTCCTTTGGGCGTGGGGGAATGCTTACCAAAACCAATATGGCCAAAAAAGCAGCAGAATTGGGGATTCAGGTCTGGATTGCAAATGGAAAAAAGGAAAATATTTTGACAGATGTAATCAATCAAAAAGCGATATCTACCTATTTTGAACCTAAGCCAAGAAAGCAAAGTCCCAAAAAGTGGTTGGCTCACGGTGACCAATATTTCAAAGGCGAGGTTGTCATCAATGAAGGCGCAAAAAATGCATTGACTTCAAACAAAATAAGCAGCCTTTTGCCTGTGGGGATGGTTATGATCAAAGGTGAATTTTCCAAAGGGGACATTATCAGAATAACTGACGAGAGTGGTACAAAGATCGGACTAGGAAAAGCAGAATACCACTCACCTCTTGCCAAAGAGAAAATAGGTCAGAAAAACCAAAAACCATTTATCCATTACGATTACTTATACCTATTCCAAAATGGCTGATTATAACATCCTCTTCAATACCGTCAAATCGGCATCCCGGAAACTGATGACTGTGGATGGAGCTGCCATTCAAAATGCATTGTCTTCTTTGGTTCAGATTAGCCTAGGTCAAATACCATTCATTTTGGCGGAAAACGCCAAAGACCTGGCACTGATGGACAGCATCGATCCAAAATACGACAGATTAAAGCTCACTGAAGAAAGGATTAAAGCCATTTGCGAAGAATTGACTCAGGTCAAAAATCTCACTTCTCCACTCGACAGAATCATAGAAGAAAAAACCTTGCCCAACAGGTTGAGCCTCAAAAAAATCACCGTCCCTCTCGGGGTGTTGGGGGTGATCTATGAAGCAAGGCCCAATGTGACTTTCGATGTTTTTGCGCTTGCACTCAAATCCGGAAACGGACTGATCCTAAAAGGAGGATCAGATGCTGACCATTCCAATCGGGCAATCATGTCCCTTATCCATCGTGCATTGGCGGAAAACGGCTTACCAAAAGAAGCATATCAATTGCTCCCTCCAGACAGAGCGGCTACCAAAGCCCTACTCGAGGCCGTAAATTATGTGGATGTCATTATCCCGAGAGGAAGCCAGGGATTGATTGATTTTGTTAGGGAAAATTCCAAAGTTCCTGTTATTGAAACCGGTGCGGGGATAGTCCATACTTTTTTTGATCAATCGGCAGATCTTGAAAAAGGAAAGGCTATCATATTCAATTCCAAAACAAGACGCCCAAGTGTCTGCAACAGCTTGGATTGCCTGATTATACACCAAAACCGGTTAGATGATTTGCTGGAATTGGTAAAAAACCTCCTAGAAAAAGGGGTTACGATTTTCGCCGATGAAGCTTCATTCCCCTTTATCTATGGTCATCCTTTGGTAGAAAAAGCCCATAAGGACCATTTTGGAACTGAGTTTTTATCTTTGAGAATGTCTGTCAAAACCGTTTCAAATCTAGAAGAAGCCATAGACCATATCGCACAATATAGCTCCAAGCATAGCGAAGCCATTATTTCAGAAAACTCAACCAATATAGACGTATTCCTCAAGTCCGTCGATGCTGCAGCAGTCTATGCCAATGCCTCTACAGCATTTACAGATGGAAACCAGTTTGGACTTGGGGCAGAAATCGGTATAAGCACCCAAAAACTTCATGCCAGAGGACCAATGGCACTCAATGAACTGACCAGCTACAAGTGGCTCATCATAGGCGATGGACAGATTAGAGATTAGCACCTCAAAAATTAAGTCCTAGGCAATCATTCAAAAAGCATATCCGACAGAAGCCTGCGGCCAAAATGGCCTGAATTCCCTTTCCTTAAACATAGGTGTGATGCCAGCCCTGAATAAAAACCCTCCTGCAACAGGCTGGTATCGGTAGCCCAAACTCAACGAGGCGGACCATCCCTCCCACTTTGCAATTTCAGGGCTTTCGCTTACACCAGTCCCATTTTTGTAGTCAGCGACAAGATAATTGGCCCCAGCTCCTATTTCAAAATAATGCCCTTCTTTTCCCAAAAGGTAATTGACTAAAAAAGGAAATGAGGAATAGTGGTCTCCGGCAACAGCGATGTATCCAAAGCCTACTTTCCCGCCTAATCCATCTGATTTTTTGGAAAATCGAGTGTCATAATTCACAGAATAAAAAATACCATTTCCGAAAAATTCCAAATAAATACCGTGATTACTTCCCTCTGTATCCACCTGTGAAAAAGAACTTATTGAAAGAAAGTTGGATAAAAAGAAAATTGCAACAGTCAGAAATTTTTTCATCTCATTAGGATCAAGGATAAATCACAAATAAAGTCAAGTCTTTGCCTAAAGTTACCAATTTTTTGACCGGGATTAGACCAAAGCGTATTTTACCAATTCTTCTAGTGAAATGTAATCTAAAGTTTTTTCATGTGTAGCCTCCAAAATTACAAATGGCGCAACACCTGCCTTATAGGCTTCCATCCATCTGCCCGCACAAAGACACCATTTATCTCCAGTTTTTAGGCCTGGAAAAGCATATTCAGGCCTTGGCGTCATAAGGTCGTTCCCTTTTTTGTAGCTGAAAATCAAAAATTCTTCTGTCATCACCGCACAGACTGTATGTGTACCATGGTCATCGGCACCGGTTTCACAGCAGCCATTTCTATAATATCCAGTTTTAGGTTGATTGCTGCAAACTGCCAAAGACTGTCCGAAAACGTTATTTGCCATATTTATTGTTTTTTGTGAGAATATAAGCCCAATAAATCAAAATAGGATGAATCACTAAAAGTCTTATCCAAGCCACCCATTTGGGTACACAAAGTCCGTCTTCCACGCAACTCCCAATTTGAATGAAATATACATGAGAGGGGATAAAAAAAATCAAAAGCAACACAATTCCCCAAGCTGCTGTTGTGGAGAACCTTTCCCACAAAATGCCCATTCCAAGGATAATCTCTACAATTCCAGAACCCGTATTGATTAAAACCGGAAAGGGTAAATAATCCGGAATTAATGGATAATAAAAACCGGGATTCCAAAAATGATTGAATCCTGCAATCAAAAAGAATACTCCCAAAATATATTTTAACAAAATTTTGATCATACTTATTGGGTCAAACAAAAGAAAAACAAACTTAAATTACTTAAAATCCGAAGCAATGAATTAACAATAAATTTAACCTTTGGTCAAGAAAATTAATTGATAACAATTAGCTAATCCTTAATTTACTTTTTAGAATTTTAATAAGTTTAATTTCCAACCTCTATTCATAAAACTAAAATCCAATACATCAAGATGAAAAGACGCGATTTCTTCAAAAACGGCATATTCACCACACTCGGAATCGGAGCACTATCTGCATTCCCTGCCATGGCCATTTCTTCCAAAAGCAAATTGGGACAGGCCAAAAATATCATTTTTTTGGTCAGTGATGGCATGAGTTCAGGCACACTCAATATGGCGGATATCCTTTTGAAAAACAAGGAAGGGAGATCTTCCAATTGGATTGAACTTTATGAGAAAAACATGGTCAAAAGAGCCTTGATGGACACAGCCTCTGCCAATTCATTCATCACCGATTCTGCTGCTGCCGGTTCTGCTTGGGGTGGCGGCATGCGTGTCAAAAACGGAGCACTCAATATTGGGCCAAATGGAGAAAGGCCTGTCCCTATACTTCAGAAATTCAAATCTATGGGGAAATCAGTAGGCTGTGTGACCACAGTTCAGATTACTCATGCTACACCGGCATCTTTTTGTGTCAACAATGGCAGCCGAAATGCAATGCCTGAAATAGCCGAAGAATACCTTAAATTAAGATTTGATGTAATGATGGGTGGTGGTGCTGAGTTTTTTTCAGCTGAAGGAAGACAAGACAAAAGGGACCTGTTTGATGCTTACAAACAGACCGGCTTTGAAGTAGCACGAAACAAAAGCGAGATGTTACAGGCTGACGGAAGCAAACCTATCATGGCAGTTTTTACCAATGACGGATTGCCTTACGCAGTGGATAGAGAAAACAATGAAAAGCTAAAAAATGAAATTCCCTCACTTGCCGAAATGACCCATAAAGCCATTGAGGTTTTGAGCAAAAACCAAAAAGGATTCGTCATGCAAGTCGAAGCCGGAAAAGTCGATTGGGCTGCCCACGGCAATGACGCTGCCGCCCTCCTCTACGATCAGGTTGATTTTGACAATGCTGTGGCCGTGGCCATAGACTTTGCGATAAAAGACAAAGAAACGCTCGTTATCATTACCACCGACCATGGAAACAGCAATCCGGGACTCTTTTACAGTAATCAGGCCAACAGAAATTTTGAAAAACTTTTTGAAACCAAAGCTTCCAATGAATGGATCTTGAATCAGATTAAACCTGAAACAACTCCTGCACAGGTAATCGATCTGATAGTAAGCCATCAGAAAATCACATTAAAGGCAGAAGAAGCTGAAACCATTCTAAAAAGTTATCAACGAGGAGCAGATGGGATGTACAATCCGCGCAATCTTCCATTCATGCCCTTGGCATCCATGCAAGTACCACATACTTCGATCCAATGGGCAGGTAGCAACCATTCTGCAGATTATGTGGAGTTGGCAATGTTCGGACCCGGATCCGAGAATTTGGGTGGATTTGTCAAAAATCATGAAATACACAACTTCATGTTACAGGCATGTGGTGCCGAGCAATCATTATTTGTTTAAATCAAAAAAGCCATCCTGTTGTCAACATCAGGATGGCTTTCCTTATTGAATTTATTTTAGACTTTGGAAGAATTTGGGTCAAATTTCAATTTCCCAACTCCATAAAGATATAGAACCTTGGAGTATCTCAGCATTACGGGAAGTAAAATCAAGTTGGTAACGACCACAGTCACTCCATAAACCCACATTTCGGGGTCATCAAAGGCATAATTCAACACAATCAAGACATTGATAACCAATGCCACCGAGAAAGCGTAACTGATATACATGGCGCCATAAAAAAAATCAGGCTCCGGTGTCAATACCGCTTCACATTGTGGGCATTTGTGGTGCACGTCGGTTAATTTATTGTAACTAAATAATGACGTTGGAAAAATATTCCCTTCTCTGCATCTTGGACATTTTCCCTGAAGAATAGCTGATCCGAGACTTTTTTCTTTCATAATCAATGTGCTTAACAGGTGCGAAGATAGCCAAAAACAGGGTAAATCCGGTGACCAAAATCACGTTGAGAATTTATAAAAGTCAATTAAAAATGAATACATACGCCATTTCTTTTAAATTTGTGACATGTTTGGAAGATTGAGGAAAAAAGCGATCATAAAATATATTACATATATTTTGTTGGTAAACTTTATCAACCTGACAGCTAATTTTTATCAGGTTTCTTCTCTTGACAATACGCTGTTGAAGAATGAAGATCCCTACGATTCTCTTTCCGAATTGGTCCTCGAATATTTTTTGGAAATGGATGAAGACACAGTTCCGGACACTGAATTACCGGAAGAAAAAAGAAAAATGCTGGATATCAAAACTATTATCGGGCTAGATACTTTTGAGTTTGAAATACGGGAGACGCTTTGCATTATTTCAGTCAGCAGATTTTATCATGACATTTATAAAAACATAGCTTTAGGGAAAATATCCCCTCCGCCCAAATTTCGATTTTTTTGATCCAATCCTTCATTTAATTCCCTTTTAAATTCCATCTACAGGTTTTTAAAAAGGCGCTATTCTTTACAAAAAATCATAAAATTTTAAAATGAAAAAAATATATTTCATTGTGGCATTCCTATGTTGGGCTGTCCAATATTCCTATTCGCAGGAATCAAAATCAGATAGTGTAAAGCTGGAAAGGTCAATCCGAGATAGTTTGTATTTGGCAGAAACTGAACAGGCCAAGCCTTCCGAAAAAGCAAAAGTCCTCCATGCCGAACCTTTGTATATAGACTTGATCCGTGACCTTGGCGCAAGAAAAGGCGAAAAGGAATGGAACATCGGGATGGGAATGACGGACAAAAGAGGCTTTGACGAATTTGAGACTTTGATAGAATACGAATGGGCCCCGATAGACAGACTTGGGCTTGAAGTGGAACTACCCCTTACAATATATTCAGGTAGGGGTCAGCTTCCAACCACATTAGAGCGCCCTTCAAATAGGTTGGAATCTCTGAAAGTGGCCGGGCAGTGGTCTTTCCTTGTATCGGAAAAAGCCAAAACATCTCTTGCATTGGGTTATATCCATGAATTTGAATTGGCCGATCTCAATCAATGGGGTAATGAAAGGCTATATAGAGGGAATGTTTTCAATCCATTTTTAGTAGCAGCCAAAAGATGGGGAAGAAACTTCCATACCTTAGTCTATACCGGACCAAAGATCATTAGAGAATTTGACCAAGCTACAGAAACAGTTTTCGATATCAATACCAGTATCCACTATATGATTTCAGGGACAAGAAATTTTCTTGGTCTTGAAGTCAATAAAGAAATTCAGGATGGTAAGTTTTCTGCTGTACTCCGCCCACAAATGCGTATTGGAGTTGCTGATAATTTATTGATAGGAATAGTATCAGGAATTCCTATCAACAGGGAAACCCAAGGCTTAAGCTCATTTTTACGAATTATTTATGAGCCTGGTCACAGACCTCATCATTAAAAAAAAGAGCCTTTGGGATTCCCCAAAGGCTCTTTTTTTTATTCTTCCATCCAATCGTCAAGTTCATAATCTTTGCCTTTGCCCCACCTCAGCAATTCTTCAATTGTATAAATCTCCGTGGTATCCAAGTCCTTGACTTTGAAATTATCTCCTGACAACCTTGCTAAAATTTCCAGTTTCCTCTTTTCCCCCATATTTGAAAAAGAGTAAACTCTTCCAACCCTAAGATTATCCAATGCAATGGCCATACTTTTTATTCAATTTGAAGATTAGTGATTTTTTTGATCGGTCCTGGACATTTACTTTCATGGCAGGCAATACAATAACTGTATAAAATCTTATAATTGGCCAAAAGCAATTCGGGAGGGCTGTTTTCCAAAACCCTGAGTGACTCCATGTAGCCCTTCGCCATAAGGTCAAAAGACATGTCTTTCACTTTTGGATCGGTAGGCCGGGCAGTTAAAATCCCATTATGCTTTTTGAGGTAGTTTTTGATGGCCTTACCCGTTTCTACTGATACCTTCATTTCTTCCATATCAAGGTACATTTCCCTCATCAAGATTGTCAAAGGAGCTTCTTGATTAGGTGGCAAAATAGGTTCAGCTTTTTGTTGTTCCTTTTCACTGCAAGAAAAAACAGAAATTCCAAAAAGGATGAAAAAGAAGTGGTATTTAAGCATTTTCCTTGATAATGACTCCGACTGCCTCGAATGCATATTCTTGTTTTGATTCAGTTATTTTTTCGATTTCCTCTTTTGATTTACCTGCATCTTCTGCATAGTGTCTCAACGTCTCCACTTCTGTGACTTTTTTGGTTGCAACACCCTCAATGATAACCGGATATCCGCTTGAATTTAATGGGACAAAAAAACCATAATCCTTGAAAGTGACACGCATGCTTTGAGCATTTGGTAAGTCAATAGTCATCCAACAACCTTTTTTGGAGCAGACTTCTTTGATTTCACCGACAACTTTTCCCGAAAATTCATCTTTACTTTCAAGTTCAGCTACTAACTCTGATAAAGTGACCACGCCGGAGTCATTGATATCAGCACCAAATTTACCTGCTGCAGTTTCTGAATTCACCTCTTCAGCAGATGAGTCAGAGACTTCTGTGTGTTTTGGCTGGCATGAAAAACCTACCAAAGCGATCATCAGGGAATAAATCAATGTCTTTTTCATAGTGATTGTTGTTTTCCCAAAACTAAATAGGAGGAAAATCTAATCCAATAATTAATATCAATCAATTACTTCAATTTTTCAGCAAAGGCTTTTTTGAACTTCTCCATCTTTGGTCGGATGACAAACTGGCAATAAGGTTGGCCACCGTTTTCTTTGAAATAATTCTGGTGGTAATCCTCAGCTACATAGAAATTATTGAATGGGGTGATTTCTGTAACGATTGGTTTAGTTAATGCGCCGGATTCATCCAATTTCTTCATAAAGAATTCTGCTTTTTGCTTTTGATCCTCAGAAAGGTAAAATACGGCAGAACGGTATTGAGGACCTACATCAGCTCCTTGTCTGTTTAGCGTGGTTGGATCATGAGTGGCCCAAAAGATTTCCAATACTTCTTCAAACGAAATTACCTTGGGATCATACACTACCTGAATCACTTCTGCATGACCGGTGGTGCCTGAGGTTACTTGCCTATAAGTAGGATCATGCACGTGCCCACCACTGTATCCTGACAGCACTTTTTCAACTCCTTTTAGATCCTGATATATGGCCTCTGTACACCAAAAGCAACCACCACCTAAAATGGCTACTTCAAGACCTTCTTCTACATTTATGGTTGTTTTTGGTAAGTTTTGCATGGATTTATCTTTTTTAGTGGGGGCTTGGGCACAGGCAATCGTGGCCAAAATGCTAAAGCTGAAAATAATGGATAGAATTTTCATTGTTCCGATTTTGATTCTTTAACAACAATGAGGGCAATGAAGTTTAAAACTCAAAGGTGATACTTACCTCTCCCCTTGGAATTCCTATAAAAGGCACGGGAATTTGATTTTGGGTCACTTCAATCTTTCCCAAACGGTAAAGTTTCATCATCTCCTCCAACACTTCCTCCACAAAATATCGCCATGATTCAGGGTAAATCCACCTCACTACTTCCTCAGGATAAAAGGGATGCCCCCTTTTCAACCTGCACATCTCCAGGATGGCAACAGCCAAAACATTCGGATTCTCTGAGAAAGCAGGATAGCTCATGTAGATAAAAACTGGTAGTTTTCAATCAGATTCTTTATTCAAAGTAATTCAAATAATACAGATTCTAAATATTTGGGAGCATTGAATAATTGTAATCATCCCAAAATCACATTTCCATTTAGATAATAGAAAAGAAACAGGTTTGATACTTTAAAACAAAATCAACTACTTATTATTACTCACAAACCAAGATGAATGTAGGAGGGAAATTTTTGAACATCAGATGACTTTTGATTTCCTCAAAGTATCTTCCAAACTGGAATTTAAGCAGGTATGAATAACAGATTTGAATAAGCTTGCCATTGTCGACAATATTTCCCTTGCACTTCCTGTAAATTTCCTCTCGGGAAGATTTTGGTATCAAAGTCAAAGGCAAAGAAGATAGAATCAGATTCGCCTTTTTACCTTCTAAGTAATGGTCTATATTTTCCGCTGAATCACAGATTATTCTGATGTTGTCCTGCGGAAATATTTTCTCCAAATTGTCGCAAAAAGGTCTATTGATTTCAAAAACCAACAAAACAGCATCGGGATCCATACGCTCCACAATCCCCTGAGTGATACTTCCATCTCCACCACCCAATTCTACAAGAAGTTTTGCTCCATGGAAATTGGCATAGGATAACATTTTATTTACCAAAGGTTTAGAACTAAAAGTAATTGCTCCGGTAGTTGAAAGATTCGTAAAAAGCTCTTTGAGCAATGCCCCCTTATTGTTCATAGATTTTATTTAATTACGAAAGATATGAATTTTAGAAAATTTATATTTGTAATTTCTGCCTAATAAATACGTATTACCAAAAAGCAAATATGTCATCCTCGCAAGCTCAAATACGATCCAATCTATTATTTAACCTTAAACTCAGTTTTATCAATTTTTGGAAATTGGCAATTCCTTTTCTGATTTTCTTTATCATCCTCAGATTGGTAGAGGTATTTCTGGTGTTCAATATCCATAGTCTGCAATACTCAAAAACTCATATCACCCTAATGGGATGGGTTTATGACCTTGAATGGGCCTTTTACACCCTTGGCTTCCTTTTGATTTTGAATACTTTGATGAGTACTCTGTATCCGATAGCGAGTAGAATTTTGGTCAAAACTACCCTGACACTTCTTATCGTACTTCAGGGAGGCCTTCTTTTCTATTTCACTAAAATGTTACTTCCTCTCGGTACTGACCTTTATGCTTATTCAATCAATGATATTTTCCTCACCATCAAAGCTTCCGGTGAACTGAACCTTTTGAATGTTTTGGGCACCGTATTTATATTGGTCTTGATTTACATCTTACTTGGATTAGGTAGGTGGATGCCGATGGGATTTAATTCCGCCATGGTATTGACAGTAGTTTGTTATGCATATATTATCGGTACCGACCTGATGAAACATGCTCAAAATGAGCATCCGAGTGAACTTGAAAGTAACCTTATTGCAAACAAATCATCTTACTTTTATGACCAATCGTATGATTATTTTACTTCGAATGATTATCTGTACTTTGATTTTTTCCTTGCTTCCACTAATTCAGAGGATGCACTTGTCAATAAAGATTTGACCGAAATGGAATATCCTTTTTTGCATACCAATAATTACCCAGATGTATTGGGTCCATATTTTAAGGAGTTTGACAGCTTGCCTGACATCGTTTTTATCATAGTAGAAGGTCTTGGCAAAGCCTATTCGGGAGAAGATGCTTATTTGAAAAGCTTTACCCCATTTTTAGATTCTTTGAGTGATCATTCACTATATTGGAAAAACGGGCTCTCGACCACAGGAAGGACTTTTGGGGTTTTGACCGGCATGTTTGGTTCTTTGCCTTTTGCTCAAAAAGGGTTTATGGATCAGGCACCAAACCTACCTCTTCACCACACCCTACTTTCATTGCTTAAAACCAATGGCTATTTCATCAATTACCATATTGGGGCAGACAAAAATTTTGACAACGTCAATCATTTTCTCCAATACCAGCAAGTAGACCGGATTTTAGATATGACTTCCTTTGATGCTGATTTTGAGGAAACTCCTTCCAAATCAGGTTTTTCTTGGGGATTTCCTGACAAAGCTATGTTTGAAAACGGGATGAGAAAATTACCGGTCAACACCAGTCAACCTCAAATAAGCATTTTTCAGACACAGACTTCCCACGATCCTTTTCTTATTCCCGATGAGGAAAAATATTTCTTAATGTTTGAGGATTTTATCAAGAGCGAACTTAAAATACCGGCTTCAAAATTACCTGAATACTATAAGTATAAAAATATGTATTCGAGTATACTCTATGTGGACGAGGCTATTCAGGAGTTTTTTGATGCTTATCAAAAACTGCCTAACTATAAAAACACTATTTTTATCATCACCGGAGACCACAGGCTTCCGGAGATTCCCCTTGCCACGACCATTGACAGAATTCATGTTCCTATCATGATATTTTCTCCCAAACTCGCCCGGTCCAAAAGAATGCATGGAGTCAGCAGCCATTTTGAGATCACTCCTACTTTATTGAGTTTGCTTGAAAACAGATTTGACCTTCAATTACCCTCAAAAGTGGCTTGGAAAGGATATGTAATGGATACTTCATCCACCTTCCAATCCAAAATCTCCCATCCCTTGATGCGTAATAAAAACCAATTGGTCGATTTTATAAGTGGGGAGTTTGTCCTTGCGGATAACCAGCTTTACAAGCTTTTTGATAATATGGGCCTAGAACCAATATCAGATGTCGCCATGAAGGAAAAATTGCAATCGGATTTTGAAACCTACAAAAACTCCAACAGGTATGCCACAGGAAACAATAGAATCGTCCCGGATTCCTTGGCTGTGTACATTCCTAAATATTAATTTGGTTTTTTGCTGATTTCATTCCGCTGATAAGTATCATTTAGGATATTGCCCATCAAAGGATAATAGAAATTCCAGAAGAAACTGTTGCGTTGAGAATAATCTTCTGAATGCAGGAACATCCTCCAGAGTTTTTCTATTCCATAAAAATTAAATAAAATTCCAGAAACAGGATTATCAGCAAAGTCACCACAAAAATAGTAGAATCTTCCGGCACCATTTTTCTTCATCACCACTGCAGGAAAATACCTTGGCAAGCCCAATTCGCTAAGTTTTTTAATACCTGCCTCTGTAGGGGCAAGGTCATAGTATGAAATAACCTCATAATCCCTACTTACAAAAATGATATCGATCCAATAGGGATATTTCACTATCTCAGGAATTCCATAAGCTTTTTGGCTTTTGAGGCTTGACATAATATTGGGTACCGTATTTTTTACCTCCACCTCATCCTTCAGGATTTCAATCTGTCCGTTTTCATGCAAAAAAACCATAGCCGGCCCTGAAAAATCCCACATTTCCTGATGCTGCCGTCTGTAGTTCGCTACCAACCAAGGCGGGAGTTCATCATTCAACATCGTATCTAGTTCATCAAAATACCGTGCTATCCATCCTGTCCACTTGATACCGGCAAGCTCCTCAAAATCTCTCCTGACCTCTTTTTTTGTGGGACTTGCAATGGTGTTGAATTCAGCAATGATGTCGATTTCTGCATCATAGGCTTGCTTTAGAAATTTCAGGTCCATAGTATCCATTCCTCCATAAATTTTCTTTGAAGGCAATGGAGAAGGTTCTTCTCTCAGGTCATTTTCATATACGCCGTAAGTATCCGCAAAATAAACGAGACTGGTTTGATCAAGAACCCTTTGTTTTTGCGATTCAGTCTGCCCTGAAAGATCCTCGATTTTATATTCGCCTTTTTCCTTTGCAGGGAAAAACCCAAAATAATCTTTTGACTCGTCAAAAATATTGCCATCACTTTTCGTGAACTTGAAATGGTTGAGCAGCCAATGCAGGGATTGGTGTTCTTGGAAGTTTTGGCTGGGAACAGTTTTGTCAAAGACCACCACCCCCATGGAAGCAGCCGGAATCAAGTACCAAACCAGCATACTTGTCAAAGGGATTAGGATAAAAATAAACGACACAACCAAAAATCCCCGAAAAAAAACGCGGAATTCAACAGAGAAATATTTGTTAAGAAAATTACCCATCAAAACCTGAATTCAGTACCTATCGAAACATTGAGGTTATTACGGAATTGACTTTCAGAAATTTCATCCCTTGAATAGCCCACAAACCCAAAGCCCATCCACCTAGATGTCCAAAGGTGCTGGTATCCTAAGCGGGCCCTGTAGGAATTTAGTAATTGGGATTGAAAATCACGGGTTTCCTCATCAGGTGAAACACCCGTAGAGAGCTGAATGCTAAAGAAATCTTCCGGTCCACGGAAATAATACCTCGTCTGAAAGTTGGCACTGCTGGAAGAGCCACTTTTCCCCGGAATGAAGTTAAGCCTGAGATTAAGCCACCAATTGCTGATATACTTTCCGGCAGAACCTGTAATGATGTGGGTGACATCAGAAAATTGGAGCAATCTGTATCCTGCTTCTAATTCGTAAGCTTTTGGAAGGTTCCAAAATATACTTGACCCAAACCTGAATTTTGGAAAAAATGAAGACTGCGAGTATCCCACATTGAAATACCCGTATTTATTTTTGCCCAATGAAGGAAAAGCCTCCAATTCTGCTTGGCTGCCTCTTCCATCAAATCTCTCGGAATGTGTTACCCTTGCTATCAGTGAACCTGTAAAATCCGTGTGGGTTCGTCCATAGACTGTGTAAGTATTCCATGGACTTAGGTCGCCATAAAAGTAGTCATAATCATATGTAGCACCGGCAGCGTTGATTCGTGTCTTTCTTCTCAGGGTTTCGATATATCCAAGCAGACCTTCTGTTTTTGGTGCTTTGGCAAACACCTCATTGGCAATTTTGATTGCTGTCTTGTAATCCTCTTTATAATAATACAGTCTTGAGGACCTGTACTTCAAAGCCATGGATTGTGGACCGATTTTTTCTAGTCCCATTCCAATAACAGCCTCAGCCCTTTCATAATTTTCGCTCCAAAATAAATCGTCAATGTAAGCGATATAAGCATCTTCATATGTCGGACTTGTTGACAACGCCTTTTCAAAATAAATAGCCGCTGAATCATATTTGCCATCCCAAGCATAAGACCTTCCCATCAAAATCAGAACATCTCCATACTCCGGATATTTTCCCAAAATTTTAGAAAGGATAGTCCTTCCCTCCCCTCTTTTTCCTTCCAAAATTAACTTTCGGGCATCTTGATAAAGCATATCCGGGTCAAAAGTTTCCTGTGCCCATCCTGATTTTGGCTGTGCCACTACCAAAATGAGGATACCATAAAAAAATAATGTTGTAAAATTTCTCATAACCTAATAATTAAAGCTGAATAGGTGATTTGATTTTTTTCTTATCCTCGGCCTTTTTGAATCCAGTCCTGATCATTTCCCCCCATCCGCCTTTACCTTTGATAAAGTGCCAATGTCCCCTAAGCCCCCAAAGGATGATTTTGGGATGGATCAGAAAAGGCTCCAACAAGACTGTCTTCATCAATTTATTGAGGTCAGTTTTGTCTTTGTAATTATTGTAAGCCACTCCCTCATACAAAATACTGAATGAGGAAATCATCACTGAAAACACGTACATCAATCCAAAAAGGCCAATAAAATACAAAGCGTTGATATCCCCTGTGAAAATCATATAAAACGTATATAAGAAACCCGCCATCTCGATGATAGGGCCCGCCTTTTCAAATATTGACCAATAGGGGTATGAAACCAAGCCCAAAACCCCGTATTTTGGATCCATCTTTATCTTTTTGTGAAGCTGAAGAGTCTCAATTGTACCTCTCATCCACCTGTTTCTCTGCTTGGAAAGGATGGTTTCTGATTCCGGTACTTCAGTCCAGCACAAGGGGTCCGGTACAAATCCTACTTTGTATTTTTGACCCGTTTCCTCCATATACCTCCTCATCCTGACGACAAGCTCCATATCTTCACCTACCGTTTTGGGGAAATATCCGCCTACTTTAAGAACCAGTTCTTTGTTAAAAAAACCAAAAGCGCCCGATATAAGCATCAAGCCGTTAATCCGGGTCCAGGCCATTCGACCCATCAAAAAAGCCCGGAAATATTCAATAACCTGAAACCTTCCCAATAGTGTTTCCGGAACTCGATATTCAGTTACTGTACCGTCTTTTACCTGACAATTATTTGCAACTCCAATAACGCCACCTACTGCGATTACCTTTCTATTGGTTTCTTCCATAAATGGTCTCACCATTCTGATAAGGGAGTCACTGGAAAGTATACAATCCACATCGATACAGGCAATAATTTCAAAGGCTGCGATATTGATACCGGCATTGAGGGCATCAGCCTTACCCCCATTTTCTTTGTCAACCAGGGTGAGTTTAGCGTAAGAAGGGTTTGTGGACTTGTAGACGCCCCTGATAATACCGGTTTCGACATGTTTGTAATAGGCATATTTGGTCTTTACCAGATCAAAACTTTCAATCATCTTTTGAAGTGAATCATCTTTGGATCCGTCATTGACGATGATCACCTCATATTTACCATAATGCAGTGTAAGAAGACTTTTGGCATTCTGAACTATGTTTTGCCCTTCATTGAAAGCAGGGGCAATGACCGAAATCCCCGGGGTTACAGGACTGGTGATGACATCTTTGTAGTCTGCAAATTTATTTTTCTTGAGATGGTCACTCATTTCCAATGCTGAAAGCACCGTCATGATGAGGTAAAATAAAATGATCGAAAAACTGTATACCAAAAACAGTATCCCAAAAACCTCAACCAATATGTCCAAAAGTAAATTATACATTAATCAATACGGGATCCATAAGATGATCAAAAATCTGGTTGACTTCTAGGTCTTGAGATTTGGCGTTCAAAGATGCCAATTCATCAGGATTTAAAGCATTTAGGGTTTGCATTACTGCCTTTTTGGATTCAAAATCCAAACTTGTATTTAGTTTTTCCAACAAAATAACTTCTGAAATTGGATTGCCGATGTTTTGCAAAACCGAAACAATTCCCAAAAACAATGCCTTTTCATTTGTGAACAAATCCCTGTGAAGGAGGTCAAGGGCGTCTTGGTAACTAAATGCATCAAAGCACTTTATCATTTCCAGCTTTTCAGTAGTAGAAGCCTCCCTATACTTATTCAAAAGAATATCAAGCAATTCAAACAGTCCAAGGTACCTGACAAGTTTATATCCAAAAACCCGTACAGATTCATTTTTGGATTCAAATAAAAAATCAACCCTTACTTTTTCGTGGCTGTTGTTGATAAATTTGATAATTCTAAAATAAACCATTTGCTGCCACTTGGACAGAGGGTAATCTTGATTTACTAAGACCTTAAGCTCAGGATCGTTGGAGATGTTCAAAAGAGTCGCTACGGCATTGGTCCTGACATTAAAATTCTCTGATCCTGCAAATTTCTTGACTTTTTCTACAGCCTCCACCACGTCCATTTCGTTGATTTCAACTATTCCAGAAGTGATGACATCCCATTTTTTTGAGGAAAGTTTATTGACAGAATGTATATCCAAACCAAGTTTTCGATAAATTATCTTCAGCTTAGATTTGAAATCACCTTTCATGTTTTTGTTGAGGCTAATGATTTCCATGATCATGACATCTTTAAAAAGTTTATTTTTTAAATGGTCAACAGGAAAAAAACTTTCTAATTTCTTTCTGTCAAACCCTTGCAATTCCTCCAAAGTATGTTCGAAAAGCAGATTTGAAATTGGTTCAAAACTCAATTCTTTGAATTTTAGGGTTAGAGAATCCCTTTTTCCTTTCCGGACTTTGACCACATACATGATGGAAACCAAGATCACCGATGCAATCAAAAATAAGAAAAGGGTAGATATCAAAAGCAACATTTTTGTGTCATTCAATATCTTGGTTTTTAACTTATAATAAGGTGTAAACGGAACTTTGGAAGCCAGTACCAAAAGTGTCCCTTCCTCAAAACCCTGATTTTCCATCACATCATTTGGCAACAAAAGCTCGTTTCGAACCATGTTTTCCAAAAACTCGTAAGTAGGTTCAACCTCCGCCTCTTTGCCGAAAATCAAAAAACTTATTTCCCCTTCATTTCCTAAAGTCAAAGTGACTGTATCCCTTAGCTTGGCAGCAGTATTATAGTCGGAAAGCGTGTCAGAAACCCATTCTCCCTTGCGGGCAGATTGCTTTAAGGAAAAAACTGAAAGGTCTTCTTCATTTTCCTTAATCCGAAAAATAAAAGAAAGACCTGTGATTTCTTGGGAAACCTCAAAAAGTCGGGATTCCACCTTAAGCCTTAAAGAATCCTGTGCATATGAGTAGACAATCGGAAAAATTAACAATAAAAGTAGCGGCAGCAACTTTTGCAAATACCGCCTGCCCGATCGATTCATCTCATTTAGTTATTGATTAATCTGCGAACACGCACTGCGAGCTCATTAGGATTAAAAGGTTTTGGAACAAAGTCAGATACACCTAAATTAAAAGCTTCCATAACAGTGCTTTCCTCTTCTCCAAGGGAGCTTAAAACAATGATTGGCACTTTGGGATAAACCTTCTTCGCATGGTTGATGATTTCGATACCTGTTTTGAAAGGAATCATCACATCGGTTATGATAAGATCGGGTTCAGAGGCATCGATGGCATCCATTCCTGTCAATCCGTCCTCAGCAGTTGTGACGTGGTATCCATCCTTTTTTAGTCTAAAATTCAACAAACTGGATATCAGTCTATCGTCCTCAATAATTAGGATATTTTTCATTTTTTTCAATCTTTTGGGTGATAAGAGTTTAAATATAGAAGTAAAAAAAATAAAAAAACAAGCTTTGAAACTCTCGAAAAATTGAAAAATTTCTATGAAAAAATACAATAGGAGTAAAATGTATTACATAAAAAAATATTTGCCGTTCCTAACCGTTTATGGGTTTTAAAAAAAATAAATTTTTTTTGAAAAATTTTCTTTTGTTAGCTTACCAATTGAATATTTCCACCATTTCAAGCAAACAATATGATTATGAACCCTAAGATTCAGGCATTCAAATATGTATTGGTTTTGGCTTTATTTCTTTCTTTTCAAAATATCAAGGCGCAAAGCGATCCGAGTGGAGAGAAAAGAGTAACCGGAACCATAGCGATTAAGAATGCCACAATCACCACAACCCCGGGAAAAACCATTACTAACGGTACGATTTTGATCAAAAACGGCCTGATCGAAGCAGTAGGTACCAACGTCAACATCCCTAGAGAGGCACAGGTGATACTGGCTGACTCTTTATTTATCTATCCAGGATTTATCGACGGAGCAAGCACTGCCGGAGTTGGAAAATTTGCAGACCCTGAAAAGCCTTCCAACTATAACCCTGCCAATCCCTCTGATGAAATGGCAGGAATTACCCCTTGGAGAAATGTGATGGATGTTTATGACAACAAAAACAATCAGATTTATGATTGGAGAAAGAGTGGTTTTACCATAGCACAGATAGTACCTGAAGGCGGCATGATATCCGGAAAAACAGCAGTTGTAGTTTTTGGCAACCAATCTTCTACTAATATTTTATCACAAAATTCAGCTTTGGCAGTAAGATTTCAAGGTGCAAGAGGAAGTTCTAGGGCTTATCCGGGGACCCCTCTAGGAATTATGGCAAAATTCAGGGATGTCTATAAAAATACTGAGCTGTCTTCTCGACATAGCAAACTTTTTGCCTCAAATGCAGGACTTAACAGACCTGAAATCAACAAGACTTACGAAGCGCTATACCCGGTAGTAGACAAAAATATTCCTGTTCTGTTTGAAGTATCTGACGACATCGAAATCAGAAGGGCCTTATCTCTACAGAAAGAAAATGGATTCAGGCTTATTTTGGTCGGCGTATCCAATGTAGAGAAGGTTACTAATGAAATAAAAGCAGCAAATGCCAACGTATTGCTTTCACTTAAATTACCGGATGACAAAGTTACCAAAGCCAAAATGGAAGAATTGTCTGAAGAAATGCAGGCAAGAACAAAAAGAATTCAGGATGCTTATCATAACATATTGAAGCAGGCCTCATTTTTAGAAGAAGCAGGTATACCATTTGGATTTACATCTATGGGAGCTAAAAGCGGGGACACTTTCAAGAATCTTCGGGTGATGGCTGAAAATGGATTGACAGAAAATACTGCCTTGGCAGCACTCACCATAAATAACGCCAATATTCTAGGCATTCAAAAGTTTGCCGGGACTTTGGAAAAAGGAAAGTTAGCGAATATGGTCATCTTGACTGCTCCATTGCTCGACGAGGAAGCTCAGGTTAAGCATGTTGTGGCCGACGGCTTTATGTATGACTACGAAGTGAAAGCAAAGAAAAACGGTAGTGGAGAAAAGAATGGTAGCAATGGGTCTGTGGCCATTGATGGATTTTGGGAATATACTTCTGATACACCGGCAGGAAGTTCATCAGGAACCCTGGAAATCAAAAAAGAAGGGGATTCCTACAAGGGAACCATCACCTATGACAATCCTGCGGGAGGAGGCCAAGCAAGTTCTGAAATGAAAAACATAAGCCTTTCCGGTACTAATTTATCTTTTTCATTTGATGTGGCTGCAGGAGGAATGTCTTTGGTAGTGAATGTTAGCGGAGAAGTAAGCGGAGATCAAATATCCGGAAACCTTTCTCTTTCTGAATTCGGAAGCTTTCCAATGAATGCTACTAAGAAACCAAAATCATTTTAATCGCTAATCACCGAAAATCATGAAAAAGACAATCTTTATAATAGCAGCTTTATTGGTGATGGGCTGGAATCCAGCAAATTCCCAAACCCAAAAAGGGTCTGTACTAATCAAAAATGCCACTGTACTCACTATCACAAAAGGAGTATTGGAGGATACCGATGTCCTTGTAGAAAATGGCATCATCAAAAAAATAGGAAGAGGACTCACTGCTTCAAATGTCACCACTATTGATGCAAAAGGAAAATACGTCATGCCCGGCATCATTGATGCCCACTCACATGTGGCGTTGGATGCTGTCAATGAAGGCACTGCACCGATTACCTCTGAGGTAAGAATGGCGGATGTGATCGATCCTTATGATATCGGTTTGTACCGGGCACTCGCAGGTGGGGTGACCGTTTCGCATGCCATGCATGGTTCAGCTAATGCCATTGGAGGACAAAACATCACACTCAAACACCGCTATGGCTCCGGAAATCCCGATGACTTGATCATGAAAGATGCCGCTAGAACCATCAAATTCGCCTTAGGTGAAAATCCAACAAGAGTTCATGGAAGAGGGAACGGGATCCAGCCAAGGTCAAGAATGGGTGTCGAGGCTGTAATCAGAAATGGTTTCAATGATGCGATTCAATACAAAAAAACCTGGGAAACCTACAACAATGCCCTTAAAGTAAAAGGAGCTACTCCCGTCCCTCCCAAATACAGCGAACGTCTTCAGACTCTAGTGGATATTTTGGACGGGAAAATCATCATCCACTGCCATTCCTACCGAGCAGATGAAATTTACATGTTGATCAATGTTTGTAGAGAATTTGGCATCACCAATATCGTGTTTTCCCATGTCAATGAAGGCTTTAAAGTAGCTCCTGAATTGGCAGCCTACACGATGGGAGCTTCGGTTTTTGCGGATTGGTGGGCGTACAAGTTTGAGGTGTATTATTCCACAGCCTACAATGCTGCCATACTTACCCAAAACGGAGTCATCACTTCCATCAACTCAGATTCAGGAGAATTGATCCGTCACTTGTACCATGAAGCCGGAAAAGCACAACGTTATGGCGAATTGACTGACGAGCAAACTTTGGCCCTGATCACTATCAATCCTGCCAAACAACTTGGCATTGCAGACAAAGTAGGTTCCATCGAAGAAGGCAAACAGGCTGATTTGGTCATTTTCAACGATCATCCACTATCGGTTTATGCCATCCCTCAGATGACTTTTGTGGATGGTGTCAAATATTTTGACATCAATGAGGATCCTAATGACATGAGATTGAGGGTAGCAGCAACAGAATCCATTGAACCTATATTCCTAAAAGAGCATGATCACAAGTGTATGCACGGGGTTGATTTCTTCTTTACAAACTTTGGTAGAAGCTTATTCGACCACGAACACTAAAATCTAAATGGAAGATCAAAACATACTGAAGATGAAGAAGATAAACCAAATCATATTTACAGTCGCTTTATTGGTTCTCCCACTATTGGCTAATGCCCAATTTGATGGGGAATTTATCAAGCCTAGAAACGGCAGGTTTTTGCTGCAAAACGCAACCATTGTCACTGTTACCAAAGGCAATATCGAAAATGGAAGCGTGCTCATATCCAATGGAAAAATCGAAGCTGTAGGAAAAAACATTCCTGCGGGAGATGCTGAGGTGATAGATTGTACCGGACATTTTATCTATCCGGGAATGTTTGATGGAGGAAGCCGACTTGGATTGGTCGAAGTCAATTCTGTACCTGAAACACAGGATTACGCAGAAATCGGTCAGGTAACACCAAACATGCAGGCGCTAGTAGCTGTCAACCCCAACTCCGTGGCCATCCCTGTTACACGGGTGAGTGGTGTCACCACTACATTGGCCGTACCTTCGGGAGGGTTATTTCCCGGAACAGCTGCCTTGATCAACCTCAACGGCTATACAGCAGACCAAATGTATGCGGGTTTTAAAGGTGTCGTAATGAATTTCCCTTCCTCTGCACGTCGCAGTACTCGGGATAGAAGGAGCGATGAGGACATCAAAAAAGAAGCTGAAAAAGCCGAAAAAACCCTAAATGAAATCTGGGAAAGGGCAGTAACTTTCTACCAATTGAAAAAAGCCGATGCGGCCTTAGATTATTATCCCGAAATGGAACAATTGGCAAAAGTTGTTGCGGGAGAATTACCTCTCTTGGTAGAAGTAAATGCCGCATCAGATATCACTTTAGCGATAGCCTGGATCCAATCCAAAAATGTAAAAGCAATCCTTACAGGAGTGGCTGAAGGTTGGAGAGTGGCTGATAAAATCGCTGCCTCCAAAATCCCTGTCATCACAGGGCCCATGCTTTCGATCCCGACGAGGAATTCTGACCGTTTTGATGCAGCTTATACCAATCCCGGCAAAATGGCCAAAGCAGGTGTGAAAGTGGTCATCAGGTCCAATGATGCCGAAAACACAAGAAACCTACCTTTCAATGCGGGTTTTGCCGCTGCTTATGGCATGGGCAAAGAAGAAGCTTTGAAAGCCGTCACGATCAATGCCGCCGAGGTATTCGGCGTTGCTGATCGAATGGGTTCCATCGAGCAGGGAAAAGATGCGACTCTTTTTGTATCCACAGGAGATCCTTTTGAAACCAAAACCCAGATCCGCCATGTATTCATAGACGGCTATAGGGTACCGATGAGCAACAGACATATCAAGCTGTACCAGGAATTTTTGCAGCGGTCACCGGGACTTGTCGAAAATTGATTTGATCCAAAATCAAACCGCAGCCCAAAAAGCTGCGGTTTATTTTTTTGTTAACTTGCTGAAAATAGAGATATCCAATTGTCTTGGTATCCGTAAGAATGTTGAATCATAAACCATAAAAAAATGATAGTAAGTACTACTCCAAGTCTAGAGGGATATAAAATTACTGCCTACCTCGGCATTGTTTCAGGCGAAACCATTATCGGCGCCAATGTTTTTAAAGATTTCTTTGCCAGCATCACTGACATCGTAGGCGGCAGGTCAGGTGCCTATGAGCAGGTATTACGGGAGGCGAAAGCCACTGCCATGTCCGAAATGGAAATGCAGGCAAGGGCTTTTGGCGCGACCGCAATCGTGGGGATCGACTTGGATTATGAGACTATCAGAGATGGTATGCTGATGGTAACAGCAGCAGGCACTGCTGTCAAGATTGAGAAAGTCTTTTAATTCAAGATTTCGATTTTCCCTGAACCCACTTCGTAAAAGCCCAAGGTGGGATATAAGTATTTCCAGAAAAGGTTTTAAGTCAAGTTTACGAACTCAATCCTGTCCCAATCAACTGACCGGATGAAAAGGTAGCTTTTCTTAAAGCCTTTACTTTTTGACAATCAGATTTTAGACCAAATAAAAAACAGTCCTCTCAAAAATTCTTTCAAAACCCCAAATAGATAAGTCTGTTTACGTCATTGTCTAATCTGGTTGACCATAAACATATTTTAGACTACATAGGAAAATATTTTTCATGAGTCTTGCATATCCGGCATTTCAACTATTTATTTGCAATGTCCTTTCACTTTTTGTGTAGGGATTTATAAAGAAGAGGTAAGAGACAGGCTCTGCGACCCTCTGGCAACCAGGAAAATCCAAGGTGCCAAATCCTGCCAGGTAAAATTTTTTATCTGGAAATATAAATTCTTAACATAATGGATTCACCAATTATTATTGCCCCACTTCCTTCAAACCAATTTTCATCAATTTTTAACGAAAAAGTTGTTGGGCATCCTGGATACTCAATTATTTTTTTCTTTTACCAAACCAAAAGGATTAAATTTAATCCTTATAAAATTTATAATTTTTAACCACACCATAAACCATCGACACCATGTCAAATTATCGCTTCGAAACGTTGCAATTGCACGCCGGACAGGCTCCAGATCCTACAACCAATTCCCGTGCAGTGCCAATTTACCAGACAACCTCATATGTGTTCAATTCTGCAGAACACGGGGCCAACCTTTTTGCCCTAAAAGAATTCGGAAACATCTATACAAGGATCATGAATCCTACCACGGATGTTTTCGAACAACGAATTGCTGCATTGGAAGGTGGCGTAGCCGCTTTGGCCACTGCATCCGGACAGGCTGCCCAATTCCTCACACTCAACAATATCCTACAGACGGGAGAAAATTTCGTTTCCACCTCATTCCTTTATGGCGGTACTTACAACCAATTCAAAGTAGCATTCAAAAGAATCGGGATTGAAGCACGATTTGCAAAGGGCAATGACCCGAAGGAATTTGAAAAATTGATTGACGACAAGACCAAAGCCATCTACCTGGAAACCATAGGTAATCCTGAATTCAACATTCCGGATTTTGAAGCCATTGCCGCCATGGCAAAAAAACATGACCTGCCTGTCATCGTGGACAATACCTTTGGTGCCGGCGGCTATTTGTTTCAGCCCTTGAAGCATGGTGCCAATATCGTCACCGCTTCTGCCACCAAATGGATCGGCGGACATGGCACTTCCATTGGAGGAGTTATCGTCGACGGGGGGAATTACAATTGGGGCAACGGAAAATATCCTCAATTCACAGAACCATCAGAAGGTTATCACGGAATGAAATTTTGGGAAGTATTCGGAGAAAACAACCCCTTAGGACTTCCAAACTTGGCCTTTATCATCCGTGCAAGGACTGAAGGTCTGAGAGATTTTGGACCGGCATTGAGCCCTTTCAACTCTTTCTTATTGATTCAAGGATTGGAGACTTTATCCCTCAGGGTCCAAAGAACAGTGGACAATGCACTCGCCATTGCACAATGGCTAGAGGCACATCCTAAAGTGCAAAAGGTGAATTATCCGGGTTTGAAATCCTCTCCTTACCATGAACTCGCCAAGAAATACCTGAGAAATGGTTTCGGTGGGGTTTTGAGTTTTGAACTGAAAGGCGACAAAGAGAGCACCTCCAACTTTATCAACAACCTCAAATTGATCTCCCACCTTGCCAATGTCGGTGATGCCAAAACATTGATCATTCAACCTGCCGCAACGACGCATCAGCAGTTGAGTGAAACTGAACAAGCTGCCGCGGGTGTCACCCCTACCCTTTTGAGGATTTCATTGGGTATTGAGCATATTGAAGATATCAAAGCCGATTTAGAACACGCTTTCAACAGTTAATAAAATTCAGGAAAACCTGAGAAGAATCCCAATAGTAAAGTAATGAATGTAGCAAGTAACTACCTGATTATTGATATGGCGCAAGAAACCTACACGCATGAGGGCGTATTTGACCTGGAGTCCGGAGAGTCTCTTCCCGGATTCCAACTGGCTTATACCACCCAAGGACGTCTGACCACAGCAAAGGACAATGTCATCTGGGTCATCCATGCGCTCACAGGAGATGCCAAAGTCCAAGAATGGTGGAACGGTATGGTAGGAGAAGATAAATTTTATGACCCGGGCAAGTATTTTATCGTTTGCGCCAACTTGCTGGGTTCTTGCTACGGATCTAGCAGTCCCCTTTCAGAAAATCCCCTGACAGGCAAACCTTATTACTATGACTTCCCAAATCTCAGCACAAGAGATATGGCAAGGTCATTGGATCATCTCAGAGAATATCTTGGAATCAATACCATCAATACCGTCATTGGAGGTTCGCTTGGTGGACAGGTAGCTATAGAGTGGGCATACCTGCTGCAGGATCATGTCAAAAACACCATCATCCTGGCTTCCAATGCCAAGACTTCACCCTGGACCATAGGCTTCAATGAAACCCAAAGAATGGCGATCGAAGCCGATTGTACCTGGGGAGAAAACCAAGCAGATGCCGGCAAAAAAGGGATGGAAGCAGCAAGGGCAATTGCCATGCTTTCCTACAGACATCCTGAGGACTTTGCACTTAAGCAGAGCGATACCGAAGAAAAACTCGACAACTTCCGCATTTCCTCCTACCTCAGGTATCAGGGCCAAAAACTCGGAAACAGATTCAACGCATTTTCTTATTGGGTGCTGAGCAAAGCCATGGACAGTCATGACCTTGGGCGTGGACGAGGGGGACCGGAAAAAGTACTTCAACAAATTCCCTCCAAAGTATTGGCAATCGGAGTGGACAGGGATTTATTGTTCCTCAAAGAAGAGTCCCAATTCATATCCCGGCATGTTCCCAAAGGAACCTACAGAGAAATCCAATCACCTTATGGCCACGATGCCTTTCTTATCGAATATGGGCAGTTGCAGTATATTCTGAAGGGATTTTATCTGGAGAACAACGGGTAATTAAGATTCTGGATTTTGAATAACATGGATTTATGCTTCTTTGCAAGTAACCCAATATTCTTCTTCAATGGGAACGGAAGACCGAAGTCGGAATCCCGATGGCTATCGGGACGATGGACCGGGCATTTCAGTCCTTACATAAGAATTTAAATGGATATCAAACTACTGGCATAATCGCGTACATACATTTTAAATAATAAGGGATTCTGCAAAAACAGATCCCTTAATTTTTTATCTCTATCAATTGAAACCTTATAAAATCTTCAGAAAGTGCCGGGTTGTCCGGATGATCGGTAGAGATCCAAATCCCCTCTTCGTCTTCAAAAATGTATTGGCCATGATACCTATCCGGTTTCAATTCCATTTCGCCGACTTTGTTGAATTCCTTATCCAAAAACACCAAACCCCACTTTGAAGCCAAAAAAGAACCTGTTTCAAACACGTTTTCAGGAACATCCTCAAATTTTGCGACCCTTACCATCAGCTCCAAGTTATTGAAATAAAACAGGTCAGTATAAATATCTACGTGGTTTACGATCTTCATAATCTCGGGCATGTCCTCAAACATATTGGGAGATTTAGATATCGGCGGATCATTGGGAAAAGCAGAATGTCCGGCAAATGAAGAAATAATTTCTCCCTCCTTCAACCGGTAAATATTCCTAAAATTCATGTTGATGACAGGCATGTCGTCAGGACCCAAAGACAGCAAAGGAAAGATTGACTTGTTGAGGTTATCCCCAACAAATTCCTCAGGAAAGTAACTTACCGGAGTAAATGTTTTGCTAAGGGTATCATACCTCATGAGGTTTGGGATTTCAGTCAATTCCTTGGGAGTAACCGATGTCCATGCAAATACCATTGGAAAGGCAGGAAAATAAAATCCGTCCTTGGCCAATGTGAAAATGTTAGAGAAAAGACTGATTCCTTTTTCTTCCAATCCCTCTACATTGATCGGTGTTTTTTGGAGCAAGTTGCCATCACCATCAAATTTGAAAAGTGTATTGATACCCGCAGTCAGGTAAATCACATCTGGACTTTCGATAAAAAGACCTGCAATATTGTTCCCGACACCGGCAGGCCCCTCTTCTTCAAACTTGATGGTTTTGAGCAGGCGGTTCTCAGGGATGGAATAGGTCAAGAGTTGCTTGGTTTTGTAATCGAAGAGAAAAAAATACTTGTCCTCTATAGACTGAAAATACAAATCCAAATGCCCGATGTCCTCAGGCAAAGGAAAGGTTTTGAATTTTTCAGTGACCACAAACTCGAGTTCAGTTTTAGTTTCCTTCTCTTTTGGAGCTGAACATGACCAAAATAGGAGCAAATACAAAAGAAAGCCATTTACAGGATGCAGGTATTTCATAGGACTGAATTAAACTAACAAGATAGCATATTGAAATCAAAAAACAGCATTGCCTAAATCCAAATAGGTAATTTCATTTACCATTTATTCGAAAAAACCGAAAGGTTAAAAAAGTATAGTTCACTCCTCCACATTTACCTTTCTGCAGCATTTGTTTTTTTGTAACTTCTATGATGAAATATACCCAAATCAAGGAAACCTGTCTGTATGTCACAGACTTGGATCTGGCAGAAAACTTTTACGGCCAAATCCTTGAAATGCCGATCATATCCAAAGTGGCAGACAGACATATTTTTTTTCGTTGCGGCAGTTCTGTGTTGCTGTGTTTCATTCCGGAGGTAACGAAATTTGAAAAGACATTGCCTCCGCATTATGCTTACGGAAAGCAGCATTTAGCTTTTGAGGTAAGTAAAAGAGATTACCTGAAGGCCAAATCAAACCTACTCGAAAAAGGAATCACCCTCACCCATGAACAGGAATGGAACCACGACCTGAAAAGTTTTTATTTCGACGATCCTTTTGGAAATGTTTTGGAGATCGTGCCGGTAGGGATTTGGGGATAATTGGTAATTCTAGATTTCCTTTGTTTTTTGTATAAAGGCAAAAGGTTTTAAAAAAAGCAAGTAGATGTCATCAAAGGTTTTAAATACCAGAATCGAGCATTCAATTCTTTACAAAAATCTTTATTCCCACCTCTAATCAATTTTCATTTAGGCTTTTAATGAATTTCAATACATCCTGCCGGTTGACACTTTTCAAGTTTTCTTTTGCCTTTGGATCATCTTTTAAAAATACCTCCAGTCTATTTTTCCATCCACTCACTCCGCTTACCAAAAAATCTATAGAATCTCCCCTAGCATTGAATAACACATAATAAGGTGTAGTGGTAGTCACTCCGTTGACGGTCTCGCTGTTATTTTGAACATACAGCTTATAGGGATTTCCGTTTTCAATCAGCCGGAAAAATCCGGTTTCTACTTTTCGACCAAGGTCAACGAACAAATAATCAAATGGCACTCCCATCTGATCGAAACCATAAGCAAGAACTTGTTTATCCTTTGTTTTATAAATTTTATCCTTGCCATCCGCTGTTTTGGTAGAGACTTGGGTTTTGTTGGTTCCATTTGGGCCTCCAAAAACAATTTTACACGCAACAGTATCATTTTTTGTAAGAAGTACATAACCGTTTCTTAGCTCTTGCGCTTCTCCGCTATTGGAAAAACAAAAAATGAGGGCAATAAAAAAAACTGCAAACTGCTTCATGTAGGCTTAAGGATTTAAATGTATTGGAATTTCATCGCTCAAACAATGGGTTAAATTCAATGCGCCAATGTTATTCATAGAAGAAATGCTGCTCATTATTCCGCTTTCGTCCACTCTACCGTCCTTCCGATCATTGAAAACCCGACAAAACCGCGGACTTCAAGCGTCTTGTCATTTTTCTTCTTGATGATGCAGGAGTAGGTTTTACCATTTTTAGGATCGTAGATCGTCCCATTTTCCCAAGTATCGCCGGTGTGTTCGAAATTGCTCAAAAGCTTCATCCCCATGATTGGCCTTGTACGCTTGGATTGGTCGGTATTGTTTTTGTCTGTTTTGGGTTTCCCGTTTTCGGTTGGGTCTTGTAGCCAAACGATTTTTCCGGAATATTTTCCTCCCTCTTTGAAAATTTCCACTTGGGCATCTTTCTCGGTGTTGTACCATTTGCCGACAATGGCATCGGCTGATTGTGCCTTAACATTGATTCCAAAACTGGTAATCAATAGAATGATAAATGTCAAAATTACTTTTTTTTCAGTCATGGTTTAAATTTTAGTGATTATCGGTTTCTTTGCTAATAACCCAATATTCTTCTTTGGGCAGGACCGAATTCCGATAGCTATCTGCACGAAGTCGGAAGCACCGGACATTTCAATCATATGCCAAGAATTAAATTGGATTAACATTTTACCTGCATTGTAGAGTATATACAAATACTTTTCAATCTCCGTCGAATAATAATACTTTTACTACGCCAATTCAAGAGGCTATGTTATTTTCTTAATCATTTCATTTGAAATCCCAAAAAAATTGATCCAAAACCAAGGAATGCCAACCTATCCTAACGGAACTCAAACCATTCAAATCCAAGACAAGGAAGTTTGCCTATTGCCCGAAAAAGCTGTTTTCCTTCCCGGAAGCCTTTCCTTGCTTATTGCAGATCCCCATTTTGGCAAGGCCGCGCATTTCAGAAAATCGGGGATTCCTGTTACTGAAAAAGTACATATCCATGATTTTCTCAAAATCCAAAAACTGATCGAAAGCCTCCAACCGACGGATATTTATTTTTTGGGAGACCTTTTTCACAGCGATTGGAATGAGTCTTGGAATGACCTTGAAGCATTTGCGGGATATTTCCCCGTATGTCAGTTTCATTTGATCAAAGGCAATCATGATATACTTCCTGAAGCATTTTACCGTTCTGAAGTTTGGAATGTCCATCCCGAATCCTTGGTTTTGGAAAATTATATCCTGACCCACGAACCCATGGAAAGCGTCCCTGATGGATTGTTCAACTTCTGTGGACATATCCATCCCGGAATTTCTTTATTCGGAGCAGGCAAGCAGAGATTGACACTTCCCTGCTATTTCCTCTCCGGAAATCAGATGATACTCCCGGCATTTGGAAGGTTTACCGGACTGTTTGGTATGAAATGTGAAAAAAGCGATCAGGCCTTTGCCGTGACGGACAAAAAAGTAATTCCTGTCAATTTCATGCAATAGGTTGGTTTAATTGGCCAAGCTGTTTAATTTTGAACTCATTAGAAAAAAAACATGAGTACGTATCCAAGGAAAAAAGCAAAACTGGGAAAATTCAAATTTGCATCAGTTCTTTTTAGCACTACCCTATCCTTGTTTATTTTGGGACTTTTTGGGGTGATTATCATACAGGCAAAAACCTTGACCAAGATCATACGGGAAAATATTGAGATACAGGTTTTTCTCAACAAAAATGTCTCTGAAACCGAATTGAAGGCAATTGGCAAATCTTTTGAATCCAAACCTTATGTGCTGCAGCATGGTGATTCGCTTGCCATTACCTTTATTTCCCAAGATGAAGCTGCAAAATCTTTCCTTGAAGATACCGGCGAGGATTTTACACAGTTTTTGGATGACAATCCTTTGCGGGACAGCTATACGATAGCGATTGCGGAAGAATACCAAACCGCAGCACAAATCGAAGAAATAGTCAAAGAAATCGAGGCCATGGACGGGGTTTTTGAAGTGACTTATATGGAAGACCTCGTGGAATCGATTAACAAAAACCTTTTCAAAGTGGCCCTTGTCATGGGAGGGTTTATCCTGATTTTGGTTTTTACGGTAGTGATGCTGATTAATAATACGATCAGGCTGGCGCTATTTTCACAAAGATTCCTGATCAGAAGCATGCAGTTGGTCGGTGCTACGAGAGGTTTTATCCGTAAACCCTTTTTGGGCAGGGCTTTTGTTTTTGGAATGCTGTCGGGAGTCATTGCCTCGGCTATCCTGTTTGGGATCATCGAATATACCAAAGCTAACATAGATGGATTTGCACTACTTCAGGACTACAATCTATTATATGCCCTTTTTGGCGGTTTGATTATTTCAGGAATATTGCTTTCCGTTTTGAGTACCTTGCAGGCCGTAAACAAGTATTTAAACATGTCTTTGGACGAACTTTATTAATATGAATCATTCACAATTTCCTTTTTCCAAAAAAAATTACCGATTGATGTTGATTGGTATCGGGATCATCGTTTTGGGTTTTGTTATCATGGGTTTGGATTCTGAGCCGCATGGCTTTGGTTTTCTTGGTCTTACTTTGGGTCCAATAGTTACTTTGGCGGGATTCATTTTTCAATTTTATGCGATTTTTGCCCATTCCGAAAAGAAATAATTTATGGATATCATTGACGCGATCATCCTTGGCATTGTCCAGGGATTGACCGAATTTTTACCTGTGTCCTCCAGTGGTCATCTTGAGTTGGGTGCTGCCATTCTTGGAGGTGATAAGTTGCCGGAGGAAAGCCTGATGTTTACCGTTGTGCTTCATTTTGCTACTGCCTTGGCAACATTGGTGGTTTTTCGAAAAGATATAGTTGTTCTTTTGGAGGGATTATTAAAATTCAAATGGAACGAGGAAACCCAATTTACTGTCAAAATCATCATTTCCATGATTCCTGCGGTGATTGTAGGCTTGTTTTTTGAAGAGCAGTTGGAACAGTTTTTTGGTGGAAAAGTAGTTTTTGTGGGTTTTATGCTCCTTGTGACTGCCATCTTGTTGTTTTTGGCAGACAAAGCCAAAAGTACCGAAAACGACGTTACTTTTGGGAAGGCAGTATTGGTAGGGCTTGCCCAAATGGTAGCGATGCTTCCGGGAATCTCCAGATCAGGCGCCACGATTTCAAGTTCTGTGCTTTTGGGAATAGACAAAAACAAAGCTGCAAGATTTTCATTTCTGATGGTGGTCCCTTTGATTCTGGGCAAGATCGCCAAGGATATCTTGGATGGGGCTTTGACCTACAATGAGGCTAGTTTTGGCTACTTATCCGCTGGATTTATTGCAGCATTTATTGCAGGATTTTTTGCCTGTACGTGGATGATTTCAATTGTCAGAAAAAGCAAATTAATCTATTTCGCCATTTATTGCTCTATAGTCGGCCTGATTGCGATCTTCTCAGGCATATATTTGTAACATGCAAGAGGAACCCTACGGAGAAGTTTTCCTGATCAACAAGCCTTACCAATGGACCTCTTTTGACGTAGTCAAAAAGGTGAGAAACGCCCTGAGAATCAAAAAAGTAGGGCATGCCGGGACCTTAGACCCACTTGCTACCGGACTTTTGATCGTCTGCGCAGGAAAGAAAACCAAGTCCATTGATTCTTATATGGCACAGGAAAAAGAGTACACCGGTACTTTTGTTTTGGGCAAAACCACAGAAAGCTTTGATCTCGAAAAAGAAGTAACTGACGTGGCAGATCCTTCAGCCATCACATTGAATCAAGTCAAATCAGCTGTCGCCCAACTCACCGGAGATATTCTCCAAATCCCACCCATGCACTCAGCCATCAAAGTAGACGGAAAAAGGGTGTATGAATCTGCCCGAAAAGGCATTGAAGTAAAAATGGAAGCACGGCCGGTGACAGTTTCGGAGTTTGAAATTACGGCATTTGAAAATCCCGAAGTCCATTTCAGAATCGTCTGCTCTAAAGGAACTTATATCAGAAGCCTTGCAAGAGACTTGGGTGAAATTTTGGGTGTCGGGGCTTACATGTCCGCCTTGACCCGAACAAGGATCGGGGATTTCTTGTTAGAGGAAGCGGAAGAATTGACTGCCCTGATTGAAAAAATAAAAGCAAGACCGGATGAAAATCTATGAAGGAATAGAGGACTTCAAGCAAGTGTCAAATCCCGTCGTCACGATTGGGACTTTTGACGGGGTCCATCTTGGTCATCAAAAAATCCTCAAAAGAATCAGGGCCATCGCAGACGAAATCGGAGGAGAAACCGTCATGATCACTTTTTGGCCGCATCCCAGGCTGATTCTTTATCCCGAAGAACATAACCTCAGGTTGCTGACGACATTCGAAGAAAAAGCAAAACTGCTAAGGGAATTTGGTATTGACCATTTGTTGACGATCCCTTTTACCAAGGATTTTTCAGAATTGACTTCAGAAGAATTTATCCAAAATATCCTGATTGATAAGATCCAAACACGTAAATTGGTGATTGGATACGACCACCGCTTTGGCAGAAATAGGGAAGGTAGTTTTGAATTTCTGAAGGAAAACATCGGTCGCTATCACTTTGAACTGGAGGAAATCTCCCGCGAGGATGTGGATGATGTGGGCGTCTCAAGTACCAAAACCCGACTGGCATTGGAAGTGGGTGAAGTCCATATAGCCAATGAATACCTAGGCAGGCCCTACGAACTCAATGGAATCATCATCAAAGGACAGCAACTTGGACGTTCTATTGGATTTCCAACAGCCAACATCCATATACCGCACGATTACAAGCTTATCCCTTGTGACGGAGCTTATGCGGTGAATATTGACATCGAAGGAGAGTCTTTCCTTGGCATGCTCAACATCGGCAACCGACCTACCGTAAACGGAAGTAGCCGGACGATTGAAGCGCACTTGTTTGATTTCAATGGAGACTTATATGACAAAAGAGTCTGTGTCCATCTGAAATCTTACCTGAGACCTGAGATCAAATTTTCAGGTTTGAAGTCTCTCCAACAGCAATTGGCCAAAGACAAGGAAATGGCACGGCAGATTTTGACCCAAGTATAAACCCAAAATAAATTTTTGTATGATCACAAAAACCGTTAAGAATGCTGCAGAAGCCGTGAGGGACGTTGTCTCTGATTCGGTCCTGATGTTTGGAGGCTTTGGCCTCTGCGGAATCCCCGAAAACTGTATCCAAGCTTTATTACAAAAAGACCTTACAGGACTCACCTGCATTTCAAACAATGCCGGCGTGGATGATTTTGGGATTGGACTGATGCTCAAAAAGCGCATGGTCAAAAAAATGATTTCAAGTTATGTCGGTGAAAATGCCGAATTCGAAAGACAGCTTTTGAGCGGAGAACTGGAAGTAGACCTGATCCCACAGGGAACTCTCGCCGAAAGAATCCGTGCCGGCGGAGCAGGAATTCCTGCTTTTTTTACACCTGCAGGTGTGGGAACAGAAGTAGCAGAGGGCAAAGAGATGAGGGAATTTGATGGAAAAATGTACCTGATGGAAAAAGGCCTGAGAGCGGATTTTGCATTTGTCAAAGCTTGGAAAGGAGATACTGCAGGTAATCTGATTTTCAAAGGAACCGCCAGAAACTTTAACCCCATGATGGCGACAGCCGGTAAAATCACCATCGCAGAAGTAGAGGAATTGGTACCTGCCGGCAGTCTCGATCCTAACCATATCCACACTCCGGGTATTTATGTCCAAAGGATCTTCCAAGGTGGGGATTACGAAAAGAGAATCGAGCAGAGAACGGTGAGTAAAGAGTAGAATTTTTAGAAGCGAGCCCTTCGACTTCGCTCAGGGACCGGGTTTGACATTACGACAACTTGACAACCCGATAACGCGACAACGCGAAGCAGACAACAATTACAACCATTACAACAACTACAACATCCCAACCTCCCATGCTAGACAAAACCCAAATAGCCAAAAGAATAGCCCGAGAAGTCAAAAACGGACAATACATCAACCTTGGAATCGGTATTCCAACTTTGGTTGCGAATTATATTCCTGAAAATCTGGAAGTCGTCCTTCAGTCTGAAAACGGATTGTTGGGAATCGGTCCTTTTCCTACCGAAGACAAAATAGATCCGGACCTGATCAACGCCGGCAAGCAGACAATCACGATGGCAAAGGGTTCCGCCCTGTTTAATTCCGCTGATTCCTTTGCCATGATTCGAGGCGGTCATGTCCATTTAACTATTCTTGGTGCGATGGAAGTCTCTGAAAAGGGAGATATTTCAAATTGGAAAATCCCCGGTAAAATGGTCAAAGGAATGGGTGGGGCTATGGACTTGGTAGCTTCAGCCGATAACATCATCGTCGCCATGCAGCATTGCAGCAAAGACGGCCAATCCAAATTACTGAAAGAATGCAGCCTTCCGATCACCGGAATCAATTGTGTCAAAAAAATCGTGACTGACTTGGCCGTTTTGGATGTACTCCCTGAGGGAGGGTTCAAATTGCTGGAAAGAGCGCCGGGGGTATCTGTTGAAGAAATTGTGAGCAAAACTGAAGGCAGGCTTTTGGTCGAGGGGGAAATCCCTGAAATGGTTTTTGATTGAGGAAATGATGTCGGATGACCGGTGTCCAATGTAATGAGTAAGCAAACATGCATATTCCCATTTATGAATTACAAACAAAATTTTAATGAGCAAACAGGAACTTGCGGTTCTGTTTGCTAGTTTTGCATAGAAATATCAAACCACGATGAAAAATTCAGAAATAAAATTTTCTATAAACCTAGACGAAAAAAACCTTCCCAAATCCATACAGTGGGATGCTTCTGACAAAGAGGAAGAAGGGTTCGAAACCACCAAAAGCATCAGTCTGAATGTTTGGGACAATCTGAACCAAAGTACACTTCGGATTGACCTGTGGACCGAGGATATGTCAGTAGTAGAAATGAAACGGTTCTACATTGACATATTGGGAGGAATGGGACAAACAATCCTCAACAGTACAGGTGACGAATACATTTCGGAAGAAATCAAATCCCTTTGCGACAGGCTAGTAACCCACGTCAATGAGGAGAACAAAAAAACTATAAAGTGAACCAAACCCTGCCTCACGGCGGGTTTTTTTTAAAAAAATTATAACTACTTTTTACTTAGTATTTTTTGAAAAAAGATTAATTTTTGATGATTTTAACCACTTTATTTACATTTTCAAACATTTTTCAAGGTTGATTTTTAAAATTTTTGTAATCGTCCTGAACCCCGATTAAAAATATTTTAGCTAATTATATTGATAATTGTTATTTTAATCTAAATTTCATGCAAATAATCTGCCCTAATAATAATTAAACAACAAACCCAAAATACCATATGCAAAAATTTACTAAAAACAGGTGGCAAGTTGTAATATTGCTGCTCATGATGCTCTCCTTTGCAACTACCGAAGTTTTCGCCCAAACGACGACAATTTCTGGAAAAGTTACAGAAGAAGGAACAAAAGAAACCCTTGTTGGCGTCAACATTGTCGTCAAAGGAAAAGTAGTCGGTACCATCTCTGATCTTGGTGGTAATTTCACATTAAGGGTAAACCAAGCACCTCCACTAACATTGATTTTTTCGATGGTTGGTTTTTCAAGTAAAGAAGTTGAAATCACACAAGACAATGTATCAAACCTTCAGGTAAGCCTTTCTGAGGCTTCTATTTTGGGTCAGGAGATTGTCGTTTCGGCTTCTAGGGTAGAAGAGAGTGTGCTTCAATCCCCTGTCACGGTGGAGAGAATGGATATCATCTCCATCAGAGAGGCTCCACAGGCGAGTTTCTATGACGGACTGAATAACCTAAAAGGAGTAGAAATGAGTACACAATCACTCACATTCAAATCCTTCAACACACGAGGTTTCAATGCAAACGGAAACGTACGTACCGTACAGATGATCGATGGAATGGACAACCAAGCTCCAGGATTGAATTTCTCTGTAGGTAACATTGCAGGTATTTCAGAATTGGATCTGGAAAGCCTTGAATTACTTCCGGGAGCAGCTTCGGCCCTCTATGGACCAAATGCTATAAACGGTATTTTGTTGCTAAATAGTAAAAATCCATTCCAATATCAGGGACTTTCAGTACAGATGAAGGGTGGCATGATGAGCGAAGGCTCCCGTACAAATCCTACCACAGGATTCTATGACTTTTCTGCAAGATATGCCACTGCACTCAGCGATAAAGTAGCCATTAAAGTAAATGTCAGTTACCTTTCAGCAAATGATTGGCAGGCCAATGACTTCAGAGACCAATCCCTATTGAACGGTTCTACAATCGAAAGCGGTAACAGAATCAATAACCCGGGTTTCAATGGAGTCAACATCTATGGTGATGAAACGAATGTAAGCATGCAAAGTGTTGCCCAATCGCTAATTGGTGCAGGTCTATTGCCTTCTGCAGCACTTGGATTGGTTCCTCAAAACACTTTCATTTCAAGAACAGGTTATCTAGAAAGAGATGTGGCTGATTATGATACTAGGTCATTAAAATTGAATGCAGCATTGCATTGGAGGATTACAGATAAGGTTGAAGCTATCTTCCAAGGAAACCAAGGAATGGGAACTACAGTCTATACAGGCGCTGACAGGTATTCCATTGCCAATTTTATGTTGGGTCAGTACAAAGCTGAACTGAGAGGCTCAAATTGGTTTGTAAGGGCATATACCACTCAAGAACGTTCGGGAGATGCCTATGCCGTGGGTATTGCTGCGCAAGGTATCAATGAAGCTTGGAAACCAAGTACAACTTGGTTTGGCCAATATGTAGGAACCTATGTAGGTGCAATATCACAAGGAGCAACTCCAGATGCAGCACATGCAGCAGCAAGGGGTGCCGCAGATACCGGTAGGTATTTACCAGGCAGTCCCGAATTCAATCAAGCCTTGTCTGATGTAACATCCAGACCTATTCCAGGCAACCAGAATGGTGTAGGTGCAAGATTTGTGGACAAAACAAACCTTTATCACTACGAGGGTTCATACAGCTTCAAGGACATCAAGTTTGCTGATTTTGTAGTTGGAGCCAATTTCAGAACTTACCAATTGAACTCTGAAAAAACCTTGTTTGCTACAGACGATGATGGCAATGAATTTACCATCCAAGAATATGGAGGATATGCTCAAGGCTCAAAAAGAATGATCAATGACAAATTGAAGTTGACAGCATCGATCCGATATGATAAAAATGAGAATTTTGAAGGCCAATGGTCTCCTAGGGTGTCTGCAGTGTACACTGCAGGTCAGCACAACTTCAGAGCTTCTTATCAGACAGGATTCAGACTACCTACCACCCAAGACCAATTCATAGACTTGGTTACTCCTCAAGCTAGGTTGATTGGTGGACTTCCATTGTTCAGAGACAGGTATAATTTCAATACCAATCCGGTATACTCATTAGCAACTGTAACGCAGTTTGGCGGTGCTGTCCAACAAACTGCTGCTACTCCTGCCTTCCAACAGAGTGTATTTACCCAATATGTACTTCCTCTTATCCAAAATGGAACTATCCCAAATACTCCTGAGGCAATAGCAGCAGCAATGGCACAGCAGGTCCCTTTCCGAGCTGCAATGGCTAACCAAGATAAGAAAACGGCTTATGAGACTACCACTTTCCAGCCTGAAATCGTGAAATCTTATGAATTTGGATATAAGTCTTTGATCAAAAATAAACTCTTGATCGACGGATATTATTATTACAACAGATTCGAAAACTTTATTGGAGGTCAGGTATTGGTACAGGACAGAAATCCAAGTGCTACCAATCCTGCATCTTTTTCAGGTCTAAACCTATTGAGTGCCAATACGCGAAATGTGTACTCCATGCCTGTAAACAGACAGGAAATCATCAAATCGTATGGTTGGGCTTTGGGATTGGATTACCAGTTGCCTAAAGGATACACCATCGGTGGTAACGTCTCCTTCAACAAGCTAGACAACATCGATGACTTAGATGGCTTCCAACCTGCATTCAACACACCTGAGTACAGAACTGTGTTCAACTTCGCAAACAGGGAAGTAGTCAAAAATCTTGGTTTTGGAATTTCTTGGAGATGGCAGGATGAATTTGTATGGCAGTCTTCTTTTGTGGGACCTAGTGTTTCCACACAGGGTTTATCTGTCATGCCTGCCTTCAGTATCTTCGATGCCCAGGTCAGCTACAAAGTAAAATCCATCAAATCCATCATCAAAGTTGGCGGTACAAACCTGCTAAACAGTGGCTATCGTCAGGCTTGGGGTAACCCAACCGTTGGATCGATGTATTTTGTATCCATCACATTTGATGAATTCTTAAATTAAACAAACATTAAAACCATTATTTAAAGCCATCCCAAAAGGATGGCTTTTTTTATTGCGTAACAATCGTCACAAATTACAAAGCCATTTTTTTTGAATTTTGGGGATGATTTCAGGGCTAACCTAACAAGTCCTGGAATTTTGTTAACTTTAGAATAGAATTTCAGCTATGAAAAATAATTTCCTCCAACGTGTAAAAGGGTATGTCCCTATCCTGGAATGGTTGCCAACCTACAAAAAAACCGACCTACAGGGAGACCTCTCTGCAGGTTTGACGGTGGGCATTATGTTGATCCCACAAGGAATGGCCTATGCCATGCTTGCAGGATTAGAACCTATACATGGACTTTATGCGGTGACTGTTCCACTTATCTTATACGCAATATTTGGAACTTCAAGACAATTGGCGGTGGGTCCCGTCGCTATGGTATCCCTGCTGACAGCTGCAGGAATAGCTACGCTCAATGCATCGTCTCCCGAACAATACTTACTTTACGCCTTATCATTGGCCTTTTTGGTAGGTTTGATCCAATTCGGAATGGGCCTTTTTAAATTGGGTTTTGTGGTCAACTTCCTCTCCCACCCAGTTATTAGCGGATTTACCTCCGCCGCAGCTATCATTATTGGATTGAGTCAGATCAAACATTTGTTCAGGATCAACCTTCCCAACTCGGAACACATTCAGGAAATGATTGTAGCCATCTTCCAAAATATCGGAGATATCCATTGGTTAACATTTGGAATCGGTGTAATCGGTATTATCATCATCAAATACGGGAAAAAAATACATAAAAGCTTTCCGGCCCCTTTGGTGGCTGTGATCGTTGGGATTGCCTTGGTTTCGGGTTTTGACCTTACAAGCCAGGGAGTCAAAATCGTGGGTGATGTCCCAAGCGGATTGCCTTCACTTTCCTCCCCTTCTTTTGACCTAGCTACCTGGAAAACATTGCTACCAATAGCATTGACCATCTCTCTTGTGGGTTTTGCAGAATCTTTTGCAGTAGCAAAAACCATACAGGCAAAACATAAAAACTACAGACTGAATGCCAATCAGGAATTGACTGCTTTGGGTATGGCTAATTTTGGTGCTGCCTTTTTTCAGGGATATCCAGTTACAGGAGGTTTTTCCAGAACTGCTGTAAACAACGATGCGGGTGCCAAAACAACAATGGCTTCTATTTTCAGTGCCATTTTGATCGTGCTAACGCTGTTGTTTTTCACAGGCTTATTCTACAATCTTCCAAGTGCTATCCTTGCCGCAGTAGTATTGGTGGCAGTTTCAGGACTGATTGACTTCAAGGAACCGGTGCATTTGTGGCACAAGGACAAGGCAGACTTCGCCATGTTGGTTGCTACCTTTGTCATCACACTGACCTTGGGGATCAAAACAGGTATCATTTCAGGGATGGTCTTATCGCTATTGGTTGTTATTTACAGGGCTTCTAGGCCACATATTGCCCAACTTGGAAGAGTTCCCGGAACAAATACCTTCAGAAACATTACAAGGTTCAAAAACCTTGAAGTAAGAGACGACCTTTTGATGGTAAGGATCGATGGGCCGATTTATTTTGCCAATGTGGAATTTATCAAAGACAAATTGGACCTCTGGATTTCTGAAAAAGGAAAGAAAGTGAAAATGCTGGTTTTTAATATGGAAAGCGTCAGCAATATAGACAGCACGGGTGCACACGAACTCACCGAGTGGATCAATACCTGGCGAAAATCAGGCATGGACATTTCCATGACAAGTATCAAAGGTCCAGTAAGGGATGTGTTGAACAGGTGGGCATTATTGGAAAGTGTCGGTTCGGACCATATATTCTTGGATGACAATACGGCTTTATCCGCCTTTGACCATGCCATCACGGAGGAAACATTAGAAAAATATTCATCCTACGCCACCCAAACCAATACAAAGTAATGTGCGCAACAGATATCAATCATTATTTGGAAAACAACCAAAATTGGGTCAAATCGGTTTTGTCTCAAAACAAGGAATATTTCGATGACCTCAAAGAAGGCCAACAGCCCAAAGCACTTCTTCTGGGATGTTCGGATAGCAGGGTATCGCCCTCAATGGTTTTGGGTTCAGAACTTGGAGAACTGTTTGTCCACCGCAACATCGCTAACGTAGTATCACACACAGACCTCAATTTTCTTTCTGTGATGCAATATGCAGTAGAAAATCTTGGGGTAAAGGACATTATTGTCTATGGTCATTATGGCTGCGGAGGAATCAAAGCGGCTTATGAAAACAATTCGAATGGATTGATAGACAATTGGCTGGCAAACATTAAAGACGTGATCAGACACCACAAAAGGGAACTAAAAACCATTGAAGATGAAAATCAAAGACTCAATAGGCTTGTTGAATTGAATGTGTTGGAACAGCTCGAAAATATCAAGCAAACTTCGATATACAAGCAAGCGATTGGAACAGGAATCAAATTGAACCTATATGCCTGGGTATTTGATTTCAATACCGGACTGGTTCACGATCTCAAAAAGAAATACAACACCATACCAAGTGTCACATAAAATAAAAAAACCGGGTTTCCCCGGTTTTTTATTTACTATATCATTCTCAGCTGATCAATTCCTCAAAATCGTCCCTCACGTAGATGATATTTCTACCGAGTTCGATCCATTTTTTCTTTTCTAATTGCTTGAGTAATCTCGATATCACTTCCCGGGAAGTTCCTAATTCGTTAGCAATTTCCTGATGCGTGGTATTCAGTTCGTTGGTTTTGTGCTGTTTCATTTTGGTAAGGATGTACCGCATCAATCTTTCATCCATTCTTTTGAAGGCCACCGCATCCAGGGCTACGAGCATTTCATGGAACCTCGATTGATAAGTCATCGCCACAAAATCTTTCCACTGTTTGAAATGGTCTGACCATTCTTCATGTTTTTCGACAGGAACTGCCAAAATCACTGTTTTCTCCTCGGTAACCGCCTTTATTTCACTTGGCCGTGTAGAAGAGCAACATGTCAGCGACAGTGCACAGGTTTCCCCCGGTTCGAGATAGTAAAGAAAAAGTTCTTTTCCATCCTCATCCATTCTCATGATCTTAATGGATCCTTCTAATACGATGGGCACCATTTTTACAAACTGACCCGGTTCGGTAATTACTTTTCCAGGCTGAAAAACCAGCTCTTTTCCATTTTCCAAAAGAGCCTTCAAAAGTGCAGGATCTGTTATATTGGGTAATTTTTGTCTTAAATCTTCTAATTCCATAATCAAAGTTTGGTCAAAAATATCCTCGTCACAGAAGCAATTTAGTGACATCTGTCACAAAAAAAAAGCTGATGAAACAATCAGCCTTTTTAACCTTTATAACCCTATGAATTTAAATGTTGAATCCGCCATCCACTACATGGGTTGCCCCTGTGATATATTTGCTTTTGTCGGATGCTAGGAAAATGACCGTGGAAGCTATGTCTTCATTGGTAGCATACCTTCCCAATGGAATCTGACCCTCAAATCCTTTCTTGACCTCTCCTCCTGCACCGGGTGCAAACCCTTCTTCCAAAGACCGCATCATTCTATTATCCACAGGGCCTGGATGGACAGAATTGACCCTAATCTGATACGGTGCTCCTTCCAAGGCAGCAACCCTCATCGTTCCTATTACCGCATGCTTGCTTGTGGAATATGCCATCATCTGTGCAGTACCTGTAAGTCCGGCCACTGAGGAAGTGATGATTATGGATCCCCCAGATTTTTGCATGTGAGGAAAAGCATACTTCAATCCAAGCCAAACACCCTTGACATTAATATCAAGGACTTTGTCGAAGATATCCTCAGGATAATCTGCCAATGGTTTGACAACCCCTTCATAGCCTGCATTTAAAAATACAATGTCTAATTTTCCAAATAGCTCCACAGCTTTATCGGTGTAAGCCTTCACGTCATTGGCCTTGCTGACATCTGCTACAAAGGTATGCACACCAGGATTATCTAGTTTTTTCTTTACCTCATCCAATGCCTTTTGATTTAAATCTACCAAAAGGACATCCTTGCCGCCTTCAACAAGAAACATCTGTGCTGTAGCCACCCCAATACCGCCGGCTCCACCTGTGATAATTATAGATTTATTGTGTAATGGTTTCATGATTTTTTGATGTTGATTTACCAAATCTATCTCATTGACAATTACTTAAACAGGAATATAATCAGATTCATACATGATTTTGATCATAGAATCTTTTCCGGTAATTCAACACCTTTGTAGTATTAGCAACCAAAAATCCGAAAACCATGAAAAGAATAATCGTACCTGTAGACTTTTCCTCCTATTCAGATTTTGCCTTTTTGAGTGCTTTGAAAATAGCCCAAAAAGCCAATAGCAGCATTACTTGCGTGAATGTTGTCAGTACTTTATTAGATTGGAATAATCTTTCCAATGAACAAAAAGCCAAAAACACTGAAATTCAGGATCTGGAAGCGGAAGCAAAAGACAAATTAAAAGCATTTATTTTGGACCATAGACTTCATGGAGTACCTGTAGAATCTGTGATTGAAATCGGGGTTCCCCAGCATGTCATATTGGAAGTCGCCAAAAAACACAAAGCTGAGTTAATCGTAATTGGGGCTTACGGTACAGGATACCAAGACGGGAAATTCATAGGATCAACTATCCAACATGTACTCAGAAACGCCGAATGCCCTGTGATGGCCGTCAAAAAAACACTCACAGGAAATGACCTTAGAAAGATGGTCTTTGCCTCTATGTTCAATGAAGATTCCAGGCCCGCATTTACCAAAATGAAAGCAGTTTTAAAAGATTTTCAGACTTCTGTCCATTTCCTGTTTGTAAATACCCCGAGCCATTTTGTCAATTCCGAGATTGCAGAATCTAGAATGGATGCTTATGCCAAAGGATTTGAGGACCTAGTGATACACAAGCATATCTATTGTCATACAGAACCCGAAAATGGAATAGTTGAATTTGCGAAAACAAGAAAAATCGGATTTATTGGAATCGCTTCCGGAAATCGAAAAGGTATGTCAACGTACCAAGTGGGAGTGACTGATACGGTCCTTTATAAATCTGACATCGCTGTTTTAAGCATCAAAATAGAATAACCCAATCAACCATTTGTGGCAGGGGGCCTTTGAAACCTATTTTCAAAGGCCTCTTGGTTTTTTTTTCAAGGCATCACGTCTATAACCTCCTTTTTTTGGTGCTTCCAATGGATAATCGAACTGCCTAAGTTGTCCATGCTGGAAATCACCTGTTTGATGACGTTGGTAAGTGTAGAAATCGGAAATTCGAGATTATTGGACTTCAGGTCCTCGTATAATTCAGAAATCCAAATCTTGTACTGCTTTGCATTTTCATTGATCCAATCAGGTTCATTTTCGGGGATTACTTCCAAGGCTTTATACTCATCCATTTTTTCAAGGAAAGCCGTAACATAAGTCTTGATCGCACCGTGAAGGTCGACGACAAGCCGATCTTCTTCCCCTTCCATGTCTCGGATATTGTGCATGACATCTTTGATGTCCTTGGCAGCAAACACCATTGTTCTGAGAGAAAGCATCAGTGAAGTGAGTTTTTGGGCTTCCTTTTCATTGAGAAATTCTTCCTGAAGGAGAATGTGGTATTTGGTAATCTCATCTTCAAGTTTTTTGATTTGGCCATATTCTTCAAGCAGATTCACGGGTTGATAGAGAATTTTACGCCAGATGGATTTGTGATTTTCCTCCAATTCGCCATTTTCCAAGACATTCATGATAAAATTCACCGTGGAATCATAGGTCAGCAATATTTCTTTTTCCAATGCTTCCAAAGCCACGGAGGGCAGTTTTGGGCTCACGTTTTTGATGAACTTGGATAATCCCTGCGGTTCATCTTCTTTAAAGAGCATTTTGAGCACTCTTTCCAATTGGATAATGAAAGGGTAGAACACAATAATTCCTACAGCATTGAGGAAAGTGTTGAAAAGAACCAATTCCATAAGGGGATCATGGATTTCAAAAATCTTCATTGTAAAATCAATCACCCATTCTAAAAACAGAAATATTAAAAAACCTGTGACTGCATTGAATAAAAAATGGGCGAAAGCCAAACGTTTTTTGTCTGCCGTACCCCCCAAAGACCCAATCCCAAGGGTAACAGTAGTTCCGATATTGGCACCTATGACCATCGCAGCACCTTCGGTCAGACCGATCATGCCGGCATTCATGGTACTCAGCACGATCACTATAGCGGCTGAACTCGACTGCATAACAGCCGTTATCACAAGACCTACAATCAAGTAAATCCAGGAGCCATAACCTTGAAACTTCTCCATATCCATTCCATCGGCGATTTCTTCGATGGAGGTTTTCATAAAATCTAACCCCAAAAACAATAAACCAAACCCTATAGATATGGCTCCAAAATTCTTAAGGAAGGGCCTGTCTTTGAAAAAAAGGAACATCAAACTCCCAATTCCTAAAAACGGAAATGAAAAAGCTTCTACACTGAATTTAAACCCCAAAGTGGCCACAATCCAAGCAGTGGCGGTAGTTCCTAGATTGGCACCCAACACAACACCAAGGGCATTTTTAAGATTTAATACACCTGCCCCTAAAAATGCCAAAACCATCAAAGTCACCAATGAACTACTTTGTAACAATGCCGTCACGAGAGTTCCAATCAAAATCCCTTTCCAAGGCGCATCAGTAAAGCGGTGCAGCAACTGCCTAAAAGAATTTCCTCCTAGTTCTTTGATAGCATTTTCAAGGTGAAAAATCCCCCAAAGGAATATTCCAATGCCTGCAAAAAATTTCCAAAAGTCAAAGTCTATTTGATCCATAACCTTTCAGCCTAGACCAAATATAGAAAGCAATGGTGACAATTAGAATGATTTAAGTGACCTTCTGGTTTTTTAATTTTTTAATCATTTTAGGCAAATACCATAGAAAAAAACCTGTAAAACAAAGCAGTAGCAAGACAACTGAAGTCAAGGTGCTGTAGGTAATTTTGGAAATTTCTGAATCGGAAACCATCAAAAAATCTAAAATACTTCCATCATGGATTTTTTCCACCAAATCGGAATTTCTTTGACTTACTGACAGAATCTCGCCGGAAAATCCATCCACTTGGATTTCGGTAAAATGCCTTTGGAAGACAATCTTTGCAATGCCCTTTTCAGGTCTGACATCTATCCTGTCGATCAAATCACTTTTTTGTAGGCTGTCTCTTGCAAATGTCTGCCCGATAGCCATCATTCTCTCCAAGGGAATCCAATTGGAAGGATTCTCAACTTTAGTGGTTTGGGTTTTGGGGATGAGACCCAATTCTTTTTTCCAAGCCAAAAGAATAGCCGTAATGCCAATGACCACAAGGAAAAACACAAAGACTATGCTAATCCATTTGTGTATCCGCCTGTAGATTCGGGTTTGATGGGCTTTTTTGGAAATCATAAGAAATACTCAGTAACGATCGACGAAAATAATTAAAATCGAGGCAGATGTATTTTATTTTTTTTCAGACGGTCTTCTTATTGAGAAGACGAAACACAGTTTCTAGAAAATTATTGGAATTTGAAAAGCAGCCAGAACTCAAAATTCTGCAATTATTCTTCCGATAGTATTTACTTCAAAACATTAATAAATGAACCTTTCGTAGAAAATTCATGCTATTCAAAATTCTTTTCGCAAATATTCAACCAGAAAAGTTTATCGTTATTAGGATAAAAAAAATCTATTCACGATCCACCCTCTTTGCTTCATTTTCGTAGAAATCAAAAAAAGAAAATTTTGAAAAAGGCTACTTTGATTTTTCTTATTCTCAGTTATTGGGCTGCAAATGTAGAAGCGCAGGACAGTTTTCACAAAATTGGACTGGAAAGTCAATATGGATGGATAATTGCCCATAACCCTGAACTCCGGGATATAGCTTCTAGCCGACCCATTTCCCTTAACATATCTTCCCAATGGATGAAAACAACCCGCAAAAATTGGGAAGCCTGCAATTGCTTTCATTATTTAGGGCTGAATCTTTCAGTCGTAGATTTTCAAAATCCCAAGGAGTTGGGGCAGGCCTGGAACCTTTCAGGTAATTTTGAACCATACCTTTTCAGAACTGACAGGTGGTCGGCAAGTCTTTCTACAGGAATGGGTGTAAGTTACCTTACCCGTATTTATGACCCTATCGATAATCCAAGGAATACCTTCTTTAGTGCTCCAATCAGTTTTTTACTTTTTGTCGTTCCCAAACTTTCCTTTGTACTTAGCCAATATTGGGAATTGCAGGCCTCATTTTCATACAACCACATTTCCAATGGAGGACAAAGTCAACCCAATCGGGGGATGAATTTTCCGATGTGGGGTTTAGGAGTTGTTCATTACACGCGAAAAACTGATTTACCTAGCTATGAAAAAAGCCCTCTACGAGACAAATGGTCAATTTATGCAGACTTGGGATTCAATACTCAGGATTCTGACAATGGAACCCGTCAACCAAACTTTACCCTTGCGGGAGGTGCCTACCGTAAATTTACCGGAATAATAGGTTTGGGAGGAGGAATTGAGGTCGCTAAGGACTTTTCCCTGCCAATCCAAGAAAGCCGAAAAGAAGCTGTGATTCCTGGAATCTTTTTGGAGAATCATTTCCTATTTGGAAAATTTGATTTCAGTCAGCGAATAGTCAAGTACCTGTACAGACCAATGGGTTATCAAGAGGATAGGGAGTTTTACCAGCGGTATACATTGAATTACCTGATGGGAGAAAATATCCGTATTGGTGCAGGACTCAAGGCACATGGGCATGTTGCTGAGTATATGGATTTCAGAATAGGATATCTTTTTTAAAAAGAATTTTTCTTTTGTTTTAAAAAAACAAAGTTTATCACCTCCGAAATCTTTTCAATGGAACACCACTTTGGCCAGTTTCATCACCTCATCGAATTCCATCCTATTGAGGTCCAATTCATACCCTTCCTGTTCCAAAATCCGGATCAAGGATTCTGTGGCCACATTACCTACAAGGTCGTCATTGGCCATGGGACAACCTCCAAATCCCAATACCGCACTGTCAAACCGTAAACATCCTGCTTTCAATGCCGCTGTAATTTTGGATGAAAGCTGTTCCGGATGGGTATGTAAATGCATGCCAAACTCAATATTAGGATAGGAATGAGAACTGATCGTATACAGTTCCGAGATAAGTTCAGGTTGGGCAGTACCAACAGTATCGGCAAAAGAGATGATTTTGATGCCCATTTGATCCAAATTCCTTACAAATTCCGCTACCAGATCAGGGGAGTATGGATCACCATAAGGATTTCCAAACCCCATACTGAGGTAGGTGACCAAGGTTTTGCCTTTGGTCTCACAGAGGTTTTGGATTTCTTCTACCGCCTCCAAAGCTTCAGCAATTGACTTATTGGTATTGCGCTGCTGGAAAGTCTCCGAAAGGGAAAGGGGAAAACCCAAGTAATCTATTTCTTCGAAATAAGAAGCGTCTTCGGCACCGCGGACATTTGCCACAATGGCAAGTAACTTGGATTTGGTCCCAAAAAGATCCAATTGCTCCAAAACATCTGCCGTATCCCTCATTTGGGGTATGGCTTTGGGGCTGACAAAGCTTCCAAAGTCAATGGTGTCAAAACCGACCTGAAGGAGTTGGTTGATGTAGGCAGCCTTAATTGAAGTATCTATGAATTCGGCCCTGCCCTGCATGGCATCCCGGGGACATTCCACCAATTTGATCATGCTACTAATGTAACAAAATCCATTAAAAGACTTCTTTGGCTATTTTATAAGTGGCGTCAGCTTTACTCATGGTATAATAATGCAATACTTCCACCCCGTTAGCAACCAATTCTTTGCTTTGTAGGATAGCCCATTCAATGCCTACTTCTTTGACCTCAGCATTCGTTTTGCACTTTTCGAGCTCATCCATCAAAGCATCGGGCATATCAAGGAAAAAAGTCCTTGGCAACATGCTGATCTGACCCAAAGTGGTGATGGGCTTCAACCCAGGAATGATAGGAACGGTGATTCCCAAGGCCCTCACATTCTTCACAAAATCAAAATATTTTTGGTTGTCAAAAAACATTTGGGTAACGATGTATTCGGCACCGGAATCTATTTTTTCCTTCAGATGCTTCAGGTCAAATTTCATATTTGGAGCCTCAAAGTGCTTTTCCGGATATCCTCCTACCCCAACACAAAAATCAGTATGGAATCCAGTCTCTGTCTCCTCATGCAAATACCGTCCATGGTTCATCCCCACGATCTGCTTAACCAGATCCTTGGTAAATTCATGTCCATTGGGCTCAGGCTTAAATGTTCCCTCATTTTTTGGGGCATCACCTCTCAGGGCCAACACATTCTGAACACCAATAAAATTGAGGTCAATGAGTGCGTTTTCAGTTTCTTCTTTGGTAAACCCTCCACAAAGCAAATGGGGCACGGCATCTACTTTGAACCTGTTCATCAAGGCTGCGCAAATCCCGACTGTACCCGGACGCTTTTTGGTACTCACTTTTTCCAAAAGCCCGTTTGGATGCTTTTTATAAATAAATTCTTCCCTATGGTAGGTGACATCCACAAAAGGTGGCTTGAATTCCATCAAAGGCTCAATCCCGATACAAAGTTCATTTAAACTCTGTCCTTTTAAAGGGGGTAATATTTCAAAAGAAAACAGGGTTTTTTTCGCCTGTTCTATATGTTCAGTGATTTTCATGTCTTCTATTCTTGTACTTGTAACATTGGTGAGTATGCTAAGTTTGGCGATAACCATCTTTCTGCCTGCGCCTTACTGACTCCTTTTCGATTGGCATAATCCACAACCTGGTCCTCCCCTATTTTACCTAAACCAAAATACTTGCTTTCGGGATGTCCGAAGTAAAATCCGCTAACTGAGGATGTCGGATACATTGCAAAGCTGTCAGTCAGCGTGATTCCGATACTTTTTTCAATTTGCATCATATCGAAAAGTGTTCTTTTTTCGGAATGTTCAGGACAAGCCGGATATCCCGGTGCTGGGCGGATTCCTTGGTATTCTTCTTTGATCAATGATTCGTTTTCCAGCATTTCTGACTTGGCATAACCCCAAAGTTCTTTTCTGACAAGCTCGTGCAGATACTCTGCACCCGCCTCAGCAAGCCTATCCGCTAGAGCCTTGAGCATGATATCATGGTAATCATCGTGGTTTTTTTGGAATTCCTCCAGTTTGGATTCGATTCCCCAACCTGCGGTCACCGCAAATCCACCCATATAATCTGTCTTGGTAGGATGGATATAATCCACCAAAGACCTATTGGGAACACCTTTCCCCTTTTTGCCCTGCTGACGAAGGAAATGGAAGTTGAAGCCGGTCTCAACTCCTTGGGAGAGAACAGCTACATCTTCCCCATTTCTTTTTACAGGAAACATATTCGCTACTGCTTTGGCCTGAAGCCATTTTTCAGCAATCACCTGATCGAGCATCTTGTTGGCTTCATCAAATAATTTTTTTGCCTCATTTCCCACTACTTCATCCTCAAAGATTTTGGGATACCTTCCTGTCAGCATCCAAGTGCTGAAAAACGGTGTCCAATCAATGTATTTTCTCAACACTGAAAGATCAAGATCTTGGAAAATGGTTTCTCCCAATTTAGCTGGAATCACAGGTTCATAATGCTCCCAATCGATATACACAGGATTGGATTTGGCTTCCTCAAAAGTAACTAGCTGTTTCACATGTTGCTTTGCCTCATGCTCCATGCGCAACTGCCTGTAGGTTTCCTTAATCTGTTTGTGGTAAGCAGTCTTGGTATCCTCATTGATGGATTCTCCTGCTATCGGAACCGACTTGGAAGCGTCAGTCACATGGATGACTATTCCGCTGTAGACTGGATCAATCTTGACAGCAGTGTGGATTCTTGAAGTCGTAGCACCACCGATTAGCAGTGGAATCTGCATTCCCTGACGCTCCATTTCGGAAGCGACGTAAACCATTTCGTCCAGGGAAGGCGTGATCAGACCGCTCAATCCGATAATATCCACTTTGTTTTTGATGGCTTCATCGATAATTTTTTGGGCGTCTACCATCACGCCAAGGTCAATGATCTGATAGCTATTACAAGCCAAAACCACCCCGACAATGTTTTTTCCAATATCGTGGACGTCTCCTTTGACAGTAGCCAAGAGGATTTTTTTGATGCTGCTTTGCTCGGCATTGTAATCCAAATCCCCGATTTTGGGCATAAAAGGCTCCAAATAAGCAACGGCTTTTTTCATCACCCTCGCAGATTTCACCACTTGGGGAAGGAACATTTTGCCCTCACCAAATAAATCTCCGACCACATTCATCCCGTCCATCAGAGGCCCTTCGATGACTTTGAGTGGGTTTTGGTATTTCAACCTCGCCTCTTCAGTATCTTCAATGACAAAGTCAATAATACCTTTGACCAATGCATGTTCTATCCTTTTTTCAACAGGAAATTCCCTCCAGGCTTCATTGACAATTTCTTTCTTTCCGGAAGATTTTACGGTTTCTGCAAAAGCAAGCAACTGCTCTGTTGCATCTTCCGTCCTATCAAAAAGGACATCCTCCACTCTTTGGAGCAAATCTTTTGGAATATCGTCATAGACCTCCAGCATAGTCGGATTTACAATTCCCATATCCATACCATGACGGATGGCGTGGTAAAGGAAAGCGGCGTGCATGGCTTCTCGCACAGGATCATTGCCTCTGAAAGAAAAGCTCACATTACTCACACCACCACTTACTTTGGCTCCGGGGAGATTTTGCTTGATCCATTGCGTAGCGTGAAAAAAGTCAAGGGCGTTTTTCCGATGCTCGTCCATCCCGGTTGCAACAGGAAAGATATTCGGATCAAAAATGATATCCTGAGGATTGAATCTGACTACATTGACCAAAATATCATAGCTCCTCTTGCAAATATCTATCCGGCGCTGATAAGTATCGGCCTGACCTTTTTCATCAAAAGCCATGACCACCACCGCTGCACCAAATTTCTTTATCGTCTTGGCCTGATTGATAAACTCAGTTTCGCCATTTTTTAAACTGATCGAATTGACAATTCCTTTTCCCTGTATGCATTTGAGTCCTGCAAGGATTATTTCCCAACGTGAACTGTCTATCATAATCGGTATCCTGCTGATTTCCGGTTCGGAGGCAATGAGGTTAAGGAACTTTTTCATAGCCACCACACCGTCAAGCATGCCTTCATCCATGCATACGTCGAGTACCTGGGCGCCGCCTCTGACTTGATCCAAGGCAATTGTTAGGGCTTCATCATATTGGCCGTTGAGAATCAGTCTGGCAAATTTCTTTGACCCGGTGATATTTGTTCTTTCACCGACATTGACAAAATTGATTTCAGGAGTGAAAACCAAGGGTTCCAGTCCTGACAATTTCATAGCATTATATTTTTGGATTTTACTCATTTTCTGCTGTGACAAATTCAACCTTACGTGGGGCGTATTTTTCAGCCGCTTTGGCTATGGCAGCAATATGTTCGGGTGTCGTTCCGCAGCATCCTCCCAAAATATTGACATACCCTTCTTTCAAAAACTCCTCGATCTGACCCGCCATTTCAATTGCTCCTTGATCGTATTGGCCAAATTCATTTGGCAAACCGGCATTGGGATAGGCAGAAACCAAAAATGGTGCGTTGTCTGCCATAACTTTGAGATAAGGTCTGAGCTCCTTGGCACCAAGTGCACAATTCAACCCCACACTGAAAAGCGGAACATGAGAAACTGAAATCAAAAATGCTTCTGTCGTCTGTCCTGAAAGTGTCCTGCCCGAAGCATCAGTAATGGTTCCTGAGATCATGATGGGAATGCCACCTTCTTCAGGATTCAATGGGATATTTCTTTCCTCAAATACTTCCTGAATGGCGAAAAGGGCTGCTTTTGCATTGAGGGTATCAAAAATTGTTTCCACCAATAGAATATCAGAGCCTCCATCCAATAATCCCCTTACCTGTTCTTTGTAGGCTTCAGACAATTGGTCAAAAGTTATGGCCCGGTATCCCGGATCATTGACATCAGGAGAAAGAGATGCTGTTTTATTGGTCGGTCCCAATGCACCTGCCACAAAACGTGGTTTGTCCGGATTTTTGGCTGTGAATTCATCAGTAACTTCTCTGGCGATTTTCGCCGATTGGAAATTGATCTCGTAGGCAAGATGCTGCAAACCATAATCCTCTTGGGCTATGGATGTGCCGCTAAAGGTATTGGTCTCAATGATATCTGCCCCAACTTCAAGGTAGGCTGTATGAATGGATTTGATGACATCCGGTCTCGATAACGAAAGCAGGTCATTGTTGCCCTTCAATGGTTTGGGGTGATTTGCAAGTTCGGGTGTTCTAAAGTCTTCCTCATTGAGCTGAAAACGCTGAATCATCGTGCCCATGGCACCATCAAGGATAAGAATTTTTTTCTTGGCTAAAGAGAGTAATAACGCGGTTCTGTTCATGAATTATGGAGTATCAAAAACTTATGCGAGCAAGAACCGGAAAAAAGACTTTATTTTTCCGCTCATCTTCTTCCGGCTTCTCCGGAATAGGAATTAGCACCTTGTTTATTCAGGTTGCCAAGACGTCATAGGGCCTTTCCCTCGGTCTTTCTCGATAAGCTTTTCAAATTTAAAAGCAATTCTTGGATTTTATGGATTTTTATAAAGATTCTTTAATAGAATAGGCATATATTTCTCCTATATGCAAAATCAAATAGAATCCAGTAAAAAAAACAACTGATAAAACCCACTTCATCTTATTCTATGAAATTAAAATTAACTTACCCCAGATTCATTTTATTTATTTTCTCACTAACGCAATTGTACATTTCAACTTCCTGTAATTCTCCAGAGGCTAAAATTCAAGCAAAATCTGAGGTCAGTTGGGATGCTAATCAAAAACTTGTGGAATTGGGAATAGTTTTGCCTGAGGCAAGTTCTCCTGTGGCCAATTATGTCAATGCGGTCAGGAGCGGCAACCTCCTTTTCCTTGCAGGTAAAGGTCCCGGACTACAGGACGGTACATTTATTACCGGAAAGGTAGGCGAAGACCTGACTATAGAAGAGGGAAAAGCAGCCGCCCGTATGGTGGCAATCAACCAATTAGCGGTTCTCAAAGCTGAATTGGGCGATTTGAATAAAGTCAAACGCGTAGTAAAGGTATTGGGTATGGTGAATTGCAATTCCGATTTCACCCAACAGCCACAGGTTATCAATGGATTTTCAGATTTGATGGTGGAAGTTTTTGGTGAAAAAGGGAAACATGCAAGATCTGCCGTTGGCATGAATGCATTGCCGATGAATATCTCAGTGGAAGTGGAGTTGATAGTGGAAATCGAAGACAATTAATGTTTGATCCCTATACTCATCTGAAAATAAGGATTGGACATATAGCCAGACATTGGCATGTCGAGTAGTTTGTAATTGGCCAAGGGGATTTCATATCCACCATTAACTCCAAACATGATTTTGGAGGCGTGATTTGGTGATAATGGAATCCCATAGGCAACAAATACTTCAGGTTTAGCCATCAGTCCTCCTTTTCTCAAAAATGCATCATGAAGGGGCTCTTCAAATAATCTCGGAAAATCAGGTTTTGTATTATCAATTAGGCTATATCGAATATTGCCATAACCTAGACCTGCGGTGCCTCCAAGTTCAAGGTTTTTTCTCTCAAAAAATTTAAGCCCAACATTTCCATAAATCCTCAAGCTGTTTAGTGTGTGACTTTTGGTTTCATTTGCTTCTCCTTCAAGTCCAAGATTAAATAAATCAACCCCATACAAAAAGCCCTTACTTTCTCCCATTACTTTCAATCCGACATTGTTTGGTCTTCCTTTGAAAGGCGCTAAACCATTTTCCTGCAAAACAGCATTGAATCCTTCAGGTTTTGTGAAGTGAAAACCATAAACCAAGTGAGCGCCAATTGCGGCATCTTTATAAAAGAAATTGTGATCAGGTATCGTAACGCCTGCTCCCAACCTGAAAAAAGCACCGCTTTGGGTACTATTAAATCTGATATTGTTCAATTTCCAAGAGTTCTCAAAAGGGCTGAAAGAATATCCAAACCTCGCCAAAAACTCTATGGCTTCTTCCCTACCCGGAATCGGTACATCATAACTCATCTGAAACCCGATTTCGGTCAAAAACCCGGTCATATTTAATGTTCCTTTATGCAGATTGCCGTCCCGGAGGATAAATCCATGTTCCGGGTTTTCGAAGAATTCTCCGAGATTTTGAGCGGGGTTTTCTTTTAACATCTGAAAATTGAGAAATCCTGTCCCCACTGACATGTAGTGGATCAACTGAAAATTACCCTCCTCTGTAAAGGCAAATCCTACATTCAAATAAAACCTTGTCGTGTTATAATCTATTTGAAATTCATCAAAATTAGATTTAGGCCCTCCATTTTGAAAAAGCTCCAAGCCAATAATGAAATCATTGAATCTGGTAATGTAACCAAAACTCAGGTTGGAGTAACTGTTTCTCATGGGTGAAAGCCCCTTATTGGAAAGCATTTGGTTAAATTCCCTTAAGTTTGCCCCGGTCCTACCATAAGTCATATACATGGTAGACCTGTTGGATTTCTGGGATTGAGAAAAAACAGGAAATCCAATAGAAAATGAAATCAATAGTCCTAAGAAAAACCTCATACCGTTTTGTTTGATTTCAAAATTATAATGAAAGAGAGAATGACTAGCTCCTTTTTTCAAATTTATGGCTTAAGGTATTTGAGTATTTTGGTATAAAGATTATCAGGGTTAAACGGTTTGCTGATATAGTCATCCATTCCCACTTTATCCAGTTGGTCTTTAACTTCAATCAACGAAGACGCTGTAAGTGCAATTATCGGAACATGCTTCTTTTTTTCATCCTCCATATTTCTAATGAATTCAGCTACATGGAAACCATCCTTTTCTGGCATCTGAAGGTCAAGTAATATCAGATTAAAATCTTGTTTGACATAGGCCTCTATAGCCTCGTTGCCATCATTTGCCATCACTACGTTCTTAACTCCCCATTTATGAAGGAATTTTTTTATCATGATCTGATTGACAAGGTTGTCCTCAGCGACCAAAATACTCGCATCCTCCAAGAATTGTAATCTATCCGGGTGGTCATCCTGAGAAAAAATGGCCTTTGAATTGGGTTTTTCAAAAATTGCTGTAAATGTAAACCTCGTGCCTCCTTCTTCTCTTTGAAAGGCTTTGATATCTGCTCCTAAAAGTTGGACTAGCCTTTTGACAATGGCGAGTCCAAGCCCCGTTCCTCCATATTTTCTGGTAGTTGCAGCACTAGCTTGCGTAAATGCCTCAAAAACAAGATCAAGTTTTTCTTTGGGTATTCCGATCCCAGAATCCTCAAAGTCAAACCTGATTGCTATTTTCCTCTCATCCTCATTTTCCTTATTTAGTTTGATTTTAATAAAACCTTTTTCAGTAAACTTGACAGCGTTGGAAACAAGATTATTTACTATTTGTCCCAACCTGACAGGATCACCAATGAGGTATTGGGGCAATGTTGGATCTGACTCAAAAATTATCTGAAGTGCTTTTTCCCTTGCCTGATAGGAATAAGAATGCAGGATTCGGTTGAAAACATTGCTGAGTTCAAAATTGACTTTTTCAAGTTCTACCTTCCCTGAATCAATCTTACTGTAATCGAGGATATCGTTGATCAGTCCAAGGAGGTTCTCTGCCGAAAACTGAAGTGTCTTTAAATTTTCAAGTTGATCCGGCCTAGGATCATCCTCGATTAAGAGGTGGGCCATGCCAATAACTGCATTCATTGGAGTCCTGATTTCATGACTCATGATGGACAGAAACTGGGATTTTATTGTCGATGCCTGCTCTGCTTTTTCTTTGGCATGGAAAAGCTCCTTCTGGGCTTCTTTAAGGTTTGTGATATCCCTTGCGATACCTGTATAATACATTTTCTTTCCTTCTTCGTCAGTAACCAGCTTTCCATTCGAACTGAATACCCTGTAATCGCCTGTAATATGTCGAAGTCGGAATTCGAGGTATTGATTTTTTTCAAAAAAATTCGGCTCTGATTCAGTTTTTTCTGAAAAAACGGAAAGGTCTTCAGGATGTAAAAAATCTGCCAAACTTTTATTCACAACATCCTCTGAAGGATAACCAAGAAACTGCTTCACATTTGGAGAAATGTATGTGAGGTTCATACCAAGATCAAGAGAGAAAATAATCTCAGTAGATTCCTCCACGAGTTTTCTATACTTTTCCTCATTTTTCTTCAAATTTTCCTTTGCCTGATATTCCTCATTGACATCTCTCAATATCCCTAAAGCATATTCAATCTCACCGCCATACATAATTGGTGTAACGGTGATTTCATATACCCTACGTCGGAAAACCATATGCTTTTGAATGATTTCATTTTTGAGCAATGCACGAGTGACTATGGGCTGAATTTCATTGAGATTGCCGGTGTGTACTTCTGCAAGGGTTTTGCCTTCAAAATCCGATGCAGTCATTCCCCAATCAGCAAAATTTGTCCCTTGTGCAGCGATATACCGCAAGTCCCTATCTATCAAAAAAATACTTGTGCCCGGAATGTTAGATGCCAGCACCCTATATCTTTCCTGGCTCCTGAGGATTTCTTCCCTGTTGTTTTTTCTTTCTGTAATATCTTGAAGTATCCCCTCATGGACAAAGATCCTTCCCTCCGAATCGTACACTTCTCTTGTTCTATCTTCGACCCATCTGTAGGACCCATCACCTTTCCTGATCCTATATTCCCCTGAAAATGCCGGAATTCCGGTTTCGCTTTCTCTTGAATAATAATAATCCAAAAGCCTGACCACATCATCCGGATGAATCAAATCGAGAATGCTTGTTTTGGAATTGACAAGCTTGGACGAATTGTAACCAAACTGCCTGATATTTTCAGTGATGTAGAGAATCCTGAAATTTTCATTTGGGTCGACTGTAAACAATACTGCAGGACTGTTTTCGACAATCATTTGTGCTTTGCGGGCAATGGCTTCCTGCCTCACCTGAAGAGACAAATTTCTGATAACAAAAGAATATCCGATTTTTTCTAAATCATCATTCAAAAATTGTTGAACAGAGACCTCATAAGGATATACCACTCCGGTCCTAAGCCTGAGTTGCATCTGTTTTGTAATTCCTACATTGGAATTTAAGCTTCCTAAAAGCCTTTCAAGAGAATTGGAGTCTTCAAAAATAAACTCAAAAAGGTCAGTTATTTTTCCTTGAAAATTTTCGCCTTCAGTGATTTTACACTCCTTCAGTCCAGCCTTGTTGATATAGATAATCTTGAGTGAAGCATCAGTCACTACTATAGGGTCATCAACTTGGGTTAGGATTTGAGATTGTAATTTCAGATAGTTTTCAGCATCTTTTTTGTGAGTAATGTCCGAACAATACCCAAAGACTTCCACATCCGAGCTCTCTTGGATTTCCCTCACCTGGATGGTAAAGCTTATAAATTTTTCTTTTTCCTCTTTGGTAAAAATTGAAAACTCTCCATATGTTGTACTCCGGGTTTTGACTGCCTGTTTTAATTTTTCCAAGAAACCCCTCCTATCAGACTTTTTTATTCTATTTAAAAAGCCTTGAAAATCAGAGGAATAAATATCCTCCGGCAAATCAAAGATCCTTTTTAAACCTGAGGAATAAAAAATCCTCCTTTTTGTATTGCTAAACCTCCAAGATCCTGATTTGGCCAAAATCTCCGTAGAAGCAAGTAATTTTTCGTTCCGTTCAAGCCTCTTTTTGATGGCTCTATTTATAAAACTTCCGGCATAAATATCCCCCAGCTGACGAAGTACATATTCATCCTTTTCATGCCAGGCTCTTTTTTCATGGACTGCATCTAATCCGAAAAAACCAATCAATTTATTTTCAGAAAAAATAGGAATAAGCACAAAGGATTTAATTCCCTGTTGTTGATAAATCTCCCTTTCTGTTTGGAATTTTTCAGGCATCAAATCTACATCAGGCACAACCAAAACCTCTCCTTTGCGAAGATATTCGATCGTCAGGTTTTCATCAGTAATGGGGAGATTTTTGAGGTGTTGGATCTGAGGTTCAATGTTTTCTGCAGTCCATTCGTAGACATTCTCGATCTCTTGAAGCTCATCATGGACTATAAATATGTATGCTCGGTCAGCCTTTTCAAATTCACCCAACATCTTAAGTGACAATTTGAAAACCTGATCCACTTGATTGTAACCAACATTGACAAACTTCGCAGAAATCCTGTTGATTAAATTTTCAAGTTCGTATCTCTTCAGCAAAGACTTTTTTGCTTTCCAAAATGCCGTATTGTCTCTGGCACTAAAAAGTATCCCTCTGATATTGGGATCATCAATAAGATTTCTACAGTAGCTTTCAATGTATACTTTCTTACCTTCAGGAATATGGACCCAAAAATTAATGTTTATCTCGGATTTTGATTTATATACCTGATCAAGATCTCCTTCTTCTATTCGGATTATACCTTCATTAATAAAATCCTTGTAGGATTTGCCAATTATTTTTGAGGTATCAATGCCCAACTTGTCAATGACAGCAGCACTCAAAAATTTATATTTTCCTTCCTTATCCAAAATAACCACCATGTCGTGGCTATGTCTTAGGACGCTTGCGACAAAATTAAGATCGAGGACCTCATTAAATTCACCATTCTCAAAATTTTCAATTTTTTCTAACTCTACAGGCTTACCGATAGCAGCACAATACCTCTGATCTCCTTTGCCATATACACATTTAAACTCCCATCTATAATTTTGGGGAATACCGTTTGAAAGAATCAATGAAGAACAAAAGCCGTTTTTGGGCAAGTCTCCAGTCTTGAAGAAAAACAACAAATCCTGATTGATTGCATCGGAATGGAAAATTTCCCTCCAATCTACAAATTGGCTAAAAATGTTTTCTCTGAAGTACTCATTGAAAAAAAGGTCATTTTTATCGGAAAAAACAACAATTGGATCTTGTATATGATCAAAAAAACCAACTATATCTAAATTTTTAACTATACTCATGTATCGTGGAAAGAATACTCTTGCTATTTGAAACCACATCCTCGATTTTCAAAATCAGGAATGAAATATACACAGTTACAAAGTCTAAGTTTAATCATTTAAATAATAAAATCCATACGATGTTTCAAATTAAAATTTTCTTGAAATTGGGGTTTGGGTATTTAAACTACTCCCTTAAAACAAAAATCATAAAGCAAAATTTTCCTTTGATATCTATGGCACTGCTATGTCTCTAGGATCAATATCAAATCTGGTTTTGATTTTGATAAATACCATCAAAAAATGAAACGCAATATGCCGAAGAAAGGAAAATTAGGTTTGAAATTATGGTCAAGTAAAACGAATAAATCTTTCAATAATGTAATCGAATTAAGAAAGTTGTAGAATAAAATTTTTTCCCTACAAAATATTATTTTTTTAATTTTTTGGAGTTAAAAATACCCAGTATTGGTTATTTTTTGTATACTTTTAAATCCATAAGTTTGATCAACTTTTAGAGTTTCTCTAAGAAGTGTTTAAGTTCAATGAAGGGTTTATCCCAAATTAAAAATCCCCGATATTATCGGGGATTTTTTTATTTAGAATTAATTATATAATTAATTCACAGCAGTGGTATCAGCAGCAGCAGCAGTAGAATCCACAGGTGCTTCTTCTACAACTTCAGGAGCTACTTCCTCAACAGGAGATTCAACTACTTCAACTTCCTCAGTTGTTTTGTTGCCACAAGAAGCCATAAATGCCGTAGCAGCGATCATCATTGCAAAGATTGTCTTTTTCATAGTTTTGTTTGTTTAATGTCCTTTAGGACGGTTTGATTTTTGATTTTTGATTTTTGATTTTATAATTAATTTTTAATCGGTTTTTTTGTTCCTTCAATAGCCATAGGGTGATGTGCTTTTCTTGTTAAGAAAACACGATTACCTACACATTAAATGATAGGTAACACAATATGGGCTTTGTTATTTTGGGGGATTGCTCAGCAGTATTGCCTGAGCGAAATACAGACGGAATAAAATTCAATCAGGGAGCATGTGTATTCAATGAATACTTAAGGTTCTCTAATTTTGGTAAAAATATATGAGCTGTTTTATCAACAGATTGCATTTCAATAAAAAGTAAATCCAATGCCAAAAAAAATATGAAATTCGATAACTGGATTACTTCAATCTTATCAAGTTTGGAAATTTTATTTCCGGAAGGTATTTGAAGTGTATTGGGTAATTCAATGAACTTGAATTCAGCTTCAGAAACAAATTCACCGGAGTAAACTATGTCGGGTCTTTTGACAAAACTATCAAGAACAGCCAATAAAGTAAAAAATATAGCCATGGAACAGACAAAAAGCCTTATTCCTGTTGAAAGACCATATTTCAATCCTGTATTCATTTTACAAAATTATATAATTTTTTAATTATCCTAACCTTTTTTTTCTAATGGGTCAAAAAATAGCAGTTCCTTTAACAATAATCTAAAAAAATACCTGAATCATTGATAAACACAAAAAGTAAACTTTACTTATAAATTAATGCATTTAAGTTATTCTATTTGATTTAAATATGAAATTATGAAAATAAGATCTATTTGAAAACAATATAATTTTCTGACAAAAAGCCTGCAATTTTGATTAAAAAAACCTTTCCTTAAATGAATAAATTCCGACCTTTACAACCCGATTATATTGAAAAATGGATAAAAGTTTAAGAATAATTTTTATGGGGACCCCTGAGTTTGCGGTTCCTTCCTTAGAAATACTTGTAAAAAATGAATGGAACATCGTGGCCGTAATCACGGCCCCAGACAGGCCGCAAGGCCGAGGTCAAAAATTAGTCCATTCACCTGTAAAAGTGGCTGCATTGAAGAGCGACATTCCGGTGCTACAACCTACCAACCTTAAAGCACCTGATTTTATAGCAGAATTAAGGAGCTATAAAGCTGATTTGCAAATCGTAGTTGCCTTCAGAATGTTGCCTGAGGCGGTTTGGAACATGCCATCTAAAGGAACTTTTAATCTGCACGCTTCACTGCTTCCAAACTACCGAGGAGCAGCACCAATTAATTGGGCTATTATCCATGGAGAAAAGGAAACAGGGGTGACTACATTTTTTTTAAAACACGAGATAGACACAGGCAGCATCATTTTCCAGGAAAGGGAATCTATAGCCACCGATGATAACATTGGTAGTTTATATGAAAGATTGATGAAAAAAGGAGCCAAGTTGGTTTTAAAAACCGTGGAGGCGATATCTGAAAATAATGTCACAACCCAAGTCCAAGATGAAAGTCTTGCTGTGCATCATGCTCCAAAAATATACAAAGAAACCTGCGAAATAGATTGGAAAAAGCCTGCCTACAGCATTCATAATCTGATCAGGGGGCTTTCCCCCTACCCTGCGGCATGGACTTTATTGGATGGCAAAACATACAAAATCTATAAGAGCGAAATATTAAATAAAGATCTGAATGGGCTCCAGCCCGGAGAATATATGACAGACGGAAAGAAGGACTTGATATTTCAGACCGGTAATGGGGCTTTGAAAATATTGGAACTTCAGATGGAAGGAAAGAAAAGACTTGAAATTTCAGACTTTTTAAGAGGGTACAAATTACCTTGAATATACACAATCAAAGAAAAACCAACATGCTATTGAGGGTTATAACCTAATATTTTTTTACACTCTACTTTCCAGAAATAGGCGCTGAATAGTCAAAATAATTAGCTCTAATTTGGAGACCATCCACCTCCCAAAGCCCTGTAAAGATTGACCCTTGTCTGAAGTTGTTGGATCTTCAACTCAACCAATTCTATTTCTGCTTGGAGCGCTCTGCTTTGGGCATTTAATACATCTAAATAATTTGCATAACCCACTGTAAACATTGTGTTGGAATTATCTACTGATCTTCTTTGCACCATAACCTCATTTGATTTGTTTTCTAACTGACTGTCAAGGGTTTGAAATTGATTGACTAAATCCAATACCTCAACATAGCTTTTTAATACTGCCTGTTCATAGTCATACCAAGCGATTCTTTGGGAGGCATTTGCAACTTCAAATTGCATTTTGATTCGATTCCGGTTAAAAATAGGGGCTGACAATCCCGCCCCAAGTTGATAGACCATGGAAGCGGGATTTAGAAATAGTTTGCTAAAATCAAAAGAATTAAAACCTGCCATTCCAAATAAATTTACAGAAGGGAAAAAGGCTGCACGTGCTGCATAGACATCTGCATTTGCAGCAATAAGCTCACGTTCTGCCATTCGGATGTCTGGCCTAAACTGTAATAATTCAGCAGGTATACCTATTTTCAATATTTTTGATTGAATAAATGCATCATCCATAGTAGCCCTTTCAAATTCAGTATGGTAAGTACCCAATAGCGTTGTCAGCTGTAGCTCGGCAGATCTTCTCATCCTTTGCTTTTCATGGACCAACGCTTTAGAATTAAGCAAAAGAGCTTCAAACTGGTCCACGGCCAATTGATTGCTTTTACCTGATTCTTTTAAATCTTTGGAGAGTATAAATGCGAGTTCCTGAAGTTTGATGTTTTCTTGAAGAATTAATATTTCCTCATCTAGTCCCAACAATAAATAGTATTGGACTGCTACTTGGGAAATCAACCAAGTTTGAACATTATGAGCCATTTCTTGGGATGCTAAATATCGGGCTGATGCCGATTTTCTCAGGTTTTTATATTTTCCCCAAACATCCACTTCCCAACTAAAACTACCACCTATTATGAAGTCTCTGTAAGGATCGGGAATTTTTTGTTCTTCAGAGGTATTATCCGAAAGATTTGTGTCAAAATTTCCAACGCCATCCATTGTAAATTCCCCAAATTTCCTTATGGAACCTCCAGCGATGGCATTTACTTCTGGCATCCATCCTACTTTGGAAATCCTAAGATTTGCCTGAGACAACCTTATTTTTTGAAGGGTTTTTAAATTATCTTGGTTATTTGCCAAAGCAAGTGTAATCAGCTGCTTTAGTTTTTCATCTTCGAAAAACCTTTCCCAGCTTAATAATGTGTAAACTTCAGCAGTATCCAATTCCTGCTGCTCAAATGCTGTAGGAAGGATGCGGGAATCATTAGGTTGGTTTATTTCTAATGTTTTACATGCCGGATTGAAAAAAAACACCGACAAGAGTCCAATAATTAGGTGAATTCTACTTTTTTTCATGAAGCACTTCCTGTGTTAACAATTTGTCTTTCATTTTCTTCTATAAAATCTTTCTTTTTATATCTGGTGGCTAATGATTCAAATACCACATACAATCCTGGAATTAAGAAAACCCCTACAATAGTGCCTATCAACATACCTCCTGCCGCTGCAGTACCTATTGTCCTATTGCCGATAGCACCTGCACCGGAGGCGATCGTTAACGGTATCAATCCAGAAATAAATGCGAAAGAAGTCATCAAAATTGGTCTCAATCTTTCCACCCCACCATTGATAGCGCTTTGTAAAATGGAAAGGCCTTTCTGCCTATTTTGAATAGCTATTTCAATGATAAGGATGGCATTTTTACCCAATAGGCCTATGAGCATGACCAATGACACTTGGGCATAAATATTATTTTCGAGACCGGTCAACTTTAGAAAAAGAAAAGATCCAAAAATCCCTGCCGGAAGTGACAGAATCACAGGCAAAGGCAAGAAATAACTTTCATACTGGGCTGCCAACAACAAATACACGAAAACCAAACAAAGCAAAAATATATATACTGCTTGGTTACCTGACTCTATCTGTTCCCTAGTGATACCTGACCAGCTTATTTCAAAACCTCTAGGCAAAGTCTCTGCGGCGACCTCCTCTACTGCTTTAATTGCATCACCGGAAGAGAAACCCACTCCCGCATCCCCATTGATGAGTGCTGAGGTAAACATATTGTATCTCGTAAGCTGTTCAGGTCCATAAACTCTTTCCATTGTCAGGAAATTGGAATAGGGAACCATCTGACCATCCTTATTTTTGGCGTACATATCCAGAAGAGATTCTGGAGTAGTCCTAAACTCAGGGGAAGCCTGAATCATTACTTTATACATTTGGCCAAATCGAATAAAATTAGAAGAATAAAAGCTGCCAATATAGCTTTGTAACGTAAGCATAGATTCTTCTACAGACACACCTAGTTTGGCTGCTTTATCATGATCAACTATCAGGAGGTACTGCGGGAAATTTGGATCAAAATTGGTTGAGACTCCTTTCAATTCCGGCCTGGCATTCAAATCGTTCAAGAATTTTTGTGAAACTGCAGCCATTTCGCCCAGACTACCCCCCGACTTATCCTGAAGCCTCAATTCAAAGCCTGAAGCATTGCCAAAACCCGGTACCGGCGGGGGTGAGAAAAACTGAATATCCGCACCCTTGACATGGGAAGTCCTCTCTTGATAGTCTACTATAAGTTCATTGACATTTTTATCTCTATTGCCCCAATCCACCAGATTTATCATTCCCATTCCATAAGAGGCCCCTGCTGTTTCTGTCAATAAAGAATATCCGGCAAGTGTGGAGATAGTTTCCACTTCATCGAGTGGCAGCAAACTCCCCTGCACCTGATCCATTACGTCACTAGTCCGTTCCACGGTAGCTCCTGGTGGGGTAGTGACAGATACATATATCATTCCCTGATCCTCATTGGGAATAAAACCCGTCGGTACTATGGACATAGTGCCGTAAGTGAGAAAAAAGAACAGAACGAGGAAACCATAGGTAAACACTCTTCTATCAGCAATTTTTCCAAGTATAAAAGCATACTTATTAGAAAAGGCATCATATTTCTTATTGAACCAAAAAAAGAATTTTTGTAACCATCCTTTGGAAGGATCGTGTTCAACATTGGCAGGTTTTAACAAAATAGCACATAAAGCCGGAGACAAAGTCAATGCATTAATTCCGGAAATCACGATTGCTATTGCTAGGGTCAATGAAAACTGCCTGTAGAAAACGCCTACCGGTCCTGATAAAAAGCTAACAGGTACAAAAACTGCAGACATCACCAAAGTAATTGCGACAATCGCCCCACCAATTTCACGCATAGCAGCTATGGTCGCATCAAAAGCACCCATATGGAGTGTATGCATTTTTACGTGCACAGCTTCCACCACCACGATCGCATTGTCCACCACAATCCCAATAGCTAAGACCAATGCAAAAAGTGTCAATAAATTAATGGAGAATCCAAATAGCTGCATAAAAAAGAATGTGCCTATCAATGATACCGGTACAGCAATAGCAGGAATCAAGGTGGATCGGAAATCCTGAAGAAAAATAAAGACTACAATAAATACAAGAATAAATGCTTCAATCAGGGTTTTTATAACCTCAAATATAGAAGCATCCAAAAATCTTGAAACATCATATGATACGTTGAAAGTCATGCCGGGAGGAAAAGATTCTTCCTCTAATTCTGACATTTTGATTTTAATATTCTCAATTACTTCACGTGCATTCGAACCAGGTCTTTGTTTGATCATGATTGACGCAGAAGGTCTTCCATCAGTCATCGAAACCATACTATATTCCAAGGCATCGAATTGGATATCTGCCACATCCTTCAATTTTAGCAATGATCCATCAGGCAATGCCTTTAGGGTTATGTTTTCGTAGTCCTCTACTTCATTGAATTTCCCAGTGTATTTCAATACATATTGAAGTGCCTGCGGGTCTCTGTCAGATGCAATGCCAGATTTACCAGGCGCAGCCTCGACGTTTTGCGACGTTATTGCCTCAGAAATATCCTGAGGAGATAAATTGTAGGAAACCAGACGGTCAGGTTTTAACCAAACACGCATTGCATAATCCTTGAACCCCATAATCTGGGCAAACCCAACTCCGTCTATTCTTTTGAGTTCAGGCAAAATATTTATATCTGCAAAATTGTAAACAAATTTTTCATCTTGGAGGGAATCTGATGTGACAAGATTTAGGTACATCAGCATACTGTTTACGTCTTTTTCAGTCGTCACTCCGGCTCGAATTACCTCTTCGGGTAATTCGTCCAACACTGTTGTTACACGATTTTGTACATTGACAGCGGCTTGATCAGGATCAGTACCAACTTTGAAAACAATGTTAATCAAACAAATTCCGTCATTTGTATTGACCGAGGTCATGTAAGTCATGCCGGGAACACCGTTTATAGCCCTTTCGAGTGGAGTAGCGACAGCTTTGGACAATACCTCGGCATTTGCCCCTGTATACTTGGCAGTAACAGTAACCGAGGGAGGAACGATTTCAGGAAATTGGGTGATGGGCAAGGTGAATAAAGCCAAAATCCCCAATAACGTGATGAAAACCGAAATTACCGTAGATAATATGGGTCTTCTGATAAATATTTCAAACATGTTTGGTTTCAGATATCATGAAAAATAAATTACAAACTTATGCTTAGGGTATCATAAGCCTCTTTCTGACTGATAAGGTTCGGCAAAATGACCATACCGTCTTTTACCTGTTGGATTCCCTCATAAATGATTCTATCACCAATCTCAAAACCCTCTGCCACATAAAATAGCCCAAAACGCCTTACAGGCTTAAAACTTCTGACCTTGACAGTGTTATTCTTGTCAAGAATATAGACATAGCTATAATCCTGAATTTCAAAGGTGGATTTTTGAGGTACTAAAAATACATTATTGAGCTGATTGTTCATTTGGATTCTTCCTGTAGATCCATGCTTGATCAATTGATCAGGATTAGTAAAACGTACCCTTAAGGCAATGGAGCCGGTTCCTCTTTCAAAATCCGCTTCCATCGTTTCCAACTTGCCGGGGTATTGATAAGTCTCTCCGTCTGCCAAAATCAATTTTACATTTTCACCAATATCCCCCTGCTCCCCTTCCATTTTCGCCCTCATATACCTAAGATATTCATTTTCAGTTATTTTGAAGTAAGCAAAGACTTCGGAGATATCAGTGATATTGGTCAATAATTCCCCTTGAGGGATCAAAGAACCTTTCTTGTAGGGAATTCGGTCTACAATACCATCAAATGGTGCCTTAATTGTCGTATAGGATAATCCCGTCTTTGCATTTTTCAACATTGATTCTGCCTCTAAAATCCCAGACTCAGCTACTGCTTTCTTTGACCTAGCCAATTGCAATTCAGATGGAGATATAATGTCTTTTTCTACCAAAATCTTCAACCTATCCACCTCCACTTGGGCTGCTTGAGCTTCGGCTTTTGCTTGGGCAAGTTTTGCGTTTGCGGAGTTGACCATTTCCAAAAATTCCATTGAGGATAGCTGAAAAAGATTTTGCCCTTTCCTAACAAACTGACCCTCATCGACATAAATCTGATCAACGTAACCTTCTACTTTGGCTCTTACTTCGACAAACTGCACTGCTTGAATGTCAGCCACAAAAGTGACAGGTACTTCGATGCTCATTGGCTTCATTTCAAGGATGGGAATACTTTGAAGATCAAGTGTATTTTGATCTTTGGTTTTACCATTTTGGCATGACAGGAAAACGGTAGAGAACAATAAAATAGACAATACTGACATGCGCAGCTGTCTCATGCTTTTCCAAAAGGAAGAGCTTGAATCATTTGATTTCATGATTTTTAGGATAAGGATTAGATTGTCTTTCTTAGATCAATAGACCTTGGAAATAAAAAAGGGGATAAAGCATCCCGAAAAACAACTTTTGATTTCAGGGTGCGTTTTTTAAAATATCACCCTTTAAGAAAATTGAATTAAAGTGGGGCACGTAAATTTTATGTACTAGAGGATTAAAAAATTTATAAATTTTGACTGCATTAAATGAAAATATCCTGTCAATTACATTGATAACTCCGATTCTTTGAAATTTGACAACTTTACTAGATGACGTTCTGGTTAGTGAAGAAAGAGAAATTACCACATCAATTTCACTTTCTGAAACCAATTCTTCATTTGTTAAATTACTGTTTTGGTCGTTGTATTCATACACCACCGATAAAACAACAAAAAAAATAGCTAGGGAAATTGTCAGGAATTTGACACTATTATTAAGATTGTAGTGGTATAAATTTTTCATTGTGCAAAAATAAATGAGAGAAAATCAGATTTGCAATAATTATTTGAAAGTAATAATTTCATTTTGACAGCTGTTAAACAAAAATGTCTTTTCAAATCATACTTGCTATATTTTAAAAACACGGGATTTGAAATTCAGGATCAAAATCTGGTTCGTTCATATCAATTTTCAAGTTAACGAAAGAGTTATTGAATTGTTCAAATATTTTTTCTGAAAATCATACCAAAGCAACAAAAATATTGAAATGATTTCCCAGACTCTTGATTTTGCATTTTCTGTTTTGAGTACTTTTAACCATAGGTGAGATACCCACCCAAACGGATTCTATGCAAGGCCAAACATTACCTGTAAAAAATCCTTCCCGGACATTGATTGCAATTTGAAAATAAAGGACTTGGTCTTTGTGGCCGGTTATGGGGCTTAGTAAATATTGGTTCTTCAGATGGAAGGAAATAAAAGACTTGAAATTTCAGACTTTTTAAGAGGGTACAAGTTACAGTAGGAAGAATTTAGAGGGAAAGAAAACCAAGTTGAATTCAATATTGACATTATTTTACTTGCCTTTCTAAGGCAAAAGAAATAATTTACATTCCAATATTTAATTGAATTCCTTTAATAACAAATAAGTTTTCTTTCAATTAACATTCACCAAAATGAAAATAACAATCCAATTTTTCTCTGCCTTTGTTTTTTTATTGACCTCATTTTCGGTCAATGCACAATTTATCAATAAATTAAAAAATGCCGCAGAACGCGGCGTAAGTAGGGCGATTGAAAAAAAAGTGGAAAGTGAAATGGAAAAAATTGCCAGAAGAAAGCTGGACAAGATGTTCAAGGATGTCTATGGAACAGACGATCCAAGTACTATTCCGACAATCGATTTTGAAAAATTGATGTCTTCTATATACAATGACATCGAAGTAGATGATTCTTATGATTTTGAAGGTTATTCGATCTTAGAAATTACAGGTCAGGATGAAAAAGGAAAGCAAAATGAACCGATCTTATTGACTTCGTATTTTTCAATAAATCCTGAAATAACAGGAATGAAATTTACAGATCCTGACAAAAAAGAAGATGGAACCTATGTGCTAATCTATGATTTCAACAGGAATGCAGGCATCACTTTACTTGAAAATGAAGGTGAAAAAATGAGGATGACATTTGCCTATAATTATATGGAGATGAGCGAGTCTGTGATATCTGAGGGGATCGATGACCCAAAAGTTGAGGATGTCACTTTCAAAAAAACAGGGAATTCAAAAACTATTTCTGGCCTGGAGTGCGAGGAATACCTTATCGAAACAGAGGAAAACATCACCCATTATTGGGTCACGAAAACTCCAATAACAGGACGAACCCCGTTTTGGAGTCAAAACAATCCTTTTTTAACAGCAAGGATGAAAGACCAAAACCCCGATATGTTCAACAACCTTCCCAATGGTAATATGATGGAAGCGCATGTTGTAAGCAAAGTTGACAAAAGTAAAATCGACATGGTCACAGTAGAATTAAAGGAAAACAGCAAAGAGCGATTTGTGATGGCGGATTACCCAAGTATAACACAATCCATGAAATAATTGAGGATTTTAATATTTTATTTTTTTTGAAACAGCACTTTCTTCCTACAGGGAGTAGATTAAGAATAGTGCATTCTTTTCAGCCGGGATTTCTTGATTAAATAAACCTTGGTAACTTAGCCCAAAACTCAAAAAATCTTGAAAATATCTATCATCGTTGCCAAAGCAAAAAATAATGTCATTGGCAAAGACAACCAATTGATTTGGCGTCTATCAGCTGATTTACAGTTATTCAAAAACCACACCATAGGTCACCACATTATCATGGGGAGAAAAACCTATGAGTCAGTAGGCAGGCCGCTTCCCAATCGAACCTCCATCGTGGTCACCAGGAATTCTTTTTTTGAAGTCCCTGAAGGCCATATGGTAGCCCATTCACTCGAGGAGGCTATACAGATATGTATCGGCAAAAGACTAGACAATGTATTTATAATCGGAGGTGCTGAAATCTACAATCAGGCTTTGCCCATAGCAGATGAACTGATGATTACCGAGGTAAATGCTTTACCTGATGGAGATGTATTTTTTCCTGAATTTGATAAAAGTGAGTGGAAAATCGTGTCGACTACATCTTATTTCAAAGATGAGAAAAATGAATATGATTTTGACTTCGTGGTTTATAAAAAACTAAAACCATGAATCAGAACGTTATTTGGATCACCGGTGCAACATCCGGAATTGGAAAAGCCCTCTTTCAACAATATTCCAAAACTGATTCTAAATTGATCATTTCGGGAAGAAACAAAGCAGGATTGATTGAGCTGAAGGCATGTTCAAAAAAACCGGAAAATGTATTTGCCTTGCCTTTGGATCTTTCTGAAGCAAAAAATTTTCCAAATATAGTCAAAGAGGCTATTCAAGCTTTTGGAAGAATTGATGTTTTGATAAATAACGGAGGAATCAGCCAAAGATCTCTGATCATGGAGACTACCCCAGAAGTGGACCGAAGGATCATGGAGGTAAATTTTTTTGGAACCGTTGGATTGAGCAAAACACTCCTCCCCCATTTTGTTGGAAATAAAAGCGGACAGTTTGTTGTGGTTAGCAGCCTCGTTGGAAAATTTGGCTCGCCATATCGATCCACTTATGCAGCCGCCAAACATGCCCTTCATGGTTTTTTTGATACATTGAGGGCTGAGCATTATCGTGACAATATCACCGTGACAATGGTATGCCCTGGTTTTATTAGGACCAATGTTTCCCTCAATGCCCTTACAGGAAATGGGACACCCCTCCAAGCAATGGATGATGCACAAGAAAAAGGAATGAGTCCAGATTCCTGTGCCAAGCAAATAATTAAGGCTGTTTCAAAAAGAAAACAAGAAGTCAATATAGGGGGGAAAGAGATTTATGCTGTAAAATTGAAAAGATTTTTCCCCTTGTTGTTTTCAAAATTGATAAAAAAAGCCAAAGTAAGATAAGCCAAATCATGCTGAATTATAAAGAAGTAAAAGCTGAGATAATCGCTATCGGGGACGAGTTGCTCTATGGTCAGATTACAGACACCAACAGTCAGTGGATCAGTCAGGAACTCGACAAGATTGGTGTCCGAGTAGTCCATAGGTCGACAATAGGCGACAATAGAGATTCTATACTTGCTGCATTTGAAGCCGCTGAAAAAAGAGCCGATATCATTTTGATGACAGGCGGACTAGGCCCTACCAACGACGACCTCACCAAACCACTTCTGGCAGAATATTTCGGATGTGGGATTGAATTGGTGCCTGAGGCATTGGAAGCGGTAAGGACCTTTTTTGAAAAAAGAGGTAGGGAATTAACCAATCTGAACAGGCTGCAAGCCCACTTGCCCACCAAATGTGTCTATATCCCAAATGAATTGGGCACTGCTCCGGGAATGTGGTTTGACGAAAATGAGAAGAAATGGATGTCAATGCCGGGTGTACCTCATGAAATGAAAAACCTGATGAACCTGCATGTCATCCCCAAAATAAAATCACTCTTTACATTACCGAATATTTACCACAAAGTAATAAAAACTGTTGGTATAGGTGAAAGCTGGTTAGCCGACCTGATTAAAGATTGGGAAAATAACCTTCCCTCCCACATCAAACTCGCCTATCTTCCTTCTTTGGGTCAGGTAAAACTCCGTTTGACTGCATTTGGTGAAAACCTTTTCTCGCTTCAAAATGATGTGCAAATTGAAATCGAAAAAGTAAAGCCCTTGATTGAAAAATATATCTACGGCTATGACAAAGAAACTCTCGAGGAAGCCATCGGTAGAATGCTGAAACAAAATGGCAAAAAAGTGGCTTTAGCAGAAAGTTGCACAGGGGGGTATATTTCGCACCTAATCACAAGCATAGCGGGAAGCAGCGATTATTTTCAGGGAAGTCTCATACCTTACCACAACACATTCAAAAATGAGTTGCTTGACGTTGAAAATGAAACCTTGGAGTCTCACGGTGCGGTAAGCGAACAAACTGTCATCCAAATGGCTGAAAATATCAGAAAAAAATTCAATGCGGATTTTGGTCTGGCAAGTAGCGGAATAGCAGGCCCCGGAGGAGGATGGGCCGAAAAACCTGTCGGGACGGTTTGGGTTGCATGCGCTTTTGAAGGAAATACCGCGACTAAAAAGTTACAGCTTACCCAAGACAGGATGCTTAACATCCAATTGACTGCTGTAGCAGTTTTGAATTTGTTACGCTTAAGCATTTTAGGGAAAACAGAATAAAAATTATATTCGACGATTTTGGATTGGTAAAAATAAAATTTAATTTTAAAACTTGGAAATAAACCCAATTAAATAATATAAGAATGGCAAATGTAGAAATGCTGATGCCCAAGATGGGTGAAAGTATTATTGAAGGAACAATACTCACTTGGCTGAAAAAAGAAGGTGATCTCATTGAGCAGGATGAATCAGTACTAGAGGTTGCGACAGACAAAGTAGATACTGAAGTCCCTGCGACCCATGCCGGCATTTTGAAAAAAATATTGGTCAAAGAAGGAGAGGTCGTGGCAGTTGGTGCCCCAATAGCAATCATTGAATCGGAAACCGAAACGGTAGATTTACCAAAATCTGCAGGTCAGCCCTCTGTCTCTCCAAAAGAGGAATTACTCGCTGTGGCTCCGGCACAAACGACATCTGTAATTTCAGCAATTTCACAGGAACAATTGACCTCGGGAGACGACAGGTTTTATTCTCCTTTGGTATTGAGCATTGCAAAGGAAGAAAAAATTGGCAAATCAGAATTGGCCTCTATTCCGGGAACAGGTAAAGATGGCCGTGTCACCAAGCAGGATATGCTTTTATTTGTAAGAAACAGGTCAGAAAGAAAGTCTGTGATAACCGATTCTTCTAAAGGTCAATCTGCATATGCTGCCCCAAGGGTGGAAATGAGTATTTCTGCTCAAGATGAAATTATGGAAATGGACAGGATGCGAAAGATGATCGCCCAAAGAATGGTCGATTCAAGGCGTATTTCTGCCCATGTGACTTCTTTTGTAGAGGCCGATGTGACCAATATTGTTTTATGGAGAAATAAAATAAAAGACGCCTACAAGAAAAAAGAAGGAGAAGGATTGACCTTTACTCCTTTCTTTGTTGAGGCTGTTGCTAAGGCAATAAAGGATTTCCCAATGATCAATATCTCAGTAGATGGAGAGAAAATCATCTTGAGAAAAGATATAAATATCGGTGTAGCTGTTGCACTGCCTTCAGGAAACCTTATCGTTCCTGTGGTGAGAAATGCCGATCAACTTAATCTTATTGGTCTTTCCAAAAAAATAAATGATATCGCAAACCGAGCCCGCATCAACAAACTTTCTCCTGATGAATTGAGCGGAGGAACATTCACATTGTCCAATGTGGGTTCATTTGGAAACGTGATGGGAACTCCTATCATTATGCAACCGCAGGTAGCCATTCTTGCCGTTGGAGCTATACAGAAAAAACCCGCTGTAGTAGAAACCCCAACTGGAGATGTCATAGCTATAAGACATAAAATTTTCCTTTCCCATTCTTATGACCACAGAGTTGTCGATGGTTCTTTGGGCGGGATGTTTGTCCGGAGGGTTGCTGACTACCTTGAAGCTTTTGACTTGAATACCGAATTATAAAAAGAGAGGTCAGTTGACCTCTCTTTTTATGTTATTTTTTTCGAAACAAGATCTAATAATGCTCGTAATTTCGTCTATTTTCAAAGGTTTGGTAATGTAAGAATCCATCCCTGTCTCCATAGCTTGGTCTACATCTTCCTGAAAAGCATTTGCTGACAATCCGACAATGGTAATTTCCTTGCCTTTTGTCTTTCGGATTATTTTCGTGGCTTCCAGCCCATTCATTACAGGCATCTGAATATCCATTAAGACAAGATCATAATCAGATTCCTTTACCTTGCGAACTGCCTCTGAACCGTTTCTTGCTACCTCATAATTATATCCAAGCTGTCCCATCAGCATATCCATAAAGAGAAGATTAGTGGAATTATCTTCTGCTAACAATATCCTGAGAGGATATTCCCGAGCCATATTTTTCCATACAAAATCTTCCTCCTCTTCCTCCTCATGAATATTTTCCGAAAGATTCTCGTCCCTCTTCCAAATTTTCCCGAAAATATTAAATGAAAATTCTGAGCCCACACCAAATTCACTTTTGATAGTAAGTTCCCCACCCATCAATTCAATAATCTTTTGGGATATCGCCAACCCTAGTCCCGTGCCCTGATGTCTTCTAGTACTGCTGCTGTCAAGTTGGACAAATGGTTTGGCAAGCATCTCAATTTTGTCTGAAGGAATTCCAATACCGTTGTCTATTACCTCAAAATTTAAAATAAGATTTCTATCAAAAATTACTTCACCAGAAACATTGACTGAAATTTCACCACCTTCAGGAGTGAATTTAATGGCGTTACCAATAATATTGATTAGTATTTGTCGTAGCTTGTCCTTATCTAACTCTACAAACTCAGGCAAATTCTCGTCAAAATGGGAGGAGAAATAAATGCTTTTTTCCTTGAGAAGTCCTGAGAAAATTTTAAAGGTTTTTTCTATTTCGGTTTTCAACTTGAATACAGTGGTGGAAAGAATCATTTCACCAGATTCAATCTTGGAATAATCAAGGATATCCCTGATGATATTTAGCAGAGAATCACCGGAATCTTTGATAATGTGAAGGTATTCCTTCTGCTTTTCATCCAAAGATGTACCTTCCAAAAGTGGAATAATTCCCAAAAGTCCATTCATTGGAGTTCTGATTTCGTGGCTCATATTTGCCAGAAATTCAGACTTGGCTAGGTTAGCTTGTTCAGCTGCCTTTTTAGCCTCCATCAGGCCTCTTTCCCAAAGTTTTTGACCAGTAATATCCCTCGCAATGGACATTACCTTATCATTGTCAAGTCTAAAAAATCTCGCTTCAAAGAGCCTTCTTCCCGATGAAATTTCCACTTCATATTCCGCGGTCTGCATATTACCGGTTTTGACGGTTTTGTTGAAAACTTGTTGTATGTCTTTTGCAAGCCTTCTAGGCAAAATATCCGTAATTTTTTTCCCGATTGCCCCTTCTAAAGGAGCAACCAATAAGCTTCTGTCTTTAACATAATAATCAAGGTATCGCCCCTCATTGTTGTAAATAAAGATAAGATCCGGCAAACTGTTCAAAACTGCCCTTAACCTGTTTTCGCTGTTGACGATTTCTTGTTCCCTTTCGTACTTTTCTTGGATATCGGTACATATCCCGACATTCCCCAAAAAATTCCCATTATGATCAAATTCAAGTCTTTCGAAAATTTTTGTTCTTTTTAATTTGCCCGCTTTTGTTATAAAATCCAATTCAAACGAAATGCTATCTTTTTTCTTTAGGATAGATTCTGCGATGGTTTTATCAAGCTCAGGAAGGTCATTTTTTGAGATGTACTTTTTAAAATTCTGTTTAAAATCTTCATTCTCATATCCCAGAATTTCTTTGACTTCTTTCCCTACGCTGGTCATTTTTCCAGACGCATCCTGAAAGTAAATAAAACCTTTTGTCTCATGTAAAAGCAATGCTTGTCTTCGAAACAATTCAGAAATTTCATCCGCATTTTTGGAAAGTACCTCATTGGTGACTTGGGTGTTTTTTATTGACTTATATAAAATCAAAATCACTAATGCCAATAAAATCAGCAAAGCTAAAATCAAGTAAAAATATGAACTGAAAATACCTGTTGTAATTATATTTCGGTCGACCACAAATACAGTGGTGAATTTACTTTCTAAAGGAAAAAGTGAAAAAGGGTAGTGATGGATCAATGCTTCAAACTCTTTCTCCTCGTTTTCATTGGTGAAATTTCCTCGAAAATCTCCTTTAAGGCCCTCCTCAGCCTGAGCCATAATTTCACTTAAAACATTTTGCTCTATTTTATATCCATCTTTAAGGGTTTGATCATGGGCTCCCCGCAGCTTTCCATCACAAAAAATAAGTTTCTCGCCCGAAATACCAAGGTAATAATTTGTCATCTCGTCGAAAAAAAACCTTTCGAGATTTACCTTGGCTCTGATGATAACTTTAGTGGAACTATTGTAAAGTTGAAGTTCATTCTTAAAAGGATCCTGAAGGACTTTTGGGCTTTCTAGATGGGTTTTGATAAAATTGTTTCTGTTGTCAAAATGAAATACCACAGCCTGATTTGGAAACAATACAGTAATTGTATCTAACAAATCACGGTGGTTGTTGAAAATTCTCCTCGCTCTTTTCTCAAATGCCAGAATTTCACTTTCTCCCTTCTCATAAGTCCATGGCTCTAGGTTATTTACAAAAAAAGACATGTCATCGTAGAATGAGGTAAACCTCCTTTCAATTTGTTTGGAAGCAAGTTCAACTTGCTCGTTAAGGTTGGTTTTACTTGAACTGATCTGATTGTCATTAAGAACCTGAAAAAATGCCAAACCCAAAAAAGTAATCAAAGCGACGACAAAAATCCCCAATCCTACCAGAATTCTGTAAAGACCTGTTTCAGATTTCGAGAATTTATAACTTTTAGAATTCATTTAAAATTGGATTTCAAGTACATACCAATCAAGCTTGGTCATTTTTTGACATATGATTTTAAGCTTTGACTTGCCTTCCGAAAGCCATAAGGTTTTCTCATTAGAATCTATAATCTTATCAGCGATGATACGAACATTTTTGTCCTTACTCTTGAACAAATTAAAATTTTCTTTTCGAAAACTGTCTGAGGTGATGGTTTGTGTGTAGGTATAATTCTTCAATGAAGGTAGTGAAAGCGCTTCAATGGCCTTAGTCTTTCCCGCAACTACAGTCCCTGTCCCATCAATGATAAGGAGTTGATTTGATGTTTTGTTGATGTAATTTTCTATGATATCATTCAATGTAATGTCAAATCCCAATACCATTTTTAATTCACCCTCTGCATAAACCGGATTTGTTAGAGTAATCATCCACCCCCGACCCACAGGATCAATATAAATCTCATCAACCCAAACCGGCACCTTCGAAGGATTATTCTTCTCATCTCCCTCGTAGTAAAAATTAAATTTTGTCACATCAATATCCGGCTCCAGCAAATTTACATCATAGGGTGGAAAAAGTCTGTTAAGATGGTATTTGGAATTAAAATAAACCTGCGAAACAACCGGAATATCCTTAACAATCCTCTTGAATTCATCATCCAAAGGATTGGTTAATAACATGAGCTCTTTGACCAACTCTTTATTATCTGAAATAGTTGGAATAAAAAGAGAACTTTTTTCGGGATCAGCGCCAGGTTCTGAATTGGCCGAAACTCCTGCTATTTTGTATTTATCGGGATCAGCATTTGCCAGTTTGGCTTTTTTGTCCTGAAAAAGTTCCTCAGAGAACCTGCCAAGACGCACAATTTCGTCTTCAATAACTTCAAGGTCATATTCGAGTAATGAAATGAAAGAATTGATTTCAAAGAAATCCGTTTTGCCCTCAGAATCTTTAGGCTGTGAGCAAGAAAATAAACAGATAAAGGAAAAAAAACAGAAATAGAATAAACCCTTCATGTTCAGCAATTAAGTTGATCCTTAAATCTAAAGATTTTCAAGCTGTTTTTGAAAGCTTTCTCCCATTTCTTTAAACCTTAGGACAACTTGATCAAAAAATGCACCCTCACAAAATAAATTAAGGTCAGATTCCTCCAAGATGTCCGTTTCCGGAATCTTGAAGGTCTGTTCCATAGGACCCAATTCATATTTTAACAGGTATTTATTGTTCCATGAAAACACCGAAATCCTGATCCCTTCTTTTGAAAATTCTCTGACTACCCTCATTCTGGTCTCTTGACTTCAGAAATATGTCTGATTTCTGACTTTAATGATGAAGCTACAGAACAATATTTTTCCACTGAAAGGGTCACGACCTTGGCAAATTCTTCCTCGGTAGCGTCTGGAGAAACCAAGACAAATTTCATATCGATCTGGGTATAATATTTTGGAATGCCTTCGTGCCTATTGCCTATTATTTCAATAAAAAAATCAGTGATTGTCCTTCTCTTCTTTTTCATCATCAGGACGGCATCCACAGCGGAGCAACCCCCTAAAGCCGATAAAAGCAATTCCATGGGAGATTGGGCTTTCTTGTGCTCGCTGTCGTACATATCGATATCCACTTTGTTGCCAAAGTGATTGATGGATTCATATTCCATATCCGCCTTCATTCTGACGGTGACGTGTTTTTTGCTCATTGCGGTTGGTTTATTAGGTTAATGGTTATTGGGTTCTAGTTGTTGTAATTGTTATAGTGGTTGTAATTGTTGTCTGCTTTGCATCGTCTGGTTATTAAGTTTTCATCACCTTTGACTTCCAACTTCCATACATCCTTACATCCTAACTTCCCACTTAAAGACTTCTATACTTCCCACCTCGCCTACATGTTCCTTCTATACTGACCACCAACCTCGTAAAGTGATCTGGTGATCTGTCCCAAGGAACAGGTTTTGGCAGCTTCCATCAGTATTTCAAATATATTTTCATTGCGAACAGCGACAAGCTGAAGTTCGTTCAACTGGCTCGGTGTAAGATCTGCGTTTTTTTCATGAAGTTGGAGAAGCGTCCGAATCTGGGCTTCTTTCTCTTCCTGCGTGGCACGGATTACCTCACCGGGAATGACAGTCGGTGAACCTTCAGATGACAGGAATGTATTGACACCGATAATCGGATATTCTCCGGTATGTTTCAAAGTCTCGTAATAGAGGCTTTCTTCTTGGATTTTACCCCTTTGGTACATCGTCTCCATAGCACCTAGGACTCCTCCCCTTTCGGTAATTCTGTCAAATTCTTTATATACCGCTTCCTCCACCAAATCTGTGAGTTCTTCGATGATAAAAGCCCCCTGAATCGGATTTTCATTTTTTGCCAATCCCAATTCCTTGTTGATGATGAGTTGGATGGCCATAGCCCGCCTAACGGAAGCTTCTGTCGGTGTGGTGATGGCTTCGTCATAGGCATTGGTGTGAAGGGAATTGCAATTGTCATAAATCGCATACAATGCCTGAAGTGTCGTCCGGATATCATTGAAGTCAATCTCCTGCGCATGAAGCGAACGCCCTGAAGTCTGGATATGGTACTTGAGCATTTGTGATCGCTCATTCGCGCCGTACTTCAATTTCATAGCTTTCGCCCAAATTCTCCTAGCAACCCTGCCGATTACTGCATATTCCGGATCAATCCCATTGGAAAAGAAAAAGGAAAGATTCGGCGCAAATTGGTTGATGTCCATTCCCCTAGACACATAATATTCCACATAGGTAAATCCATTGGAAAGTGTCAAAGCCAATTGAGTAATCGGATTGGCTCCGGCCTCAGCAATATGGTAACCCGAAATAGAAACCGAATAGAAGTTTCTGACATTTTGGTCAATAAAATACTGCTGCATGTCCCCCATCAACCTCAGGGAAAATTCAGTGGAGAAAATGCAGGTATTCTGAGCCTGATCCTCTTTAAGAATGTCAGCCTGTACAGTTCCTCTGACATTGGCCAAAGTAAAAGCCTTGATTTTTTCATAGGCTTCCTTCGGCAAAACCTGATCACCTGTCACGCCCAATAGCATCAGGCCAAGCCCGTCATTTCCTTCAGGAATAGGAGCATTGTAAGTAGGCCGTATTGCACCCTTCTCTTTATAGATGGCTTCAATTTTGGAATTGATATCTTCCTCCAACCCATTTTCTTTGATATAAATCTCACATTGCTGGTCAATGGCTGCATTCATAAAAAATGCCGTCATGGCAGCTGCAGGACCATTTATCGTCATCGATACCGATGTCATCGGGTAGGCAAGGTTAAACCCTGAGTACAGCTTCTTGGCATCATCCAAGCAACAGATGTTGACACCGGAATTTCCGATTTTACCATAGATATCAGGCCTGTAATCCGGATCTTCACCGTACAAAGTCACTGAATCAAATGCTGTAGAAAGTCTTTTGGCAGGCAATCCTTTAGATACATAATGGAAGCGCTTATTGGTCCGCTCGGGTCCTCCTTCTCCTGCAAACATCCTCGTTGGATCCTCTCCTTCCCGCTTGAAAGGGAATACTCCTGAGGTAAAGGGGAATTCCCCGGGTACGTTTTCTGTCAGTCCCCATTTCAACAAATCTCCCCAAGCTTCATATTTTGGAAGGGAAATCTTCGGGATTTTGGATTGTGAAAGGGAAGTGTAATAAGTCTGTATCTTGATTTCCTTATCCCTGACTTTGAACACATAAAAATCATCTACATACTTTTGCGCTTTTTCAGGCCACTGTTCCAGCCATTTCTTATTCTTTGGATCGAGTTCCAATTCTAACTGCGCATAGACTTCTTGAAGTTCTTTGACCAACCTGTCTATGTCAGCCACTTTCATGGATTTGACTGTCTCTATGGATTTTTTGATGCTGTAAAGCTTTTGGGCTACTTCCTTTTGGGCAGCCACCCATTTGTCATAACCCCTGTTATTCTCGGAGATTTCTGACAGGTATCTGGTTCGGGCAGGTGGTATGATGTAGATCTTTTCAGACATTTCCTTACTGAGCTTAAAGGAAGTCTGCAGGTCAACCCCTGTTTTTTCTACCATTTTATGAATGATTCCTTTGTAAAGGTTATTCATCCCGGGATCATTGAACTGCGAAGCAATGGTACCGAAAACGGGAATATCCTCGTCGGCTATATCCCAAAGATTATGGTTGCGCTTGTATTGTTTTTTGACGTCTCGGAGTGCATCCTGCGCACCTCTTTTATCAAATTTGTTTAGAGCAATGATATCCGCAAAATCAAGCATGTCGATTTTCTCCAGTTGGGTGGCGGCCCCGTATTCGGGCGTCATCACGTACAGAGACATGTCTGAGTGCTCAATGATCTCCGTGTCTGACTGACCGATTCCTGAAGTTTCCAAAATAATCAAGTCGAAATCAGCTGCTTTGACAATATCTACCGCATCCTGCACATATTTGGAAAGGGCAAGATTGGATTGCCTTGTGGCCAATGACCGCATGTAAACACGTGGATGGTTGATGGCATTCATCCGTATTCTGTCACCCAAAAGCGCACCTCCGGTCTTCCTTTTGGAAGGATCTACCGAGATAATGGCAATGTTTTTATCAGTAAAATCAATCAAAAACCTCCTGACCAATTCATCCACAAGGGAAGATTTACCCGCTCCTCCTGTACCGGTGATTCCCAAAACTGGAGCTTTGCTGTTGCTTGCCGATTTTCTGATTTCTTCCAAAAGGGATTTACTTTCCTCAGGAAAATTCTCCGCCGCAGAAATGATCCGCGCTATACTCGATTGGTTGGATTTGTCCAATTTGATGTTTTGGAAATCATCCCCAACCGGGAAATCAGAGGTACTGACAAGGTCATTGATCATACCTTGCAAACCCATCGCCCGTCCGTCGTCGGGTGAATAAATCCGGGTGATCCCATATTCATGCAGTTCTTTGATCTCCTCGGGCAAAATCGTGCCTCCACCTCCACCAAAAATTTTGATATGTCCTGCACCTTGCTCCTGAAGCAAATCAAACATGTATTTGAAAAATTCCACATGGCCACCTTGGTAAGAAGTGATCGCAATCGCCTGCACATCTTCCTGAATGGCACAATCGACGATTTCCTGAACAGACCTGTTATGTCCGAGGTGGATAACCTCACAGCCTGTCGCTTGGATGATCCGCCTCATAATGTTGATCGCAGCGTCATGTCCATCAAAAAGCGAAGCTGCCGTGACTAATCTGATGTGGTTTTTGGGTTTATAAATCTCTTGCGTGATTGACATTTTATTTGGGTTAATATTTTGAAATGGATATATTCTTCTTTTCCAGTAAACTTATATTCTTATTCACAAGGGATGGAAGACAGAAGTCAGAAGTTGGAAGACCCCCGCCTGTCGTCGGGCAGGGATGTACCGGGCACTCTAGTCTGAAGACAAGAATCAAACAGATATCCAATCTAGTGGCAAAATTCCGAACATACCTGTTTTTATTACTCAACCGAAATTCGATCTCGATTTAGGGATATTGTAGTTACGAATGGTTCTCAATTTCTTGTTGCGAATATAAGAAAAATTAAAAAGTTGGCGAGCTAAAAAATAGGGTTTCCCAAACATTATTCTGAATTACCCGTCAATTATGTGAATTACAAAACAGGCTTTGGAATTATATCAGAATCACAATGAAATAAGCAAGCTGCTTCAAAAAAAAGAGAATCATTTTTATTACTGACGAATATCAGCGTTTTTGAGACTTTTGACTCATTTATTTGTAGGGTACACCGATAAAATGGCTTAAATTCGGATTCAGCCATACACTTTAACTTGATTCTTATGAAATTATCCTTGTCTTTGGGAAGTTACAAAAATGTAAAGGTTTATATCCATTGGACTTTTTCACTTTTGCTTCTTTGGATTATCATCTCTAATTCACGTCAGGGAATGCCAGGAATGGACATTCTGTGGATCATCATCTTTGTTTTGGCTCTTTTTGCCTGTGTTGTTTTTCATGAATTTGGGCATGCCTTGGCCGCCCAGAAATATGGAATCCAGACAAAGGACATCGTCTTGTATCCTATTGGTGGTATTGCCAGGCTGGAAAAATTACCCGAAGAACCCAAGCAGGAACTCTGGGTCGCCATAGCAGGTCCTTTGGTGAATATTGGGATATTCTTGATTTTGTCTCTTGTCCTGAATTTTACGGGATTTGACATGACCAATCTCGAGCAGCTCGAAAGCATCAAAATCGGCCCAAGTACCATAGTCCTCTACCTTGCTTCTGCTAATTTGATCTTGGCACTTTTCAATCTCATTCCTGCATTTCCTATGGATGGAGGAAGGATTTTGAGGGCATTTTTGGCGATCCGTATGCCAAGGGCAAGAGCGACCAAAATCGCAGGGAGCATTGGTCAGTTTTTGGCTATTTTCTTTATATTCTTTGGTCTTTTCAATAACCCCATTTTGGTTCTGATCGGGGTTTTTATTTTCCTTGGTGCTGCAGCCGAGGTGAGCCATACCCAACAGGAAAGTTTGCTCAAGGGCTTTAAAGTAAAAGATGCAATAATGATGAAATTCCAGATTCTCGGTTTTGATGCACCGCTTTCTAAGGCAGTTGAAAAGCTACTCAATTCTCAGGCAACACATTTTGTGGTGGTCAAGGACGATGTCGCGGTAGGGACTTTAAGCAGAAATGAAATTATCAAGGGATTGCAGGAGGGGGGAGAAAACCTGTTGATTGAAAAAGTCGCTGATATGAATCCTATGAAAGTGGAAACTGAAGAAGACTTAGATGAGGCTTGGAAAAGGATGCTCACAGAAAGTAGGAAAGTTGCATTTGTGATAGAAAACGGTCATTTTCTTGGGATATTGGACCAGGAAAATATCAGTGAATTTGTCATGGTGAAGACGGCTATCCAAAAATAATGGCAATGCGGAAACTCCCCCAGTGCCATCTTGAAGGATTTTTTTGAAAGTATTAGAACTTGATTTTATTAAGGTTGATCTTAAAAGAGGAAGCCCGAAAAGTTAAAAAAAGAGTTTTCAGAGCTATCAAGGATTCAAATGATTGTCCATAAATAATTTAACGATGATTGACAAAGCACTTCTTCAGGAAAAGAAATGGCATTCCTTGAAATCCGAGGAGGTGATGACCATGCTCCAAACCTCCCCGGAAGGACTCAGCAATGCAGAGGTTCAGGAAAGGCAGATTGCATATGGGCGAAATACGCTTCCCGAAAAACACCGTATCAACATTTGGAAGATTGTCTTTAGCCAATTGGTCAATCCATTGATATTCATTCTCATAGCTGCGGCTATTGCTTCTTTTGCAATCGGAGAACCCAAGGATGCCATTTTTATTTTTTTGGTGATATTGATCAATACTGCTATCGGTGCCTTTCAGGAATATAATGCTGAAAAAAGTGCCGCCAACTTACAAAAGCTTCTCAGAATCACTTCCAGAGTTATTAGGGAAGGCTCCGAGCAATATTTAGACTCTGAAGAACTGGTTCCCGGCGACTTTATTTTGCTTGAATCAGGAAGCAAAGTTCCGGCCGATATAAGGTTAATTGAAGCCAATGGTCTGGAGATTGATGAAAGCTTCCTTACCGGGGAATCTCAAGCAGTCCTCAAGAACACGGATGCAATAAAAAAAGAGGTCGTTGTGGCTGATAAAAAAAACATGGCTTTTGCAGGTGCGACAGTCATGTCCGGCAGAGGTAGCGGAATAGTCATCTACACAGGACTTGATACGGAGGTAGGGAAAATTGCCCAGAATGTCTCACAAGGAGAATCTGCTAAACCTCCTTTGATTCTCAGAATGGAAAAATTCACCAAAAACATTGCCTACTTCATTGTTGTCCTTTGCGTGATTCTTGCAGTTTTGCTACGCTTTCAGGGTATGGACATGTCTGCCATATTTTTCTTTGTGGTTGCTTTGTCCGTTTCTGCCATTCCGGAAGGGTTGCCAGTTTCTCTGACAGTAGCCCTGGCAGTTGCCACCAAAAGGATGGCCAAGAGAAATGTCATAGTCAGAAAACTTACTTCCGTTGAAAGTTTGGGAAGCTGTACAGTAATAGCGAGTGATAAAACCGGAACGCTAACAGTTAACCAACAAACTGTGAAAAAAATCTACCTTCCAAACGGTAAATCATTCGACATTTCAGGGGAAGGATATAATGGAGAAGGTGAAATTTACACCACGGAACCCTATGAAAGGGTGAGGGATCTTTCCGATTTTATTGGATTGAAACAAATCATTGAAATTTCCATTTTGGCAAATGAAGGTGTGCTGGAAAAGAAGAAGGAAGGATGGGATTACCATGGTGATGCCATGGATGTCGCCCTCCTTGGGTTGGGATATAAAGCCGGAATATCCCCCGTGCAGATCAGTAAAGTTTTGCCTTGTCTGGGCAAAATACCCTATGAATCGGAGAAAAAATTTTCTGCATCTTTTTATAAAAGAGGATCCAATACTTATTGTGGGATGAAAGGGGCTGTAGAGACTGTATTGGATTTTTGTGTAGTTCCGGAGGAAAGAGGGTTTTCCAAGCAACAAGTCCTGGACCAGGCAGAAGAACTTGCAAAGAAGGGCTATAGGGTACTTGCTTTTGCTGAAAATACTGTCGGCTTATTCCAACCAGAAGATCATGCTAGGGAAGAAGATATACCGAAACTTGAATTTGTAGGCCTGATTTGCTTCATAGACCCATTGAGATCGGAAGCCAAATCATCGATAGACAAATGTAAAAAAGCAGGGATCAAAGTCATCATGATTACAGGAGACCATCCTGCAACCGCTGCTAATATTTCCAGAGAACTTGGCATCCAAAATGATGATCAGCCTGTAGTTACCGGGAAAATGCTTCTCCAAGCAGGCAATCCTGACGGAAGTAAATTTAAAGAATTGGTCTTGTCGACATCCGTATTTGGAAGAGTTTCTCCCCAACAAAAACTTGAAATCGTCGATGTTTTGATAAAAAGTGGAGAATTTGTCGCAGTAACCGGAGATGGAGTCAACGACGCCCCGGCACTGAAGAGGGCAAACATAGGCGTTGCGATGGGTTCAGGCACTGATGTTGCAAAAGATGTTGGGGCAATGATTGTCGTGGACGATAACTTCAGCTCTATCGTTGCGGGCGTAGAGGAGGGAAGATTTGCTTATGACAATGTGAGGAAGGTAATTTACTTATTGGTATCTACAGGTGCCTCAGAGGTATTTATGGTTCTATTAGCTATTATTTTTGGACTTCCGTTGCCTTTGTTAGCTGTCCAACTACTATGGCTTAATTTGGTTACAAATGGCATTCAAGATAAAGCTTTGGCATTTGAAGCAGGTGAACCTGAAACAATGAAAAGGAAACCTAGGAAGCCAAGTGAAGGGATTTTTAATAAAATCATGACCATGCAAATTCTACTTTCCGGTTTAATAATTGGCAGTATCGCCTTTGGATTTTGGTACTACCTGATCAAACAGCTGCAAATGGAAGAAGAATCAGCAAGAAATCTGGTTTTGCTTTTTATGGTTTTGGTGCAGAATGTACATGTTTTTAATTGCAGGTCAGAAAGAAAATCAACCTTTAAGATTTCAATAGTCAAAAACTATTGGTTGATAATTTTTATTATTGCTGTTCAGGCCCTCCATATCAGCAGTATGTATATCCCATCTATGCAGGAGATGTTAAGAATTTCTCCGATATCCTTAAATGATTGGGTTACTGTACTTATTTTAGCTTTTCCAATTGTCATTGTAATGGAAATTTTCAAATTAATTTACAACAGAATGGCAAGTGATAACAACGAACATTTCCCAAAAAGGAATTCAATTCCTTCTTGAGGTATTTATCCAGACAAAATCAAATAAGCTTCATGAAAAAGCACATCATACTCCTTGTCGTTTTCTTCCTTTTCCCAATATTAATATGGGCACAGACCCTGCAATCCCCCGATGGTAATCTGAAATTAAAGTTTGAACTGAAGGAAGGACATCCTACATACCAACTGACTTTCAAAGGAAAGGAAGTCATCAAGCCAAGCAAATTGGGTTTGGAGCTCAAAAACAAGCCTTCGCTTACAGATGGATTCAGCCTGAAAGATTCCAAACTTGACTCCAAGAATGAAACCTGGACTCCGGTCTGGGGAGAGGAAAAAGAGATCCGAAACCATTACAATGAGTTGGCTGTCACCCTAACGCAGCCGGAAACAAGCAGGACTTTGGTCATCAGGTTCCGTCTTTTTGATGATGGTCTAGGCTTCAGGTATGAATTCCCTTCCCAGCCCAATCTCGCACATTTCGTGATCAAGGAAGAAAAAAGCCAGTTTGCAATGACAGGTGACCATACTGCTTTTTGGATTGCGGGAGATTATGACACGCAAGAATATGACTACACCGAATCCAAACTTTCTGAAATCCGTCCTTTGATGGCTTCTGCTGTCACAGCCAATTTGGCGCAAAAGCCCTTTTCCCCTACAGGAATACAGACATCGCTGATGATGAAAACGGACGATGGCCTCTATATCAATCTTCACGAGGCGGCCTTGATCGATTACTCGACCATGCACCTCAACCTCGATGATAAAAATATGGTTTTCGAATCTTGGCTGACACCCGATGTATTGGGGGACAAAGGCTATTTGCAGACCCCAAGTCATTCGCCATGGAGAACCATCATCGTAAGCGATGATGCAAGAAAAATCCTCGCATCAAGGATGACCTACAACCTCAACGAACCATCCAAAATCGAAGACACTTCTTGGATCAAACCCATGAAATATGTTGGTGTTTGGTGGGAAATGATCACCGGGAAAAGTTCTTGGGCATATACAGACGAGTTTCCTGCTGTGAGAATCGGCGAAACTGATTTTTCCAAAGCCAAGCCAAACGGCAAGCATGGTGCGACGACAGCCAATGTTAAAAAATATATCGATTTCGCCGCTGAGCATGGTTTTGATGGTGTTTTGGTGGAAGGATGGAATGTGGGGTGGGAAGATTGGTTTGGCAATTCAAAAGATTTTGTATTTGATTTCCTCACGCCCTATCCTGATTTTGACCTGGTTGGAATCCGGGATTATGCCAAGAGCAAAGGCGTAGAAATGGTCATGCACCACGAAACGTCTTCTTCTGTCAGGAACTACGAAAGGCATATGGATGAGGCCTACAAATTCATGAAGGACAATGGCTACAATTCCGTGAAAAGCGGCTATGTGGGATTTATACTTCCCCGTGGAGAGAATCACTACAGTCAGTGGATTGTCAACCACTACCAATATGCTTTGGAAAAAGCAGCTGACTACAAAATTATGGTCAATGCCCACGAGGCTGTCCGCCCGACGGGGATCGGCCGGACCTACCCCAACCTGATCGGAAATGAATCAGCAAGGGGAACAGAATACCAGGCATTTGGCGGTTCAAAACCAAACCACGTCACCGTTCTTCCATTTACCCGATTGATCGGAGGGCCGATGGACTATACTCCGGGGATTTTTGAAATGGATATCAGCAAAATCAATCCACAGAATAATTCCTGGGTCAACAGTACTTTGGCCAACCAACTTGCACTTTATGTGACCATGTACAGTCCGCTTCAGATGGCTGCTGACTTGCCGGAAAATTACGACAGGTTCCCGGATGCATTTCAGTTTATCAAAGATGTGGCATTGGATTGGGATGAAAGCAAGTACTTGGAAGCAGAACCGGGATATTACCTTACAATTGCAAGGAAAGAAAAGGGGGCTTCGGACTGGTTTGTCGGAAATGTGAACGGAACGAGCGAAAGGGTTTCCAACATCAATTTTGACTTCTTGGATGCAGGCAAAACTTACATTGCGACCATTTATTCAGATGCAAAAGATGCTCACTATAGAAAAAATCCCCAAGCCTACAACATCAGAAAAGTGGTCGTCACCTTCAAATCCAAGCTTTCCCAAATGAGCGCTCCCGGCGGTGGCTATGCCATCAGCATCAAGGAAGCAAGTAAAGAGGAAATAAAGGGGGCGAAGAAGCTTTAAAATATTTTGAGCTGCCTTAATTATTTGGATTATTAACCACAAAGGAACAAAGAATACAAAGTTGAATCAGGTCCTTATGTATTTTTTTTTGTGCTTCATTTAATAATTCCAAGAAAATAAAAATACCGATTCAAAAAATCATAACAGCATTATTCAATCCAATGAGAAGCAAAAAGAATCTTTCTTAGTTACTTTATCCAGATTTACAACCACAAAGGAACAAGGAATATAAAGCCATACATTTCTTTTGTTTTTGTGACTTTGTTATCTTTTGTCTCTTTGTGGTTCGTTTAATATTTCGAAGAAAAGACAATACCGAATCAAAAAATCATAACAGCATTATTCAATCCAATGTGAAGTAAAAAGAATCTTTCTTGGTTACTTTATCCGGATTTACAACCACAAAGGAACAAAGAATACAAAGCCTTACATTTCTTTTGCTTTTGTGACTTTGTTATCTTTGGTCTCTTTGTGGTTCGTTTCCTTTTTTCAAACTTACCTTTAAATAATAAAAATTTAATCTATTTTCTTTCTTATTGAGGCCTTATTTTGTAGTTTTTGAATAAACTATAAGCAAGCCACTTCTCATGATAATTACAAAAACTTATCTAAACAATCTCACCTACAAAATCAATGGTGCAGCTATTGAGGTTCATAAACATTTGGGGCCAGGTCTCTTGGAAAGTGTCTACCATAAATGTCTGGCGCACGAACTTGAGCTTCGAGGAATACAATTTATTTCTGAAATGTCAGTTCCTGTTAATTACAAAGGTTTAGAAATAAGGACTGATTTTAGGTGTGATTTTTTTATAGAAAATATCATAACAGTCGAGCTAAAAGCAGTAGAAAAAATACCCAACATTGATGAAGCTAGGCTTTTAAATTACATGAAACTATTAAAATCCCCTAAAGGAATCATGTTCAATTTCAATGTGATAAACCTCTTTCAGGAATGTCAAAGAACTTACGTAAATAATTTCTTTACGGAATTACCAGAATAATTTTTTCCCAATCTAATCCCAATTTCATATTGATCTTTTTATTCAATCTCCAGAATTTGTGATTAGATTGAATTTAATTTCAAATCAAAGTATTTCTTTCTACCTCCACTGTTATTGATAACAAGCCAAAATGATAAAAAATATTCTTCAATCAGCCCCTTTTCTATTCCTAATTCTGACTACTTCCTGTGATCAGAAAGTACCTGAGGTACAAGAATCTACCAAAGAATTTAACGAACCTCACCGGCCTCAATACCACTTTACACCTGCCGCTAATTGGATGAATGATCCAAATGGCATGGTGTATCTCGATGGGGAATACCATCTGTTTTACCAATATTATCCTGACAGTACAGTTTGGGGACCGATGCATTGGGGACATGCGATTTCCACTGATTTGGTTCATTGGGAGCACCTTCCTGTGGCCATCGAACCCGATTCTTTGGGATATATTTTCTCAGGTTCGGCAGTGATCGACCATGAAAACACGAGCGGATTGGGAACCAAAGAAAATCCTGCCATGGTAGCCATTTATACCTACCATGATCCTGTGGGAGAAAAAGAAAAAAGAATGGATTTCCAGACCCAAGGGATAGCATTCAGCACGGATAAAGGCAGAACCTGGACTAAATACGCCGGGAATCCTGTGTTGAAAAATCCGGGAATCAAAGACTTCCGAGATCCGAAAGTATCTTGGATAAAAGGAGAAGATGGTTCTGGCAAATGGGTCATGGCCTTGGCAGTATTGGACAGGATCAGTTTTTATTCTTCCCCAAACCTGTTGGACTGGACATTGGAAAGTGACTTCAACCCGGATTGGGCGGCTTATGGAGGCGTTTGGGAATGCCCTGATTTGTTCCAATTGAAAGCAGCAGACGGAACTGAAAAGTGGGTTCTGTTTGTCAGCATCAATCCCGGAGGTCCAAACGGCGGCTCCGCAACCCAATATTTTATTGGAGACTTTGATGGAAAAAACTTCTCAGCAGAACATGAAGATGTCAAATGGTTGGACTATGGTGCGGACAATTACGCGGGAGTTACTTGGTCAAATGTACCGGAACAAGACGGTAGAAGGCTTTTTATTGGTTGGATGAGCAATTGGGATTATGCCCAAGTTGTACCAACCCACCCTTGGAGGTCGGCGACTACTTTGCCCAGAAGTCTCGAATTGGTTAAAGTCGGTGATGGCTATCAAGTAGCTTCAAGGCCTGTAGCAGAATTACAAGCCTTAAGAAAATCCACCAAAGAAATCTCGGGTGAATCTGTTAATCTGGAGGAAGAATTGATCGAATTAGAACTTACACCCACCGTCGGAAATGATTTTGAGATGGAACTTTCAAATGAAAAAGGAGAAAAATTGATTTTAAAAAAGTCAGGGGATGGTTTGGTTTTTGACAGAACAGCATCAGGTTTGGTTGATTTCGAAGCAAGATTTGCCAAAGTCCATACCGCTCCGCTCAATGGTTTGGAAGTAAAATCCTTAAGAATCTTTGTTGACCGCTCCTCTGTAGAGATTTTTGTCAATGATGGAGAAATGGTCATGTCAGAATTGGTTTTCCCGACTGAAGCTTACACCAAATTGGATCTGAAAGGATTTGAAAGAGAAAACAACATACATTATCTCAAGTCAATTTGGTAATCAAAAAAGTCTATCGCCTTTGGCAGTGTCTCCACTGCCAAATGTACATATTTAGCCAATGTTCGTGTCATTACGGACATTGGTGAATTTTTTACCAATTCCAGAGTGTTTAATGCCAATATTATTAAATTATTATTCAGAGAATTTCTGAAAACCTTTTCGAAAATCCAAAGGATCACTTTCCCCCTCATAAAAAGTGAATTTTATCCAATTAGCATAAAAATTTTTGATTTTGTAACTGAATCCAGTTACTTTGTGTTGTGTCAAAAAAGGGAAAACTGATCAATAGGTTTTTGAGAATACCTACTGATTTTCATTAAGATGAAATGGTTACTCTCCTAGGTTATTTTGGGTTTATAGAAGTCAAAATAGGAAAAACTTCCGGTTCAAGAGTAAAATTTGAAAATTCGGAAGGAACACCCATTATGCTACATAAACCGCATCCAAATGGAATTATGAAAAAATACCAATTGAAACAATTAAAGGAAATATTAGACTTATGAAATATTTAGAATACAAAGGTTATACAGGAACAATTGAGTACAGTCAAGAAGATAATTTGTTGTTTGGGAAAATATTGGGAATCAAAGCTTTAATTTCCTTTGAAGGTGAAACAGGAAAATTATTGGAAGAAGATTTTCAACTGGCTGTAGATGCTTACTTAGATGATTGTAAGGCATCTGAAATTGAACCCGAAAAACCTTACAAAGGCAGTTTCAATGTGCGAATTCCATCAAACCTTCACCAACAAGCAGCATTAAAGGCAATGGAGTTAAAAACATCTTTGAACAGTTTTGTGGAAGATGCCATCAGGATGCGTGTCTTTAAAGAAGTAAAATGATGGACTATGATTACAGCAAAGGACTCAATGGTTTCGCAAAGCCAATCCTTTCCTTCATTTTCTCTGTGTTCTCAGAGCGCTCTGCGGTAAATTATTTAACCGCAAAAGACGCAATGGCCGCAAAGGGAGAAGTGTAAATTCACAACAGGAGATCACCGAGAACTCAGAGAAAATCGCCGCCAATGTTTGTGTCTCCACAAACATTCCTCATTCTTAATTTCCCCCTTTTCCTCTGAGCGCTCTGTGGTAAATTTTTAAACTGGAAATGACTTAATGATTTAGCAATGGGTTTGGATACTCACCTTCCACAAATTTCTGAATAGGGGCAATACTTACATTTTTCCAAATTATCGGTCTGCGAAAAATGAACTTCAGGATCATACATTTCTTCCAACATAGTCCTCAAACCTGATTCATATTCTGATTGATAATGCCTATAATCGGCAACTTCTACAGCCATTGCTCTTGGCTCTTTTTGTTGAAGATAGGGATTGAAATCCTCCTTGAAAATCTCCTTGAAATTAAAAAGCGCAGGTTTCAGAGGTTTGGAATTTTCAGGATGCATGGCCTGATATAGCAATCCATAATACATGGTCTGCATGGCTGCTTTGTTCCGGTTTTTATCCTCCCGGTCAAATAGACTTTGCACATTGGAAAACACTTTCTTGTCCCCGCCGGATTTATAATCAATCAACCTAATCGTACCCTCTTTCTCATCCACCCTATCAATAAAACCTTTGAGACTGATCTTTTTGATTCCGTTTAAAGTCTTGATTTCAAATTGGGCCTTGTGGGCTTTTTCCATGGATACCAAACGGAAAGGTGCATCTTCCTCATCGATCTCGAGCAAGCGGACCATGTATTTTTGCATCACATCCCGGACAATGGCCATTTGTCCACTGAGTTTGGTATCGGCATTTTCTTCAAGGTGATAAAACTTCCTCACCCCCAGTTCGATCGATGGAAAAACCCAATTTTTCCTCAAATCCTCGAAATCACCTTTTTCAAGTACATCTCTGTTTTTTCTTTTCCTAAATCCATCATAAAGGAATTCCATGCTGTAATGGGCAATATTCCCAAAAACTGCTGCGTCAATCTCTTCTTTTACCTCATCTTTTTCTTGGATGCTGGCGAGGTATTGCAGGTAAAACTTAAGCCTGCAATCCAGATATACGCTCAGAGCGGAAGGTGAAAATGAAGTCTGCGCAAAACCTTCCGCGGAAATCACATATCTATCCAATAGATTGAGCACTTCGGGAGTTTTGGAAATGGAAATGGCATCTGTATTTTTCAAGTCAATGGGTACATAGACGATTTCTTCCTTCATCTCAATTCCCAACTCCACCATCATCTGTTGGATATACCGGCTCTTTTCACCGGCCTTGCCCTGATCGGAAGCAGTCGTATAGATCATATGTACTTCCTCCGCACTATGCAAAAGCCTATAAAAAGTATAGGCATAAATAGCATCATTCTGTTCCTGAACAGGAAGACCAAACGCCTTTCGGATATTAAAAGGAATCATGGAATTGAGCCCGGCTGAAGGAGGAAAACTGTCCTCGTTCATATTGCAAATAATCACACGTCGAAAATCCAGGTTCCTGGATTCCAACACACCCATGACCTGCAATCCCTGCAACGGTTCACCTTCAAAAGGCAATTTCACCTCTCTGAATACTTGTCTGAACAATCGGATAAAAAACTCGCGGTCCACAGGCGTCGATTCCTGCTTTTCAAAAATTTCCCTTAACCTGTTCAACTGCTTGAAGCATTGGTACAAATAGGAGCGCTGCAAGGGTTCATCGGTCAATCTCTCTGCAAGCTGTTCCATCAGGACAGAGAGGTAAGGAAATAGGATTTCACTTTTGAGTTGCTGAAAGATAAGCTGGAACAAAGCGCCACCTTGATGGAGCGTAGACTCAGGAATATAAATTTGATTTTTCTCCTGCATGTCTGCCAAAGTCTTTGCTACAAAAGATTCATTTTCAGACTTGAGGTAAATCGAAGACAGTAGATTTTTGACAGGCTGATGGTAAAATAAAACCTTCCCTTCCTCGACTTTGATAAAGCGCTGCATTTCCAAAACAGCCTCCAGAAAAGCATAGACAGGGGCGTTTTTGATAGGATAGCCCATCGTCACATTGACCTTATCGATTTGACCGGGTAAGGTGTGAAGGATCGGAAACAGCATCTGCTCATCCGGCAAAATCACCACTGTCTCCTCCCAATTTTCATCCTGTCCTCCTTTTTCTAAAATAGACCCAACCAAATTCGCCTGATTGGTTTTGAGTGGAGTGGCATAGGTATGTATTTTGGCTTTTCGGTCTTGGATATGAGTAGGAATTTCCTTTGGAAATGTCGGCCCAAAAATTTTGTCTTTTTGGTATTCTCTAAAGAAGAGACCGGATTCCTGATTGGCATCATCCAAATAATACCCATCGATATCCCAAAAAATCCTGGCCCCAAACTCAGAAATGAAATGCCTGATCAATTTCTCTTCCGTACCTGTAAATGCATTGAACCCGATGAAGATAAAATGCTTTTCAGGCTTTGAAATCTCATCCAATGACTGTGCTACTTTTCGGTACAACTTTCCTGAATAAGCCAATCCTGAAACTTCCAGAGAAGCCTGGTAAGCTTGGTATATTGGACTGAGCATTTGCCAAAACTTCAGAAATTTTTCCTGATGGCTTCTGTCCTGTCTTTCAAAAGAATTCCAGAATTGACGGATCAATTCAATCTGACTGTTGCTCAAAAAGCTAAGGTCAGATTCCAATTCCTTGATTTCTGACAAATGGAGATAGAGTTTTTTGGCATCAGCCATAAACTGATCCAAGTCATTGAAGTCTTTGAGGATCATTTCTCCCCAAAAATAAAACCTGTCAAAAGTCTCAGGTTCAGGATGCAGGCTTTGGTAAACTTTATAAAGCTCAAATATCAAAGTCAGATCATCCGATGGTCGCTGCCCGGCATATTGGTAAAAAACATCCTCAATCGTCTTTACCTCCGGCATCCAAGTCGGCTTCTCTATCAATGCCCCCAAATGTTGTGTAAAGAACAATCCAGCCCGGCGATTGGGCAAAACGATTACCAGATTTTGGAGTTCCTGATATTCTTGAAGAATTGAAGCTGCTGTATTTCTTAAAAAACTATGCATTGATTTTGACTATTTCTCCCGTTTCCAAATAACATATAAATCCTTTGACCGGCTTTGCAGCCAGTTTACCTACCAAGTCCATGTATTCGCGAACCTGCTTTTCATACTTTTCATAGGCTTCACCTGTCTTAAAATCCACGATGAGAGCCTCGGTATCTTTGAGAATAATCCTGTCCGGACGCTTTTGCTTTCCTCCCGGAAGGAGAATTCCCTGCTCGGCCAACAAAACCCCTTCTGTATCAAACCAAGAAGCAAAAATCGGATCCGCAAACAATCCCTGAAGTTGGCTTTCTACTTGTAGACGCTCCTCTTCTGAAATTCTTCCTTCATAGTAAAAGGCCTGCAGGATGGATTGGCATTCAGTCAATGTCCCGGATTTCTCCAAAATCTCATGAACCAACAACCCGAAATTCTGCTTTTTCCGCTGCGCAATTCCTTCTGCAGAAAAATCAACGGCATACTGCTTTACTTTGAGCAGTTCAGACCAATTTTGGTAAGCCCACCGGAGTTGTGGCATATGCTTCTCCTCCTTTTTCTTGGTTTCTGTTTTTGGCCAAGATCCAAAATCAAAGACCTTGGTTTCAGGATCAAAATATTCGGAAAGACTCAACTCCCCAACCTGATCCATAGAATAGCTGAGAATCTGTTGAAGATGTATTTCCAAGTTGTTAAGAGATGGATCCTTCTTTATTTCTTTAAATGGTACCAAACTCCAAATCACTTCCTCAGCCCTGGTCAAAGCCACATAAATCATGTTGAGACTGTCCAGATATGCCAAAGTAGCCTCCTCAGAATAAGTCTCATTGAAATCTGATTTGGCCAATTTGCCATTCAAAGTCAAAGGAATGACTAACGAAAGGTTCTTCTCTCGGTCTTCAAAAGGTGACCAAACCACATTGCCTTTTGATGTATCAAAAATTGTCCAATTCAAAAAGGGCATCAGCACCACTTTGAATTGTAGTCCTTTGGATTTGTGGATGGTGAGGATCCTCATGGCATTATGCCCTTCAGGAATTTTGATAGTGCGCTTTTCTTTGTTTTCTTCCCACCACTCCAAAAATCCTGATAAATCTGCTCGGTTGTTGGCAGTAAAATCATAAACCGCTTCTTTGAAACCCGAGATGTACGCTTTCTCCAATCCATTTTGCTGAAGCTCCAATTCCCCGATCAACTCCTCCACTGCCTCCATCAAAGGCAACTGCAGGAGAATTATCTCCTTCTCTTTGAATGACCTTTCCTTCTTGATCAAGTATTCGGGGGTTTTCTCCAAAGCAAACAAATCATGGTTGACCGCTTCGTTTTTCAGAACGGAATAGTAGTACCACATCGTCTTGAACTGTACCTTGTCTTCCGTTTCGTTTAGGTATTTCAATCCAGCGACCAAAGCTTTGACAGAAGCCGACTTCTGCAGGTACATGGACTCATCCGAGAGTACATCGAAGCTGTAAGGAAGTTCGGGATTTTCTGCTCCAAATCCCATCAAAGTATCTGCGATCGCCACTCCCTGATCTTTCTTTCTGACCAAAAAAGCTATATCACGAAGCTGATACCCCTTATCTTGCAACTCCATCACCATTCGTGGAAGCCGGGAAAGTGCCTGTTCATCAAATTTACCCTCTTCCTCACTTTCCTTGACATCGATAAATTCGAATCGAACTTTTCCTTTTGATTCCAGAATGGCTTTTCGGTCTGAGACCTTTTGATATACATCATGGTATGCCCGGGAAATAATCCCCGCATCACTTGCACTATAGACTCTTTCCACTACTTCTTCAAAAACCTTAGGAAGCTGCTTAAAAAGTGCATTGTTGAAGGCAATGATATTGGGAAGGCTTCTGAAATTGGTATCCAGGTTTTCGTTTCTGACCCTTTGAGCACCGATTTCTGATTCCACTTGCTCAAGCAAAAGCTTCATCTCCCCTCCCCTCCAACGGTAAATCGACTGCTTGACATCTCCTACAAGCAGGTTGGTATTTCCTTGGGAAAGGGAGTTTTCAAGCAATGGTTTGAAACTTGCCCATTGAAATCCGGAGGTGTCCTGAAATTCGTCAATGAGGTAATTCCGGTATTGATTGCCCATTTTTTCATAGATAAAAGGCGCATCGTTTTCTTTGGTGATTTCTTTCAAAAACTCATTGGCATCAGAGATCAACAGGATGCTTTCTTCGTCTTTGAGAAGGGTCAGTTCTTCAAGGAGGTTTCTAAAAATCCCAAAAACAAAAATATTCTTGGATATTGCCTCGATCGTATTCCATTTGGTCAATAGGGTATCAAACTGAGAAAGAATCAGGTTCAAGCCTTGATGGTAAGCACTTTCGATCCGCTCCATATTCGGATCTTTTTTCTTGTACCACTTATCAGGGTTGTCGATTTTGTCCACCTGCGTCGGACTCAATTCAGGGACAAGACAGTATCTGTCTCCCAAAAGATCAAACTTTTTGGCAAAAGAATTCCCGGCACCGGTAAAATCAGTCCATTCTAATCCATTGTTGATTCGGATTTGGTTGGCTTCTTCCTTGAGTTCCTTTGTTACCTTTATGAGTTCCGCTTTCCTTTCGCGGGTAAAAGCATTCAGGTTTTTGATGTTTTCTTTTTCCTTCAAAAACTCCCTGATCTCATTCCCATACTTCTTGAAATCTTCCTGAAAGATCTGTCTTCCTAGTTCTTTTATATTTTTCCGGATATCCCAGGATTTGCCGTTTTGGATTTGCTCGACAGCATAATCCACGAGCCATTTGTGCAAAAACTCATCGTCCATCACTTTTGCCACCACCCTGTCTACTACGCGGTCTAGAACTGCATCCTGATCCATTTCTACCTCAAACTTTGCATTGAGATCCATTTCCCTGGCAAATGAGCGGACAACTTTCTGGAAAAAACTATCTATCGTACTGACAGAAAACCTCCCGTAATCATGCAGTATAGCTGTCAGGACTTTAGTGGCACGGGATTTCAGTTCGTCTTCACCGACTTTCAAACCGTCCAATAATTCCCTATCCATTTTTTGGTCAGGCTGTACAGTATGTTTCAGCCTTTTGAGTTCTTTGATGATTCTCTCCTTCATTTCGGCAGTTGCTTTATTTGTAAAAGTCACCGCCAAGATGGATTTGAAACTGTCAGGAAATTTTAAGGCCAATTTGAGGTATTCCATGGTCAGAGTATATGTCTTACCCGACCCTGCAGAGGATTTGTAAATGATAAAGTTTTTGTCTTCCATTTTCAAAAATCAAGATAGACAAAACAAGTAGAATTTAGGAGGATAAAAAAACTATTGACAGATAATGTCGCATTAATTGAAAGATCGAATTTCTCTTTATGAAACCTCAATCTTTCTATCAATTTCTTGAAATCAAAACATAAGCATTATCATGAATGCTATCAACAATAGAGATTTTGCAAAACTTCACGAAATCAATCATTCAATTTTCAGTGTATTTATTGCAAAAAAAATAGCCCTTAAAGAGAGTTTTCGGAACAAGACAGTTAATCAAATATTAATAAAAACCCGTGTTTTAACCCGAATTATGCATTAGAATATGTAAATGGGAGGCTTAGGTTGGAGATTTGAGAGAATATTCCATCCATCCAAGGCC
>NZ_JAKZAM010000071.1 GCF_022538055.1 Cognataquiflexum nitidum | reverse complement strand
AAAGTCCTCGGATAATTTCAGGGGAAGGCGCAGGAAATATCTCACAAAGACACAGAGGCACAAAGGGGGATTTCTCGTAAAGACACGAAGGCGCAAAGGGTAATTTCCCTCAAAGACACAAAAGGAAATGAATATTATAGTATGCTGTTTAAACCAATTTTATCATATTGGATATTGATGGATATTGGATATTAAATGGATATTGAAATGAACCAAAGCGGTTTTGTTTCTGATTTTTTTAGGTGAACCACCGGAATTAAAGCCTCATCTCGCAATCGCAGCAACAGGACTTTACCTGTCCTGAATGCTGATTTCAATTAATACCCTTATGCAAAGCCATTATCATTTTTAATCCCTATTTACATTGTTAGAAATAAAAAAATATTCCCCATCTGATTTTGATTCTTGGAATGAACTGATTGAAAACAGTTCCAATGGGGTATTTCTTCATTCCAGGAACTTTATGGATTACCATAAAGACCGTTTTGTCGATGCCTCTCTCCTGATTTATGAGGGGGAGGAATTGGTGGCCGCCCTGCCCGGCAATAGCTTTGAAAAGACATTTTTGTCCCATCAGGGATTGACTTTTGGAGGCTGGGTTTTCCTTAAAAAACTCGATGCAAGTAAGCAACTGCAGGTTATCCAGAAATCCCTGAAATTTCTTTTTGAGTGTGGATTTACCAGGATCCGTGTCAAGCCTGTACCGGAGTTTTATCATAGCCAAAAAATCGACAATGATGCCCTTATGCTTTCTTGCGGTGGAGTGTTGGTGGATGAAGACCCCAATTATGCCATCGAATTACCAAAAGTGATTTCTGACCGAGGCAAAAGGTGGGGTGTCCAAAAGGCCATGAATTTGGGCATTCACATTGAGGAAGATGATTGTTTTGTGACGTTTTGGGATGAAATCCTGATGCCTTACCACCGGCAGGTGTTGGGCTATGAACCGGTACATACACTTGCTGAAATCGAATACCTTGCCACCAAAAATAATGGAAAAATACGGCAGTTTAATGCCTACCATAAAGGGGAGATTCTGGCTGGGGTGACGGTTTTTACCCATCCTGAGGTGGTTAGGACACAATATATCGCTTCTACCGATGATGGAAGAAAAAACAGGGCTGTGGACCTCCTGATCGGCTATTTGATGCGGAATATAGGTGAAAAATACATTGACTTAGGGGGAGTGACTGACCCAAAAACAGGCTTACCCAAAGAAAGCCTTGTGCAGTGGAAAGAGAGTTTTGGAGGGGAATTGTATGTGGGGAAGGTGTGGGAGTTTTGTTAATTCAGAATTATGAATTATGAATGTAGAATTATCAGTGAAGAATGAATAATGAGGAATTAGGAATGAAGAATAAATGAATTAAGAATGGGGTCAGCGGTTGTTTTTTGAGGAAATCAAAATAGAGTTGAGAATTTTTATGATTTCTTCGATTTCGGTTTGTAAATAAAGATAGTCAGGATGGTCCTGGATCAATTCTTTTCGGTTTAGTAATTTGATCCAATAGGCCGTTTCTCTCGCCTCTTTTGACGCGATGCTGATTTTTGAGATAAAGTCATTTTTTGATTGTGGGGCTTGGGCCTCTACCACGTTAGCTCATATTGAGGTGCCCGAACCAACAATTTGATCTGCTAGCCTGAAGTGATTCTTTTCACGGAGGAAAAAATAGACATTCAGAATCTTTTCCGCAAAAATAAAGGTTTTATCAAGGATGGGGTTTTTCATTTTAGGTTAATATTCTGCTAAAATACCAAAGCCTTAATTATATATTGTTCGATTAAACGTTTATAATCGGAAAAATTAATTCAGAATTATGAATTCATAATTCTGAATTAATTCACCGTAGTTCCAAATTGATCTCGTCTCCCTTATGGATTTCGGCGGCGAGTTTGAAGTAGAGGTGGCGGTTGTTTTTGTCGTTGATCAGGATATTATTTTCTGTTTTTTGGGCTTCCTCAAAGTCCTCGATCGTCAGGGTGTCGAGCCATTTGGAGGCATTGATTTCGAAAATAATGGAGGGATTGATGGTCCTGTTGGAGTTAAAGGAAAGAATGGGTGAATTGTCAGCATCGAGTTCTAAGTCAAAGCGTGGCCTTGCCCCAAAAAGCTCTATGGTCACGGGAATCAATTCTCCCTCTGTACTGTAGTAAGAAGCACTGATAAAAACCGAGGGATTCTGCTCGTGGTCGCAGAGATGAATCCCAAATCCCAATCTGGAATAGTTGCCCTCAGGGATATTCAGAAAGAAATCTTCGGTATCATCTGACTTGTTGAAAAACACCTTTTTGATCTCGTTGAATTCAATGTCCAGGTTTTTGTGGAAATTACTGTTGTCATTTTTTCCCCTGACACTTAGCTCGAGTTTTTTGATGCAGATAAAGCCCTCATGGATGATGATCTTGGGTTTGTGTGGTAGAAAAACATCCATGTTGCCTTCGTACTTGTCGGTCAGCACAAAGGCCAAACCGATAAAACTCTCGTCTAGCTGGTGCAGAAAATAATCGTGGGCACGGTATTGAATAATGAGCATGGGGGAAAATTTCTAGGGTTTATCTTTTTCAATCTCTTTGATACTATGATTTCCGCTTTTTTAGAAGATATATCCTCCTTGTCTCGGATCATCTTCCACAGACAAAGTCTATTGTCCACGGCACAGGATTTTTAACTTTTGGACCATGTCACTCATGCCCGGAGCAAGTCAGAGGAATTTCACTCCACTTTTCCCTACCAAGCATTTTCCAAACGAAAGGAAAAATATTCTTCGTAAAGAACTTCCCGAATAAAAGCCCAATTAATACGCCAAGAAATACTATTTATTTCACATTTAATAATGGAAATCAAGGGGGCAAGAAGCCTGGGATGGCAACCTTCAGTTTTGAGTTTTATGCCATTTTTTGGATTATAATTCATTGAAAAATAAATGGTTATATATTTTTTTATCAAAATCAATTTAAAGATTTGAAATACATTTTAGATTTTTCCACTCACATTTTCATTATGATGAAGATTTTATGAAAAAAGGAGGTATTTCTTTTAATTTTTTATGTGCGGTGAAAATGTTTTTAGAAGGTTTGCAAATCCCGATTGCCCGAGTAATTTTGTTACTCATGAGTAATTTTAGTACTCGGTAAGATTTCCTGATGGGATTGAAAGGGCGAAGCTGTGGGGTGGTTATTGGGTTAATTGATTAAAGGGTTATTTGATTACCAGCGTCACCCTGAGGTACGAAGGGTCTCATGTTAATATTGTTGTCAGGTTATCAAGTTGTCGGATTTAGCTTCGTACATGGTACATAGTACTGATTGTTGTCGGGTTGCCTGCTGCGCGTTGTCGGGGTGTGGTGTTGTCAGGTTGTCGAACGTCACCCTGAGGTACGAAGGGTCTCATGTTAGAATTGTTGTCAGGTTATCAAGTTGTCGGATTTAGCTTGGTACATGGTACATAGTACTTGGTACTGATTGTTGTCGGGTTGCCTGCTGCGCGTTGTCGGGGTGTGGTGTTGTCAGGTTGTCGAACGTCACCCTGAGGTACGAAGGGTCTCATGTTAGAATTGTTGTCAGGTTATCAAGTTGTCGGATTTAGCTTGGTACATGGTACATAGTACTTGGTACTGATTGTTGTCGGGTTGCCTGCTGCGCGTTGTCGGGGTGTGGTGTTGTCAGGTTGTCGAACGTCACCCTGAGGTACGAAGGGTCTCATGTTAGAA
>NZ_JAKZAM010000070.1 GCF_022538055.1 Cognataquiflexum nitidum | reverse complement strand
ATTATCATTAAAAACTCCCAAAAATGAAGCAAAATGAATATTCTTATTAAATCAAAAATTATTTAGGACAGCATTGATTCCCTTTTGAATAAACTCTTTTAATCTCATTAAATCTATATGTGAATTCTTGATTATTTTCTTTAATGAAAGTAATGTGACCGATTGCCAACTTTATGAAAGGGGTAATTTTGTTGCTATCATTATTGTACAAACTAAAAAGAATATAACCATTTTTTTCTAGGCCAATTTCCATTTTGTCAAGTAAATAAATAGTCCAATATTGTTCTACTTTTCTACAAAAGTTTATTTCAATTGGCTGTTCTTGAATTTCATTTCTTTTATCAAAGGTTCCTTCTTTATTGTAAGCAACCTTACCGTTTTCATTATTCAAAAAAATATAAAAGAAGTCTGTGCCTTGATAACTAAAATTTAATTTTCTCTCCACATGTAAAAAATAAACATCCGTTATTTCGTTAAAATTAACTTCTTTATCTATCGTTAGATTACTCCTATTTTCTTTACATTGATATTCAGCGAAACCATTTATACCAATAAATAAGTTTGTACGATCAAACTTATTAATGGCAACCATAAACCAAAGAATAATGGCTGTTGGAACGGTAAACCAAATAATTGTCCAAACTTCATTTGGTCTACCTATAAAATAAATTATTGCCCCTATTAATAAACCGACAAGTAATCCCTTAAAAAATCTCACAGCCTTTTTTGTTATTGTTAAAGGCTCTTCTCCTACTGCGAGATCTGAATAAGCACCTACCATCTTGCCAATTCTTTTCGGAAGCTTAAAAAAATCTAAATACTCGTCAAGCTTGTTCCCCCAAAGATCAAAAATTGGTTTAATCTGAGGTGTTTCTTGTAATTCTCTATCCCTGAAGGAATAAAATGGTTTGAACGGTTCATAAAAAAACCTTTCTTCATATTCTTTTTGAGTTCTCCTTTCGTATTGTCTCTTATTCTCTTGTTTTTCTTTTTCTTCTTTAGATTGCTTATTAAGAAAAATCAATAGATCATCGTCATATGAATTTCTTGTTATTGGATCAATAAGTAAATCATAAGCTTCCTTTATTTCGATGATTTTTTTTGTAAAAAAATCATCTCCAAAGTTCTTATCGGGGTGATATTTTACAGCCAATCTTCTATATGCCTTTTTAATTTCTAAGTCACTTGCTCTGTAGTCTATTTCTAATATTTCGTAATAGTTTTTCATTGCGTCTTCTTTTAATGTAAAAACTCTTAGTAGGCAGGTATCTTACATAAACTTCATTGTTTTGGTAAAATTGAATTTATTAAATCTCTTTTATTTTTTCCAATTTGTAATTGGATTTAAAGACCAATAATCACAGCATCATTTGGTACAGGTGCATTCATCCACGATGAATTTCATTTGGAGAGTGCCAAAGGGGTAAAAAAGTTACTTTCCAAAACTTCATTTGCAAATAGTATGCATGCCCGAATATCCTCCTCGGTGATATATGGATATTCTTCAATGATGGATTGAGAAGTTTCTCCATGTGCAAGCAATCCAAGTATAAATTGAACATACAATCAGGTGCCTTTTATGACCGGCTTCCCGGCCAATATTTCAGGCTTTAACTCAATTCTGTTTAGTATTGCTTCCATATTTCAATTTTAAATCAAATTTGCATGAATCTTTTTATCGAGATCAGTTTGGTTACCCCCCTGGGAGTAGTTAAACATTTGATGGTGGTCTGGGTGGGATTTGTAATTCCACCCTTTTATTTTTCCCAATTTGTAATTGGATATCAAACCTACTGTTCTTCATTCCATTTAAAAAAGAATTTTAAATTCTAAAAAATAGGAAGGCGTAATTACAAATTACGCCTAGCGTCAACTCACAATTCTCTCCAAAGGGGTACTTTCCAAGTGGAGGGGGATACCTCTGAAGTACCTCCCTCCACTTCAAAGACGAACTCACTTACCTTTTTACCTACCCAGTTCACCTTTTAGATGAACTAGTTCGCCTCGGAGAAGAACTCACTTACCTTTTTGGTGAACTGGTTTACCTTTTTGGTGAACTCACTCACCTTTTTACCGAACTGAGTCTCCTTTTTGGTGAACTCACTCACCTATTTACTGAATTGGGTCACCTTTTTGGTAAACTAGTTAGCCTCGGATACGAACTCACTCACCTTTTTGGTGAACTGGGTAACCTTTTTACAGACTGCGGCAGTCTTTTTACCTAACCGTCTGACCTGTAGAGTCCGACCGTAGTTCTGTTTGGCAAACCATTGTACCATTTTGAAATACAAAACAGGCTTGATTTTGCAAGAAAGACATGGTTTCTAACCACTCTTATAAGTGAAAAGCAGATCAGAAATAAATAAGTGTAGAATTGACAGTTTTTTGTATCTTTCTCTAAGTACAGTAAAATCCCGAGAAGCCTTTTGCCTCCTACTATCAATTAACAAATAACCTATTAACCATATTCTTCACCATGACCTACAAAACCAAAATCTTTACCTTTCAGGCCTTTATGCTCTGTTTTCTTGCCTTTGCTTCCGCTGCCTTTGCACAGGATGGCACGATCCACCCACTCGAAGCACCTGCAGAACCGAGGGCCATCTTACTCGGCACGGGTGGTGTCGAAAACCAACCCGCACCTGAGACGTGGTTCCGTCAGTGGGGCGATCCCATGGCGCGGAATATCTCCACAGCCACCCTCACACCTTTCCTCCCTGAACCGGGAAAAGCAAACGGCGCTGCCGTAATCGTCGCACCGGGGGGAGGTTTCAGTTGGTTGTCGATGGGCAATGAAGGTTGGGAGGTCGCAGAGGCCCTTGCCAAGCAGGGAATAGCCGCCTTCGTTCTCAAGTACCGCCTTAACCCTACGCCGGAGTCTTTGGAGGATTTTACGGCGTGGATGAACCGTCCTAGAACAGCACCACCTGCTCCAGCTTCAGGTTCAGCACAACCTGCCACTCCTCCCCGTCCACCGCAAAGAGACTTATCCAACCAACTTGAGGATGCCGAAGCTGCCTATTCTATGATTATTTCAAGGGCTAAAGAATGGGGCGTCGATACCGATCGGATCGGAATGATCGGTTTCTCGGCCGGTGCCGGTCTGACGATGCATTCCACTCTGCATTCCAAGACCATGAAGCTTGCCTTTATCGGACCGATCTATGGCGGGATGGGACCTGTGGAAGTTCCTAGGAATGCTCCGCCGATGTTCAATGTGATCGCGACGGATGATTTTCTGTTTCAGGGGCAGTTTGGGGTGATCGAATCCTGGCACAAAGCAGGGATCCCGGTGGAGTTCCACCTATATCAGAATGGAGGACATGGATTTGGTCTAGGTAATCCTGGAAGGACCAGTAACAAATGGTTTGATGCCTTTATCCATTGGCTTGATGTCAATAAGTTCCTAGCAGGAAAGTAAGCCCTGAAGCGGGCGAAACAACAATAGCCATGGGTAAGGTGCTACACTGCATTTCTTGCTTTCTCTAATTCTTATGCACCGCAGCCCATGGTTTAGAATCGGATCATTACGAGATTTCGGTCACGGATTTTCTAAAGAAGAGAATTCTCATTACCGAAATGGTTGGGAAAATCTTATCATTTCAACTCTTCAAACCTAATGATTAAATGATTTGTGTTATTTTGTCTCGTCCTGAAAATGGTTGACACTTTTGTTGTTTGAAATTAGTTATTGTTTCAATTTCTAAAGAGTTTCTATTA
>NZ_JAKZAM010000069.1 GCF_022538055.1 Cognataquiflexum nitidum | reverse complement strand
TATTTTGGTGAAAAGCTGTTTGAACGGATGGTTATTGCAGCTCTTCATCCTTACGTGCAGTGAAGCGGATACACATAAAAAAATTAAACTTTTTCAGACATCCTAACCAGGACGAACTGCAAGTACCAGAAATACCAACCCCGAATGGGGTTGAATTTGATATCAAGGTTAGGAGGACTGGGAACCAAGGTAAATTAGCAAACCAAAAACAAAAGCAAGTGCACCTATGGTAATTGCTAAACCAGTCGAAATTGCGGTCGAACCTACATCTGTTTTTCTTACCTGCACTTGTGCAATGTCATCTACCCTGATAGAAATCCGTTCCTTAGATTTCTTGGTATCTATGCCTATCAAAATTCCTGATTCCGTGTGGACATAAGTTAAAATCCTGACACTTCCGTTTTTTTCATAAACCTTTATCCTATCTCCTGAATTCAATTTTTGAAGTTGTTCTGCCATTGAAGCGGATTCAGTTTTGGGCTTTACTTTTTCCAGGTTTTTGTAGGTTTTGCAGGAAGTAACCAATGCTGTAAGCAGGATTAATAATCCCACCAGAGGGACAATTTTCATAACATCTTTTTGGCTAAAAGTTTATGAGTCAAAATTTAATCAATGCTTATGATCCATCAAATGCTTCCTTAAGATATCCTCCCCAAAATCATTATCCTTCTCGCGGAAGATGGAGTGGATATGGTTGGCATTGTCGAGGAATCCGACATTGTCATACTCGATGATGAAGTCGGGACTGTGGATCATGTAGTAATGCGCCTTCATGGGCTCATAGCTACCAATCCAGGCAAAATACACCTCATCCATTCCCCTTGCATGCAGGATGGCAAGGTATTCTTCCGCCTTTTCCTTTTCCATGTTGTTCATATACTCTTCGATGAGGTAATGGAGCACTTTCTGCTGCTCGGGACGGAGTTCCGAACCTTTGATTCCCATAAATTCTTCATACCACTGAGGCCTGTCAGGATTGGTGAGGATATCCTTGGGAACTTCCTGACTCAAGGTAGCCTTGGCTTTTTGGGCCTCATCCAAAGTATTTACAAACCAAAAACCATAATCCTCTTCCTTACTCAGCGGCCGCAAACCTGCATATTGGGTGACTTCCACCACTGCCGGGTCCGAACCAAGAAACAGCGGCGTCATGGTAAACGAATCCTTGGTCACCGTCAGGTTGATGGAGAGGTGGTGTCCCTCAAACTTGAAACCCCAAGCCGTGTCCATCCCGGGATTGCCGAGTATAGCGAGGTAATAATTACCGTAATCCCAATCCAGTTTCCGGATAAAACCTATCGTCCGGTCATCAATTTGCTCCCGCTGATGGGCGATCTCAAAGATCTCGTGCAGGATATCATCCACCTGCATGATGGCAAAGGTCTTCAGGTATCCCTGCGAACTGAAGATGGTACTGAGGATTTTATGGAATTTTTCTTTGCTGACTTCAGAAAGGTCCCCATACCGCAGTCCTTTCCTTGCTGCCAATCCAATCGGAAGGTTGGTCCACTGGGTGCGGAGGCTGTCATCCATCGAGAAGAGAACACTGTCTTTTTGGTTGGCAGAGAGAGATTCCAAAAAGGCATTAGTGACCTTGACCATGTCGGTTTTGGATTGGGCAAAGAGGCAGGTCGAAAAAGTTAAAATGAAGACAAGAAGGAAAATGGTTTTTTTCATTTGGAGGATCAGTGGTTGTGAATCGATTATTGCTTTAAAATTGGATCTTGGTGAAATATTCTTCAATGTTAAAACAGAATTTCATTTGGTAGAAGCGGGGAGGAATGACGGCGAACCGGGCCGGCATTGGCCTTGTGTGTGGATAGGATTTTGCCGTCTTGACTTTTTTGGCTACTTTTTTTGTCAAGAAAAAAAGTAGCTGTAAAAAAGGACGAGTGTTTTTCTTTAGGCAATAAGAATTCAATTTTTGGTTATTTGGTGAGAACACACAAAAATAAAGTGTGGAATTTTAGAAAATATACAGGCTAATTTTTAACCCTTCTTGACATACACCTCAGTAGCTTTTCCCATATCAACATATTGGAAAGAACGCGTCACCTTGATGGCCCCGGAGGGACTGATGTCAAACTCGAGCTTGTCAAAACTTCCCTCAGGATTGCTTGGATAGACAAAGAGGTTGTTTCCTGCATACACATATTCTTCTCCAAATACCTCATTCTTGAGCCAAAGGGCATTTTGGTTATTGAAAAGGGTGATAGTTTTTTTAGGATCATTTTCATGGACATAGGTTCCTGTCAGCTTTTCGATGGAGGCAGGTTCAACGGCCAAGGTCCTTGCCATGCCCACATTGAAGACCACCTTGCTGACGCCATTTGGATGGTCCTCGACTTTCAACTGACGGTCTTTGGCAGCTTTGGCCCAAGGGTCTTTGGAGATGTTTTTATCCCCCGTAAAATACAGCTGCGTCACCAAAGGCTGATAGCCCTCCGCAGTCACCATCATGTGAAAATGTGCCGGACGGATCAATCCTCCCCCCGCATCATAAGGCACAGGGATGATGGTCTCAAAGGAATAATTGCCATCAGCATCGGTATGGACGGTACCCCGGTATCGGAAAGCTGCGGTGGAGTTGTCATAGACACCCTCTTCATCGCAATGCCAAAGCTCGACCTTGGCGTTTTTGTAAGGAGTGGTGCAGTCCTGGTGGAGGATTTTACCGAGGAGTTGTACCTTGCGGCCTTTCGAACCGGCCACAACCAAGTTGCTGCGCTCGGGACTACCGGGTCTGTAGAATGGCCCCAAGATATCAGAAGTCGTGGCGCAATCTCCCACATACCTTGTCCCGTCAAAGCGTATAAACCCGAATGCGCTGACCGCAGTGGCGCAGAGGGCTGATGTTTTGATGAAGTTTCTCCTTTTCATTTCCCTTGCTGTTTTGGTTCTTTTGGATAGGGCAGGATGCACCTTCACCAATCTAAAAAAATATTTGGTCAAATCCACTTTTGCCCAATGAATCAAGTACCAACAGGCCAATAATCTGTCCGAAACAAGGGGAATATTTTTCGGGGGAGGTTAAATTTGACTTAATTTTTGTTTATAGAAAAAAATGGCAAATGTCCTCTTGATCTTAAATTTATACACTAATTAATCCATTAAGACCCTTTCTATAAAATTAAATAATTCTTGGTTAGCTTCCATGTAGGTGGTATTAAGGATGTTTTTTGCAGTTCTAAAACCTCCAGTGTTAGGCCTCGATGCAATTTTTCCAATATCTTTTTTTTCAACCTTATTTTTACCGTTTCTGTAATCATAGACTGAGACAAAATACCCTGTTAGTGCATTCCATTTTCCCTCAGGAATAGCACCCCAACTAAAATCGCCACCTACACTTCCGATTGCAAATTTTACATCAGCTCCAAATGCTGCATGAAATGCTGAAATAGAAATCTTAAGTGTAATTCTATTATCCTCAGGCTTTTCATAATAATCATCATTTTCTTTAATATTTAGTTCTACTGATGGGTAGGTTTCAGCTATTAGGTCAATTAAATTATTTACCACTGAATCACTTTCACACTCTACTTTGCTTTTTGAAGGGATGTTTCTTCCATCAAAAACAACAATATCTAAAACTTCACCATTAAGAAATTTATTCCTTGGTGTGATTGATTGTTCTTTTTGACACCAAACGTAAAGTTTTTGGCTGTAAAGGTCATTATATAAAAAAAACATGATTGTTATTATACCTAGTAGTTTTTTCATACAACTCTTAATTTTAATGTTTTACAAATATTTTAAAAAAATATCTAGTTAAATCTAGTTTAAGATGCGCAATTAATCAAATTTTATAGCCTAATAAAATTTCCATAGCCTTAAAAAAATACTGTCTATTACAAAGGTTTAACATTGGTATTTTATCAGAATTTCCTGATTTAAAGAAAAACAGGGTTTTTTGAAAGTTATTATGTTCAATAAATAAGTCATTCCCTTTCAATAGCGTCCTAAATAAAAGATGAGAGGTCTCGTTTTTGCCCAAAATATGTATTTTGGGTTTGCACCAAAAACCT
>NZ_JAKZAM010000068.1 GCF_022538055.1 Cognataquiflexum nitidum | reverse complement strand
CCTATCAATCTTGTCCTCCGGTTAACACCGTCAGACTTTTTAATGTCGTTTCTCCAGTATTTCAATGAACTTTTACCCTATCTCCCTAGGGTATAGTAAGACTCTCGCCCTATCTATTTTTCCTGTTCCTTACAAACAGGAGTGCAAAGGTAAGAATAAAATTTACAATCGGTGAAGAAAATAAAATTATTTTTTTGACCTTCTAATTTCAACAATTGTTCCCCCGTTTGGGAGTGCAAAGGTGTAAATCATTTCATTAAACACAAAGTTGTATTTTGAAATAATTGATAAATAGGACAAATGTCACTGATGGTCAGCAACAAAAATTTAAAAAAAATCCTGCCCCGATTTTAACCGAGGCAGGATATCAATCAAAACCTGATATTTCCTTAAAGTGCCTTCAAAGTGATATTTCTCCAATACACTTTGATCCCCCCGCCGTCATGGATCTGCAATAAAATCCCTCCCTCACCTTGACCAATTTTCTCATCTGTATAATCGACCATTTGGATACCATTAACATAAGAAATGACTCTATCACCTTCTACAACGATCTTCATCTTGTTCCAATCGCCATATTTCAATGCTTTGTCTTTTTCAGGATCCGGCTTGATCAACCAACCTCTTCCATAACTTTCATAAATCCCACCTGTATCATTTCCCGGAGGGGCAACTTCTACCTGCCAACCTGATACTTTGGTACCGTCAACTGTAGATCGTATAAAAACCCCGCTGTTGCCATCCGCTTCTTGCTTAAACTCAAGGTTGATTTCAAAATTTTTGTAATGCTTTTCTGTTCCCAAATAGCCATAACCTTTGTCAGGACCACTCTCAGATACAATCAATCCATTTTCCACATACCATTTTTCGGTGCCATAGACTATCCAACCTGTCAAATCCTTACCGTTGAACAACTTCTCTTTTTTCTGACCAAATGACACTTGAGCCAACAAAAGGAATGAACATACTATTAATAACTTCTTCATAATGGTCTTATTTTAATGTTTTTGTACCAAACTTCACTACCGTGGTCCTGAAGGGCAATCAATCCGGATTTTGAAATTGCGTAATCGGGAAAAGCATCCCACTTACCACTGTTCCGCTTTGTTTTCCAATCCTCAGAATAAGGCACGAATTCCACTGTCTTCTTTCCGTTCAAATAGTATTCCGCCTTTTCATTGGTGAAAATAATTTTCGAAACATTCCATTCGCCAGCAGGCTTAACTACTCCCTCAAAATCAGGGACGTACATTGCATAATCCGCTGCTAATGATTGCCAATCTTCCAAAGGCTGTGGGAATCCAAGCTGATCAATCACCTGGTATTCAGGCCCTGTGTAATAAGGTGCTGCATATTTTGGATCTTCCACAACATGGTAGAAGACACCACTGTTTCCACCGGTTGCTATTTTCCATGTGAATTCCATTTCAAATTGCTCGAATTCCAAAGGTGCGAATACAATATCCCCGCCAACATCTCCACCCTCATGGCCTAGACCTTTGAGCGCACCATCTTCCACAGTCCAATTTGGCGGTAAAGAATCACCATTAAAGGCCCTCCATCCATCGGTATTGACACCGTCAAACAACAACATCCAACCTGCTGATTTTTCATCCTCAGAAAGGGAATTATCAGGAAGGATTACTTCAGCAACCTCTTCGGTCACTTCTTCAGCAGGCTTTGGGCTACAGGCCCAAGCCAAGGAAATCAAAGCTATCCAAGCTATTCTTGTGTATTTCATAATTAAATCAATTTCATATTTACCGGATCCCATTTCATAAACTTATCCTGAAAGTAACTGTCGTTGCACAGCAAGGCCGGAGCCGCAGCTCTAAATCCAAATACCGGATCTTCGGCCACTGTACCGTTTGTCCTGATGGCATTGAACCAATTTCCAAAATGGTCATAATGTGCGCCTTTCCAGCTTCTTTCTGCAGCGTATACTGTCTCACGGGGAGGAAGGATTTTGGCTCTGCTTTCTTCGGAAGCACCTCTCAATTTCGCCTGTTCTCTCAAAAACGGATCATCACTTTCAGCATTTTGATTGAGTTTGACGACTACTTCTTCCCACTTCACATCCATGGAACCTTTGGTGCCCACTATTCTCAAATAGGTGGTACCGCTCGTTCCATCGACAAAATTACACCTTAATGAAAGATTAAATCCTGGATGCTCGGGAGTCTGGGGATAATCAAACATACCCAACAACACATCGGGAACTTCCCTTCCATCTTTCCAATACCTCAAGCCACCCATGGATGATACCTTGGTTGGACCTTTGGAATTGGTAATAAAATGCAAACTTGAAAAGAGGTGGACAAATAAATCGCCTGACATGCCTGTGCCATAATCAAGGTAATTTCTCCATCTGAAGAATCTCAAAGGATCCCAATCTCTACCAGTGGTATTGGAGATGTATTTTTTCCAATCAACAGTCTGTTCATTTCCATCCTTTGGAACATTGTATTGCCATGCGCCCTCTGGAGAATGTCTCGCCCAAAATCCTTCTGCATATACAATGTCCCCAATCGCTCCGGCGGCAAGAAGTTCTTTGGCCTTTTCATTACCCAAAGAAGAAACCCCTTGGCTGCCCACTACCATGACTTTCCCTGATTTTTTCCAGGCATTGACAACGTCCATTCCTTCTTTGACAGAATGAACCATCGGCTTCTCGCAATAGACATGCTTTCCGGCATTCATGGCATCGATACTGATCTGCTTGTGCCAATGGTCAGGAGTCGCAATGATAACAGCGTCTATGTCTTTTCTCTTGAGGACTTCCTGATAATCCTGGGTCACAAACAAATCTGAGCCCCACTTCTGCTTGGCCGACTCAAGTCTGCCTTTGTACAAATCACAAACAGCCACCAACTTGACATTGGCATGTCTTAGGGCAGAATTGGTATCTTCAGTACCCATGATTCCTGCACCGATCAAAGCCAGATTGATAGGAGTGTCATTGGTAGAACCTAGGGCTATGTCTCTTTCGAGAAAATTTTTATCCGGAAATTCTTCTGAAAATGCCAAAGGGCTAATCGCAGCAGCAGCGCCAGTTGCTCCAAGTTTCTTTAAGAAATGTCTTCTGTTTTGCTTCATCGTCTTGGGTTAGTTATTTTTGTAATTACGACTCGAAAAGTTACCTAAATTTTTTATAAAAGTATTTTTCAATGCTCTATATTTTTATAAACGGAATCTGTCCAAGATAAGCACTCTCTCCTTTATATATCTTCGAAATATTTTCCTGCAAAGAGTAATCGGCTTCCATACCAAGAAAACATTTCCCCATCCACTATCTTGATTTTAGTTTTGGGCAATTTTTCCTGAAAAAATGAAATGTGTTTTTCTTTGAATGGAAACGGTTCTGAACTGAGCAAAAGGAATTCTGGATTCAATTTTACAATTTCTTCCAAATCAATCTCAGGGTACCGAGATTGGTTGATGAGATTTTTGAAACCTGCTTTTTCCAAAATGGAATCTATAAAAGTATTGGACCCGACTGCAATCAAAGGGTCTTTCCAAATCAGGTAAACGGCAGAACCTTTCAATTTGAATTCTTTTTCCAGACCTTCTTTGACCCGAGAAACGATTTGGGTGGCTTTGATGGAAGTATCTGTCAACTCTCCAACGCACATAATCATCCGGTAAGCATCTTCCAGCGTGTAAATGTCACTCATCCAAACCGGAAACTTTTCAGAAAGTCTTTCAATCCCTTCCTGATAGTTTTCCTCCTTGTTTCCAATGATCAGGTCAGGTTGAAGCGATTCTATTTTATCAAAATGAAAATTCTTTGTACCCCCAATAACCGTTTTTTCTTTTTTCAATCCTTTGGGATGGATACAAAATTTTGTAACACCTACAATCCTATCCCTCAAACCCAAATCCACCAAAAGCTCTGTCTGCGATGGCACCAAGGAAACAATCCTTTTTGGGGGATTTGGAAGGGAAATGGTGCGGTGGAGTTGGTCTATGAATTGGGGCATGGTGAATTTTTTATTGAAATCATATAATTAAAAAAAAGTATCCTCAAAAATCTTGAAGGGAATTTGCAAATATTGAGTTAAATAAAATTAATGTAACTACTCAGGTTGTAATTTAGCTATATGAGTGAGGTTTTGGAGGACATTTTCTGACTTTTTGATCAAGGTGTCG
>NZ_JAKZAM010000067.1 GCF_022538055.1 Cognataquiflexum nitidum | reverse complement strand
TTCCTCTGATACAGAAAATCAATTGACACTAGCTGTCAAATAAAATTTGGCAACGTGTCAAATTCGGGGGAGTCATATAAAAGAAATACTATATTTTATTTAAATAATTTTTCCAAAATTTTATATGTTATCAGATAAGTTGGACGAACCCCATCCATACCCAAAGCCCCTGATGCAAGTGTACTTCCTGTTTCCAAAGGATTGTCAGAAGCATAGTAAGCATAAAGCACTTTTACATTTTTGGAGATATTCTGTCTGATCTTACTTTCTGATTGGATTGCCTTCTGATAATGTGCACCTTCCATCTCCAAACCTATCGCCTCCCAGCTTGATTCCATCAGGTAGCTAAGTACATCTTTGTTTTGAAGTGAGGTCCCCAATACGGTAAACATCGTACCTTCATAGACCCCTAACCCAAACCCATCAAAATCCTGCTTTTTGAGTTCATTCTTGATCGGATAATTATCAGCTGTGCCTTCGAATACATGGCTTGTAGGAATCATGATATCTCCCTTTTTTCCTGTAAGTATTCCTGCTTTACCCATAATGGATGCCGAAAGCACATTTAGAGGATAGGATTTACCATTGTCATGATCGTATGTCTTGAGCAATTCATCGAAGCACTCATATGCCTGCTCACCAAAAGCATAATCCATGATCAGTATAACAGGTTTCTTTTTGTCTTCTTTGGCTATTTTGACTCCTGGAATAAGCGAATCTTTTGACATTTTGGCCGTATCAATAATCTGAACGTTGATATTGGTACCTGAAGTATCATGGACTTCAATGAGGCCATTCTTTAAAGCAAAATCCCAGATATCCTTCCCCTTATTGGCTTTGGCACCGGTACTGATATCCATTGCAACTTTTTCGATTTCTTCGAATGTATTTAACCCCAAAGACTGATGACCATAGATGGTATTGGTCACGCTATGAAGATTGGCTGAGATGATGTGGATCGGCCTTTCAATCAACCCCTCCTTAAAAAGCACTGATTTGATGGTATTGGCCCAAAGTTCACCATAAACGTGATGGCCAACACGCTGTCTAAGCGTGGAAGAAAAGGAAATCTCCCTGTCTCTGCCATTGAAAGACTCATCTATGGCTAATTTCCCGAGATGATAGACAATAGAGAAAAGACTGCTCGTATGTGGGGAGGTTTCAAATTTTCTAACTGCCTCATGGGTTTCATCAAAAGTTCTTCCAATGACATGGCTGAGATAAGAACAGGCAACCTCTTTATCAAATTCCTCACCGTTGACTTCTTTATCGACGGTTTTTTCCAACATCTCCCAATTCAGGTCAAACCTTCCTTTGTGATCGGTACTGTTGGATTTGATCTTTTCTGACTCAATGTATAAAAAAGTAATGTGTGTGAGGATATCATAAATATCTGAGCGGCCACGGGTCATTTCGACATACATCTGATCCTGATCCACCCTGTAACAGTTTCTTTTCCTTTTGGCAGGAACGATTGCCGAAAAAGTGGAATTTTCATAACCTTCCCTACTGATGAGCCTGATATAGCGGCATTGTTCGATCCCCCTCGGAAGCCGCTCCATCACATACAACAAACCATCTAATTCAATCTTTTCCTCGTCGCCCAACAACCCATAAATCTCAGGGCTCAACACTAAAAGTGAATCTACAAGCGACTCACCGGAAACTCCCATTGGCTTATAAGACCCCCTCATAAATAGGTGTCTCATGGTGATATAGAGTTTTTCGATGGCTGCCCTTGACTCTTGTGCGCGTGTTCTTTGCATAGTTATTAAAATTTTTTTGATTGGATAAATTCTACAAACTTACTCATTTTTACCCAATCTCTACGGTTAAATTTTCATTATCCTTCCATTCAAGGCTGTAAATCATTTATATTTTAGCATCAACACATTCAAATGGTGTTGGGCATGACCTGCAATAATATGGAAAAGTGCACGTACCGAAACCTGAAAACCATTGGCAACTCCTATGTTGGCATAGGTTGATTCCGGTAGGTTCTTTAGGAGCGAAACCAAGGCTTTTCTCGACAATTCAAAATCTTCCAATAAAGCTGAAAGCGGAATATTGTTAAAGTCTGCAGTTGCTACATACTGATCCTGATCAAATCCGGGTAGGGCAGCTTTTTCTCCCCGTGCAAAGCACAAGGCCCTAAATGTCATGATCCTATCGGTATCGATGATATGTCCCAATACTTCCTTGCCTGTCCATTTTCCCGTTTCATAGGCGAGAAGGCTTTTCTCTTCTCCCATCTGCTCATAAAATTTTCTGATCTCATCCACTTGTTCCAAAAGTAAGGTTGGAACATCCTTTCCTATTACCCAATTGACATAACCGGTATAATAGGATTCGTATTCACCTTCATGAGGCACTAATAATTCGTTCATGTAATTCTGGTTTATAAATGATATTTCTAGGGGTAAATTTAACCCATTCACCTTGAGCATTTCCTATTATGAAAAAAATTTTACTCCTACTGACTTGCTTTACATTCAATCTTGCCATCGCCCAGACACAGATTATCCATCGTGATACTGAAATAGAGAGAATGGTCAAAGAAATATCAGCAACCAATCTCGAAAAATATGTGCGTGATCTAGCCGGATTCAGAACACGTCACACCCTTAGCCCAAATAATCCAAAAGAAGGGATTTCTGCTTCTCAAAAATATGTCCTTGACCATTTCAAATCTTTTGAAGCTGCCTCAGGTGGAAGACTGACTGCATTCATGGACGCTTATATTATCCCTGCAGACAACAGAAGAATCCCTGCAGACACCCAATCCGCCAATGTCATGGCAACGCTCAAAGGTACAGACCCCAATGATGACAGGGTCTTTATCATCTCTGCCCATGTGGATAGCCGGGCTTTGGATGTGATGAATACAAATATTGACGCACCGGGAGCCAATGATGATGGGTCAGGGGTAGCTGCAGTCATCGAGTTGGCAAGGATAATGTCACAAAAATCCTTTCCCTCCACCATTATTTTTGTGGCAGTATCAGGTGAGGAACAAGGATTGAAAGGTGCCGCTTATCTGGCTGAAAAAGCCAAAAAAGAAAATTGGAACCTTGTCGTCATGCTCAACAATGACATGATCGGCAACAGCAATTCATCAGAAACAAACATCAATGACAATACCCGTGTCAGGATCTTTTCTGAGGGCGTTCCCGCTGCGGAGACAGAGCAAATGACCGCGATCAGAAGGTACACCAACGGTGAAAACGACAGCAAATCCCGTCAACTTGCCAGATACATGAAAGAAGTCGGAGAACGGTATGTCGATCAGCTAGAAGTGAAATTGGTCTATAGAAATGACCGATTCCTCAGAGGTGGCGACCATACCCCTTTTGCAAGAGAAGGATTTACGGCCATCAGGGTATGCGAAATGAATGAGAATTACTACCACCAACATGAAAACGTCAGAGTAGAAAACGGCATCCAATACGGTGATTTGCCGGAATTTGTTGATTTTGAATATATGAGAAAGGTGACAGGGATCAATTTGGCATCTCTTTATTCCATGGCTTCAGCGCCATCAGAACCACAAACCGTCGGTATAGATGTCAGAAAGCTCAGCAACACCTCCACCCTCAAATGGGAAGCCCCGGCAAAAGGCAAAGCCAAAGGATACTATGTCCTGATGCGTGAAACAGATTCTTCCAACTGGGAAAAGAAGTTTTATACAGAAGCCACTACCCTGACCATACCTTATTCCAAAGACAACTTTTTCTTTGCAGTCCAATCAGTCGGGGAAGATGGTCATGAAAGTATGGCAGTATTCCCGCAGCCGATAACCAGGTGATCTTTATCTTGATTGTTGAAAGTCTTCCAAAAAATGATATTTATGGATACTTGATATTCATTGATATTGCTTCAAAAACAAAGGCCAATCCCTTTATTAAACTTGGGTAACCTAACTACCATTGTTGATAGTTAAGATAAAAGTCAGTGAAGACACTGACTTAGGCTTAGGCTGAGACAAGGTTTGAAAGTAAAAGGAAATGTTTGAGGGTGGAAAATCTTATATCGCCGAAGGCATTATATCAACCTATATCACGAAGCTTATACCTTTTTAAAATCGCCGAAGGCATATATCCATTTATATCGCGTAGCTTATATCTTTTAAATATCGCCGAAGGCATTATATCAACCTATATCACGAAGCTTATATCTTTTAAATATCGCCGAAGGCATTATATCCATTTATATCGCGTAGCTTATATCTTTTAAATATCACCGAAGGCATATATCCATTTATATCACGAAGCTTATATCTTTTAAATATCGCCGAAGGCATTATATCAACCTATATCACGAAGCTTATATCTTTTTAATATCGCCGAAGGCAT
>NZ_JAKZAM010000006.1 GCF_022538055.1 Cognataquiflexum nitidum | reverse complement strand
TGCCTCCTGCAAAGATTTCCATTGACTTTTCTTTTCCTGACCCCGCACCGCGCGTTTTCTTACAATTCAATTCAACGATTCTCTCCACGCCACAATGGCGTGAAGCATTCCAAATTAGAAGGAAAGACGCCACAGTGGCGTCTATTTTCCAATTATCTAAACATATAACTAATATTCTATATATCCAATTTCAGGTTTTAGCTTTTATAGTGACTGATCTGACTTTTCTTTATCCCAAAGTATACCTTCCGTATACCCTCCGCCCACCTCTCCTTACCGATACTCCGTGACTGAGGTATAGATACTCCGTGTCTTAGCTACAGATAATCCGCCTCTAAGCTATTCCATTCCTATATTCGGGATATCATAAAGGGATGCCTTTTGCACAGGATCCTTATTGGTTTTGTCTCGGTTCTCGCCTCTCGGTTCTCGCTTCTTCTGCTTACCCCAAAATCTCCTGCACATTTCCCTTGATGTTTTCTGCAATCTTGGCCATCGGAAGGTCGTTGCTGTCGGTACCAAAGGGATCTTCGATTTCCTCGGCGATGAGCTCGAGACTCGCCAAGACGTAGAATATAAAAGTCGTCACCGGAATGGTAAAGTATCCCATGGACAGTGCCAAGCCAAAGGGTAGCGTCGCCACATAGATAAAGATAAATTTCTTGATAAAAGCACTATAGCTAAATGGAATCGGGGTATTCTTGATCCGCTCACAGGCACCGCAGATGTCGGTGAAGGAACTGATCTCTCCATTGAGGACAATGAGTTGGTCACCGCTGATGATTCTGTTCTTGTATAAGTGATGGACTTTGAAAATCATGCTTTCAGCCACTTTATTGGGAACGTGGGTTTTGTTGCCAAAGTCAGGAAGCTCGGGATGGGGTTTTTCGTCAAGCTGCAGCATGGTACTTTCCTTTTGAAGGTGTCTACGAAGTGCCAAAGCATACAGCGGAATCACTTGCTTAAAAAATGTCCTAGACCCGTGGTCTTCTACCGGCAAAAAAACCTGAAGCTTGATGGCGAGATTACGGCTGTTGTTGACAAGGTTTCCCCAATGTTTTCGCCCTTCCCACCACCTATCATACGCTGTGTTGGTCCTGAAAACGAGCAGCATCGATATCGCAAAACCCAAAAGCGTATGCATGATGGTGATGTTTCGGGCATCGCTGTTTTCAGACAACTTCAGGTAATTGACCTCCAGATACACAATCCCCCATGAATACAAAGCAATAAAAATCAAGGTCGGGATCAGCGGCCTGATGGTATCGGCTTTGGTGATTTTGAAAATGGCAAGAAACCAATCTTTGGAATTGTAGTAAAACATTTTGCGGAGAAAGAATAAATCCTGCGAATATAGAGGAAAAGGTACAGAAAGGATGAAGGTTGAGGGATGAAGGATGAGGTAAAAAGTGAGAGGTGAGAGGTGTGGGAAGTTGGAAGTTTGAAATCGGGGTCATTAGTAGATTAAGTAGCTGACTTTCTGGAAACTGGGGCTTTGTGGCTCTGCTTGAGATTAAAAGTATTTTCCCTTTGCGCTTTAGCGTCTTTGCGAGATATCAATAATCCAGGTTCTGGAGAAGCAGGATAGCAGAAAGCAACAAAGCCCCCATTGCTGAAGGCTTTGTTTTTTTTCTCTGCGTCTTCGCGTGAGATTGAAGTTGTAGATCCTGCTTCCGGAGAAGCAGGAAAACTTTTTCTGTGTCTTAGTGCCTTTTTGGGCCTCTAAATTTTTAAGAAAAAGGATACTTCCCTTTCTCAATCATATAGTCCGCAACCTGCCTTCTCAACTCTTTGGTATTGACGAGGTCGGCTTTGGTATACCGCTTCAATCCCATCAACATCACTTTCTGCTCATCACCTTTGGTAAATGCCGCGATAGCTTCTTTGGCTGCTGTCTGGATTTTTTCCACAGCCTCAAAAAGATATACCTGCGTCATCGCAATCTGCGGATGACAGGCTTCTTCACCTCTCATGCCCACGAGTTTTTCTGTTCTCAGGATGACAGACTCCGCCGCATAGATTTCAATCATCAGGTCTGCAAGGTTCATCATAACTTCCTGCTCGGACTCGATTTTATCTGCCAAAGCCATCGCTGCTTTTCCGCCCACCATCAGAAATACTTTTTTGAGTTTCTTGATGGTTTCTTTTTCTGCTGCAAAAAGCTCTGAGGTATCCACCGTCTCGAAGCTCGGCACAGAAGTCAATTCCGCCGAAACAGCCATCGCCGGTTCGAACAAGTTGATTTCACCTTTCATCGCCCTCTTGAGCAGCATGCCCACCATCAGCATGCGGTTGATTTCGTTGGTTCCTTCGTAAATCCTGGAGATACGGGCGTCCCTATAAGCGCGCTCCATCGGTGCATCTGCGGAATATCCCATGCCGCCATAGACCTGCACACCCTGATCGACCACATAGTCGAGTACTTCCGAACCATGTACTTTCGCTATTGCCGCTTCAATGGCAAATTCCTCCAATGCTTTTAATTTAGCCTGTGCATCCGGCATACCTTCGGCAGCAAGTGCATCCATCCTGTCTTCAATATCCTGACCGGCACGGTAGCAAAGTGATTCGCAGGCATAAGTCCTAACGGCCATTTCTGCCAATTTTTGCTTGATCGCACCAAAGGAATTGATCGAAACTCCAAACTGCTTGCGCTCACCGGCATACTTCACTGCCAAAGAGGCCACCGACCTACAGCCACCCAAAACGCCTGCACCGAGTTTGATCCTTCCGATATTGAGGATGTTCACTGCGATTTTGAAACCGTTCTGTCTGTCGGAAAGCATATTTTCCACAGGAACTTTGCAGTCGTTGAAGAATACCTGACGGGTGGAAGAACCTTTGATACCCATCTTCTTCTCTTCTTCGTTCATGGTAATCCCGCCAAATCCTTTTTCCACAATAAATGCGGTTAGGTTCTTGTCGTTTTCGATTTTGGCAAAGACGATGAATAGGTCTGCAAATCCCGCATTGGAGATCCACATTTTTTGTCCGTTGATGAGGTAGTGTTTGCCATCTTCGGTCAAAGTAGCTTTGGTCTTGCCGCTGTTGGCATCCGAACCGGCGTCCGGCTCGGTGAGACAATAGCAAGCCGCCCATTCACCGGTGGCCAACTTGGGTAGGTATTTGGATTTTTGAGCCTCGTCGCCATAATACAAAATCGGAAGTGTACCGATGCCTGTATGTGCGCCGTAAGTGGTGGAAAAAGATCCCGCTCCGCCGATGATGTCAGCGATGAGCATAGAGGAGTTGAAACTCATCCCCATGCCGCCGAATTCCTCAGGAACAGCGATTCCCAAGAGACCGAGGTCTCCGGCTTTTTTGAAGATGGAGGGAACGAGTTCAGGATGCTTCATGCTGTCGATTTCCTCACTGCGTGGATGGATTTCGGTATCGATAAAATCCTGACAGGCCTGCGCCATCATTTTTTGTTCTTCAGTAAATTCTTCAAAAATGAAGATGTCCTTTGCTTCGGTTTCCTTAACAAGGAATTCGCCGCCGTTGATTGAATTTTTGGTTATTGTTGCCATTGTTTTATAAGATTTTAGACTTGAGATATGAGACTTGAGATAGATTAGTTTTAAGAAGAGAATTTGTTGATAAGAGCATAAGTCATCTTTTGGATTTCGTCGATTTCTAGGATAATTTGGTCTACTTCTGAGCTTATTAAAAACTCCAGTTCGTTGGAAATGATTACTTGGGTTTCCAATTCACATAATGAACCATATGAAATACTCAAAAATTGGGAAAATTCTTTGTTGGATTTTCTTCCAGCTCCTTCAGCGATATTAGAAGGAATTGAAACCGCAGACCTTCTCATTTGAGAAACAAGGCCAAATTTCTCCTCGGACGGAAAAGAACCTGTTATCTTATAAATCGAGGTGGCCAATTTGATAGACCTTTTCCAAATCGCCAATTCTTTGTAATTATTCATATAGTTATTTTTTGGGATTTTAAATATTTCTGCATTTGTTAAATACACTTTCTTTAATGAAACCAATACCTACCCAGATTCTAAGTCTCTTGTCTCATATCTCATGTCTCACATCTATTTTATTTAAGAAGCTCGAAAACTCCTGCAACTCCCTGACCGCCTCCGACGCAGGCAGTAACTAGACCGTACTTTTTGTTTTGTCTGCGGAGTTCGTGGAAGAGTTGGATGGAAAGTTTGGCTCCGGTACAACCGAGCGGATGGCCGAGTGCGACGGCACCACCGTTGACATTGACTTTGCTGATGTCCATATCAAGGGACTTAATTACCGCCAAACCCTGTGCAGCAAAAGCCTCATTCAATTCGATCAGGTCAATTTTATCCAAGGATAATCCGGCTTGTTTCAGCGCTTTGGGTACAGCTTCTTTTGGACCGATGCCCATGATGCGAGGATCTACGCCAGCTACGGAATAGGACATCATCCTGGCGATCGGTTCTAGGTTAAGTTCTTTGACCATTCGCTCTGACATGACGACCACGAATGCAGCCCCGTCAGAGGTTTGGGAGGAATTTCCCGCTGTTACCTGTCCTTTCATTTTGAAGGCCGGCTTGAGGTTAGCAAGGACTTCAGGAGTCGTACCTGCCCTTGGACCTTCGTCCGTATCCACAATTGTCTTTCTGGTTTTCCTTTTTCCTTTTTCATCGAGATAAGTTTCTTCTACTTCGATAGGAACGATCTGCTCTTTGAATTTTCCTGCTGAGATGGCTGCCAAAGCTTTGGTATGGGAATTTGCAGAAAACTCATCCGCCTGCTCACGGGTGATTTCGTAATCCTTGGCGAGTTCTTCAGCGGTCAAACCCATGCTGAGGTAATATTCCGGAGTCTGGGAGGCAATTTTCCAGTTGAGGACTGTTTTGTAACCCATCATCGGGAGCATGGACATGGACTCTGTCCCTCCTGCGATGATGCAATCGGCCATTCCTGCTTTGATTTTGCCTACTGCAAGGGCGATGGCTTCCAATCCCGAACCGCAGTATCTGTTGATGATAAAACCCGGGTTGTCGATACCGAGTGCCAAAAGGGAAATCATCCTTCCCATCTGCATGCCCTGTTCGGCTTCCGGGATGGCATTGCCCACAATCAGGTCATCGACCATTTTGTTTTCCAATCCGGGCGTGTTGGCCACAAGGTGCTTGATCACATCTGAGGCCAGGTCATCTGGTCGGTAGAATCTGAAGCCGCCTTTTTTGGCTTTTCCTACCGCCGATCTATATCCGTTTACTATATATGCTTCCATGTTTCTTTCTAGATTGAGGTTTATTATTAATTTGATGTTTGTTCAGGTATTTGAGTTAAGATGCGAGAACCGAGATGCGAGAGATTAGACTCCAGGCAAATGATGATTGGAGGTCTATAATAAGGATTAGATTCTACCGTTGATTTGAAACCAATTATCATTTTTTGAATCTCATCGATATCGGAATCTAAATCTTTGAAAGCATCATTATTTAAAATCCCAACTCTGTTGGCAATAATCGCTTGCATCTCCAGTTCGAAACTTTCACCAAGGCTGATATCTAAGGAATTTGAAAAGGACTTAGAAGTGTTTTTTGCTGTACCCTCGACAATATTTGAAGGGACAGAAACACTCGATCTTCTCATTTGCGAAGTGATTCCGAACCTTTCTTCAGAGGGAAATGATTGGCTTATTTCATAAACCTTAACAGCCAAATCCACTGATTTTTGCCAAACTTTCAGATTTTTAAAATTGTGCTTCAACTTTATCTTTTCTTAAATTAGGTTTTTGTTTTCTCGCTTCTCGTCTCTCGCTTCTCAATTTCTCAGTGGTTTACCTTTAAACAAGATGCTGTGTATCCTTTCCAGGGTTTTTTTCTCCCCTGTCAAGCTCAAGAATGCTTCGCGCTCAAGATCGAGTAAATACTGTTCGCTGACTTCGGTCGCGGATGACAGGTCGCCTCCTGACATGACCCAACCCAATTTCCTTGCGATTTTGGCATCGTGTTGGGAAATGTAATTGCCATAGACCATACCGGTGATGCCTGCTTCGAAAAGTGCCAAGGAGGTTTTTCCTAGGACTTTGATGTTGGTCTGCTGCACAGGTTGGATGTATCCCGCATCATACAAGGCCAAGACTTTTGCTTTGGCATCGGCAAGCTGACGTTTTCGGTTGATGGTGATGGCATCCTTGACCTGCAGGTATCCCAATCCTCTTGCCTCAGCAGCCGAAGTGGATACTTTGGCAGTGGCTATATTCATGAAATATTCCTGAAGCCTATTTAGCTCCACATCACCTGCTTTGGATTCATTGGAAAAGCGCAAAGTCATTTCTTTCGTACCACCTCCGGCAGGAATCAATCCCACCCCAAATTCCACCAAACCCATATACAATTCTGCATGAGCTTGTATCGCATCTGCATGAAGCGAAAGTTCACAACCTCCTCCAAGGGCCATATTATGGGGTGCTACCACTACCGGAACGGAAGAATAACGCGCTCGCATCATGGTGTTTTGGAATCCGGCAATCATGAGGTTGATTTCGTCAAACTCCTGATCTCCGGCAAACATGAACAACATGGCAAGGTTGGCTCCGGCGGAGAAGTTTCCTCCTTCATTACCGATGACAAGACCTTTATAGGATTTTTCTGCCATATTGATCGCGGTATTGATTCCTTCGATCACTTCTTGACCGATAGAGTTCATCTTGGTTTGGAATTCCAAACCGATGACATCATCACCCAAATCGTACACGGTAGTTCCGGCATTGCCCCAAAGTTTTTTGTTGGCTGCCTTGAGGGTATCTAGAATGATAAAATCTTCCACCCCAGGTATTGGCAAATAAGATTTAGAAGGAATATCATAATATCTACGCTGTCCGCCTTCGACTTTATAGAAAGATGTATGTCCTGCATCTAGCATTTCATGAACCCATGCAGCGGCTTTTTCTCCCGCAGCCTCCATCTTCTCTACCGTATCTTTGACGCCAAGGATGTCCCATGTTTCAAAGGGACCCAGTTCCCAACCAAAACCTGCCGAAACAGCTTGGTCAATTCTGTATAATTCGTCGGAGATTTCCGGGATCCTGTGGGAGCAATATTTGAAAAGGTCATAAAAGGACGCCCTGTAGAATTCACCCGCACGGTCATCGAAGTTCACCAAGAATTTGATTCTCTTCTTTAGGTCATCAATTTCTTTGGAAGCTTCCAAGGCTTTGAATTTTGGTTTTTCAGTGTCTTTGTATTCAAAAGTCTTCAGATCAAGTTCTTTCAGTTCTTTGGTACCGTCCTTGTGGCGGATCATTTTGAAATATCCCTGACCGGTTTTGTCCCCCAACCATTTGTTGTCATAGAGTACCTTGACAATATTTGGAAGAAGAAATTTGTCTCTTGATTCATCGTGGGTCAATGTCTTGTAAAGGTTATTGGAGACATTGACAGTGGTATCCAAACCGACGACATCCATGGTTCGGAAAGTAGCCGACTTTGCCCTACCGATAATAGGACCGGTAAGTTTGTCTACCTCAGATACGCTCAGACCCATTTTTTCTATGGCATGCATCCCGGAAATGATCGCATAAACCCCGATCCTATTAGCAATGAATGCGGGAGTGTCTTTACACAAAACAGTTTCTTTTCCTAAAAACCTATCCCCAAAATCCATGAGGAAGTCGATGACTTCGGGATTTGTCTTTGGGCCAGGAATAATTTCGAGTAACCTGAGGTATCTTGGCGGATTGAAAAAGTGAGTTCCTGCAAAGTTGACCTGAAAGTCTTCTGACCTGCCTTCGCTCATCATGTGCATAGGTATGCCCGAAGTATTGGAAGTGATCAAAGTCCCAGGTTTCCTATATTTCTCTACTTTCTCAAAAAGTGATTGCTTGATATCCAACCTTTCGACGACGACTTCCATAACCCAATCATAATCTTTGATTTTTGGCAAATCATCATCAAAATTTCCTGTAGTAATCCTCGCTATCGAAGTAGCATCATAAAGTGACGCCGGCTTTGCCTTTAAGGTATTGTCAAGCGCAGTATTCACAATCCGGTTCCTGACTATTTTATCGATGACGGTCAGGCCCTTTTTCTTTTCGTCGTCATTGGGTTCGTTGGGGACAATATCAAGGAGCAAAACCTGCACGCCGATATTGGCAAAATGGCAGGCAATCCTTGAGCCCATCACTCCCGAACCTAAAATGGCTACTTTTTTAATGGTTCTTTTCATAAAATATGTTGGTTTTAAATTTCATACAACTGATTGTTGTACTCATTGGGGTTTATAGTTTCTGTTTGTAAATTATCTATCACATGGTTGATCTTTTGGAAAACAGTAAAAAAGGTCTCCAATTCCTCGCTACTGACCACTTCTCTTACCTGCTCGTTGAATTCCATGATCGTCTGCACAGAGATTTCCTTTTTCCTTTTTCCTTCCGGGGTGAGAAAAATCCTCACAGATCTCTTGTCAATGGGATCAGGTTTTTTGTAAATCAGCCCTTTCTCTTCCATACTCTTCAGCATGCGGGTAAGGCTACGGGCCTCCAGCCCCATTAGGGGGGCGATTTTGGTAGCAGGTGTTCCTTCCTTTGAGTTGATATTGATCAATACAAATCCGATGGCTGTGGTAAAATCTTCCTGTGCTGCTTTTTGATTGTACATCCTGGAAATCGCATGCCAGGCACTCTTGATATGATAGTCAACTGTCTCTTCGCGCTTCATAGGTGTATTTTAGTACGCCTAATGTAACAAATATATTGTATGCATGCATACTAAATTGAAAAAAAGTTATGCATGCATAAGAAATTAAGTTTAGGCTTTGGGTAAATAAAAAAAACTATATTCTGAAGATTTACAGAATATAGTTTTAAATGCAAGTTTAAAAGATAAAAATACGATTAATCCAAAATAAGATTCTTATTTGATTGTAATCTTAGGAATACAATGATTCGATTTCCTGTGCAAATTTTTGATGGATAACTTTCCTCTTTAGTTTCATTGTTGGAGTTAGCTCACCTGATTCCACTGTCCACTGCTTGCTGAGAATCTTGAACTTCTTGATTTGTTCCCATTTACCAAAATACTTATTGAGATTGTCGATTTCCTTTTGAAATTTCTCAATTATCTCCGGTTTTTGAAGCATTTCCTGATCTGTAGTATAAGGAATATCCTTATGTCTACACCAATCTTGAAGTCCCAAAATACTTGGCACAATAAGGGCAGATGGATAATTTTTATTTTCCCCTACCACCAGAATCTGTTCTATCAAGGAAGACTCTTTGAACTTATTTTCCATCGGCTGTGGGGCAATATATTTTCCTCCTGAAGTTTTAAACATTTCCTTTTTACGGTCAGTAATTTTGAGATAATTACCAGGGTGGAGCTCGCCTATGTCACCCGTATGAAACCATCCATCTTTGTCCAAAACTTCATCTGTAAGGTCAGGTTGCTTATAGTAACCCTGCATAACATTGGGACCTTTAACCAATATTTCGCCATCAGGAGCTATTTTTACTTCTACATCCTTTACAATTTTGCCAACCATACCGATGCGTATATCCCTCAGATTACTGATGGAAGCAGAAACTACAGGAGAAGTCTCCGTCAGTCCATATCCTTCACATACTGGTATTCCTGCACTCCAAAATACCCTGGCTAATCTAGGCTGTAAAGCTGATGCGCCGGAATTGATCTGCATGATATTTCCGCCTAAAGCCTCTCTCCATTTACTGAAAATTATTTTATTGGCAAGTTTCAACTGCATATTGTAAAATGATCCCTGATCTTTATTGGGTTCAAATTTCAATCCAAGATTCAAAGCCCAAAAGAAGAGTGATTTTTTCACACCTGTCAATTCATAGCCTTTGGATACAATTTTGTCGTAGACTTTTTCTAATAATCGTGGGACAGTGTTAAAAATTTGTGGCTGAATTTCTTTAAGATTTTCTCCGATGGTCTCCATACTTTCGGCATAATAGATAGAAACCCCCATATAGATAAAGCAAAATGAACCTGCTCTTTCGTAAATATGGCAAAGCGGAAGAAAGCTAAGTGCTTTGGCTTCTCCTTTAGGTATGATTAATCTATCTTCAATCGCATAAATATTCGAAATTACGTTTGAATGGGTCAACATTACACCCTTTGGTCTACCGGTTGTTCCTGAAGTGTAGATAATGGTAAATAGGTCTTCATATTTAACGGCGTCTTTGATGGATTCCAACTCTGCTAGGTCTCCATCTTCACCTAAAGCCATAAAATATTCCCAATAATCACAACCTTGTATTTTATCGAAAGAGATTATCTGTGCTTCCATATCCGCGGATCCTTCAACAGCTTTTTGGTAGATTTCTTCATCTCCCACAAAGATCTTTTTTACTTCAGCGTGATGAAAAATGTAATGGTAATCGTCAGCCGAAATAGTTGGATACATAGGCACTGAAATAGCTCCAATCTGTTGTAAGGCGAGGTCTATAAAATTCCATTCAGGCCTATTGTTGGAAATAATCGCTACTTTATCATTTTTTTTAATGCCTGTTTTAAGAAATGCCAAGCTGATGCTATCAACTATTTTCTTTAAATCCCTGCTGGAATAGGTTTTCCAATCACCGCTGATTTTTTGGGCTAAGGCAATTGGTTTGTCGTAAGTTGTAATTTGATAATTGATTAAGTCGAAGAGTCTGTTGATTTGCATGATTATATTGGGTTAGGAAGGTTGTTGAAATTAGATAAAACCTTTCAGTAATCCAAAAAACGTACATTCAGTAATTTTCCACAGCTCTATATATTTAATATATTATTTATTTAAATAAAACTACTGTTGTTATTAAGGTGTGGATCTGTTGATAAATTTCTTCATTAAAGTAATCAACATTTTATATTATAATTTGTGTATTGTTCTCCACTTTTAATCCACAGTTTATTTTTATTTAAATCTTTGTATATCAGTGATATTGTTTCATCTTCTTGATTATTGTTTAAAAATAATCTTTGATAGTTGTGGGTTACTGTATGTGTTTTTATTTGTGAATAACTGTGGATGTATGGGTACTTATTCTGTGCTGTTTTTAAGTTATTCGGGAATTTGATTTTAATTATGGATAAGTCTTATCTTATGCTCAAGTATTGAGTACTTATTAACATCATTTCTTCTTGTTATCTACAATTTTTATGGTTTTTTTTCCTCTTTTTTAGGTATTCCTATCGCCTGATTTGGTTGAATAGTTAGATCCAAAGACCAACCTCCTCTGATTATAGTATCTCTTGGTTCTGGATTTTCGGAGTTTTCAAGATAGTAGATAGGTTCTGCCTGTCTGTTTTCTAACATATTTGATGTATCCCATCTTCGGTTTTCGTTGATGTCTAAGATTGCTCTTATATTATATGTGGCTGCTTCAAGATTTTTGAATATTGCTATGTTTGTATTGGTAAGATATTGTTCTTCTATAATTTCTTCTTTCTTGTCCATTATTTGGATAATAATAGGAAATAGATCTGTGTTAACAGTTACCTTGATCTCTTCCGCTAGTGTTTCTATATCCAGTTTTCTAAAAGCGTTTTCTATTTTTTTTTCATTGTATTCACCTTCTATATCCATAAAGGTAGAATCCATAGCATATAAAGTATATGTTTCCTGTTTTAAAGAGTCTGGTATATTTATCCTAATGTTTATTAATGTTCTATCCGAACTATCTTTAAATGACAGCATTTCGGGCTTTACATAAAGGTAGCTTGCACTGTCATATTTAATAAATAGAGAATAATAGTTAATCTTTTGGATTGGTTTGTTAAATTGTATACTTGCTTCTATATTTTTCAAAAAGTTTCTTTTTGATTTTATAGTTGGTTCTAATTTTTCATTCTTTCTATCACTGTTTTCAAATTTGGCATATATGGTTGTGTCTATTTTAAATCCTACCGAATCTGTAAATGATATTTTTACAGCTGTGCTGTCATTGATCAATGTTGTGTGGTATAATCTTATTGTTTTCTCGCTTTGCCTGTAGAATAGGTTTTTGTTTAACTCTTGGTGTTCTATATTTATCTCAATAGGATATTTACTGAGTACCAGGTCGTAGCTTTTGCCTGTTGCTGCTGCTCTATTGATTTTGAAATCTGATAGATCTGACTTTGTTAGATAGAACTTTGCTTCTTCTATATTTTTTGTAATGTTGATTGTATCTGTAATAAAGCTGTATGATTCTAGTTTTTCCTCAGCTTTCAGAGAGTTATTTTGATCGTGCCATGCGTAGGCTTTATATTTTCCCTCCTTGATATTGGTCAACGTGAAATTGCCTATTGAATCTGTTTGTCCGATATAATATGGGGCTGCCGTCAACACATTTGTAGTATCTTCAAGCGTATATAATCCTATTAGTACATCTGTTATATTTTTTTGTTTTTGTGGAAATATAAAAGATACGTTTCCGGAAAAAGTTAAACTGTCAATAGTTGGGCCTGTTGAAAAGACTAATTTTAAGTTTTCAGGAACATTGTTTTCAGTGATGTCTTTGATGGATTTTTGAAAGTTGAATACATAAGTAGTACTATCCTCAAGTTCCTGATTTAGGTTTATTATGACTCTATTTTTATTTGTGATTACCTCCATTTCATCTTTGTTGATTCTTGGTGTAATGATAATTTGTTTGTTTGGGGTTTCTGCTTTGACATATTCATCAAATTCAAGTTCGATAATATCTGGCTTAATGTTAACTGTCTCATTAGCGGGCGTTATCGTTAAAAGTTTAGGAGGGTCTTCATCTCTTGGTCCTCCCATAGGTGTTCCTTGCTTTGCACAAGATGATATCGTCAAAAAAATGATATATATAACTAAGTGTTTTAAATATTTCATATTTTCTTTAAAATGAACAATAAGCTAGAATAATTATTGTTGTTATGTTTTGCCCAACTATTTGATTTATAACCATTTATAATTGAATTTATCATTTTTGGTATAAATCCTTTATTTGGATTAATGTATTTTTCTGATAATAGTGATACGTAATAACTGTCAAATTTTAAAGGTTCGACTGCAATGATCTTAAGACCAATTTGATTTGCAAAAGTCTGCATTGTGGATTGGTTGAAATGGTACAAGTGTCGCGGTAGATCGTATGCTGCCCAAAATGAACCATATTTCTTGGCGTCATATGAGTTGATATTGGGTACTGCAATGAAGACAGTGCCATTTTCTTTTAATAGTGTTGTGATTTTTTTACCTGTTCTCTTTAAGGTATGAACATGTTCGATGACATGATATAGGCTGATGGCATCAAATTTTTCATCTTCTTTAAGTTGATCAAGATGACTTTTGACTTTTAGGTTTTTGTCCTTTGTAATGTTCCTTGCGGTTTTGTTTGGTTCTATTCCTAATGTTTTCCAACCTGATTTTTTTGCTGCCGAAAGGAAGTATCCTGTACCACATCCTATATCCAAAAGTGATCCTTTTTCATGTGTATACTGATTGAGCCATGATACTTTTTTCTTAATAGTTATATTTCTAACAAATTTGTATAACAAATTTATGAAATTCGTTGCTTTGTTTTGGTGTGAAATATAGTCCTCTGATAGGTAGTATTTGCTAATGTTGTCCTTGTCTGGTCTTGGATTAGTAAACACCAAATCACAAGAAGTGCATTTACAGAGGATGAATTTTTCTTGGCTAACAGAAAAATCCTTGATTTCTGTATGATTAAGAAAAATCCCACTTTTACATAGCGGGCATTTGTTTAACCTTTCTTGTGACATTATCTTCCCAAGTAAACTGTTAGAATAGATAAGTCTGCAGGTGTGACCCCACTTATTCTAGATGCTTGTCCCAATGTTTCTGGTCTTACCTTGTTAAGCTTTTGTTTTCCTTCAGCTGATAGTGCTGTGATCGTTAAATAATCAAATTGAACAGGTATTTTATAATTTTCCATATTGTTCAATTTTTCTACCATTTGCTGTTCTTTGTCTATATAGCTGTCGTACTTAATTTGGATTTCTGCTTGTTCCAGTACTTCTTTTTTATATTTGGATAGATAATGGTTAAGATCTTGATCAAGATTCATCAGTTCTGCCAATCCCAATTGTGGTCTCTTTAGTAGTTTTTCTACTGTTATTTTTTCTTTTATGATAGCAGTGTCAAATTCTTCCAGTCCTTCATTTACGCTGTCAGGAGCTAATTTTTTTTGCTTTAGGTCATTGATGAGTTTTGCGGTATCGGTTTTTTTGTCTAGCATTTTTTCATATCTATGGTTATCTGCCAAACCTATTTCATGTCCCATCTGTGTCAGCCTCAAGTCTGCATTATCTTGGCGGAGGAGTAGCCTGAATTCTGCTCTTGAAGTAAACATCCTGTATGGTTCTTCGGTCCCTTTATTGATCAAGTCATCTATAAGTACCCCAATGTATGCGTCAGATCTTCTGAGTACAAATGGGTCTTTTTTTTGCACTTTTCTTGTTGCATTGATCCCGGCCATAAGTCCTTGGGATGCCGCTTCTTCGTACCCAGTGGTTCCGTTTATTTGTCCTGCAAAGAAAAGGTTCTCTATTATATGTGTCTCTAAGCTTAATCTTAATTGAGTTGGAGGAAAGTAATCGTATTCTATGGCGTATCCTGGTCTAAACATCTTTGCGTTTTCGAAGCCGGCTATTTTTCTCATGGCTTTATATTGTACATCCTCTGGTAGAGACGTCGAAAAACCATTGATATACATTTCTACTGTTTTCCAACCTTCAGGTTCAACAAAAATCTGATGTCTATCTCTTTCAGCAAATCTGTTTATTTTATCCTCTATGGATGGGCAATATCTAGGGCCAAGACCTTGTATTCTACCATTGAACATTGGAGATCTATCAAAGCCAGTTTCTAGAGTTTCGTGAACATCCTTATTGGTGTGAGTAATCCAACATGTTCTTTGTTTTGTCAATGTATTTGTTTCATCAGAGAAAGAGAATTTTTCTGGGTTTTCATCTCCGTATTGGACTTCCATTTTGCTGTAATCCAAGGACCTGCCATCCACTCTTGGTGGCGTTCCTGTTTTCATTCTTCCTGCTTCAAATCCGAGTTGGACGAGTTGTTCGGTGATTCCTTTTGCTGCCGCTTCACCTGTTCTACCTCCGCCAAACTGTTTTTCGCCTATGTGTATTATGCCATTTAAGAATGTGCCGTTTGTAAGAACGACTGATTTCGACCTTATTTCTATGCCAATTCCTGTTCTTACACCAATTGCCCTATTGTCCTTAATTAATAACCCACTGATCATTTCCTGCCAAAAATCCACATTTGGGGTTTGCTCAAGAGCCATTCTCCATTCTTCAGCGAATAGCATTCTGTCATTTTGAGATCTTGGTGACCACATAGCCGGACCTTTTGACCTATTCAGCATCCGGAATTGGATCATTGATTTGTCTGATATTATTCCTGACATTCCGCCGAGAGCATCTATCTCCCTTACAATTTGTCCTTTTGCTACTCCACCCATGGCTGGGTTGCATGACATTTGCGCTATTGTGTTCATGTTCATTGTACACAAAAGGACTTTAGCACCCATCTTTGCTGCTGCATGTGCTGCTTCACAGCCTGCATGTCCTGCGCCTACTACAATGACATCATATATTGGAAACATAATTTTCTTTTTTTGTTCTGTTTCACTTGGAACATTCTGAACAGAGAATTTATCCTAATATTTTGTTTCACGTGGAACATTTCATTTATTCAATAAGGAGATGGCTTGATCCTCCATTTTTCTCATGTTGATTTTATCCTCTTCTTTTTTGTCTTTATATCCCATGAGGTGTAATAAGCCATGACTCAATACTCTTGAAAGCTCTTTTTCAAAAGGAACATTTTCTTTGAGTGCGTTTTCTCTGATTCGCTCGATACTTACAAAGATATCTCCATCAATCATTTTGTTTTTCTCTGAGTTGTCAAAAGTAATTATATCTGTATAAGTCTTATGTCCAAGGTATTCTACGTTGATTCTATAAAGATATTCGTCCGAACAAAAAATGTAATTTAATTCCCCTATTTTGAACTTATCTAAGTTTGCTACTTCTTTCAACCATTTTTTGACTTTGATTTTTTCCTGTAAAGGAAATTTAATGTCTTCCTCAAAAAAAAGAATTGCCATATTACATATAAAAAGTTAAAATGGTTTTTCGGCCGTTTTCTTCAAACTTGATACTGTCGGCGAGATGTTTCATAATAAATATACCTCTTCCACCGGTTTTTTCGAGGTTTTCAGGTGCTGTGGGGTCTACTAAATGCTCGAAATCAAAACCTTTGCCCTCATCAAATACAACGAACTCAACTTGATTTTCATCAAGATGTAACTCAAGGTTTACTTTTTTATTACCATCCATTCCATTTCCGTGAATGATGGCGTTTGTAACGCATTCGGTCACTGAGATCATAATGTTCCCATAAATGTCCTCATTGATCGGATACTTCTCCCTTGCATTATCTATAAAGCTTTCTACAATCTTTATATTCTCTATTAGAGAGGGAATTGAAATTTTGATGGAATTCATGGAAATAATATTGATATAAATGTTAATTTTATTATTTTTCTATTTCGATCATTATTGGGCAATGGTCTGAATGAAATGCTTCCGGAAGGATGATAGATCGCCTCACTCTTTCTTTCATAGGTTCTGTTGCCATATGATAATCTATCCGCCATCCAAGATTTTTGGACCTTGAACCGGCCCTATAACTCCACCATGTGTAATGATGTGGGTTTTGGTTAAACATCCTGAAGGTATCTACAAATCCCGATTCCGTGAACTTATCCATCCATGCCCTCTCATCCGGTAGAAAACCTGATGAATTCTTATTTGATATGGGATTGTGTATGTCTATCGGTTTGTGACAAATATTGTAATCTCCACTCAAAATTAAATTTGGGTGTACCTTAATCAAGTCCTGTGAATACCCAAAAATGTCATCCAAGAACTTATACTTGAAATCTTGCCTCACATCACCGGTAGTTCCTGACGGAAAATACGCAGAAACGAAAGAAAACCCATCGAAGTCTGCCCTAATTATCCTTCCTTCATCATCATAGAAAGGCATAGCAACTCCGTATTCTACATGATGCGGTTTTATTTTGCTCAAAATGGCAACGCCGCTATATCCTTTTTTTGCAGCAGGATACCAGTAAATACCATATCCCAAGTCCTCGAATATGGCCCTGTCAATCTGATTCTCTTCCGCTTTGATCTCTTGTAAACCAATAATATCCGGATCTGTCGCTTTCAACCAATCAGCAAAGCCTTTGGTAAGTGCTGCACGGATACCGTTTACGTTATAGGATACGATTTTCATGTTGCTTTGATTGTTCTATTTTGGGTTAATTTTTATTTGATTTCAATTTGAAATTCAGTTTCAAAATATTCCAAAACTTGTATTTTCAATAATTTCTCCTGCTCTAACACGTCAAAATGAGGAAGTTTGTTCACAAGTTTCCAATGTGGCCATCCATCTTGATCAATATAATCCAATTCGTAAAAACCCGCTTGGCTTAATACCCTGCAAATCCCTATATGCATTAAGTCCTGCTTTTGTTCCTTTGAAAAATTTCTGTTTCCCTGTCCAAGTTCCTGAACGCCTATCAAAAATAGAACCCCATTTAGGTCATTGGGTTTCTTTCCAATAAGCTCTTCCATGCCTTTTAGCAGTTTGCTCCAGCGTTTTTCAAGATCAAGGTCTTTTTTAAACATCTGTTTTTCCTTCTTGTTCCAACAATTCCCAATATTCAACCGCCCTTCTCAAATGGGGAATAACAATCGAACCTCCAATAATGGTTGCAATCGAAAAAACCTCAAATATCTGCTCTTTATTAAGTCCTGCCTCATGTGATTTTCCCAAATGGTACTTGATACAATCATCACAACGCAATACCATCGAACATGCCAGCCCGATCATTTCCTTTGTTTTGACATCCAAGGCGCCTTCCGCATAGGTATTGGTATCAAGGTTGAAAAAACGCTTGATTACCTTATTTTCCGAAGCCATGATTTTTTCATTCATTTCGCTCCTGTAGGCATTGAATTCTTCTATTAAATTCATTAAATTTTAAGGTGGTTTTAGTCAATTGCAAATATAACAGGTATTTACAGTCATTCAGTTCGATCTCCTCATTTTGAAAATGTATTCTAAGATTTTTGAAGATTTTTTAGCTCTGGTTTTTCCAAAAACCTGTTGTTTATGCAGAAGAAGTCTTTTCGACTTCGAAGATCAACTCTGTAAAATTTGTATAGCAGCCCTTCCTGTTACCAATTACCACCTCCGACCGCAAAATAATGAATTGGTTACCAAAATCATGGGGCTAACAAAACCCAATTTGGCAATGTCATTTTTGAGGTTTTCTAAAAAAGGTGCAAGCCAAAGCCTTTTACACCAACTCAAATACAAAAACAAACCTGAAATCGGGATAGAGTTGGGACGGCTATATGGAAATATTCTCCGACAAAGTGGTTTCTCCCAAAATTGGGATCATATTGTTCCTGTTCCCCTTCACCCTTTGAAGAAGAAAAAAAGAGGCTATAACCAAAGTGAACAATTCGCAAAAGGACTATCTGAAGCTTTAAACATCCCGGTTGCATTATCCTTGATCAGGGTACAATTCACAGAAACCCAAACTAGGAAAAGCAGAATGGAGCGGATCGAAAATGTGGCAGAAGTATTTGACGTAGATTCGCTGGATGAGATCAAAGGAAAAAGACTGCTTCTCGTCGATGATGTAATGACTACAGGAGCCACATTGATCACCTGCGCCAATGTCTTGTTGGAAAAAGGAAGCAAAGCCGTAGACTTGGCTGTCATTGCCGCTGGTAAAAATCAATAAATTGTAAACTATTTAATTTTTTACAATTTAAAATATGGCTCAAATTAATGAATGAGAGCTGTTTTTAAATTTTTATGTCTTTTATTTATTGCATAGAGAAAAAAGAATTGAAGGTGTCTTTGCGGGTAGATTAAGACCCGGATAAGAAGAATTTTTATAAGGCCATTCTGCTTCTTGATAACTTACCAGCTTCCTCCTGCCCCTCCACCTCCAAAAGAACCACCGCCAAAGCCTCCAAAGCCACCGCCACCTCCAAAGCCACCACGACCGGATGAGAAATCCCCAAATTTACCTCTGCCACCACCTTTGAGCATATTGGCTAGCATAATGGTGGTAAAGAGGTCTATTCCTCCTCCTTTGCCTCCCATGTGGTTGTCATTGTCCTTCCTGTTTTTGAGCATTGGAAGAATGACGAAAATAAAAATGAATATTAAAAAGAAAACTATTGCCCCTCCATGTTCTCCTGTTGAGGTTACTTTTTCAGCTTCATATTCTCCTGAAGCCAATTTGAATATCATGTCTGTGGCTTTGTCCAAACCTTTATAGTAAGCCTCCATTTTGAAATTCGGCACAATCAACTGATCGACAATTCTTTTGGCCAATACATCCGGCAATACACCCTCCATCCCATACCCGGTAGCGATGAAAACCTTTCTATCCTCCATGGCTGCTAAGATCAAAACGCCATTGTCAAGTTTTGATTGACCTATTCCCCATTTTTCACCCAACTGAAAAGCATAATCGCTGATATCATATTGGCCTACTGAGCGGATCATGACAATCGTGACCTGGGTAGAGGTACTGTCATTATAGGCTACGAGCTTGTTTTCTAGACTAAAAATCTCACCTGAGGAAAGTGAATTGGTATAATCATTGACCAGTTTTGGCGGATTGGGTACAGAAGGAAAATCTTCTTGGGCCAAAAGAGTTCCGACAAACAAAAGGACAATTAAAACTGAAAGGGAATATCTATTAATCATGATTTTTTTATCCAAAGGAGATTTCATCCGGCAATTCGTTGATATCACCTTTATTGTCATAGGGGAAGTGGGCTTTGAGCTGCTGTCCGCAGGCCTCAATTGCATTTGACAGACCTTCCGTAAAAGCCTGTTTTTTAAAAGATGTTGCCATATCCTCTTTGATCTTTTCCCAGAAATTGTGGGGAACGACCTTATTGATACCTGAATCTCCTAAGATGGCAAATTTGTGGTCTGCCACAGCCAAATAGAAAAGAACGGCATTCCTTTCTTTGGTTTTGTGCATTTTGAGGGTTTCAAAAACCTCTGCAGCCCTGTCCAAAACATCAGAGCCGCAGTGATTTTCGATATGTACCTGTATTTCCCCGGAAGTGGCCAATTCAGCCGCTGCGATCGCAGCAACAATCCTGTTTTTGTCTTCTTGAGAAAAGAGATTTTCTGCCATGATCCTTAAAATTGAACTGTCGGTGCATTTTCTGCCCCTGCAGCTGCTTCAAAATATCCCTTGGTTTCAAATCCATACCACCCGGCAAAAAGGTTGTTTGGGAACTTTCTCAAGTCTGAATTGTAGGCCTGTACGGACTGGTTAAAGTTTCTTCTTGCCACGGCAATCCTGTTTTCTGTGCCTTCTAGTTGGGCTTGTAAGTCGAGAAAGTTTTGATTGGCTTTCAGATCTGGATATTTTTCTACCGTCACCAATAGTCGGCTCAATGCACCGCTCAACTGATCTTGAGCCTGCTGAAATTGGGCGATTTTGTCAGGACTCAGATCATTCGCATCGATGTTGATGGAAGTTGCTTTTGCTCTTGCCTCGATCACGCCAGTCAATGTTTCCTGCTCAAAATCTGCATAACCCTTGACAGTACTGACTAGATTGGGAATCAGGTCTGCCCTTCTTTGGTATTGGGTTTGGACTTCGGCCCACTGACCATTGATAGTTTCTTCATTTTGGACAAACATATTATAGACCCCTACCGCTTTGGTATACATAAATATGCCCACTACGGCAATGATCAAAATAGGAATGAGTGCTTTTTTCATTTTTGAATTTGTTTAAATATTCACAAAATTAAAGTATTGAGTGGAATTTCTTTTGTGTTTGACTTTTATACGTCGTTATTTTTCTTCCGGATAATTGGCCTTCATATTTTTGAGATATATGTAGAAGGTAGTGCCGACACCCACAGTGCTTTCAACTCTGAGGTTGCCGTCATGAGCCCGGATTTGTTCCCGGATCAGGTAAAGTCCCAATCCTTTGCCATCCACGTGGGAGTGGAATCTTTGGTATAATCCAAATAGCCTATCCCTATACCTCTCAAGATCAATTCCGATACCATTGTCCCTGAATTCAATTACTGTAAATCCCTCCTCAAGGTAAGATTTGATCTGAATGACCGGGTTTCGCTCCGGGTGTTTGTATTTGATGGAATTTGTCGTGAGGTTGATGATAAAATTTTCTAAGTGGGAATAGATATAATTGATATAAGGTGCTGTATTATAATCGCTTACAATTACTGCTCCTGATTCTTTAAACTGTTTGGAAAGACTTCTTTCAATGTTTTTTAGCAACTTCCTGAAACTTACTCTTTCAATTTTTGGAAGCTTGTTCTTTTTGATCGAAACCACTTCAATAAGATCTTCAAGGGTACCATTCAATATTTGTGTCGAAATTTTGAGATTGTCAATGATCTCGACATTCTCGATGTCTGCCGGATAGTGGTAGTTGTATAGGTCCAAAAGTGAAGTAATGTTCACAATCGGAGCCCTGAGATTATGTGAAATGATGTAAGCAAACCGCTGAAGTTCCTCATTTTGGGATTTGAGATCTTTTATGAGTCTTTCCCGCTCAGTTTCTGCAATCTTGGATTCTGTAATATTTTGGGTTACCAATAGAATCCTGTCTACGTTATTTGTGCTGTTGGTCAAAGGAACTCCGTTTTTCAGGTAATATTGGTTGTTTACCATTACTTCAAAAATCACGGATTCTCCGGCCAATACTTTTTCCAAAAACTCCTTTACATTTTTTGATGTGTCATCATCATATATTGAAAGGTGTGGTGTCCCTATCAGCTTCTTTTGGTCGATCTGAAGAGATTGGTATCCTTTTCCATCGGTAAATACGTAATTGAATTCTTTGTCTAAAATCTCAATGGTACCATTTGGGAAGTTTTCTGCAATACTTCTAAAAAGTAATTCTGAAGAAATGAGTTTTTTTTCAAAATAAAGCCTGTTTAATTCTGCTCCCACCCGGTCAGATAATACGGTCAATAGTCCGGAAAGTCCCAAACTATACGGATGGTCTTGCTGATCCATTAAAACAAGTATCCCAAGACGGTTTTTGTCAATATCTATAATCGGTACGCCCAAATAGGTAGATATTCCCATTTTTACCAAACCTTTGTCTTTTGGATATTTTAGAGAAGCACCGGAAGCAAGGATAAAGGGATTATTGGAACTCAGGCAATCATGGCAAGGCGCATCCTTCAAGTCATACTGAAAATTCTTGGCTCTTTTTCCATTTTTAAAATAGGAAAGTGTGCTTGCCACCTGATTCTTTTCATCCACCTCCGCGATAAAACAGTTTGACATAAAGAGTTTCTCAGAAAGGAAAGAAGTCAAAACATCAAAAAATTCTTGTCCTGAGTACCTCGATGTCCTTTCGGTTAGTTCGGAAAGAATGTTGGATACATACTGCTGTTCACTGATATCTTCCAAAATCGCCTGAAAAACCTTTCCCTTCTCCACAGATTTGGCATTGACCCTGACATGGAACATCTTCTTATTAAAATGACTGACGTAAGGGCCTTCATAAAAACCATAACCCTTCTCGATGCTGTCACGGTAAGCAATTTCAATAGGATGTCCCTTGGTCAGTTCAAACATGTTTTTTCCTATCATCTCTGCCGGATCAAGTACATTCACCTTGTCCATAAATTGTTTGTTCACATCAAGGATAATTCCTTGGCTGTCATATTGAAATATGGGTAGAGGGTTCTCATCAAACAAAATTTTGTACCTGTTCAATAGGGAAAATGATTCTGTTTCTTTTTGTTTGGTGTAGGTAATATCAATAAAAAACCCCGCCCAGATAGATTCTTTGGGAAATTGCTTTAGCCTGTTGGAAGCACCATAAATCCATTTGGTTTTTCCTGAAGGGGTAATTATCCTAAAAGTACTTTCAAACTTTAGGTTCTTTTGGAATGATGTTTTATCAGCTTCATTTACCTGCTTAATATCCTCCTTATGGACCAATTGACGGATACTTGCGTCGTCCTCCAAAATTTCGGAAGGGTCTAGTTCCCACAGGCTTTTACTCCCCTCACTGACAAAAATAAATTTTCTTGTGCCGTCAGGGAAAGCTTTTAACATATAGACCATTCCCGGAACTACTCCTGTGAGTTGGTCTAAGATGGTTTTATGCTCCAAAAGATCTTTCTCTATTTCTTTGAGGGCGGTGATGTCTGTGATTACTCCAAGGGAAAGCCCCGAGCTGTTTGGGTCATCCAATAACTTATTCACCTCATCTTGGACATAAACATAGCTGCCGTCTGCGTGGCTGACCCTGTAGATCATCTTCGAGCCATGATCAAAACCCTTATTGAAGTAATGACGGTCAAGCGGATGGACAAGGTGTATCCAATCTTTGGAAGAATGATTTTCAAAAAAAGCTGCTGAATAACCAAGGATTCCTTCAAGGTTTCCTGAAAAATTGATCAAGTCGGTTTTTAGGTTGTATTCATAATATATAGGCGCCTGTTTTGAAGCAGCGGGTAAATCATCTTCGATGGAATCGCTCTTGTCGCCCAATGGATTTGCTCCATAAACAAGGGCTACAAGTGAATGGTTTTCCCCTAACATTTTCTTTGACAAATAAATATGTCCAGGGAAAATTGTCAGAATTTGGTCGTTTTCATCTTCAAGAAAACCATCAAAATCAGATTCTGAGATGAAATCAAATTTTGAATAGAAGTGGGTTTTCCATTCCGATACACTGTGCAGTAGAGGACCTGATTGTATTCCTGAAAAAACCCTATCATGGGAGTTGTCCAATATCCAAGAAAATTTGACATGATTTTCAAATGGCAACTGCGATATCAGCACATTTACCAAGTAAGATTTATCTTCTTGTGAAATCACATAACCTTCCACCTGCACAAACCTGAAAAATCTCCCTTTCCAAGTAAGAGGACAGATTATTTTGTCTCCATTTCCCAAAATCTCAAACAGGTATTCAAAAAAAGGTTTTGGTAAGGTGGGAAAAGATTTTTCAAAAAAGGCCTCCTCATAAAATTTTTCTCCTTCTGTCAGGATGTTCCTTATTTCGGAAGATATATATAGCAGCTCATACCTGCCGTCATCATACTTTTTAAAAGTAAGAAGGATATTTTGAAAAGAAATTTTTGCGCTTTCGGACATATAATAATCAAAGAATTCATTGAGCCGGCATCCTCAATTGGGATCCCAACTTAAAAAACATTCATCTAAATATACGATTCTTCACAAACAACTGTAAAAATGAATCTATATGAAGAATGCGAAAGATACTTCCTAAATCTGTCTTTTGAGTTTAAATTTAAACTCTTTTAACTCAAAATTTGCAGGGTTATCGTCTAAATACCGCTTCATGGTGATTTTTATTTCCTTGCCTTCTTCCGATCTAAATAATTTGATCAGATCCGGAAGCTCCCAAAAATCAATGGGGATGTTATTGATACTCCGGAACTCATCCTTCATCCTGATGCCGGACTCATAGGCGGGAGAACCTTCCCTGACTTGGGTCACAAAAATCACCTTCTCATCAGAAGATTCAAGTCTAGGGGTAATGCCACTCATGTCAAATTCAAAAGGTATGGCAAATGTATCTCCTCTTTTGAAATACATCTTTTCCCTATTGTAGTCCATGATCACTGTCATCCTCCCCAAAATCTCCGAACCAATACTTCCCTGCCTTCCACTTTCGCGGATGACATAGCTGAATTCAGTTTCTTCAGGAAATGAGGTGATCACATCCTTAAATTTCATCCCATTGATATTCAAAAGAAAAGTACGGCCAACAAAACCAAACAAATCACCCCCGAGAGACCTCCCCAAATCACTTTCTATGTTTTCTTTCGGCAAAATTATTTTGTCACTCGTTTCCCTGTTTAACAACAATCCATGGTTGGCCCCAATATCTATCAATAGCTTGCTTTCCAGTTCTGAGTTTGCCTCTTGCTTCACTTTTGCCAAGATATATGGTTTGCTGTTGTCAAGTTTGATATCAACTTTCTTGTAGCCCAGGGGTTTCCTTTTTATCATCTCTCCTGCATAGAAGGTGATTTTTTGCTTATCATAATCGATCTTGACAGGATTGTATTTGAAAAATTCATACCCGATTACACCATAAACAGGTATGCCAATTACCTGTTCGAGCTCCATAAAATCTTCATCTAAGACGAGTATAGTTTGGAAAATCCCCTCCAAAGGACCCATATCGACATAATTATTTGGCGAAACCGAGGCTGTCAAAATAGTTTGCCCATCAGCACCGACAAGATCAAGCTTTCGAGTATAGGTAAGCCCAATATAATTTCCAAAGGTTTTACTGAATAGGATATTGGTCTTGACTCCGGTATCCAAAAGAAAATTTACAGGAGGACCGCTATTGATGGAAAGGGGTATTACAACAAGGTTATTGGATACAATAATGGGCAATTCTATCTTTTTCGATTTTTCTCTCATATAGAATCCCGGTACCTGCGCAAAAGCCGTAGTTACGTTGCAGGAAAAAAACAGAATAATGAGAAATAAGGGGCGCACAGTATTTTATCGTTTTCTTGGGTCTATATGTTGTTTAATATAAGCATAAATACATTTCATTTATGTTTTGTTTATTTCTTATTTTTTGAGGGAACCTACTTTTTTCAAATTTTAACCGGATTGATATCAAATTAACCCTTGGTAAATCAATGAAGGGTTTGTATTATTGATAAAATCTAAAAAATACCCCATCTTTATTTTTTGGTACAATTCATTATGGCAGAATTATCAGTTGTAGAAAAAGCAAAGAAAATTTTTGAAAACTTCCTGTTGAGACAGGGAAGCAGAAAAACTCCTGAAAGATATTCTGTTTTGGATGAGCTTTATGCTTTGCCCCAAGACGAACATATTGACGTAGAAGGTCTTTTTCTTTTGATGAGAAACAAAGGCTATACAATCAGCCGTGCGACTATTTATAATACGCTGGATCTTTTGGTAGAATGTGGACTAGCAGTGAAGCATCAGTTCAAAGACAAAGTCGCACTTTATGAACAGGCCCTGACATACAAGCACCACGACCATCACGTCTGCAATCAATGCCGCAAAATCAGAGAATTTTCTGATGAAAGAATCAATTCCATCAAAGATGCTATGGGCAAAGAATTTCAATCAGCCATTACCAGCCATTCTTTGGTATTGTATGGAGATTGTCAGATTGAAAATTGTGACAACCTCTCTTTGGCTTAATTCTTGGTTCTGAAATACTTTTTGTAGATAGGTTTCCTGTATAAAAACTGCAGGTACATCGCAGGATAAAGAAATATTCCCAAAAAGCCCGGTTTTGCCTTAAAGGTTATTTCATCTCTGATGATAGATCCTAATCCGTTTTTTATTATCCTGTGTTTATGTTTCCACTCTCTTAAAAAAAATGGCAAATCAATGCCCTGATCGACAAAGAAAAATTCTTTCCCATCAGTATGGTCCTCGGTGATCAAACTTGTCCATTTTTGCTTGAACAATAAGAAATCCAGTTCTAATGTAACTAGGTCTCCTTTTTCCGATCCATCAAACCGCAGCAGCCTGACAGGAGGAAAAGGAGGGCTGAGTTTGGTAAACAAGCTTTCATTGAAGCCTTCTTTGACCTGAAGGAAATCCTGTTCAACGGTAGTTTCAATATTGATTTTCATGTATAGACCTAAGCCCGAAAAGGATCTATTTGTTTTACCCTTTCCTCATAAATTCTTTAGTCGACTTTTTTCAGGTACCTGAAAAACTCAGAATCTGAAGATAGGATGATGGTGGTATTTTCATCTAGGGATTTTTCAAAACTCTCCATGGATCTGATAAACTTATAGAAATCTACCGATTGGCGGCTTCTGTTGTATGCGGCTGCATAGATCTTGGTAGCCTCGGCATCTGCCCTTCCTTTTATTTCCTCTGCTTTTTTGAAAGCCTCGGACTGAATTTCCGCAAGGTCTTTTTCCTTGTTTCCCTCGATTTTCCTTGCTTCACCCTGACCTTCTGACCGAAATTGATCGGCGATTCGATTTCTTTCACTGATCATCCTGTCATATACCCGGTCCCTTACCTCATCCACATAATTCATTCTTTTGAACCTGAAGTCCAATACCCGTACACCAAGGTCTGCAGTTCTTTCGTTCGCTTTCTCGAGTACTATCTTTTCAATTTGTGCACGTCCCACACTGATGTCCTCCAAAATTTCTATCTGCTCCATAAATTCCTCCGTGATTTCAGGATCTCTGTTTGAGGACCTTACCAAATCCAACAGGTCATGGCTTGCCACTGCATTTCGGGTCTCGCCATCAAGGATATCATCAAGTCTCGATTGGGCAGAGCGCTCGTCTCTCAGCCTTATAAAAAACTGAAGGGGATTTGTGATTTGCCAACGGGCATAGGTATCCACAAAAATAAATTTCTTGTCTTTGGTAGGAACCTGATTCCGAGAACCATCCCATTCCAGGTAGCGCTTGTCAAAATACTGCACTTTGTGGAAATAAGGGATTTTAAAATTCAGGCCAGCTTCTGTCCGTGGTTCACCGACAGGCTTACCAAATAGCGTGACGATCGCCTGCTTGGTTTCGTCCAAGATGAAAATACTGCTGTAAATGGTATAAAGGAGGATCGCCAAAAATACCAGAATGAGTGTCTGTTTGCTTCTCATGGGTTGATTTTTTTAGCTTTGTCTATATTTAGAAGAGGAAGAATATTGTTTCCCTTGTCATCTACTATTATTTTGTTGCCGATTTTTGGCAGGACTTTTTCCATTGTTTCCAGGTAGATCCGCTGCTTGGTCACCTCGGGAGCCTTCACATAAGCATCAAAAAGGCTATTGAACCTGTCTGCCTCACCTTTGGCGCGGTTGACCCGGTTTAGCGCATAGGCTTCGGCAAGCTGAATGGTTTCCTCGGCTTCACCTTTGGCACGGGGAACTACCCTGTTATATTCAGCTTCGGCTTGGTTAGTAAGTGTTTCTCTTTCCTGTTGTGCTTCATTGACTGCATTGAACGATGGCTTTACAGTCTCAGGCGGATTGACATCCTGAAGGACCACTTGGTCAATTCGGATTCCGTTTTCGTACTCGTTACACATTTCCTGAAGCAATACTTCTACACTTGTGGCGACTTCCTGTCTGCCTACAGTCAAAACTTCATTGACAGTTCGGTCACCGACGATTTTTCTCATCGCTGCCTCGGACATGTCGCCAAGGGTCTTTTCTGCATTTCTTACTTTAAACAGGTAATTATAGGAATCCACTATCCTGTATTGCACGACCCATTCCACATCGGTAAGGTTGAGGTCACCTGTTAGCATCATGCTTTCCTCTCCAAAATTGCCCTTTGTATATTCCGACCTTTGGTCTGCCTTGATAGTCCTGAATCCAAACTCCTGCTTGAGTTGCCTTTGAACAGGGATTTTATACATACTTTCTAGGCCATATGGAAGAATGAAATTCAAGCCAGGCTGCACAGTTCTGTTATATTGTCCCAACAGTACCACAACACCTTCCTCTTCAGGTCCGACCGTTTTGGTGCTGGTAAAAATGGCAACAACCAATAAAAACCCACCGATTACCTTGCCGGCGTATTTTTTAATCCAGTCCGGATCTATATTTATTTCGTATTTGTTTTCATTCATGCTGCGTTCTTTAATGTCGATTTAGCCGAAAATACCACAAATTTTTAGAAAATTAGTACAAATACCAAGAAGAGTACCAGCCAGATCAAATCCATGAAATGCCAATACGTGGTAAAAAGTCTGATCCGCATCTTTTCAAATGGATTGGTCATCATCAAGATTTGTTGTATCTCACTTTTGCCATTTTGGATGTACTGGACTAGCATGATTATCGAAAAAACCATCACCCCCAAAAGGTGGAAAATATGAATTCCGCTCAGAATATAAAGAAAACTCCCGCTTGGCAAACCCCTGAAATCCACACCCATCATTGTCAGTTCCCGCCATCCAAAAAACTGCAAGATGGTAAACACCAGACCCAAAATCGATGTCAAAATCAGGGTTGATTTGAGTTTTTCGAGGTTTTCTTCAGTGAAATAACCCAACAGTTTGGAAACAGTGTAGCCGCTGTAAAGAATAACAAAGGTGCTCAGAATAAATGCTTTCGGAATCTTGTGATCGTACTGCTCAAAATATCCTGTACCTGAAGCTAAGAATGCCACTGTCAAAAAAAGGAAAATCAAACCACTGCCAAACATTCCCAAATACATCATGGTTTGATAGGGATGCATTTTTTCTACCCTTTGTAGCCAGCTTTCCTTTGTTTTTTCCATGTGTATCTAAGTTATATTTCAGTAAACATTTTAATTGGCCATAGGTTCAGCCAATTAGATTACAATTTCATAAATCGGGGAAGGAACAGGTTTTTAAATCAATTTCCTACATTTGTCCTTCATTAGTCAAAACCACACAATTGGAAAAAAGCGCATTTGTTTCTCTTTACGAAAAGGATCCTTTTGTACAGACCATTGCCCAAAACATTCTCCAAGACAAATCCGGCAACCATCAGGTCAAAGGCCTGTCAGGAAGTTTGGACAGTCTGGTTTTTTCAGTCCTATTCAGATCTTTGGGTGGCTGTCACCTCATCATTGCACACGACAAGGAAGAAGCTGCATATATCAATAATGACCTGCAGGAGCTTTTGGGAGAAGGAGAGATTTTCTTTTTTCCTTCCAGTTACAAAAGACCCTACCAATTTGATGAGGTCGAAAATGCCAATGTCCTGCAAAGGGCGGAAATCCTGAATAAACTCCTAACTCAGGAGCAAAAAAATCCCGTCATCGTCACCTACGCAGAGGCATTATACGAGAAAGTCATCAATAAAAGATCTTTGACAGAAAACACTTTCAAAGCTGCCGTTGGCGAAAAGGTGGACCTTGCATTTATTTCAGAACTTCTCAGTACCTATGATTTTGAGAAAACTGACTTTGTGTTTGAGCCCGGTCAGTTTGCCATCCGTGGAGGTATCTTGGATGTGTTTTCTTACGCCCACGACCTTCCCTATCGCCTTGAGCTCTTTGGTAAGGAAATAGAAAGCATCAGGACCTTTGATCCCGAAACTCAGCTTTCCCTAGATAACATTGACCACATCAGCCTGATTCCTAATGTGCAGACCAAGTTGCTGCAGGAACAGAGACAGTCTTTTCTGGAATTTTTACCTCAAGGGGCCTTGCTTTGGTTTAAGGATTACAGGTATACCCTCGATATCATCGAGGATAATTTCCAAAAAGCCAAAAATCAATTTGAACAGATTGTAAGTCGCAGCTCAAACCAGAAGCTGCTTTTGAAGCCCGAGGACTTGTTTGATGGGGAAATGGTATTTGTCCAAAATTTATCCCGTTTTGGGAAAGTAGAATTTGGAAACAAGTTTCACCTTAAAAGCGCTGCTACCGCCAAGTTTGACTCCCAACCTCAGCCGTCCTTCAACAAGAACTTTGACCTCTTGGTCCAGAATTTTGTTGAAAATGAAAAAACCGGAATGCTCAACATTGTCTGTTCCGAAAGTGACAAGCAGATCCAGAGATTGGAGAATATCTTTCATGAGCTCGACCCCACCCTTAAGGTTCAATATTTGAAAATAGGGCTGAGGGAGGGATTTGTCGACAGATCCCTTTCCATTGCCTGCTACACGGACCATCAGATTTTTGAAAGATTCCATAGATACAAGACAAAAGCAAAATCCAGTAAATCCAAAGCCCTTACCCTAAGAGAATTGAGGACTTTGCATCCCGGGGATTTTATTGTTCACATAGATTATGGGGTCGGGAGGTTTGCGGGATTAGAAAAAGTCGATGTCCACGGCAAAGCACAGGAGGCAGTCCGTTTGGTTTTCAGGGATGACGACCTACTGTTTGTCAATATCCATTCGCTCCACAAGATCTCCAAATATTCGGGTCAGGAAGGAACTATGCCCGCCATGTCCAAACTAGGCAGTCCGGAATGGGAAAACAAAAAGCGTAAAGTCAAAGGTAAAGTCAAAGACATCGCAAAGGATTTGATAGCCCTATATGCCAAAAGGAAAGGGGCCAACGGTTTCCGGTTTTCTCCCGATTCGGTCATGCAGGTCGAACTCGAAAGCTCCTTCGTATTTGAAGATACCCCGGATCAGGCATCGGCGACCATCGATGTCAAATCCGATATGGAAAAACCCTATCCGATGGACAGACTCGTCTGTGGCGATGTGGGTTTTGGCAAAACAGAAGTTGCCATCCGTGCAGCATTCAAAGCCTTGAACGACAGAAAGCAGGTAGCCGTGCTCGTTCCTACCACCATTTTGGCCATGCAGCATTTCCACACTTTCAAGGAAAGGTTGGCCAATTTTCCTGTAAAAGTAGAATATATCAACCGATTCAGGTCAGCCAAAGAGATCAAGGACATCATTGCCCAAGTGGCCACGGGTGAAATAGATATCCTGATCGGCACACACAGGATTGTAAACAAAGACATCAAATTCAAGAATCTTGGACTGTTAGTCATAGATGAGGAGCAAAAATTTGGTGTCAAAGTCAAGGACCAACTCAAGGAAATGAAAGTCAACGTCGATGTGTTGACCCTAACGGCCACACCGATTCCAAGGACGCTCCACTTCTCCTTGATGGGTGCGAGGGATTTGTCCGTCATCGCCACGCCACCACCAAACAGACAGCCCGTCACCACCGAAATCCATACTTTCAGGGAAGAAGTTATCCGCGATGCCATTGCATTTGAACTGAAAAGAGGGGGGCAGGTATTTTTTGTCCACAACCGTGTCGGAGAGATTGATTCCATCGCCAACCTGATTTTGAGGTTAGTGCCGGATGCGCGGGTAGCTGCTGCACACGGTCAAATGGACGGCAAAAAGCTCGAGGACATCATGGTGAAATTTATTGAGGGTGAATATGATGTGCTCGTATCGACCAACATCATCGAATCAGGATTGGATATCCCCAATGCCAACACCATCATCATCAACCGTGCCCACATGTTTGGCTTGAGTGACTTGCATCAGATGCGCGGTCGTGTTGGAAGGAGCAATAAAAAAGCGTTTTGTTACCTGTTGACAACACCGACTTCAGGATTGACAGCCGAAGCTAGGAAGAGATTGCAGACTTTAGAGGAATTCTCAGATTTGGGTGACGGCTTCAAAGTCGCGATGCGGGACCTCGATATCCGTGGTGCAGGTAACCTCCTTGGCGCCGAACAAAGCGGCTTCATTACCGATTTGGGATTTGAGATGTACCACAAAATCCTCGATGAGGCGGTACAGGAATTAAAGGAAAATGAATTTGCCTACCTTTTTGAAGTTGACCTGAAGGAAAAGGTCGAGGTCTTGGTGCAGGATTGTGTCATAGAGACGGATTTGGAATTGTTGATTCCGGAATCCTATGTCAGCAATATTTCCGAAAGGCTAAGCCTTTATGCCAAGCTTGATAATATCAAAAAGGAGGAGGAATTACAGACATTTATCCATTCCGTCAGGGACAGGTTTGGGCCGGTTCCTTCTACGGTGGAAGATTTGTTTGAAACAGTCCGCTTAAGGTGGATTGCCGAAAACTTGGGATTTGAAAAACTCGTACTCAAAGCAGAGATTATGAAATGCTACTTCCTTCCCTCCGAAAGAGAAAAGTATTTTAAGTCAGATATATTTGGTAAGATCCTTGCTTACATCCAAAAGCATGGAAAACACTGCAAGATTAGAGAGGCGAAAAACAGGCTTATACTGATCATAAGTGAGGTAAAAAGTATTGAAAAAGCAAAAAAATGGCTTGAAGAGTTGAAAAATGCATAAATTTTGAAAATTTTTAACAAGATGATTTTTGCTTTTCCTGAAAAATAATTTGCATTATTTCTAACAATCTTGCATAAAACCTATTTTACTATCAGGCACTTGTCAAAAAAATTATTGTGATAAAGATATTATTGATTATATATTAGCGTTCTATTTGAGGGTTAAAAACAGTTAAAAATTATGGTTTTTGCGAAAAATAAAGCAGGTTTAATTTTGGCTTCAGCGTTGCTTGTGGCAGGAGCGCTGCTATCATCTTGTAACAAAACACCGGGATACGGTAGAAGAACGGCTGCCAAGCCAGGAAAAGTCAGTCCCACCACAGGTGCGGAATATAGTTTCGATGCCAATGACAGTTCTAATTTTGTCGTCACTAGACTTGCAAAGCAAGAAATAGGTCCCAACTTGAAATTTATCCAAGGCGGTCGGGCTGTTTTGGGTTCTCAAGAGCAGGATGTAATGGCTTTCAGGGATAACGCCGAAAGGACCGTGACCATCGCTTCCTTCTTTATGGACGAAACAGAAATCTCCAATAACGATTACAGAGAGTTTCTTTTTAATATGAAAAAGAAAGTGTCTGCGGACTCCATCAAAAAATTGGAACCTGCTGAAGGTGTTTGGGGTGGTGTTTTGTCCTATAATGACGTTTATGATACCTACTATTTCCGATTTCCTGGTTTCAACTTCTACCCTGTAGCAGGTGTATCTTGGGTTCAGGCCACTACGTATGCCAAGTGGAGGACAGAATTTGTATCCAACTTGGTGAGAGAAAGAAATGAATTGGATAGCTCATTGACAAAAAATCAACTGATTGAAAGAGGAGTGGCTTTTGCAGAGTACAGGTTGCCAAGTGAGGCAGAATGGGAATATGCAGCCAAAGCCATGATCGGTGTTCAGTATATGGACGAAAATCAGGAATTTGGTAGAATCTATCCTTGGGATGGTAGGGGTGTCAGAAACCCATACAATGTCAAAAGACAAGGCAAGCAAGGTGACTTCCTAGCCAACTTCAAGCGTGGAAGAGGTGACTATGCAGGTATTGCAGGTAGCCGAACCAACGACGGAGAAATCATTCCAACCAACGTGTATGATTTCCCACCAAATGATTTTGGATTGTACAACATGGCAGGAAATGTCAATGAGTGGGTTCAGGATGTCTACAGACCGCTTTCTTATCAGGATTTTGATGACCTTAACCCTTTGAGAAAAGACGGTATCTTCGACGAATCTGATACATACAGTACTACTTTGATCGACGACAATTACAGAGTTTATAAAGGAGGTTCTTGGAGAGACATGGCTTATTGGCTTGCACCTGGTACCAGAAGATTTATCCATCAGGACTCTGCTACCAACCATATTGGATTTAGATGCGCCATGATTTCGATAGGTGCAGATGGAAAATAATTTATAGTTTATGTTTCAAAAAACAAAAGAGGTGTCCACAAAGACACCTTTTTTTATGTCCTTTTTTTCCAATATATCTATTTTATTACAAAGACTTATTTCGTAATTCGTAAATCAAAAAGCTTAATTCATTTCCCCCATTCACCCCAATTTCAAACCAATAAGCCCAAAAGCTGTTTTTGATATAATGATTTGCAGTATTTTCAAACCAAAATCTACTTTGATACTATGAAAAGAATATACCGATTTATCCTGGTTTTGACCCTCTGTGGTTTTGGAGAGGTCATTTCCTCCCAAGCACAGAATGCACTTACTTATCAGACTCCACCCAAAGCCATAGCGGACTTGGTCAATGCACCGATTACTCCTCAGGCGAGCTTTAGCAGGTCGGGAGAATTTATGTTGCTCCTCGAACGGGCCGGAAATCCATCCATCGAAGAACTTGCACAATCCGAACTGAGAATCGCAGGCATCCGTATCAATCCCGCCACCAATGGCCCAAGCCGTGGAGGATTTGTGGAAAATGTAAAGTTAAAAAATACCCGGACCGGCGTGGAACAAGATATCAAAGGCCTTCCTGCCAATCCAAAGTTGGGTAATTTCTCCCTTTCCAAGGATGAGAAATTTGTGGCCATGACCCACACCTCCAACACCGGCATCAGCCTTTGGGTAGTGGATTTGACTACTATGGAAGCAAAAAAACTCACAGATGAAATTGTCAACGGTGCCTATGGAAATGCCATCACCTGGACGCCGGATAATAAAATTCTCCTCAAGGCCGTCAATCCAAGCCGAGGAACTATGCCCAAAGCACCTCTTGCCCCTGCCGGACCGATTGTTCAGGAGACTTCCGGCAATGCCGCACCATCCCGAACGTATCAGGATCTTTTGACCAATTCTTATGATGAAGCTTTGTTTGCTTACTTCATGGATTCGCAGTTGATGTTCGTGGACCTAAGCGGAAGCAAACAAGCAGTCGGTGCTGCAGGATTGATTTCTTCCGTGGACCTTTCTCCCGATGGGAGTTTTATCTTGGTAGAGGTTATCAAAAAACCCTTTTCTTACCTCGTTCCTGCTTCCCGTTTTCCCTATGATGTAGAGATTTGGGACAGCAAAGGAAATAAAGTCAAAACCCTGGCCCAAATTCCTTTGGATGAAGTCAGGCCAACAGGCTTTGACGCCACAGTTACCGGACCAAGATCCATCAGTTGGAGAGCGGACAAAGGCGCCTCACTTTATTGGACCGAGGCACAGGACGGCGGTGATCCGAAAGTCAAAATGGAAGAAAGGGAAATCATCTATACTTTGGAAGCTCCCTTTACCGCCACACCGACCAAGTTGGCCGCCATTGGATACAGATTTGGAGGTATTTCATGGTCAGATGACAATTTTGCCCTTTTGAACGAAAGATGGTTTGCCACGAGACAAGAAAGGGTATCTGTCATCAATCCTTCCAAGCCGGGTGAAAAAGGCGCTGTTATCATCGAGCGCAATTCGGATGATATCTACAACGATCCCGGAAACCCTGTTTTGACGACCAATGCCTTTGGAAGAAATGTGATTCTGAGAAAAGGAGACGATGTATTTATGACCTCCGAAGGGGGAAGTCCTGAAGGCAGCATGCCTTACCTGTCGGCATTCAATGTCAAAACCAAAGCAGAAAAAATCCTTTGGAGGAGCCAAGCCCCTTATTATGAAAGAGTAGCCAAAGTCCTGAATGCTGACGCCACAGAATTTATCACCATCAAGGAAAGCACCGATATCCAACCCAATTATTGGTTGGTGAATACAAAGAAGCGCATCGCTCCGATGCAGATTACCGACTTTGCCCATCCTTATGAATCCATCAAGGGCATCAATAAGCAGCTCGTCACCTACAAAAGAAACGACGGACTCAACTTGTCTGCCGTGGTCTATACCCCTGAAGGCTACGACCCTGCCAAAGACGGTAGATTGCCGGTACTGATGTGGGCATATCCAAGGGAATACAAATCTGCAGCCACCGCTGCGCAGGTACGTGGTTCAAAATACCAGTTTACCCGATTGTCTTGGGGTTCGCCGATCTATTGGGTGACGCAGGGATATGCCATTATGGACCAAACAGAAATGCCGATTGTCGGGGAAGGGGACGATGAACCAAATGATACTTTTGTGGTGCAGCTTGTGGCCAATGCGGAAGCGGCGATAGATTACATCGTAGGTCAGGGAATCGGAGACCGCGAAAAAATCGCCGTAGGAGGGCATTCTTATGGGGCTTTCATGACGGCCAACTTACTTTCCCACTCCAACTTATTTGCAGCAGGTATCGCACGAAGCGGAGCATATAACAGGACATTGACTCCTTTTGGATTCCAATATGAGCAACGCAGCTATTGGGAAGCGCCCGATGTGTACAATGTGATGTCGCCATTTATGAATGCGGATAAGGTAAAAACTCCGATTCTCTTAATCCACGGAGAAGCGGACAACAATTCCGGTACTTTCCCAATCCAGTCCGAACGGTATTACAATGCGCTCAAAGGTCACGGTGCGACGACTAGGTTGGTACTACTTCCACATGAAAGCCATGGCTATGCGGGCAAAGAATCTGTTTTGCATACCCTTTGGGAAATGAACACTTGGCTCGAAAAGTATGTCAAATAACCACCTTTGAGGTCTCTTTTTGACCTCGAAGGTTTCCTTCCTAAATGAAGCAAGAGACGAGAGGCAAGAGCCAACAAGCGAGAAACGAGAAGCAAGAAACGAAAATCAGCCTCCGAAAGGAGGCTTTTTTTATCTCTGTGAATTCATCTTTACCACAGATTGACACAGATTTTCACAGATGGTATTCTATAAACGTCATTCTGAACCGGAGCTTGCGGAGGTGAAGAATCTCATTTATTATTGGTATTTTTCTTTGCGTCTTCGCGCCTTCTTGGGAGACATTCTCTTTTTTTCTGCGTCAATCTTCGATATCAGCAGGAAAAACTCCTTACCACAGATGCACACAGATTTTCACAGATGGTATTCTATAAACGTCATTCTGAACCGGAGCTTGCGGAGGTGAAGAATCTCATATTTTAATGGTATTTTTCTTTGCGCCTTCGCGGGAGATTATTTACCGCAATGATCACAATGGTTTCGCTAAGAACGCAAGGTGTCTCTCTAAAGGCTTTTACTTTTTCTTTGTGTTTTTGTGCCTTTGTGTGACACATCATTATTGTTTTTCTCCGTGCCCTCCGCGTCCTCCGAGTTAAAATTTTTTCTTTGTGTCTTCGCACCTTCGCGGGAGACATTCTCTTTTTTTCTGCGTCAATCTTCGATATCAGCAGGAAAAACTCCTTACCACAGATGCACACAGATTTTCACAGATGGTATTCTATAAACGTCATTCTGAACCGGAGCTTGCGGAGGTGAAGAATCTCATATTTTAATGGTATTTTTCTTTGCGCCTTCGCGGGAGATTATTTACCGCAATGATCACAATGGTTTCGCTAAGAACGCAAGGTGTCTCTCTAAAGGCTTTTACTTTTTCTTTGTGTTTTTGTGCCTTTGTGTGACACATCATTATTGTTTTTCTCCGTGCCCTCCGCGTCCTCCGAGTTAAAATTTTTTCTTTGTGTCTTCGCACCTTCGCGGGAGACATTCTCTTTTTTTCTGCGTCAATCTGCGATATCTGCAGGAAAACATCCTTACCACAGATGCACACAGATTTTCACAGATGGTTTTCTAAATACGTCATTCTGAACCGGAGCTTGCGGAGGTGAAGAATCTCATTTATTATTGGTATTTTTCTTTGTGTCTTCGCGCCTTCGCGGGACGCATTCTCTTTTTTTCTGCGTCAATCTGCGATATCTGCGGGAAAAACTCCTTACCACAGATTCACACAGATTTTCACAGATGGTATTCTATAAACGTCATTCTGAACCGGAGCTTGCGGAGGTGAAGAATCTCATTTATTATTGGTATTTTTCTTTGTGTCTTCGCGCCTTCGCGGGACGCATTCTCTTTTTTTCTGCGTCAATCTGCGATATCTGCGGGAAAAACTCCTTACCACAGATTCACACAGATTTTCACAGATGGTATTCTATAAACGTCATTCTGAACCGGAGCTTGCGGAGGTGAAGAATCTCATTTATTATTGGTATTTTTCTTTGTGTCTTCGCGCCTTCGCGGGAGATTATTTACCACAATGATTACAATGGTTTCGCTAAGAACGCAAGGTGTCTCTCTAAAGGCTTTTACTTTTTCTTTGTGCTTTTGTGCCTTTGCGGGAAATTTTTTCTTCTCTCTTTTTTTACGTCCCTGTGTCTTTGCGTGAAAATAAATTCCTCCGTGCCTTAGTGTCTTTGTGGGAAAAGAATCACTTCAACCCCATCTTCAACACATAGTAATCCGCCGTGATATACAATGTCCTTTCATCCGTCGAAAAAGCACAATTAGACGTGGCCTCCCCGGTATAGATACGTGCCACAACCTTTCCGCTAGGATTGAATACCCAAATTCCTCCCAGTCCGGTCGCAAACAAATACCCCGAACTATGCATCTTCATCCCATCAGGAAGTCCCTGCTGCCCTTCCTTTCCGACCAAGTCTGTGCTGTCAAAAAACAACTGCCTGTTTTCCACCACACCCGGGGACACAATGTCATATTGAAACCAAACCGCCTGTTTTGGATCAGAATTGGCCACAATTAGTTTTGTTTGGTCAGGGCTGAAGGTGATGCCATTTGGACGGGAAATCATATCCACAAGCAGGAGTTCTCCATCTGTCTTCAGGCATAAGATTCCCTGAAAATCAAGTTCCTTAGCCGGATCGTCCACATTGAACTCCAAGCCATAAGGTGGGTCAGTGAAGTATAAATTTCCTGCGTTGTCATAAATCGCATCATTCGGGCTGTTGAGCCGCTTGCCCTGATAGTTATCCACAATGCTTACAAAATCTGCCTTGGGCTGATCCAAAGGCGCATTCATCTTTGCCATCCTTCGGTCTCCATGTTGGCAAAGCACCAAATTCCCCTGAGGATCCAAGATCAAGGCATTGGAACCTGTTTCTCCGCCACGGGCAGCATCACCGGTATAACCTGAAGGTTTGAGGTAAAGGCTTGTTTCACCTTTTGCATCAATCTGAAAAATCGAGTTGTTTGGAATATCTGAAAATAATAGCTTCTGCTCTTTTTCAAGCCATAAGGGTCCCTCCGTCCACTCAAAACCCTCGGCGATCACCTCCAACATGGCCTCAGGGTCTATCAGACTCAATGCTGCGTCATCCAGGATTTCTATCGAACTGTTTGCTTTCATGGTGTTTTTGGATTGGGTACAGGAAATGGCTATCAGGAGAAATAACGAAAATACGATGGAATCCTTCATGGTCTTAGGGATGGATATATATACAAACTTCAATTTCGGATTTTTCCCTTGGAATCTGACTATCAAAGCCTCAAATTTTGATTTGGATCAATAAGAAAAATAGTTTGGGAAAGAAGTTATTTTAATTATCTTAATAGTCGTTACATACCTAATCTGAAAAAGCTGCTGAAGCCTTTTCACTACCCAAATAGAATAATGGAACTGAAAAAAGAACTGATACATCAAATTCAAAGTATCATTGCCTCAGCAAGGGAACGGGCCATTCGCTCAGTGGACAGCGAACGTGTACTGATGTATTGGCAAATCGGGAAGGTTATTTTTGAAGAGGAGCAAGAAGGAAAAGATAGAGCTGGCTATGGCAATTTTCTGATTAAATCATTGTCTGAAACATTACAGCCCCAATTTGGTACTGGCTTTTCATATCGTCAGTTAAATTGGTACCGTCAGTTTTATCGCACATTTCCAATTGTGTCCGCACTGCGGACACAATTGAGCTGGACACATTACAAGACATTAATAAGTTTTGAAAATCACGACAAAAGGGAATTCTACATTGCGGAGGCAACAAAAAACAATTGGACTGCAAGACAACTGGAAAGGCAGATCAACAGCCAATTGTTTGAAAGATTGCTACTCAGCAATGATGTACAAGCTGTCTTGGCCGTGGCAAGAGAGGAAAAACTACCAAGCGATGCTAGAGAGATCATCAAAGACCCGATGGTGTTGGAATTTTTGGGTTTAAGACGGGAAGCTGCCTATTACGAAAAAGATTTAGAAGGCGCTATCATTACCCATTTGCAGGATTTTCTGTTGGAAATAGGCAATGGCTTTTCGTTTGTGGCAAGGCAGAAACGCATTCACATTGAAGGAGATGAATTTTCTATCGACTTGGTATTTTACAATAGGCTCTTGCAATGTTTCGTACTGTTTGAAATAAAAACCGCCAAACTTACCCATCAGGATATCGGTCAGTTGCAGATGTATGTTAACTTCTATGACCGTTTCGAAAAACAGGACTTTGAAAATCCCACAATCGGCATCTTGCTTTGCGCCGATAAAAATGATGCAGTGGTCAAAATCACCCTACCCGAAACCAACAAATCCATCGTCGCCAGCAAATACCAATTGTACCTTCCTACAGAGCAGCAGCTCATCGCCGAAGTTCAGAAAGAGATTGACCGGATGGATCAAAAAGTAATGGAATAATTCCATGCAAAGCTTTCAAAAGAAGCCGTTTAGCTATTTTCCATAGAGTTAATTTTAGGGCAAATAGGAGCTTTTGAGCCGGAATTGATTAATACTTATTTTCTAGAGTTTCTTTAATTGTTTATACTGTGAACTTCAACATTTACCTTTTGTACTTGGTACAATAGGTTTAGCTCAATTAATGGAAAACAGGGAGAATTTAATTTACTATCTTTCTAACTGAAACTGTATTTAATTCAAGCGTTGCCATCTGTGCATAATATCCTCTTCTTAGATACTGAAATTGATCCCAAAAGCCATAAAATCCTTGATCTTGGTGGAATTAATAACAATGGCAGTACTTTTCATTCAAACCGAATTGCAGAATTTATATCCTTCATAGGCAACACCAAGTTTCTTTGCGGTCACAACCTTTTGAATCATGACCTTAACTTCTTATTAAATGCCTTTCAAGAATCCGGTTTAAACGATCTGAAATTCATCGATACCCTATTTCTTTCACCTTTACTTTTTCCAAAACACCCCTATCATCATCTAGTCAAAGACGACAAACTCCAGACCGACAGCCTCAATAATCCCCTCTTTGATGCGGTCAAGGCCAAAGACTTGTTTTTTGACGAAGTCAGTGCATTTCTTGCTTTGGATTTTGAATTCCAGCTAATTTTATTTTCTCTGCTTCATAAAACAGTCGAATTTAAAGGTTTCTTCGATTTTATCGGTTTCGAAAAACTTTCTGTAAACCTTGCCCAAAAAATCCGTGAAAAATTTGAAGGCCAAATTTGTACCAATGCAAACTTGGAAAAAATGCTCGAGAATCATAGAATTCCCTTGGCCTTTGCGCTTTCTCTGATTCATGCCGGGGACCAAAGCAGTGTTCCGCCCGCATGGGTACTGCAGCAATTTCCCAAGACTGACCGTATCTTAACCTTGCTTCGGGGAAGACCCTGTTTGCCGGGATGTACTTTTTGTATTGAAAAACACAACATCCACAAAGGCTTGGAGGAAATTTTTGGATTTGGCAGGTTCCGTTCCTACGGAGGTGAAGCTTTGCAGGAACAGGCTGTACAGGCCGCTGTGGATGGCAAGTCTTTGCTTGCGATCTTTCCTACGGGAGGAGGTAAATCTATTACTTTCCAATTGCCGGCGCTGATGGCAGGAAGAAATGAAATGGCCCTCACCGTGGTCATTTCCCCATTGCAGTCTTTGATGAAAGATCAGGTGGATAACCTCGAAAACCAAGGCATCACCGCCGCTGTCACCATCAACGGACTTTTGGATCCCATAGAGAGAGCCAAATCCTTTGAGCGTGTAGAGGACGGATCCGCTTCCCTACTGTATATTTCACCTGAATCCCTGCGTTCCAAATCAATAGAACGGCTATTGTTGGGTAGGAAAATCAACCGTTTTGTCATTGATGAAGCCCACTGTTTTTCCTCTTGGGGACAAGATTTTAGGATAGATTACCTCTATATAGCAGATTTTATCAAAGCCCTAGAGCATAAGAAAAGGTTGCAGGAACCCATTCCTGTTTCCTGTTTTACGGCGACTGCAAAACAAAAAGTCATTGAGGACATCAGAACCTATTTTAAAGATAAGCTTTCCCTCCATCTTGAAATATTCCGCTCGACTGTGGCCCGTACCAACTTGAATTTTGAAGTGGTCGAAAAAAACAGGGAAGATGAAAAGTATGTTGCGCTGCGGGATTTATTAGAGGCAAAACAATGTCCAAGTATCATGTATGTATCGCGGACAAGAAAAGCCGATCTCTTGGCAGAAAAACTCAAGATAGATGGGTATCATGCGAGGGCTTTCCATGGCAAAATGGAAAAAGCCGATAAAACCGCTAATCAAAATGCTTTTATTGCAGGAGAAGTGGATATCATGGTCGCCACCTCAGCATTCGGCATGGGAGTGGACAAAAAAGATGTTGGTCTGGTGGTTCACTATGAAATCTCTGACTCCCTGGAAAATTATGTGCAGGAAGCCGGTCGGGCCGGTCGCGATGAGAATATTGAAGCCGACTGTTTTGTGCTTTTCGCTGAGGAGGATTTGAGCAAACATTTCATCCTTCTCAATCAGACTAAACTTACCCTCAAAGAAATCCAACAGATTTGGAAAGCCGTCAAAGAACTCACACGGTACCGCAAGCAGGTATCCAATTCCGCTTTGGAAATCGCACGAAAGGCAGGATGGGATGATTCTATCCGTGATATCGAAACAAGGGTGACCACCGCCATAGCAGCACTGGAGGATGCCGGTTACCTCAAAAGGGGACAGAACATGCCCAAGATTTTTGCGAGTAGCATCCAAACGAAAACCGCACAGGAGGCAATTTCAAAAATAGAATCTTCACCAAACTTTAATGTTAAGCAAAAAGAAAAAGCCGTCAGGATCATCAAAAAACTGTTTTCCTCCAAAAGCAGACAAAAAAATCAAGAAGATGGAGCAGAGGCAAGGGTCGACTACATCGCCGATCATCTCGGCATAGTCAAAGAAGACGTCATCGAAATCATCCAATTGCTCAGGCAAGAAAAAATATTGGCAGATGCCAAGGACCTGAAGGCTTTTGTCCGGAAATCTGAAAATGTCAACCGCTCGCTTGATATCGTGGATGCTTTCGGTTTATTGGAAAATTTTCTCCTTCCCCAGATTTCCCAAAGTACAGCCACCTACAACCTAAAAGCCTTGAATGAAGCCGCAGAGGCGGAAGGTTTGACAAGTGTCAATCCGATAAGGATACGGGCAGTTATCAACTATTGGAGCATCAAGAACTGGGTCAGCAAAAGAATTTCCAAAACATCCAAAAACCATGTGGAATTGAAGCTAAACCTTCCATTAGAGGATCTGAAGAGTCAATTCCGCAAAAGACATGAATTATCTAAGTTTATTATCCAAGAGCTTTTCAGCAATGCTGAATCTGCGGAGATTGACCTGCCTCTTTTCTCGGGGGAAGCTCCGGTTGATTTTTCTGTTCAGGAACTCAAAGATCGTTTTGAAACTACTTCAGGACTCTTTGTCCGCACCTGTACCACAGCCGAAGTAGAGGATGCGCTTTTTTACCTTTCCCGAATAGAAGCCCTGAAAATCGAAGGCGGATTTTTGGTATTGTACAATAGGCTCCACATAGAAAGGACAATCGAAGACAACAAGACCCGCTACAAGCAGGAGGATTATCAAAAATTGGACAGGTTTTATCAAAACAAAATCCAGCAGATTCACATCGTGGGTGAATATGCCAAAAAAATGATCTCCGATTACCATGAAGCCCTACAGTTTGTGGAGGATTATTTTCAGATGAATTATACTGTTTTTCTCAACAAATACTTCAAGGGAGTCAGGCAAAAGGAGATCAGTCAAAACATCACTCCAGCCAAATTCCAAAAGCTTTTTGGTGAGCTTTCTCCTTCACAGTTGAAAATCATCAATGACAGAGAATCAAAATACATCGTGGTCGCCGCCGGCCCCGGAAGCGGCAAAACCCGGATTTTGGTCCACAAATTGGCCGCCCTGCTGCTGATGGAGGATGTCAAGCAAGAGCAGTTGCTCATGTTGACCTTTTCGCGGGTAGCCGCTACGGAATTCAAAAAACGGCTGATGGACCTGATTGGCAATGCGGCACTTTACCTGGATATCAAGACCTTTCATTCTTATAGTTTTGACCTGCTGGGAAAAATGGGCACTTTAGAAAAATCCGGAGACATCATTGCACAGGCAACTTCACTTATCAGAGAAAACAAAGCCGAGGTAAAAGAAATCACAAAGCTGGTGCTTGTCATCGACGAGGCCCAGGACATGAGTAAGGAAGAATATGCTTTGGTGGAAGCCCTGATGACCCAAAATGAGGAAATGCGGGTAATAGCCGTAGGAGATGATGACCAGAATATCTACGGCTTCCGTGGGTCCAGCGCTGAATACCTTGAAAAATTCATCCTTGAAAAAAATGCTGTAAAATATGAATTGGTGGAAAATTACCGCAGCAAATCCAATCTTGTGAATTTTGCCAATCAATGGCTGGAGACCATTCCTAACCGGATGAAGCAAACACCCATTATGGCCAAGGATGCTAGCCTAGGTAAATTATTCCTTACCGGTCATAGTGGACATCAATTTATCCAACCTTTGGTAGAAAGGATCACGAAAACCGACCTTTCAGGGACCGTGGCTGTATTGACCAAAACAAATGAAGAAGCACTCAAAGTAGCCGGCTTGCTGCGGCATCACCGCCTGCCCGTCAGGTTGATCCAAAGTAACGATGGCTTCAATTTATTGCAGTTGTTTGAGATCCGGTATTTCATCCAACAACTCAGGTTGCCGGAAGGAGTCTTTTCAATCCTGCCCCAAGTCTGGGAAAATGCCAAAATGCAGTTGCAGGAAAGATTTGGCAAAAGCAGCAAACTGGATCTGGTCTTGCATTTGCTTTCTGAATTTGAAAGTATCTACCCTAAAACACGGTTTTTCAGTGATTTTCAATCTTTTGTGGGCGAATCCAAAATGGAGGATTTTTACAGCGCCTTTTCTACAAACATCCTCGTTTCCACTATCCACAAAGCAAAGGGCAAGGAGTTTGACCAGGTCTTTCTGCTCCACCAACAGGGACAGCCGAGGGATGCCTCCGAAAAACGCTTGCTGTACGTGGGCATGACCAGGGCCAAAAGCCTTTTGTCCGTCCATTACCAAGGGAATTATCTGGCTAATTTTCCTATCGCTCAAGGAGATTATAAACAAGACGAGAATACTTATGCTGACCCGGATATATTGGTCCTACATCTTAGCCATAATGATGTTTGGCTCAATTATTTTTTTGGTAAACAGCGGCAAATACAGGCCCTTCGTCCCGGGGAAAAGCTCGAAATCAATGGACATCAATGCTTCAATTCCAAGGGAGAATCTGTCCTCCGCTTTTCCAATGCTTTCAAAAAAACCCTTGAATCTTTTGAAGCAAGAGGTTACACCCTTCAGAAAGTCTACGTCAATTGGATTGTATTTTGGAAAGACCCTGAGTTGGACAAGGAAGCATTGATCGTTTTGCCGGAGCTTGTATTGGGGAAGCAGAATCTTGAAGGTTGATTTAGATTGGGGACTTTGGGTTACAAAGACATAATGATTTTTCAAGATGTATCAAAAAATCTATACCTTATTTACAAATTGTAATTTACAAATTGTAATTTACAATTTGTAAATCAATAAAGTTTCCCACCATGGATCCAATCAGTCCATTTCCAACCACCGGCTATTATGGCCCAAAGTATTTTTGCGATAGAGAAGAAGAGACTGAAAAGATCCTATCGATGTTGTCAGGAGGTGAATCCTGCCTTCTACTCGGAATCAGGAGATTGGGTAAAACGGCCCTGATTCGCCATGTGATGGGTAAATTGCCCAAGGGATGGAATGGGATATATTTGGATGTTTTACACACTGAAAACGAGAAGGACTTTTTGAATTCCCTTGCCTCAGGACTTTTGCAATCCATTCCCGAGAAGAGCCCCATAGGCAGAAAAGTTTGGGATTTTATCAAATCGCTCAGGCCAACGCTCAGTTTTGATGCCCTTTCAGGAATTCCGCAAGTTGGGCTCGATGTAAAGGATTCTCCCAGACAGGTGAGGGATATTTTTGAGTTTTTGGCGCAGCAAGACGCTCCGATACTAGTCGCTGTTGATGAATTTCAACAAATCGGAAATTACCCTGAACAAAATACAGACGCATGGCTTAGAGGATTGATTCAGTCACTCCCCAACGTCAGGTTTATTTTTGCGGGAAGTCAGCAGCATATACTCAGCAGCATGTTTAGTGACCCTGGGAGGCCCTTTTTTAAAAGTGCAAGCCCTTTGAAAATTGAGAAAATCGATCAAAAAACATATTCCGATTTTATTGAGGCCAAGTTTATGGAGGAGGGAAGACATATTTCTGCTGTGGTTATCGGGCAAATGTTAGATTGGACCATGTGCCACACGTATTATGTTCAGCTACTCTGCAACAGGGTATTTCTTACAGGAGAAAAAAAGATAGACGAGTCGACTTGGCATCAGGAAGCTTCAAGAATTCTCCAAGAACAGGAGCCTTTCTTTTTCCATTACAGGAGTCTTTTGACCCTTCAGCAATGGAAGCTGCTTAAAGCCATCGCCAAAGAAAAAGAAGTGATGGAACCGTCCTCCAAAGCATTTGTATCAGGCAACCTATTGGGAAGCCCGGCAACAGTGCTGAGGTCTTTGGAAGCTTTGAAGGGAAAGGAATTGGTTTACAAAGAATACAGAAGTGATGGAAAGGAATTTCATGCGGTGTATGATGTCCTTTTTCAAAGATGGATGGACCGACAGAGTTAATGAAATGACCAGGTCTATTTCCTACATCTGTTTACAGCCAATACCCATAAACACAGGGGGTTTTTGAAATCCCAAAATAGTACAGCATTGTAAGTAAGGAAGATATCGGCTTCCTCACTCAAACAACGACAACATACTTTCCTTGTCCAAAGCCCCCAAAAAGCTGTCGCCTTCTGAAATCACCTCTTTGGCCAATTTGCTTTTGGCCTGTTGCAGGAGCATGATTTTTTCTTCTACGGTATCTTTGCAGATCATCCGGTAGGCGATGACATGTTTTTCCTGTCCCATCCGGTAGCAGCGATCGATGGCCTGATTTTCCACAGCCGGGTTCCACCATGGATCCAAGACGTACACATAATCGGCAGCAGTAAGATTGAGGCCTGTGCCGCCCGCTTTCATACTGATAAGGAAAACCCGCTTTTGCTCATTTGTTTGAAATTGTTGAACTTCCTTTTCCCTGTTTTTAAGCGTGGTACTGCCGTCGAGATAGGTATAATCTATCAGGTTTTCTTCCAATTTTGATTGGACAAGACCAAGCATTTTAACAAATTGACTGAAGATCAATATTTTATGGTCACCGGTTTTTTCGAGGATATGCTCTATCAGCAGGTCGATTTTGACCGATTCATTTTTTGTCTCGGTATGGCTGACGAGGTTGGTGGCATCACAGGCCAATCTCAACTTGGTCAGTCCCTCGAGTACATACATTTTGGAATTTTCAGCGCCATCTTCGTCAAATTTCTTGAGAAGATAATCCCGGTATTCATTGCGGTAGGCATCGTAGATTTTACGCTGAAGGGGATTCATCACACAATAGAGGTATTCTTCTGTCTTGTCGGGAAGTTCTGTCAGTACTTCTTCCTTGGTCCTTCGGAGGACAAATGGCCTGATCTTGTTTTGCAATTCCAGCAAAATCTCCCTGTCGCCGTTCTTTAATGGTTTGAGGTAATTTTCCCTAAAGCTATTGAAGGAATGGAAAAAACCGGGATTGACGAAGTTCATTTGGGCAAATAATTCGGCCAGACTGTTTTCTATCGGAGTTCCGGTCATGGCCATTTTGATTTTGCCGTTGAGCTTTGTGATGGATTTATACCTTAAAGATTGTGTGTTTTTGATGGCTTGAGATTCATCGGCGATGATGGCTTCAAATTTGATTTTCTGCAGGAGTTCGAGGTCATTGATGACCAAGCCATAGCTTGTCAATAAGACCTGATGCTTGTTGAGTTCATCGACAGAATCGGACCTGTTGCCATGATGGATAAAGTAATCGAGATGAGGAGCAAACTTTTCCAATTCATTTTTCCAATTGAACAACAGTGTCGTTGGAGCGACCACCAGGATTTTTGCCGCTTTATTGCTCTCTGCTATTTTACAGATCAAGGCTATCATTTGGAGGGTCTTGCCCAATCCCATGTCATCAGCCAATATTCCTCCCCAATGGTATTCCTGAAGGAAATTGAGCCAATTGAGTCCGGTATGCTGGTAATTTCTGAGTTCGGCCTTGAGTTTTTTTGGAATGTCAGCTTTTTTGATTTGGGTAAAGGCCTTCAGCTTTTCCTTCTTATCTTCAATTTCCTGCAAAATTTCAGGAAAATTCATTGTTTCCTCAAAGCCATCCAATACCTGAAACAAGGTCTTGGGGACCTTAAAACCGTTTTTGTCAGACTCCCCTGATCGGAACAGTTTTCCGAATTTTTTCAACCAGATTTCCGGTAGGATGCCGAAGCTGCCGTCTTCGAGTTCGACATAGTCCTGATTGAGGTCCAGGGCTTTTTTGATGTCTTTCAGCTTGACCTTTTGGTCCCCAAAAGCAACAGAAGCATTGACCTCAAACCAGTCCTGAGAGGAACCAAATTCCATCGACACCGCAGGAGGAAAGGGATTGTACCTTTTGATTTTGATGTTTTCTAAGCCAAAGACCCTGATCTGTTCGGTTTTTAATTTTTCAAATGCCTTGAAAAACCACAACCCTTGCATAAAAGTATCATGTGTCAGGTGGAAAAATCCCTGGTTCCCTGAGTTTTTGAAGTTGGGGTGTAGCTCCCTGAGGAAATCCAAATACAGACTTTCAAATTCTCCATCTCTAAGGTATATGGTTTTGGTCGCACCATCTAGAATGCTGTTTGATTCCAATGGATTTGAAAATGCGGTATCGGAATATTTGACCTGAGGGCGGAAAATAACCAAACCACTCAATTCAGAGACATAAAGCTGACGTTGAAGAGGACCGACGACTTCCGCCTGTTTTAATGTTCCTGTTTCATCCTGAATTTCGATATAACCTGCCATTGGCTGAATTATTTTTTGGAAGAACGTTTCAAAATCTCTTTCAACGAATTTAAGAATGGGATAAGATAGGAGGAAATCCATCAGGTCGAGGACTTTCCTATTTTCAAATAATAACAAATGTGTGTCTTGAAATACCCCAAAAGCTTTTGTAATATCTAACTGAGGTTCTACTTCTGAAAGCTTCAATTCAAATTCACCAAAAGTGATATGCACCTCCAACTGAAAGATTATGCCCGTTTTGGTCAAAACGATTTTTGCCGAAGCCTCATGGATTTGCAATGCTTTGTCAAAATGTGATTTTCGGATATGATTGACATCATAGCCATCTCCCAAAAACACATAAATCGGATAGTCTTTTGCATAGTCCAAAAATTCCCTGAATAACTCGAATACATCCAAGCTGCTATTTTTCTTCCCTGATTTTGCAATTTTCGAAATCTGATACAAAGCCTTATCGAGGTTTTCTGTTTTGGCAAGTCTCATGTCATAGGGATCCTCAATCAACACAAATTTATTATTGAGGGCAGCAGGATCTTTTTTGCTACCCTTGGCCATAATGGGAAGAATCCTTGAGAATGGTTCGTCATAAAAATAGGCCAATGCAAACCCGGCATTGAAAGCGCCGATTTCATTCTCATGGCTAACCTCGGTGATGGATACACTGCTTGGTATGATTGGGGATAAATTCTTGTTTACTTCAGCGGCCATACTGTCAATATTCACCATGCCTTCTAACTCCCCACCAAACCGTAATATGACAACATTATTAAACAAGCTAAATTCTAATGCCTCGAGTGGTTTTTTAAGTTGATTTAAAACACCCTTTTCTTCCAGTTTTTTGAAGACAATTGCATCACGTTGTTTTTGGGTAATAATGAAAGCATCATTGGTCATTTCCTTAGAAAACCTGTCCTTTAGCCATTTGAGAGCCTGCTTGACAATATGGGGTTTTTTGTTACTTCCATAGATGGTGACTTGTCCGTCATTGAAAGTAACCTCAATGGTTCCATTCAAATAGTAACCCGTCAAAATATACCTTAGACCATTTTCCATGAAAACTACTTCAGACAAATGGGTATCTGGATTGTATATTTTGGGATCAACAGGGATAAGTTCGTGTAGATTTTTTAACCCATCCTCCGTACATTTTATCAATACAGGAAACGAAACCTCTACGGGTTTTGGACCGGAAACAGTAATGATTTGGTTTAAGTCTTTTTTAGAATTGTCCAAAATAAATTGGAATGACGCAGCCACATGCTTGCATTGCACTTCTTCTTTAAAATGAAGACAGTTGCAGGTAAAGGGATCTCCCTCTCCATCATCAAAAAGACTTGATTCTGGAGAGTCGCTCAGGTTTAGAGATACCTTGTAAAATGGTTCTAAATTACCCTTAACCTGAAAATTATAGGTATTGGATTCCTTATCAAAATTCAAATATTTTACATGACCTTCTTTGAAAAGCTTATATCCCCGCTGCTTGTTGGGAGCCTTCATGTAGGCTAGGTGAATTTTCGCATTGGATAATTCTTTTCTTGTCAGGGGCATAATGCGATTGTTTGGTCAAAAATATAAATGTCAGGAAGGAAGGAAAAACAATAGGGGAAAATATTTTGGAATAAGGGAAAAGGCGGGAGTTATTATACACAGTTAGATCGGATTGGTCGGATTATTCAAAGTCTTTCAATTGCGACCGCAGTGCGGACGTAATTGAGTTGGGTTAGAAAATCACGACAAAAGGGATTTTATTTATATTCCAAAGTAGCCGTCTTGGGCCTTTGCCAAAGAGATGAAAGCGTATATTACATGCAAAAGCATCCTGAAAATCAGCCCCTTCAGAGCGGTTTTACCGGATTCAATTTTTTTAAGAAGTACATAAGTATTAAATTTTGGTTTGGCATTATTTTGACTACCAAAACCAGACCCAAACATGAAACCATCCCACCTCCTCTTTTTCTCCTTCCTGCTATTCTTTTCATGTGGAAAGAAAGAATCGGAAAAGGCATCTCCAAAGCCTCCAAACATCCTTTTTCTGATTGCCGATGATTGGTCTTATCCACATGCCGGCGTATATGGGGATCCCGTGGTCCGGACACCTACTTTTGACAGACTTGCTACAGAAGGCGCCTTGTTTACCAATGCCTATACCGCTTCTCCTTCCTGTTCACCTTCCCGCGCCTCGATTTTGCTGGGAAGATATCCACACCAAAATGAATCCGGGGGAAATCTTTGGTCAGAATTTCCCGCCCAATATCCCACCTATGTCAGCATCCTCGAAAAAGCCGGTTACTTCACAGGTTCCACCCGCAAAGGTTGGGGACCGGGGGAATTTTTGGTCTCCGGCCTCGCCCACAATCCTGCCGGAAAGCAATTTGAAGACTTCAACACCTTTTTGGATCAAAGACCCAAAGACCAACCCTTTACCTTTTGGTTTGGCAGCAGCGATCCACACCGGGAATACGAAACCAACACCGGAATCCAAAGTGGCATGAAGCTGTCTGATGTCGTTGTCCCAGGGTTTTTTCTTGACAATGACTGTGTGCGGAATGATATCCTGGACTATTATTTTGAGATAGAGCGCTTTGATAGGGAATGTGGACAACTCATCTCGCAGCTCGAAGCGATCGGGGAACTCGACAATACCATCATCGTGATGACAAGTGACAACGGCATGCCTTTTCCCCGTGCCAAAGCCAACCTCTATGACCTTGGCACCCGAATGCCCTTGGTGATTCGGTGGCCTGCAAAAGCCAAACCGGGAACTGTCATTGACGATTTTGTAAATTTTGTGGACTTTGCTCCGAGCTTTATCGAAGCGGCAGGTCAGGAAGTCGATGACATGAGTGGACAGTCTCTTTGGGCACTATTGGAAGGCAAAAAACAAAACCGGGACCAGGTTTTCCTCGAGCGCGAGCGGCATGCAAATGTACGCAAGGGCGACCTCAGCTACCCCATGCGGGGAATCAGAAACCACCAATACCTCTATATTTGGAATCCTATGCCCGAGCGCAATCCCGCCGGCGACCCGACAGTCCACCAAGCTGTAGGTCAATATGGAGATGTAGACCATTCCATCACAAAGTTTCTCATCATGAACGCAGAAGGCAAATCCAAACCTGGCCAACCAGATTACTTTGCCCTTTCCTTTGGCATCAGGCCCGAGGAGGAATTGTATGACGTGGTCAAGGACCCCAATCAATTATATAACCTAGCTGCCGAACCAGAATCCCAAGCAGTCAAAGAACAGCTGAAAACCCAACTATTGGCTTGGATGGCAGAAACAGGAGACCTCAGGGCTACCGACCCGAGATCAACTTATTGGGACACGGTCCGCTACACACCAAATTACCAAATGGAAGATGCCCCCATCCAACAACGTATCGAAGCCTACCGCATCCTTCCTCCATTTGGAAAGGATAGTAAGGAGGGGATTGGGTGTTTGGAGGAGTTATGACGATAGGAATTCGGATTTATAGAAATCTTTTATTTCCAAAATACTCTTTGTATTTCGTTTAGTAATGTTTAAAACTTATTGTTTCTTACTAAATATGGTTTAGATTTAAGCTTCAAAATATTCAATTAAGAAGTCTCCAATGAAGTTAGCCCAATCAATCGAAGATATTCTTGAAAATTCACCAAGCGTTGAGATTTTGACTCTTCGGAATAGACAATTAATACTTATGTTTCTTGTGAGTATTTTTAAAGATTCTTTAGGAGTTATCTCATATGAAAATATTCATTCTAGACTTGCAGATTTTTTAGAATTTAAACAAGTTGATAAAGATGAAGAAAGTGATATTGAGATTAATGATACTTATGAAATTAAGGCAAAGAAATACCTTCAGAATTGGACAAACAGAGGTTTTTTGACAAACTACCAGGATGAAACAGGGGAAATATTTTACGAGCTTTCCTCCCATTCGAGCAAGACAATTGATTGGCTTTCAAGTCTTAAAAAGGAAGAATATGTTGGAACTGAATCCAAATTCAAAAATATTTTTAGCCTTTTAAAGGAACTAGTAGAGTTCACTAATGATGATGCTGAAAAAAGAATCCAATTACTTGAAGACAAAAAACTGGAAATAGAACAGCAAATTCAAAGGATAAAAATTGGAGAGGACGTTAAAGTTTTTGAAGAATTTGAAATTGTTCCAAGGTTTAATCAGCTTAATCAATCAGCCAAAGAACTCTTATCAGACTTCAAAGAAGTTGAAGATAACTTTAAAGGAATCACAAAAGGAATTTATCAAAAACACACTGAAGGAAGACTTACTAAAAGTGATATTCTTGAGTTTACTTTTGAGGCTTTAGACGAATTGAAAGAGAGCCAACAAGGCAAAAGCTTTTATGCCTTTTGGTCATTCCTTTTAAATCCAGGTCTACAATTGGAATGGGAGAACCTTACCAAAGAGCTTTATTCCACATTAAATGAAATAGGAATCCCGGTGAACGACCTTTTCCTAAAAGGTATGAAAAATCATTTGTGGACTTCTGGACAAAAGGTTTATAAAGCAAATGATAAGATGGCTGAAAAACTCAGCAGAATAATTAGAGAGAATGAAGCCTCGAAATCAGAAGTTACAAAAAACACCATTCAAGAAATCAAAAAATCACTTTTAGAATTAAGTAAATCAAAGAAAAGACCTGAGCTTTCTTTTGAGTTAGAATCAGACTTTGAAATAAGCATTCCTTTTGAAAGAAAACTCACTTTTGAACAAACAGAAGAGCAAACATATAACTCACGTCCAAAACTAGCAGATGAGGATATTGCTAAATCAAATCACCTTAATAAACTTTTTTCACAATCAAACATTGACAAAGACCTTCTAAGGAGAAGGATAAAAGAGGTATTGAAAAACAAATCTCAAACTACTATTCATGAAGTAATAGAAAGAAATGGGGGAATTGAAAAAGGCTTACCTGAACTATTCGGCTATATCGGAGTGGTGAAAGATTTTAAATATTCTATAAGCACAGAAAAGACACAAAGAATTTTGTTTGATGTTGAGAAAAATAAGTCAATTCAAATACCAGAAATAATTTTAACTAGATGAACAATTTAGAAAAGAATATAAAACCATATTCAAAGGCAATTGTAAAGTTATTGAAATCGCCTGTTGAACGAACCTCTTCTGTTTGGGAGGATTTGGTGAATTATCAATTAGAAATTCAGGAATATATTAGTCTAATAGGACTAGAGCTTATTGTAAAAAAAGATGAGGGATTTGCCTTTGTTAAACAATTTGAAGATAGTGAAGGAAATTCACTTGGCCTAGTAATGAGGAGACAAATTGGTTTTGAAACATCAATAATTCTAGTGGTTCTTCGTCAATCTTTAGAAGAGTTTGACAATAATCCTACACAGTTTCAAGTTTCTGAGAAATTTATAACTGACACTGAGATTAAGGAAGAACTGGAACTTTTTCTACAAGAGGGTTATAACAGGCTGAGATTTTTAAAAGACTTGGATAAGTATATAAAAAACGTTGTTGATTTAGGGTATTTGAAAGATGTTAGTAAGAAAGATAATGAGAAGAAATACCAAATTCATAGGATCATTAAGGAAAAAATAACGCTAGATATTTTACATGAATTTAAAATCAAATTACAAGAGTTCGTTGAGTCTATTTAGCACCAGTTCTGATAAAGCTGGTTTCAGACTTCAATATATGGAAGTTTATAACTGGGGGACATTTCACGAGAAGATTTTCAAGATTAATCCACAGGGAAACAATTCTTTGTTAACAGGAGCTAACGCTTCTGGAAAAAGCACATACATTGATGCTCTTTTAACTTTATTAGTACCAGTTAAAAAAGATAGATTTTACAACCAATCATCTGGAGTTGACAAAAAAGGTGATAGAACCGAAGAAACCTATGTTTGTGGGAACTATGGAAATATTCAAAGAGAAGGTGAACTTAGTACATCAACACAATCACTTAGGGATAAATCCACATATTCAGTTATCCTTGCTTCATTTTCCAACACTAACCAAAAGAATATTACACTTTTTCAAGTAAGGTGGTTTTCTAATGGTGAACTAAGAAGGTCCTTTGGAATTGCTCACCTTCAACTAGAAATAGAGAGGGATTTTAGTGATTTTGATAGTAAAGGAAACTGGAAAAAACGTTTAGAAAAAGTATACAATTCAAATACCAAAACAAAGAAAATTGAATTTTGGGATGGACCGAACTCCTACGCAGAAAAAATTGCTATCTTATTTGGTATGCGTTCTACAAAAGCACTTAGTTTATTTAATCAAGTAGTTGGTGTTAAAGTGTTGGACGACTTAGATGATTTTATCAGAACCAATATGCTTGAAGAGCAAAATGCCGAAGCAGAGTTCATTCAGCTAAAAGAAAGCTTTTTGACTTTGATGGATGCAAAAAATAATATTGAAAAAGCAAAAGAACAAATCGCTCAACTTTCTCCAATAGATGAAATAGCAAAAAAACTTTATAAAATACAGACTGAATTAATCAGATTGAATACAACTAATGAACTTAGTGTTTATTGGTTTGCAAAAAAGAATGAAGATCTTGCTAAAAAGGAACTTTTCAAGTGTAATGAAAGACTCGAAGAACTTAAAATCGAAATCAATCAATTAAGAGCGAAAGAAACAGTGTTAGGGGATGAAGTCGCAGATTTAAAAGTTCAAATAAAATCTGACGAAGTTGGCAATCAAATAGAGAAGCTAAAGGCTGAGATAAGTAGGCTGGAAAAAAGCCGGGATGCAAGAAAAACCAAACTTGACCAATACAATAAATTAGCGCAAAATCTTGAGTCCAATACGAACCCAAGTGAAGAAACATTTAAGGCAAATAGAGAAAAGGCTAGTAAGAAAAAATCTGAATTGGAATTAAATAGACAGGAAATTGATGAAAAATTGAGATTATCTAAAAATAAACGAGATGATTTAACCAATCAAATCAATGAAGACATTGAAACTATCAAATCTCTTCAAAAGAATAAAAACAATATTGCTGGACGAGAAGCGGAAATAAGAGATGACATTTTAGAACATATTGGTGCCACTATGGAAGAAATTCCGTTTATAGGAGAGCTTATAAAAGTCCGAGAGGATGAAAAAGATTGGGAGCTTTCGGCAGAAAAGATTCTTCACAATTTCGCTTTACGCCTTATCGTTCCTGAAAAATACTATAATAAGGTTAACGATTATGTAAATAGCACCAATTTAAAAGGTAGAATAACCTACCAAAGATTCAGGGGTTTTACCTCATTAGCAAATATGAGGAATAAAAACATTGCCCAAAACGCCATAATCAATAAATTAGAATTTAAACCAAAAAGCATTTATTCAGATTGGCTTGAAGATATCATTGTAAATCAATACAATTATGCTTGTGTAAATGATTTAAAGGAGTTTGGTTTATATGAAGAAAAAGCTATCACTAAAGAAGGACTTACAAAATTTGCAAAAGGGAAACACGAGAAAGACGATAGACCACATATATCAAAGAAAGAAAACTTTGTTTTAGGTTGGGAAAATAAAGACAAGATTAAATTACTCCAAACCGAAATAAAGAACCTTCAAGAAAAGGAAAGATTAGCATTACATGAGAACCGACAAATTGAGCAAAGTATTAAAACATTAGAAATTCAGAAAGAATTCTATTCCGACCTATTCAAGCTCTTCACAAAGTATGATGACATAGACTGGAAAACCTTTGCAGAACAAATTCAAGAGAAAGAAGGTCAAAAGGCTGAATTAGAAAAAACAAATAATTTAGTTCAATCTCTTCAAAAACAATTGGAAGAAGTTAAAGGAAATTTAATGCAACTTTCTGAAGTTGATTTATTTAATAAAGGACAAGAAATCTTTACCCAGAAAAAAAAGATTGAGGATTTAAATTTAGAGATAATAGAATCCAATAAAATTCTTCAAATAACAGGAATTGTAGACACTACAGAATTTGAAAACCAAAACCCTGACTTAGAAAAGATTGAATATTCAAATTTAAAAAACACACAAAAGGAATTTCAAAAAGAGCTTTCAATAAGACTGTCTGAATTAGATAAAGATAAGCGGCTAAATGAGGATGAAGTTAAACTAAAAATCAATGCCTATAAGCAACCATCCCAAGAAATCACATACAAATTTAAAGACTGGCGTTCAGATGTGAGCCGACTTCCAGAATCAACGCATTTAGAATTCATCAGTGAATACCAAACACTACTCAAACAGCTGGTAAATGACAACTTGCCAAAATTTGAAAAAAGATTCAATGAGTACTTGCAAGAAACTATCATCAACAAAGTTGCTGACTTTAGAATGTTCTTTGAAAATTGGTCTGATTCAATCAAGGACAACATCAGAATATTAAATGATGCTTTAAGGGAAATTGATTTTAGAGATAAGGATTTCAAAACCTACATTCAAATTGTAGCCCCAAACCGAATTAGTGATGAAGTAAAAGAATTCAGAACAATGCTAAACAATGCCATTCCAAATATTAGAGTTATTGAAGCTTCAATTGAGGGTAGGAAAAATCACTTTAATAATAACATAGAGCCACTAATTACCAAATTAGAAAAAGAAGATTGGAGAAAGAAAGTGATGGAAGTTAGATCATGGTTTAGTTATAAAGCTGAGGAATTTTATAAAGAAACAAACGCCAAGTTCAAGACCTACGAAAATATGGGGCAACTTTCTGGCGGGGAAAAGGCGCAGTTAACTTATACCATTTTAGGTTCGGCTATTGCTTACCAATTTGGTTTAACAAAAGAAGGCTTGCAGAGTAACTCCTTCAGATTTATTGCAATAGATGAAGCCTTTAAGGCACAAGATGAAGACAAAGCAAGATATTTGATAACTCTTTGCAAACAACTTCATCTTCAACTATTGGTAGTTACACCGAGCGACAATATTCACATTGTAGAAAATGACATTTCGTTTGTTCATTTCGTTGAACGAAAAGAAGAAAAGTATTCTTGGCTTTACGATATGCCAATTGAACAGTTCAAGGAAGAAAAAGCAAATTTCGTTCTTCAATGATAAATCCAAGCGAAATTAAAGATAAAGCAGGCAAAAAGTATATTTCGTTTCTTCAATCAATGATTGAGGAAAAACCTTTCACGCAGCTTGAAATTCGTGGTGATAAAAGTTATCCAAAATCATCATTATCTGAATTTGAAAAAGAGATTCTTCTCTTAATCAGTCAATCAAAAGAAAAAAAAGGTTTTGGCTACACATTAGATTTTCAAAAGGTAAAAACCAAATATTTAGGAACTCAAGACTTACCCATCGCAATCTATTTCGACACAGAGAAGGACTTGTTAAAATATTTGGGCAAAGAGAAGGAAGCGGAACTTTTCAAAGGAAATTGTGAAAGAATTATCTCCACCTTTCCTGAATTAAGGAATTGGGTTATAAAACATCCTTCAAGGATAATACAAAATCAAAATGAATGGGAAAGTATTTTAAAAGTTTGCATGTTTTTTAAGCAGATTCCAAAACCGAATCTTTATGTTAGAGAATTGCCAATAAGTGTTCACACAAAGTTTGTTGAGAGAAATCAGAGTATAATAAAAGAACTTCTTGATGTTCTCATTCCTGAATTTTTAGATCCTCAAGAAAAATCATTCGAAAAAAGATTTTATTTGAAATTTAGTGAACCTCAAGTCCGATTTAAAATACTCGACAAAGAAATTAGTAACAATTATTTTTCATGTCTTGACGACATTGCTATTCCAATAAGCCAATTTGAAAAACTGAATCTGCCCTTACAAAAAGTGATTGTTGTTGAAAACAAAACAACTCTTTATACTACTTTAACACTTCCAAGAATGGACAAGACTATTGCAATATTTGGAAGCGGATACAGTGTCTACAATCTTAAGAACGTTAACTGGTTTGCAAATCTCGAATTGCTTTACTGGGGAGATATTGACGCTCAAGGCTTTGAAATTTTATCTCAATTTAGAGGTTATTTTTCTCACACAAAAAGCGTGTTAATGGACAAACAAACCTTTGACAAATATTTTGAAAATGATTCCGGTACATTAACAAATCTAACTACACAACTTAATCTTACAGACTCCGAAGAAGAGCTTTATAAGATTTTGAAAACTAATAATTGGCGACTAGAACAAGAAAAAATCCCTTTTGATTATGTCGCAAATCATTTTTTGCATTGGTCTTAATTTTCATGACGTATGAATTTTCCCCACTCTGAAAAATTACCAATCCACATTTTAGCGGCCTGTTTTAACAAAACTGTTGCGACCTACAAATATTATTGGTTTCTATCAATACTTCAAGAACTTGAAAAAGGAAAGAGGTTAATAAATAAAAGATCTTTATTTGCTAGAATGCTTTCAAACTCCTGGTACACGGCCAATTATTTCAATTTGTCTTATGGAAAAAGCGATGTTTTGAAAAATCAAATTTCGGCTATCTCAGAAATCGAAAACATACCAATTCATTTCGAAAGGGAAAAAGTTTTTCGATTGATAAATGAAAGCAATAACAAGAAGACAATAAGAATTTTAACTCATTTCGATAATCAGGTGCCACATTGGTTTTTATCACCTTGGTTTGAAGGTTTAATCGGAACAGACAGTGAAAAGAAAAAGAAGATTTATGAATTAAATGCTGATAAAAAAAGAATGTGTCTTTATTTTCTCAAAAAGGAAGAAATAGAAATAAACCCTGAATGGGTTGACTACCTATTGGAAAATACCAAGTTTTTAAAATCGTTTTGTTATTGGAATCTTACCTTGTTTTTTCAAAAACACAATCCAAACATTCCTGATATAGCCAATAAAATCATAAAGGATGCGCAGCGACCCAAATTAGATAAGCAAAGAAAAGATTTTTGGAATTTGGTATTTAAGGAACTTCCAGAGAATAAAATAAAATGTATTTATACAAACGAGATGATCTCAATCGAAAATTATGCGGTTGAGCATTTCGTTCCCCATAGCTTTGTCGCTCATGATTTAATTTGGAATTTAATCCCTGCTAGCCCTAAATTTAATTCTTCAAAAAACAATCGATTACCTCGTTTTGAATCTTTTTTTGAAGATTTTTTTAATACCCAAATTTCTGGATTGAATATTATCTGTCAAAAGCATCCAAGGAATAAGTTGTTGGAAGACTATCTCACTATTTGTTCTGAAATGCCTACGTCGGAAAGTATTTTAAAACCAGAGTTCAAAATTAAGTTTCAAGAAACAATTAAACCTCTAATCACCATTGCTTCAAACAATGGCTTTCAATTTTTACCATGAGCCCTTCAAACTCCTTCAACCACCTCACCGCCAAAGAAAGAGATTCTATTTCCTTTCCTGCAAGGCATGTTTTGAACAAGGGATTATTACGGGGAGAGGTCTTGGACTTTGGATGTGGCTTTGGAAAGGATGTAGAGGTTTTGAAAGGGAAAGGGATTGATATTGTCGGATATGACAGGCATTATTTTCCAAGTTATCCACAAAAGCAATTCGATACCATTCTCTGTTTTTATGTTCTCAATGTCCTGATGCAGGAAGAGCAGACAAGGGTCTTGATGGAAATTTCACAGCTATTAAAACCAACCGGAAAAGCCTATTTCGCTGTTAGAAGGGATGTTACTTATGAGGGATTTAGAACTCATAAAATCCACCAAAAACCTACGTATCAATGCAACGTGATCCTTCCTTTTGTTTCTATTTTCAAAAATGAAAGCTGCGAAATTTATGAGTATGGTCCGTTCAACCAAAAGAATAAGGATCAATTAGAAGATTCTTGCCTATTTTGTATTCCTTCATCGGAGAGTATACTTATAGCCGAGTCAGCGACAGCGTTTTCCATTTATGACAAATTTCCTGTTTCAAAGGGGCATTCCTTGATCATTCCAAAAAGGCATGTGGATAACTATTTTGATTTGAGCTTTCGAGAACAATCTGCCTGTGTTTTTATGCTGAATTATGTAAAAGAAGTTGTCCAAAAAAAGTATGAACCTGATGGATTTAATGTAGGGATAAATATTGGCAAATCTGCTGGCCAAACTGTCAATCATGTACATATCCACCTTATTCCCCGATATGTTGGAGATGTGGATAACCCAGAAGGTGGTGTTCGTGGAGTGATTCCAGAAAAGAAAAAATATCTATAAATGACTTCTCTCATCTCCCCCTCATCTCCCCCTCAAATCCCTTGCAAAGCCCTACCAGAGTAGTACCATAGTAATACCAAAGTAGTACCAAAGTAAGGGATAGAGCCAGCTTACCCCCTTCATCCCTGTGAAAAGAATTGGCAGATTTGCAAAATGTAAATTACAATTTGTAAATCAACAACTAGAAATGATGAATCCAATAAGTCCTTTTCCGATGACAGGTTATTATGGTCCCAAGTATTTTTGTGAGGGAACTCATTTCATAATTTTTTCAACGTAGCTATTTTCAAAACCGCTCTTTAGGAATTTGATCTCAAAAATCGAATTGGTCTTTTACTTTTTTATCGGATAGGAAGAAGGCCAAGCAAGATTTCCAACCGATTTCCCGAAATAAAACAATTTCTTTAAACTTGAAATAAATCTATTCTAAAAGAAATAATGCTATAAAATTTCCGAAAATCATGAATTTCCTCCCACTTTCCGCTACCCTTCCCTTACCCTTCTCCTACCCACCCGTTACACCCTCCTTACCCATTCGTTACCTTTTGACCAATTTCCAAGAAACCATAGTATTATTCCGATAATTTCATTGTTTGTACTTTTCCAAAACCATCAGCTTAATCTTTTTACCCCTGCAGGCGTTCAATCCCTACCCTGTTTTGGCGGAAAGCCACCTTTATGATTGGGCATCCAATCTGCCAAAATCAGAAAGGGTTTATTTTTTTTTTTATTCTATAATCATGTCACCCCTTCGGGGTTTTACACAAACCAATATTGTAATAGTCGGAGTCGTCACCCTGAGTGCTGCGAAAGGTCTCTCCTAAAATATATGAGATCCTTCATCCCGGTACCTCAGGTTACCAATGACATCATCAGAGCTCAGGACATCTCAATTCTGTCTCAATGTTTTGGCTAAAGCCGTTTTGTTGCTTGGCTTTTATTATTGAATGGGCTAAAGCCACATTCCTATTGAACCTCTTTATTCCAACATGTCATTCCCCTTTCTGTACATTTACAAAAGTTGGGTACGCAGGATGACGTCGCTGATATTCGACATCTTGACAACGCACGGCAGACAATCAGACAACAACGAAAACAATTACAACCACTACAACAATTACAACCACTACAACAATTACAACCACTACAACAATTACAACCCTTAAAAGAAATCCCATCAACTTGAAAACTCGACAACGTGACAACGCGAAGCAGACAACAATTACAACCACTACAACCATTTTAACCACTACAACCACTACAACCACTACAACAATCCCATCCCTCCAATCAATTTTTTTCCTATTTTTAATCCATGTTCCAACGATTCTTTCAAATCCTCAAATCACCCATAGTTTTTGTGTTGCGGAAGCCCACCATTTGGTTTTCCAAAAAGATTTCCTCCTCACCCGACAAGGAATATGTATTCAAACGGTTGACGGAAATCTATAAGGATATCACCCAAAACCCCAAACCGGAAGAAGGCGCACTTTACAACCTCGACATGCGTGGCAACAGCTTTATCATCCTCAGCGATGTGCACAAGGGCAACAGGAAAGGCAGGGACGAGTTTCGGCATGCCGAGAACAATTACCTCAGCGCATTGGAACACTACAATGAAAAGGGTTCTTTCTACATCAATTTGGGCGACAGCGAAGAGTTTTGGAAGTTCAACATCTTCTCCATTATGCAGCACAACAAAAAGACTTTTGAGGTGGAGAAGAAGTTTGTGAAGCGGAATGCTTTTTTCAAGATCTATGGCAACCATGACCTATTTTGGAAGATTGATCCATTTGCGAAGATGTACCTCCGGGAGATTTATGACAAAGCCATCAATATCTATGGAGGCATTGTCGTCCGGGTAAAGTACAAAGACGGGAAACATATCGATGTCTTTTGTACCCACGGTCATCAGGGGGACAAAAGGAGCGATGGGAACAAGTTTTCCATTTGGTTTGTGGCCTACATTTGGGGGCCTCTGCAGTCATTTTTGGATATCAACATCAATACGCCTGCCTTAAGTCAAACTGAAAAAACGCTCCACAACAAACTCATGTACGAATGGAGTCAGCAGCAGGAAAATGTAGTCTTGGTGACCGGACATACCCATCAGCCTATTTTTCACTCTTATAGCCATATCCAACAGCTCCGGGTCCAGTTGTTAGAGGCAGAGAAAAACGGGGATGTGGATAAAGTAGCTGAATTGGACCAAAAGATTAAACGCCACCCGAGTCAGTGTACTTTGGAAGTTGCTGACCTACCGAAGTATAAGCCCACGTATTTCAATACCGGTTGCTGCTGCTACAGTGACAACAGTATTTCGGGGATTGAGATTGCAGATGGATTTGTAAGGCTTGTCCGTTGGGGAGACGAAGAGGGGGTGTCTAAGAGGGAGGTATTGGAGGAGTTGCCGATGAATGAGTTGAAGGATATGTTCATGGATAGGTAAGCTCGCAAGCTCGAGATTAATAATCCCACAAAGACACTAAGGAAAGGGAATTCAAGTAAGCCCAGAAATGAAGTATCCCGCAAAGTCGCAAATAAAAGCCCATTGCGCTCTTAGCGAAACCCTTGCGCCCATCGCGGTAAAATATTGCTGAAAAATGTCCCGCAAAGTTGCAAAGGCGCAAAATATTGCTCCCCTTAGCGAAACCTTAGCGTCCATTGCGGTAAAAAAAACTTTTCATACTCGACTGCAAACTCTGTGTTCTCAGTGTCTGTGGTAAAATAAAATAACTTATACTTCAAATTGCGCCCCATAGCGAAACCTTAGCGTCCATTGCGGTAGAAAAAGTTTCCCGCAAAGTCGCAAAGACACAAAGAACATTTGCGGTAAATAGTATTTTATTGGCTAACTTTTGATCAACTCAACCGCATACCACATGGACAATTCCAAAGTTATCCACAATTTTTATAACGCTTTCGCAAAAGGAAAAGTGGAAGAAATGCTCTCTTGTTACCATAAGGAGATAATTTTTGAAGATCCTGTTTTTGGTGCACTCAAAGGAGAAGAAGCCAAAAGTATGTGGAAGATGCTTCTCGCTCGGAGTAAAGGAAACCTCAAAGTTACCTTTTCAGATGTCAAAGTAGTGCGCAATTCAGGGGAAGCTAAGTGGGAAGCTATCTACCCTTTCGGTTCCGAAAAAAGAATCGTGCACAACAAAATCAAAGCAGAGTTTGAATTCAAGGATGGCAAAATCATCAAACACACCGATAAGTTTGATTTGTGGAAATGGTCAAGAATGGCATTGGGCTTCAAAGGGGTGTTGTTGGGTTGGTCGCCATTGGTTCAGAATAAAGTAAAAAGCCATTCTAAAGACTTGCTTAAAAAATTTATGGAAAAGTAAAATTTTCCTTCTATTCAGAAATCCATTACAGCAATAAATAATTAATTGCTTGGAAGGGGAGGTTTGGCCGTCCAAAATGACTTTTTACTGGTTAATCTATCCTAAAAAGGTTTATAATTTTTCGTAAGTATTGAAAACTCCGAAAGATTTTTCTAAATTATCGCGTCTTGCTGACCACAAAACAATACGGGTGAAGAATCTCATAAAGACCAATTAAAAACTGAAAAACATGTTTTTAAGGGAATTTTTTTAGGATTTTTCACCCTTAGTTTTTTGAGTTAAAAACCAGTTTATACAGCCTTCACATTCACTTCAATATTACCCTTCACAGCTTTGGAATAGATGCATTCAGCATGGGCAGCTTCTGCCAATTCCTGGGCTTCTTCTAAAGATGACGCTTTAGGGATGCTGACTGCAATGTCCACAGCCAATGCATAACCTCCCTTATCGGAAACTCCTGTGTGAACTTTAACGGTAATTTCTGAATCGCTTAAGCTAATTCCTTTGGCAATGGCAGCCAATGTTCCTCCAAAGCAAGTGGCATAGCCTGCGGCAAATAACTGTTCAGGGTTGGTTTTTCCTCCTGGTCCGCCTATTTCCTTTGGCATCGCCACATCAAAATCCAACATGCCGTCATCTGTCCTCACATGTCCCCTTCTTCCGCCGGTGTTGATTGCGGTAGCTGTGTAGCTAATGTTAATTTTTTCCATTTGTCTAACTAACTTGAAGTATTTGAAAAGTATTGGTAATGTTGATAACTTCTCTTTCATCCCAACTGTTTAAGATCAAGCAGGAATTTTCGAATTATCTACAATGCTTCTTTTATCTTAAGTGGGTGAAGATTTGGCACATTCCAAAAAAATTGCCCTTCCAAATCGAAAAGGCAATTTTCTACTTTAACCTAGCCAATCAATTAACCATTAACCATCCCGATAGCTATCGGGACCAAATAACCAAATAACCCAATTAATAATACCTCCCAATCATCGGGTGATCGACAATAGCTCTTTTTAACTCCATCGCATTGATTTCACCCAATCTTTTATAAGCCATTTTTCCTCCCGGTTCGATCAGAAGTGTGATTGGCAGACTGCCGTCCCATTCGTTTTTAACCACATCGATCACTGCGTATTTGTCTTCTGTGTCGATCAGGTAATTTGGTACAGCCGAGTATTTGCTTTGAAGAAACTTCAAGACCTTATCTTCCTGATTTGGATTGTCCATGCTGAGAGAAACAAACTGAAAATCTCTTCCCATGTACATCCGTTGGATTTCGATAAACTCCGAATACTCAATTACACAGGGACCGCACCACGTTGCCCAAAAGTTGATCGGCAATAATTTATCAGTATCATTCTTGAGTAGATCAGCCAATCCGGTTGTGGATATCTTTTGTACTTCAACCGGTTTTTTCTTCCATTCCTCGTTTGTCTTGATGGTATATTCATTTTTCCAAGCCCATTTTGTCGAGCAACCGAAGGCTGGCGTGATAGACTTATCCACAGGCAAAGGTTCTCCGGCCAAAGTTTTTTCGATGGCGTTCCGGAGGTCTTCTGCATTGGCGGTTCCCGGTTTTTCGGAAGCATCTATTCTGCCTGAGTAACTCAGTTTTCTGTCTTTGTTAAATACAAATACCTGAGGTGTAGCTGTCGGGCCATACGCCAATGAATATTCATGCGTATCGCCATCATATAGATATGGGAAATTATATTTTTTATCCACATACCTGATCTGCATGCTTTTGTAATCGTCACCGAGGTCAGTATAACCCAATTCCTCTGGCAATATACCTATTGGACTGTTTGGTGAAATGGCTAAAAAAGCCACGCTTTTGCCCTTGTATTCCTCGACCAAAGTGATAAACCTGTCCTCATAAGCTTGGGCTGTTGGGCAGTGGTTGCAGGTGAAGTTGATGACCAATACATCTGCATCTTTAAAATCTTCGATAGAGACCATTTTACCTTCCACATCGGGTAGGTTAAAGAATGGTGCCTGATCACCAATGGCCAATTTGCCAACAGGCTGTTCTGTCATTTCCTGCGGATTAGGATTAAACAGCCCTGTCAAATCCTGTGAAGTCTCCTTATTTTCGGAAGTTCCTTGATTGCCACATGACCATAAAATAGCCGTGCTGAGCAAAATCAGAAATGTGGATAAGTGTTGTTTTTTCATAAGTTTCAGGGTTTATTTGACAGGCTATTAAATGATTATTTAACAGCCTGTCTTACTTACTTGGTTTCAGCTTATTTTACGTAAGAAGCTTTATTCAAATATTCAAAACTTTTTAGAACACTTTCGATAGGTTCAAAATTATACCTTTCTACTTCTACATAGAAATCCTTCATGCCTTGGGCATAGGCTGCCTCAAAGATCGGTTTGAAGTCCATGGTACCACTTGCCCCGATTTCTTCCTCGTCTTTGATATGGAGAAGAGGGAACCTTCCCGCATATTTATTCAGGTAATCCACAGCAGGATATCCACCTTTTTGAGACCAATACACATCGAGTTCGAAGCAGACAAGTTTCGGGTCAGTGTTTTTGATCATATGGTCCATCATGATAGTTCCTTCGATTTTTTCAAACTCCCTGGCATGGTTATGAAATCCAAACATCAAACCTGATTTCTTGGTCACTTCTCCCACCGAATTGTAATAATCACACCATACATCCAATTCAGCCAATGTTTTTGGGATAGGCATAGAAGGTTTGATCAGGTATTTGGCGCCCATCCTTTTATGGTCATCGGCAGCTTTTTTCCACCACTCCAATGCCTCTTGCTTTTTGGCAGGATCGTATTGGGGCCCACCGACATGGGCACTCTGCAACTTCAGCCCCAAATCTTCTATGTATTTTCGATAAAATACTGGCTCCATACCATATACCAAGCCATCTTCATAATTTGCATTTTCAAGGTGTTTATAACCGATAGAAGAAACAAGCCGCAATGTGCCTTGGGGATCATCCGTCATGTCTTTTCTGACCGAATATAACTGTAACCCTATTGGCTTTTTGGCAAATGGTGCTGCAAATAAATCTGGGGGGGCAAGGATACTTCCCAATGCCAATGCGCCAGATATTTTTAAGAATTCTCTTCTTTTATTCATAATATGATGGGTTTAAAGCTTATATCCGTTTTCGTAATTGTAATGCAATCTGGCGTTTGCCTTTTTGTCTTTGATGAATTTTTGGGCCACGGGATCCCAATCCAATGGACGTCCCAATTCCGCGGCAATATTTCCAATTGTACAGACTACGCATGTACTGTGGCCGACTTCCACAGGGACGATAGGATCCTTCCTTTTGATGACAGAATCTATAAAATCCCAATGATGTTGTGGATAACCTAATTTTGGCAACTCCATAACAGGTTGGAGACTTTTGTCCGAGGAATCAAAATTGCCCCTCGATACTTTGATCCAACCATCCTCACCAATAAACTGAACGCCTTGCCTGTTCCCGTCAAAAGGCCCGACAATCATTTCTACTCCATTGGCATAAAGGTAGGTCAAAGGTTTTCCGTCTTTGGCGGGAATGACTTTGACGGGACCGCTTCTGTCCATACCCAAGCCCCACTGTGCGATATCAAACATGTGCGCGCCCCAATCGGTCATATAGCCTCCGCCTGTTTCCTTATAGGATCGCCATGCGCCCCAAAGCTTTTCATTTTGTTCAGGTTGGAGCGAAATGGATGGATTGAGTTTTTCATTGAAGTGTAATTCTGGTAAAGGACCGAGCCATGTTTTCCAGTCCAAGCCTGCCGGTATTTCTTGTTTTTCAAGGTCATAGGGAACCGGGTGTTCAGGTTGACCGACATGCACGAGCACCTGTTTTACTTTTCCGATTCTCCCTTTCAACACCATGCGGGCAGCATGTTGGAAGTTGACATCGGAGCGCTGCTGACTGCCAACGGCTAGAATCGTGCCATGCGACCTTACGGCTTTGACTAGTTCTTGACCTTCCTTGATGGTCAGGGTAAGCGGTTTTTCGAGGTAGATATCCTTTCCGGCTTTGCAGGCATCTATCGCCATGAGGGCATGCCAATGGTCCGGTGAGGCAATTACAACGGCATCGATGTCTTGCCTTGCCAGAAGTTCCTTGTAATCTTTATAAGCACCAATAGTCGGAGTGGGTTTTCCCAACTCAGCGCTGATTTTGTTTACTCTAAGCTTAAACCTCTCCCTTTTGATTTCATAGACATCTGCACATGCCATTATTTCCACACCGGGAATTCGCATCATGCCATTGAGAAGCCCCATTGATTGACGCCCCACCCCAATGAATCCCAACCTGATTTGATGGACGTCACCGGGTTGGATTTGGTTGGAGGCAAAACTAATTCCGGGTAAAAAAGATAGTCCTGCAGCACTCAGTAGAGAGGTTCCTAAAAATTTCCTTCTGGAAACTTGGGGTAAGTATTTTTTCATTGTCTTTCGGGTTTGTTGTTAATAAATACCCCTTCAAGGTAAATTTGGATTATCTCAGGGTAAATTGCTATTTTTAGATTAGCACAGCATAATATTACTTTAAATCGGGCTTTCATAAAAGTTTAGACAACCGAAAATCAGTCTTGGAATAGGTTAGTTTGATGAAACCCACTATTTCTTATTTGTAAGGTGATGGACAAAAATAAACCCAATATACTTGTCATCGGATCCGCCAATATGGACATGGTAATCCGGTCTGATCATTTTCCTGTTCCCGGTGAAACGATCATTGGAGGAGATTTTTCTTTGATTCCGGGAGGAAAAGGTGCCAACCAAGCAGTGGCTGCTGCCAGATTAGGAGGGGATGTCTGCTTTATTACCCAATTGGGAAAGGATCTTTTTGGAGATCAAAATCTCGAGAATTATAAAAAGGAGGGAATAGACACCTCTTTTATAAAACAGAACCTTGACCAACCTTCCGGCGTGGCTTTGATCACTGTGGATAAGTCAGGTGAAAATACCATAATCGTCGCTCCGGGGGCCAATCACAGCCTTTCAGTAGCAGATATAGCAGCAGCTTCAAAACCATTTCAGCGAGCGGATATTTTGCTTGTCCAACTAGAGGTGCCAATTGCTGTGGTGATGGAATCTTGCCAAAAAGCCTATGGTTTGGGCAAAAGGATCATCCTCAATCCCGCTCCGGCCATGGATTTGCCGGAAAGCTTGTTTCGCTTTCTTTACCTGATTACTCCTAATGAAACCGAAGCCGAGTATTTGACCGGAATCAAAGTGATAGGAGAAGCTTCGGCTTATCAAGCTGCTTCAAGATTGAGAAATAAGGGAATGCAACGCGTCATCATTACTATGGGAGCTGTCGGTGCATTTCTATTTACTGATACCTTTCAGGGAATCATTCCCACTACCAAAGTGGAGGTAAAGGATACAACTGCTGCCGGGGATACCTTTTGTGGAGCTTTGGCAGTGGCTTTGGGTAATGGAAAAAATATCCAAGAGGCTGTTGCCTTTGCCCTAAAAGCCGCTACGCTCTCCGTGCAGAGATTTGGTGCACAGACGTCGATACCGTATTTGAAAGAACTTTGAGAAACGAGAATCGAAAAACGAGAAGCGAGAATTGAGAGACGAGAATTGAGACAATAGGACTAATTTGTAATTTAAGCTAATCTTATACCCTAAGTGACTCTCCAACTTGACAACCAGACAACGCGAAGCAGATAACCCGACAACCATTACAACAAATACAACCATAACAACCCCTCAAGCCGAAATCCATTTTAACTTATGAAAAAGACTTATCCTATTTTACTTTCCCTCTTGGTTTTGCTCTTTTCCTGTACAGGCAAAGTTGAAAATACTACCGTAGAGGAAGTTTTGCCGGCTGAAAATAAAGTTCGCCTCATTTATGACACGGATGCTAACAATGAGTTGGACGACCAATTTGCCCTTATTTACCTATTGCTCAATGGGGAAACCTTTGACCTTGAGGGCGTCACTGTCAATGCCACCAAAAGTGGAGGAGACATCAATGGACATTATGAGGAGGCAAAACGAATCCTGCAACTTGGTCTCAGTTATGAAAAGATTCCTTTACTCAAAGGGGCCAATGGGTCATTTGCCGACATTCAGTCAACGGTCTCCACAGGAAATTTTGACGGACAAGAGGCAGTGGATTTCATCATCGAGCAGGCAAATGCCGACAATCCCGAAGAACTCATTCTGCTTGCTGTTGGGAAACTGACCAATGTGGCTTTGGCTTTGGAAAAAGACCCTTCCATTGCCTCCAAAATGAGGGTGGTTTGGTTAGGATCCAATTATCCACAGCCCGGAGAATACAATCAGGAAAACGATACTGTGTCTATGAATTATGTGTTGAATACGCAGGTTCCCTTTGAAATGGTCACCGTCCGCTATGGTGAACCCACCGGAACTGATGCAGTCAAAGTCACGCAATCGGAAATCAATAGCCGCATGCCCGGTCTAGGTCCACAGATTGAAACTCCTATTGTGGGAAGGCATGGAGGAGAGTTTTACAATTTTGGAGACTATGCGGTCAACTTGTTTGAGCATATCGATTATCACGGCGATCCTCCTTCCCGCGCTTTGTTTGATATGGTGGCAGCAGCGATTCTAAAAAATCCTGTTTGGGGAGAAAAGAGAGAGATTCCATGCCCAATCCTGATTGACAATCAATGGGTAGAAAGGCCTGCGAATCCACGAAAAATTGTGCTTTGGGAGAATTTTGATCGGGATGACGTCATGGCTGATTTCTACGAATCTTTTATCGATTACAAAATCGTCAACCCAAAATAACCCTGCCTATGTATATCATTGAATCTTATTCCTTGGCAGTTGTCTTTTGTATCATCACCATGTTTTGCTGGGGTTCATGGGCCAATACCCAAAAACTTGCAGGTTCTGCATGGCGGTTTGAATTGTTTTATTGGGATTATGTCATCGGGATTGTTATCCTCTCTTTGGTTTTTGGTTATACCTTGGGAAGTAGCGGAGAGGGAGGAAGGGGATTTACCGAAGATTTGTTTCAAGCTAGCAGCAGTAGTTATTCACTTGCTTTTATTGGAGGGGTGATATTTAACCTTGCCAATATCCTCATCGTTGCGGCGATTGCTTATGCAGGTATGTCGGTCGCATTTCCTGTCGGTATCGGGCTTGCGCTTGTATTGGGTGTCATCGTCAATTATGTGTCCAATCAGCAAGGAGATCCTGTCATGCTCTTTGCTGGGGTGGCTTTGGTGGTAGTTGCCATTGTATTGGATGCCATGGCCTACAGAAAGCTCGCCTCGACCAACCAAAAAAACCCAAAAGTCGGATTGATTTTGGCTTTGGTGGGAGGATTTTTAATGTCTTTCTTTTACTTCTTTGTGGCGCAATCCATGTCACTCGACTTCTCAAATCCTGAGGGCGGAAAATTCACTCCCTATGGTGCAGTATTTGTCTTTTCGATTGGGATCCTGCTGAGCAATTTTGTATTCAATACTTTTTTGATGAAAAAACCCATCGAAGGGCCTCCATTGACTGCTCCCGATTATTTTGCCGGAAAGCTTCCTGTGCACCTATTCGGAATCTTGGGTGGGATTATTTGGTGCATCGGCATGTCTTTTAGCATCATTGCTGCCGAAAAAGCAGGACCTGCCATTTCTTATGGCTTGGGTCAGGGAGCGACTATGATCGCAGCTTTTTGGGGAGTGTTTATTTGGAAAGAATTCAAAAATTCACCGAAGGGAACGGGCAACCTGATTGCAGGAATGTTTTTGTTTTTTGTAATAGGTCTTGGGATGATTGTCTATGCAGGAGTTTAAAAAGCCTCCTCCACATCATATTTCCACAAATAAAAAAAAGCCTGCTCAATTCCTTCAAAATTCCGTCCCGGATTGGTTCGGATGATAACCTGCTTCCCTTCTTCATCTTCGATTTTGACCATCTGATGACTTCCAAAATAGGAGGTCTTGACGATTTTTCCGCTCAGTTGCTGACCGGGTCTTTGGACCACTTCAGCATGCTCGGGTCTGAATATTAGACTGACTGGATGCTTGTGTTTTTTCGCTTCAGGATCCGTGATAAACCCAAAGGAAGTATAGAATCCTTCCCCCGAAGGTGTGGCGAGGAGGTCATTTCTTTTGCCGAAAAAATTGGCGACATAAGGATTTACAGGATTTTCATAGAGTTCCTTGGGAATATCTATCTGCTGCAAATAACCTTTGTGCAAGATGGCGATACGGTCTGCTGTGGACAAGGCGTCCTTGGTGTCGTGGGTGACAAAAATAGCCGTGATTCCTGTTTTTTTGATGATTTGACGGATTTCTTCCCTTACCTGATCTTTGAGCAAAGCGTCTAAATTGCTAAAGGGTTCATCCATCAGCAGGATTTTTGGATTGGGTGCAATGGCCCTCGCCAAGGCCACCCGCTGCTGTTGTCCACCAGAAAGTTGGTGTGGATATTTATTGACATCTTCGTTTAGCCCCACCAATTCCAAAGTTTTTTTGGCAATTTGCATTGGATCGCCCATGGTTTTTTTGATGCCAAATTTCACATTGTCCAAAATGGTCAAATGTGGAAAAAGTGCATAGTCCTGAAAAACCATTCCAACCTGCCTTTCATGGGCAGGAACAGATTTTCTGCCTTCAACAATCACCTGACCGGAGAGGGAAATGGAGCCGGAATCCGGATGTTCCAGGCCTGCAATCAGCCGCAGAAGCGTGGTTTTGCCGGAACCGCTTTCTCCCACCAATGCCAAAATCTCTCCTTCTATAACATCAAAGGAAATATCATTCACTGCAAATTCCTTTGCTTGACTGTATTTTTTATTGATTTTTTGGAGTGATAAAATTGTCATGGGAGATTTTCTTTTTTTCCTCTTTTCATGATCATCCTGTTGAGCAAAATGATAGGAATGATTCCGGTCAAAATGATGATCAGGGCGGCATTGGATGATTCAGCAATCATTTCATTGGTGGCCATGTCAAAAGTTTTGGTGGCCAAAGTCTGAAAGTTGAAAGGGCGCAAAATCAAAGTTAAGGGTAATTCTTTTAATACATCCACAAAGACAAGCAATACTCCCGAAACAAGACTTGTTTTGATCAGGGGAAGGTCGATTTTCCAAAGTGTCTTGGTACTTCGGACACCTAGCAACCTGCTAGCTTCATTGACATGGATGCCGATTTTTTGAAATCCAGCTTCTACCGGATTGTAACCTACCGCCATGAACCGTACGATATAGGCAAAAACCAAGGTGAAAAGCGTACCCGAAAAAAGCAATCCTGCTGTGGAGGAAAACAATGTTCCATAGATCCATTTGTCAAGGGCAAGAAAAGGAATCATCACCCCCACAGCAATCACGGCACCGGGAATGGCATAACCCAAAGTTGAAATTTTGGTGATGTTTTTCACCCATTGGAATGGACTCAGTCTGAGTGCATATAGCAAAACCACCGCAAGGAATACAATCACCAAGCCACTGACAGCGGCCAACCCAAAACTGCGGTAGATAAGCAGAAAGAAATCCTGATTCACCACTTTGTGGTAGGTCAAACTCACCCAATGGAGAAGCTGAAAAAAGGGAAAGAGAAAACTGAGCAAGAAAATAAAGGTACAGATTCCTGTATAAAGTATTTTTTTACCAAGACTTGGAATGAGCCGGGCAGTAGGTTTGTGGAGCCCGGTGACAGCGGCAAATTGCCTGTTTCCTCTTTGGCGGGATTCCAAGTAGAGGATCAGAAACACAAAAACCATCAATATCGCAGCGAGATAAATCGCCGTTGTGACATCACCCATCGAAAACCAAGCCCGGAAAATCCCGGTAGTAAAAGTATTGACACCAAAATATTTGACTGTCCCGTAATCATTGAGGACTTCCATTGATGCCAAAGCAATGCCTGCCACGATCGCCGGCCTCGCCATTGGCAATGCGACTTTGAAGAAGGTCTTTAGCCTATTGGCTCCCAAGAGAAATGAAGCCTCTTGCATGGTTTTGGATTGCTGCAAAAAGGAAGCCCGCGAAATCAAAAAAACATATGGATACAAAGTGATGGAGAGAATGAAGATCGCTCCGGGAAGATTCATCAGGTCTATCACACTTCCCTGGAAATTGATATCAAAATTATTCCTCAAAAATACCTGAACGGGACCGGTGTAATCAAAGATTCCCACATAGGTATACGCCATGATGTATCCCGGAAAGCCCAATGGCAAGATTAACAGCCACTCAAAGTATTTTCTTCCGGGAAATTCATAATTGGAAACCAACCAAGCAGTACTGACTCCAATCAAAAAAGTAAAGAATGCTACACCTAAGAGGAGAAAAACAGTGTTTTGGAAATAGCCAAAAAGGAGGTTGTTGGCAATATGTTGCCAACTCCCTCCCGGGCTATCAAATAGTTTGATAAATATGGTAAACAGAGGAGTGACCACTAGAAGCAATATCAGCAACGAGTAGCCGGTCCACTTATTCCACCAATAATAATTACGTTTTAGGATATCCAATACTTCAGCTTATTTCCAACCTACTTTGTCAAATATGACGACTGCATCACTGTTGTTGTCACCCAACACAGAAAGATTTACCTCATCTGCTTTGAATGTCCCCCACTTTTTGAGCAAGTCAGACAGTTCAACATTTGGGTTGACAGGATATTCAAAATTGATGTTGGCCAACATTCCCTGTGCTTCTGCTGCAGAAAGGAATTCGATCAACTTGATGGCATTGTCTTTATTAGGTGCATGTTTGGTTACGCCGGCACCGGAGATATTGATATGCGTGCCACGGTCATTTTGGTTAGGGAAGAAAATGGCTATTTTCTCTGCTGCTTTTCTTTCTTCTTCATTTTCGTCATTGAGCATAATGCCTATATAGTAGGTATTCACAATGGCCACATCACCTTCACCTGCCGCAACAGCCTTCACTTGATCACGGTCACTTCCTTTGGGAACCCTTGCCATGTTGGCCAAGAGATCTGCAGCCCATTTTTCAGCACCTTCTTTGCCATGCTGCGCTATCACAGATGCCATCAAGGATTGGTTGTAGATATTTTCTGAAGAGCGGGTCAATATTCTTCCTTTCCACTGAGGTTCAGTCAAGGCTTCATAGGTGCTCAGTTCTTCGGGTTTTACCCTTTCGGTGCTGTAAGCAAATATTCTCGCCCTGTAAGTCAGTCCAAACCAAAATCCTTCAGGGTCTCTGAATTTTGCAGGAATGTTTGTATCCAAAGTTTCAGAACTGACAGCTTGAAACAAGCCCTTGCTTTCAGCCCTATGAAGACGTCCTGCATCTACGGTAATCAACACATCAGCGGGTGAATTCGCGCCTTCCAATTCAAGTTTTTGGATAAGCTCATCAGCGGAGGCGGATACTACATTCACTTTGATGCCGGTCTGCTCGGTAAATTTGTCAAAAAGTTGTTGGTCGGCTTCATAATGTCTGTGGGTGTAGACATTAACCACCTCCTCTTTTTGTTCTGTAGTACCACCACAGGAGAATAGAATTGCCCCAACAGAGGCTATTAAAGTCGATTTGATGATGTTTTTTAACATGTTTTTTTGAATTAGTGGGTCAAAAATAATCATTATTTAAATCAAATCTAAATAAAAAGAAAAAGAATTTTATATTTGTTCCGAACAAGAAATGCCATTTATAGATTCTTTAATTACCTCAAATTCACAATACTTATGACTATCCAACAACTTGAATATATCATTGCAGTGGACAAGCACAGGCATTTTGGACATGCTGCGGAGTCTTGCTTTGTGACCCAACCTACGCTAAGCGCACAGGTAAGTAAATTGGAAAAGGAATTGGAAGTAATCTTGTTTGACCGTTCTAAAATGCCCGTGATTCCTACCGAAATAGGAACCCAAATCATAGAACAGGCAAAGCGTGTAGTATCAGAAAGTAAAGGAATATTTGAGCTTGTTTCCCAACTCAAAGGGGACATCAGTGGGGTGATCAAATTGGGGATAATTCCCACTTTAGCGCCATACCTCTTGCACCGATTTATACGTTCATTTCTCGAAAAATATCCCCATGTCAAACTGCAGGTGGAGGAAACGGTGACGGAAGAGATTATCAAAAAACTGAAAAATGATGAACTTGACCTTGGGATAGTGGCGACGCCTTTGGATGAAAGTGGCATTGTGGAAAAACCCATGTTTTATGAGAAGTTTTTTGCCTACCTGTCAAAAGGACATCCTTTGCTGTCCAAAGAAAAACTTTTGATCAAAGACCTCGAAACAGATGACATGTGGATGTTGCAGCAGGGACATTGTTTCAGAGATCAGGTGCTGAATCTGTGTACTCAGACCAAATTTGAGCGGATGAATTTCCATTATGAAAGCGGTTCTCTCGAAGGGCTGAAAAATATGGTCAACCAATATACCGGTATCACGCTACTCCCCGAGTTGTCTACTGCTTCTCTAAACGACGAGGAAAAATCCCGGCTGAAGTCCTTCAGTGACGAGACTCCGGTCAGGGAAGTGAGCATTGTGTTGACTCGAAGCTTTCTGAAAAAGAAATTGGTAGAATTGCTCTATCATGAAATCTCCGCTGCCATTCCCCAAGAAATGACTTCCAAAGCCCATGGAAAAGTAGTGCGGTTTAAATAATAGGCAATTTTTTCCTCGGCAAGGACAATAATTTTGTAATTTTCCAGTCTTCCAATTTTCCAATCGCCTATGTCCTCACACCATTTTGTCAAAGAACAACAAGAGCCGGCTTTGCTGATTTTGGATACTGCCGGAATCAGTTTTGAGCAGATTGCACCTTTGTTGGAATGGGTTCCCACGCTTTTGGTTGCGCAGGAAGCAGTTCCTCTCGTTATTTCTTGGGGTATCAAGATTGATTTGATCCTTGCAGAAATGGATTTTCAACAAAGCCACTACCACCTTCTCGAAGAGCAATATCCTGTGAAGTTTTTGGGTGTCCAAGGTGGCAAATTCCTCGATGAAGGACTTCAATACCTGATCGCTTCCAAACATGGCGCGGTGAATATTATTGGCCTTGACCATTTGAGGGTATTTGAACTTGAACCGATGTTGGAGTTTTTGGATATCGTGGTATGGGATGGTCCCATCCGCTATTTTCCAATCAAAAATGGACAGTTCAAAAAATGGTTTCTTGACACTTCCCTACAACTTCACGCTCCCGAAGGGACATTATTGGAAGTGCAAACCCCTGAGGGAAATGAGATCGTTCAGGTCAAACATGCTACTTTTATCGAAGTACAAGAAGGGACGACCATCATCAAAGGAAAAGGAATTTTTTGGATCGGAGAATTTATGAATGCCTGATTTTTTACCAATCGCTGAATTAAGGAAACTGATCACTGCAAACTTCAAAATTTACTAAACTCATTGACGATCAATACCTTTTCCTTTCACGCCCCTGATCATCCTTTCTTTTCCATTTAGGTCTTCGAAAATTGTAACTTCCCCAAATCCCAAATCTTCCATCAGTTCTTTGGTCTCTTTTGCAAACGCCTCATTGATTTCAAAATATAGCACTCCATTGGGTTTAAGTGAAATTTTCGCTTTTTGGCTGATTACCCTATAGAAAAGCAAAGGATCTTCGTCATAGACAAACAAGGCCAAATGGGGTTCGTGGTCCAATACATTGGTATGCATCAGTGCCTTTTCGGAATACCGGACATAAGGGGGATTGCTGACGATGATGTCAAGATCTTGAAAAGGAAGTTCTTCCGTTAGTATATCCAAGTGAACAAATTCTACCCGAGACTGCAACTGTTCGGCATTTTGAGAGGCAATAGCCAGCGCTTCCCCGCTGATATCAAGCGCGTATACTGTAGAACTTTTCAATTCCAGATCCAACGTAATCGGGATACATCCCGAACCGGTTCCAATATCCAGGATTTTCAATCCCGGTTTTGGGTTTTCTTTGATAATCAGGTGGACAAGTTCTTCCGTCTCATTTCTCGGAATCAACACTGCCGGTGAAACCTCAAATTCCCTTCCGTAAAAAGGAGCTTTGCCAAGGATATACTGAATAGGCATTCCCACCATCAGGTTTTCCATGGCAAGGGTCAATCCGGAGGGCAATGACTCTAGTATTTCATTCTTCAGGATATCCATTCTTTTCTTTCCCAGATATGCTTCAAAAAGCCAAAGAACAAGGCTCTTGGCTTCCTGTTTGGGATAGAGCTCTTGGAGTCTAAGGGAATAATCCTGAAAAAGTCCTTGAAGGGTTGTCATATTTTCTCTTCGCTTATATTTATAAAACTATAAAAAATCAGCGCACCTACACCATAGCAAGCCACATCCAGAATATCTGCTGTATACCTATCCGACCATTTTGGAAGGACAAATTCAAACAAAAACGAGAAGTAAACCAAACCCATGGCCACTTGAGTTTTGGTAAATATAAAGGTGTCTTTCAAAGGATGGATCCATCTGAAAACCTGAAGGCTGATTCCCAGGACAACAGGAATAGCCATCAAGTCATCCAAATAAGCATGAACAAAGGGTATGAAAATATTCTGCACTTTTTCCAGGTATTGGTTGATCCAAAAAACAATACAGGGAATGTAGAAAAATGGATTCCTGAAAACAGCCATTACCCCGGCATCATAGCAATTAGCCAAACCAAAAAAGTGATGATAGCCATATAAATGGTGTAGAAAAAGTTGCCCACGATTTTTGAATTTCTGACAAAGGAACTGTCTGTTTCCTTGATATAGAAAATCCACTTTTCATGGTTTGCCTTGTTTTCTTTTTCCCTGATGAGATGGTATTCAAGGTCTTTACCACCTAGAGATGCACCGCAGTGTTCACATGTTTCATGAATATCGGTGGACCAAGAAGACCACTTGCTACAATTGGGGCATTTTTTTTCTCCCATGCCCTAAAAATAAAAACAAATCCGTAGGAAATTGCTTTCCTACGGATTTGTGCATGAAACTAACCTGTTATTTATAGGCCTCGCTCATTTCTATTTTGGAGGAGGTTACAGTATAGTCGACTGTTTTCTTCCATAAAACAAAATTGCCGATCACCAATGCATCAAGTCCCGTGGAATAAAAACACCTAATGGCATCTTTTGGCGATTCCACTACCGGTTCACCTTGGATATTGAAGCTTGTATTCAGTACCACAGGCACTCCTGTTTTTTCCCCAAGCTTTTTGATGACATCATAATATCGTGGATGAAGCTCTTTTCTGACGGTCTGTAATCTAGCACTTCCATCAACGTGGGTGACCGATGGGATGACACTTTGTTTGTCTTTGAGGACATTACAAACTTTAAGCATAAAGGGTGCCTCTACTTCTAAGTCGAAAAACATATCCTTAGCTTCTACGATTGCAGAAGGAGCAAATGGCCTATATGCTTCTCTGTATTTGATTTCAGAATTGATTTTGGCTTTCATATCAGGAAACGCCGGATTGGCAAGAATGCTTCTGCTTCCCAAGGCCCGTGGACCGATTTCCATGGGACCTTGAAACCAACCGATTATTTTTCCACTTTCTAGCAAAGTTGCAGCAACCTCACAGATATCATCATGCTCGGAATAAGTAAGTTTACAGCCTTTGAGGATTTTCTCAATTTCCTCATTGGAATAGCTTGTACCCACATAAGGGTTGAGGTGCACAAAATTTCTTTTATTTTCAAGTATCCCATTGTAAAGGTAATAAGCTGCCCCGATGGCAGTTCCATTATCTCCTGCTGCCGGCATGACATAGACATCCTTGAATTTACTTTCACGGACGATCCGGCCGTTCATGACACTGTTTAGAGAAACTCCCCCTGAAATTACCAAATATTTGGCATTGGTTTTTTGGTGGAGAATCTCACATATTTCTAAGACCCGGTCTTCCAACACCCTTTGAAAGGCAGCTGCCACATCCATATGGTGTTTTTGGAATTCCTCACCCGGCCTTCTTGGCGTTCCAAAGACTTGGGTGAACTTCGGAGAGAGGTGCGAAAAAGTCATTGGATTGTACTGCATGTTTTGGAAGTTGAAATAACTCAAATCCAACTTTACTCTACCCTCTTTGTCAATTGAGACAATCTTTTCAACTTCCTTTTTGAATACTTCAGGATTGCCCATTGGAGCGAGACCCATAGTTTTGCCTTCATCATAATTGGTCTTAAAACCACAAAACTGTGTCACAGCTTCGTAAAATGAACCCAATGAATGAGGGAAAAAACTTTCACCGAAGGCTTCGACTTTGTTGCCCTCTCCTTTTCCAAGCCAGGTTGTTGCCCATTCACCCGATCCGTCGATACCCAACAGGGCTGCTGACTCGTAAGGTGAAACAAAGAACGAACCTGGTGCATGGCTAAAATGGTGGGGAATGAAATGTACCCTAGGGCCCATGTTTTTTGAGCCAAATATGCCTTTATACCATTTCCAAAATCCTTTTTGTTTTCTGTAGGAATGCACAAATTCGTGGCTAACAAAATGCCGGATTGTCTTGAAATTTGTAACACCATACAGTAATTTTTTACCTAGATTATGGCTAGGCTTGATGGATACTGCAACGTGGTCAATGTCTTTGTACTTCAGATTAGCAATTTCTAAACAACGGGCAATGGCCAGTTCAGGAAAAAGTTTGGTATGTTTGTCACGATTAAGTCGCTCTTCCTCAATAGCAGCGACAAGTTTTCCATCTACTACTATGCAGGCAGTAGAATCATGAAAATAGTAATTAAGGCCTAGTATAACCATAAAGAATAAGTTGGGCGTATAGGGGTGATATACGGATTACAAAATAAATTGGGAGTGAAAATTAGAAATAAAAATCAAATAAAATCTAATTTTAATACAAAAAAATTCTTAAATATATTCAAAGAAAAATTTCTAAATACATGTCGCATTTTCTTGTGTAGAAACGTCTTGAGTTTATTCTAATAAATTTGCTATGAAAAAGATTCTGCCTTTAATTATCACATTTTCAGCCATACTGCTATTCTCGTTCCAATGTGAGGAAGTCAGTCCAGCCGAGAGAATCATCGACGGATGTATAGATACTTCCAAGATCAAAAATGATGTCGCATGTATTATGCTTTACGATCCGGTCTGTGGCTGTGACAACAAAACGTATGGCAATAGTTGCGTGGCAATAAACTCCGGAGTTCTCTCCTTCACTCAAGGAGCCTGCAACTGAAAATCCTTTTTTTCCTTCCGGGTGCTTGACGGCCAATACAACCAAATAAAGTTCCCCGGAAGGTTTTTTTACTTTTACCGGTAGAATTTTGGAAATCTTCGAAGAGGTGAATTTCGGATTCAAAGTATCATTTGGATTTTTTACTGCCTCCATCTACATGTTTTGTGAAGCCCATGGCAGTGTCTTCACTGCCATTATGAAAAACCATTTAGATTGAAAATCAGTGAAGACCTTTACTCAGGCGGAGGAAATTATCTGCGTCGATCCGCGTGATCTGCGGGACTTAAAATTGAAGAACGTTTTGCATGAAAAGTCAGTGGGGACACTGACTTAGGCGAAGTATGTTCTCCCGCAGACTTCGCAGACTTTCGCAGAAGGGATTTGACAGGTCAATGGTTTAGGGATTGATTATTGGAATTTTTCTGCGTCAATCCGCGTGATCTGTGGGAATAATTTTGTCTAATATTCTCCCGCCCATTTCGCTGACCTTCGTCGAGGTGAAGGATAGCAATTCACCTTACAATTAAAAAATCTGCATATCCGAAAACTTCCCCCTCCGATGTTTCGAGGGATTCAACTTTAGCTATTGGCGGTCCATGTTTCAACCATTCTTCCATTTCTATTATAGAAGAAGGATTACCTTCCATTTCGACCAGCACTGACCCATCTGACTCATTTTTCACCCAGCCTTTAATCCCAAGCTCCAAGGCTTTTTGTTGGGTACTTTTCCGAAAGAAAACTCCCTGAACCCGGCCTGAGACTTTGACTTGCTTATTGATCTTCATACCACTTTTCTTCGAAAGTCGAAGTTACTTCGACATCTGCAGTAAGAACCCTATACACCATCCAAATAACCAAGACCGGTGAAAAGGAAAAAACAAACAAAATCAAAGAGCTAGCAAGGTTGACCTGAATGGCTGTCACATAGACGATCAATACAGCAGTCACCAAATAAACAGGAAAGAGGTAGTTTTTCATGGCTATCATTATTTTACAGCCTGATAACAAAAAATCAAAACCGATTGTTGCATCTGCTTCCAATCCAAATCAGAAAGACAACCCTTGCGGGAATAGGGATGGAATAGGTCTATAAGACCTGTGACAAGTAGGACTCGGCTTATTCACCTTCGGCTGCAAGCCAGCCTGCGGCGAGCTTATATCCAAGTGTCAATATGATGGCTCCTGTAAAAAGTCCGATAAATCCGGAAAATATAAATCCCCCGATAGCGCCCATAAAAACAATTGCCATCGGTGCAGGTGCGCCTTTACCCAACAAGATCGGCTTGAGAAAATTGTCCAACAAACCTGCCACAAGCATCCATACAGTAAACAAAGTCGCTGTCAGGCTGTCGGCTGTCCCCCAGATATAAAGGACAGTACCGATAGAAACCGGAAGTATACCGATCTGTACGATAGACAAAATCAGGCAGATCAAAATCCAAACTCCTGCAAAGGGTATCCCGGCCACGACTAGGCCTACACCGGCAAAGATGGATTGGATCAAAGCCACTCCCAATATTCCTTTGACCACATTACGAATCGTCACCTCTGCACTTTCGGCCATATCCTCACCCATTTTGCCGGCAAGTTTGGTGAAAATCGTCTTGAGCATTTGCGTGCCTTCCTTGGCATAGGCAAGCATCACCCCACTTATACCAATGGACAACGAAAACAGCAGCAATCCCTTTGCGCTGCTCTTCAAGAGATCCAAAAACTTAAGCAAATAGGGTTTGATTTCATCTTGGTGATTGGTCAGGGTTTGCGAAAGACTTGAAGAAGCCTCAGTCCAAAGACCAAATATCTTTTTCCCGATTATTGGCCATTCTGCTACCTTATCGGCAGGAGGAGGCACATGAAGGTCATTGCTTCTGTAGGCATGGACCAACTCCTTAAACTCATCCGCAGTTGCGATCAGCAACCACACTCCCGGTCCTATAATCAGTAAAAGCAGCGTGAGGGCAATGATGGTGGCAGAAAGCGCATTTTTTCCCTTCAAACTGCGTGAAAGCCTGACATGAAGGGGGTAAAATGTCGTCGCCAAAACCGCTGCCCAAACCAGAGGTGTGATAAATGGCTCCAGAATGAAAAAACACCAGACCAACAACAAACCAAGGGCAAGCAACTGAAGAGAATGAAAAACCACGGGGTTGATCTTGATTTTTTGATTGGATTCAGGTAAGTTCTTTTCCATACAAATTGCTGAGTGTTTGGGATTCAGAATCTAAGGTAAGTGTCATTTAGCAATGAAAAAGCATTATTTAGAAATTAAATTTGGATAAAATGCAATACTTGCCAAATTTTTATAGGCCAAAACTATTTGAGCCTTTATTTTGATTTTTCATCATCACCTTTTACCTCTCACTTTTTACCTTTAACCAAATAACCAATAACCAATAACCAATAAACAATAACCCCCTCCCAATTATTTTTACCCGAATCCAAACCAGCTTTGCCTTGATTGTGTTATGACTTTGCTATGAATGGATTTCGATTTACACAATACATCCCGCCCAACGATCCGGAGAAAAACACCTTCGAAAACCTGCTCAATATTTTCCTCCAACTCGTGACCATGACCGGCGGGGATGTAGCCGAGGCACTCTCTTGGTTGACCAACCTCGACAAGCGCTACAACATGACCAATCCCGGTTACGGCATCGGTGATTTTATAGAAGACCTCAAAACCAAAGGCTACCTCACCGAGGAAAATCAAAAAGGAGAATTCAAGATCACTTCCAAAGCCGAGCAAACCATACGGAAAAGTGCGTTGGAGGAAATCTTCGGCAAACTCAAGCGCGGCAAAAGTGGCCAACATCGCACCACCCACTCCGGTCAGGGCGAAGAGAAAGGAACTGACCGAAGGCCTTACACTTTTGGGGACAACCTTGATCAGATTGCACTTACCGATTCGATCAGAAATGCGCAGGTAAACCACGGTTTTGGAGGAGATTACCTCCTGACCGAAGATGATTTGGAAGTCGTCGAGAATGAATTCCGCTCCCAGACTTCCACCGTGCTGATGATCGACATTTCGCATTCCATGATTTTGTATGGGGAAGACAGAATCACGCCCGCCAAAAAAGTCGCCATGGCACTCGCCGAACTCATCAAAACTCGATATCCAAAAGATACCCTCGACATCATCGTCTTTGGCAATGACGCTTGGCAGATCGAGATCAAAGACCTGCCCTACCTCCAAGTCGGTCCCTACCATACCAATACCGTCGCAGGATTGGAATTGGCAATGGACTTATTGAGGAGGAGAAAAAATCCCAACAAACAGATATTTATGATCACCGACGGCAAGCCCACCTGTCTCAAAGTTGGAATCAAATACTATAAAAATGCCTTTGGCATCGACAGCAAAATCCTGAATGAAACCCTGAAACTCGCCGCACAATGCCGCAAGCTGAAGATTCCTGTCACTACATTTATGATTGCTTCGGATCCTTACCTGAAGGAATTTGTCAAGGAATTTACCAAAGTCAACAACGGAAATGCCTATTACAGTAGCCTAAAAGGTCTTGGAGACCTGATTTTTGAAGATTATAAAAGAAACCGAACCAAAAAATTTTAACACATGGATTACAGCAAATTAGCAGGAAAAGACCTTTTGAAAATAAAAACCCTCGGCGAACTCAAAGCCGCCGGATACCAATCCAAATCCATCAAAGAAGAACTCCGCCAAAACCTGATCCACAAGATCAAAAACAAAGAAAATGTCTTTGAAGGCATTTGGGGATATGAAGATACAGTCATTCCTGACATCGAGCGGGCAATCCTTTCCCGTCACAATATCAACCTCCTCGGTCTCCGCGGTCAAGCCAAAACCAGGATTGCGAGACAGATGACACACTTGTTAGACGAGTACATTCCTGTGGTGGAAGGATCCGAACTCAATGATGATCCTTTTGCTCCGCTGACAACTTTTAGTAAAGAACTCATACAGCACAAAGGCGACCATACGCCCATCTCATGGTGGCACAGGGATGACAGATACACTGAAAAGCTTGCGACGCCTGACGTGTCGGTGGCGGATCTCATCGGTGATGTCGATCCGATTAAAGCCGCGACGATGAAGCTTTCTTACAACGACGAGCGCGTTATCCACTACGGACTCGTTCCGCGCTCACACCGTTCCATCTTTGTCATCAACGAACTCCCCGATCTTCAGGCAAGGATCCAAGTGGCTCTTTTCAATATCCTTCAGGAAGGAGATATCCAAATCCGTGGATTCAAATTGAGATTGCCGCTTGATATTCAGTTTGTGTTTACCGCCAATCCTGAAGACTACACCAACCGTGGTTCGATCGTCACTCCACTCAAGGATAGGATCGAAAGTCAGATCATCACGCATTATCCCAAGAGCATCGAGATTGGCAAAAGGATTACTGCTCAGGAGGCAAAATTGCAGGGCAAGCCTTTGGACAAAATCCACGTGCCGATGCTGATGAAAGACCTGATCGAGCAGATTGCCGTGGAGGCGAGAAAGAGTGAATATGTGGATGAGAAAAGCGGTGTGTCAGCCCGTCTGACTATCTCGGCTTATGAAAACCTCATTTCTGCGGCGGAAAGAAGGCTTTACATGAATGGGGAAGAGAACACAGTGATCCGGATATCGGACTTGATCGGCGTCATTCCTGCCATCACCGGGAAGGTCGAATTGGTCTACGAAGGCGAACAGGAGGGCGCCGGGCTCGTGGCTTACACCCTGATAGGCAAAGCCATCCGGACCTTATTCACAGATTTCTTCCCTTCACCTGAGCAAAAGAAAAAAGAGAAAACAGATAACCTGTACACCCTGCCGCTGTCATGGTTTGGGGAAGGAAATACCCTCGATTTATTGGCTTCGCAAAGCGACAAAGAATACAAGACACTTCTGCATCAGGTTCCGGGGCTCGAAAGCATCGTGACCAAACAGGTGAAAGCATTACCCGAAAGAGAAAAGGAATTCTTCATGGAATTTGCGCTTCATGGATTGGCAGAATACAGCCAACTCAGCAAAAAAATGCTCGACACCGGGATGCAGTTCAAGGACCTTTTCAGCTCGATGTTTGACATGGGAAGTCCCGGGGAAGACGAGGATTTTGATGAAGACAATTAAATATTCCAATACACAGAGCTAATCAATGCGAATGACCCTCCTGACCTATCGGGGGGGTTATTTTTTTAAAATATTACTCACGCAGAGCCGTAGGAAATCTGATGGAATCACCAAATCCCTATCCTCAGCAGATAGTAGAGTACCTTAGTTGCCTACAGCAGATAGATCGGATTTCCTTTATTACTTCTGGAATGGGGCAGAGTTATCCAAATCAACATTTAGTCCGACAGAAGGATTGGATATTTAACTAAAAGAGATTAAGTTTAGGTAACTGAGAAGTATCTTCAATATTTTGATCTCCGTCTGATTAGGGTGATATCAGAAAGTGTTGTTGATCCAATAGTTATGGTGCATATTAATATGACAGACAAAGACAGAAAATATCATTTATTTGCATTAGGTACAGGGATTCTATTTTTGTTGACCTATTTTCTGCAGGACTACCTTTGGAAAAGGGTTTGGATTTTTTCCGTAATTCCTTTACTGTTTTTGGGAATTGCTTTTTTTGCGTTTTTCGTTTTGTCTATTCCTGATAGGAATCGAAAAGGCATTATCATTGGGATTTTTGTTTTAGGAATTATATCAACATCAGAATTAGTAAGTTCTGAAATATTTAAGAGCAAAAAAATTTTGGAAGCCACTTTAATGGACGATTTGTCAGCAATCCATCTGACTTTAAGAAAAGATAGCAAATTTGAAATGGCATCTTCAGATATGTTTAATGAAGATGTATATAAAGGAAATTACCATATCGTTGACAACAAAATAATTTTTGAAGATGAAAGATATAGTAATGATTTCATCCCTGATACATTGACAATCATTGGCGATAAAATAATCGTAAGGTTTGATAAAAATGGAAATCCAATTAAAGACTTTGCGACATATTTTGACATAAAGAAAAATGAAATCAAAAACGCGCCATAATCGAATAGACAGCCGTGAGGCAACGGTACGCCTCTCGCACCACTATATCTATCGGCATATTAGAAGAAAAACCAATCGGATAAATCAGGGGGCGTAGCCCTCTAATCTTCGTAATAAACAACAACAAAGGACCAAAGAGGGGCGTAGCCCTGAAATCTATAAGACTATGGCAAATACCTACACCCAATTATATATTCAATTCGTTTTTTCAGTTCAAGGTCGCCATAACTTCATCAAAGAACATTTCAGAGATGAATTAGAAAAAGTGATATGTGGGATTGTTACCAATCACAAATGCAAAGCTTATGCAATTTATGCCAATCCTGACCATACACATATTTTTGTCGGGATGCATCCGACAGTTTCACCCTCTAAGTTGATGGAAGAAGTCAAATCGGGTTCATCCAAATGGCTGAATGAAAAGAAATATGTACCATCCAAATTTTCATGGCAAGATGGTTTTGGGGCTTTTACATATTCCAAATCACATATCGATAACGTTGTGAAATATGTTTTGAACCAACCCGAACGCCATAAAAAGCAATCTTTCCGAGAAGAGTACCTATTGCTTCTAAAGAAATTTGAAATAGATTTTGACCATAAATATTTGTTTGAATGGTATGAATGAAAGATCTCAGGGCTACGCCCCTTGCCTTTTTCCCTTCATAAATTTTGCTACGAAGATGGTAGGGCTACGCCCTTGAAAACAATCGAGATTCTGCTCTTTAATCTTCCCATTTAATTATTCATCATTTATTTAATATCGAAATCATTTCAGTTAGAAAAGGGGGCGTAGCCATCTAATCTTCGTAATAACCGACACCAACAACGGACCCAAAAGGGGCGTAGCCCTGAAATCTTAAAACCTAAGGCAAAAACAAATGAATGAACAATCTCAGGGCTACTCCCCACTTTTAATAAACAAAAAAACCGCCTTTCGACGGTTTTTATTTTTATAGACTCCAGGTATTTCCCACATCGGAGAGGGGGATGCAACCAAGGAATTCCCCCGGCATGGGATCGTAGCTGAGGACGTTTTTGCCGATTTCCTCCGAAGAGAAGTATCCCCACATGGCCATGGACTTTAGCGAGCGGTAGAAACCTACCGGTTCCTGCGTGCCGACAGCAGTTCCCCATACTTTTGGATTAAACTTCGGGGAACTCGCTTCTGCTGCTTTGAGGCAGGTGGTTTTGTCTTCCGGACTCAGGTTGGCAAAGACATCGCCATAGGTCGACTTGCAGTCCGCATTGAATTTTTCAATATCTGCCACCACCTTGTCTTGGGCTTCTTTGTTGTAGGACTTGGCAAAGACCAAGTCCAAAAAGATATCAGTCTTCACCTCCAAAGCTCCCGGTGTTTCGGTTTTTGGCAGGATAGTATCCACAAATGAGGAGATAAACCTCGCCTGATCTTCATTCAAAAAGAGAGGTTGCCAAGTCAGTCTGTCCTGCTTTGCGCAGGACTGAAGCAGGGAAAGGATTGTCGGCGCTGCGGCGGCTGATCCCGCCAAAAGTGCTGTTTTTCTAAGTGCGTCTCGTCTGTTCATGGCATTAGAGGTTATTTTTTTTGAGTTCGTCGACGGCAAAGTTTGCCGCCCGGGCAGTCAGTGCCATATAGGTAAGCGAAGGATTGACGCAAGAGGAGGAAGTCATGCAGGCACCATCGGTCACAAACACGTTTTTGCAGTCATGTACTTGGTTATTTCCATTGAGGACCGAAGTCTTTGGATCGCGCCCCATGCGTGCAGTACCCATCTCGTGGATGCCGTATCCCATTTCATGTTTGTTGTCAAAGTCGGTGACATTTGTCAAACCTGCACGGTCAAGCATTTCCTTGGCATCTATCCTCATTTGGGCATTGATGGCAAGTTCATTTGCACCCCATTCCGCATCTATCGACAATGTCGGCTGCCCCCATTTATCGAGGACGTCTTTGTTGAGGTAGACTTTGTTTTCATGGTAAGGAAGACATTCTGCAAAACCCGTGATGAAGAATTCCCAGGGTCCGGGCTTCATCATTCGGTCTTTGAAGTCTGCGCCAAAGTCCTCGACATTGGCTCCTGCACCCCAATTGCCTCTTCCGCCACCACCTTGGAATCCAAAGCCCCTGACAAATTTGTCGGATTTGGTTTTATCATCAAGGTTGACATAGCGTGGGATATAGATGCCATTTGGACGGCGGCCTTTGTAGTATTGGTCGTCAAATCCTTCGACAACACCCATTGCACCGACCCGGTAAGTATGGTCCATGAGGTTGTGTCCCAATTCCCCGCTGTCATTGCCGAGTCCGTTAGGGAACCTGTCAGAAACAGAATTCAACAATATCTGTGTGCTGCTCAGTGCTGAAGCATTGCAGAAAATGATTTTGGCATTGTACTCGATGACTTCACTTGTTTCCGAATCGATGATCCTGACACCGGTGGCCCTTCCTTTTTCCTTGTCATAGATCAGTTCCTGTACAATGGAGAATGGCCTGATGGTCAGGTTTCCGGTGGCATTTGCAGCAGGTAAAGTCACCGCATTGCTGCTGAAATAAGCTCCATAGGGACAGCCACGGTCACAGCGGTTTCGGAATTGGCATTTGCCACGTCCATTAAGCGGTTCGGTCAGGTGGGCCACCCTTCCGATGATCATATTTCTTCCTGAAAATTCCTTTTCAATTCTTTCTCTGACGTGTTTTTCTACACAGTTGAGCTCCATCGGGGGGAGAAAATGACTGTCCGGCAACTGTGGCAATCCAAGTGCTTCCCCACTGATACCGGCAAATTTTTCCACATAGGTGTACCAAGGAGCGATGTCTTTGTATCGGATAGGCCAATCTACCCCATGACCATCTTTCATATTGGCTTCGAAGTCCAGGTCAGACCAACGGTAGGTTTGTTTTCCCCAAAGAAGAGATCTTCCACCCATCTGATGGGCACGGATCCAAAGAAATGGTTTGACTTCTGTGTAGGGGTTTTCGAGGTCATTTGCGTGGAAATGATGGTTCATCTCGCCGATAAATCCAGACCTGTTGCCCTTGGGGTGTATGTCCCGCTGCTCGGGGGTGAGTGAACCACGTAGCTCGGTGTCCCATGGATCCAAGGTCATGGTGGGGTAATCCACGACATGTTCGACGATCCTGCCACGCTCCAGGACCAGGGTCTTTAGTCCCTTTTCGCAGAGTTCCTTGGCAGCCCATCCCCCGCTGATTCCCGAACCGATGACAATCGCATCGTAGGTCATCTCCTTTTTTGCATCGATATTAAAATTGGCCATTACAATAGGGTTATTTTGAAGGGTAAAATATAGGTATTTATATGGAAAAGAGGGAGTCAGCTGTCAGGATTTTACTTGGAAGGCTCTATTTTGGATAATTGATTCCCACAGATTGCACAAATTTGCGCAGAGCAATATTTTGGGATAATTTAATAGTAATCTGCATCCTCTGTATCCTTCATGTTGTATGACTTCTCCTTACCGCTGATTTTTGGAGAAGGTTTAGCCAACAGTAAAATCAACCCTTAACATAAGAATTCCATTGGTAAAAAAAACTTCCCAATGCTTGTAATTGAACAATATCTCTTCCCCAAATCTTCCTACTTCCTGGAAGAAACCGGAGCCAAGTGAATTTTTTGGCCACCAACTTACAGTAATAGAAAACAGCCTTGTCTTCTTCAGATATGGTTTTTTTCCATAGAGGAAGCAGTATGTCAAAATGATCAAAGCGCCATATTGTGCTCAAAAAAAAGAAGATCCAATCCCTTGCTTGCGCCTGATGCAGGTCTATATGATCCAATGGATTTTCTTCAAAATCGATAAAAAAGATCCCGTCATTTGTCGCCACCATATTTCGGGAAAACGCTTGGGACAAGCAGAAGCCCTTTTGGTGTAAACTTTGAATCTCAGATAAAACTTTCGACCACAGTGGTAATTTTTCAGTATTCTCAGCCATAAGATCGTCTACAGACTTACCTTCTAGGGCTTCCATTACCAAAAAATGATCATCATTATACATGAGTTTTGGTGTCGGGATTTGGTTTTGGTTCAATTGGGACAATAAATTGATTTCATTTTGGAAGGAATAGTTTCCTCCATATTTTAAGGAAACTTTTAAAAATCCCACCCTGAAAATTTCAAAGAATCCATTAACCAACCCTGCCCAAAAAGGGAACCTAATTGGACGCTTTCTTTTTAAAAAGTACTTTTTCCTCTCCAAATTAAAGATCAGGGTTCTGTTTTTGGAGGATTTCAATGCCTTTATAATCTTTTCTAATTCCTCATTTGTAAATGGCTGTTTGTAAAAAGTATGGTCTTCTTTTTTTTCCATTGCACGAGATTCTAAAAAGCACACTTATTCAAAAAATTCATTGACCCAATTTAAAACTTATATTTTAATATTTTGTAAAATCAAGCCTAAAGCTTAAAAAACGACAGGTCCTTTCTTCAATCTATTGAATTTATGACAATACCACTGCTAAGATTGTCTGCATTCAAGCCCAATTGGTGATTGAGAAGAATTATTTTGGTACATTTATAGTGTATATGAGCATAGAAATCCTCCTGCGTTACGTCCATTTTATCAGTATTTTCACGATAGTAGGTGCTCTTGTTTCTGAGCATTTATTGCTTAAAAAAACCATGACTCGTTTTGAAATCGGAAGACTAGCAAAAATTGACGGGATTTATGGCTTGGCAGTTTTGGTTTTGTTGGCAGTGGGCCTGACGCTTTGGCTCGGTGCTTATGGAAAACCAACCGAGTTTTACAGTAATAATCCGCTTTTTCATACCAAGCTTACCCTGTTCATTGTCATTGGGATACTCTCGATTTACCCGACGGTTTTCTTTATCAAAAATAAAAATGGTGACTCAGAGGAAATCAAAAAGATACCGAATATCATTTTTTGGATGGTGCGTTTGGAGTTGTTGCTTTTATTTGTCATTCCTCTCCTTGCCGGTTTGATGGCAAAAGGAATTGGAATAATGGATTGAAATCAAAAGCAGAGAAATTCTGTTGTAATTATCTGTGAAAACCTTCAACTTTGTCCTTTTTGGCTAATATAATATTCACTATTATGAATAAGTACGTTTCCCTTTTCATATTCCTTTTAGTGCTTGGGAGCTGTGGCAAATCTAAAAAAGCAGTAATCCCCGAAAAACCCATCGGTTGGAAAAAGATGGAAACCCCGACAAGAGCATCATTGCGAGGCCTATCTCCTATTACAGAGCAGATCGTATGGGCAAGTGGTTCGGGAGGAACATGGCTGAAAACCCTTGATGGTGGAGAAACATGGGAATCCGGAATTATAGATGGGTTGGATTCGGTTGATTTCAGAGACATTGAAGGCATTGATGCCAATACTGCCATAGCCATGGCCTCGGGTCAGCCTGCAGTCATTTACAAAACTGTCGATGGAGGCAAAACTTGGATAAAGAAGTATCAAGGTCCAGTACAGGCATTTTTTGACGGTATGGCTTTTTTTAAAAATACCGGATATACCATCGGAGATGTCGTGGATGAAAAGTGGATGGTATTAGAAACAAAAGATCTAGGAGACACTTGGCACGAATTGGAATTGAGTCCTGCCGGTCCTGCCGGTGGTGGATCTTTTGCCGCAAGTGGGTCAGGGATTTTGGCAGACGAAGACAATATCTGGTTTGCAAGTGCAGGTAAGGACAGCAAAATCTACCATTCAGCTGACAATGGATTTCATTGGGAAAAATACAGCACACCCATTTTGCAAGACGAGGATACCCAAGGGATTTTTTCAATGGTGAGAATTGATGCAGAGGGTATAGTGGCAGTTGGTGGAGATTTTTCCAAGGCAGATTCAAGTATAAACAACAGCATTGTTTCCTTAGACAAAGGAAAAACATGGCGCCTTACTCCTGGAATCCGGCCGAGTGGTTACAGATCTGGAGTTGAGTTTTTTTCAAGATTTGGTTGGTTGGTTACGGTCGGACCAAATGGCTCAGATTTTTCAACTAATAGAGGAGATGATTGGGAAAGGTTTTCAGAGGATGGGTTCCATTCGGTAAAAGTGGACCATACTACAACCTCGATTTGGGCTTCAGGTGCCAATGGAGTGATAGCAAGGCTAATTTATTAACAGGCCCCCAATCCAATCAGACTCATTGTTCTAAAAATAGGTAAACTTTAAAGGGCCTGTTGTCAAATTCTGCTATCTTGTATTATCTTTAAAATTCTGATTAGGTATATATTTTGTATTTTGCTTAGCAGGGTTTTTAAACCATTTCCCAACCCCAACCTATTGAAGCTATGACTGATTTTGATATCATCCCGTCAATTTGGATCATCAATGGCAAATGTGTCCGCCTCAAAAGAGGGGATTTTGCCACAGAGGAGGTGATTTCACGCAATCCCTTGGAAATTGCCCAGGCCTTTGAGGACCATGGCATCAAGTGGATACACTTGGTGGATTTGGATGGTGCGCGTAGGGGTGAACCAAAAAACTACCATATCCTTGAGGCTATTGCGGGCTATACTAACCTGATTGTGGATTTTACAGGTGGGATTTCTACTGATGGAGATTTGTTGAAATGCTTTGAATATGGGGCAAAAACCATCACTGCAGCATCTGTTGCAGCATCGTATCCTGATAGATTTGCGCAGTGGCTTGTTACCTATGGTCGGGAAAAAATCATTTTGGCAGCCGACACCAATCCTGAACATATGAAAATCAAAACAAGGGGATGGTTGAAGAAAACTGAAATTGACCTTTTTGACCATATTGAAAATTTCTATGAGCGCGGCCTGAAGTACCTCAAAGTATCTGATGTAACTAGAGATGGTGTTTTGGAAGGTCCGAATTTCTCGCTTTACGAGAAAATTGTGGAAAAATATCCAAAAATACACCTAGCAGCCAGCGGTGGTGTCAGAAATATTGATGACTTCAAAAGATTAAAGGAATTGGGTGTTACAGCCGTGGTTTTTGGAAGAGCATATTATGAAGGTCTGATTACCCTTAAGGACTTGGACAAGTTTATGGCTGAAAATGGCTAAAAAATTTTTGTGAATACCTATCAAAGCCGACAGCAATGTTGGCTTTTTATATTTTTGGAACTTCAGAGCGAATGTGCTCAACTTTTCAAAGTCAGCAGAAACAATCGCTTGGTAAAATTTATACGCTATGTTACCACATCAGATAAAACCTCTATCTGTTGCGGAAATGAATACAGAATCGATTATACCAAAAAGTCATTCCTCTATCCTCATTTCAATCACCCTTTTTTCAGTATTTCGGGATTTGAAAATTCCAAGTCCATTGGAAATGTTATTGTATACAAGCACAGGCTGGGAAAGGATATCTCCACGGTTGTATTGTTGCAAGTCAGCAGTATTATAAAACAAGTAATATGCTTCCGTCACGTGGGAAAAATTGATGGTAACTTCTAAATCTACATCCCTTGCTATGCTTGTCCGGAAAACAATTTCAGATTCTGACCCATTGAGTATGACATCATTAAACAAGAGCACGTTTCTCATCAAATAATCTTTTTGATAAATGGGATTGACCGGCCTAGGACTTAAATCAGCACTATAACTAAAAAACGTAGTGTCACCGTCAATTACTTGAATTCTACTACCAAAGATTTGACCGGATATTTCATAAAAATTCTTTCCTATCGGATCGTCAAACTTAATGGTTATCTCAATCCCATCATTTCCTTCAAAATTATCAATTGGACCTAAATTGACAATGTCAATAGATTTGATATTCGTCTTTTTTGGAACTTCCTGAATACTACTGATTGTGGGGAATCCTGCTTTTTCTGCTACAATCTCATAAGATTTACCTTCAATTAATTCAAGAGCAGCGAGAAAATAAAATGCATTTTTTTCGAATGGCCTACTTCTGTCTATATATCCCAATGGAAATACTTTTCCTTCCGGGTCTTTGAGATAGACATTTGCACCCACCACTAAGTCAAATTCGTCATTGAAATTATTTCCTTCCAATACACCCTTACTTTTGGTCAAAAATACTTTCAATGTATCTGTAGGTTCTAGGAGGGCATTCAATACCATCCTTGGTTCTTGGTCCGGTAGTTCCACTTCAATAAACTGCTCACAGGAAGCCAAGGCTATTGAAAAGAAAAGAATTAATATATTGTTTTTGATCTTCATAATTAAAAGGTAAATCTGTATGAAACCGAAGGGACTATTGGGAAAAGACTGAATTGCCTCAGCTGATTGCGCTGCTGTTCATAATTATAGCTGATGTCCATGTAAAATGGATTTAGCCTGCTGTACACATTATAAATAGATATGTTCCAAGTTCGCTCACCCCACTTCTTCGGTTTGTTAAAATTGATCCCCACATCCATTCTGTGGTAATTTCTCATCTGGAAATTATTTCTTGATTCAAAATGATCTAAATACAAACCTCCATACCGGGTATTGGTGTCATTGATTACGGTAAAAGAATGCTGGTAACGCTGAGACGGAACCGTGATAAAACTTCCACTACCGAAAACCCAAGTCCCCGAAAGGTCGATCTTCTCAGTCAATTTATGAACAGCTGTCACACTGATATCATGCCTTCGGTCATATCGGAATGGAAACCATTCTCCAAAATTGATCTCATCAAATCTCCTTTCGGTTTTGCTTAGCGTATAGCCAATCCATCCTGTAGTTCTTCCAGTTTTCTTATGCAAAAGCAATTCAAGCCCATAACTTCTTCCCTCTCCGGCAGTTACTTTTTCCTGCCAATCTTCTGAAGTGTTGAGAAATGAGGCCCCGTCCTCGTATTCGATGACCCCTTCCATATTTTTGTAATAAGCTTCTGCCGAAAACTCCAATCCATATCCCAGATTTTTAAAATAGCCTGCTGCTACTTGCCAACTTTCCTGAGGACCGATTTTATCTGTGGACGGTACCCAAAGATCCGTAGGGAGGCCCAATCCGGCATTTGTAAGAAGATGGACAAATTGGGCCATTTGAACATATGAAAGTTTTAGAGAGGAACTTTGGTCCAAAAGGTACCGCATCGCAACTCTGGGCTGGAAGGAGGTGTAGGTTTGGGTATCAGCCATGAAACCTGAAAAATGTGCCCCAATGTTAAATTTCCACTTATCCCCTACATTAAAATCATCCTCGATATACATTGAAAATTCACGTGAATCTGATGGGGTGGCACCTTCTCTTGTTTCGGGACTCTGATTTTCTTTGGCAACAAAAACTCCCGGACTAAACCTATGGTCAATCAACATCCCACCCCACCTGAAATAATGCTGTGGATTGGGGATAAAATCAAAATCTGCCTTTATGGCAAAATCCCTTATTCCTGAAAAATAATCTGCCGAAAAAAATTCTCTAGTGGTATTTCCTTCCTGGTTATCGGTAAAAATATCTTCGTTTTCGGCAAAAAGCCTAAACCTATACTTGGTAAATGTCCCTGTGAAATTGGCAAAAAGTCTTTGGTTAAAAATATGATTCCAGCGAATGGCAGCAATGTTATTTCCCCATCCTAGTCCTGCTTCCTCCCGGCTTTGCACGGTGCCTTCATTATCCCATCTATCATAGGTGGATTTATAGGTAGAATAGGCCACATCATCACCACCATAATAACTGACATAAAGTCTATTCTTAGGATTGAAGATATGATTGACTTTGGCATTGACATCATAAAAATAATACCCTACATCTTCCTGTCCTCCCGTAGATCTCCTGATGATAGGCCTTGCGATCAAGTCTAGGTATGTCCGTCTGGCTGACAATAAAAAAGAAGTTTTATCTTTTACAATTGGGCCCTCCAAAGTGAGTTTGGAGGCGATCAGACCTATGCTACCTTCACCCTGAAACTCTTTCATATTCCCTTCTTTCATGGAAATATCTATTACAGATGAAAGCCTCCCGCCGTACCTCGCAGGAAATCCTCCTTTGATCAATTCAACATTATTGATGGCATCGGCATTGAAAACGGAGAAAAAACCAAATAAATGGGTCGCATTATAAACCGGTACACCATCCAACAAAACAAGATTCTGGTCAGGGCTTCCTCCTCTTACATAAAGCCCCGAAGCACCCTCAGAACCGGACTGAACCCCCGGCAACAATTGGAGTACTTTGAAGATATCCACTTCTCCCATCAGTGCAGGAAGATTTTTGATATCTCTAAGTGGGACATTAATTGTACCCATTTGAGTACTTTCTTGAATAGGATCATCCTTTTGACCTTCAATGACTACTTCATTTAGAAAAGCCGCTGGCTGAAGTTCTACATTAATTAAAGTGTCTTTTTCTAGGGTTAAAGAAAGCAATAACGGTTCATAGCCCACATAGCTGAATACCAGGACAACTTCTTTTTCAAAAAGTGAATAGCTGAAAAACCCGTAATTGTTGGTGACTGCTCCTTTTTGGTTTTTTTTGTCAAAAACATTGACGCCAATAAGTGTCTCCCCATTGCCTGCGTCCTTGACAGTTCCGCTGACGGTTATTTTTTGGGAGTGAGCTTTAAAAGTAAGCAAAGAAATCAAACAGTAAAACAAGATACCTTTCATAGGACTAAATAATAAACTAAAGTCAAATTTAATGATTTATGCTTTAGATCAATATTAAAAATCTTTAACCTAATGTTAGAAAAAATTAATACAATGGTAACTAGTTGAATGGAAGCAGAGTGAATGAGGGTACGCACTTTGGCTGCGGGATTTTGAACTTCCCTGTTTTTGGCGGAAACCTTAATTCTCTCTTTACATTTTTCGGCCAAAAACCGGGGGCGATTTGGTAATCTTTTATCCCCGTGTTACGTGCCTTACTCGGGACTACCCATATTTGATCCCTTTTGGAGCATTCGCCCCATAGGTTGGGGAAGTGAATGAGATAATCAATTTTGCCAAGAAACTTAATTATCTGTGTCCATCTGCGAAATCTGTGGTTAAACAACTCTTAAACTCCCCAAAACTATTTCCCATCTGGATCACTTGTTTTTCACCTTTCATAAATTCCATCAATCTTTCTGGGATAGGTAAATCAATGCCCAAGGTATCGTCCACGACGGATTTGAATTTAGCTGGATGGGCGGTTTCCAGGAAAACCCCGACATATTCACCGGGATTCATTTTCATGTAATTCCTCAAACCCAAATACCCCACAGCACCGTGTGGATCCATGATATATCCCGTTTCTTCTTTGATTTGGACCATGGCTCTCTGGGTATCCTGATTGTCAAAATAGAAACCTTTTACTTTACTGCGGAACAGTTTTTCATCATTGCCATACAGCGCCAAAAGCCTAGAAAAGTTGCTCGGATTACCCACATCCATGCTGTTGCTGATGGTGGCCACGGAAGGCTTGGATTGAAAAGGATTTCCCTCCAAAAAATCCGGTACAACCCGGTTCACATTGGTGGAAGCGATAAAAGTGTCTATCGGCAAACCCATTCTCTCAGCCAAAATCCCTGCTCCGAGATTTCCAAAATTCCCACTTGGAACGGAGATCGCCAATTTTTTATTACTCTTTGGAAGTCGGGAAAAGGCATAGAAATAATACAGACATTGTGGAATCCACCTTGCCACATTGATCGAATTGGCGGAAGTCAGGAGCATTTTTTGGTTGAGTTCGGCATCGGAGAAAGCCTGCTTCACCAAAGTCTGACAATCATCAAACACACCATCCACCTCAAGGGCGGTCACGTTTTCTCCCAAAGTGGTAAACTGCATTTCCTGCAATTTGCTCACTTTCCCCTTTGGATACAGGACAATGACCTCGACTCCTTCTACTTTAAAAAACCCATTGGCAACAGCACTTCCCGTATCACCGGATGTCGCCACCAAAACCCGGATTTTCCTTTCTTCCCCTTCCATCAGGATTGCCATCAACTTGGAGCAAAACCTCGCCCCAAAATCCTTGAATGCTAATGTAGGGCCGTGAAACAGTTCCAAGGCATAGACATCCTCTTCCACTTTTACCAATGGCGCATCAAAAGCCAAGGTATGGTCCACCAATTCTTTGATCTGATCCTTGGTCAAATCACCACTGAAAAGCGCTCCGATCACTTCATAACCAATTTCCCGGAAAGACATATTCGGCAAGTTCTCAAAAAAAGCCTTTGACAAAACCGGAATTTCCGTAGGCATATACAATCCCTGATCCGGAGCAAGTCCTTTGACCACGGCATCTTTGAGGCTGACTATATGGCGGGGGTTGTTGGTGCTGTAGAATTTCATATCTGGTTAAAAGGTTGAAAAGTTACAAGGTTGGAAGGTTGATGGATTGTAAATGTTGCAATGGTTGTAATTGTTGTCTGTTTCGTGTTGTCAGGTTGTCGAGCTTTCGGGATGTCAAGTTCTATCGGTTATATTGATTGTAGTTTTGGCTTCGACAAGCTCAGCCACCGGGGTTAATTGGGCGCTAGGGGAGGAGGGAAAAGCGGCTGCGCCGCTTTTCCCTCCTCCCCTTTAAGATCACAAAATTCCCGTTCCCTGAGCTTGTCGAAGGGCGAATTTTCAATTCTGTCATTAGTAGTGATCCTGTCCGCTGTATTGGAGAAGAACCTCTATTTTTGGTTTTAATTGTTGTATTTGTTATCTGCTTCGCGTTGTCAGGTTGTCGGGTTGTGGATCCGTCATTCTGAGTGTAGCGAAGAATCTCTTGGTTATAATTGTTGTAGTAGTTGTAATTTTTATCTGCTTCGCGTTGTCAGGTTATCGAGTTTTCGGGTTGGAAGAGTTGTATTGTTGTCGAGTCCAGTCATTCTTCATTTCGAATTCATCATTCTGAATTTATTGTCTCTCGTCTCTCGCATCTCGCTTCTCGTCTCTCGGTTCTAATCTCACATCTCCTACACAACAAAAGCTCCCCGCTTATTCACTTCCGACACAAATACATCGACGCCAAGGCCGATTTTTTGGAATACTTCTTTGGCTTTTTCACCTGCCTCATGTGCTATGTCCCCATTTGGAGAAAGGACAAATATGGTCGGTCCTGAACCTGAGATTCCCGAACCCAAAGCCCCGATGGACTTGATGGCATCCCGCAATTCATAAAATCCCGGAATCAGCAATGCACGGGAAGGCTCGGCGATGACATCTTTCAATGAACGGCTCAGCAAAGCCAAGTCTGACTTATACAGTGCCGCTATAAACCCGGCAATATTTCCGGATTGCATCACGGACTCTTTTAAAGAAATCTGCTTGCGCAGCACACTTCTCGAATCGGATGTTTTCAATTCAATATGGGGATGTACCAAGGTACAGAAAATGCCTTCGGGAACCGGAAGCTTCACAATATCCAATGGATCATAATCCCTGATCAACACAAAACCGCCCAAGATAGAAGGCGCAACATTGTCCGCATGGGCTGAACCGCAGGCGATCCGTTCTGATTCCATTGCAAAAGGAACCAACCCTTCTTTGGTAAATGGATTGCCCAAAAGCACATTCGCAGCTTCCAATGCCGCTGCCGCACTTGCAGCCGAGGAACCCATTCCTGAACCTAGCGGCAATCCTTTTTCCAGGAAAATATCAATGCCCTGATTCGAACCAAGCTTGTTGAGCATGGACTGAATGGCTACAGAACAGGTATTTTTCTCTGGCTCCAATGGAAGTTTTCCCCCATCTCCTTCGATACCTATCACTCTCAATATCCCATCCTGATTGAAAGACACTGTCACCTTGTCGCCCAATCTATCGATGGCAAATCCCAGGATATCAAATCCGCAGGACACATTGGCGACAGTTGCCGGGGCGAAAGCTGTAACGACCCGTACCATTATCTGGAGAAATTACCCAAGCGTATCACATCTGCAAATACTCCGGCTGCGGTCACATCTGCCCCTGCACCCGGACCTCTGATGATCATCGGGAAGTCATGGTAGCGCTCGGTGGTAAACAAAATCATATTGTCAGATCCTTTCAAAGTAAAGAAAGGATGCGTGCTGTCAAGAGAATTCAAACCCACTTTTGCTTTGCCGTTTTCCAAAGTGGCCATAAACCTAAGTTTCTCGCCTTTGGATTTTGCGGTTTCCAGCATTTGGGCAAACTCACCATCGTGCGCTTGGAGTTTGACAAAAAACTCTTCTATTGAGGCTGTTTCCCTGCAATCTTCCGGTACCATACTTTGAATAGTAATGTCCTCAAAATGCAGGTCCTGCTCGGCTTCCCTTCCCAAAATCAGGATTTTTCTACCCACATCCATGCCACTCAAATCATCCCTTGGATCCGGTTCGGTGTAACCTTTTTCCTTGGCAATTTTGACCACTTCGGAAAAAGGAGCTCCTTTTTCCAATTCACTGAAAATATAATTCATCGATCCGCTCAAGACCGCTTCTATTCTAAGGACTTTGTCTCCGCTGAGCATCAAGTCTTGTAGGGTGTTGATGACCGGGAGGCCTGCAGCCACATTAGTTTCATAAAGAAACTTCACTCCCCGCTTGTAGGCGAGTTTTTTCAGGGATTTGTAATTCTCCAAAGACCCTGAGTTGGCTTTTTTGTTTGGAGTAACGATGGCCACTTTGGCTTCCAAAACTTGCTCGTAGGTATCTGCCACTTCCTGACTTGCTGTACAATCCACAAAAACCGTATTGGAGAAATTCATGTCCTCCATCTGCGTAATAAATTTTTTCAAATCCATCGGCTGTGCACCTTTGGCGTCTTCAGGCGCCGGGCAATTGGCCAAGTCAAAGCCATCTTCATGGAAAGCCATGAATCTTGAATTGGCAATGCCGTGGATCTGCACATCCAAATCGTTTTCTTTCTGAAGCTTCTTTCTCTGCAGGGAAATCATTTTGATCAAAGCCTTTCCGATCAATCCGACGCCTATTAAAAAGACGTGCAAAACTTTGTTTTCCGAAAGGAAAAATGCCTCATGGAGTGCATTGAGTGCTTTTTGAAGATCGGCTTGGGAGACTACCGCAGAGATATTCAATTCTGAACTTCCCTGGGCAATGGCATATACGTTAACATTGTTTCTGCCCAAAGCCATAAACATCCTGCCACTCGCACCGGGATTGTGTTTCATATTTTCTCCCACAGCAGCTACTACGGCCATCTCCGAAACCACGATCACAGGATCCATCTCCGCATTTCGGATTTCGTTGATAAATTCCTTTTCTATAGCTTCCTTGGCAAGATGCACTTCATGGGTTCGGATGGCCACACAGATGCTATGTTCTGAAGAAGCCTGACTGATGAGGATAACATTGACTCCTGCATCTGCCAAAGCTCCAAATACCCTTCGGCTAACACCGACAACTTCAATCAATCCTGCGCCCTGAATATTAAGCAAGGATATTCCTGCCAAAGAAGAAATTCCCTTGATCAGTTTTCCAGTTGGTGCGTCACTGTTGATCAAGGTTCCCGGGTGCTCGGGTTCAAAGGTGTTTTTGATGTAAATCGGAATTCCCTTCCGCATCGCAGGCTGCATGGTGGCAGGGAAAATTACTTTTGCCCCAAAGTGGGAAAGCTCCATAGCCTCGTTGTATGTCAACTGGGGAATGGTAAAAGCTGAATACACGAGCCTTGGATCCGAAGTCATCACGCCGGACACATCTGTCCAGATTTCCAGCAGATCTGCCGTAAGGGCTGACGCAAAAATCGCGGCGGTATAATCCGAACCGCTTCTACCTAGTGTGGTGGTTTCCCCTTTTTCAGTTGAGGCCACAAAACCCGTAATAATTTTCATCCCCGGATGGGAATGGAAGTAATCCTGGATCAGGTCATTGGTGACAGGAAAGTCAACCTTGGCATTGCCAAAACGGTTATTGGTTCGGATAACATCTCGCGCATCCAGGTAGTGGGTATCTAAACCTTCGACTTTCAAGGCTTCCGCCAACACAAAAGCCGACAGCCTTTCTCCAAAACTTCCCACATAATCCAAGGTCTTGGGGGAACATTCTTTGATCAGGTAAATACCGTGAAAAAGATCCTCCAATTCATTGAAGCGGACTTTCACATAAGTAAGGACGGTGGATTGCTGCTGAATGGGAATTAGTTGTCTGACCAAATCATAATGCCGGTCTTCCAAAACCTTGATCTCGTCGGTGTAGGATTTGTCACCTTCGCGGGCTTTGATGGCACTTCGGAGCAAAACTTCCGTGACGCCTCCCAAAGCAGAAAAAACAACTGCGATTTCATCCTTTTTGGCCTGTTTCTTAATGATCTGAAACACCTTCCGGATATTTTCCTGATTGGCGACTGACGATCCTCCGAATTTTAAGATTTTCATAAAAATGAATTTTTTGATTTTGGCGTATATACTATGCTGTCGAGGTCCAAAATGGACCTAAAGATAAGGGGTCTATATGGATTTGGAAACGGGATTACCCCGTAATAGTGGTGGTTGTAAAAAACATGGAAGTAGATCCACCCAAAACACAGCTTTCTCCGGAAGGGGAGAGATTCCAATTGTTGAGTTCATTTGCTGTGAAAAACATAGAATGCTTTTTTTTGATGCGGCAATCTTAAGTACAATTTCCCGAAATGCAAAAATGTTTTGCTGTTATTTGAAAGAATCAGGAGTTTAATTATCATTTCATCAGCCATTAAGGAGAAATCTTAATTTAATTTTAATGTTTGTACAAAATATTATTTGGATATTGGAATAATGACCCGATTTGGGATAACTACCATTATTCTTCACTTTTCAAAAAGTCCTCCCGCATGGGACTAAACACATCGATCAACACCCCCGGCTCGATGCACACCACTCCATGCATCACATGTGGCTTGACATAGTACCCATCTCCGGTTTGGATCCTTTTAGTCTCCGTTCCGATGGTCATATCAAAAATGCCGCTTTCCACATACGTCACCTGACTATGGGGATGACTGTGCATGGAACCAATCGCGCCAGCCTCAAATTTGACTTTGACCATCATGACTGACTCATCATAACCATACATTTTCCTTTGGATTCCCTGATCGGCGTCTTGCCATGGCAGATTATTTTCAAATTGAAATGGCATACTTTTCATCGGGATAAAATAAAGGTTTGAAATTTGATTTTTTTGAAATTCCCTGACTAAATTAGGTCAACTCTTCACATGTAATCTTATGAAAAAAATTTCAGGTATCATTATTTTGACGATTTTCTTGAGTTTTTCTTCCTGCAGTTCGGTAGGTAATATAAATCCGCTGAGCCTCTTGACCGGAAACAATTGGGTGCTAAATTCCATGGTGGGAAAAGCTTTGGATCCTGCAAAGTTTGCCGGAGGCTTACCTTTTCTCAATTTTCAGGAAGGTGGAAAATTAGCAGGGTTTGCAGGATGTAATAATTTCAATGGCAACTTCAACCTTGAGGGAACTTCCCTGAAATTAGATCCCGGAGCCATGACGAGAAAAGCTTGTGAGGGAGATGGGGAAAAAGATTTCACCTCCGCCCTATCCCAAGTTGCCAACTTCAAAGTCAACAAAAACAAACTTACCCTACTCGACGGGGCCGCCAAAGAACTGATGAGTTTTATTCCGCAAGCGAAACCCTAAAGAAAAAGATATTGATGGATATTTGATATTGGTGGATATTGGACCGAACTGGAAGTTAAAGTAGGATTTGATGTTTTCCGCGCAAGAAAGGGAATAACAAAAAAATCGGAGATGGATTTTATTTCGCCTTCGATAACGTTATAACCTTCCAACTTTTTAACATTCTAACATTTTCAAACTCTACTTCCTCACCCTACTCCACACCTTGGTCGTAAACCTTGGTCTGTCCTCCATCACATTGAGGTCGTCTTCGCTGATTCTTTTGACGCTTTCGATGGTGTAGAATGCTTTGTCATTGATTGACTTTACTTTTCCGATAAATCCTGTGAGGTCATCCCGCTTCATGACTGTAAAGAGCAGGTTCACTTTGCCATAGCGTCCTTCAGCACCTACAGAGGTAAACCTGAAATTATGTTCTTTCATGTATTCGATCAAGGCCGGCATCGGTTCAGGAGTAATCACACGAACCAAAACCCTCCCCAAAGCGAGTTTTTCCTCGATGGTCATACCGACATATGTTCCCATCGCAAAGCCTCCTGCGTAAGCCACATAGGACATGGGATTGTTGACATTCTGAAAAATCTGCCCAATTGCCAAAAGCCAGATCAGGGACTCAAAGAACCCAAGAATCGGGGCGATTTTCTTCTTCCCGTTCATGACAAACATGATCCTCAGGGTATTGATAGACACATCCATCACCCTTGCACAGAATATCAGCAAAGGCATAATCAGGTAATTGAATACTTCAGGTGGGATCCCCAATGAAGTAAAATACTCTTGCATCGCAGTTTATTTTTTACAAAGGTAACAGCTTCGCCATTTGGAAACGTGAGAAACCAAAGAATATTCTATGATTATCAGAATTGGTGTAAGTTGTCAAAATCAGGCAAGGTCATAAAGTCAACAGTCCATAGACCACAGACCATAGCTTGCTCAACTGAACTTCAAGCCATCTAATTTTTAAGAAAAGGGATTTTGACAACTTGCTTTTTGGAGATCAGATGACTTTGGCGACTCCTGACTTTACTCCAAAATAGATAAAAAAAAGTACTACCAAGTAATTTTTGAAAACTTTTGAGCCTCGAGGAAAGGTAGTCTATAAATAGATTGAACCACAAAGTAACAAAGGTGACAAAAGACAAGCCTTTGTTTTCTTTTGTTTCTTTGTGGTTGATTAATACTCGATTCCTCCAAATTCCATTCATGGAAATTTACATAAGGATGCAATTCCTCATTTTAAGATTTTAAAAAAAATAAATACTGGTTCTAAGCTTTAGATAAGGCGGTCTGTGAATAGATTAATACCACAAAGAGTAACTAAGGAGACAAAAAACAGACCTTTGTTTTATTTGTTTCTTTGTGGTTGGTTCATACTCGTCTGGATTTAGATAATTTCAGATTAGATAACCTTTGCGACTCCTGATTTCGCTCCAAAATAGATAAAGAGAACCGAACAGGTGAGCATCAGGTAGATGAGAAAATTCCAATCGTGAAAAATATCAAAGGTAATCCCAAAAAGCAGCGGTCCCAAAGCAGCAAGGTAATAACCGGTGGATTGGACCATTCCGGAAAGTGAGGCGGTGGTTTTTTGATGGTGGGTTCGCAATCCGATCAGGGTGTAGGCAAGGGAGACACTTGAACCCAATCCCAATCCTGCCAAAGCAAGTCCTGCATAATTTACCCAATGCACCTGACTGAAAAGACTGGAAAAACCGATCAGGTACATGCAGCCAATTACCACCGCAATCCCAACTTGGTCCTTGAACCGGACCGCAATCATCGGCGCCAAAAATGAACCGATCAATCCGATCATCTGCATGATGGACAGTATCAATCCAGCCTCAACTGCTGAAAATCCCCTCGAAACCAGCATGTCAGGAAGCCAGGCAATAATGGTAAAGTACAGCAAAGACTGGACTCCCATAAAAAGGCAGATATTCCATGCCAAGCTCGATTTCCAGACATTCACTTTCGCATGAGTATCTGCAGTCTTTTTGTTTTTAGGATGCAGCTTGACCTGAGGCCACCAAATCAAAATCCCCATTACCAACAATCCCGCCCAAGTCAACAGCGATCCTCTCCATCCCCAACCCAAGTCAATGGCCATCGGGGCAGAAATGCCGGATGCCACAGCAGCAAATAAACTCATGCCTGTGGTATAGGACGCGGTAATCAGCCCGGTCTGGGTAGGCAAAAGGTGCTTGATCAAGGGAATCAACAATACATTGCAGATGACAATCCCGATTCCGGTCAGGCCTGTTCCGATAAAAAGCCATTCCGGTCCTCCCTGAACCCTAATGACTGTTCCGATAAGAATCAGCACCAAGGCATAAAGGATTGCTTTTGAGTTACCGAGTTGCTTTCCTATGGCTGCCGAAAAAAGAGAAAACGTCGCAAAAGTAAGCAGCGGCAAGGTGGTGAGAAATCCAGCCCAACCATTAGAAAGACCCAAGTCCTCCCGGATCATGGGTATCAATGGTCCGACGGCAGTAATGGAAGGCCGCAAGTTGAAAGAAACCAACAAAATCCCCAAAATCAGGAACCAGGGTTTTTTGTAGAAAGGTTGGGGCTTGGGAGTCAACTAAGGTAGGTATTATTTGGAGGTCCTTTTTTTTCAATAGAGACAAGATACGAGAACCGAGAGCCAAGACAATGTGATAGAAGGAATCTTAAAATTTTTCAATTTTGCAATCTTTCAATTCCACACTACGAATTCTCCTCCACCAAATCTTTGACACAGGCTACCCAGGTGTCCCGGGAGTTTAAGCTGGGAACAAGGTCCCATTTTTCACCGCCAAGCTCTTCAAATTGCTCCTTGTATTCTTCGCCTACTTCTACGGTAGTTTCCAAGCAATCCGCCACAAAGGCCGGGGAGAAAACGAGTACTTTTTTTACTCCTTTTGCGGATAATTCCTTGATCAGGTCTTCGGTATAGGGTTTGATCCAAGGGTCTTTCCCGAGTCGGGACTGGAAGCAGGTCACAACTTTATTTTCCGGCAAATCCAATTTGGCAGCGATCAATCTTGTGGTATGGAAGCATTGACCCCGGTAGCAGAACTGGTTTTTCTTGGTATAGTTGCCACAGCATTTGTCACTGAGTTGGCAGTATCCATCCACAGAACCTTTTCGGATCTGTCGCTCCGGAAGTCCATGGTAAGAAAAAAGGTAAGTATCGTATTCTTCCTTTTCCATCATTTCTTTTCCCAATTCCGTCCATGCCTGGACAAAAAGCGGGTGATCGACGAAGTTATTGATAAAAGTGATATTTGGGATGATCTGCCAGGTGCGTGCGATTTCCATGACCTTGTCTACCACAGAACCGTTGGTAGCGGAAGCGTATTGCGGGAAAAGCGGGAGTACGATGATTTTTTTGACATTGGCTTTGTTCAGCTTTTCCAGGCCTTGTTCGATACTTGGCGTCTGATAGCGCATGGCAAATTCCACATGGTATTTTTCAGGGTCAAGGACTTTGATGAGTTTCTCTGTCAGGTCTACGGTATGGAACATCAGCGGTGAACCCCTTTCGGTAAAAAGTTTGCGGTATTCATGTGCGGATTTTGGAGCACGGAATGGTGCGATGATGAGGTTGACCAATGCCCATCTTGGGATAAATGGAAAATCGATCACCCTTCCATCCATCAAAAATTCCCTTAAATATTTCCTGACATCGCCTGTGGCTGTACTGTCGGGAGTTCCGAGGTTGACCAATAATACGCCGATTTTCGCTTTATTTTTGCTCATTTCTGTTTCTAATTCTTGATAATTTTAAAGAGAACCAAATTACAGGCTTTTGGTTGGAAAATGCCAATGGATTTGGATAAAGAGTGGGTGGGATATGGCACTAGTACTGGGTGTTATTTGAAATTACACCCTTTTATCCTTACCAATTTGTAATTGAGTTCAAATTAGGATCTTCCATTTGAAAGATAATTCTCGGTAAATTGAATTAAAATTCATTTCAAATGAAGGGGAAATTACAAACGCATAGAGTCATCGCCAATCGTCGCCCATTTAGGCTACCTCCATTCTTATGCGATAAACTTATGTAATGACTCAGGAAGGCGCCTTTTTAGAATGTTTAACACAATTGTTTTCGGTGTATTTGAGTCTAGAATCAACAACTCTTCCTTGATGTACTCTACCGAATTCACTTTCGGGTTAATTTCTCTTTCAACACCGAAATCCTCAACATTGATTTTGAAAACTACCTCCCCGTTTAATCCGATGATAGATACCAATGTGTCATTTATCCAATTGATTTTTTTTGACAATATTGAGTAATCAAATTCAGTTGTGTCAAGCTTAAAAAGCAAAACTTCCTTAATCGATTCCTTTCCCTTAAATATTTCGGCAAAAATATCATTTGAATTCAGCCCTGGATTTAAGGTTACTCGCGCTCTTAGCTTTCGGTTTGGAGAACTTTCTTCTTTTTTCAGTTCGAAACGATGCTCGAACCCAGAAGATAACAAAGCCTTTTCAGCATCTCTGATCACCTTGGTTTCCCAACCGTTTTTTTGAAATATCTCCTGCAAGACTTTCGACAATTCCCTTGTTATTGAATGCCACCTTTTTAATTCGTTGGTTTCATCCAAATCCTCTTCTGGATGGAAAGGCCAATAAACTGATAAAACCGAGTACATAAATGGGTCAAAACGCGTTTTTTCGAATTTAGGTGAGAATTCAATATTTATCCTATTGACACCCTTGATACTGGCCTTTCTCAGCAACATGGTATATAACCTGGAAATAAGGAGACCCTCGTTTTTTAGAGTTGCATAAAAATGTGAGTTTTCAGACTGTAAGGTGATTCCAAGCCCTATGTGCATAAAGAATTAGGTTTACTGAGGTCGAATATTCAAAGGCAAATTTCAAGGTCCATCAATCCTTCTTTGGTCGTAGTCAAACGTCTGATGCTAGGACTGGGTGTATCCAGCGGGCCATCACAGATGAAATTATTATCCTTTATCCATCCATCCAAGAAAATTCTCGGGATGCAATTGGACTATTCAACCATACGTTCAAACGAAAGATAGTTCCAGGTCATTTGAATTACAAATTCAAAAAAATAAAAAGGTGCATGTAATTACGCTTGGTGCCATCGCCATTCTCCGCAAAGGGAGGAAAGTCAGTATTTTTTCCACCTGAAAAAAAGGATATAAATTTTATTTTTTGTAATTTTATTTTGAAATTTAGAACATTTTGTTTTACTTTTATACATGCGTATAATAACTTTTAAAAGGATCAAAGAATTTTCTGAGACACATGCAGACGCTGATATTCCCTTACGCCTTTGGTATTCAGTGAGCAGTAAAAGAGAATGGAAATCACTGTTGGATATAAAGAAAGACTTCAATTCTGTAGACTATGTTGGCAATCAAAGATTTGTATTCAATATCAAAGGCAACACCTATCGTTTAATTGCGATCATTTCATTTAATGCACAGAAGATTTACATCAGATTTATTGGTACCCATGCGCAATACGACAAAATAAAGGACATTCAAAATATCTGAATCATGATCAAGACAGAAAAAGAATATAATGCCATTATTGAAAGAATTGAGGAGCTTCTTTCCGTTCCCGAAAATATAGAAAATCAGGATGCTAAAGGATACTTGGAATTAAACCTACTTTCGGATTTGGTGGCGGATTACGAAGAAAGAAACTATGCTATTGAAGCCCCGCCACTTTCTGAAATTATAAAGCTTCGAATGAATGAGAGGGGCTTAAATCAAAAAAATCTTTCAGAATTACTCGGTGTCAGTACCTCAAGAATCAGCGAATATCTCAATGGGAAGAGTGAACCTACTTTAAAAATAGCGAGGGAAATAAGTCGGAAATTGGATATCGATGCTTCTATTGTATTGGGGGTTTGACAAATAAAAAAAAGGGAAGCAGATTGAATACCTGCTTCCCTTTCATTTTTCTTTTTGGTCAACTGAACATTTCCTAATGAGATCCTTCAGTCGTACCTCCTTCAGGATGACGCTATCAAAAACTGATTACTGCAAACTGAGACTGCTTACTTCTTAGCAGCCGCTTTCTTCATCGGATTATCTCCTCTTGAAGCTCCCCGTACTCCCGCTCCTCCTTTGAACATCTCAAACCTGCTTGGCGCATATTGTCTTGGCCAGGCATTGTTGGATTCGTCGATGTCAGCGGTCTCACGGTACGGATCGAGGACAATGCTTTTCACCTCTTTTTTCTTGGCAAAAACCTTGCTGACCTCAGATTCATTCAATCTCCAGATTTCTGCAGGGATTCTTTCGACCTCAGAAGTTCCGTCTGTATAGTTGAATTGGATGATCAAAGGCATTACCAATCCACCCACATTCTTGAATTTCATTTCGTAGAAATTCATGCCTGAGTTGACCAATTCTTTTTCCTTTGGATTAAGGCTTGCCATGAAATCCTTGTAAGCCTTTTCATCTTCAGGAGTTACAGAAAAAGGGTTGTATGAATTGTAAAAGTCTTTTGTACTTGGATCCGCTTCCACCACAGTTTGCGGAATGTCTTTTTGGTTGTACTCTTTGCTGATATAAGTTTCCTCTTTGTCAAAAGCTTTCTTTTGGTCCGCCTTTTTCTCAGCAGGAGTCCTGTTGTCGAGTTTGTACCAGTTTACCGTTTCCAAAGAAATATCCACCGGCTCAGTGCCATAGAACCAACCTCTCCAAAACCAGTCCAAATCCACTCCTGAGGCATCTTCCATCGTCCTGAAGAAATCATCCGGAGTCGGGTGCTTGAACATCCAACGTGTCGCATATTCCTGATAAGCAAAGTCAAAAAGCTCGCGGCCCATAATGGTCTCTCTTAGGATGTTCAATGCCGTTGCAGGTTTTGCATACGCATTTGGTCCAAATTGGATGATGTTTTCTGAGTTGGTCATGATCGGCTCGAGGGTGCTTTTTTCACTCGCCATGTATGGAGCGATTTTATGGGCAGGACCTCTTCTTGATGGATAATCTCTGTCCCACTCCTGTTCGGCTAGGAACTGCATGAAAGTATTCAAACCTTCATCCATCCAAGACCACTGTCTTTCGTCTGAGTTGACGATCATCGGGAAGTAATTGTGTCCCACTTCGTGGATGATCACGGAAATCATGCCGTATTTTACTGCATCAGAATAGGTGCCGTCCGCATCGGGACGGCCGTAGTTGAAGCAGATCATCGGATATTCCATGCCATTGGTTGCCTCCACGGAGATCGCCACAGGGTATGGATAATCAAAAGTTCTAGCAGAATAAGATTTGAGTGTATGGGCTACCACTTTGGTGGAATACTGTCCCCAAAGCGGATTGGCTTCTTTGGCATAGTAAGACATGGCCATAACTTCATTGCCGCCTTGCTTCACAGCCATGGCATCCCAGATAAATTTACGGGAAGAAGTCCAGGCAAAATCCCTCACATTTTCAGCATGGAATTCCCAGGTTTTTTTGTCCTTGGCTTTGGTCTTTTCTAATTTTTCAGCTTCTGCTTGGGTACGGATGACCACAGGTGTGTCAAAAGTCTTCTGTGCTGTTTTCCAACGGTCGAGTTCTGTTGCGCTGAGTACTTTGTCCGCATTTTGCAAAACCCCGGTAGAACCCACCATGTGGTCAGCAGGAACGGTGATCTTCACTTTGTAATCTCCAAATGTCAAAGCAAATTCTCCTCTTCCGACGAATTGCTTGTGCTGCCATCCTTGGAAATCTGAGTAAACAGCCATTCTTGGAAACCATTCCGCCATTGTGTAGAGGTAGTTTCCGTCTTTTTCAAAATACTCATATCCCGGACGTCCGCCGATGAAGCTCATCCTGTCATGGATATTGAAAGTCCAGTCCATTGTAAATTCAGTCTTCTGACCAGGCATCAGAGGCTGTGGCAAATCCACACGCATCATGGTTTTGACGATGGTGATTGGAATATCTTTTCCGGAAAGGTCTTTCACAGAAAGGATTTTATACCCCAAATCCAGGTCATGCCAAAGAATCCCTTCCAATTGACGGAGGTTCATCCTGTCATTGATATTGCTTTGTGCAATTTTCGGAGTATTGGAATCTTTTGCTCTTTCGTTTTGATCCAATTGGATCCAAAGGTATTTGAGCGGGTCAGGGGAGTTGTTGTAATACGTGACTTTCTGCCAACCTTTGATGGATTGGTTTTCGTCATTCAGTTCCACTTGGATTTCGTGATCGGCTTTTTGTTGCCAATATTGGTGTCCTGGAGCACCGGATGCAGTGCGGTACACATTTGGACTGCGGAGCATGGGGCCGAGTTGCTCAAAACGCTCTGCATGGTTTTGCTCTGACCATTGTGCCAAAGCGGGCAGGGAGAGCATTAAGCTAAAAGCAATAATTGCTGCTGATAAGATTCTTTTCATAATGATTTTTGTACTGAAATGGGCGAAACCTGGATTCCAATGAAGTCATCGTCGGGAGCCGTCACTCTGAGTGTAGCGAAGAGTCACTTTTTTTAAAGATTCTTCGCCTTCGCAAGCTACGGTTCAGAATGACGCAACACGATTTGGTAATCCAAGATCCAATTAATACTTTTTTTGTGAATGCTCAATTTAAATTTTTACCAAAGGCAAATATAATTTTGGCTACCAAAACTTAGTGTCGATCATCATCATGACGGCCATTCCCAAAATCACGGAAGAAACAACCAATGCCCAATCTTTTCTGTTGACACCAACTATCCCTACAAGGAGCCCCGAAATGACTACAGCAATAGCAACAATGACCAACTGTCCTACTTCTAAACCAATATTAAAAGCCAATAGCGGCTGAAATATGGAAGCTTCTTTACCCAATAAAGATCTGAGGTAATTGGAAAAACCCAAGCCATGGATCAATCCAAATAACAGCGCAAATACATAATTGATCTGTATGCCTCGTCCAGAACTTGGTTTTGGGCTGAAAATATTGCTCAGAGCGGTCACTGCTATAGTCACAGGAATCAGAAATTCGATCCAATCGGAATTGACTTTTACCAACTTTAAAGTCGCCAAAGCCAAGGTAATGGAGTGACCAATAGTGAATGCGGTAACCAAAATCAGAATTTTTTTCCAATCCCTCGTCACATAGATCGCACAAAGCGCCACCACGAAGAGGATATGGTCAAATCCTTTTAAATCCAATATATGTTGAATCCCTAACTGAAAATACAACTGAAACTGTCCCATTTGCGTTTTTTAAAATTTGTGCCCAAAAGGCGCACTAGGCTATTTTATTTCTGTCTAATTTGCAAAGAAAATAAAATATAGTGAGCCAAATGCAATTCAATTACATTTTCATATTCTTTTTGGGTTGGAAGTCTTTATTTCATCCCTTCTACATCAGTCTGACAGAAATCCGCTTTAATCCCACCAACCAAAGTCTTGAGATCGCCCAAAAGATTTTTTGGGATGATCTGGAAATAGTGTTGAGCGAAAAATTCAACACCAAAGTGGATTTCCTGAATCCAAAAAATAAGGCTGACCTAGAGAAAATGGTGCAAGCTTACCTTTTGGAGAAAAATGAAATCAAGGTCAATGGTCAAAAAGCAAACCTCAGCTATCTGGGTTATGAAATAGAGGAGGAAGCGGCTTGGTTCTATTTGGAAGCAACAGGTGTACCTGTTCCCAAAAAAGTGGAAATCAAAAATGAGATTCTGATCTCCAATTTTGAAAGCCAGCAAAACATCATCAACTTTTATCTGGAAAAAAGTCCCAAAAGTTTGATTTTATATAAGGACAATGAACATGGGGAGCTGAATTTTTAGGCTGCACCTTCCAACATGAATATAGAAATTGAGTCAATCATTTTTGCATCACCGTCCCACATTTCTTACAAGTGGTATGATCAGGATTATTCCAAAACCGCTCCATGATGGGAGGAAGTTGGTTGACGATATCGGTGATTTCGGCATATTCCTCATAGAGCTTGTTGCCGCAGTTTTCACAGTGCCAGATAAATCCATCTTTTTCGCCCGCTCTGCGATACCGCTCAAAAACCAACCCGATTGTATTGGCCGGTCTTCTTGGTGAATGGGGCATCCTAGCCGGAAGCAAAAACATTTCACCTTCTTTGATCTGCACATCCTTTACCTCGCCTTCATCCACAACCTTCAAGGTGATATCGCCTTCGATCTGATAAAAAAATTCCTCGCCCTCGTCATAGTGGAAGTCTTTCCTGGAATTGGGCCCGCCGACGACCATGACGATAAAATCATCATTGCCTTGGTAGATGACCTGATTTCCGATAGGCGGTTTGAGTAGATGGCGATTTTCTTCGATCCACTTTTGAAAATTGATAGGCTTTGAAATTGGCATTATTTTTTTGTTTTTTAAATATGCACTCGATTTGGCTGCAAATTAGTTTTGAACTTGAATCTTTTTCTACCTGATATTCATTGATATTTGATATTGGTTGATATCAAGCTGGAAGTCGACTCTAAAAAGGAAAGAACAGCGGTAGACCTGCATTGGTTTTCAACAGGAATGAATTTTAAAAGTATAAAAAAACTCTCATTTTATGCCTTACTTTGAGTTTCAATCCTTCTGATTTATGAATCTTCCCATCATCGATACCCATTGCGACATCCTTTCTTACCTGGCCAAAATCCCAAATGCAGCTCCTGACAAATCCAGCGACATTGCCTGTGCGCTGCCTTTGTTGAAAAAAGGAAATGTCAAAATGCAGGTCTGCGCCATCTATACCGATGTCGCTGCAGGAAGCATGGAATCCGCTACCCGCCAAGCAGAAAAGTACAGGATGATGCTCAAAGATTTCGCAAAGGACGTTTCTCAGGTGGACAAAGGTTTTTTGGAAAGCATGGATTTGGACAGTAAGATCGGTCTGATCGCAGCGGTGGAAAATGCTGCAGGATTGGCAGATGAGAAAGCACCGATCGCAGCTGCCTTTGAACAATTGGAAAATCTGATCAAGCTGACTTCCAAAATCGTTTATATCAGCCTTACCCACCATACCGAAAACAGGTTTGGAGGCGGCAATTACACCGAAGGCATCGGCCTCAAAGATGACGGAAAGAAGATCTTGGATTATATCTCAGGCAGGAACATCGCCATCGACCTGTCGCATACCTCCGATTTATTGGCTGAAGGAATACTGAAGCACATCGATACCAACAAACTTCATATCCCTGTCATCGCAAGCCATTCCAACATGAGGAGCATTTGGAAGCATAAGAGGAACCTTACGGATGAATTTGCCCAAGAGGTAATCAGGAGGAAAGGAATCATCGGCATCAACTTTCTGAGGGCATTTTTGGATGATAAAAATCCTGAAACGATCATCGACCATATCCTACACGGAATTGAAATCGGTGGGGAGGACTGTCTCTGTTTCGGTGCGGATTTTTTCTATACCAAGGATTTCCCAGATAAAAAGCGCCATCCGTTTTACTTTCCTTTGGTCGAGGATGCCTCCAAATATCCTTCCTTTTTGGATGAATTGTCGGATCTCCTTCCTCAAGAGCAATTGGAAAAATTAGCTTTTAAAAATTGTCAGCGGTTTTTTAAAACCATTCTTTAAAATTCCAACAGATTTCGTATTGATTCTAAGCCAAATTGAGTGTCCTCACTCACTTCCATTTTAAATTGAAGCCGTCAGTGAAGACACTGACGAGGGCGCTAAATCAATCTTCACGCCAAAGTGAGAGTCCTTACTTCCAATTTAAGTTGAATTGTGAGGACGTCAGTGCAGACAATGAGTGTGGCGCCCCCGAAAAATTGTAAACAGTTTTTCAAGAGTTTGTACTAAACCAAAAGGGAATAGGATTTATTTAGCCGATTATAATTTATCAGCTTTCAACTGTCTTTTTTATCTTTGAGGTAATGGCACAAAATAATTAGAACCTTTTAATTTAAGTACCTGTTTAGAACCAATATGTGTGTCAAAAAACTATTGTTCAGCCTGATCTTTTTGGTTTTTTCTTTTCAGGCTCTTTCGCAAGGCTTTGTCAAAAGATATATCAATGGGATCGTCAATGACACCTCAGACATCAGCAGACCTCAATTTTTGGTTTATCCAACCGTCGCTTATGCCCCGGAGACAAGTTGGGAGATCGGTTTGTCTTCACTTTGGGTTTATTATGCTAAAAGGGATACTACCAACCGCCTCAGCGAAATCAGTGGTTTTACCTTCATCACTTTGGAAAACCAATACGGTCTTTGGTTTGACCATGCCATCTATTCCGACCAAAGTAAATGGTTCTTTTTGGGTAGGCTTAGATTTCAAAGTTTCCCGCTGAAATACCACGGAATTGGAATTGATTCTCCGGAAGATTATTTGGCGCTAGTGGATGCCAATCAGATTATGATCAAAGAAAGGGTGCTTCGCCAACTCCGTCCCAATTTGTTTTTTGGATTAGAAGCAGATTTCCAGCGCATGTCAAGGGTTGATTTTAAGCCTTCTCCGGAAGCTCCTTCATTCATGCGGCCTTTGGGCTATGAAGGTTCTACCAATATTGGTCTGGGTTTCGGATTGGTATATGATGACCGACACAATGTATTGAATGTCAGGAAAGGCAATTTTGCTGAGTTTGCCTATTTGAAGTACTCCCCAGCTATAAGTACTTTTGGATTTGACGCCGTATTGATGGACACTAGGATTTTCAGACCTGTTGGCAAGAGCGGTGTCCTTGCATGGCAGGCGATTGGGCAGTTTTTCTCTGGTGATGTTCCTTTCAATCAGTTGGCGCTACTGGGTGGGGACAGCATGATGAGAGGTTATTACCTAGGTAGATTTAGGGACAGAAACCAGATTGCAACCCAGTTGGAATATCGGATTTTGCCTCTTCCTCTGGGATTCTCCAAAAGGATTGGAGCAGCGGCATTTGCGGGTACGGGAACAGTCTTTCCGGACTTTTCTTTGGCTTCCATTAATAAAGTAGTCTGGTCAGCAGGTGGAGGATTGAGGTTTTTGCTTTTTCCCAAAAAGGATATCTATACCAGGTTTGATGTCGCCTTTACACAGGAAGGATCTGGATTTTATTTGTTTATCGGAGAAGCGTTTTAGAAGCGAGAGGCGAGAAACGAGAGACGAGAAGCGAGAAACGAGAGGCTGGACACGAGAAGCGACTGCAAGAAGAGAATGACCAGAAGGGAGAAGAGGGTCAAGTTCTAGGATAGAATTGATCCTGAATGGTTCTATGATTAGCCCTGAGTGAGGCAAAAATCCCGAAAATTATTGATCTGTCCATTCCCTCTCAGAAGGTCCGCGATATCTGCGGGAGAAAATTGGACAAAATTATTCCCGCGGATCACGCGGATTGGCGCAGATAATTCCATTCTATTTCGGAACAGTTATTAAAATTGCAGTGAAGACACTGACGATGGCATCAGCGCAGATGAATTCAATCATATATTCAGAAAATCTTTCAATCTGTCCATTCCTTCTGCGAAGGTCAGCGATATCTGCGGGAACATATTTAGGTGCCAAAGTGAGTGTGTTCACTCACTTCATTTTTATTGCAGGATATCTGCGGGAGAAAATTGAACAAAATTATTCCCGCGGATCACGCGGATCGACGCAGATAATTCTCTGTTTCGGAACAGTTATTAAAATTGCAGTGAAGACTCTGACGATGGCATCAGCGCAAATGAATTCAATCATGTATTCAGAAAATCTTTCAATCTGTCCATTCCTTCTGCGAAGGTCAGCGATATCTGCGGGAACGTATTTAGGTGCCAAAGTGAGTGTGTTCACTCACTTCATTTTTCGGTTTTAATGAAGATGACATTGAAGACACTGACGAGGGCTACAGAGTACGTCAGTGAAGACTCTGATGACGGTATCATAAACAAACAAAATTGCAAATCATTCAAACCAACTCCGCTCCGATTCCATTTCCCTCGGGAAAAGTCACGCTATTGGGGGTAATGACCACGCCTTTGGCAATGTCCTCAGCAAGCAACATCGCCCCGTCCATATCCACATAGTTCAACAATGGTGCAATATGGGCGATGGCCGTGATGCCAATCGATGATTCGGTCATACAGCCCACCATCGTTTTCATCCCCAATGACTTGGCCTCCCGGATCATCCTCAAAGCCGGTGTGATTCCTCCTGCCTTTACCAACTTCACATTGATCCCGTGAAAAAGTCCGTGGCATTTTTTGACGTCTGATTCTACGATGCAGCTTTCGTCCGCCATCACAGGCAGTTTGGAATATTTGAAAACTTCCTTCATTCCTTCTAGGTCATCTTTTGCCAAAGGCTGCTCCATAAATTCGACACCGAGTTGGGCGAGTTCTTCCGAATAAGCAATCGCCTGCTGTGCTGTCCATGCACAGTTGGCGTCAATCCTGAATTTTGAATAGGTATGCTTCCTCAGTTCACGGATGATTTCGAGGTCATTGTTGGTTCCAAGCTTGATCTTATACAGCGGCCAATCGACTTCCTTCATCTTGGCTACCATTTTTTCAAGGGAATCAATGCCTATCGTGAAATTGGTCAAGGGAATATCCTGAGGATCCAAACCCAAATACTCGTAGAGTTTCTTTCCTTTTTTCTTGGTAAAAATATCCCATGCAGCCAAGTCCAATGCACATTGGGCGAAAGGATTGTCCTGAAAAACAACTTTGCCCATCTCCCAAAGTTCTTCAGGGGAAGACCAATTTCCATTCTCGACAATGCTTCTGCTTTCTTCGAGTTTGCTGCAGATATTCTCCGCCGTCATCCCATAAAAAGGGTTGGTCGTCGTCTCCCCCAAACCATAAAAGTCCCCGTCTTCCAGCTTTACGATGATCGTATCCTGCACATCACGGCTTTGGTGGGCAATGGTAAATGTGTGTTTGAGAACTAAATCACGGACAAAGAAAGAAAGCTTCATTTCGGTTTATTTTGGAATTGTGGCAAAAGTAAATTTATTTTTTTGGCTAAGTTTATAACTTAGACAATTAATTTCAATCACTAAGATACCATGCAAATCCTCCAGAAATCCATTTCCCTGATTGCCTTTTACTCGATTTTATTCTTCAGCATTTCATGTCAGCCAAAAGAATCGGAAACAGCATCGACGCCTGTTGATGTGACCGAATTGGACCTTGCTTATGAGAAATATCAGGAAAAAAGCATCACAGAACGCAGGTTTAAGCATGCGGATGTGATCCATTTGGTCAAAGACAGAAAAGGTAAATTCACAGTGGAAGAAATCGGGAGATCTGTAGAAGGAAAGGAAATCTATCAGATGACAATCGGCACAGGCGAAACCAAAGTCATGCTTTGGTCACAGATGCACGGCAATGAAAGCACGGCGACGATGGCTTTATTTGACCTGTTCAATTTTTTTGAAGGAGAAAATGATGGCTTGGATGAGTTGAGGAACAAATTATTGGAAAAGCTGACAATCCGATTTATTCCCATCGTCAATCCTGACGGCATGGATAATTGGATGAGGAGAAATGCGTTGGATATTGACCTCAACAGAGATGCTGCCAAGCTCGCTTCGCCTGAAGCAGTTATCTTGAAAAATGCGAGAGACGTATTTTCCCCGGCTTTTGGGTTTAACCTTCACGACCAACAGACCTATTACACTGCAGGGGAAGTAGCTACTCCGGCAACCATTTCCATATTGGCACCTGCATACAATTTCGAAACAGAAATCAACGATGTCCGCAAAAAAGCCATGCAGGTGATCGTCGGGATGAACAGGATGATGGAGGTCGTCGCTCCGGGCCATGTGGGTAAATACGACGATGCTTTTGAGCCGAGGGCTTTTGGTGATAATTTTCAGAAATGGGGTACCAGCACCATCCTGATCGAATCCGGCGGATATCCTAACGACCCCGAAAAGCAATATATCCGCAAACTCAATTTTATGATCATGCTCCACGCCATGGAAGAAATCGCCGATCAGTCGTTTGTGAATTATTCTTTGGACGAATATGATGCCATTCCCGAAAACGCCACAAGGCTGATGGATGTCATGATCAGGAACCTGCAGATGAAAAAAGATTCATTGTCCTACCCAATTGACTTGGGCATCCGCAGAAGAGAAATAGACGCCAATGGCGCTTTCTATGTGAGTGGAGGAATTGACGACTTGGGGGATTTGTCGATTTTCTATGGCTATGAAGAAGTGGATGCAAGCGGAATGGAAATCACAGTGGGTAAAATTTATGAAACTGCTTTTGCGAAAGTCTCCGATATCAGTGGTGATAAAGCTTTGGAATTGTTGAAAGCCGGTTATCTAGCCGTAAAAGTAAAAGAAGCCGAAGCCAGAGAATTACATGGCTTGCCGATTTTGGTATTTAAAAACGCCACATCAATACCTTTTGGGATCCGCACCGGAGGAAGTCCCAATTTCTTCCTTTCCAAAGATGGTGTTTTGAAATACGCCATAGTGAATGGATACCTGATTGATCTCGAAAAACCAATGGACAAAACCTATCGGATGAGTGTCAATTGATTTTGATTGGATTTATAGCTAATGGGATTATCTTCAAAAATCAATTGATCTTCTTGCTGATAATCATCCGTTTTTATTTATAAATTTAAGTACCACTTTTCTTAAAACTAATTTTAATTACGCAAACCATGAGAAAACACCTGACCTCAATCATTTTCGCCATAGCCATCATTATTTCCGCCGCGATTCTTGGCAATGCTGTGATCAACAGAAACAAAAAATCTGGAACTGTTGATGTAACAGGTTTGGGAGAAAAGAACTTTACCTCAGATCTCGTGGTTTGGGAAGGAAATTTCAGCAGGGACAATTTTGATATCAAAACAGCTTATTCTGATTTAGAGAAAGACAGAAAAGCTGTCACGGATTACTTGATTTCCAAAGGTATCCCCAAGGAAAAAATCATTTTTCAAGCAGTCAATACCAATCCCCTTTACCAGCAAAATTACAGTAGCAGCGGAAACTTCACAGGACAGACTTTCTTGGGATACCAACTCAATCAAAATCTTTCAATAGAATCGACTGAAGTGGATAAAGTAGAAAAAATCAGTAGGGAAATCACAGAACTCCTGCTTCAGGGGGTTAAATTCTATTCCCAACCTCCGCGCTATTACTATACCCAACTTGAAAGTCTCAAAATCGAAATGATCTCCAAAGCTACTGAAGATGCACGTGTCAGGGCAGAGAGAATCGCCGAAAATTCAGGCTCTAAGCTTGGTAGGCTGATCTCAGCCAACATGGGGATTTTTCAGATCACGGGTCAAAATTCCGCCGAGGATTATTCTTGGGGCGGTACTTTCAATACCTCTTCCAAAGAAAAAACCGCTTCGATTACGATGCGGTTGAGTTATGGGGTGAGGTGAAAGGTTTTGAATTAAAAATTTATAATTTAATGTCGTTTAGTTAGTGAAGATCCCATAAACTTTTCCAAAGTTCGTAAAGGGTATTTTAAGATCCTCCTGGACTTGTCCCAACTTTGGAAAAGCTTTTCACAACAGAGTATGAACCATCAAGATTATATTGAAATTCGGGCAGAGAAAAGATTTGGCAAACCTTGTATCAAAGGGACTAGGATTACTGTTTATGATGTTTTGAATTGGCTGTCAAATGGCATGAGTAAAGAAGAAATCATGAACGATTTCGAGGAGCTTAATGAACAGATGATCAATGCCTGTTTGGCATTTGCGGCGTATAAGGAACAAAAAATCCGGATTGCTTCTTGAAATAACTTTTTGAATTAATCATACCGGCGAAGAAAATTAGGCAAGTAACAATTTGAGATACTGGTATATCAGTGCAGACACCGCCAAAGGCGGGCAGAACAAAGGCTAAGTAAAGTGAGACATCTTTCAGCCAAACTTTGTTTTTAATATTCCATAAAATTCGATACCTTCATCAAGGTCCTAAATGCATGTACTATGAAAAAATTGATCCCAATTTTTGCTATCCTATTGCTCGCTTCTTGTACAGGCCAAAAAAAATTGATGAACAAGTGGGTTGGTTCAACCAAAGAAAACCTGATTTCGGATTGGGGAATGCCTTCAAAAATTGTTGAAATCGAACCAGGCGGAGAGATTCTGGTCTTTGCCGAAGAGGTGAATTTCCGTCACTCTTCAGCGAATATAGGATCTGCCTCGCAAAGTCAAATGGGAAATGTGGTACAGAACAATATCGAGGTTAGAAAGTGGCAATACACCATATTTATGGTTGATCCGGAAGGTACCATATATCATTTGACCCAAAAATTCTATTCAGTTTCTCCTGACAAAATCAATTTTCAGCTTAGTCAAAAAAGTGACAAGAACTAATAATTGTTCAAATTAAAGATAATGATTACGAATGTAATGCGCTATTTGCAGTTAATATATTTTTAGCAATTCTATTTCAATCTCAGCAAATCCAAGTCTAATTTCTTTACTGACTCATCCTGAATTATCAGCAAAAAATTTTGAGAGACTATGGCCACCCCTTTATTTTTAATTGATGCAATTTCAATTTGATTATGGTTGATTATCGAAATAAGGCCATCTTTTTGCAAAATCAAAAGGTCCTCATACTTCCCCACTACTTTATAAAAATCAAAAAGTGAAAATTTTCCTTCATATTCCAAATTCTCATTTATCATTATCAGTTGGTTTTTGAGAGTACTGATAAAATGGGCCTGGGGATTTTCTTCCAGAAGGTTATAGAACTTTTCGTTTTCTTTAAAAAATACTGGAAAATTCCATCGGGACACATATTCCTCTCCTTTTTCCAATGTTAAATTAAGCTCTTTGATGATTTGACCACTTTTTTTATCCAGTCTGACAAAGTCCTGATTGGACAGAATATCGATGGAAGTCTCATTCATTTGGTGGTCCAATACAAAACCATCAAAAGTAAAGGGTGTATAAAAGCCCTGTTTTCCTGTATTTGGGTCATATACTACCAAATAGGGAACGCCCATTTTTATTAGCCTTCCGTTGTTTTGTGCCCTGTCCAGATTCAATTGATACAATAAGCCATTATCCATGTATAGATAGCCCGAACTGACCAAATTATCTGAAAGCGGATTGCTCCAAATTACTTTTCCTGTAAGGGCATCTATGCAGGAGATTTTTTCATAAGAAGTTAGATAGAGTCTATTGTCAGAATAAATCGCATTTGAAACAATGTCAGTGACTACATTGATCCCAACACCATAATAATAAAACCCTGTAAGCAGACCCAAGCCTAATCCAACTGCGTTCATTGCTGCTGTGCTTTTGCCATCAATTTTTTCTGTCCCTGTGGTAGTATAATAGGCCCAACCCGACCCGTCATGAATATTGACAGCCTGTATTCCTGATGCTACTATGCCAACTGTTGAATCATTTAAGGTGATGACATCATTCCATCCATAATCCCGGTGAATGATCCTTTTCCACAGTTCTTCACCTGTATTGATATCAATTCCTTTGAGAACATTGGAAGGTTTTTGTCCGGGTTTCAAAAATGGGTATCCTATTCCAATGTTTGTTGGTTTATGAATATGGTAAATATCGGTTTTTGCTTCCCATTTGATTTCACCTGATTCAAGGTTTAGGCTGTAGCTATGTGTCAGGCTGGATTCTAAAAGGTAATCCGGAAATTGTTGAAATTCGGTGGTAGCATAATTGATAAGCTTTGACCATTTAAGCCTTGCTTCAGAAAGGTCAAAAAACAGAATTTCTCCTGAAATCAAGAATTTTGTCCTCTTTTTGTTGACTTCCCTCAGCTTTAAAGTAAAAGTGTTTCTAGGTGTATCCAGATAATAATCAATGATCATTTTATCAAACTGGTATTCAACAGCATTTATCGAATCATTTTGGACAAATGAATACCCAATTGGCACCTGATTAACCTGAATTTTAGAAGATTGTGCTATCCCTTGGAATACTAAAAGGATAAGCAAACAAAATAATAAATGGAATTTCATATAGACTCTTAAAGTTCTTAATCAGTAAAATATGCTTCTGAAAAGCAATGTCGGATTAAATTTGACTGACAAAAAAATGAATATTAGTTCAATATAAAAATATTACGACTCAAATTATTTTTGAATAAAATTGAAGACAGTTCCAGTTTAGTCCAAAGTTCGTTTTTTATAGAAATGCCTTTGGAAATTTTCAAGAAAAATCAGTGTTTAGAGAAAAAGTAGGTCAAAAAAAAAGCGGGACCTATTCGGTCTCGCTTTTTACGGTTAGTTCTATTTCTTCTCCTGAGTCGTCCAGGAATTTGTACTCCGTCACCGGGAGTGAAGAGTCTTTAGTCAGCTTTACCCACTTAAAGTATTTGAAAAACCACCTTACTCTCTGAGAGATGACTCCATGCGTGAAGTACGCATACAGGTAAGGGTGTAATCCGATCTGGATGTTGGAAACATTCTGGATAGTGGCAATATGCTCGAGGTCTTTTTCCAATTGATCAGCCACCAAGATGGAGGCTTGGATCTTGCCTGTCCCGTTACATGCCGGACAAGTTTCTTTGGTGACAATGTTGACTTCGGGTCTCACGCGCTGCCTTGTAATCTGCATCAGACCAAACTTGGTCAATGGCAATACGGTGTTTTTCGACCTGTCATCTTTCATTTCTTCCCTCATGGCATCATAAATAGCCTTTTTGTTGTCGGCCTTTTTCATGTCGATGAAGTCGATGACGATGATTCCTCCCATATCCCGGAGGCGAAGCTGTCGTGCAATTTCTTTTGCGGCGACCAGGTTGGTTTTCAATGCTGTTGTTTCCTGATCGCTTTCTTGGTTTGACTTGTTTCCACTGTTGACGTCGATGACGTGGAGCGCTTCGGTATGCTCAATAATGACATAGCCGCCCTGTGGAAGACTTATCGTCTGGCCAAACAAGCTTTTGATTTGCTTTTCTATTCCAAAACTTTCAAAGAGCTTCGCTTTACCGTTGTAAAGCTTCACAATTTTTTCCTTTTCAGGGGCAATAGATCTGATGTAAGACCTGATTTGATCATAGGTCAATTCATCCTCTACGGTGATTGCATCGAATGATTCGTTGAGCAGGTCTCTAATGATAGAGGAAGCCATGCTCATTTCTCCAATTACTTTGTCGCGTCCTTTGGCTTTAGCCAGTTTTTTCATGCCTTCTTCCCAGGTCGTCAATAGGTTCCGGAGGTCTTTGTCAAGTTCTAAAACTGACTGACCTTCAGCTACCGTTCTGATGATGACACCAAAATTGGCCGGCTTGATGGAGGTAATTAAGCGTACCAGTCTTTTTCTTTCTTCAGCACTACGTATCTTTTTGGACACGTTGACTGTATCTGAAAACGGGACTAATACCAGGTAGCGACCAGCGATGGAGAGCTCGCACGATAGTCTCGGGCCTTTTGTGGAGATGGGTTCTTTGACCACCTGCACCAAAACCTGATTTCCTTTAGTCAATACATTGGAAATTTTTCCAAGTTTTTCTATATCAGGTTCTTTCTCAAATCCTTTTAGATTCAAGTTGGGATAATTATTGTTGCGTACGAGTTTTGTAAACTTGTTAAGGCTTGTGATCTGGGGACCCAAATCCTGATAATGCAGGAAAGCGTCCTTTTCATAGCCGACATCAATGAAGGCGGCGTTGAGGCCATTGACAATTTTACGTACCGTACCCAGATAAATATCTCCGACTTTAAACTGATTTTCACCACCTTCTGAGTGGATTTCTACCAGGTTTTTGTCTTTGAGTAGGGCAATCCGACTACCGTTCTGAGCAGAATCGATTAATAATTCTGTGCTCAATCGTGTCTGTTTTTATATGATGTAAATGAACGTTTAGTGTAAAAACTCAAAAAGAAGAAGTGTATTACTTCTTCTTATGTCTGTTTTTTCTAAGTCTTTTCTTACGCTTGTGCGTAGCGATTTTATGTCTCTTTCTTTTTTTACCGCAAGGCATAGTTTTTAGGATTAAAGTTGAACAATTATTTATAGCCTATCAAGGTAACCCTCTACACTAGCCAAAACCATAGGGTCTTTGCTCATATTTTGGACCAACTCGAATTGCTGTTTTGCTTTGTTGTTTTGCTTGGATTCGAAGTAGCTTACGCCAAGATAAAATTGACCCTGCACATTGTCAGGATGGTGTTTTACCAATTCTTCAAATCTTTCGGCAGCTCTTTTGTACTGACCTGACTGCATTGACAAGACTCCCATATTGAAAAGGCCGTCTTCATTCCTAGGATCTTCTTCCAATACCTCTCTCAGCATGGTAATTCCCTGCATGGGATTGGCTGAAGACACATAAGTCATTGCCATTTTCGTTTTCAGATCAAGACGTTTTGGATCTTTTTCCAAAACTTTGGCAAGGTAAGTACGGGTTTTTTCTGCAAGAAGAGAAACTTTTTCTTGATCCATGGCAAAAGTGTAGGCTTCATAATAAGCAGCCCCTGCTTTTTCCCAGCTTTCCGTAGTTTCAAGTTTTGCAGCAGCCCGATCAAAGGTATAGGCTGCACTGTCAAATTTCCCTGCTTTGATGTAAAGGGAAGCAATTTCTTCTGACAGAGAGGCTATTTTTTCCCTATTATCCTGTTTTTCAAGATCAGTTAACAATCCGTTTAGAATATTTCTGTCACCGGCATCCATCGGCGTATCATGCATTGATTCGGCTGTAGCAGGTGTCGAAGTCTGTTCTTCGGAGATTTGGGTATTGCCCTCATCATTGTCTACCACCACACGCGGAAGAAAATACAGTATCGCAATCGTGGCTACCCCAAGGATTATGACTAGAATTTGGGATTTTTTCATAAGGAAAAAAGCACTCAGGATTAATCCTGAGGTGCTAGTTCTTTGATTTTTTTACTGTTTTTGATTTTTTCAATGAACACTTTTGAAGGTTTGAAAGATGGCACAAAGTGCTCATCGATCACGATCGCTGTGTTTTTAGAGATGTTACGAGCAATTTTTTTAGCTCTCTTTTTATTCACAAAGCTGCCAAAGCCTCTTACATAAATATTATCTCCCTCCGCCATGGAATCTTTTACCACTTTGAAGAATGCCTCAATTGTCTGAGTTACATCGTCTTTCTGGATACCGGTTTTGTCCGAAATCTTGGTGATTACTTCTGCTTTAGTCACTGTTTAATGAATTTAATTTATTATCGAATAAGCTTAACGACCTATTAACCAACTATTTTTGGGACTGCAAATTTAAAGGAAGCAATCCAATATAAAAACAAAATGCCCAAAATTAGATTGAAATGTTTAACATTGCCGTAACACCTTAACTGCTTAGATTTTGATTTCTGATCCGTTTGTCCATACTTTATTAGAGTGGTACCCCCATAATAAGCGTGATTTGCCATGGAGAAACACGAAAAATCCATATATCATTTGGTTGTCTGAAATTATTCTTCAGCAGACAAGAGTAGCCCAAGGCCTTCCTTATTTTGAAAAATTTTTAGAAAACTTCCCAAATGTGGAGGATTTGGCAAATGCAACTGAGGATACGGTCATGCGTCTCTGGCAGGGTCTGGGATATTATAGCCGTGCCCGTAACCTCCATTATTGTGCCAAAGAGATCAGGGATATGCATGCCGGCGTATTTCCTTTAAATTACCAATCCTTGCTTCAATTGAAAGGTGTGGGAAGTTATACTGCAGCTGCTATAGCATCTTTTGCCTTTGATGAACCTGTGGCTGTGGTGGATGGTAATGTCTTTAGGGTAATGGCAAGGTACTTTGGTATTGCTACTGACATTGCAGGAAATTCAGGAAAAAAAGAGTTCGAAGCCTTGGCAAACACGCTTATTCCAAAAGACCGGCCGGCAGAATTCAATCAGGCCATCATGGAATTCGGGGCCTTGCAGTGCGTCCCAAAAAAACCCGTTTGCATACAATGCCCAATGAAGTCAGCATGCTTTTCTTTCAAAAACGACCTGGTGGATTCCCTTCCTGTAAAAATTAAAAAGCTCAAAATCAAAGAAAGGTATTTTAGATATGCATTGATAATTTGCGATGATGAGGTGGTGGTCAAAAAAAGAGGAGAGGGTGATATTTGGCAGGGGCTTCATGATTTTCCAATGCAAGAATTGAAGGACCCCAAAGAAAATTGCGAGGAAATGGCTTTTTTGCGAGAAATCGAAAATTTTGCGACATCTTCTGTCAATGAACCTTTAAAGTGGTACAAGCATATCCTTACGCATCAAAGAATTTTTGCCAACTTTGTCAGGGTCATCGTTCAAAAAGAAAATAGAAACACACTTCAATCCTGGGTTGAAGACAACGGATTCCAATTGGTACGCTATGAAAAACTGGAACAATTGGGAAAACCACGATTGATAACAAAGTTTTTGGACGACCAAAAATAATCCTTAATTTAAAGACAAAGTTTTCGTTAACAATATAAACAAACAACAATATGGCCGGAGTAAACAAAGTAATATTGGTAGGCAACTTGGGAGCAGATCCTGAAGTGAAGCATTTGGAGGGAGATAAAGTGGTAGCAAATCTGAGGCTTGCGACCACTGAGGCTTATAAAGATAAATCAGGAAACAGGGTTGAAAACACGGAATGGCATGATTTGGAGCTTTGGGATGGGCAAGCAAGAATAGCAGAACAATATTTAAAGAAGGGAATGCAGCTCTTTGTAGAGGGTAAAATCAAGTCTGACACATGGCAGGATGACCAAGGCCAAAATAGGAAAAGGACCAAAATCAGGGTCTTGGGTTTCACTATGCTTGGCGGTAAGCCCGATGGTGGAGGAAGTGCCCCGGCTTCAACACCGAATTACAGTAATAATATGGCGTCAAATCAGCCTTCTTCTGTGAGTGAACCACCAATGGAAGATGACGATTTGCCCTTCTAAATCAAAAAGTTGAAAAATTTCTGAGTATTTGATTAATTTTGCAATGATCATATTCTGGAATTAATGGACGACCCCTACCCGAGTCTTATTTTACTGGCTGAAATTGTTCAGGTTTCAGCCGGTTACATTTTGTTTAATTCATTGACTTTTATTTTGCTTTTAATCGCCTCAGGGTTGGTTTCAGGCTCAGAAGTAGCTTTTTTTTCGTTAAACTCCGATGACATTGCATCCTTTGACGAAAAAGCAGACGCTAGAGCAACAAAAGCAATTTTGCTCATAGAATCCCCTAAAAATCTTCTTAGTACCATCCTTATTCTCAATAACCTGATCAACATCGGTATCGTCACCTTGACTACTTTTGTTGCTTGGAAGTTTTTTGGCCCTAATGCTACAGGTATTCTTGTTATCTTGGTACAAACCATCGGCGTGACCTTTGCTATTGTATTCTTTGGGGAAATCGTCCCAAAAGTCTATGCAACAAAGGCCAAAATAGAGTTTTCGCTAATGATGGCACCCATTATTTATTTTTTTTCGGTTGTGCTTAGACCCTTATCCTCTTTTTTGATGGTGATAAGTAATGTGGTCGAAAAAAGGATCGTCAAAAAAGGTTATTCTTTGTCAGTAGATGAACTCAATCAGGCTTTGGAAATCGCCACTGAAGACACATCTGAAGAAGAAAAAGATATTCTTAAAGGAATTGTAAATTTTGGTACGCTATCTGTCAAACAAGTGATGCAGTCAAGAATGGATATCACCGCCATAGAAATTGACATGGATTTTCATGAATTGATGGATAAAATCAATAAAAGCGGTTACTCCAGAATCCCTGTCTTTAGAGAGACAATTGACAATGTAGTAGGAATTTTATATATCAAAGATCTGCTTCCACACATCGATCAGGATGAAAACTTCGAATGGCACGCTTTGATCCGTAAAGGCTTTTTTGTCCCTGAAAACAAAAAAGTGGATACCTTACTGAAAGATTTTCAAAAGAAGAGAGTTCATATGGCCATTGTGGTAGACGAATATGGGGGAACTTCAGGTTTGGTAACACTCGAAGATTTAATTGAGGAAATCATCGGAGAAATCAATGATGAATTCGATGATATCGAAGATTATTATTTCAAGGAAATAGATCCGTCCACATTCATTTTTGAAGGGAAAATATCTTTGAATGATTTCTGCAAAAAACTTGAATTAGACCAACAGCTATTTGATGAGGTCAAGGGAGAAAGTGAATCTTTGGGTGGTCTTTTGCTTGAAATCAATTCCAATTTTCCCAAAAACGGTACCAAGATTACCTTTGAACAATTTGAATTTACCATCTTGGCAGTTGATGCCAAAAGAATAAAAAAGGTGAAAGTGCGGATTATCGGCAATGAGAAGGAGAATGGGGGACATAATGTGGATTAATGTGTTTTTTTAACAGAATATAATTCTGATATTTTTTTTATATATTACTATTTGTTCTTCACATTGATCTTTCTATGATTTTTCAGAGATTCGGTTCTACTTTTTACGATATAAAAAATTTTAAAAAAAATCAATTTTTTGTGAATTAACCATAATTCTATCTACGGTCAAAAAATTTTCATTTTAAGGTTAAAAAAAACACCCATTTTTTACATTTTTCTGTTTTTTTTCAGAAATATAATTTAATTTTTTACCAAATTATAATTTTTGTAATATGTAAACTTTACTCTATTTAAGTACAAACTATGTATTTATAAGCCCGTTTCATTGCTTCTATTTTAAAAAACACAAATTTTTTTGTAATATTCGCAACTATTTATTAAAACCTATTAAACCTGATTATAATGAATAATGGACTTTATCATGAGGAATTTGAACATGATTCCTGCGGTATTGGAGCGGTAGTGAATGTCAATGGAGTCAAAAGCCATGAGACAATCAGCGATGCGCTCTTTATGCTTAGCAATATGGAACATAGAGGAGGCAGGGGTAGTGATCCAAAAACAGGAGATGGCGCAGGTATTTTAATACAAATACCCCATTCCTTTCTCAGAGAAGTAACAGCTAGAGCAGGTTTTCAATTGCCCGAACAGGGAAGCTATGGCGTGGGAATGACTTTTTTTCCTAAAAACAGGCAGCTCTACAAAAAATCAAAAGAACAGCTTAACCAAATCATAGATGAATTGGGCTTCAACCTGATCGGGTACAGAAATGTCCCTGTAGATGAAACTGTACCTGGTTCGGGAGCTTTGGATGTCATGCCCAATATTGAGATGGTTTTTGTCACACACAAAAACGGACTCAGTGGCCTAGAGTTGGAAAGGAAACTGTATGTTTTGAGAAATTATTCCTCCAGTACCATCAACTTAGCTATTCCCGGTGTCAACTCTGCCTTTTATTTTGCGAGCTTTTCTGCATTTACATTGATTTATAAAGGTCAGCTAAGAACCGATCAGGTGCTGCCTTTTTATAAAGACCTTCAAAATAAAAATATCACCTCCGGATTGGCCATCGTCCATTCCAGGTTTTCGACCAATACTTTCCCAAATTGGCGATTGGCACAGCCATTCCGATACCTTTCGCATAACGGTGAAATCAATACCATCCGCGGTAACCTCAATAAAATGAAGTCCAAGGAGACATTGATGCGCTCGATTTTCTTCACCGATGACGAGCTTTCAAAGCTAATGCCGATCACCAACAAGAAAAATTCGGATAGCGCCAATCTAGATGCCATGGTGGAGTTGCTGACCTTAAGTGGCCGAACCCTTCCCCATGTGATGATGATGATGGTTCCGGAAGCTTGGCAGGACAATCAGATGATGGACAAAGACCGCAAGGCATTCTATAAATTCCATGCCTCACTTATGGAGCCTTGGGATGGTCCCGCAGCGCTGTTGTTTACAGATGGCAAATCCCTTGGAGCGACCTTGGACAGAAACGGGCTTAGGCCTCTCCGGTATTTCATTACCACGGATGACAGGTTGATTCTATCTTCTGAGGCAGGCGCTCTGCCCATCCGAGAAGCGACCATCAAGGAAAAAGGACGAATCAGTCCCGGAAGAATGCTTTGGGCAGATCTGGAAAAAGGAAAAATTTCTTTTGATGATGAAATCAAATCCTCCGTCTGCGACAACAAACCCTATGAGGCTTGGGTCAGAGAGGAGCGTCTGAAGCTCAGAATGATGCCTGATCCGGAAAAATTAGAGCATCCTTACACTACTGAAGAAATCAAAAAACGCCAAACTATATTCGGTTACACTTCTGAAGAATTGAAAGTAATCTTATCTCCCATGGGTGAATCCGGCTATGAAGCTGTAGGTTCGATGGGAGCAGATACTCCTCTGGCTGTGCTTTCAAAACAAAGCCAACATATATCCAATTACTTCAAGCAGTTGTTTGCCCAAGTCAGTAATCCGCCAATCGATCCTATCAGGGAGAGATTGGTCATGTCATTGTTTACAAGAATCGGAGAAAGCCACAATATCCTGGCCGAAAGTCCACGTCATACAAGGCAAATCCACATTTCCCAACCTGTCCTACTCAACGAAGACCTGGAAAAGATCAAACATCTGGAAGATCAGGGATACCGAACAGTGACATTATATGCGCATTTTGAAACTGATCACCAGCCGGGCAGGTTGCTTGAGGCCTTAAACCACATATGCAAAGAAGCAGAAGGCGCCATCTATGCAGGCAAGAATATTATCATTATATCTGACAGAAACAGTACAGCCTCCAAGGCACCAATACCTACTCTTCTTGCAATCGGTGCAGTCCATCACCACTTGGTGAAAAAGAAATTGAGGACCCGTGCAGGTCTTGTGGTGGAAGCAGGGGACATCCGAGAAACACACCACTTTGCAACAGTGATCGGATATGGGGCTTCGGCCATCAATCCTTACCTGGCTTTGGAATCCCTCATTCACTTAAATGAAAAAGGGGCCTTCGCCAAAGATATCCCACAGAATCAGCTCTTCTATAATTTCCAAAAAGCGGTCGGAAGCGGGCTTTTGAAAGTTCTTTCCAAAATGGGAATCAGTACTTTACAATCTTATCAAGGCTCACAGATCTTTGAAGCCATCGGACTTGGACCTGAAGTTATAGACAGGTGCTTTAAAGGAACAGTAAGTAGGATTTCTGGGATTTCATTTGATGAATTGGCTGAAGAAGTGCTGATCCGTCACCATGCCGCCTATGAAACCGAAAGCCCGATTTTAGAAACAGGGGGTGTGTACCAGTGGAAGAGAAGGGGTGAAAAGCACATGTTCAATCCTGAAACTATCCACCTGTTACAAAAGTCAACCAAGCTGAATGATTATGGGATGTACAAGAAATTTGCCCAGAAAATCAATGAGCAGACCAAGGATGCATTGACGCTTAGGGGACTATTTGAATTTAAAAAGAGAATCTCCATACCTATAGATGAAGTGGAGCCTGTTGAATCCATCCTGAAGCGTTTTGCCACGGGTGCAATGTCATTTGGGTCTATTTCACATGAAGCCCATTCTACTTTGGCTATCGCCATGAACAGGATCGGTGCCAAAAGCAACAGCGGGGAAGGTGGAGAGGATGAAATCCGATTTGAGAAAAAAGAAAACGGAGATTGGGAAAGGTCCGCCATCAAGCAGGTGGCATCCGGAAGGTTTGGCGTCACAAGCAATTACCTGACCAATGCCGCCGAGCTTCAGATCAAAATGGCCCAAGGTGCAAAACCGGGAGAAGGCGGTCAGCTCCCAGGACATAAAGTTGATGAATGGATCGGAAGGGTAAGACACTCCACTCCTGGGGTTGGCTTGATTTCGCCACCTCCGCACCATGATATTTATTCCATCGAGGATTTGGCTCAGTTGATATTTGACCTTAAAAATGCAAACAGAAAAGCACGGATCAATGTCAAGCTTGTTTCGCAAGCTGGTGTCGGAACCGTTGCTGCAGGAGTTGCCAAAGCCATGTCGGATGTGATTCTGATTTCAGGCGCAGATGGAGGCACAGGCGCCTCTCCTTTGAGTTCTATCCGTCATGCCGGATTGCCTTGGGAACTTGGATTGTCCGAAGCACATCAGACTTTAGTCAAAAATAATTTACGTAGCCGTGTGGTATTACAGACCGACGGACAATTGAGAACAGGAAGGGATATAGCCATTGCGACCTTGTTAGGGGCTGAAGAATGGGGTATTTCTACAGGCGCATTGGTAGTGGAAGGCTGCATCATGATGCGAAAGTGCCATCTAAACACCTGCCCTGTCGGTGTAGCAACACAAGACCCCGAACTGAGAAAACTCTTTACAGGAGATCCTGACCATGTCGTCAATTACTTCATGTTTTTGGCACAGGACCTTAGAGAAATCATGGCTTCGCTCGGATTTAGTACCATATCAGAGATGGTCGGACAAAGTGATGTCCTGAAAGCCACCGGTCACATGAACCATTGGAAATGGGATAAAATAGATTTGAGTCCTATCTTCCACAAAGTTGAGGTACCTGACCATGTAGGGATCCACAAGCAAATTGATCAGGAATTTGACCTCAAAAATGTTTTGGATAGACAGCTGATTGAAGCTGCAATTCCCGCTTTGGAACAGGCAAGCCCTGTTATAGGAACCTTCAAGATCCACAACATTGACAGGACTGTCGGTGCAATGCTGTCCAACGAGATTTCAAAAATTTATGGTAGTCCCGGTCTGCCGGAAGATACCATCCATTTTAATTTCTCAGGATCAGCAGGACAGACTTTCGGAGGTTTTCTGACTAAGGGCGTGACTTTTGAACTAGAAGGAGAATCCAATGATTACTTCGGAAAAGGTCTTTCTGGAGGAAAATTGATTGTGTATCCTAGCCGTAATGCCAACTTCCTAGCCCATGAAAACATCATTATCGGAAATGTGGCATTTTACGGTGCTACCTCCGGTGAAGCCTATATCAATGGAAAAGGAGGGGAAAGGTTCTGTGTAAGAAACTCAGGGGTACAGGCTGTGATCGAAGGGATCGGAGACCATGGCTGTGAATATATGACCGGAGGGCTTGTGATCAACCTCGGGGAGATCGGCAGAAACTTTGGTGCAGGAATGAGCGGTGGTATTGCTTACATCCTCAAGGATTATATCCACCTGATCAATCAAGAAATGGTAGATCTGGATCCGTTGAATGAGGACGATTTTGTAACTATCAGAGGACAGCTCAACCAACATGTTTCATTTACCAATAGCCAATTGGCTGCTGAATACCTCAGCAATTGGGATGAATACAGGGGACGTTTTATCAAGGTGATTCCGAGGGATTACAAAGAAGTTTTGAGAAAAAGAGCATTGGAAAAATCAACAACATTGGTGTAAGATGGGAGCTAAAGAGGGATTTATATTATTCAAGAGAGAACTTCCGGAATCCAGAAACCCAGAAGAAAGGATTCACGACTATAAGGAAATCTACAAGCCCTTTGAGGGAGAAAAACTCAATCATCAGGCCGCAAGATGTATGGACTGTGGTGTGCCATTCTGCCATCAGGGATGTCCATTGGGCAATATTATTCCGGATTTCAATGATGCTGTCTTCAGAAATGAATGGGAAGAAGCTTTTCAGATATTGAGAAGCACCAACAACTTCCCGGAGTTTACCGGTCGAATCTGCCCTGCACCTTGTGAGGGTTCTTGTGTACTTGGGATCAATAAAGATCCGGTGGCCATTGAACTCATAGAAAAAAATATTGCAGAAAAAGCTTATGAACTTGGCTTTGTCAGGCCAAAGATGCCAACTTTAAAAACAGGATTTAAAGTAGCAGTGATAGGTTCCGGACCAGCGGGATTGGCAGCCGCTGACCAACTCAATCAGGCTGGACATGAGGTTACTCTTTTCGAAAAGGACAAAAAAGTCGGTGGATTGCTACGGTATGGAATTCCTGATTTCAAACTCGAGAAATGGGTCATTGACCGTAGGGTGGAAATAATGGAAAAAGAAGGGGTGATTTTCAGTACAGGGACCGAAGTTGGTTTCAATATCAAAGCCGAAAATATCCTGCGAAATTTTGATGCAGTCGTACTTTCCACAGGGGCACAACAGCCCCGTGAACTTAAAATCAAAGGATCCGACCTGAAGGGAGTCCATTTTGCGATGGAATTTCTTGGTAAACAAAATCAGGTCATCGCAGGTGAAATTCAATCAAATCCGATTTCAGCCGAAGGAAAGCATGTCCTTGTCATCGGAGGCGGTGATACCGGAAGTGACTGCATCGGCACCTCCAACAGACATGGCGCTTCGAGCATTACCCAATTGGAATTGCTGCCCAAACCTCCCAAGCAAAGAACTGTACTCAATCCTTGGCCGGAATGGCCTATGACTTTGAAGACCTCAAGTTCTCATGAGGAAGGTGCAGATCGGGTATTCTCTGTATTGACAAAGGAATTTGTAGGCAATGACAAGGGGGAAGTCACTGGGTTGGTATTGGTAGATCTGGAATGGAAAGAACAAAACGGCAGGATGCAGTTTGTAGAAGTTCCCGGAACCACCCGTACAGTGCCTTGTGACCTAGCCTTCATCGCGATCGGCTATGCAGGTCCGGCACAGAATGGCCTGCTCGAGGCATTTGGAGTACAGACCATGGACAACACACTTCCAATATCAAAGGAATACCAAAGTACAAATAAGAAAGTATTCCTTGCCGGGGATATGCGAAGAGGTCAATCTCTGGTCGTATGGGCGATATCTGAAGGTAGGGAAGCGGCGGTCAAAGTCGATGAATTCCTTCAGGGCAATTCTGCACTACCAAGAAAAGACGAAGGATATTACGAGGTCGAACAACATATCCACAATTAAACCTAATGAAGCAATAAGCCTAAAATAAGAGTAAGCGTGATAATAAGTTTAGTTTGTGATTGTTATAATTTTTTAGCAATCTAATCAGAAAGAGCAGGTCGGTGGCCTGCTCTTTTTGGCTTTTCTGTTCTTATTCCTTTACTTTCAGTATGGCGATACATCTTTTTTAAGTCGTTTCCAACTAAAAAATACTGCTATTTAGGACATTTCTATTCCAAGTTTCGTCTCCATAAAAACCTCATTCCATGAAAATTTTCCAAAGCCTCATTTTTGCACCCATCTTTTTCCTAACTCTGTCCTGTAATTTTGATGACAAGGATTTTACTCAGGAAGATCTGCAGGGTATCTGGGAATTGAGTAGGTACCAAGCAGAATCACAATTATTTTTTGTCGATACTTATGTATTCAATGAAGATGGAACATTTGAAAATAGGGCAACGGCACGTCAACAGGATTCGAATGATGATACTGGAATCAATTCTCTTATTAGCGGGACGTACTCAATGGCAGGGAATAAGCTTTTTCTTCAAGAAACGGAATTTTTAACTCTCCCTGAAGGAAGTACGATTTGGCATACTTCTTTGGATAATCTTGTTGGATCAGACTGGAACAGGGAAACAGAAATAACAATATCCATGCAGGATAGGAGATCACAATTGGTGTTGGATTTTGGGCCATGCGCACCCAACGAATTGTGCACCGGTCCAATCACCTACTTCCGGAAGTAGAAATTAAGAGTTTAAAAAAAAAGCAGGCCAAAAGCCTGCTTTTTCGTTATAAATAAACCCAATCAATCTGTTTTAAATATTGTTTCCGGAGCCGGCTCTTCCTCCCGAAGAACCTCTGCCTCCTCGATGACCTCTTCCGTTTCCACTACGTTCTTGAATTTCCTTTCGGTTTTCTTTTTTGACTTCCTCCCATTTGGTTTTTTGTTCAGGAGTCAAAATAGCCTCAATCTGTTTATTCTGAGCTTGGTTCTGGGTCTGCATTTCTGTTCTTTTGGCCTTTCTATCTTCTTCCATGGCTGCTCTTTGGGCTTCTCTTTTTTGGGCATTCTCCAGGTTGATCTTATAGATCTTTTGTTTTTGATCTTCAGAAAGACCCAGCTCTTCGGTCATCCTTGTCGTCATTTTCTCTGCTCTTTGTTCGGCAGTCAGTGATTCCCTCTGTTGCCCTCCTTTTGAACCTCCTTGTCCTCTTTGCGCAAATGCACCTGCAAATGTCATGGTAAATATTGCGGCAATCATCAATAGCTTTTTCATCTCTTTATTTTGTTTTTAGATTTTTTTTGAAAGGAACATCTTAGAATCTTTGATTTCCCGGGCAAATCATTGGAACTCTAAGCTGTGAATTTGAAGATTAGACTTAGACCGCGCTAGTTGGTTTAATCTTTCTTTTGGAAAATACTGTTAACAAATCTTAAATTGGGAAATGGACAGTTTTTATTATTTCGGATATGCGAGCAATTTGGATACAAGTACCTTAGAAGGTAGGCTACAAACTAGACCAGTAAAAATCGGAATCGGCGTATTGCGCCATCATGGTTTTCGGTTCAACCATCCCAATCAGGATGGTTCTGCAAGGGCCAACATAGTACCAAGTGAAAATGAATCCGTGTATGGGCTAATTTTCAAAATTCGAAATCATGATATGGAATATTTTTTGACTTCCGAACCTGGATACGATTTGGAAGAAAAAGAGGTGTTTACCAAAGATGGAAAAGTCAATGCTTTTGTTTTTATATCCAAAAATACTCAGGAAGGAATTTTCCCAAAAGAAGAATATTGGAAATTGATTTTGAAGGGGGGCAAAGAATCCGGTATTCCAGATTCCTATCTCGCACAGGTCATCAATAGAGTGGGAAAAATCTGATTTTGTTTATTAATTACATCCTGTGGCTTCACTTGCATAATACCTCTCATCGCCGACATAGAGTTGCTCATCCTGTAAAATCAACGGAACAGTCAAGGGACTCAATCCTCTCTTGTTGAATGTCAAATTCAGAGTGGCTTCAGGTCCATCCCCCACTACGGTCCAAGTGCCGGACATCCTGTTTTTGTATTCAGGATTGGTATTTCTCATGATTCCCCTTTTTTTGACGTTGGCAGAAAAGGTCCCGTCCTGGCAAAGGTTGATTTGGGTTTGTCTAGCACCTCCCAATACTTCATCATAAGTGATCATGAGTTTATTTGAAAGGAATTCTTTCCAGTCAAAATTCTCATAAGGAGACTCCAAAGAAGGAAGTTCAAAGGTCCCTTTCTGTAAAAATTCCAAAGCTGCATTGGATACATTTGAAAAAGACTCCTCGGTTCCTACCGCTAAAACCGTGATGCATGTTCCCTGATTGCCGCATTTAGTTGCAGCAAAAGCCCTGGATTTTCTTTGCACATAATCTCCATCTGCTACTACTTCGGACTGCAGAATTTGTCCTGAAACTTTAGGATCTATTGCTTTCAATCTCAACTTTTCGGTCACATCCACCCCTTGTTTCCAAATCTCTGAAAGTTGCTGAAGGTCGGTCGCTGTTCTTCCAAAGACATACATCTCACCAAATCCACCGTTGCCTGTGGTCAATAGAAAAACCTCACTTTCCCGGGGCAAGGTTCCGACCCAACCCATAGGAACCTGAGTACTAAAACCATAACTCGGTGCGTATAGCGTATCTAGGGAATTATACATTTTTCCGGGCTGAATTCTTTTTTTGGATGATTGTCCCCACGACGGATAGCAAAAGGTGATGGCAATCATTATTATGATAAAGGAAATGGCATTTCTCATAAATCAAGGCTTTAAAAGACCAAATATAATTATTTATCAATCCTCATAATCTTTCTCCTCAAGCATCCACTGTCTTTTAAAATCCTTGATATATCTAGGGCGTATCAAAAGCCGCAGGCTTGGATCAAACGAAAGGTACTTCCAAGACCAGGTCAGAAAAACCATGAGCTTGTTTTTTACTCCCAAAATGGCCATCAAGTGGACAAAAAGCCAAACTAACCAAGCGAAGGAGCCTTGAAAACTTACAAAAGGCAAATCCACCACTGCCATTTTTTTTCCAATTGTGGCCATTGATCCAAGGTCATTGTATTTAAAAGGATTCCATGGTTTATTTTTCAGTTCATTTTTCAGGTTTTTGGCAAGATTTGCAGCTTGTTGGATGGCCACTTGGGCTACTTGGGGATGGCCATTTGGAAAGGCCTCTTCTTTTTGGACACATTGGTCACCTACTACGTAGATGTCCTGTTCCCTTACCAATTTGTTAAACTCATCTACCAACAGCCTTCCATTTGGGGACTTTTGGTCATCCTCGACACCAATTAGCGTGTTGGCTTTGATCCCCGCAGCCCATAATAAAGTAAGCGTTTTGATAGGTTCCTGACCTTTCAGCTTCACTATGAATCCGTCGTAATCTTCGACCATTGTATTGAGTAAAACCTCTACGCCCAATTTCTTGACATACTCTAATGCTTTGTCCCGTGATTTGGGTGTAAGGCCATTTAATAATGATCCGCTTGCCTCAATCAAAATCACCCGCATATTCTTGAAGCTGAGTTGCGGGTAATCTTTGGGCAGCACCTTATTTCTCAATTCGGCGATAGAACCTGCCAATTCTACACCTGTAGCTCCACCTCCAACAATGACTACGTTCATGATAGGCTTGCGTTCTTCCACATCAGCGATGTTGACTGCACGTTCATAATTGGAGATGATCTTGTTCCTAATATATAATGCCTCAGAGGTGGACTTCATCGGTGCACAGAATTTTTGGATGTTTTGGTTTCCAAAATAATTGGTATTAGCACCTTGGGACAGGATCAGAATGTCGTACTGAAGCGTACCCAAATTGGTTTGTACAGTTTTATTGGTTTTGTCAATTTCCCGGACCACTGACATTCTGAAGACAACATTATCAATTTTGTGAAAAATCCTTCTCAGAGGAAAAGAAACTGCACTTGGAGAAAGTGCTGCGGTAGCTACCTGGTATAGTAGAGGCTGAAACTGATGGTAATTGTTCTTGTCCAACAGCACCACTTGATAATCAGTGTGGGCGAGTTTTTGCGCAATTTTCAATCCCGCAAATCCAGCTCCGACGATTACAATCCTTTTATGTTTTGGTTGGGGGATATTGGGAATGGGAAGGTTTTCAGATTGGCTCATGATAAAAGTTATTGGATTCAAAATATCAGTAAATCTATATAATTTTGACTTAGAATTACCGTTCCAAGAAGATTTGTTAGCATTGGTTTTCTTTGTTTTAGGCACTTTAAAAAGATTTATTAATTTTACCCACCTTTTAAAAATAGATTAATAATGGGAAGAGCATTTGAATTCAGGAAAGAAAGAAAATTTAAGCGTTGGAGTCAGATGTCCAAGGTATTTACCCGCCTTGGAAAAGAAATCGTCATGGCCGTCAAAGCAGGCGGACCAGACCCAAGCAATAACACGAAGCTAAGAACTGTAATACAAAACGCGAAAGGTGCTTCGATGCCCAAAGACAGGATAGAAGCAGCTATCAAAAGGGCATCTAATAAAGACGAAAAAAACTACGAGGAAATCGTCTACGAAGGTTATGGTCCTTACGGCGTAGCTGTAATCATCGAAACCTCTACAGATAATATAAATAGAACAGTAGCCAATATAAGAAGTTATTTTACCAAATCCGGTGGATCTCTAGGGACTTCAGGATCGGTAAGTTTTATGTTTACCAAAAAGGCAGTTTTTCGTTTTGCCGCAAAAAGCTTTGATATAGAAGAGTTGGAACTAGAACTGATCGACCATGGTCTTGAAGAAATCGCCGAAAATGAAGGTGAGATTTTTGCTTACACCGAATTCGAAGATTTTGGGAAAATGCAAAAGGCCCTTGAAGATATGCATATAGAAGTGATCAATGCTGATTTTCAATGGTTTCCTTCCACGACCGTTGACCTTACCGAAGAACAGGAAGAAGATATCAACAAATTGATAGAGAGGCTTGAAGAGGACGATGATGTCAACCAAGTATTTACCAATGTCGCTTAAACCAATCAAAAACTTACTTTTCACATTATTTAATCCTTATAGCTGATCATCCATGACCGGACAAATGAGTTTTCCAAAAAGAAAGAATATCCAAGAGCAACAAAGACAAAATTTAGTAATCGTAGGAAGTAGAAATCCGGTAAAGATCAGTTGTACAAATGGGGGTTTTCATCAGGTATTTGAAGGAACCTACCTTGTAGAAGGTTTGAATGTAAGCTCTGATGTGGATGCACAGCCTGTGGGTGATGAGCAAACCTACAAAGGGGCATTGAATCGGGCAAAAAATTCCAAAGCAGTATTTCCAGAGGCAGATTATTGGGTGGGTATTGAAGGTGGCGTGGAAAAATTCCAGGGAGAAATGGCGGCTTTTGCATGGGTTGTGGTCTTGGATAAAAATGGAAAAATAGGCAAAGCCAAAACTTCCCTGTTCTTTCTCCCAAAAGCAATTGCTGACTTGGTAGATGGTGGGATGGAACTTGGTGCAGCTGATGATGCTTTTTTCAACAGGGAGAATTCCAAGGAAAATGATGGCGCAGTTGGTATATTGACTAAAGGAGCGCTTGACAGGAAAAATTATTACCAACAGGCTGTTATTTTGGCTTTGATACCTTTTGTAAAAGAAGATATATACTAAGGTTTACTAAATATCTGATAGATTTTTTCAATTGGATTTAAAAAATGGTTATGATTATCTTTAAATAATTGTTTCTCTTATCTGCCCATAGGTATTGTCAGGGTTTATAGAAAAGCAAAACAATTCGGTATAGTACTATTTAAGATACCAAGTTTAAAAAAAACACATGAGTATCCGCAATGTGGGACGTTGGGCAATAGGAGGTGGTATCGAATGCAGCTACTCGTCCACATGCGAAAGTCCACTGGGTGTTTAGTGGCTTCTCCAACAAATTATTGTTTGGCTACGTGCAAGAAAGCGGATACACATAAAAAAATAAAAGCTTGAATACTTTCTTACAGAAGAATTTCAAGTCTTACAGATAAATAGCAGAGAGTGTTTGGTCCCCACTACAGTCAACTGTAATTTTTAAAGAGCCCTTCCAAGGGCTCATTTTATTTTCAGGTTATTCAGAAAATTTCCCAATGATACCTTCCAATCAGGGTCTGCATCCCATACCGGACCGATATATAATTCGTTGCGGACCAAGAAGCGGATATAATATTTTACTACTATTCTGTTACCATCTTGGAGATTATCTGTATTCAAGCCCATATTCTGCATTAAGTCGGCCTCTCGGGCCTCCACCCTCATCAGGACAAATTGAACCCTCTCTTTGATCAGATCAGCATCAGACTTTGGACTACTTAGGAACTCTACTTGGTGGGGATATGACTGCGTGAAAATCGCCTGCAGCCCATTTCTTTCTTCATTCTGCTCTGCAAGTATGCTTTCCTCTGATTTTCCCAAAAGGTCATATCTAAATGTATTCAGGTAGCCACTCTCACCGGCAGCTCCCGAAAGTGGGATTCCAAGCTTGAATACATCAAGGTTGAGTGGATTTCTGTTTAGATACCTTTGGGCTGCAGAAGCAGTCGCATTGGCTCCGGAAGGAAACTCCGGTACTTCTAATACCATCAGGTTTTTAGATTTGACGGTCTGACCGATTGCTGACAAAGATTCTTTCATCTGATCTATCCCTGAAGCATCCATACCCCACATCCCCTCAGTGGGGATCATGTTTTTGTTATTGGTAAAGGGCCCAATGTTCAAAACAGTACCACCGTTTGCTTTTCTGGTTAAGATCACAACAGAAGCGACCATTCTTTTGGAAAACATCGCGGCAAAGCCTGCCTGCACCTCTTCCGAAATGGCCACATCTTCCAATTCATAATAAGCCACCGGGTCGCCACCTGCCGATACCAAGGCACCGTGTATGGCATGGGCAAGTTCAGTCCAAGATATCGGAGGCCTTGCCTGAGGGGAGTTTGAAATGAGTACAACAGATTTTCCGTCCAAAAAAGTCTCAGGTAGGGAGTTCTGAGCCATACTTGGTCTTAAGAAAGCCAAAACCATCAGCAAGGCAAAAAGATATTTCATAGGTGTTAAGATTCGAGCGATTATATCTTACTATTTTTACGAATATACATAACGGACCAATTTAAAAAGACATATGCTTAATTTATTGAAATTTTTAATGCTAATTTTTCTTGCAGCCCCATCGGCGGTATTGGCACAAAAAATCGACCAAAATAAGTTGCTCAAAGATATTGAGTACCTTTCTTCTGATGAATTGGGTGGAAGGAAACCACTTTCAGAGGGAAATTTAAAAGCCAGAAAATACATTCAAGATAGGTTTAAGGCATTAGGTATCAAATCCCAGTACCAGGATTATACCCAATATTTTGATTTCAATAACAGCCGAGAGGGCAAATTATATGAAAAAGCTGCCAATATAGTCGGCTTTATCGGGGGAAAAGAAACCGACAAGTTGATCGTGGTAATGGCGCATTATGACCATATAGGAAGAGACGGAGAAAAGATTTTTAATGGTGCAGATGACAATGCTTCAGGAACAGGTGGTGTTTTGGCCATAGCGGAGTACTTTTCCAAAAACCGACCCAATCACTCGATGTTATTTGTTGCTTTGGATGCTGAAGAAATGGGTCATCAGGGAGCAAAAGCTTTGGTAAATGATTTCCCTTTTCCAATTGATCAGGCTGTCCTGAATATAAACATGGACATGATCAGCAGAAACATTGATGGTGAAATATATGCCGTGGGAACTTACCATTATCCTCAACTTAAACCAACCATAGAAAAAGTCGCGGAAGGCCGGTTTCCAAAATTATTGTTTGGGCATGATGTCCCCGGCGAAAAAGCCGATTGGACCTATGCCTCTGACCATTCCCAATTTCACAGGAAGGGAATCCCTTTCATTTATTTTGGTGTAGAAGACCATGATGATTACCATAAGGAGACCGATACATTTGACCGGATTCAGCCCGAATTTTATATTGGTGCCGTTGAACTGATTTTGGATATTGTAATTGCCTTTGACCGGGACCTTAATAATGATTAGAATGAAATGAATATCTTCAAATGAACTTCGATAAATAGAATTGGCCAAAACAGACTACATAACACGATTCTTGATTTGGAGGCTCCGCCACCTCAGTACAAAAAACTTTGTATTATTAGTAAGCGGAGTAATAGGCATTGTTTCGGGAGTTGCGGCTGTGATTTTAAAAAGTTCTGTGCATGCTATTCAGGAATTTCTCACCAACAGCTTTTATGAGGAATACGCCAATTTTTTCTATATCATCTATCCTATCATCGGAATTTCTTTTGCTTACCTTATAGGCACCTACGTCCTCAAAGACAAGGGTGGACATGGAATTCCGGATATCCTGTACATCATTTCTAAAAAAGGAAGTTTAATCCCTAGAGTCAAAATGTACAGTCGGGTGATTACTTCCGCACTGACAGTTGGATTTGGAGGTTCCGTAGGATTGGAAGCGCCTATTGTCGTAACAGGTTCAGCAATCGGATCAAACATAGGTGTACTGATGCACCTTAATGCTAAAAAAAGAACCCTTTTGATAGGCTGTGGAGCGGCTGGAGCCATATCAGCCATCTTCGGTGCACCAATCGGAGCAGTCATTTTCGCCATCGAGGTAATCCTTATGGAAGTAAGTATCGGTAGTTTTATTCCACTATTGATAGCTTCGGTTACCGGAGCCCTGACCTCAATTCTTTTACAAGGCAATGAGAGTATGTTCAACTTTTCGATATCCGAAGAATTTGTGGCTTCCCATGTGCCCTATTACTTTGGCTTGGCAGTTTTTACCGGTTTTGTATCGCTTTACTTTAGTAGAACCATCCTAAGTACAGAGGGATTTTTGGATAAATTCGATGAACCTTTTTTAAAACTCCTCTATGGCGGCGCATTTTTGGGGCTGATTCTTTTTATTTTCCCTCCTATTTATGGGGAAGGATATGACACCCTCAACCACCTGGTATCCGGTCAACCCAATAACATCCTCTCAAAGAGCCCTTTTTTCTCAGAAATTGATAATCCTTATTTTATTATTCTGTTTTTATCAATGATTATTTTAATCAAACCCATTGCCTCAGCCATCACAATCGGTACCGGGGGAAGTGGAGGTATTTTTGCTCCTTCATTGTTTGTAGGAGGAATTGCTGGTTTTCTGTTCGCTTATTCTGCCAACCTTCTTAACCTTCCAATTGAACTTCCTTTGGCTTCATTTACATTGGTCGGCATGTGTGCGGTGATGAGTGGGGTGCAGCATTCCCCACTGTCAGCCATATTTTTGATCGCAGAGTTGACAGGTGGCTACGAGCTTTTGATACCACTGATGCTTGTTTCGTCCATTTCTTATGTCACTACTACCTATTTTGACAAGGATTCACTTTACAAAAAACAACTGATAGCCAAAGGTACTTTCCTCCCGGCCACCAAAGATGAAGAAGTGCTCGAACTCATGGACATCAAAAAAATAATGGAGACTGACCTGCTACCTGTTTCGCCTGAAGCAAGTCTTGGTGACCTTTGCGAACTGGTAAAACTTTCGAGGAGAAACATTTTTCCGGTAGTGAATGCAGATGGTGACCTGAATGGAATAGTCACTTTGGACGATATCAGAGAGCTTATGTTTGACTCACAAAGTCAGAAAACACTGAAAATCAAGCAACTGATGCATTCTCCCCCGGAAGTGATAAACAGTAACGAAAATATGCAAAATGTAATGGATAAGTTCGAAAAGTCAGGTGCCTGGAACCTTCCTGTGACAGAGTCAGGCAAATACATGGGTTTTATCTCCAAAGCCCGAATTTTTCACGCCTATAGAAAGAAATTGATCCGACAAAATCAGGATTAATTGCTTCGACCTTCTTTCGCTCTTCTTCGATATAAACAACCCAAAAAAATACAATGATTTTATAAAATTCTCATTTACAGTTAATTATCCACAAAATCACATAAAAGTGAAGTGAGTTAAATGATTGAAAATCAATATTTTATGCCCTATTTTTTGACCTGTGTGGAAAAGTATCCGAAAATGTGGATAAAAAAGGCTTGTATTTTTAGATATGTCATTACATGCTGATTTCGAAGTTTTTGGAGCTCTTCGTAGCATCCTACATTACTTAATCTAACCTTTGTTGACTTATTTTTATCACATCATTGCAAAAAATATTTCATACTCCTCACAACAAAAAAGTTAAGATGAAATACTAAAATTTCATTTTAAAAATTCCTGTTTGGATAATTAATAAAATTATAAAAAATATACAATTTTAACATAGAGAATACAATTTGATTGGTAGGATTGGAAACACATTCCAAGTAAGAAGTTTTACAGAATACTAAAAATCATAAGGGGGAAAAAACTGCCTCTTAAGAAGCAGTTTTTACTTTATACAGCCTTGGCTTTATCCATCTGGTAAAGTATGTCTTCATAATCCAATTTGTCCCAGTTTTGGGAAATCAATGGACTTGACATCACCTTGTCCATGATTTTTTCCTGCAGTTTTCCTTGGGCATATGCCTCCGAGTATGGCATATTGGAAAACGTCACCATGGTATAGAGAGGAATCCATTCCTTTGGGTAAAGGGCATGTAGCTTTGCTTCGATTTTTTTCCTGATCAGGAATTTTGGATCAGACACTTCATTCCTCATTTCTTCGAAATTTTCCATCGCAAGCTGACAGATTGCATCCGTGTCCTTCTTTCTCTTCTTCTGGAATTTGGCAAAAACCAACTCCCATGCATTGGTACCAAATTTTTCCACCAACTCATCCAAGATGAAGCAATCCTCAAATCCGCAATTCATCCCTTGACCATAGAACGGGACCATGGCATGGGAAGCATCCCCTATCAGGAGAGCACTTTTCAGCATCCAAGGATAACATTCAATATTGATCAGCGCAGAGGTGGGGTTTTTAAAATACTCCACTTGCAAGTTGGGCATCATTTTGTAAGCATCATCAAAGTAGGTCTGAAAAATGCTTGCCACATCTTTTTCGTCCCTTATATTTTCAAAACAAACCCGCTCGCCATCAAATGGCAGAAAAAGTGTACAGGTAAAAGATTTGTTGGGATTTGGCAGGGCGATGAGCATAAAGCTTCCCCTAGGCCAAATATGAAGTGCGTTTGGATCCATGGCAAATTCACCGGATTCTGTCGGCGGAATGCTCAATTCTTTGTAGCCATGTGTAATGTATTCCTGCTTGTAATTGAACCTTACCTGCTTGAGCATGGCGTTGCGAAGGGCCGAGTATGCCCCATCGGATCCGATGATCACGCTGGAAGAAAATCTCTCCTGTTTTCCTTCCTTGTCTGTAACCAACAACTCATTGCTCCGAAGATCCACATCTTCGATCTTGTGCTCAAAAAACATATTGACACCAAGCTTATCCGCCTCATCTATAAGTAATTGGTTGAACCTACCCCTTGAAATAGAGTAAATAGCTTGGCCTTCTTTTCCATAAGGAATAAAGCTTGTTTTCCCATGTTCGTCATGGATCTTGCGCCCATACATAGGCATGGTCAATGGGAGTACTTTTTCTTTTAATCCTGCCTTTTCGAGTGCATTCCATCCCCGGTCGCTCAGCGCCATGTTGATAGACCTGCCTTCTTCCTGGTATTGACCTTTTCGGTTGTCGGGTCTTTTCTCGTAAACATTTACGTCAAGACCTCTTTTTTTCATATATATGCTCAACAATGACCCGATAAGCCCGGAACCTAGGATGCTGATTTCATTTTTTTTCATGGTTTGAGAGATACTTTCTGCCTGATCAGGCAAATTTGTGAAGGGATTGTTCTAAGATCTTGGCAAACCTGTAGACATCCATAAAGCTGTTGTATAAAGGTGTAGGCGCGATTCTGATTACATTAGGATGACGCCAATCTCCAACTATTGCATTTTGGTAAAGTTCATCAAAGACAGCTTTTCCGCCTTTTAGGACAAGCAAAGATAATTGACAGCCTCTTTCGTTGGTGTTTTTCGGGGTAATTATTTCTAATACACCACGTTCGCCATTGATTTCTTGGAGTAAAAACTCCAAATAACCCGTCAAAAGTTCACTTTTTTGCCTCAGCCTATCCATGCCCGCCTCCTGAAAAATATCCAAAGCAGCCTGATGCGCCGCCAAGGCAATTACATTGGAATTGGCCAATTGCCAACCATCAGCGCCAAACATCGGCTTAAAACCCTTCTCCATCTTAAACCGCTCTCCCTCATCATGGCCCCACCAACCTGCAAATCTTGGCAAGTCAGGACTTTCGGCATGTCGCTCATGTACAAAAATACCAGAGATATTGCCAGGTCCTGAATTCATGTATTTGTAACTGCACCAGGTGGCAAAATCCACGCTCCAATCATGCAGCTGAAGGGGAACATTTCCTGCAGCATGGGCTAGGTCAAATCCCACTTTTGCACCTGCAGCATGACCGGCAGCAGTGATTGCCTCCATGTCAAACACCTGCCCGGTATAATATTGCAAACCTCCCATCATGACCAAGGCAAGTTGGCCCTGATTTTCTGATATGGTTTTAAGGATGTCTTCAGTTCTCAGCGTATATTCTCCCTCCCTTGGCTTCAATTCGATGATGGTCTGATCAGCATCCAAGCCATGAAACTTGACCTGCGTCTCTAGCATGTACATGTCGGAGGGAAAAGCACCCGCTTCAGTGATGATCTTAAAGCGCTCTTTGGTAGGCTGGTAAAAGGACACCATCAAAAAATGAAGGTTAGAACTCAGGTTATTCATCGCCACGACCTCATGTTCATGTGCACCGACAATCTCAGCCAAAGCTGGTTTTGATTTTTTGCGGACATGATACCAGGCATCTTCCCCATGAAAATGCCCATCTACTGCCAGATTGGCCCAATTATCCAACTCCTTTTGGATGTATTCTTTTGTGGTTTTGGGTTGTAGCCCAAGGGAATTGCCACAAAAGTAAATTGCCTCCCTTCCATCCACTTTGGGAAAATAAAATCTCGACCGAAATCCTCCTAAAGGATCCTTTTCATCCATTTCTCTGGCAAATTCTTCTGAAAATCGGTATTCTGTATTTTTCATTTTTTAGTAAAAGAAAGAAGGGTGTTGGCAAAGACTAAACCACCACCAAGGCAATAGGTTTGTCTTCATCATCAAAATTACCATGTTTCCGTTTTGAAAAAAACCGATTTGATTTCGGCGGTTGTTTCTGAATCTGTATTTTGCACAAAAATAGATATCCCATGTCCAAAGAAATCATCTTTTCAAGTGATGCCCCTGCGCCTATCGGGCCATATAGCCAAGCTGTCAAATCCGGAAATACGCTTTATCTGTCAGGTCAGATTGCCTTGGATCCTGTCACCGGAGAGTTGATCAATGAAAATATTACCGAGGAAACCCACGCTGTCATGAAAAACATCGACGCGGTGCTGAGAGCCGGAGGTTTTACCTTTGCCGATGTGGTCAAATGCACCATATTTATCAGGGACATGGGTCAGTTTGTGACTATCAACGAAGCATACGGACAGTATTTCAAAACCAATCCTCCCGCAAGGGAAACCGTAGAAGTCAGCAAACTTCCGAAGAATGTCAATGTGGAAATTTCCTGCATTGCTGTGAAATAATGAAGTCTCTCGGTTAGGGATAAAACCTTTGCCTTGTTTGCAGGCTGTGGTTTGCTCCACAACTTTTTTTATTGACTAGAGTTAGGATCCCATGAATCCATTTCCCAACCATAGTGAAGTGCTTGTTTCTTCTTTTTCCAAAAAAGAAGTGGAAGAGAGGCTATCCATGGTGACAAGGGACGTCAACTTTTTGGATTATGAAGAAAGACTCCAAAAGGGGTGTAAGTTTAACGGTAAACTAGGCAAAGACGCATTCAGACTTTCCTTGGTAGTCGATAAGCCCGATAGCTTTTTGCCACTGATTTTGGGCAAAATCGAATCCACTCCAAAAGGATGCATTCTTTTTCTTCAGTATAGACTTTTTCCAAGCTCAGCATTTTTTCTTGGATTTTGGACGGTAGTCACCTTGGCCTTGGCCATGTTTTTTGGTTTTGTTTCACAAAAGCCAATTTATGCGCTTTTATGTCTTCTTGCCTGCGTGGGCAATTACTACTTTGCCTGGAACTATTTCAAAAGAAAAATAAGCCTTTCGAAAGAAATATTTCATGAAATCCTCAACATCAAAGTGGTGGATTAATTCCCCTTATCCTTATGTATTCTTCCGATCAGGTAGTAATTTAGCGCATCAAAAAATAACCAAAGTATCAAAAATATGAGCATCAGGATAGAAAAAGATACCATGGGGCCTGTAGAGGTTCCTGCTGACAAATATTGGGGAGCACAGACCCAAAGATCCATCAACAATTTCAAAATCGGCGGTGAAAAAAATAGGATGCCTATAGAAATCATCAGGGCATTTGCCATCCTCAAAAAATCCGCTGCCATCACCAATGCCGAGCTCGGTGTCATGACTCAGGACAAAGCCGACATCATAGCCAAGGTCTGCGATGAGATATTGACAGGACAGCATGACGATCAGTTTCCACTTGTGATCTGGCAGACAGGCTCGGGAACCCAATCCAACATGAATGCCAACGAAGTAATCGCCTACAGGGCACACGTGCTTTTGGGAGGCTCATTGGAAGATGTCAAAAAGAAAATCCACCCCAATGATGATGTGAACAAATCACAGTCTTCTAACGATACTTTCCCTACCGCCATGCACATTGCGGCCTACAAGATGGTAGTGGAAACAACCATCCCCGGTGTGGAATTACTCAGAAATACACTGAAGTCCAAATCAGAGGAGTTTATGGGTGTGGTAAAGATAGGAAGGACCCACTTTATGGATGCCACGCCACTTACTTTGGGACAGGAGTTTTCTGGCTATGTCGCCCAACTCGATCATGGACTCAAGGCCTTGAGAAATACTTTGTCCCACTTGTCTGAACTTGCCCTTGGAGGAACTGCAGTAGGCACCGGATTGAATACCCCTGCAGGTTATTCTGAATTGGTGGCTGCCAAAATCGCCCAATTCTCAGGTCAGCCTATGGTCACTGCCCCCAACAAATTTGAAGCACTTGCAGCCCATGACGGCATTGTCGAAACACACGGCGCCTTGAAGCAATTGGCAGTAAGTCTGATGAAAATCGCCAATGACATCCGGATGCTTTCTTCAGGACCAAGATCAGGTATTGGTGAAATCCTGATCCCTGAAAATGAGCCGGGTTCTTCCATCATGCCGGGCAAAGTCAATCCTACCCAAGTGGAAGCCATGACCATGGTGGCAGCACAGGTCATGGGCAACGACGTGGCTATTTCTATCGGCGGATCCAACGGACATTTTGAACTGAATGTCTTCAAACCGATGATGATTGCCAACTTCCTGCAGTCAGCCCGTTTGATAGGGGATGCCTGTGTGTCCTTCAATGAAAACTGCGCCATCGGAATCGAACCAAATACAGCATTTATAAAAAGACATTTGGAGAATTCCCTGATGTTGGTTACAGCATTAAATCCTTATATTGGCTATGAAAATGCTGCTGCCATTGCCAAGAAAGCACACAAAGAAGGGACAAGTCTAAGAGAAGCAGCTTTGGCATTGGGTCTGTTGACAAACGAACAGTTTGACGAATGGGTCAAGCCAGAAGACATGATAGGCAGTCTTAAATAACCACATTAATTTTAGACTATATGAAAAAATCGAATCTTTTGATGACTACGGCAGCAGCCATGCTCCTATTTTCCACCACCCCTACTCTTGCTGAAGGCAAAAGCAAAAAAGAAGCAAAAGTTTTGACTGTCGAAGAGCAGGTAAAACTTGAGGAAATCGAAGCCCGGGTTCTTGAAATTAAAGAAATGGAACTTTCTTCTTTAGAAAAAGCTGAGAAAGCCGCTGTTAAAGAAGAATTGAAAGGTCTTGAAAAAGAAGCCAGAGCCCTCCGTGGAACAGGTCTTTACATTTCCACGGGGGCTTTGATCCTTATTATCATCCTTTTGATTATCCTTCTTTAAGATTATCAGCACTTCAGATTCAAAGCAGAGAGGTAATCAAAGCTTTTTTGAAGCGCATTTACATGGTCAGGAGTCAGGTCTTTTTCTAAAAGAAAATGCTTGGCCCCTGATTTTTTTGCCTCGCAAAGTATCCCCGACAAGTCCAAAACCCCATCGCCTGCATCAGCCAGGTAAGGGAATAATCCCATCCATTCTCCCATATTTCCGCCATCGCCCGGGAAAGTCTTTTTTTCACGCATGTCTTTCACATGAAGTAAAGGGAACCTTTTTGGGTTTTCTTTGAGGTATTTGATGGGGTCAATGCCCGCTGCGGTAAACCAAAAAACATCCATCTGCATTTTGACCAGATCAGCATCCGTATTGTCTAGGATCATCTGGAAAGGAACCATACCTTCTACGGCTTTGTGGCCATAGCCATGGTTATGATAGAAGAAAGTCAAGCCGTTTTTCTTGGCAGATTCCCCGACCTGATTGAAGATCTCAGCGGTTTTTTTGTAGTCGTCTAGGCTTTTCCTCATGTCATCCGGAATCATGGCGATGCCCACATATTTGTGCCCGACCACATGTGCTGCTTCAGCGACACCTTCCATGTTGTTTCTCAAAGTCGGTAAATCCACATGGATGCTTGGGGCAGAAAGTCCATACCTGTTTAAAATTTCCTTGACCTCTTTTGCTGTTTTCCCGAAATACCCACTTCCTGAAAAACCCAATGCATTGGCTGCCATTTTCCAACCTTCCTTGGTGGCTTCATCCGAAAATGTGTAGGGCCCAAAAAACTCCAACTCTTTGTAGCCAATTTCGGAGATTACTTTTAGCGTTCCTTCAAAATCCGACGAAAGGGCTCTTGGCACAGTAAATAAGGCGACGCCTAAGGAATCGACTTTTTGCATGTCATCGGCAATGGCCAAATGGGGCATCAAACTTCCTGCGGCTACCGCAACGGCACTTTTTTGGATAAAATTTCTTCTGTTCATGGGTTTAGGGTTGTTGAAATAAAGATTTGAAATCGAAGTCCACCCATAATTTCAGGGTGCAATGGTACCACCAACGATATTGGCTGGGATATTTTTTGAGTTTAGGTTGTGATTGAAGGCTACCAAATATGGGATTTAACTATCAAGTGTTTGGATATATTTTTTTACCTTGACGGAACGTAAAAATACGACAACAAGCAAAATCACCCAGATAATTTGATTGAAACCGATTTGGAACACAGTCCTTTTGTTCCATCCCAAATCAGGAATAAAAGCGATGAAAATCCAAACAAGAAGTGACAGATGCCCGACGATCCCGGCCAAAATTAAATACTGCCAACTGATCGGATAAAAGGCACTCATAAAAATCAGAAATCCCAAGATCATCCCGAAAATCCCGAAGACGTTGGTATTGGACTCAGCAAGGTAATCAGGATTCATAGACAGCCATTTCAAAAAGTCTTCTCCAAAATATCGGAAGAAAGCCGACCAAGCAAAGGTGTACATCCCTGTAAGCAATAACAGGCCGCGCAGGGGCATTGGAAAACTTGGTGTAATGCTGTTTTTGTCCATAATCTAAATTGGCTATATTCCTCGAAAATAACATTTACTTATCCCAATAGGTTTTTAGCAAACGTAAATCTACATGAAGAGAACCATAAATAGGAAACAGATTGGATTAATTGTTGGAGGAATACTTCTTTTGTCTGCTGGGTTTGTAGGCGGCAAAATGATGGCGGACATCAATCCGGAAAATATTGCCAATGCCGAAATCTTGATCGGACTGGAATTTTCTCCCGCCGAGAGGGACAGTATGAACCGCAACCTGACCAATTATAGGACAAGCTACGAGACCATGCGCAAGCAACCCATCACAAATTCAGTTGCTCCGGCCATTGGTTTCAATCCCCTGCCACATGGTTTTGTACCAAACCAGATTCAGGAAAAAAGTGATTGGGGAATACCTGCACCTGTCAATTTACCCAAAAAAGAATCCGACATCGCCTTTCTTTCTGTTGCTGAACTTTCTTCTTTGATCAAAAGCAAAAAGCTGAGCTCGGAAATATTGACCAGAATCTACCTCGACAGGATCAAAACTTATTCGGATACACTTCAGTGCCTCATCACCTTGATGGAAACTGAGGCCATGCAAAAAGCCAAAGCCATGGATGCAGAGCTTGCAAAAGGAATCTACCGCGGTCCGCTGCATGGTATTCCCTATGGTATCAAGGATTTGTTGGCTGTGAAAGGCACCAAGACCACTTGGGGCGCCATGCCTTACAAAGATCAGACGATCGATGAGACGGCCACAGTAGTAGAAAAACTCAATGAAGCAGGCGCAGTCTTGGTGGGTAAATTTACCTTGGGCGCATTGGCCATGGGAGATGTATGGTACGGAGGTGTGACTAAAAATCCCTGGAATATGAAGCAAGGTTCTAGCGGTTCATCGGCAGGATCGGCCTCTGCTGTGAGTGCGGGATTAGTGCCTTTTGCCATTGGAACAGAAACACTAGGAAGCATTGTCTCGCCTTCCACAAGAAACGGAGTGACAGGACTGAGACCTACATTTGGAAGGGTGAGCCGACACGGTGCCATGGCGCTGAGTTGGAGTATGGACAAGATCGGGCCAATTTCCAGGTCAGCTTTGGACAACGGTATCGTGCTCTCTGTCATTAATGGATTTGACCCCAAAGACAAAAGCACCATCGCTGCTGCATTCCAATACAACACCAAAAAATCGATCAAAGACCTTAAGATCGGTTATTTTGCTCCTTTCTTCGAAGGTGACAGGCCAAATATAGACAAAGACCAAAAAGTATTGGAAGACCTGAGGGCGATGGGATTGGAACTCCATCCTGTCGAACTCAAAACTTCTGTAGACCCGAGCAGTATGCTGATTTCACTCTATGTAGAAGGCGCCGCAGCTTTTGATGACTTGACGAGATTGAATCTCGATGACCAACTGGTCGCCCAACACCGCAATGCCTGGCCAAATCTCTTCCGTGCAGCGAGGTTTATCCCAGCGGTCGAATACATTCAGGCCAACAGGTACCGAACCATTTTGATCGAAGAGATGCACGTCTTGTTTCAGGAATATGATGTGATCGTGACTCCTTCATTTGCTGGAAACCAACTTCAGATCACCAACCTGACTGGACATCCTGCTCTTTGCATGCCAAACGGTTTTGCTGAAAACGGAAGCCCAACCTCCATTACTTTTCTCGCCAATCTTTTTGACGAAGAGAAGCTGGTCATGCTGGGCAAAGCTTATCAGGAAAAAACTGAATGGCAGAAAAAGAGACCTCCCTTTTTTGACAAATAAAAATCCATCCTATCCTCATGGAAAGAAATACATATGATGTGGCAGTGATCGGCCTTGGCGCATTGGGCTCATCGACCCTTTGGCAACTGAGCAAGTCTGGAAAAAGGATTCTTGGTATCGACCAATTCTCCCCTCCACATACCATGGGTTCTTCCCATGGGGAAACCAGGATTACCCGACTTGCGGTCGGCGAAGGAATGGATTTTGTACCCATTGTCAAGAGATCCCACGAAATCTGGCGGGAGTTGGAATCCCAAACCGGGACTACCATCATGACGACCACAGGCGGTTTGCTTTTTGACTCTGGAATACAAAGTTGGGCGAAGCATGGTTCGGAAGGGTTTTTCGAAAGGACAGTGAAATTCGCCGATGAAGGAAATATTCCCTATGAGGTTTTTGATGCCCAAGAACTCCGAAAGCGGTTTTCAGAATTCAATCTGGAAGAAAGTGGCAAAGTCTATTTCGAGCCGAGTGCAGGATTTCTCCGACCGGAGTTGGCGATTTCGACCCAACTCCAACTTGCAGGACAAAACGGCGCCGTGATCAAAACCCATACAAAAGTATTGGGGATCTCGCCTGTGTCGGGTGGAGGTGTGCAGATCCAAACCAACCAAGGGACATTCGAGGCGGGTCAGGCTGTGATCAGCGCCGGTCCTTGGGTCAAGGATTTCCTGCCTTCCTTTGTCAAAACCCAATTCAAAATCTGCAGACAGATCTTGCATTGGATTCCCAAAAAAGGAAAAGCATTTGAACTGGGAAAAACCCCCATATTCATGTGGGGCTATGATTCGGGTCCGGAAGATTTTATCTATGGTTTTCCTTCTTTGGATGGCGCTACGATCAAAGTCGCCTCGGAATCATTTGTAGAAAGAAACCATCCCGACACGATTTTGAGGGATGTTTCAGCAGCCGAATGTGAAGATTTTATCCAAAATAAAATTGCCAACCGGTTTTACCACATCGAAAAAAAGGTGGTCCAATCCAAAGTCTGCATCTATACCGTCACCTCCGATTCGTATTTTGTAGTGGATGAATTGCCTGATTTCCCCGAGGTTTTGGTGGCTTCTGCCTGCAGCGGTCATGGGTTCAAACACTCCGCCGGACTCGGAGAAGGCATTGCTGATAAAATCCTCGGGAAGAAGCCAAGGATTGATTTGGGGGTTTTTGGTTTCCGGGATTATTAGCTTAGGAGCATATATTTGTATGCTAATCCGGCCTTATCCATCATTTCATTTGTAAACAGATATTTATTGATATTGGATATTGATTGATATTGTTTTGGTCACAAGCCCCTTTATTTGCTTTAAGCGCCATGGTTGTCCTAGTTTATTTTGATTGTTCTTCATCTCGCATTCTTCTTTATCCAGTTATCCAAAGTAGGAATAACCGAATACTTTATCCCTTTGTATTGCTCCGGAGGTGTGGTGTCCAAGGCTTTTCGGACTTCGAGGATCGCAGGATAAAAATCCATACCCTGTCCCGCAAGTTGGCCATCAACTACACGGAGTAACCTTTCAATCCCAAAATGGTCAAACGCCCATTCCTGAAGGTTGTCCGCATTGGGAATGATAGCCCTGATATCTGTAGCTGTAGCCATCTGCAGGATACTGAGGCGGACCGGCTCGATAAATAACCTTGGATGGTCCACATTATTTCCATCCAAAAAATCATAGGCATAATGGTAATTGTATTCAGATACCAGAATCCCGATCAATTCACTTTCCCAATGAGGCCTTGATTTGATTTTGGCCACTGCTGCCTCCCTGACTTCCGCATCATGGTACTTTCCGGTGAGCGGTAAAATCCCGAGGATACTTTGGGTAGAATCCAAACCCTCAATTTCACTCATGTAAGTTTCATGTTGTTCTTTGTCTTGCGTCAGGATTTGGGAAATCATTTCTTTTTGCTGCTTACTCTGGTAGACAAGCCAATCCATCAACAGGCCGATCGTAAAGACAAGACTGAACATAAATCCTATGGGGAAAAAGATCCTGACCGGTGTAAAACTTGGCTCTTTTCCCAAAAAATGCACCAGAAACGAGGGAATAAAAATCAACAAAGGAAACCAAATCAGGGAATTCATGTTGGCTAGCCAAGGGGAAAAACTCACTGCCTCGGTGATATTGTCCCATTTTAGCGCGGCTGAAAAAAACACAGCAAATACAAATGCGGCGCAGAGTATTACCGCCAAAAAATTTTTCCAAAATGGATCCGTAGTCAACATACCAAAGACCCCAAGTTTGGACAGGTAGAAAAACAATCCAATGCTCCCCAAGAAAATTCCCAAACCGGATAAAGCCAACCCCAATCCATATCCCATGGCATGGTCGCCTACCATATTCGGCTTTGGATAATTCAAATACAACAGGCATAGGTAGAATACCAAGGTCAAAACAAATGAAAATTTACCCATACTATTTTGGGTTGAAGTTATTTTTGAGAAGAAATAAAATTACCGACAAAAAATCGGCTCAACATCAAGTGTGTAATCTCAGATGAGGGATTTCATAATTACCTGAAAATGACACCAATCATATTTTGGTAAAATTTTAATCACCGCACATTAGGCTATTTTTCGTCCAGAAATGAATAATTTAGGGTTGTGAAAATCAGGTAAAATTTAATCAAAAAATATAAAATTCTGAATAAAGAAAGAAATAGGCTTTTTGGAATGGATGCCTGTGTTTTTACAGCAAAAAAACTTACAATTAACTTTTAAACCCAAATTTTAACTTTAAAAAACAATCTGCTAAAATCAAGAAACTATGCTGACACAAATCAAAACTGAATTAAAGGACTGGGTGGATTCCATGATAAGCCACTTCGGACCTGATAATGTCCATTGGTGTGATGGTTCTGAACAGGAGTATGATACACTTTGCCAAAAAATGGTCGATAAAGGGACCTTCATCAAACTCAATCCTGAGAAGAGACCCAATAGTTTTGCTTGTTTTTCGGATCCAAGCGATGTGGCAAGGGTTGAAGACAAGACTTTTATCTGTAGCAGAAGAAAAGAAGATGCCGGACCGACCAATAACTGGATGAATCCCTCGGAAATGAAGGAGATTTTGAATGGTCTTACTGCAGGAAGTATGAAAGGCAGGACGATGTATGTTATTCCTTTTTGTATGGGACCCGTGGGTTCGCACCTTTCTAGATACGGTGTTCAGATTACGGATAGCGAATACGTAGTCGTCAACATGAGAATCATGACAAGGATGGGAGCTCCGATCTTAAAATACATCGATGAAGACTTTGTAAAGTGTATTCATACCCTTGGGGCGCCTTTGGAGCCCGGAAAGAAAGATGTCAAGTGGCCCTGCAATCCTGCTGTCAAATACATTTCCCATTTCCCTGAAGAGAGGCTGATCATTTCTTATGGCAGCGGCTATGGCGGAAATGCCCTTTTGGGTAAGAAATGTTTTGCACTTAGAATTGCCTCCACCATGGGAAGGGAAGAAGGATGGCTCGCCGAGCACATGCTGATCCTAGGAGTTGAAAGTCCTCAAAAGGAAAAAAGCTATATCGCAGCAGCGTTTCCAAGCGCTTGCGGCAAGACCAACTTTGCGATGATGATCCCTCCAAAAGAAATGGAAGGATGGCGCATAACTACCATCGGAGATGACATTGCATGGGTTCACAAAGGAGAAAATGGAAGGCTTCACGCCATCAATCCCGAAGCAGGATACTTTGGCGTGGCTCCGGGCACCAACTACAAGACCAACCCCAATGCCATGGAAAGCATCAGGGCAAACACGATTTTTACAAATGTCGCTGTTACCGCTGACGGAGATGTATGGTGGGAAGGCATGACAAAGGAAGTGCCCGAAGGTCTCACTGATTGGCACGGCAAACCCTATGACAAAGCAAGCGGAAAACCTGCAGCGCATCCCAATTCAAGGTTTACTGCTCCTGCAAACCAAAATCCTGCAATAGATCCGGAGTGGAATAATGCTGAGGGAGTACCCATCACAGCATTCGTTTTTGGAGGAAGAAGGAGCACTACAGTGCCTTTGGTATACCAGGCTTTCAACTGGAATTTTGGTGTCTATATGGCTGCGACAATGGGTTCAGAGACTACTGCGGCAGCTTTTGGCGAAGTAGGAAAGGTCAGAAGAGATCCATTTGCGATGCTGCCATTTATGGGCTACCACATGGGAGACTATTTCAACCACTGGCTACAGTTTGGCAGGGACCTGCAAAACGCCCCAAGGATCTTTGGTGTCAACTGGTTTAGAAAAGACGAGGAAGGCAACTTTATCTGGCCGGGATTCGGTGACAACATGCGTGTCCTTAAATGGATCATTGGTCGCTGCAAAGGAAGGATTTCAGCTGTCGAATGTCCGATTGGCTGGAGACCTAGGTACAAGGACATGGACTGGGAAGGCATGCATGATTTCAGCAAAGAGGATTTTGACAAGATCATGATGATTGAGCCTGAACCTTGGAAAACCGAATTGCTGGGTCACAGTGAGCTCTTTGAAAAAGCCTATGACAAAGTCCCGAAAGAGTTTTTCTTTATGAGGGAATTGTTGCTGTCGGCACTTTGGAGATCACCTGAGAAAGTAGACCTTGCGTCTGAGAGAGGAGATCATTAAGCCAATGAAAATTTTTAATGTATAAAAATTGATATTCATTGATATTGGATATTTATAGATATTTATCCCTCAATTGATGTAAAAATTGGTTTTTGAACCAACTGGAAACAAAGGGAATATCAAGATCCTTTTAAATTGAAAAATCCCTGTGAGAGCGATCTTATAGGGATTTTTTATTTCTCCCGCTTGGACCCTGCTATCCCTTCAGGGCTACCTAAAATCCAGACACTCCTATGGATGGGCTGCACCCATCCCTTTGGTATCCCGCCCTTTCAGGGCTTTTACCAAGAAAAAACAAAAACGCTGAGATTTCTTTGCCCGTGAGCTCCTGTGATAAGATATGTCTGAAGGGATAAACTTCTCCCTTTGCGTCCCATTGCGAAACCTTCTTTTCCGCGGTAAGAAATATACCTCGCGCAGAGACTGGGAGAAAATTAAGAATTAAAAAATGCTGAATGAATAATGGTTTGAGATGCACTATCATCGGCGCGAGAAATGATCCTGAAGGGATCAAATAAAAATAACCCCGAGTAAGGAACGCAACTCGGGGACAAAGACAAAAAAGACGATTCCGGTTTTTGGCCGAAACCATGCAAATTGTGAATTGAGGTTTCCGACAAAAACAGGGATGTTCAAAATCCTTTGCACCCCATTGCGAAACCTTCTTTTCCTATGCGGAAAAAAATAAACCTCACGCAGAGACTGGGAGAAAATTAAGAATTAAATGCTGAATGAATAATGGTTTGAGAGGCACTATCATCGGCGCGAGAAATGATCCTGAAGGGATCAAATAAAAATAACCCCGAGTAAGGAACGCAACTCGGGGACAAAGACAAAAAAGACGATTCCGGTTTTTGGCCGAAACCATGCAAATTGTGAATTGAGGTTTCCGCCAAAAACAGGGATGTTCAAAATCCTTTGCACCCCATTGCGAAACCTTCTTTTCCTATGCGGAAAAAAATACCTCACGGCAAAATGTGGGATATACATAACATGTTGTTTAATATCCGCAATGCTTACCGCTTCAAAGATGGTCACCTTTAAGATTGTAATAATTCTTTCATCTTTTAAACCATAACAAAATGGAAAACTTGAAAAGTTGTATTGACGCTTGCTTGGCCTGTATGGTGTCCTGCGAAAAGTGTGTCACCGATTGCATCAAAGAAAGCAACCTGAATTGTATTTCATTATGCCGGGACTGTGCTGACATATGCGCAATATGTGCAAGGTTTGATGCAAGGGGATCTGCTTACGGGTCGGGACTCCACGCCTTGTGTGCAGAAATCTGCAGGGCCTGTGCTGCAGAATGTGAAAAACATGCCGCACATCATGCCACTTGTAAAGAGTGTGCAGAGGCCTGCAAAAAATGTGCGGAGATCTGTGAACAAATGGATTCTGCAAAAGCCTGATCCCAATCAAGCCAGGAAAGGGAGGATTACCTATGCTGTCCTTCCTTGGCTTGATTACTTCGAAATACGGCAATTACCCATATTTCTCAAGGCAATTTTTTGAGCTAACAATCCAACAAATGCCAACCCTAGTCTAACACTTTGTGCTGGGGAGACACATCTTCATCAAAGCCTTCCTCTAGGTCTACTGCCATTTTTGATTCCTCTATTTCGGATTTTGGAATGGAAGTATGCTCTCGGAAATGCTTTCGACACAGGTAGGGAAGAGATCCTTATCCGATTAAATTAAAGACAAACCAATATGGCCATTCAAACAACCAATCCTTTTACAAATAAGACATTAAAGTCATTCAAAGAAATGACGGAGACGGCAGTGGAAGGTAAAGTAGCCAAAGCACAGGAAGCTTACACCAACTGGAAAGAAACCGGTTACCGGCACCGGGCTGATTTACTGCATAAAGTTGCAACATTGATGCGCGTCAAAAAATCAGAACTCGCCCGAACCATCACCCTAGAAATGGGCAAACTCCTAGCGCAGGCGGAGGGTGAAATCGACCTGAGTGCGGATATTTTTGATTATTACGCGAATCATGGAGAAGCTTTTTTGGAAGATAAAATTCTCGATCCTGAATATGGAACGGCCATAGTACACAGCAGTCCTATTGGGGTTTTGTTAGGCGTGATGCCTTGGAATTTTCCATTCTATCAGGTAGCCCGCTTTGTCGCTCCCAATATCATGGTCGGTAATTCCATTTTGCTCAAGCACGCCTCCATCGTGCCACAATGTGCCGCTGCCCTGGAAGAACTTTTTGCAGAAGCAGAAGCGCCTGAGGGACTGTACACCAATCTCTTTATTTCAGGCAAGCGTGCATCTGCACTTGTTTCCGACAAAAGAATCAAGGGAGTTTCCCTGACGGGAAGTGAAGAGGCAGGCGCAAGTATTGCCATGGAAGCCGGGAAATATCTGAAAAAGGTGGTCTTGGAGCTTGGCGGAAACGATGTCTTTATTATCCTGGAAGATGCCGATATGGATAAAACCGTCGAATGGGCAGTTGTCGGCAGGATGAATAACAACGGTCAATGTTGTGTTGCCTCCAAGCGTTTCATCGCAGTGGAAGCAATTGCAGACACATTTCTCCAAAAATTCAAGGACGCGCTCTCAAAAATGAAAGTAGGTGACCCAATGGATCCCGACACAGAATTGGGCCCTTTGAGCAGTGAAGAAGGAGCAGTTCAGGTAGCTGATCAGGTAAAACGCTCTGTTGAACAAGGCGCTACAATCTTATTGGGAGGAAAACGCGCAGACCGTGAAGGTGCCTTTATGGAACCAACGATTCTCACCGACCTGAAACCGGGCATTGTGGCCTATCATGAAGAATTATTTGGCCCGGTGGCTTCCTTCTATGTGGTGAAAGACGAAAAGGCAGCCATAGCCCTTGCCAACGATTCTGATTTTGGTTTGGGGGCATCCGTTTTTACCCAAGACATCAAGCGTGGTAAAAGGATTGCCGATCAGATCGATGTCGGAATGGTATTTATCAACCATCCTACCTGGACGCAGGCTGACCTTCCTTTTGGCGGAACCAAGCGTTCGGGATTTGGCCGTGAACTCTCCGAGCTGGGAATCCATGAATTTGTCAATAAGAAGCTTATCCGTGTAAGTGAGCTCAACGATCCTTTTTAACACATAAAAGAATAGATATGCACTTCCGGGCCAGTAATGGAATTATCTACTTCACGCGTGACGGAAGACCGAAGTCGGAAGACCGATGTACCGGACATGTCAGTCTCCATCATTGAATTACTTTGAATTAAAGTTTTCACTGGCATCATTGCTAACATAAATACAACATATGTAAACGCTACTTTGCCTGTAGCCAAACAAATAATGATTGGGGAACGATTAGCGGTTCCGTGGACAGTGGACTGTCGTCCGTGGACAAGTATCCAAATTCGATAAAGTCACCTCAAGCCCAAAGTGCAACATTGCGAATACTCATAAAAAACTAAACACTAAAACTATGAAAACACTACAAAAATTTGTTGGGCTTATTGCCCTCACCGCGCTGTTTGCTTCATGTCAGTCTCCGAAGCAGGTTCTTTCTGAATCAGATTCCAGGATGGAGATTATGAACAACATAGCCAGCGACCATGATATGTCAAAAGAAATGATGCAGGCCATCATGTCCGGTGACCATGGCAAAATGCTGATGCATGAAAGAATGAATATCATGATGGAAGACAAAAGTATGATGAAGAAAATGATGAAAGAAAATCCTGAAATGTCAAAACGCATGATGTCAGTAATGATGGAAACCGCCAAAGAAGACACCACCATGATGTCAGACATGTGCAAGTCCATGATGAAAAACAAGGAAATGATGGAAATGATGAAAAAGATGAAAGAAAAGGAATCCAATCAATAAAACTGACAAATCTCCGGCAGCAATCAGGATCTAAATATTAGATAATATATGTACGCAATTATGGCAGTAGATCTGATATCCATATAAATTCTTGCCTGCGGACTGAAATACCCGGTACATCCCTGCCCGACGGCAGGCGGGGGTCTTCCGACTTGCGTCTTCCGTCTTCCGTCCCCAATGAAAAAGAAAATAGGGTTACCGGCAAAGAAGAGTCTATCCACATAATAATAAACACAAAAACATATTGATTTTAATTAAAGCAATTTGACATGAAAAAATTAGAGAACAAGGTTGCCATCATTACCGGTGGTGCAGGCAGTATCGGCATGACCACAGCCAAGCTATTTTTAGAAGAAGGCGCAAAAGTCCTGTTGGTAGATTTGGAGGAAGAGCCTCTCAAAAAGGCCATGACTGATTTGGGAGGAAAAGCCGTGCAGTATTGTGTGGCGGATGTGAGCAAATCTGCGGATGTCCAAAGGTACGTGGACACAGCAGTAAAAGCCTTTGGGAAAATCGATGTCTTTTTTAACAATGCAGGAATTGAGGGAACGGTCAAACCGATCGTGGACTACCCGGAAGAAATGTTTGACAAAGTCATTGCCGTCAACGTGCGGGGTGTATGGTTGGGAAATAAATACGTCTTGCCCCATATGAATGACGGCGGCAGCATCATCATCACCTCCTCTGTGGCAGGATTGCTTGGCAGTCCCAATGTCAGTGCCTACATCATCAGCAAGCATGCCGGCGTAGGCATCATGCGGGCGACTTCGGTGGAGGCTGCCCCTAGAAAAATCCGTGTCAACAGTGTGCATCCTTCCCCGGTCGACAACCGCATGATGCGCTCGCTCGAAGAAGGATTTTCTCCGGGTCAGGGTGATGCGGTCAAGAAGCAACTCGAGCTGACCATCCCACTTGGCCGGTATGCCAAGCCCATCGAGATTGCCAAACTCGTCTTGTTTTTGGCAAGCGATGACAGTCAGTTTATCACAGGTACGACACAGGTGATCGATGGCGGTATCAATGTTCAGTAGAATAAAAATCTATCAGTACTCTTTTTATATTTCTTAAGAGTCTTTTTTATTACACCTGAATAGATTTTGAATTTTGTGTGTCCGCTTTATTGCACATAGCCAAACAAATTAGATTTGTAGAACAGTTAACTGTTCGGTGTACAGTAGACCCGTCGTCCGTGGACAAGTACCCGCATCAAGGAAAGTCTCATCAAGCACAACATGCAAAATTGCGGATACCCATATTCTTTTTCAATTCAGGTGAATTCAATTTTAATACATAAAAAGTCTTTTTTTTAGAGCGGGCATTCATTTTTGCTACATAGGTCCTTTTTCAAAGTTACTGATGGATCACTTTTTCACTTCTGAATAAATTATTAGGCCTCAAATCAAAAAATTCGTCTGATGGGCGGATTGGATTTGTAACTAAAAGGGAGTAAGTTTAGGTAATTGAAAAGTGTCACCTACACTTTTTGATAATCCATCTTTTTTTCAGCCCAAGGATTAATGACAAATGAAATTTGACCCAATAACCAAAGATGTTTTTACAGATCAGGGAGAATTTATCAAGCAATTGTATTGCCCTTATAAAATGAATTGGGCGGCACTAGAAGGAACCGACTCCAATAGAAGGAAATGTTCAAATTGTGACCATTTTATCATCAATACAGAACACCTTGGGGATTCAGAACTCCTAAAGATGGTCAAACAAAATCCTGAGGTTTGTTTAAAAATCGATTTAAATCAAGACAATGTAAAACTTACCTCAAATGGCTCATTCGGACAGAAATAAAACTACACCAAAACTTCGGATCATTGAAACTGTAAGGGATGAAAAAAGCATCAATCAGGCTGTGAAAAATGGATTTAAACCATTGATAAAAAAAGTGATCCCGTCTGAGGATATAAGCACAAAGTATAAAGTCGTTCAATACAAAGAAACAGGGGAAATTGAAGTGTTGGGAGATTATCGCGGCGATATGGTTATGGAGGATACCAGAGAATTTGACACTGTCATTGACTGGACATGGTATTATCCCTACAGTTTCAAATCACCCTTTGCGGCTTATCTGATTCCTAAAGACATCCAAGTTGGAGAAAGGGTTTTTATCAAAGACTTGATTGAAGATTATGTCGGATCTACTTGGAACCAAGGAGATACTTTTCGCCTTGAAAGTGCCGAAGCCATTTGGAATGGTTCAGATTTAGAAATCCAATTTGATCCAAAAAAGGATCGATCGGATTTTATTGGGTAGTGCGTTATGAGGGTAAGCTTTGCAAGGTCAGTATTCAAACAATTTAACTAAAAAATAAGTAATATCACAGTTTTAAAAACCTGAAAATACTTGAATTTTTAAAAACACATTAAATAAGTAAAATGGAACTTACAGATAAATTATTAAATGAACTTCAAAAGAGACTAAAAATAGGTAATCGAAGAGGGGTTCATCTAAATGCAATACCTGCAAATTCAAGATACAAGTTTGACTTAACCAGACTATCTCATATTGATAAGAATCTTCCCAACAGTTTCATAGAAAGATTACTTTCCGAACAGCCATTAAAATTCAGGATTAGTTGGAAGGGAAATGTTCCTGACTTAAACACTCTATTTGAAGATGATCAAACGCAATTAGTTAGGATCACAAAATCCTTTGAAAATTTAATTAATCAGACAGAGGCTATTGAATCAGAAAAAGGAATCAACACCTTCGGATTCGGTTTTCCAATTCTTGTTAGACGAGACCAATCAGACAACAAACTCACAGTCGCTCCAATTCTAATTTGGTCATTAAGAATTAAAAGAACCAAAGAATTCAATACTTGGGAAATTAACAGAAATGAAGACGACCCGATTTATTTGAATGAAGTTTTAATCAATCATTTACAATCGGATTCAAATTTGGAAATAAAGCAGATTCCAAGTGAAATGCTTGATGATGGGCTGATCTCTAAGGATGAATTACTTGAAATCTGTGTAAAGCTTATAAAAGAAATTAATACTTACGTTCCTTCTAACATTAAAGAAGATTATAGCCTAAAACTTGGAAAAATTGTTTCAATCGGCGAAAAAAAACATTACGATGAGCTTCCAATTAATTCCACCAATGCAGTTATCGATTTTGGTGGCTTGTTTTCAATTTTTGAAGTCCAAAAACAAAATATTATAAACGATTATTCTAATTTGATGAATTTGGAAGATCTAATTTTTGATCTTCGCGATCTAGAAAATCACACTTTTCAACCAATTTCTTCGGTAGAAACAGATCCATCCCAACAAGGTATTTTACATTCTTTGCAAACAAAAAGAAATATTCTTATTCAAGGTCCTCCGGGCACAGGCAAAAGTCAAACATTATCAGCAATCCTTATCAACGCGCTAGAGAATCAAAGAAAGACCATTGTAGTTTGCGAAAAAAGGACAGCCTTGGAAGTTTTACATAATGCACTCATTGAAAAGAATCTAAACTACCAATGTGTATTAATTCGAGACATAGTTAAAGATCGCAAAACCGTCGTTGATTCGGTTAGAGACAGAGTTGACAACTCATCTTATAGAAGCTACACTTACACATATTCAAAGGATTCTCTTGACAATCTTGTCAATAAAGCAAAAACCCTAATTGAGTCGATAAATGGAAAGCATAAAAAATTAGGTGAAAAGTTATTAGGTGAAAAGTCTTGGTCAGCCATTGTGGGAATTCTATTAGCTGAACTTAATGGATTTGGGGAAGACCACACAATAAAAATTAATAAATCACAATTCAAGTTTAATTCTCAAGAATTGACGGATTTTATGGAATTGGTCGGGAGGGCTCAAATTTTATTTAAGGATTTTCAAAGTATAAATTTTATTCCATTTATAAATACTTCTAAATTTCAGGGAGAAAATCCATACCAACTTGAAAAAGTAATTTCTGACAAATTTAAAAAATATGAAAATGATTACACTAGAATAAAAGATCTAATTCATAATAAAAATTGGTGGCAAAAAATATGGTTTCCAAAATTATTAAAAGCAGTCACCAATCTAAAAGTTGAGATTAATTCTGATAATCTTTCTAATGTTACCATCAATTCTAGAAAATATACACAAGTCTTGATAGAGATTGATTCTTTGATAGCAGAATCAAAAAAATATTTTAAAGATACCGAAAGATTTCTGATTGATTTCAAGTGGTTTCAATTTTACAATAGTCTCACTTCTGAAAATAAACTTATCATTAATGAATTAAAGGGTAAAAAAGATTGGCGAAAGGCTTTTCTAGTAAATTATTTAAATTCATTACTCCTTAATTCAGCAAATATTGATTTGCCCACAAATGACTTTGATCACATAGAGCTAAATGGAACTTTGGGTGGTTTAGAGAAAGAGCAATTAAAATTTATTAGGGAATTTTGGTTCTCTAGGCAAATTCAGACATCAAGAAAATTTGAGCTACGAAATACAAATCTCTCAGTTGAAAATTTATATAATAAGCGTAGTAGCAACCGGTTCAAACGCCTTTCTTTACGTCAAATAGTTCAATTTGACCCAGAATTGTTTACAACATTTTTTCCAATAATTCTTACTTCCCCTGATGTAGCAAGTAACCTATTTCAAGGGATGAATGGGTATTTTGACATTGTAATGTTTGACGAAGCTAGTCAGCTTCGTTTGGAAGATAACCTGCCTGCAATATTGAAAGGAAAGCAGAAAATAATTGCAGGTGATGAACATCAAATGCCTCCTTCAAATTATTTTAGTAAAGTTTTTGACGGCACCATTGAAGACGAAGACGATATTGAAGATGAAGATGAAATTTTTGTGGATAAAGATAATATCCTTTTGTCTTGTGAATCCCTTTTAGACTTTGGCACAGAACTTAATTTTGAGAAAAGACACCTTGATTTTCATTACAGGTCAAGACATCCCTTCCTTATAGATTTTTCAAATTACGCATTTTACAATCAAAGACTTAAACCACTGCCAAATACATTTGATTATACACCAATAAAGTATATTCAAGTAAATGGAACCTTCTCTGACCACATTAATGATGCAGAAGCTGAAATGGTTTTATCAATTCTTGATAATAATTTAAATCGACTTCCAAATGGAAAATATCCAACCGTCGGAATTGCTACTTTTAATATTGCCCAACGGAATCATATAAAAAGCAAAATCCTAGAGAGGCAAAAGTTCTCAAAGTTTGAAGCGTTCAACACTAAAATTCAGGAGTTGGAAGAAAATGGAATGTTCATCAAGAACTTAGAAAATATTCAAGGGGATGAACGAGATGTAATTATTCTGTCAACAACATATGGACCAGGAAAAGACGGCAAATTTGCACAGCGTTTTGGCCCGATTAATCATTCAAAAGGATACAAACTTCTAAATGTAATTATCACAAGAGCTAAGTATAAAGTTTATGTATGTTCATCCGTTCCAGAAACAGCATTTATGAATTATAAAGAATCACTGATAACTGAAGGTTCTAATAACAAACGAGCAGTTTTCTACGCATATTTAGCCTACAGCAAAGCCATAAGCGAAGGAAATGATGATTCTAGAATAGGAATTTTAACTGCTCTTAGCGAGAACTCAACCATAAACAGCACTTTCAATCCGAGAAGTCTTGGAGAGTTAGAGTCACCTTTTGAAGAAGAAGTTTATCAGCGTTTAATTGATGAAGTAGATGAATCAAAGTTAATTCCTCAAATGAAAGTTTCTGAATTCCGAATTGATATTGTTTATGACCCTAAACTTGCAGGAGTACCAAAAATTGCAATTGAATGTGATGGGGCTAAATATCATTCTAGTAGAGAAGCATACCTTCACGACATTCATAGACAAAAAATTTTAGAAAGCCATGGTTTTGTATTCCATAGAATTTGGAGTACGAATTGGTGGAGAAATCCGCAAAGAGAAACAAAACGGCTAATTGAGTTTATAAGGAGTGTTGAATCAAGAAATGACCATAATCTAATTGACCGTTCAAAAACTTCATTTGCATTTACCGACAATGTTGGAATGGTTGAAAGTTACGTTGCCGAAACAAATTTTTTAGATGTGGATAAAGAAATTTCGATAATTAAATCCATTGAAAAGAATGGAAAATCTCAGTTAAAGCTCATTATTGATCAAATTAAATTAGGAAGTAAAGTCACTGTGAAGTATTTGAATAATGGCAATGATATTAGAGTACTTATCGTAGAGTTTGCTGGTAAGAATGAATTTTCTGATGGCTTTCAAAAAATAAGTTTAAAATCACCTTTAGCGTCATCTATACTCGGACACTGCACAGGTGACATTGTAAAAATTGGTGATCTTGACAATTTTGTAGAAATCATCGAAGTTAAAAACTAACGCCAAATCGTTTAAGCTATACACATTAGCTCCTTAAAAATCCAAGTTGATGCGTTAATCGAAGAAAACTAAATAACTATCTGTCACCTATGGAGCTTGACTCCCCCTCATCCTGACCCCCCTCCGGCCTCACCGCCAAATAAACCCTCTCGGCTTTGTCTTTGCCGACCACTTCGGCAAGGGCTTCGATATCGGCTTCCTGGATTTTTTTGAAGGAGCGGAAGTGCTTCAGTAGTTTGTTGGCGGTGTTCTCGCCGATGCCCTCGATGTCGGTCAGCTTGGTGTTGAAGGCGTTTTTGCTGCGGACCTGACGGTGAAAGGTGATCGCAAAGCGGTGTGCTTCGTCCCGGATCTTTTGGATCAGACGCAGGGATTCGGATTTTTTGTCGATATGCAGCGGGTAGTTGTCATCGGGAAAGTAGATTTCCTCCAGCCTTTTGGCGATGCCGATGATCGGTACCTGACCATAGATGCCGAGTTCCTTCAGCGCTTCCACGGCGGAAGAAAGTTGGCCCTTTCCCCCATCAACCACGATCAGGTTGGGAAGTGGTTTTGCCTCCTCGAGGATCCGTTCATACCTTCTGCCCACGACCTCCTTCATACTCGCAAAGTCATTGGCACCGGTGACGGTCTTGATATGGAAGTGTCGGTATTCTTTGTTGGCGGGCTTGCCGTTGATAAAGCAGACCATACTTGCCACGGGATTTGTACCTTGGATATTGGAGTTGTCAAAGCACTCGATCGTGACCGGGAGTTCCTTGAGAGAAAGGTCCGATTGCAGCTGCCGGAGCACGCGGTTTTTTTTGTCCTGCACTTCACCTGAAGCCAAAAGCTTTTCCTTTTTATAGTACTTGGCGTTTTTGAGGGAGAGTTCTACGAGTTTCTTTTTGTCCCCGATTTTTGGGACGGCAAAGTTCAGTCCTTCAAATTCCTCTTCCAGGGGAATATTGGCGATAATTTCCAGTGACTCGGAGTTGAATTGGTCCCTAAGGCGGATGATGGCCGTCAGAAGCAGTTCTCCGTCCGTTTCATCCAGTTTCTTTTTGAGCTCGACGGTTTTGGTGAGGATGACGGCGCCGTTTTTGATTTTGAGGAAGTTGACATAGGCAGATTTCTCATCCGACTCTATCCCAAAGACGTCGAGGTCGTGGATGGCGGGATTGGCGACCATGGACTTGGCTTGGTATTTTTCGAGGAGTTCGAGTTTGTTTTTGAAATAGTGTGCCCTTTCAAAAGCCAAACTTTCCGCAGCCTCCTGCATTTTCTTTTTGAAGTGGATTTTGGGCACGCCCAGATTTCCCTTGAGGATATGCTTGGCCTGCTCGACCTCCTTCATGTAATCGGATTCCACCTGCAGTCCTTCGCAGGGCCCAAGGCAATTGCCGATATGGTACTCGAGACAGACCTTGTACTTCTTTTCTTTGATCTTGTGCGGACTCAGGTCGAGGCGGCAGGTGCGGATGGTAAAGATGCTGCGGATCAGTTCGAGAACATTGTTCATCCCTTTGACACTGGCAAAAGGCCCGAAGTACGTTCCCCTTCCGGGGATCATTCTCCGGGTGGGAAATAAGCGGGGAAAAGGCTCATTGGTCAGCAGGAGGTAAGGATAGGTCTTGTCATCCTTGAGCATGATGTTGTACTTGGGCTGGATCTTTTTGATCAGGTTATTTTCCAGCAGCAGGGCATCAAACTCTGTGTCCACGATGGTGATTTCGATCTTTCGGATCTCCTTCACCATCCTTTTGGTTTTGTAATTGATGCCGAGGGTTTTGACAAAATAGCTAGCCACTCTTTTCTTCAGGCTCTTGGCCTTGCCTACATAAATCAGTTCATTTTCGGCATTGAAATACTTGTACACTCCCGGCAGATCCGGAAGGGAATGGTAGTCTTCAACGAGGTAGGAGGATGCCTGCATGGGTGCAAATATAAAAAAAACAGCCCTGTGAAAGGCTGAATTTATTTTCTAGAAATGGTTTTTCTCTAAGAGACAATAGTTGACAGACCATAGTCCATAGTGTCATGAACTGATTTTCAACTTATCCATTCTATGGTGAGGTGAGTAAGCATGAAATTGGAAAAAGAAAAAAACAGCATGTTTCTTCCCTCTTACAGCCCCAACCAAATCAAACTCGGATTGAAGTTCAATTGCCGCGGCTATGGACTGTCGACTGTGGTCTGTCGACTTTCAACCATGGACTATGGACTATCAACCATGGACTAAAAATCATTCTTCTTCTGATCGTAATCAAAATCCGTGAAACGGCTGTTTTCCAATTCGTATTTGTCACAATCGATCTCGATGCTCAGCGGTCTTTCCGGTCTTGGGAATGGGCCTTTGGTATATTCTAAGGTTGGATCGGCATAGACTTTTGACATGTACTTGACCCAAATCGGTCTCGCTGTCTGACCGCCCTGACCACTGACCCAACTTCTGAAGTGGATCGCCCTATCATCCCCACCGACCCAAGCTCCTGACACAAGGTCTTTGCTCATCCCGATGTACCAGCCATCTGAGGCATTTTGCGTGGTACCCGTTTTCCCGGCCAATTCATTCCCCTCATCTCTCAGGGTCCAGGATACTCCTTGGGAAGTTCCCCTTGATTCTTCAAATCCGCCTCTAAGCATGTACACCATCAGGTAAGCATGCTCCTCGCTCATGGCAGGTTTTTTCTTAGGGGTAAATTGCTGCAATAAATTGCCGTTTTTGTCCTCAATCCTGTCAATGTAGAATGGAGTAATATGCTCTCCCTTGTTGACAAAAGTGCCCATAGCGCCGACCATTTCATACACCGATACATCAGAAGTACCTAAAGAAAGCGCGGGGACTTCTTCGAGGTCTGAAGTGATACCAAGACGGTGGGCGGTTTCGACGACGACTTTTGGTCCGAGTTTCTTCATCATAAAGGCCGTAACCGAGTTGATGGACTGGGCCATCGCCAGACGGATTGTCATCTTTTCGTAGGAGAATTTTCCATCGGCATTGTTTGGACTCCATGTAGGCTGTCCCGGTGTATTGATTTCTACAGGTTGATCGATGACCGTGTAGCAAGGGCTGTAGCCGTTTTCGATGGCTGCAGCATAGACAAAGGCCTTAAAAGTTGAGCCAGGCTGTCTTTTGCTTTGCTTGACATGGTCAAACTTGAAGTATTTATGGTTGATACCACCCACCCAAGCCTTGATATGTCCGGTATGCGGATCCATGGAGACAAAGCCGGTCTGCAGGTGTTTTTTGTAATGACTCATGGAATCCATAGTACTCATCAGGGTATCGATTTCTCCTTTTTCCCAGGAGAATATCCTCATTTTCTTTTTCTCATTCAGTTTGATATCGATGGAATCAGCACCCGAACCGTACCTTTTTTCCAAATTTCGATAAGCATCAGTCCGCTTGACGGCAGTCTCTAGGAAACCGGGGATGACCTTTCCGTTGCTGTCGATCCATGGTGCGCGGGTACCCATTTCCTTTTCAAACTTCTTCTGCAACTCGCGCATGTGTTCATCGACAGATTCTTCGGCATACCGCTGCATGCGGCTGTCAATGGTGGTGTAGATTCTCAGACCGTCACCAAACAAATCATAAGGAGTGCCGTCTGATTTGAGGTTTTCCTTGGTCCATTTGATCAGGTCAGCTTTGATTACTTCCCTGAAGTAGGTGGCCAAACCTTGGTTTTGGTTGCCGACCCGATAATCCAACTCAATCGGAATCTGGGAAATGGAATCATATTCAGCCTCTGTGAGGTAATTATACTTTTCCATCTGTCCCAGCACAGTATTCCTTCTTCTCAGGGAATTGTCAGGGTTGAAGACAGGGCTATAAAAGGAAGGTGCTTTGAAAAGTCCCACCAATGTGGCTGATTCCTGGATATTGAGGTCTATGGGTTCTTTGTTGAAGAAAGTTTTTGCCGCGGTTTTGATTCCGTAGGCATTGCTGCCAAACTCAGAAGTGTTGAGGTACAAGGTGAGGATTTCTTCTTTGGTATATGACTTTTCCAGCTTGGCCGCTACGATCCATTCTTTGGTTTTGATGATGAGCATCCTCAGCCCGGGAATCCTGCTCAATATCCCTTGGGATTCAAGATTTCTGGTTTTGAAGAGGTTTTTGGCAGTCTGTTGGCTGAGTGTGCTTCCCCCCCCTGCGCCTTGCCTCAGGATGATGGACTTGAACAATACCCTGGCCATACTCTGGAAGTCGATTCCCGAGTGGTCCTCAAACCTTACGTCTTCAGTGGCAATGAGTGCGTTGACCAGATTGGTGGACAGTTCATTGTAGCTTACGGGGCTTCTGTTTTCCCTGAAATAGTTGCCGAGCAATACCCCATCCGAGGAATACAATTCGGAGGCAAGTTCACTTTGGGGATTTTCAAGTTCTTTGAAATCGGGCAATTCTCCGAAAAGTCCGAGGAAGTTACCGCTTACTGCCCAGACAAACAAAACGAAACCCAAGAGTCCCGCTGCAAAAACCATCCAGATATATTTAATTATTTTTTGGGTCATCTATGTTCAGGTATTTGGTACTGCGATTGATTATTGTGGATATATGCTATTTTGCCGGTAATCCTTTGTTATTCTACAAATGGGACGGAAGACCGAAGACGGATGAACGGGACATCCCGGTTCCCAGCCATATTCTATATTTGGTAATTAAATTACCGGAATCATTGTGGATAAACATAATCAGTAATAGGTGTTGGTGTAGAAATCCCGGTATTCGTCCAGATTTTTCCTTTTGTTAAGTTCTTGGAAATTTTCTATCGAAATCAGGAAACAATTGGCTTTGTCTTCATCGGTCATGGATGCATTGTTAAATCCTTCCATGAATTTTTCTCTGTATTCGATTCCTTTTTGGGCGGAGATAAATGGACTGACAATGAAAATCGTATTTTCCCTACTCAGGTTCATGTTTCCGGTCCGCAGTCTTGATCCTTTGAAGTTTTCATTGTGAAAACCTTCCAAATCAGCAAGGAGGTTTTTGGATTCCCCTGATTTATCAGCACCCAAGACGATTACAAATATATGGGTTTGGTTAGGATTATTTTTGTAAGGTGACTCGGCTTCTGCTTCCTCTTCTTCAGGTCCTTCATCGGCGAGGGCTTCTTCCTGCACTTCAGTTTCGCTTTCTTCGGAAACTTCCGCTTCGGTTTGTTCTTCATCCACCTTAAATGCACCAAGCATATTTCTTGCCATTTCTGCGAGTCCTTCGTCCTCGGTGGTCTGGATATAGTTTTCCAGCCTCTCTTGATACCTTGATATATCTTCTGTCTTGCCGGTGACCATGATGTCCAAAAGGAGCAGTCTGTCAGTATTGGCTGTCAGGGGATGAGATTCGAGTGTAGACCTTATCAATGACTTTGCATCTGCGTATTGGCCTGTGTGATACAATTCATAGGCCCGCTTGTAGTTTCGGGAAGTTTCGAGGAAAGCCACATTGCCGGAAGCCTGGTCGGGATTATTGACTGACATGGTAAACGGTGAATCCGGGAACTCCCTGTTGAGCCGCTGCGCAAAAATGTCAGTATTGCCTCCTGTTTCTTTGTTTGCCAAGTAAAGGATATAATATGCCTCGGGTTTTTTGATGGTATTGGGATACTTCGTGATCAGACTTTCTAGATTTTCAATGCTGATTACAGGATTTTTGAAGTCAAAAAACAAAATCTTACCCAACTCAAAGTACGAGCGTTCCAATTCCACTTTCATTTCACTGATCTGATCGGGATTGCTTGGGATTTTTGAAAGCAGCTCTTCGGTGGTCGGAATTCCTGACAATATGGGATTTTCTCCTGCGGAAGTTGTATCCGACGTGGTGGTCACCTCTGCAGGACGGGTAGAGGAGGTCTGGAAGTTTTGGCTTGTTCTCCTCCAATTGTCCTGTAGTGGCCTGTTACCCCAATTCCTGTTGAAATCAATAGAACCTTGCTGAATGGCAACAGAATTATTAAAATAGAAAGATTCTCCACTGCCTCCCCTGCCTCCAAAGGCCAACAGGTTGTCGAAAATACTGGAAGGTTTTTGCACATCTTTTGCGGCTGCTTCCCTGAGGAGTCGTTCCTCTTCCTGTTTGATAAAATTTTCCGCGATCAGTGTTTGGGCTTCCAAACTCAGGTCAGCAAGTAACAGAAGGCTGTCATTTTTGGTGACAATATCATAATGAAAAACGTATTTGTCTAAGATTTCCTTTCTGGCGGTAATGTTCTGAAAAAGGGGATCTGTAGGGCGGAAATTGACCAAAGCACTGTCGAGGTAAAACTTTGCTGCCCTGAAATCATTTTTTTTGTCAAAATTGACCATGGCAAGTTTTTCGTAGATATAGCCTTTTTGGATTGGGTTTTGGCTTTCCTCTTTGGCTGCCCTGATCAAAAGGCTCTCTGCGGCTTCGATGTCTCCCTGCTTGAGTTCAAAATTTGCTTTTTCGAAAAGGATGACGTCTTTCAGGTCTTTGTTTTTGCTGTCTTTGTAGAGTCCATCAAAGTAATTTCTGACTTTGTCTATGTCTTTGGTTTGATTCAGCTCGGCTACTTGCTGTGCATACAGCTGTGCAAAGAAAGCCCTCTCATAGGGGGGATTCCCCTTGACGGATTTCATGTAATAATCATAGGCCAAAGCGTCGATTCCTTCCCTTTGGTAAAGCTGTCCGAGAATAAAATTGATCCGAGATTTTTCTTTTTTGTCTTTGGTATAGCCGAGTGACTTGTCCAAAGCACCGATTTTACCGTTCAGTTCACCCCTATTGTGGTAATAATAGGCCAAGGTTTTGTAGAGCAAAAATTTGTTTTCCGAACTGATCCCTGATTCTTTGGAAAGAAAATCAATCACATATGCCGCATCGTCAAAGTTTTCGAGGTCAGTAAACAAGCGCATCAGCTGGATCAGGCTCCGGTGGCGGATGTCTTTTTTCTTACCGTTGACATTGAGGTATTTGAATGTATTGGAAGCATCGTCAAATTTGGCTTCGTAATAATCCGCCATTCCGATCAGGAAATAACTTGGACCTACCCATTTGGAAATCCTGTGCCAATCGACAGCCTTGGAAGCAAAGGACCTCACTTCACCGAGCAATTCTTTATTGGAATCTATAAATGTACTGTCAATGGTATAAAATACCGGAAGTACCTGACTGAAATCCTCCCTGTGGTTTTTGGCGATACCGGCTTCAAGTTCACTGATTTTGGTATCAGCATAATAATAGGCGTTGTATCGCGCCGTTGTATTATGAAACAACCTGTTGGTGAAGGTATTCCTCTCGGAAGAACACGACAGCAGTCCTATGGAAAAAAGAAAGAAGAGAAGAAATACGATTCTATTCATGAGTGAGCCAAAGGCTTAGAACGTCGAAATTACTTGAATTGGTGTAAATTAATAAACGCTTCGGAATAATATTATATTTTTACAGCTTTCATACAAAAGATACAAGATTGAGTTTAAGAACGAAAATAAGAAACTGGCTGACTGAAAAATACCTCATCGTCATCAGGAAAAAACAGGATTTTTCTGTTTTGGGATCTTTTAATGTGTCATTTTCCCGGATAATCATCGTAGGTGTCCTTTCCCTGTCCATGATTTTTTTTATTTCCCTTGTTTTGACAAGAACGATCCTGAGACAATGGTTTGACCCGGTATATATGGAGACCGAAAACACCGCCAAGATCTTGATGTTATCAGATATTGTGGATTCCTTGTCTGTGGCAGTCAGTCAAAAAGATGCCTATCTTGCCAATATCCAAGGGATTATCAGCGGAGACGGTGGGATTGATACCGCGGATTTGGAGGAATCCGCTGCAGCCATGCCCAATTCGGGCATTTCAAAGCCGGCTGATTTCAGACCAAGTGATGCTACGCTGAGTATCCTTGATGAATTCAAAAGCGCGCCCATGGAAAGCTCAAGTCCCTTAGAGATTTCAGGCAATTCTTTTGCGGAGACTTTTTTCTTTACTCCTATCAAAGGCGTATTGACAGCTGTATTTGATCCCCAAGATGACCACTTTGGAGTGGATATTGTGGCCAAAGAAAACGAACCGGTCAAGGCCATTGCAGATGGAACAGTCATTTTGGCTTCTTGGACACTAGATACCGGATACATTCTCAGCGTCCAACATTCGAATGAATTGATTTCAATTTATAAACATAATTCGGTAATTTTGAAAAAAGTTGGGGACATTGTCCGTGCCGGGGAAATCATCTCCATCATCGGAAATACAGGAGAACTTACCACAGGGCAGCACCTTCATTTCGAATTATGGTACAAAGGTTCACCCCTTAATCCTCAGGAATTTATTACTTTTGATTAGCTATGTTCAACAACAAGACAGAAGAAAAAAAATCGGTAGCAGACATGGTCAGTTCTACAAATGTCATATCCAGGGAAACCAAAATTACCGGAGACATTACCGCAGCCGGAAATATCCGTATAGAGGGTCAACTTGAAGGATTGGTTGAATCAAAAACCAAAATCGTGGTAGGGGATTCTGCTTTGATCAAAGGAAATATCACTGCGCCTGAAGCAGAAATCTCCGGAAAAATAGATGGGGAAGTTTTTTGTTCAGGCACGCTTTATCTTACAAAGACGGCTGTCATTATGGGCAACATCACCACACAAAAACTGATTGTTGAAAACGGTGCTGTTTTCAATGGCAAATGTCAGATGGTAGCCAAAGGAATGGTTGTATCCAAAAACACTGATGCCGAAGACACGCCCCAAAAACAGTTACAGTCCATCTGACCCGCCCTTATATTTAAAATATATCGGTCTTTCTTTTCAGCTTTTTGTTTTTATCGGGGCCGGGACATGGTTTGGATGGTACCTTCAGCAAAAAAGTGAGATGAAGTTTCCTGTCTGGATTTTACTTTTTTGCTTACTATCAGTTGTGGTTTCTTTTTACCACCTGTATGTCAATCTCAAAAACGATGATAAATCCGAAGGAAACCGCAAAAATAATTAGCTTTGCGGGCTCAAATCGGTTTCTATGAAGGCCATCAAAATTCTAACAGTCAAGCTGCTTCTTTTTTCACTCCTAATTGGGGGCGTATTTTACCTCCTTCAGGAATATATCAAACCTGAATGGGTTCATGAAAGTCTTTGGACGATTCTTTCGTTTTTTGTTTTATTGACTTGGCTTACCGGAATGTTTACCCATTATCTCTTAGAGATCAGCAAAGAAAATTCTGTCAATATCTTGTTGGGAGCAATAGGTATTCGGTTTTTGGCAAGTACCGGTTTCGTTGCGATCATGTTGTTCCTCAGGGTTGAGAATTTAATTCTGTTTGTGGTCAATTTCTTTATCATTTATTTCTTTTACTTATTGTTTGATATCTACATGCTTCTAGCTAATTTGCGCCCAAATTCGAAGTAGGTATTAAAAAATCATTTGATGGTCCGTAAATTTCTTTGCCTAAGTATTTTATTGTCAATATTTTGGCTAGGTTTTTCAAATTCTGTTCAAGCAGCCGGAGACGGTGAGAGCAAGACTGGATTTCTTATTCCTCACGTCATGGACAATTACGAGTGGCATTTTGCTACTATTGGCCATACACATGTAACGCTCCCTTTACCGGTAATAATTTATTCTCCTGACCAGGGATTGGAGTTCTTTTTATCCTCGGATTTTCAGAACCATGAAACCCACAAATTCGGAAAAGATTACGGTGTCGGTGGGTATTATATAGATGAAAATTATGACCTACATGCTCTTGATGAGTTAAGGACATTTTATGACTTTTCGATTACCAAAAATGTAATGATGATGTTCATCATTATTGCGATACTGCTCTACTTGATGATTTCTACTGCAAATCATTACAAAAGGCTGCCTGGTACTGCACCTAAAGGAATTGCGTCTTTCATAGAACCCATTGTCATATTTGTCAGAGATGAAATCGCATTGACTCAGATCGGTCACAAGCATTACAGAAGATTTACTCCGTATTTATTGACACTTTTCTTTTTTATCTGGGTGGGTAACCTCGTAGGTTTGTTTCCCGAAGCAGGTAACCTGACAGGAAATATTGCTTTCACTTTGACTCTGGGTGTTTTCACTTTGATTTTGACAGTTTTCAACGGCAACAAAGGGTATTGGAAGCATATATTTATGCCTCCGGGAGTACCGGTATTGCTACTGCCAATAATAGTACCTGTAGAGATATTTGGTATCTTAACTAAGCCTGCCTCTCTTGTTGTCCGTCTTTTTGTGGCGATCACAGCAGGACACATCGTTATCTTGAGTTTCATTGCCTTGATATTTGTCTTTGAATCCCTTGCAGTCGGAGTGGCAAGTACAGTTATGCTTGTATTTATCAATTTTATTGAAATCTTGGTTGCAACCATTCAGGCCTATGTATTTACCCTGTTTACTGCTATGTATGTAGGTACGGCGGTTGCAGAGGAAGATCATCATTAATCAGTAATTACTTTGTTCAATTTATAAATCAAACACGTATGTTAACTTCAATCTTATTAACTGCCGGATTTGCACTGATGGGTGCTGGTATCGGTGCTGGAATTGTTGCGATAGGCGCAGGTCTAGGTATCGGTAGAATCGGTGGACAAGCTATGGAGGGCATTGCCCGTCAGCCTGAAGCAGCTGGAAAAATCCAGACTGCCATGTTGATCATCGCTGCTCTTATTGAGGTGGTTTCCCTGTTTGCGGTGGTAGTTTGTCTACTTATTGCTTTGGGAGAGTACACTTTCTAAAAAAAAAGAAGAGGGATTGGCGCTAGGCCAATCCCTTCCTTTTGATTAATTGAACAAGCACTGTTATTCATATAAAATAAATCAATATGGGACTTATTACACCTGGATTGGGATTGGTATTCTGGTCGGCACTTGGGTTTTTGATCGTATTATTTCTTCTCACAAAATTTGCATGGAAGCCCATACTTGCTGCATTGGATGAGAGAGAAAAAATCATAGATGATGCCCTAAAGTCTGCTGAAATAGCAAGAAATGAAATGGCTAACCTAAAGGCTGAAAATGAGAGAATCATCCACGAAGCCAAAATTGAGAGAGATACCATGCTTCTCAAGGCATCGGAAGCTGCCAAGCAAATGATAGAGGAGGCAAAAGAAAAGGCCCAACTTGAAGGTGCAAAAATGATTGAGAATGCAAAAGCCACGATCGAAACAGAAAAGTCAGCGGCTATAGAAGATATCAAAGTACAGGTTGGGATTCTTTCTCTTGCTGTTGCTGAAAAACTCCTCAAGAGAAATTTCGCAGAGGATGCAGCCCAACAAAAACTTGTGGAAGAATTGGTTAAGGACATTAAGTTAAACTAATATGTCAAACATAAGAGTTGCCTCCCGATATGCCAAATCCCTTCTCGAACTTTCGGTCGAGAAAAATGCGCTTGAGGCAGTAATGGGAGACATGAAAGGATTGCTTTCCATTGCAGAGCAGAATAGAGAACTTGGGCTGGCATTGAACAGTCCCATTGTCACCTATGACAAAAAATTCAATATTCTTAAAGGTCTGTTGGGCAAAGGTGCCCACCACATCACCATGAGCTTCTTTGACCTTGTCACCAGAAAGAACAGGTCAAATGTCCTGATTACAACAGCGCAAGAATTTCAGAAGCAATACAATGAATACAATGGGATACAGGTAGCCGAAGTAACGGTTACTCTGCCTTTGACTGAAGACTTGAGAAAAGAAATCATTGAAATAGTAAAGGAAATTTCCGGTCTTCAGAAAATTGAACTCGTCGAAAAAATTGACAAAAGCCTTATCGGTGGATTTGTTCTCAAAGTCAATGACAAGCTATGGGATGACTCACTTAGCGGTAAGCTGAGAAAAGCTAGAATGAAATTTGCCCAACGGTATTTCGTGAAACTATACTAAAAATCAAAGAAAACATTTTAATAAAAATATAATGGCACAAATAAGACCTGATGAAGTTTCGGCTATTTTGAGAGAGCAACTCTCAAACGCCAAGACTGATACTGAACTTGAAGAAGTGGGAACCGTCCTCCAAGTAGGTGATGGGGTAGCCCGAATCTATGGACTAACCAAAGCTCAGGCCGGTGAATTATTGGAATTTGACAACGGTCTTAAGGCAATGGTCCTCAACCTAGAGGAAGACAATGTCGGTGCTGTACTTTTCGGTGATTCCAAACTTGTCAAAGAAGGTGACAATGTCAAGAGAACTAAAAAGATTGCCTCTATCAAAGTCGGTGATGGCATGTTGGGCCGTGTAGTAGATACTTTGGGTAATCCTATCGATGGCAAAGGTCCATTGACGGGAGACCTTTATGAAATGCCTTTGGAGCGTAAAGCGCCGGGTGTTATCTACCGTCAGCCTGTAAACGAACCGCTTCAGACAGGTATCAAGGCTATTGACTCCATGATTCCTATCGGAAGAGGTCAGCGTGAGTTGATCATCGGTGACCGTCAGACTGGTAAGACCGCTGTGGCCATTGATACAATCCTAAACCAAAGGGAATATTACGAAAAAGGAGAACCGGTATTTTGTATCTACGTGGCCATCGGACAGAAGGCCTCTACAGTGGCAGGTATTGTTTCTGCTTTGGAAAAAGGCGGTGCACTTCCCTACTCGGTAGTAGTATCTGCGGCTGCTTCTGATCCTGCGCCTATGCAGTTCTTTGCTCCGTTTACAGGCGCATGTATCGGTGAGTTTATCCGAGATACAGGTCGTCCTGCATTGATTATTTATGATGATTTGTCCAAGCAAGCAGTAGCTTATAGGGAAGTTTCTTTGCTTCTTAGAAGACCTCCGGGGCGTGAAGCATATCCGGGCGACGTATTTTACCTTCACTCAAGACTTCTCGAAAGAGCAGCAAAAATCAACAACTCGGATAAGATTGCAAGTCAGATGAATGACCTTCCTGAATCCATCAAGCATTTGGTGAAGGGTGGCGGTTCTTTGACAGCACTTCCTATCATTGAAACCCAGGCAGGAGACGTTTCTGCCTATATCCCTACCAACGTGATCTCTATCACTGACGGTCAGATCTTCTTGGAGTCCAACCTTTTCAACTCCGGTATCCGTCCTGCTATCAACGTAGGTATCTCGGTATCCCGTGTGGGTGGTAACGCACAGATCAAATCCATGAAGAAAGTAGCCGGGACATTGAAGCTTGACCAAGCTCAATTTCGTGAATTGGAAGCTTTCTCCAAATTTGGTTCTGACCTAGATGCGAGTACCAAAAGAACCATCGAAAGAGGTAGAAGAAATCAGGAAATCCTGAAGCAACCTCAATATGCTCCTGTACCTGTGGAGCTTCAGGTGGCGATCATTTATGTTTCTACTAAAGGTTTCATGGATAGTATTGCGCCGGAAAACGCAAGACAGTTTGAGAAAGAATTCTACAACTTGTTGAAGAGCAGCCATCCTGAGGCATTGGAACTCATCCTTAAAAATGACATCGATGCAGCCGGAAAAATCCTTGAGCGTGCTGCAAAGGACCTTTCTGCGAAATTCGCTAAACTATAATTGAATCAACAATAAGGACCAAGAGCGCAGCTGCCTTCTTGGTTCTTTAAAGTTTCTTTTCTGATAAAAGAATAATATGGCCAACCTTAAGGAAGTAAAGCAAAGGATCACCTCGGTAAGCTCCACCCAGCAAATCACCAAAGCCATGAAAATGGTCGCGGCGGCAAAGCTGAGAAGGGCACAGGACAGGATCATCAAAATGCGTCCATACTCCCAAAAACTGACCTCGATCCTCGACGAAGTAGTGTCTGCCATGGGCGGTGAACTTGAAATTGCTTTTGCTGAGCAAAGAGCTGTTCAAAATGTGCTTGTTGTGTCTATGACCTCTGACAAAGGATTGTGCGGTGCCTTTAACTCCAACATCATGAAGGCAACCGTAAGCCTCGTTGAAAAAGAGTACAAAGGTAAAAATGTGACCATCCTTCCTCTAGGAAAAAAGGCTTTCGAGTTTTTCACCAGGAGAAACTATAACGCCAAAACCGATTTTTACGAGGTATTTTCCGATGTGAAGTACGATGAAGTAAGGGTTATAGCAGAATATGCCATGAATGGTTTTCTTTCAAAGCAATTTGATAGAGTTGTATTGGTATATAACCATTTCAGAAACGTGGCTACCCAAGACATCACCGTGGAGCAGTTCCTTCCGATGGGAGGAGTAAAAGACCTTACCTCCAAGGGAAAAACAGCATCTACTGATTATATCCTTGAACCTTCCAAAGAATATGTCATTCGGGACTTGGTTCCTACGGCTTTGAAAACACAGTTTTATAAGGCTGTTTTGGACAGCAATGCTTCGGAGCATGGCGCAAGGATGACTTCCATGGACAAAGCAACTGAAAATGCCAATGAATTGCTCAAAGAATTGAAGTTGATGTACAACAGGAATCGTCAGGCTGCCATCACAAACGAGATTCTCGAAATCGTGGCTGGAGCAAATGCCCTTGAAGGAAGTTAAAAATAGCTAGCAATAATACCCTATTTAAGCCACCTGAAGGTGGCTTTTTTGTTTAATGCACTTTCTTCTTTAAAATAGGAATTAGGGATGCGACCTCCTTTTTGTATTGGACGTACTTGGAGCCGTATATTTCTATAAGTTTCTTTTCTTCAAAGTAAATCCCAAACGGAAGGTAAACAAACAACATGGCCAAATGGACGATTGAGCTGATGGTAGGCTCAAAAAAGAAAAACCCCAAAAATATCAATATCGTACCCGAATAAATGGGATGCCGCATGTAGGAATGAAGGCCGGCTTGGACAAATTCCTCCCGATATATCAAATCATCATGGGGTTCCAGGCCAATAAATTTTTTCTTGCTAAAGGATTTGAATGATTTTACAATGATGATGGTGCCAAAACTCGCAAGCATATAGCCCAAGTAGGTGGAAGTAGGGGTTTTGACCAAGATATCATACTGATCCAATGATGAACTGTAGACCAAAATGCCAAAAATGAATACTGTAGAAAAAATGGTATACAGCAAACGGTACCATATGTAATGGCCTCCCATCCATCCTTTGATTTTTCTTTTTATATTCAGGCTTGCAAGCAGAGAATGCTGGTAATAAAACAAAACCCAAAGGATAACCAAAATCAGATAAGGCATGACATCGACTTTTTTTACGAATATCCCATTTCTATTGACAAAAAGAAAGTTCTTCCGGTTGAGGTGTGGAGAATTGTCCCTTCCTTATGAAGAAACCCTGATCTGTCAAAAAAAATAAACTTTAGCACATAATTATCCCGATTTCATGAAGATAGGCTTAATCAAAGAAGGCAAAGTTCCAACTGACAGGAGGGTTCCTTTTACCCCCAAACAACTGTCACATTTATCTGAATTGTACAAAGATACCCTTTCCTTTTATGTCGAATCCAGTCCCTTCAGGTGTTTTTCTGACGAAGAATATATACAGGAAGGCATCGAAGTGGTTGGTGACATTTCATTTTGTGATTTGCTGATGGGGGTCAAAGAAGTACCTGTCGCCCAATTGATTTCTGATAAAACGTATATTTTCTTTTCCCATACCATCAAAGAGCAGGTCCATAACAGGAAGTTGCTTCAGACTGTATTGGAAAAAAACATTACCCTGATGGATTATGAAGTCTTAAAGGATGAAAATGGAAACCGTACGGTGGCTTTTGGCCATTGGGCAGGGATTGTAGGCGCATACAACGGACTGTGGGCATATGGCAAAAAGTCTGGACTTTTTGATTTAAAAAGGGCTATGGATTGCTTTGACAAAGAAGAGCTCCAGCAGGAACTAGGCAAAGTTCAATTGCCTCCTATCAAAATAGTGGTAACCGGAACAGGCAGAGTGGGTAAAGGGGTCGTGGAAATATTACAACTTGTTGGCATCAGGCAGGTAGGAGCCAAAGAATTGTTGCAGCATTATTTTGATGAGCCGGTTTTCTCCGTACTTTCCACAGAGGAATATTATAGGAGAAAAACTGATGGAGGATATGAAAGACAGGAATTTTATTCTTCCCCGGACAAATATGAGAGCCATTTTCTAAAATTTGCTGAAGTAAGTGATATCCTAATGGCAGCTTCCTATTGGGATCCCCGGGCACCAAAATTATTTGAAATGGAAGATATCCGCTCTGAGGAATTCAGCATCTCAGTGGTAGCAGATATCACCTGTGATATCAATGGGTCGATACCGACCACACTAAAACCAAGCTCAATTCTTGATCCCATTTACGATATAGACAGGGATACTTTTGAGGTTTTACCTGCATTTGGTAAACAGACGAGCATATCCGTCATGGCCATAGACAATCTGCCGACAGAACTCCCAAGAAACGCCTCCGAAGATTTTGGCAAACAGTTGATGCAACATTTAATTCCAGAATTATTGAAAGGTCAATCCAGGATTTTGGATCAAGCGACCATTGCAAAAGAAGGTGACCTGACAATAGAATTTATTTTTTTGAAACAATATATAAATACACCTCAAGAGTAACCAAATGAGCCTTATTAAAATAGAAAAATACATTGAACAAACTGTTTTAAAAGCCCAAACAGTAGATGCAGATATTGAGAAACTCATCCAAGAGGCAAAAGAATTTGGATTTGTGGGCGTGTGCGTTCCTCCTTTTTGGGTGAAAAAAGCCAAAAGGGAAATTGGTGATGCAGACATTCAATTGGTTTCTGTCGTGGGTTTTCCTTTAGGGTATAACCTCACCGAGACAAAAATATTCGAAACAGAACAACTCATCAAAATGGGGGCAGATGAGATAGATGTTGTTTGGTCTCTTTCGGCTTTCAAGGCTGGAATGAACTGGCCAAAGATAGAGCTGGCGAAGCTTTCGCAGGTCTGCCATGACCAAGATAGAATACTAAAAGTTATCTTAGAAACTGCTTACCTCAGCCATTCTGAGATCATTCAGGCTTGTCAAATCTGCGCAGATGCTGGAGTCGATTATGTAAAGACCTCCACAGGATTTGCTCCGGAAGGAGCCAAGGAAGAACACATCAAATTGATGCGGGAAAACCTTCCAAGTACCGTGGGTATCAAAGCAAGTGGGGGAATAAAAACATTTGAACAGGCAATGGGGCTGATAAGGGCCGGTGCAGATAGGCTAGGAACTAGTTCCGGTGTACAGATAGTCCAATCAGCAAGGGAATAATTTTTATATGAATTTACTCCACATAACGTTCTGTTTTGGGGGGTACATTTGATTCTTGATCTTTACCGGCCCTACTGTCATCCTGATTGAAGTAGATCAGAATAAAAGGAATGATAAAAAAGGTCAGCAGGATATAAGCAACACCAACAAATTTTCTTTTTATAGATTGATCCCCCAGAAATGTGGCCAGCTTGACAGGAATGTTTCTGAGTCCCGGAAAAGGCAAAAATACCAAAGCCCCGAAGAAATTAAACAGAATATGTACAATGGCGATGCTGATAGCTGCTTCAGTCTTGTAAATAGAAGCAATGACGGCTGTAATGGTGGTACCAAGGTTAGCCCCAATAATAAATGGAAAAACTTTGGAAAGAGAAACTTTCCTATTGGCTACTGCAGGCACGATCAAAGAAGTCGTAACAGTACTTGATTGGACCGCAGCAGTGAAAAATAACCCATACATAAAAGAAACATAGGGCAATTTGAACATCTGTCGGCTTACTTTTTCAAAATTGGTAGAAATAAAAGTTCTAAATACCGTGTCAGACAAGAATTTTATGGAGAAGAAAACAAGCAAAATAGAAAGTATCAAACCAATGATGGGACTGTTGAGGAAATCTACCAGCCAGGTCGTTAATGGACGGGTAAACAACACATTGTAAGTATATTCACCTGTAAACTCCGTATTAGCATCAAAAAATGTATTGGTCAAAAATGAGGCTGACCGACTCAAAAAACCAAGATAAATTTCCAAAGGAAATAGAATCATTACAGTAAGTATATTGAAAATATCATGTGCCACACCGGCAGTAAGTGCTCTCTTGAATTCCCCTTTTTTCATAATGTAGGAGAAGGCCACTAAGGTACTTGTCAAGGTAGTCCCGACATTTGCACCCATGACCAATGGGACAGCCTGCATCAAAGTCAGGTTTCCTGAGGCCACTACCGCTACAATCATGGATGTGACCATGGAACTGCTCTGCACCAATGCAGTAATCAATAATCCTACAAAAAGTCCTACAAATGGGTTATTGGTGGCCTGAAAAAGTTCCTCGGCCAAGTTATTGTTTAACTTGACCATGGACATGGTCAGCAAATCAATAGAAAACATAAAAAGAACAAATGCCAACAGCATTTGAAATACTATCAATCCTTTGTTGGACTTTTGATTAGCTTCTCTGAGTTCGGTCATTTATATAAAACCCCTCATTAAGGGGTTAATTCCCTTTAATTTAGGTGCAAAATAAAAGTAAAGCAAATTAATAAAACGGCTTTTAGGATGAATATTTTGTTAACAATAAATTTTTTGGAATCAAATCTTCACCCATACAAAAAAATGTAGCCCTTTTTGTTCTTTTGACCTATATCAAGTAATTTGAGTCTGAAACATGGCCATTTTTAAAAATATAAAGCAAATATATGACTTTAAAGTGTAGCCTTGCTTAACAATTTGTTAATATTGACACCAAATAAACTTCTTTAAATTTGCAGCGGAAAAAATCTTTCACCCATATCCAACATGGCTAAGCTTAAAGACCAAAATATAAATCAGGATGCCCTGTCCAAAGCAGCCTATTCACTTTTTGATTTTACAAAGAAAGAAAGAACATTTTTAGTCACAATTTGTATATTAATTTCCATAGCAGGAGTCATTTCTCCTTATACATATTGGGCCATGTGGTTTGGGTTTATCTTGGCGGCCTATTCTGCGATTGCCAATGACAGCATTCAGACTATCGGAACATTCATTGCTTCCAACCAGAATCGAAAGTGGTACTGGCTTTGGTTATTTATGGGGTTGATTTTTTTGGCTGTGGTCACTTACAGCTGGTTTACTTATAACGGTGACGTCAGCTACCAGAGATTAATGGTACCGGGATTGGAAAAAGCCCCGGAAAGTTTTGTATTCCTCCAACTTGCGGCACCGATCGTACTTTTGGTCATGACTAGATTGAGGATGCCCGTTTCTACCACGTTCTTGTTATTGAATGTCTTTACCTATAAAGCAGGAACAATCGTAGACGTGACGAAGAAGTCTTTTATCGGTTACTTGCTTGCATTTACCTTGGCAATTGCGGTATGGTTTATTCTTGAAAAATTTGTAGAGACATACCTTAAAGGAAAACCCAAACCATATTGGTCCGTCCTACAGTGGATCACCTCGGGTATTCTTTGGGGAGTTTGGATCATGCAGGATGCCGCCAATATTGCAGTTTTTCTTCCAAGGAGTTTGAATGTCTGGGAATTCATCGCTTTTGCCGGTTTTATTTTCATTGGCTTGGGATTTTTGTTCTATATGAAAGGAGACAGGATTCAGTCAGTGGTCAATGAAAAAACCAGGGTAACTGATGTAAGAGCTGCTACTTTAGTTGACTTGGTTTATGCGATTATCTTATTCTATTTCAAAATGGCCAACAATATCCCAATGAGTACAACCTGGGTTTTCATCGGTTTATTGGGTGGAAGGGAAATAGCCATCGCTTTGGCAAAATCCAAAAAACTTGAAAAAAGAAAATTAAATATCATGCAGGCCTTGTACCTGACCAGAAAAGACCTCACCAAAGCAGGTATAGGCTTGCTTGTATCTTTGGTCATGGCATTGATCATCAATGAAGGAGTAAGAAATGAGGTATTTGATTACTTCAGGTAAATAATTCAAATAGCAAAGTAATGGCGTAGGTTTTGAAATAAATCTACGCCATTTTTATTTTTGAATAAAGCATAAAAATGGAACTATATACAGATGCATACTTTATGAATGAAGCAATGAAACTCGCCAAACTTGCTTTTGAGGATGGCGAAATTCCCGTAGGGGCCATCATTGTGTGCAGAAATAAAATTATTGCCAAAGCCTATAACCAAACCGAAAAACTCACCGATGTGACTGCCCATGCAGAAATCCTGGCAATCACTGCCGCCGCAAACGCCTTGGGTGCAAAATACCTGACAGAATGCAAAATGTATGTAACCCTCGAGCCTTGTGCCATGTGTGCAGGAGCTTGTTTTTGGGCACAGTTAGGTGAGCTTCATTATGGAGCTTCCGACCCAAAAAGAGGATTTTCAAGATTAACTGAAGACCTTTTGCATCCCAAAACAAAGGTGACAAATGGACTTATGGCAGAAGAATCCAAGGAACTTTTAGATAAATTCTTCAAAAAATTAAGAAATTGACCGATTTTAAGGCTTTTTAGAACCTTTTTAAATCCAATTTGGTTGATCCTAGGTACGAGACTATTGAATTTCACAATTTATGTTTAACCATAAACCTTTATAATAATGGCTTTTGAACTTCCAAAACTTCCTTATGATTTCAATGCGCTTGAGCCGCATGTCGACACCAAAACCATGGAAATCCACCATGGTAAGCACCACAATGCTTACGTTACTAACCTTAACAATGCTATTACAGGAACTGACCTGGAAAACAAGAGCATCGAAGAATTGATGAAAGTAGCAGGTAGTAATGCTGCTGTTAGAAATAACGGGGGGGGACATTATAACCACAGCCTGTTTTGGACCATCATGAAACCTAATGGTGGAGGAAATCCTTCAGGAGAAATCGGTGCTGCCATCGACGCAAAATTCGGCTCTTTTGACAAATTCAAAGAAGAGTTTGCCAAAGCTGCCGCGACCCGTTTTGGTTCAGGATGGGCTTGGCTTTGTGTGGATACCAAAAAGGAACTTTGTGTATGTTCATCTCCAAATCAGGACAATCCATTGATGGATGTGACCGAATGCCCTGGAACCCCAATCCTTGGTCTTGATGTATGGGAACATGCCTATTACCTGAATTATCAAAACAGAAGACCTGACTATGTAGCTGCTTTCTGGAATGTAATCAACTGGGAGGAAGTGGCAAAAAGATACGCTGCGGCAAAATAATGATAAAGTCCAAATAAAAATAAAGCCTTGGAACTAACCTTCCAAGGCTTTTTTTGTACTCCTATCGAACGATCTTTGTGTACGGTACTGTACAGGTATGGCATTGTAGATATATTTTAACTAATTGAAAATCAGTGTATTAATGTTTTTTCTGGTTATTGGCATTCATTTTTCAATAAGGTTGGTACAGCATAAGAAAACTAAACCAACCAATTACAATGAAAATTTCAATTCAGATTTTTACAGTCTTCTTTTTCTTCTTTTTGGGATTAAGCAACCTTGCAGCAAAAGATGTCGCCCTCATAACCGGACAGGTTAAGGGTCAAAAAGGAGAATCACTTCCATTTGTCAATGTTGCACTTGTGGAAGCGCAGACAGGGACCTTGATCACAGGAGCCGTGACAGGCGACTCAGGTGAATTTCTCATTGAAACGGCTAGATCCGGAAAAGTACAGCTTGTGGTATCTTCCATAGGTTTTGAAACTTTCAAATCAGAAGAATTTGAAATCAAGGTGGGAACCAACAAAGAATTCGGAGCAATCGCCTTAACGGAAGAAGCAGGAAACCTTGAAGAAGTCACTGTAAGGTCCACTAGACCCGACATCATTGTCGAAGCGGACAAGACCACCATCAATGTCGAAGGCACTGTTATGGCAGATGGAAATACCGCCCTAGATGTAATCGGAAGATCTCCCGGTGTGTATGTCGATGAAAATGACAATATCAACCTCAACGGGCGTCCGGGTGTGACTGTCATGATCAATGACCGTCAGACCTATATGTCTGCTAATGACCTTGCCAACTTCCTCCGGTCCATGCCGGCTGACAATATCAAAAGTATAGAAATCATCAATAACCCTACTTCAAAATTTGATGCCGAGGGTACTGCCGGGCTGATCAATATCAGGTTGAAAAAAAATAACCTAGATGGCATCTTTGGGAATATTCAGACCGGTGGCATGTACAATGGTATTTTCGGACCCAATGCAGGAATCGCATTGAATGTGAAAAAAGGAAAATGGACCAATACGGCCAACTTAAATTACAATGAATTCAATTTCTTAAACGATATCAGTATCAATAGAAACTTCCGGTTGGAAGAAGGAATCTCAAACTTTGACCAAAGCAGTCAAATTACTACAATCAACAAAAGCCTCTTTTTCAACGGTGGGACAGATTATGAGATCAATGACAAACACAGCGTGGGCATCAATATACAGGCTTCTGATTACAATGGTGAAAATGATGGCAAGTCATATACCGAAATCAACAATCCTGGAACAGAAGACCTCTTCTTTCTAAGGTCAAACAATGACGGTGAAAGCAATAACAAAAGGATTTTCGGAAACTTCCATTATGTGGGTCTTTTAGATACACTTGGGACAAAATTTACCACCGACGTGGATTATACCAAAATGATATCCAATTCCAGTTCTTTGCTTTCAAACAATAGATGGATCAATGACAATGAGCCAACGGCTGCCAGAGACTATATCTTTACGCTCAATGAGATGGATTATAACATCTTCACCGCAAAAGTTGATTTTACCAGACCCCTTGGCAAAGGGAGGGTTTTGGAAACAGGGCTCAAAGGGAGTTGGGTCAAATCAGATAATGACCTCGACCTCAGCAAAGCAGTTGAAGAAGAGCCTTTTGAACAGGATCCCAATTCCAACAAATTCATTTATGAAGAAAATGTCCTCGCTGCCTATGCCACTTACAAAAGCAAATTTTCTGAGAAAGTGAGCTATCAGGTAGGTTTGAGAACAGAATATTCCGACATCACCGGAAACTCAGTAACCTTGGAAAGAGTAGATAAGCAAAACTACTTAGACCTATTCCCAAGTCTATTTGTACAGCAAGAAGTAAGCAAAAATTACCAAATCATCTACAATGCCAACAGAAGGATCAATAGACCAAATTACCGCTTGCTCAATCCTTTCGTCTTCTATATCGATCCCCTGACTACCGAGCAGGGAAATCCTCACCTCAGACCACAATACTCTAACAACCTCGAAATGAACCATGTCGTCAAAGGCCAGTACCAATTTACTTTGGGATATTCTTTGACCACAGATGTGTTCCAACAAATATTCACTCAGGATGAGGAAACAAGAACCACAACCACCTACACAGCCAATCTGGATAAATCCCAAAACTGGAATTTCAGGGCAATGATTCCGGTAGAAATCAGGAAATGGTGGAATACCAGCAACATGGTACAGGTAAACAATGCCCGCTGGAAATCCATGATCGGAGATGCATTGCTAGATGTTTCGCAAACTTCCCTGACCCTCAGGACGCAGCATACCTTCAACTTGCCTGCGGGATTTAGGGGAGAGTTGATGGCCATGTATATCGGCCCTTCCCAATATGGCCAAGCTGCCATCAAGGGATTTGGATGGGTAGATGCAGGAATTTCAAAAAACCTGATGAAAGACAAGCTAAGTATCACGGTCAACGGAACGGATCTTTTCCGAACTCAGGTCATCAATGCCGCAGTGGCATTTGATAATATTGACACCAAATTCCAGCAATATAGAAGCAATCAGGGTGTAAGATTTACCTTGAGGTATAAGTTTGCCAAAGGAGAGAATTTCAAAATCTCCAACAGAAGCGGCAGCACAGAAGAAAGAAACAGGTTGGATAATTAAACAATCCCAAACCCTGTACCGATTTGGTATGGGGTTTTTGGGTTTAATTGGATTTCTTCAAGTAACTTAAGGTCTTAAAAGAACCATTTATATCAAAAGATAAGTCATCATGGCAAAATTATTATCAACCATAATTGCTCTCCTTTTATTTCAAAGTCTGCTTGCCCAAAACTTCGATAAAGCCAAGCTCGACCAATATTTTCAAACTTTGGCTGACAATCAGAAAATGATGGGCTCCGTCACCCTCTCCCATGAGGGCAAAGTAGTCTATCAAAAAGCCTTTGGTTTTGCTGATGTCGCGGCCAATGTCCCTGCCACTTCTGCTACAAAATACCGGGTTGGATCTATCACGAAGATGTTTACCTCAGCTTTGATAATGAAAGCTACGGAAGAAGGTAAAATCAGCCTTGACCAAAAAATTGACAAGTTCTTTCCGGAAATAGAAAATGCCTCCAACATCAGCATCAGCCATTTATTGAACCATAGAAGTGGTATCCAAAGCATTACTTCAAGACCTGATTACTTGACTTGGAATACACAGAATAAGTCCAGAAAGGGACTTTATGATATCATAAAAGAAGGAGGAAGCGACTTTGAACCTGACTCCAAAGCCGATTACAGCAACTCCAATTATGTCCTGCTGACTTGGATATTGGAAGACATTTACAGGCAGCCTTATCCGGATCTTCTCAAAAAACACATCACTGGGCCCTTACAGCTCGACGATACTTATGTGGGACAAAGGACTGCCATAGCGTCTCAGGAATCCTATTCTTACAAATTTGTAGGGAAATGGGAGAAAGAAACAGAGACAGACATGTCAATTCCTTTGGGTGCAGGAGCTATTGTCTCCACTACAGAAGATCTTACAAAATTTATTGAAGGCCTTTTTGCAGGGGAAATTATTTCTTCCACAAGTCTTGCTTTGATGATGGAGTTGAAAGATAATTTTGGCAGGGGAATGTTTGCAATACCATTCTATGATAAGATGTCGTTTGGACATACAGGCGGTATTGACGAATTCAAATCCATGCTGAGTTATTTTCCGGAACAAAAACTTGCCTTTGCCATGGCTGTCAACGGATCCAGCTATGACCCAAACCAAGCTGCCATTGCGGTTTTGAGTGCGTATTTTGGGAAAGAATATGCCATTCCGACCTTCTCCGCCAATACCCTCAAGTCAGAAGATTTGGATCCATATCTAGGTGTGTATGGAAGCCCTTCTTTTCCTTTGGAAGTGACCATTACCAAAGAAAATACAACGCTGATCGGACAGGCTACAGGCCAACCCAAATTCTCATTAGAGTATAAAGAAGAGAATGTTTTTATATTTACCCCTGCTGGACTGACCTTGGAATTCAATCCGGAGTCCAACGAGATGACCCTGAAGCAAGGTGCCGGAAATTTTGTGCTTACCAAAAAATAAAAAGTAAAACGGTTTGCAACTTGAAAGGAGGCTTTTTATAAAGCCTCTTTTTATTTTAGGATATAGGTAAGTCCAATGTTGAGGACTAGATTTCCTCTATCAAGACCGGGCACAAAATAAATGTCGGGTTGATTTTCAAGGTACCATTTATAATTCCAGGTATTGACATATTGAAAATTGCCATGGGCAAGGAGATTTCCAAATCTCCACTCTGTAACAAGAGACGGCACAAGGTCCACATATTTGCTTCTCCAATCTTTGGAAGCCTCAAACCTGAAATTATAAAAGTCATTGTTGTAGACTATTCGTTCCATGTGAAAAGCGATTTTGCTAAAATCCCTTACCCAAGCTAATTCTGCCCAATTGACGTTGGCCGCAGGACCATATCCTATACCCAAAACCTGACCCTGATGGGTATAACCATGCCTCACATGGTTATGAATATACCATGTGTCAAGGTTTCGGATACTTTCCCTGATCGTCTGACCTGATTGGGTCATTTCCGAACTGATCTGAATAAACTGCCTGTCTCTTCTTAATGGGATCAAAGTTGAAAAACCTAATGTAAAGGCCCTGTTTCTCTCAGGAGTGATTAAAAAATCTGCAGCCCTGATACTATTTCCATTGGTTCCGTATTCCCCATAAAACTCAAAATGGCCTTCTGAACTCAGCCATCTGAAAAAACCTGAGCTAAATTGCTGCCTTCGGTCTCTGGTAGGATTATGCACTTCAAAAAATCCTTTTTCACCGTTGAAGACAGGTAGATAATCAGCAAAAGTCTCCATATCCGCCCTGTACATATGGTTTATTGAACCATAACCTAGGGACAAACCCGGCAACCACTTGGGCTGGTAAGTTAAAATCAACCCAGAAATATACCTGTCCCCGTTTTGCCTTTTTGGAACTAAAACAGCATTTTGTTGGAAAACATAATCTGAATGAGGAGACGGGTAACTGGTGCTTTTTAGAAAACCGGAAATTAACTGCCCCTCAAAATGTCCGATTTTGGTCTTTATAGGCTTTTGGGTATTGAAGGTAAAATGTAAAAACCCGGGTGCATTATTGCTCATGAGCAATGAGTTCCTTTTGCCCGGTCCCCACCACAGGTTTTCAGTCGAAATACCAAGAGACATTCCTTTGTGGTTGAACCTAAAACTGGATTGTCCGGGTAGAATACTATTTAAGGGTTCGGTCCCAAAACGCTCCGGCATATCAATCCTATTCATGTATTCATAGTAATATAGAATCGTAGACTGATGCTCTATAGGAAATCCAAGGTAATCTTTGTTTTGGGCAAGCAGGAATTCGGGCTGAAGCTGAATGCTGAATTTTCCATATTCCAGATATGTTCCGAGACTGAAGATATTCTGTATGCCCCTGTTAGGAATCATCGGCCCATCATTCAATCCAAATGCATAGTTGGAAGTATATTGAAACCTGTTGGTAACAGGCATCATGAGAAACTTTAGCTTTTTCTTCTTTCCAATAAATCCATAGAATGGAGAGGTATCCATATCAATAAATGTGCTGTCAAGGTCAAAACCCACCTCCCGGTCAAAAACATGAACAGGAAGGATTGGCCTGATCAAAAAACTGCTTTTGTCATTCAATTTGCCTTCAAGCTGCATCCTTCGCATATATTCCTCGTGTACCGGCGTGCCCACCGCCACCGATTGGGAAAAAGATACCCTTGCAAATAGAAGTAAATGGAAAAGAACCAACCCAAATCTGAAAGATGCTATCATACTTGTCTTCATCCGATTACATTACAAACAAGGTTGCTACTTCAATTTTGCCTACGGACCAGCTTTCGTCACATTTTGGGTTTGGGCTGTTGGTTTGGAGGAGTTGGTCTCCCAAAGTAATCCTCACTTTTTGGTCCGCATGCTTTACCAATTTTGTAATTCTGTACACAGTCGTATTGTTGGGCTGGTTTGCAAGGTGACAAAGCCCGGGAATGTTGGTTCGGATAGCTCCGGTTTTTGGAAAATTCTGTCTGAAATAATCGTGAGGATAAGACTGCCTTGGACAAAATGTCGATTCGCAGGGCGTATTAGAAAAAGTCGTCCGCATCACTTCCTCTCCCTCTACTTTCATATACCAAAAATCAGGCCCACCAATAGCATTATCCGGATTGCCGTCCCAGGAATCGTGAACCCAAAGCTCCACTGTCACCCGGACAATGTTGTGCTTCGGCAATTGCTGAAGAGTCAGGGAAACTTCCTCATTGTTGTAATTGCCAAGCAGTGTATCCCTTTGAAATACCAACAGCCTGCCATTTTCTATATTGCTAAGGTCGGATTTTGAAAAATCATTGGAATAAACCTCATCCACTCCCGCACAGTCACAGACAGTATCTTGCTGACAGGAACCGAGCCCAAGCGAAATAATCAAAAGCATGAAAAAAAAGAGAAAAGACAGTTTAATCTTGGGAAGCATACAATTGAAGAGTATTTTTTGCAAAACCACTGTATAGTGGAACTTACAGGTGACAATCGGATTACAAATAAATGAATTTTTGATGGAATAAGAAGCTAAAAGGGCTCATTTTGACTGAACTTAAAGCAAAATTTGTAGAAATAAACCTAGCCTTGAAAGCCAACCAACCCAAATGTCAGAACAAAAACTCACCCGGAAGTATTCACCCTGTGGTTACCTGCAAAAGTTTCTTTTTGATTTAGATAACAATTAAAATTTCCCCATTTGGAGAATTGGGTATTTGAAAAAATAGTTTTAAGTTTAGAGTAAAGAGAAGCCTCGGTTACGGTGAATTATATCACTGCCAATATTGAACCGGACATTAAATTTTCTCTTGAAACAAACCGAATTATGTGTTCGTAAAAAAAATAAAACGAAATTCAGTCATCAAAAAATAAGAAAAATGAGAATTCAACCAAAATTCAAAAGCATATATACAAAGTCCCTGATAGCTTCATTCTTATTTACTTTAGGCTTTTCATCAAATGCGCAGGATCAGAGTTTATCAGACCTCAAAGATTTCAAAATTACAATTGAAAAAACTGATAATGAGCTTAAAATGAAAAGCTCTGAAGGAAGTGCCTGGATTGATTTAAGCTTTAATCTTGCTAACAACAAACCGCAAGCAATTGATGAATATGGGATGACACAATTAGAGAAAGTATCAACTTATAAAGATCCCAAACTCGCTGATTATTTATTTACAATCACCAGAACCAAGGACGGAATTACCTTAACAGGCATCGAAGGAACAGCTTGGAAAGAATTAAGTTTCCCTCTGACAAAAAATGGGAAACAGGTCATAGATCAATTTGGGATGAGGGATTAAATCCAAAAATACCCTAACTCAGTCATTTTGCTAAATTGGGATTCTTTCTTTGAGCTAGTTAAAGTGAAAAATATCTCATCTTTAATTAATTTACAGCTTGTCAGATTTTCAACCTTCGGCCCAAATCCAAATATCCCAAGCTCATGACCATCCAAAAACCCTTTGGACTCCACTCCAAAATCGGAAGAACCGTCGTCCAAGATGGCAGGGAGTTTTTGTTTTTTAGCGGAACGGCCTATCTGGGTATGGGAGGGGTGGAAGCATTCGAAAAACTGGTCATCGAAGGAATCTCCAAGTACGGCATCAGCCATGGACTCAGCCGGGTCAATAATGTTCGTTTGTCTGTCTACGAGCAGTTTGAGGTTTTTTTTGCAGAAAAGGCAAAGGCTGAAAAATCCCTGGTTTGGAGCAGCGGCTATCTAGCCGGAACTGCAGCCATCTCTTATTTAAAGAAAGATGCCTATCAGATTTTTATCGCTCCTGATACGCATCCCGCGGTTTTGGCAGAGGGGCTTCATCCCTTCCCCAATCCAAGTTTTGATTATTGGGTCGGCTATTGCAAGGAAACCTGCGAGAATCTTCCCACCTCCAAGATCCTGATTTTGGCCAATGCCGTTGATCCGCTAAAACCTGCTGTCCATGATTTTGATTGGATAAGGGAACTGCCATCACGGCACCATTATACTTTACTCATCGACGACAGCCATGCCTTAGGGATTTTGGGTGAGGATATTTTTGGAACGTATAGCCAATGGAAAAACCTTCCTGTGAATTTAGTCATATCTGGTTCTTTGGGAAAAGGACTTTCCCTTCCTGCCGGAATCATTTTGGCAGATGAAAAAACCATTTCAGGAATCTCCCAAATGTCTATTTTCCGTACTTCCTCGCCACCGACGCCGGGATTTTTGCAGGCATTTCTTCAGGGACAGCATCTTTTTGAAGCGCAGCGCGCAAAATCCAAATCCAACCTCAGCCTGTTCAAAAGTTTATTGGGAGGACAATCCGAATTCCTTCAATCCGGCGATTTTCCTGTTTTCTCCTTTCCTGATCAAAATTGGGTTACCGAGCTTGAAGAGGCAGGTATCATCGTTTCCTCCTTTCCTTACCCAAAGCCAACTGATCCATTTGCAAACAGGATTGTGGTTTCGGGCTGTCACGAAGAGTCGGATATCCTGCTACTCTACAAGGCCATTACAAGCCTTATCTGAAGATTTTTAAACCTGTTGTTTGGGTAAAAAAAGGAATATGGCTTACTTGAAGTCAAATTTGATGCGCATGTTACAAAAACCTGTTTTGCTTTTCCTGATCGGTATTCTGTTGATTTCCTGTTCCCAAAAAGAGCCTGTTCCATTTGCGGATATCCCGGAAAGCTATCCTGTTCTCAGGGAGGTTTTGGAACAACCTGAGACCTACAAAGCACAGATTCTGTACACACAGATTGACCGGGATTCTTTGGGAAATCCTGTTTTCAGGGACTTCAATGTGGGTCTGGATGATCAGGTTTATTTTTATCCCGCAAGTACAGTCAAGCTTCCGGTTGCGATATTGGCTTTGGAATGGTTGGCAGGGCAAAACATAGCCGGACTTACTGCAAATACCATCATGCTTACCGATTCGGTCAGGCCTTCTCAGCTTCCCGCTTTGGTTGACAGTTCGGCAGAAAATAACCTGCCGAGCATCGCCCAATACATCAAAAAAATCCTCCTTGTCAGCGACAATGATGCGTATAACAGGTTGTACGAACTCTTGGGACAAGATTATATCAATACAAAGCTTAAGGAAAAAGGGCTGAACAATACAATCATCAACCACCGGCTTAGCATGCCGATGAGCGAAGGGGAAAACAGACATTTCAACCCGATTCGTTTTGTGGACAGTGTAGGGAATATTTTGATGGAAATACCTTCAAGAGAAACCTCAGAAATCTACGCCAACACAAACCATCCAAACATCGGAAAGGCTTACTACAGCAATGGTGAATTGGTAAATACGCCGATGGATTTTACCTTCAAAAATAAGTTTGCGCTTTCGGACCTTCATGGTGTCGTCCAAAGGATCATTTTCCCTCAAAAATTTTCTCCTGAGCAAAGGTTTCAGATCAGTGAAGCAGACAGGGAATTTGTCTTGAAATACATGTCCATGTTGCCATTGGAAAGTGATTACCCTAAATATGAATTACCAGAATTTTACGACAGCTACTCTAAGTTTTTCAAATTCGGAACGGACAAAAGCTCCATTCCGGAGCGCTTCAGGATTTTCAACAAAACCGGAAATGCCTATGGGCTCCTTTTGGACGGTTCTTATTTTGTGGATTTTGAGACGGGAACGGAGTTTTTTGTGTCAGCTGTCATTTACACCAATGCCGACGAAACCCTCAATGACGATGTCTATGAGTACGATTCCATTGGTTTTCCGTTTTTTGCTGAGCTTGGGGAATATTTGTACCAATTGGAATTAAAAAGAAAAAAAGAAAATTCCCCGGACCTTTCACCTTTCAGGTTCAGCTACAAATAACTTTTCTCCCGCTGATTTCGCGGATGTTCGCAGAAGGGATTGACAGGTCAGTTGTTTCTCGGGACATTTTATCGTAATCATCTGCGTCAGTCTGCGCGATCTGCGGGACCAAATCAGGAATTTTTGAATACTTTTCTTCCGCTGATTTCGCGGATGTTCGCAGAAGGGATTGACAGGTCAGTTGTTTTTTCGGGACACTTTATCGTAATCATCTGCGTCAGTCTGCGTGGTCTGCGGGACCAAATCAGGAATTTTTGAATACTTTTCTTCCGCTGATTTCGCGGATGTTCGCAGAAGGGATGGACAGGTCAGTTGTTTTTTCGGGACATTTTATCGTAATCATCTGCGTCAGTCTGCGTGGTCTGCGGGACCAACATTTAAATTCCAGTTTAAAGTGGTGAGTGTAGTTGAAAAATTGATGCAGTTTTAAGATTAAAATAACCTACAAAAAAACAACCCAAACTTTTCCCCCACCTTTGTCCCGATCAGGAATTCCTTTCCGCCGTCTTGGAGTTTATATTTTTTCTTGAGTTCGTCGGCAGATAAAGCGTAATTTCTGGTAATGACATTGACTTTTCCCGTTGGGAACAGTTGCTTCAGCTCTTTTTTTGGGTTTCTGATTTCTTGGATGACTTCGAATATTCTTCCGGGAATTCCCTGAGTCAAGTCCCCACAGGCATACAGATGGGAATTGGGATGGAGTTTTTTCAGTCCAAACCTTTTTCCGAAACTCCTGAATGCCCCGGCTTTCAACACTGAAGCATAAGGCTCTATCAGGTATTTACCCACCTCACCTAATAGACTTTCGCTGGATTCTTCCTCTTCGTAAGTAAAGGAAAATCCCTTTGGACCATCCGACTGCAAATCGACCGCTTGGATAATTCTTTCGCCAATTGATATCCCTTTTTCCCAAAGGAGCAAAACTTCCTTGACTTCATTTTTGACAGAAATAACCCATACTTTCTGGATCTCCGGAATTTCATGCAAGGCCTGCTTGATGTCCAGCATCGGGGAGGCTTTGATCAATATGGCATTGGATCTCGATTGGAGCAAACCCCAATTGCTGACAATATCCGGCTCGCAATCCGCCAATTTGTACAGCTTCTGATTGTGGTCGCCTCTTCTTGCCGGATCGACATAGGTCAGGTCAAAGATTTCATCTGATTTGGAAATGTATGCCAATGAATCACCTTCCGCAATTTCAAATTTACTGGGTTTGAGCAGGTCAAAATTGTGACGGACAATCGCTGCCAATTCCTCATTCCTCTCACAATAAATGGCTTTTTGGAAGTTTTCCGAAAGGAAAAAAGTATCAACGCCAAATCCTCCGGTGAGGTCAATCATTGTTTTCCCTTTGACCAGAGCAGATTTAAATCTGGCGGTTTCCTCAGAAGAAGCCTGCTCCATTGAAAGACTGACGGGAAAGAGAAGATCTTGATTGGCTGTCCAAGTCGGGAGTTTATGTTTGGCTTTGTGACGGGATTGGATCTGCTGCACAGCCGCTTTGAGGTCAAAATCGGTTTTTCCCGAATAGGCAAAAAGCAATTGTGCAGGATCCTCCGATTGGTGGTCCTGCACAAATTTTTTTAAAGCTGCTGAATAAATTGAAATTGCCATGACCTGACAAAAATGTGGAATATATCCGGGCTTCAAAAGCTGCGGACATATTTACCTATTTGCTTAACTGAATTATAGGGAAAATTCACGATTTAAGATTGAATTTTGGATTTTAGTTCGATCCACATCCGTCATCGGTCATCGGTCTTTTCCCCCACTCACGCCATGCTGTGTTCCATCAGGTATTCTGCGATTTGCACCGCATTGGTCGCTGCTCCTTTTCTAAGGTTATCAGCCACGATCCACATGTTCAGAGTATTTGCTTGGGATTCATCTCTTCTCAACCTGCCGACAAATACCTCATCTCTCTTGTGTGCCGTCAAGGGCATTGGATAGATGTTGTTGGCAGGATCGTCCTGCAAGATGACACCGGGTGTGTTGGAAAGTATTGCCCTCACCTCATCCAAATCAAAGTCCTTATGGAATTCCACATTTACCGACTCAGAATGTCCGCCCATCGTAGGAATTCTTACTGTGGTGGCAGTCACTTGAATGCTGTTGTCGTTGAAGATTTTTTTGGTCTCATTGATCATCTTCATCTCCTCCTTGGTATACCCATTTGGCTGGAAGACATCGATATGAGGCAATACATTCAGGTCAATTTTATGGGGATAGACCATTTGTGCAGGAACACCCGCACGCTCAGCCATCATCTGATCGACAGCTGCCTTGCCTGTTCCGGTCACAGACTGGTAGGTGGAGACCACGATTCTTTTGATACCATATTTCAACCTCAATGGATTCAGGGCCAACACCATCTGTATCGTAGAGCAATTTGGATTGGCAATGATGCGGTCGTCAATTCTCAGGTCTTTGGCGTTGATTTCAGGAACCACAAGTTTTTTGCTCGGGTCCATTCTCCAAGCAGAGGAGTTGTCAATAACGATCGTCCCTACTTTGGCGAATTGCGGCGCCCATTCCAATGAAGTACTTCCACCTGCCGAGAAGATCGCAACGTCCGGCTTCTCAGAAACAGCCTGTTTCAATCCAATTACCGTGTATTCCTTACCCTTGAAAGTCATCTTTTTTCCTGCGGACCTTTCGCTTGCAACAAGGAGTAATTCATCAAATGGAAATTGGTGCTCTTCCAGCACCTCGAGGATCTCTGAGCCTACCAATCCGGTAGCTCCTACAACGGCTAGTTTCATTTTGTTTTTGGATTGTTTTTTTAAAATTGAACCGCAAAGGTAAGTCAAGAATTCTCAATAATGATAGCAAGTCGACATATAATTGCTTTATTTTCAATAATTCAGCTTATTTTTTGTTGGTTTTGAAATTTATCTCACTTAAACGTTTAAAATCGGATTGACAAAAACCTGTTCTTTATTTTTAGTCATATGGAATCCCGGTTTTTTGCCAAAGTCTTATTTATAACCTTTCTCTTTCGGGGAATGTTCGGATCGCAACTGGTATTTTCCCAAGTGCAGGATTTCGAAGCCAATTTTGATATTGTCAGCCACCCCGATGAATTTCTGCAGAACTGGTCTGCCAATGAAGTAAGGAGTACTGCTGCGAGGGTTTTTCAGGCATCGGGTGAAGGGCGCTTTGGTTCCAAGGCTTTGGCCGTGCAACCCATCAGTTCCTTTAATGGAATCATTTTTTTCAAGACAGAAACAGTGGGAATGTTTGAACCAAAAATCGCCTTTTTTGCAAAATCAAAACAAAACGGAACCGGAACTAGGCCTGCGATAGTAGAGATTTCTTTTGCTGAAGCGGTGTCAGACGATTTTCAAAACATTACGGCTGTAGGAAGTGTCCAAACTTTTTCCAATCAGAATAAGGGGTATCAACTTTTTGAAATTCCAATTCCGGAGAGGTTCCATGATATGGCCGAACTTGTAGTCAGGATAGAAGTCAAAAATGGGCCCGGGACAGGTTCTTCCGCAAGGTTTTTTATGGATGACTTTGGGATTTTTGATGGGGATCAGATGATTGATCCGATCAGTATCAAAAGTGCAAAGCTTTTGACACCCTATTCTTTGGGAGTGATTTTGGACAGGGAAATAGTGTCCCTTGTCAGAGAACAAGTCACTTTGGCTTCAATTCCGATAGAAGAAGTTTTGTTCCATACAGATTCCTCCTTTGTGATTTATTCCAATACGGTGATTGAAAGTTTGAAAATCCCGATCCTATTGGAGAATATTCAGGATAAAAATGGGAGGATTACCGAGGAGATAGAATTTGAATTGGACAATCCAAGCATCCAAATTGGTGATATCCTTGTAGAAAGTGCAGACCAAATCAAGGTGAGTTTTGGCCAATTTTTCCTTGCTTCATCAGTCAGCCAAACCTCAAATTTTTTGATCAATGGAAAAAATCCGCTCAATGTGGAGTTGTTGCCAAACGGATTTGAAGTCCTGCTGCGCCTGTCAGAAGACTTGCCCTTAGATATGAATTTTCAAATTGCTGTTTCCAACATTCAAAACAGTAGAGGAATCCCACATTCTGATCCTGACGTTAGAAGTTTCTTTTACGATGACTTTGTGGAGGAGATTGCTGTGGTCGATAACCGGACCCTGCATATCGAACATCTTGTGCCCTTGAATCAAGGAGACCTGAATGTTGAAATTCAAGAAAAGCCTGAGTTTGGTTTTCAGATCAGTTTCCCAAAACCTGAAGTAATCGAATTGAAAAGCAATGAGCCTTTTGAGGAAAGTCTGACCTATACTTTGAAGCTTTCCCCTAGGACAACCGATAGAGGATATCCCATTCCAGGTTCTTCGAGGGATTTTGTTTGGGACATTACGCCTCCTGTTTTGGTAAATGTAATTCCTCTGGCATCGGATAAAATCATTGCTGTGTTTTCGGAGCCTTTGGATTTGGTTTTTGCTTCCATCCTTTCCAATTTCTCGATCTTAGCTAAAAGTCCCCGTTCTGCGGTTTTACAACAAAATGCAACTCAAATCCTTCTGGAATGGAATTTTGTCTTTGAATCAGAGAAAGAGTATATCCTCCAAGTGGAGGGACTTACAGACCTGAAGGGAAATTTTTTGACCAACCAATCTTTCCCCTTTCAGTTTTTATCCCCACCAAAACTCAAGTTTAAGGATATTGTCATCAATGAAATCATGCCTGCGCCGCGCTCCGGAAACGTTCTGCCGAATGTGGAATATGTCGAAATTTTCAATCCCGGCGATCGATCCATCTACTTGGGAGGATTGCAGTTGGCCAACTCCAAGAGGAAAACCACCATTCCCCCTTTCCTTTTGGAACCCCAAAAATACATTGTCCTTACGCCAAGGACGGCTGCCCCATTATTTGCAAATTACGGCCAAGTACTTGGCTTGTCCAATTGGCCCACATTACTGAATTCTGGAGATCGGGTAAAAATCCTGGATCCGGAAAACCGGGTCATCGACAGCTTGGCTTACACGACAGCCACTTTTGGGGGGAGTGTTTTTGCACAAGGTGGCTATAGCCTTGAAATTGTAAATCCGTTTTTGGATTGTAATATCGCTACCAACCTCAAGCCATCCGCAGATCCCAAAAGAGGAACTCCCGGAAAGCAGAATTCAGTTTATGAGGATACACCTGATTTGTTGCCCCTACAGTTTATTAGGTCAAGGCTTATTGGAGAGACAAGTGTTGTTTTGTCATTTTCTAAAATTCTTTCTCAAAATTTAACTCAGGTTTCCTTAGAATTTCAGCCCTCAATTCCGATCAAAAACATCAGGATCGGTGATAATCCAAATGAACTTGTGGTTCAATTTGAACAAGCCATTCAAGAAGGAATTTATTATGAATCGAAAGTCTCAAACTTGAGGGACTGTACCGGAAATCTATTTGACTCAGACCAAAAAGTGTTTTTTGTAGTTCCATCCGTTGCCCAATCAGGGGATGTGGTTCTGAATGAGGTGCTTTTTAATCCCCGAACAGGTGCACCAAAATTTGTAGAAATCTACAATGCCTCCCAAAAATTCATCAGTTTAAAGGACTGGAAATTGGCCAACCTAAACAATGACAATCTTGTGGCAAACAGGCGAGTATTGTTCAGTGAGGAATTTATCCTTGTTCCCAATTCATTTTTGGTATTTACCACAGATGCCGAAAAGCTCAAACAGGAATATCCAAAAAGCCGGGAAGAAAGGTTTATTGAATACTCTTCTCTTCCAAGTTATCCCATTTCCTCAGGAAATGTGGTATTCTTAAATCCTGATGAATCAATCTCTGAAATTCTCAGCTATAATGACAAAATGCACCACAGGCTTTTGAAAGAAACCAAAGGGATTTCTTTGGAGAGGCTTTCACCTTTTCAACCGATCGGTAATCCAAACAATTGGCATTCTGCCTCTTCCTCAGAAGGTTTTGCCACGCCCGGTTATCAAAATTCAAATGTTTTTGAGGGAAATAACCAAATAGGAATCGAAGTCGAACCCAAAGTTTTTGTGCCGGATGCTCCGGGGACTCAGCCTTATACCACCATTGCCTACAAATCTGATCAGGCGGGTAACTTGGCGACAATCAGGATTTTTGGAATTGACGGCAGCCTGATACGCGAATTATGTCAAAATGCAGTTTGGGGAAATGAAGGCTTTTATCTCTGGGATGGCACCTATACCAACGGCTCAAAAGTAAGACCCGGCATTTATATCATTTGGGTAGAAATTTTTGACCTTCAGGGGAAAATAAATCAAATCAAAAAAACTGTGGTAGTGGGCACAAAATTTCAATAACCATGGCGATTAATTCCACAAAATCAGTAATTTAGGAGAAGCCAAAAAGACCCCCTCAGATGAAACCCGATATCGTATCCCAAACATTGAAAACTTACTTTATCCTAAAAGGCAAAAGTTTGAAATCTATCCAACGTTACCTGAGTATCAAATACCGCCTGTATTTAGATGAAAAGCTGTTGGAAAAAAGATTGCGAAATCTCCTCACCCAATAAAAACCGTTAGACAACGGTTTTTTAATTTTTGATTTTAATCAGGTAAGTGTATTTTAGGGAACTTTTCAAGCACCCAACCCTGATTGGGACAAAACATCAAAAAAATAAAATTATGAATCAAGAAGGAAAGACCGCATATTCTCCCGAAGAATTAAAGGAGTTTGAAGATATTATTTTGAAAAAGATCGCTGTTGCCAGAGAAGAATTATTGATTCTAAAAGAAACCTTGAGCAAAAAAAATGACAGCGGAACTGATTTTACAGCGTCTACATCCAAACTTCTTGAAGACGGTGCAGATACTTTGGAAAGAGAAAGTATGAGTCAACTTGCTGCTAGGCAACAAAAATTCATCATCAATTTGGAAAATGCACTTGTCCGAATTAAAAATGGCACTTACGGCGTTTGTGTAGATACAGGAAAATTGATTTCCAAAGAACGTCTCAGAGCCGTACCACATACTATGCATTCGATAGAAGCTAAGCTTGCCAAAAAATAATTGGACTTTTTACCAAAGCATATAGAAGCACTGATTTTCTGTTCTCCATCTCCGTTGGGTATTGAAGAAATTCAAAAATGTCTGACGGAGATGTTTGAATCTGAAGTTCCCCTTGCCCATATTTTGGAGGCTATTGATTCCTTGCAATCAAAATATAGCCATGATGATTTTTCCTTTGCCTTGGAAAATCTAGCAGGGGGCTATCAGTTTTTGACCAAGCCGGCCTATCAGGCCAGCATTTCCATACTTCTCAGGCAACAATCCCACAAACGCCTGTCTACCGCCCAATTGGAAACATTATCCATCATTGCTTACAAGCAGCCGGTGACCAAGACCGAAATCGAGCATATCCGTGGGGTGAATTGTGATTATTCCATCCAAAAGCTGCTTGAGAAAGAACTTATCACCATCAAAGGAAAGTCTGATAGTGTCGGTAGACCTCTGCTGTATGGAACAAGTGAAAAGTTTATGGAATATTTTGGGATCAATTCATTGGTTGATTTGCCTCAGCCAAAGGATTTTTCTCAGGAAGAAAATCAGATAGGGGAAGAGAAGGCTTAATCTTTCTCAATTTTTTTTACCTCTGCATGGGCTGAAATCAAAAATTTCCTTCCTGTATTTACCTCTTGGCAGAGTACACGGGTTCTTCGGGTCATTTCTTTCTTGAAAGCCCTTCCCTGCAATTCGAAAAGAGCCCCCGGTGTCAGGTCAGCAAGCAAAGAAATGTCAAAAGCTTTGTTTTCATCATACCTTTTGATGGATTTACTCAAAAAAAGATCTGCTCCCGAACTAGCCTTGGGATTTGTGATATGCCTTTTGAGTGGAATCAAGATATCCTTTGGGAAAACCTGATCGATCAGCAGCGGCGACATCAAATCCCTGAAAGTAGCTTTCCATTCCAATCCATGGGGCTTGATGCTCAGCCCAAATTTTTCAAAAGCCCGGTAATGTGCCACCTCATGGACATAGGTAATCAAAAACTGGTAAGGGTTAAGGTCGTGGTTGATCGTGATGGTCTGGATTTTTTGATCCCTGCGGTACCTGAAATCCCCCAATTTGCTCTGCCTCGTCCGGGTGATGTAAAAATTGAATGGCAGTTCCTTCCATAAATTCCAACAATATTCCGCTGCAGGCAGCGGGACATGTTTTTTGAAAGTTTCCAAAAACCGTAACTCATGATCCATGGGTTGAATATAAGACAATGCAAAAAAAAAGTCCCACATTTCTGCGGGACTTTCTTGAGAGTGAGAAGAAATTAACCTTCTACAACTTCTTTAACTTCTTCAGTAGCACCTTCAACTGCACCTTGTACCTCTTCAGTAGCTTCTTCAACTGTCTCTTCAACAGCCTCTTCAGTCTCTTCGATGACAACTTCTACTTCTTCAGTAGTTTCTTCTGTAACTTCTTTGTTTCCGCAAGATGCAGTGAATAACAAACCTGCTACAGCGAACATTGCAAATACCTTTTTCATAATTTTTTGTCTGGATTTTTAAATCAGCACGCAAAGGTAATACCATTCATCAGATTGTCAAGCAATTCATCAAAATATATTTTTATTTCTTTTTATAAGTAATCTTGATCGGAACACCCTCAAAATCAAAATTCTCACGGATCCTGTTTTCCAGATACCTGTTGTAGGGATCTTTGATGTACTGAGGCAGGTTACAGAAGAATGCGAATACCGGGTTTTTGGTAGGAAGCTGCGTGATGTACTTGATCTTGATGTACTTTCCTTTCCAGGCCGGTGGCGGATATTTATCAATTTCCGGTAGCATGATGTCATTCAGTTTGGATGTAGGCACCTTCTTGGTCTTGTTTTCATAGACTTTCACGGCCAATTCTATCGCCTGCATGATCCGCTGCTTTTCTTCCACTGAAGTGAAAATGATCGGGATCCACTTGTTTTCACCCAACTTTTCGATCATCTCCTTTTTGATCTTGTCCATGGTTTTATGATCCTTTTCGATCAGATCCCATTTATTGACCATGATGACAATGCCTTTGTTGTTTTTGATTCCCAAAGAAATCAGGTTCACATCCTGCGCTTCCAAACCTCTCGTCGCATCAATGATGATAATCAGCACATCGGATTCTTCCAAAGTCCGCAAAGAGCGCATCACCGAATAAAACTCGATGTCTTCCTTTACCTTTGCTTTTTTCCGGATCCCGGCTGTATCGGTGATGATAAAGTCCTGACCAAAGAGTTTGTACCTCGTGTGGATGGCATCTCTCGTAGTTCCTGCTTCATCGGTCACGATGGACCTTTCCTGTCCCAAAAGGGCATTGAGGAAAGAGGATTTCCCCACATTGGGTCTTCCCAAAATGGCGATCTTGGGTATGCCCGCATCAGGATCTTCTTCCCCTTCATCGGGAAAATGCTTGATCACCTCATCCAACAAGTCTCCTGTACCGCTTCCGCTGACTGCTGCAATGGGATAGACGTCATTGTCTCCCAATCCCAAACCGTAAAACTCTGCTGCCAACATGGACTTCTCCGGGCTGTCAGCCTTGTTGGCCACGATATAGATGGGCTTCTTGGAAGCACGGAGTTCCGCCGCAAAATCCTTATCCAAATCCGTCAATCCATCCAGGCAGTCCACCACAAAGAGAATGACATTTGCTTCTTCGATGGCAAGCTTTACCTGCTTTCTGATCTCAGCTTCGAAGACATCATCCGAACCGATCACATATCCCCCTGTATCAATGACAGAAAAGAATTTGCCTCCCCACTGTGCGTGGCCATAATGCCTGTCACGGGTCACCCCGCTGAGATTGTCCTCAATGGCCTTTCTCTCCTCTACCAACCTGTTGAAAAAGGTAGATTTGCCTACATTCGGCCGCCCAACTATTGCTACTATATTTGCCATTTTGTTATTTTCTTATTGGTCGTAACCAAATTTTCTCAATTTATTTTTATCCTTTCTCCAGTCATCTTCCACCTTGACAAAGGTCTCTAGGAAGATTTTTTTGCCAAAGAATTTTTCCATTTCGTGCCTCGCCTGAGTTCCAATCCTTTTTATGGCTTTGCCGCCCTCGCCGATGATGATTCCCTTTTGGCTGTCACGCTCTACATAGATGACGGCCCGGATGCGGATGATATTTTCTTCTTCGAAAAAATCCTCAATGGACACCTCTGTGCTGTAAGGAATTTCCTTTTTGTAGTTGATGAAGATTTTCTCACGGATGATTTCGGAAGCAAAAAAACGCTCCGGCTTGTCGGTAAGTTCATCCTTATCATAAAAGGGTGCGTGGTAAGGAAGCCTGTCTAGGATTTCTTGGAGTATGCGCTCGGTGTTGAAACTTTCGGTGGCAGAAATCGGGATCACGGTATCTGCTTTGATTCTTTGGGTCCAATACGCCGTCACTTCCTCAAGTTGCCCCTCTTTGGAGAGGTCAATCTTGTTGATTACAAGCAGTACAGGAACTCCGGAATGGTTGATCTTTTCAATTACGTCTTCTATTTCCTCGTCGGATTCATATAGATCGGTTACGAAAAGAATCACATCTGCGTCTTCCAAAGACATGTGGACAAAACTCATCATGCTTTTGTGAAGCTCGTATTTGGGCTTCAGCATGCCGGGAGTATCAGAAAATACAATCTGATAGTGTTCGTCATTGATGAGTCCCATAATCCGGTGACGGGTGGTCTGTGCCTTGGAAGAGATGATCGAAAGTCGCTCACCGATAAGCACATTCATGAGCGTGGATTTGCCGACATTGGGTTTTCCAATGATGTTTACAAAGCCTGCTTTGTGTGTGTTTTCGGTCATGACAATAATTTTTTTCTGCAAAGGTACTTGATTTTAGAGAATATGTCCTTACCTTTGTACCACAATTACGGCGAAAGGCTGTTTTCACATAGATTTCTCTAAGAAAAACATATATCGCGGGATGGAGCAGTTGGTAGCTCGTCGGGCTCATAACCCGAAGGTCACAGGTTCGAGTCCTGTTCCCGCTACTCGGAACCAAGCAGAAATGCTTGGTTTTTTTGTTTTACAACGAACGGTATTCGTCGGCTTATATCCGCCGCGGCGGACATTGGTTCGAGTCCAATCCCCGCTACTACAAGGATACTAGAAATAGTATCCTTTTTTATTTTATATCTTTCAGCTCGTCGTGCTCATATCCGCCGCGGCGGACACAGGTTCGAGTCCAATCCCCGCTACTACAAGGATACTAGAAATAGTATCCTTTTTTATTTTATATCTTTCAGCTCGTCG
>NZ_JAKZAM010000066.1 GCF_022538055.1 Cognataquiflexum nitidum | reverse complement strand
CGATGTTTCAGGTTTTTGGGGGCAAAAAGGCAAATGGTGGAATAGACTTTACACCAAAAACAGGAAAGTCTAAGAAACTCAATTCAATTTCTTTTCCTAGGTATTTTTTTTAAGTTTTTATCTCGTGTCACTTTTTGCCTTACCACAAAAAGTAACCACAGCATCAATTACAACTACTACAACAATTAGAACCATTACAACTGTCCGAGGCGGAACCTTTTCAACCCGACAACGCGAAGCAGATAACCTGAAAACCTGTCAATATCACTTCCCTATATCCCTCATGAAATATTGCACCTTTTCATTCCCCTTTTCCTCCAACCCATCCAAAGGAATCAATTCCTTCACTTCTTTTTTGATTTTTCGGAAGGATCCGATCTCAAAGCCGATTTTCAACTGGAACCTGCTTTTGTTCAGGCTGGTATGCTTGTCAAAAAACGGGTCTATGGAACCGATCACCACTGACCGGATGGTCTTGCCCATGGGGATCGTTCTTCCCACCGCAAAACTGGATGCCCAGGCTTTTCCGTCAAAATCCATGGACTCATAACCTGTGGGGTTGCTGATGGTAACCCGGTTACGGTTTACTGTCCCTTGAGCAAACCAGTTTCCTTTGGCTACCCGGAATCCTGTAAACACGCCTACACCTTCTCTTCTGAGGGTTTCTTCTTCGTCAAACTGCTTTTTCCAGGTCATCCCTCCCAACAAACTGACCTGCTGTGTGAAGGAATAAGCAAGCCCATAGTCCAACAGCAACCCATCCCCGAAGGAAGTCAGGGGATCATACCACAGCATCATCCCGATCCGGTGGACAAAAGGAAAATCTTTAAGTTCGTTAGATTCAAAAAACTCCTTCCTCTTTTGGTTCATTTCTTTGGGTAGAGTTTTGATATTTCCTAATGTATCGATCTTAAGCTTAGAAAAGTCCTTTCCTGCTTTTTGGATATATTCATCCGAAATATGCAATGCCTTTTCTTTGGCCATTTCCTTGGCTTGATCGAATGGAATTTCGGATGGCAGTCTTTTTTTGGTCAGGGCGGTCAGGGCATCTTTTCCATAGAAGTCAGGTACTGATAGGTATTTGGATGCATTTGTGGGATCCAATCCTTCCTTTATCACCCCCGTAAGCTGTTCTTCCACCTTAGGCATCAGCCATTCATTGGTCAGTGCTTTGAGATTTTCATTGTTGATGTCCACCAAGTTTTCAAGTTCTCCAACATCGTCGATCCCTGCTATCCTTGCTTTGGATTCATTCACCCTTTCCAGCGTATTTTTAGCTGCATCCTTGATTTCCTCACCGGGGATATCCTCATTTGCTATCAGGCTTTCCAGTGTCTTGCTTTCCTGTTCCAGCACCTGTTTGCTTCGATCCTTGGCCAAAGTAAAAAGACTGTCCCTTTGGGTGCTGTCAGCAGTAATTTCCTTCAATTCTTTCAGTTCATTCCGAAGAGAATCATATGACTTTTTCAGTGACTGAATCTGCCTGAGTTCTTCCAGATAAGGAATTTCGGGTTTGGGGGGTATTTGGGGGATGCCTGCTGTCAGTCCATTTTTGGATGGAAAAGTAGGTAATTTTTGTGCCTGAGCTTGAGCCCAAAACATGCAGACCAAAATAAAAATGATTATAGGCTTTACTTTCATTCTAGTCTTTTTTAGTTCCGGTCCAAACAGACAAAAATTGTTGGTAATTTGAATTACAAATTCTAAATCATAGTAAGGCGTAATTACAAATTACACCAAGCTACACCAAGCTGCAACGCATTTCTACGCCCAGACCGGGCTTTTATGTGATAAAGTGCCTATTGATATATCTTATTGTAAAGAAATTTAACAATCTCATCATGTCCACCGTTTACTGCCAGTGCTAAAGGAAGATTTCCTTTTTTCGTTTTGACTTTCAGGTTTGCACCAAGCATAATTAATTCTGAGACTATTATTATATTTCCAAAGTAACAAGCAAGGTGTAATGGAGTACTACCCCCATTATCTGGAATATTTATATCTGCACCTTTTTCAATTAAATATTGGGCAATTTCAGTCTTTTCTAAAGCTATCGACAGTAGCAAAGGTGTTGAGCCATCATTCGATTGATGATTAATATTTTTTTTGTTTAGTATGCCTTGAAACCTCTCTTTCCTTCCAGAATAAACTATGCTATGAATTACATTCTCACCTTCATTGTTCAAAGCATCAATATTTGCCTTGTTCTTTAAAAAAAACTTATAAGAATTACTTCCTGAGTCACTTAAAGCAAATAGAAGCAATGAATCGTTATTTTCATCTTCAAAACGATCATTCATTGAATACTTATCCTTATTTTCTTCAAGAAATGCAATATTTTCTTGACAGATTGCATCCTTCAATATTTCTTTAAAATCGTCCATCTTTAATAATTACCTTTATTATAATCTTCGTCTAATTGCTTCTTGGTTCGATCTCCAGCGCCTGATTCTTTTTTGTCATGGGCTTCTCTTCTTGCATCTTTACCCTTAGATTTTTCTAATTCCTTTGCTTTGTACTTTGCGTAGTCTTCTGATGCAGGTTGTTCATTTCGATTCTCTTTCGCTTTTTCTCGTGCTTCTCTTTTTGGATTAGTTCTCCCTTCAGCATTAACTCTTCCTTTTTGGTTAATAATGCTGTTGGCTCCAGAAGCTCCTAAAACATACCCCTCAGCCGCTACTAACAATCCGCCTGCAATAGGAAGCGCTGTCGCTAGAGTGGCTGTCCCCCCGGAAGCCATCATTACTGCAGCTCCTCCAGCCGCAGTTGCGCTACCTCCGTCTATCATTCCGACTCCCATGGCAATACTATATATATCACCAGCATCTTGTCCACTGTTATAATCGGAAGCCCCTCCTTCACTAACATAACGTGCTCCTAATTCTCTGGCAGGTGTAAACCCTCCAAACAAATTATCAACCAAGGCAACTAGAAAGCCCAAAACCTTATCCCCAGGTCCCTCACCGTTAGTATCCTCATATCTAATAGGATTATTTGCACCGTATAAATATGGTGACCAAGAGTTGTAAATTTCGGTTTTTGGATCGATAGTATGAAACCGCCCAACAGTAGGATCATACATCCTCGCCCCATAGTCGTAGTACTGAAGGCTGTTGTCCTCGATTAGTTCCTTGCCGTTGTATAGAAACTTATTCGCTTTGATCTGCGGGTACTGATACCCTATCCCGGTCAGTTCCAGTCCCCATGGATCATAATGCGTCTCCTGGGCTACCGGCGATGACATGCTCATCACCATCATATTGTCAAACCAGACGTCCTCAGATGTCTCATTGACCACAAAGGTCTCCATATAGCCGTTCTTCGAAATATACATATTCTCCTCCAGGACTTCATGTTGGTTTGCCGCATTTTTGCTGAGGACTTTCTTTCCGACTTCGTATCTGTTGCTGTCCTTATCATAGAGGGCATACATGAGGTACGCCTCAGGAGCTTCCTTCTTCTGTAGATCCTTGGCCACAATATCCACGAGATTCAGGAGCGCCATCGGATTGGCTCCACCTGCCTGCTCTGTGATTAGTCCAAGGTCGTTCAGGTTGGTCAGGATTCTTTCGACCCCGCCTTCTGTCACAAAGCTACCTGCATGGGCTTTTTGTTTTTTGTCCTCAAGGTATTTTCCGTGAACCTGCAGTTTGATGCTGTCTCCTACATGGATTTCTTGGGTTCTTCCCGGTCCTACCATCCTTCCCCGGTCGGCATTAAGCCAGGCAACCTTGTCCCCACCTGCAGTCACATTGTGTTCCGGCTCGGACTGTCGGGAAGTGGACACCATCGAGAATTCCATTTCCTCCTTTTCGGCATTTTGGGTCTCCATGGTGGCCATATACACCTGTGAACCAGGATTCCTCAGTACCTGACGGACATTGCCGAGATGGTCCTTGATAAAGTATTCATATTGAAAGGAGCCGAGTTCGATCGCCACCCTTCCCTCCTCATGGATCAGGTAGTCAAGACCTCCATCCAGATACACAAACTCCCCGACATAATCCTGGGTCTTGGTCAGCGCCCCTGAGGTATTGAAAACCATCTGGCTCAGCTTGGCACCTTCGGCATCATAGGCAAATCTTATCTTTGCCCCCGTGCTGAATGATACTTCAGAGGGGAGATTGAGGTGGTTATAGGCAATGTTGCTGATCTGTTTGTCTGCATTGGTCTTCAGGTTGCCGTTGAGATCGTAAGTGTAGGTGACATTGCTCCTGTTTTTGAAGTCTTTGGCAGTATAGGTCTGAGATGTCATCGCATCAGTGACCTGTGTCAGCTTATTGCTGTTGGTCTGATAGCTGTATGTCAACTGATCTACAGTACCATAAGTAGTTGCAGTCCTTTGATTTCTTCGGGTAAGTGCAGTGATGTTACCATTTCCATCATATTGCATCCCGCTCAGATTATACCAGTTGGTCTCACCGGACGCTGTGTATGTTGCAGCGGTGATTCTATTTACCCTATCATACGTGTAATTATACGTTCTTGTCTTTCCTGCGCCGGTGGAACCACTCTAGGACTGGGTGGAATTTGCCTACCCCCGACTATTTGTAGTTTAGCGATTGATGCTAGGACTGGGTGTAATTTGCCTACCCTGCACCTGGCCCAAGGCTAAAATGATCCAAAAGGATCATTTCCAAACGCCTTGTCCTACCCTTTTATCCTTTCCAATTTGCAATTGGATTCAATTTAGAATTCTCTAACCAAAAGGTAATTCTTGGTTAATCGAATTGCAAATTCATTTCATAAGAAGGTGTAGTTGCAAACTACACCTACTTTTGTTTGGCTCTTTACTAGACAGTGAAAAAAAACAGGTCATAATTTGGAATTATGGCCTTTTTTTATGAATATT
>NZ_JAKZAM010000065.1 GCF_022538055.1 Cognataquiflexum nitidum | reverse complement strand
ACATCCTGATCCTTACCCCATTTTCCAATAACCTCAATTACCAAAAAAACCTATTGCTTCCTTTGTAACCTTGTGGTAAAAAAAACTTGTTCACCGCAGGAAACATCCTGATCCTTACCCCATTTTCCAACAACCTCAATTGCCAAAAAGAACTCTTGCTTCCTTTGTTGCTTTGTTGTTAATAAATCTTACTTCCTGAATATCGGAAAAACAGAAATCTAGAAGAGTTTATTTTCCAAGCACCACGCCACTGCCCTTTCCAGATCCTCTTTGGTATCAACTGCAATAGCCTGATGGGTGGTCGGTACCATCTTGATCCTAACACCATTTTCCAACAACCTCAACTGCTCCAACATCTCTGTGGTTTCCAAAAATGACTTGGGCAATCCGGTGAAAGCCAAAAGTGCCTCCTTGCGGTAAGCATAGATCCCCACATGCTTCCAATAGGAAATCTCCACCGCTTGTTCTCTCACATATGGAATGGGACTTCTGCTAAAGTAAAGCGCATAATTATTCTTATCCACCACCACCTTGACGGCATTAGGATTTTGTGCTTCAGAAGCAGCAATGGAAAACATCATTGAAGCAACCTGCACCTCGAGATTCGAAAAAACAGCAGTCAGATCCAGCAAAGACTTACCGTCCTGAAAAGGTTCATCACCCTGCACATTCACAAAAATATCCGCCTCGATACCCATTGCGGCCTCAGCAATCCTGTCAGAACCGCTTTCAAATTCCCTTGTGCTGAAATATACTTCCCCACCCACAGCTGTGATTTGATCCGCTATTGCTTGATGGTCCGTAACCACCACCACCTGATCAAACACTCCCGTTTGTTTCGTACTCAGGTAAGTCCTTTGAATGACAGACATCCCACATAGATCCTGAACCAACTTGGCCGGAAAACGGGTAGAGGCATACCGCGCAGGAATCAAAGCAACTTTTTTCATTTTGAGTATCAAGTATTAAGTACCAAGTATTACGTACCAAGAAACAAGAACCGAGAGGCGAGAACCGAGAAGCGAGAGGCGAGAGGCGAGAGGCAGAGCCGTTTTAAGGATCCTTTGCTATTAAAGAAGCAAGGAACAGAAACTCGACCTGTCTCATTTAACCAGTTAATCAGTTAACCAATTTACCCGACAACGCACAGCTGACAGCCCGAGAACAATTACACCCGTCCGCCGTGGCGGAACTACTACCAAGAGACCCTTCGTACCTCAGGGTGACGCCTTAGAACCCGACAACTTGACAACGCAAAGCAGACAACGCGAAGCAGACAACAATTACACCTGTCCACCGTGGCGGAACTACTACCAAGAGACCCTTCGTACCTCAGGGTGACGCCCGAAAACGCGACAACGCGAAGCAGACAACAATTACACCTGTCCGCCGTGGCGGAACTACTACAACCAGAGACCCTTCGTACCTCAAGGTAACGCCCGACAACCTGACAACGCGGAGCTGATAACCCGACAACAACTACAACCTCCCCTGAGATTCTTCACCACAATCAGAATGACGCTACGCTACACCCTAAACTTCCCAATAAATTTATCTAGCCATTGCGAAGGCTTCTTTTTGGAATCATCATCCTCGTAATAGTTGCCGGTATATTTGTTTTTCCTCATGTAAGAATAATTATAGCCATAGCCATAATTGTATCCTCCAAAATCATACACATCCCCCCCTGCCCTGATGCCGTTGAATACAGCATAAAAATCTCTGATCTGATCATTGGCATACAAGTCATTGATCATCAAAAGGTACTTTTTGTGGGTATAATCCTGTCGGATAATATACAGGTTCACATCCGAAAACCGGAGCAAGTCCATTGTTTCAGACACCAGACCAATCGGCGGGGTATCCATCACCACCACATCAAAATCCCCCTCCAGATAGGTAAGAAACTCCACCATCTTGTCTTTGAGCAACAATTCCGCAGGATTGGGAGGTACCGGTCCCGAAGGTACGATGTAGAGGTTTTCATATTTGGTAGGAATAACGATCTCTTCTTTGGTAGACCTATCGACCAGGTAGGAAGAAAGCCCCACTTTATTGCCCACACCTACATAATCAGCGATTTTTGGTTTCCTCAAATCCAGGCCTATCAAAACCGTCCTCTTCCCACTCAGGGCCATCGCCGCGGCAAGGTTGAGGCTTACAAAAGTCTTTCCCTCTCCCGAAACGGAGGAGGTTACCAGTATTTTTTTACATTTCTTCTCACTTGCTATATAAAACAAAGCTGACCTCAATGACCTAAAAGATTCCGAGACCATGGCTTTGGGATGCTCTGCCACTATCATATTGGTATCCTTATTACTCAAACCGATGGTCCCCAACAAGGGTATCCGGATCGCATTTTTCAATTGAATTTGGTCCATTATCCTGTTGTTGAGGTAATGAAATGCCAGCAAAAACAACAATGGGATAAAAAACCCAAGGCCTAAAGCCAATCCATAGTTTTGCGCTTTCTTTGGAAAAATCAGACTCCCTCTTCGGGCATAATCCAAAACCGAATTGTCCGGAACATTGGAAGCTTTGGCGATTCCTGCCTCGGCCCTCTTTTCCAAAAGGTAATTATAAAGGTTTTCTCTCAGCTTGTACTGCCTCAAAATCCCCGTATAATCTGACTCTGTCTGTGGCAATTTGGCAAACTCCTTATCCAACTCTTTAAGTCTCTTTTGAGCTTCCACTTTCCTCCTCTCCGTATTGGATACGAGGTTATTTATATTTTCAAAAATATTCTCCCTCAGTTTGCTGATCTGTTCATCCACCTGCACCACGTTAGGATGGTTTTCATTCACCACTGCCAACAATTTCCTCCTTTCCATAGATACCCCAACCAGACTCTGAATCAGTCCATTGAGGAAACCATCACTCAATCCCACAATAGACGGGGCAATGATATCGGAATAATCCTCCGTCTTGGTACTGAGGTAGGTCTGCAAGGACCGGTAATAACTCAATTCAAAATTTATTTCTTGAATCAAGTTTTCTAAATTTTGAATATTTCCCAATACCCCGCCAAACTCCGAGTCTACATTCATCAGTTTATTGTCGACCTTAAAATTCAGCATGGAACTCTCCACCATCTTAAGGGTATCCTCCAGGATATGCATCTGATCACTGATAAACCTCAGGGTATTTTCAGAGATCCTATTCTTTTCCTTTAGATCGTAATCAATAAAAGAATCCATAAGCGCGTTGACATAATCCCTTCCCTTTTCTACCACCCGAGACACCATAGAGACCTGCAGGACTGTACCCAAGCTATTGATAGGCCTTACGGTCACCGCACGGGAATAATTGTCGAGCACATCTACGGGGTTATGAATTATAAAGTACAACTTGTCCCCCTCCTGCATGTCCCGAGTTTGGTGCACCACAAACTTTGACCTATCAGATTGGATCACATCCCCAAACTTGTAAGTTTTATTCAAAATAGCCTCATCCAAAGGCCTGTTGTTCTTTGAATTGAAAAAATCAAAAAAGGCTTTGTCCTCTTTGGTCAAGGTAAATTCGGTATCAGAAACCATCGTAAAATGTACCGTCCCTCCCTCAGATTGATGGATATTCCAATCCACCAATACCTTGATCGGTGATTTGTCATACAATTCCACTTCCTTGATATTGGTCGAGGCATAATAACTGACATCAAAATGAAGTTTTTTCAAAGCTTCCTCTGCCAAGTTCTTAGACGTAAACAGGAGGATGTCATTTTCAAGGTTATTGCTTCCCGAAAAAATATTGGACCTGTCTAGAATCCGAACCTCGGGAGAGTTTTTTGGCTTGATCAGGACACTTCCCTGCACTTGATATTCCTCTACCGAATACCTGTGAAATAGGAAAACCAAGACCATCGCAATAAATATACAAGTACCATACAAAGGCCAATATCGCGAATACTTGATCAGGTAATATTTGATGTCAATCGGCTTTGCTTCCTGCTCAAACTTCGATATGTCTATCCTCCCGTCTATCATATATTACCTCTGATTAGCGCAAAAATCAATAAAAGCGAGCTTGTGACCGAAATGATCAAACCCAAAGATTGAGAAAAATTATCCGCATTGCCTATCTGCCTGATTCTCATTGGTTCCAAATAAAGGATATCATTGGGTTGGATAAAATAATAGGGAGATGCCAGCAAAGCCCGGTCATTCAGATTGATCTGATGGATTTTTGACCCCCCATCGTATTGACGGATCAGAAACAGCTTGTTCTTTCTAGCCAAAATATTGGTTTCTCCTGCCAAAGAAATGGCATCAAAGATAGTTGCCCTGTTTTTCATAATCACCATGGGACCACCACTACTGAATTCTCCCATTGCTGTAAAGCGGATCCCTCCGATCCGCAACTTGACAAATACCTCTTCTTTGAAATAAGCCCTGATTTCCTCCTGTACCTTAATCCTTGCCTCCTCCTCGCTGAGGCCTGAAATTTTCAACCTCCCTATCTTGGGCAAAAGGACATACCCTTCTTGATCGAGTGAATAGCCGGTAAAGTAAAATATATCACCGGCGCCTCCGCCACCACCACCCATTCCTCCACCCATTCTTCTTGAACCCTGAAATTCAAATGCTTTGGTCAACTCCTCATCTGAAGATGAAAAATCGATGTCCACAATATCAAAAGGCTGAAGGATATACCGATATTCTACTTCCGCAAAAGGAATAAACTGATCCAATTCGATGGGCTCATTTTCAGGAAGATTTTGAAGGTAGGTAATCCTCTTATTGCTGATACAGGAAACTGCTAAAAATAAGAAAACAATCCAAGTGAGAAGCTGCTTCATAAATATTAAGCGGGGTCGATAAGTCTTCAAATATAAATAAATAAAGTAAATATGGTAATAAAATCCCCATTTTGAATTTACCTACCCACCGGTGAAAGTTCTCTCTTGCTATCCATGTTTACCCGCTTCTCCTGAAGCAGGTTTACTACCCACTCGCTATCCTGCTTCTCCAGAAGCAGGTAAAACCTGAATCATTTTCTCCCACAAAACCGCAAAAAAAACTATGTGTTCTATATGATCTATGTGGTAAAAAGAAAAAACTATGTGTTCTATCTGTTCTATGTGGTAAAAAAAGAAAAAACTATGTGTTCTATCTGTTCTATGTGGTAAA
>NZ_JAKZAM010000064.1 GCF_022538055.1 Cognataquiflexum nitidum | reverse complement strand
CGCCGGACCCACAGACTCAGATCCCACCAGCGTTGATGAGCAAGACCCAGTTCGACGAGTGGCTTGCGCGAAAAAGGGCTCTCCTGACTTTTCCGTGGGTCCGTTGACCGTCTGAGATAGGTGCACGCCGTTCTCGCTTTAGGTTCTTGGTGTGTCTAATACCAGAACTTCAGAGCGGAGAACGGCGTGCGAGATGTCAGCCTATGGCGTGCGGTGCTGGGCGTCGAGAAGACCGTCATCGAGGACATCGAGTTCGATGAGCAGTCGCAGATCGTCGTGGCGCATGTGCGACCACGACGCGCTGGTCGGGGCCGGTGCGGGGTGTGTGGAGTCCGGGCGGCGCGGTACGACAACGGGGAAGGTCGTCGCCGGTGGCGCAGCCTGGATATGGGCACCACGATGGTTTTCCTCGAGGCCGATTCCCCTCGGGTGAGTTGCCCTGAGCATGGCCCGACGGTGCGGCAAGTGCCGTGGGCCCGCCACGCAGCCGGCCACACCTATCGGTTCGATCAGCAGGTCGCGTGGCTGGCCACCCAGTGCTCCAAATCGGCAGTCACCCAATTGATGCGGATCGCCTGGCGCACCGTCGGGGCGATCATCACCCGGGTGTGGGCCGACACCGCCGCCGGCATCGACCCGCTGGCCGGACTCCGCCGGATCGGGATCGACGAAATCTCCTACAAGCGCAACTACAAGTATCTGACCATCGTGGTCGACCACGACACCGGCCGGCTGGTGTGGGTCGGCATCGGCCGCGACAAGGCCACCGTGCGGGCTTTCTTCCAGGCGCTGGGGCCGGAGCGGTGCGCCCAGATCACGCACGTCACCGCTGATGGCGCCAAGTGGATCGGCGACGTCGTCGGCGAGGCCTGCCCCGCTGCGGTGCGCTGCACCGATCCGTTCCACGTGGTCAAGTGGGCCACTGACGCCCTGGACGAAGTGCGCCGGAACGTGTGGAACGCCGCCCGCGGCGACAGGCAGCAGCTGCGGGCACGGCGCATGGCCAACAAGGTCAACCGAGCCCGCGGCCACGCACAGCAGGTCAAACACGCCCGCTACGCCCTGTGGAAGAACCCCGAGAATCTGACCACTCGGCAAGCGGCGAAACTCGCGTGGATCGCGAAGTGCGAACCCACCCTGCACCGCGCCTACCTGCTCAAAGAGGGCCTCCGGCTGGTGTTCCGCCTGCCTATCGACGAAGCCGAGACAGCGCTGGAAGCGTGGATCAGCTGGGCCAGACGATGCCGCATAGAACGGTTCGTCCACCTCCAACGCACCATCTGTACCTACAGGACAGAAATCCTCGCCTCGATCGAACACGGTCTATCCAACGGACTGATCGAATCGGTCAACACCAAGATCCGACTCATCACCCGAATGGCCTTCGGATTCCGCTCACCCGAAGCACTCATCGCCCTGGCCATGCTCAACCTCGGCGGCCACCGCCCAGCACTCCCCGGCCGCCAGAACACCCACGGATAAGTCAGGAGAGCCCGAAATCCGCTACTCCCCTGCGTGATCCGCTACCCGAATTCGTTTGTTGCCAACCTGTTGGTGAGACAGGTTGGCAACGAACGCGGGGATCGGAGTAGACGGATGATCTCGACCCCTATTGGAACGACGGCCACGGGCAAGCGCAGTTTCCCGGTGGCCTTTCGGATTGAATTCCTGGCGGCCTGGGACGAATGTGTCGGTCATGGAGACAAAGCACATTTGCTGCGCGAGCACGGACTGGCCACGGCCACGGTCAAGCGATGGCTCGATGCCCGGGCCCAGGGCCGGTTCGACACCTCGGTGGAGGCAGCGATGAGTAAGAACGCCGACCGCACCCCGAGTCAGGATCGGGCCGAGGTGGCCAGACTGCGCCGGGAGAACGAACGGCTCCAGGAGAAGCTGCGCAACGCCGAGGTGGCGCAGGAGATCATGGGAAAAGCCTACGAGCTCTTGCAGGGGATCGACCTGAGCTCGCCGGACCCACAGACTCAGATCCCACCAGCGTTGATGAGCAAGACCCAGTTCGACGAGTGGCTTGCGCGAAAAAGGCTGTGATCGCCGAGACGATCACCGAACTGGCCCAGCGGGCGAAGGTGGACGTGGCGCCGACGTGCAAGCTGCTGGGCATGGCGCGATCGACCTACTACCGCCTGGCCAGGGGTTACCAGCACTACCGGCGGGTGACAGACCCGATCCCGCACACGCAACGTCGGCAGCCCGCGGCGTTGACCGAGGCCGAGAAGACCCAGGCGCTGCAAGCACTCGACGATCCTGATCAGGCCGATGCCTCGGTCGTGCAGGTGTACTGGAGCTCATTCGATGCCGGCCGGGTGAGTTGTTCGCAGTCCACGTTCTACCGCATCGCCCGAGCCCACAATCTGGTCGGTGACCGGCGCCCGGGCCGGCACGGTGGCCACGGGCCCGGACGGCCCAAGCCCGTCGCCGCCGCAGCTGCTGCCGGGGACCTGTGGTCCTGGGACATCACCATGCTGCGCGGTCCCGGCCGGCAGTTGTACCGGCTGTACCTGGCCATCGACGTCTACTCGCGCTACCCGGTCGCCTGGCGCATCGAGACCCGCGAAGACACCGCCCTGGCGGTTGAGATGTTCCTGGACGCCTTCGACCGCCACGGCGCCCCGATACTGCTGCACGCAGACAACGGAGCCGCGATGAGGGCGCGCGACCTGGCCACCGCACTCGATGCCGCAGCGGTGGGCCGGTCGTACTCCCGGCCCCGGGTCAGCAACGACAACCCGTTCTCCGAGGCCTTGTTCAAGACCATCAAGTACGACCTGGACCACCCAGACCGGTTCGACTCCCTCGACCATGCCCGCGCGTGGACCGCCGATTTCCTGCACCGCTACGCCACCGGCCACCACCACAGCGGGCTCGGCAGATGCACCCCACAGCAGGTCTTCACCGGCACCGCCGAGCACATCCACCGAACCCGCCAAGCACGCCTGGACCACATCGCCGCCACCCACCCAGAACGCTTCCGGACACCTCCGCAAGCGCCACCACTACCGCAACCCACCGGAATCAACACCTGTCTCAAAACAGGTTGACAACTTCCGATTCCGGGTAGCGAGGCTGGCAGATGAGTAGCGGATCCCGGGGGAGGGGCGGTTGGCCGGGGGGAGTAGCGGATCCGGGGGAGGCGCCGCGGATCCGGGTCAGGCGCCGCGGTTCCGGTCAGGCGCCGCAGGTTCGGCCCGCCTGCGCACGCCCCGCCTGCGCACGCCCCGCCTGCGCACGCTCGGTGGCGGGGTGCACGGCGACGATCCCCAGCTGGCCGCGGCGCCTGCACGCCGCCGCCAGCATCTCGTAACACTCGGCCCCCAGCAGGCCGATCAGCTCGTCGCGCAGGGAGACGTACACCGGCTCTGCCCCGACGTGTGCCTCGGGCGAGCCGGTGCAGTACCAGTCGAGGTCCAGGCCGCCGGGGCCCCAGCCGCGGCGGTCGTACTCGCCGATACGGGTGTGGAGGACCTCCACCTCGTCGGCCCGCGTCTCCCACTCCTGCGTCCGGCGGATGGGAAGCTGCCAACACACGTCCGGTTTGGCCTCGGGCAGGGTCCGGCCCGAGCGCGCCGCCATGTGGTGGAGGGCGCAGCCCGACCCCGCCGGCCAGCCCGGATCGTTGAAGAACACGCACCTGCCGCCGTGGCGACGGGTGCGCAGAGCGGGCTCGGGCTCGCCGTCGTCCCCGGTGAGTTCGTCCTCCTCCAGCCACGGTTCCAGATCGCCGCCCTCGGCCACTGCTGCCTCCAGAGCGGCCTCCCGGTGCTGCCAGTCCCCGGGCCCCAGGAGCGCGACGTTTACTTTCAGTCGTTCGCGGTCGTCGTCGTCGCACAGAAACGCTCCGTGGGTACAGCAGCCCGAATCGGGCTGGCCGGCCTCGATGCCGTGACAGGCGGGGGTGCCGAAGACGCAGGTCCACGAGGACAGCAGCCAGGTCATGTCCGCGGAGACCAGGTGCTCGTCGTTCGCGGGGTCCGGGAACGTGTACCACTCGCGGGGGAAGTCGAGGGGGACTTCGGGGACGGGCGCGCCCGGGGTGCTGGTGCGTTCGGTGGCGGTCACAACCTGCGACCGTAGACCGTTTAGGGTAGGCGTGTGAGATTAGGTGTCCTGGACGTCGGGAGCAACACGGTCCATTTCGTGGTGGTCGACGCCCATCGTGGCGGGCACCCCACGCCCATGAACGACTCCAAGACCCGGTTGCGCCTGATCGAATACCTCGATGAGGACGACAACATCTCCAAGACGGGCGTCGCCCGACTAATCGACGCGGTCAACGAGGCCGCCGATCTGGCCAAGGCCACCAAGTGCCGCGAGGTCATGGCGTTGGCGACCTCGGCGGTGCGCGACGCCGCCAATTCGGACGCGGTGCTCGAGAAGGTCGAGAAGGAGACCGGTATCGAGCTGCGCGTGCTTTCCGGCGAGGACGAGGCGCGCATGACCTTCCTGGCCGCCCGCCGCTGGTTCGGCTGGAGCGCCGGTCGGATCGTCAACCTCGACATCGGTGGTGGTTCTCTGGAGCTGACCAGCGGGGAGGACGAGCTGCCCGAGCACGCCTACAGCCTGCCGCTGGGCGCCGGCCGACTGACACACGACTGGTTCAAGACCGATCCGCCGGAACGCAAGCGCATCAACCAGCTGCGTGACTTCATCGACGCCGAGCTGGAGGGCCCCGCCAGGGAACTGCGGGCGGCCGGCACCCCTGACCTGGCCTGCGCCACCTCCAAGACGTTCCGCACGCTGGCGCGGCTCACCGGAGCGGCGCCGTCGTCGGAGGGACCCCGGGTCGAGCGGATCCTCACGGCGTCGGGTCTGCGGCAGGTGATCGCCTTTATCTCTCGCATGACGGCCGCCGACAGGGCAGAGTTGGAGGGCATCAGCTCTGACCGGTCCCATCAGGTGGTCGCGGGAGCGCTGGTGGCGGAGGCGTCGATGAGGGCTCTGGGGTTGGAAAGTGTGAAAATCTGCCCGTGGGCTCTACGGGAGGGGCTCATTCTGCAGCGTCTCGACCGGGACGCGGGCGGCGACGGAAAGGGGAGCTGAGATGGCCGAGGATCAGGACGGTCAGCAGATCACCGTGGCGGAGCTGCTCAAGCGCATGGGCGCGGAGCAGCCGGCCGCGGCCGCACCGACGGGTCGCCGGCACCGGCGGGCCGACGAGAGCGGTAGCGGTGTGAGCGTCTCCGAGCTCACCGGCGAGATCCCGCGGATCACCGACGACACCGAGCTCAGCAGCCGCGCCGCGCGCCGTCGGGCCCGCGAGGCGGAGGAGGCGGCCG
>NZ_JAKZAM010000063.1 GCF_022538055.1 Cognataquiflexum nitidum | reverse complement strand
AATAGAAACTCTTTAGAAATTGAAACAATAACTAATTTCAAACAACAAAAGTGTCAACCATTTTCAGGACGAGACAGGATAACGAAACACTAAACGTCATTAGCTTTTCTGTAAATGCCAATTAAAACAACTCACAATGACAATCAAAGCGGCAGTGGAGACACTGCCGCTTATGCATAATGCAAACAACAATACAAATGGACTATTTAGAATTTAAGATTTCCTGCACAGAACCATTCCGAGAGATTCTTATCGCGGAGCTTTCTGAAGTCGGCTTTGCCTCGTTTTTGGAAACAGATGAAGGGATCGACGCCTACATTCAGGAGGATTTGATCGACAGGGAAGCCTATCAGGAAATCATCGACAGGTATAAAGAGACCGCAAAGATTGAAGTTCAGGAAGGCATGATGCCCAAAGTCAATTGGAATGAGGAGTGGGAAAAACATTACGACCCGATCTTTGTCGGCGATCAGGTATATGTCAGGGCTTCCTTTCACGAACCCAGACCTGAATTCAAATGTGAGATCCACATCAACCCTAAAATGTCTTTTGGCACAGGGCACCATGCTACCACATTTCTGATGCTGTCCCATCAGCTTACCCTAGATCATTCCGGCAAAAGGGTTTTGGATATCGGAGCAGGTACGGGCATATTGGCGATCATGGCGCATCAACTTGGGGCAGCTGAGATTGAAGCATTTGACATTGACGAATGGTGCGTGGAAAACGGCAATGAAAACTTTGACCTGAACGGCATGTCCAAAGTCAGGATGGGAAAAGGAACAGTCCGCGAAGTAAACCCTCAGGGTGAATTCGATATTGTACTTGCCAACATCAATAAAAATGTCCTCTTGGACGAAATGGAAGTGTATTCAGGTCTTGTGAAAAAAGGAGGAAAACTCCTGCTGAGCGGATTCTATGAGCATGACATTGCAGACATCCAAAACAGGGCTACTTCCTTTGGACTTACCCTTTTGGAACAAAAAACCAAAGACAATTGGGCAGCTTTAATTTTGGAGAAAATATGACCGAGTTGATCATTTATGCTTTCCTTTTCCTTGCTTTGATAGCACATACACTCATGGCCTCCAAGATGTATAAAACAGTCCATGCTGATGAATCACTCAACTTGAAAGAAAAGAATGACTGGAAGCTGAAAGCTTTGGTTTTTCCCGGGTATTACTTTGGAAAATACAAAGACCGCAACAAGAGTTAATAATTCAAACCCCTCAAAAATCTTGATCTAAAAAATAAACCCTCCGTGACTTTGATCATAGAGGGTTTTTACTTTGAAGAAAATTACATTTTATGTGGGTACGCTTTGTGGCCACAGATTACTAGGATTGAAAATCCATTGTAGTTACTCCGCCACAGCAGACAAATATATGGACTGTGGACTTTGCTTTTCAGTTTTCAGTCACTTCTTCATTTGGTGTAAAAGGATTTGACTGACGGATCATCCCGGAAGGCAATTCCCCTTCTGTTGAGGCTACTGCCACGCAGACGGCAGCATCTCCGGTGATATTTACTACTGTCCTAAACATGTCTAGAATCCTATCTGGGGCAATGATAAGGGCAATTCCTGCACCGGGTACACCGATAGCTTCCAAAACAATGATCAACATAATCAATCCTGCACCGGGAACACCTGCCGAACCTATTGCTGCCAAAGTAGCTGTCAAAACAATGGTCAATTGCTGGGAAATTGACAGATCCATGCCCAAAGCCTGAGCGATAAAGACCGCTGCTACTGCTTGGTAAAGGCTCGTCCCGTTCATATTGACGGTAGCACCCAATGGCAGGACAAAACTTGAAACTTCCTCGGAAACTCCAATTTCATCTTCCACTATCTTCATCGTCACCGGAAGGGTGGCAGAACTCGAAGAAGTCGAAAAACCCAACAACATTGCAGGTCTAAAGGCTTTAAGAAAGGTTATAAAAGGAATTTTGGTAAAGGATTTCAATAGGAGGTAGTAGACACCAAAGATCACCAAGAACAGTCCTCCCAATACCACCATGGTATATTTTAACAGAGCAAGAAGTAACTCCACAGCAGAATCCGGATCTTCTCCGGCAATCTCGACAATCAGGGAAGCCATCAGGGCAAAAACGCCATAGGGAGCAATCAGCATGATGTACTCTACGATTTTGATGATGACATCATTGAAGGCATCAAAGAAGCTGGTGAAGTTCTTGGCTTTTTCCTTGGGAATCTGAAGCAATGCAATTCCAACAATAATGGCAAAAAAGACAACTTGAAGCATGCTACTGTTGTCTGCTGCGGCTTTGATCACATTTTCAGGAACTATCTCTATCAATGGCTGCAAAGGTCCCTGACTCGATACTTCAGCTGCCTGATCTGCTTTGGAACCTGCTGTATCATCATACAATGACATCAGACTGTCTCTGGTACCTTGAGGAAGGCTTTCACCCGGTTTGAAGACATTCACCAGTAAGAGCCCTATTGAAATCGCAATGATGGTAGTAATCAAATAAGCCAAAAGGGTTTTCCCACCGATTCGGGATAGTTTGGATACATCTCCCAGATTTGCAACGCCAATCACCAAAGAGGCAAATACCAATGGCACTGCGATCATCTTCAATGAATTGATAAATACAGTCCCGATGGGTTTGACAAAATTGATGATGATATAGGGATCAATACCGAATTTGATCATCACCAAACCGACCACCAATCCCAAAACCAATCCGATGATAATCTGGGTATGCAAGGGTATCTTTTTCAACATAATATTCTGGGGTTATATTATAATTTGTTTGTTCGGCTGATCAAAAGGTAATCCGCCAATACCAAAGCGGCCATCGCTTCTACTATAGGTACTGCCCTGGGAACAACACAAGGGTCATGTCTTCCTTTGCCCGACACTGTCACGGAATCTCCGGCTTCATTGACCGACTCCTGATCCTGCATGATGGTGGCGACTGGTTTGAAAGCTACATTGAAATATATATCTTCTCCGTTGGAAATACCGCCCTGGATTCCTCCTGAATTATTTGTCTTTGTCCTGACGCGATCTCCATCCTGATAGTAAGCGTCATTGTGTTCCGATCCCCGCATCTTCACTCCTTCAAATCCACTTCCATATTCAAATCCCTTCACGGCATTGATGCTCAGCATGGCTTTGCCCAACTCTGCATGAAGCCTGTCAAACACCGGTTCGCCCAATCCGGGAGGAACGCCTTTGGCCACACAGGAAACGATCCCGCCTACGGTATCCCTGCTCTTTCTGACCTCATCGATGTATTCGATCATCTTTTCGGCCATTACAGGATCGGGACAGCGGACGATATTTTCCTCCGTTTTGGCAAGGTCAAGTTCTTGGTAGTTCTTCTCCAGTTTCATGTCCCCCACCTGACTGACAAAAGCCTGGATACTGACACCGTAGTGGCTCAGGAGCATTTTGGCGATGGCGCCACCGGCTACCCTTGCTGCTGTTTCCCTGGCGCTGCTTCGGCCTCCACCGCGGTAGTCTCTGATTCCGTACTTTTCAAAGTAGGTATAGTCCGCATGGGAAGGTCTGAATTTGTCAGCGATATGGCTATAATCTTTACTCTTTTGGTCGGTATTCATGATGACCAAACCGATCGGCGTGCCCGTGGACTTTCCTTCAAACACCCCCGATAAGATCTGAAATTCGTCTTCTTCTTTCCTTTGGGTGGTGATTTTGGATTGTCCGGGCTTCCGCCGCTGCATTTCATTTCGGATAAATTCCTCATCGATCGGCAAACCTGCCGGACAGCCTTCTATGACTACACCCAAACCCAATCCGTGGGACTCGCCGAATGTGCTTATTCTAAATATCCTTCCAAATGAATTACCCATTGCCTCTTCTTGTGATCAGGACGGCTAGTAATATGACTGAACCGACCAATAATAAATTAATAAAAACCGAAAAATAGTACTTATATCTCTGGTTTGAAAGCTCGTTGTTCTCCACATCAATCAGGTCATAGATCCCTCCCAGCCGCTGATTGGAAATTGCCTGATTGACTTTAGACTCTCCGGTCACATTGAGGATGGCTTTGGGTCTGAGGGTATCGTATTTTTCCAAAGCAGGATTGAAATATATCCATTCAAAGTAATCCCCTAGATTGATTCTCCCGGGCTCATTGATGGTGACGTAGTAGCTGAATTCTTTGAGTCCAGTGATCTTTCCATTCCCCCTGTTGACCTGCTGACGGACATTGGGATCGAAAGTATTGAGACGGTGAATCTGTTTTGTTTTGGGGGCAGAAACCGAATTGATGTTTCCCTGCCCTGTAATTCCAAAACTGTAGGTGATTCCTTCTCCTGTTTGCGCTTCAAATTCGGTGATGTTTTCCCTCAACTGAAAAATCCCCACACTGACTTCATTCCTGAGTGGATGGGGTGGCAAAGGTTTCACTTTGATTTTTTTGGAGGAAGAAGTGAAAGTTTTGAAATCCTCCAGTCTGTTGCTGCCAAAGAAGGTTGGGTTTTTGGCCACTTTGTATTTGATCATTTCCCATGAAATGGGCGGAATCGTGATTTCTCCCTCTGAGAATGGGAAAAAAGTTGCTTCATATACTTTGTACTTGATCCAATTTTTCCCGTTGAAAGTCACCCTTTCAGGCTGGATATTGGTGATGTTGAAATTCTCCTCCCATGCGTTGGCGGGCTTCATTTTTTTGAGAATGGCGTCCAATTGCTTGCCCGGTTCATAAAACTGAAAAGGGGCCTGATTGGTCTCCGACATATAAAAAGCCAGACTTACATTGAATCCTTCGCCTACATATATTTCTTCTTTGTCAACAGAAGAGGCAAAAAACGCGTCATCTTCAATTTCAATAAATTCGGGTTCTTCCCTGGTTCCACCGAAAATATCACTGAAAGGATCCGATTGGTTTGGCTGCCGCTGTGCTGCCCGTGCGTCGACCACGGTGACGGATTTTCCGGGAGAGGCGTAGTCATTGCCGTTGATTTTGATGCTAAACTTTCCAATGGTAACAACACCTTTTTTGGTCGGTTTATAATATTGGATAATGCTGCTGGTACTGCTGACCTGCCCATTGATGACATTCATGGAAGAAGATTGGGAAAGGCCCTGTTTTTGAAATCCGGCTATTTCCGGGAACTCATCATAGGATTTGATCTTGTCGTTTGCAATGGTCACTTTGATGCTGAAGGTCTCGTTGAGTGCTATTTCATCCGGCCCCAATTCGATGGCCACTTCCTGGGCAAAACTGCCCACAGAAATAAAAAGAAACAAACATACAAGAATAGCGCTGACTGTCGTTTTACTCATGATGGTATGACTACTAATGGTTTGCAAATTAGCTTTATATTTTAAACGCAACAAACCAAATTACATGTCGTATTAATAAACAATCTGTTTAATCATTACTTATAAATTCTTTAAAATATGCTGGAATACGTGAAAATCATCTTGATGAAAGTCAGTTTTGACAGAAGATTGTTTGAGAAGGAGTTGCGCAAGGCCCTAAACCTGCTGATGCCCACAGAGATACTTGAATTTAAGGATTGGTGTTACAGGAAGTTTTCAGGAAAATACGAACCCGTCCTTGATAAATATTTCATTAGCCTTGCAGGTTAAAGGAAAAAGCCCCGAGTTTGGGGCTTTTTTTATTAGGTTCTTGGTGTTCAATAAATTGTACTTTTAGAAATTATGTGTATCCGCATGAATGCACGTGACAAAATTTGACAATAAGTGTCAATAATTTGTGGTTGAAGTATAGTGGTGGTTTCTTGTACTAAAATATGAAACATTATGACCATACTACAATTCATGCAAAATTTTCCTGATGAATCAAGCTGCGA
>NZ_JAKZAM010000062.1 GCF_022538055.1 Cognataquiflexum nitidum | reverse complement strand
ACACAGGCTAAACCCAAAAGCAGTTACCAATTAAAAAACTTGAATTCCGGTTAATTAAATAGAACCTGAGTAGTTACATTTTATTTTACGTTTAGAAACTTTTTTTAGGTTTAATTTTTGTTGCAATAAAAAGAAAGATTGGGTATAAAAAAATACCCAGTATAGGGTATTTTCATTTAATTGGTTCTACATAAAATTGGTGGATTTAGGGCTTTTATCGATAAGCAATTGTTTTTTCACCAAATTCTAGATGAAAATTTACTTTTGCGCCAAAGGTGTCAAACACTTTCAAGATGGTTTCAAATAATGCGTTTTTGACAAGTTTTCGATTTCAGGTAGAAATCGGGTTTACCTGAATTTTCACTCCAATTGCCTTTAATACTTTCATGATGGTAGCAAATTGAGGTTATGATCCCTCTGATAAGGCTTTGTTCAAGTTATGTCTGTTATATCAGGTCAATAAATTCGGTCCATGTAACTATTTTGGTATTTTCGATTTTACCCAAAACCAATAAATCCGAATCACCGGTTATTAGATAATCTGCTTTGCCATCTATGGCAAGGCTAAGCAAAAAATTGTCTTCTGCATCTCTACAAACATTCAACTGGGACACCACCTCAATTATTTCACCGAATTTATGTACTTGATTTAATAGCTTTTCGACATCTGATTTTTTAAAAAACTTAATAAATTTTTGCCTTTTTGCAACATCTAAAAATTCTTCAATAAGTTCAATTGGAAGAATAAGTCTGATCGATCCTGAATCTAAAAGTAGTTCCAACTCCGGTAGGAGCTTTGAAATTAAAAAGCTGATCCACAAGTTGGTATCCAAAATCACCCTTTTACTTTTCAAATCGGGCTTTCCGGACTGCTTCTACTTCAGCGTTTATTTCTTCCATACTTGGGGCTGAATCTGCATTTTTCCGAAAGTTCTTCAGCAAAGCCGCCAAATCAGAATTTTTGTTATCCTTTCTAATTCTTATCAATTCTAAATTTTCCAAGTCTTTCAAAAGAGCTTTTGCTTTTGGGTTAAGTATGTCGATTGTTATGGTTTCCATCTTGCTTGCTTTATCGCCTTGAAGGATCATATCAACATACCTTCATTTTCATAGGCATTTTTCTTATTATCGATAATCACACCCCTATTTATTTTTTGGTGTTTTATCACTTTTTGATTTTTCTTCAAAATAGGCAACAATTTCCTCAGGGCTTAAATCCGTTATGTCCTTTGAAATTCGATTTCTTTGTTCCCGCATGAATTTTACAGCGTCGAAAGTCTTTTCCTTGTTTTCTTCTTTGGTCTTCATATGTCAAAATTTGAATAGAAGGAATGAAATCAACCTGATTGTTTGATTGTTCACCTTCTAAAATAAGAATTTCTATTCAAATTTTTCAGCTTGAAATAGGATTAACCTGAATTTGTCCGCCAATAGCCTTTAATACTTTCATGATGGTAGCAAATTGAGGTTTTGATCCCTCAGACAAAGCTTTGTACAAACTTGGTCTGCTTAATCCTGTTTCCTCAGAAATTTTGGTCATTCCTATCGCCTTGGCAATATGCCCGATTGCAATGATTATGTCATTGTTATCCCCTTCTTCCAATACAGTATTAAGATACTCAGCTATCATTTCTTTGCTGTCCAAGTAGTCTGCTATGTCAAATTTTGAAGTTTCCATTTCCCAGTTAAAACAACTATTTATTCAATGTTTATGTAATGATGTCAGTAAAATGAAAGTTCAATTTAATTCTTGGCATGAGGCTGAAATGCCGGGAATTTCCGACTTCGGTCTTCTGTCCTACTTGTACAAAAATTGAGGTTACCGGCAAAAAAGAGAATAACCACTTTATTTTATAGAAATCTCAATCTTTTTCCCTAATCCTGCCTCAATTATTTTTTTCAACGTACCTAATTCGATATCTGACCTTTCATTTTCAATCCTCGAAATATAGGTTCTTGTGGTTCCACTTTTTAAAGCTAATTCCTGTTGGGTCAATCCGGATTTCAAACGGTTTTCCTTAATCATTTTCCCGATTTTCATCAGGATTTCGGATTTCTCAGGTTTGCTGTACCGGAACAATACATCGGCACCAATTTCGAAAGGGACTCGCTTTTTTTCTCCATCTCTCATGGTGATATATTGATCGATATTTTCCCAAGACAAAGTATGGTCCAGCAATTCAACTTTAGATAATTCTTCAGGTTCCAAAAGAATTTTTGCAGGAGAATTTACCAGGTTCAAATTTTTCAAAAGGCCATAAATATCAATTATCCTTGATTCCCCATTGTTAAAGACTACGGAAATTGAAGTGTCCTTAATCCAATTGATCTTAATTATCCTCGGTATTTTTAAATTCTTTCTCATTTTAATTCAGGGTTTAGTTCATAAAATAATTCGACAAGCCAATCTGAATTTCCCGCAACCCAATCCAAAACCTGTTTTAATTGTTTTATCGGCAAATCTCCGGCATAAATTTTTCCGGTTTCAATGACCACAAGAACTTCATATTCCCCATATGTGGCATGCACATGAGGCGGGCGATGATCGCCATTGTATACATAGAACTTGATCCCATTGAAACTTTCAATTCTTGGCATTGTCAGTTTTTATTCAAATGTATCTAATTAGATACATATATTCGAAAAAAATCATTTGTTTTTGTGTCATCATTTTTACTTTTTTCTTCAAACCAATCCAGAAAACGAATTATTCAACATTTTCAACCGATCGGAATAAAGGCTGAAGTATTGGTCTTTTGCAGGTTGGGTGAGAAATGAATTTTGGATGAAGGTGAAGATTTGGTCATTTGGCTTCCTGTATTTTTCTAGGGCGGTTTGGACCCGGTTTGCGCGCATACCGATCTTTATGCCAAACTCATAAAAGTCATCATAGGCATAGAATCCCAATGCTTTGAAGCTTTCGGTTTCATAGTCATCATCAAACAATCCGTCCTCCAAGGCAAAAAAACTATCGAAAGAAATATGCAGGCTGGTGTTGATCAGGTCATAAGCCGGACTCAAAACATAATCCCCGCTTGGAGTCTGTTGAAGTGAAAAGTTCTTCAGGTGGGCATCCCCGTTGCAAAACAGGTAGTTGAAGACAACCTGTTCAAAATATTTTTCAATTTCTACCGCATAAGCCGCTACGTATTTTTTCATAGACTTGGCGATGGTTTCATAGCTTCCGGAGTTGCGGTAACTTTCACCGTCTTTTTCCTTTGAACGGCCTGAAATGGAAGCGAAATCTTCTTGAGCGATTTTTGAACCATCCTTGTAGTAATCAAATCTTTTGGTGATGTAAGCGGGTTCTCCATTTTGAAAAAACACGAGTGCACATTCCGCTGTTCGGATCCCAAATACCTGCTTGGCAATCTGCATGGTCAGGTGTTCATTTGCCGGTAGTTCATCTTCTTTTGCAAAAGGTGGTCTGATTGGAATGGGTTTTAGGATGAATTGGCCGCGTTCTCTAGGTTCGGTAAGCCTGAGTTTCAGTTGGTCGAGGACAAGGGATTGTTTGAATTGTGCGCCGCTGATGGAGATGGATTTGCTGTTTTGCCGCATTTTCTCAGCTACTTCTTCATCCAATCTTGGGGCATTAAATTCCAATATATGGCTAACTTTTTTCCGGTTGAAAAGCAAACGCAATCCTGCCGGGCTGTAGGTATCAAATCCTTCTGCCAAGGTACAGGGACAATATTTTAGGTCTTGGAGGTTCATTCCTTCTCTATCAATTGGACCGTCACGGCACCGATAGTGTCGCTTGCAGCCGTTGCTCCTATAAGCTGTAGGACGTCTCTTTCGTCGATTTTCAAATAACGCTGTTGGATGGCGAGATTGGTGCCTTCCGCCAACATGTTACTAAAGAAAGGAAAGAGGAATTCGCTGTGGTATTCCTGTTGGGTTTTTGGCAAAGTCATGCTGATGGCAGGTTTGGAACTGTCAGTGAAATATCCGTCCTCATACCGAAACACAAAATGCTGACGGTTCTCTTCCCTGAGAATTCCCGCCAATATCCCGTTGCGATATACCGCTGCTTTTCTCATTCAATCAATATTTTTTGACGACCTCTAGTTTAATTTCCATTCCCATTACTTCAGAAAGCTTGTTTATCACTTCCAATGAGGGATTACTTTGCCCACGTTCAAGTTTATAAAGAGTGTTGAGGCTTATTCCAGCAAGTTCAGCCAAATGTGGTTGGGTGATGCCCAACTCTTTTCTTCTTGATTTGATGGTTTCCCCTAACTGTACAGACAACATTATAATGTGATTTTTTATGCAAAGTAATAGGATGAAATCAAATAATCAAGATAAATAGCAGTATAATGTGATTTTTTGTGAGAAAGTAAAAAATATAAAGATGATTACATTCATTATCACAGTATAATGTGATTTATTATGTATTTTCTTTTAAAACTTCCAATAATTTTTTCGGGTCTTGTCTGTTGTCCCAAAATGCAGTGATGATAATTTGATCGGCAGAAACTTTGTAGAAAATGCTAAAGTTACCCAAAGTTGCTACTCTTATATCCTTAAAATCTGATGACTTATATATGAAAGGCGATGCAGCAATTTCTTTGGTTTTTTTCATCAACCAATGTCAGTAGTTTCTTTGAATATGAATTTGATTTATTTCTTTTCACCCAATATTCTAGAACCCCAACAAATTGAACATCTGCTGTTCTCGCCCAAATTACAATTCTTTTAGCCATTCAAGATTTCGTTTGACCATTGCCTCATGTGAAATCAATCTGCCATTTTCAATATCTCCTTCACTCATTTGTAGCATTTCCTTTTGTTCTTTAGTTAATGAAACAATTTCCGATTGTGAGGTACTTGAAGAAATCAATTTGTCAAGAGCTTCAAGAAAGTCTTTGTCATTGATGGAAAGGATTTTATCTATCAATCCATTCCTGATTTTATCAACTGTTGCCATTTGTTTATTTTTTTATTTTCTAATATCCGAATTTAAATCCAGACGTTCGAATCATCAATAGGATAATGAATTGAAAATTTAATTTCCTAATCTTTTTCCCAATTCGAAGCCCCTTCCCCCAACCAAATCAATCCAATGAAATATCCGATAATCGGTGAAATCCCATAACCCATCACCATCACGGGAAAGTTTCCAAACAGGGTAGCCAACAAAATCAGGGAGAAATAGCAACCCAAACTGTAAGCCATTGTCCTGTTTTCTTTGCTAGCCAATACAAAAAACGGAAGGGGTAACAACACTAAAGAAAACACTGAACAGATGCCAAAAACCCCGCTGATTTTCCAGGCTAGGGATAGGATATCCTCCACGTAACTGACAGCAGGCAAACTGTCCAAATTGTACCAAGCAAAAACCGAAGCACCAATAGCGGCGATCAAAATCAAGCCTTTGGTGATGTTGGAGCTATTTTTCCTGATTAGTAACATAACTGCAGCTGCTGAAAAAGCGGTTACCAATGAAGCATCGGGTTGAAAAAGTAAAATCAAAACTGTAAGTAAAGAAACCAAAAGGGCCATGATTTTATTTTCCATTTTATGAATCTGGATCAAAATCAAGGGACTTACGATCAAACCAATATTGACCTTAAAGGTCCCAATACTGACCCATCTGTGGACATCCTGGTAGCCATCATCAAAAAAAGTCCGCAATAGCAAGACGATCGTTACCAAGAGAATCGAGTAGGGGTTTACCTTTTTGAAAACCGGTCTAAATCTGAAAAATACCCATTGCAAAGCGATGCCCATCATGCCGAAACCAAGATTTATCATCCAAAGAATTCGTGGAACTTCAGAAAATGCCATGGTGTAGGTTCCAAGCAAGAGTGCCGGTAAGATTGCAAGAAATATGAATGAACGGGATTTTATACTCAGGCTCATTAGTAGTTCAAAATTTTGACTAGTATTGGATTATTTCGAAAACAAAAAAACGAGCTGCGTTTGGTTGAATCAAAATCTCCAACCATATTAATTTCCTTTCTGTCTATGTACTTTTTCAAGGATTTGCTTCAATATTTCCTTAGCAATCTTTGAAAATCCTATGTTTGAGATATTTTTATTTTTTCTTTGTGTCTTTGCGAATTGCGGGCTTTTCTTTTTATGTGTATCCGCTTCACTGCACGTAAGGATGAAGAGCTGCAATAACCATCCGTTCAAACAGCTTTTCACCAAAATA
>NZ_JAKZAM010000061.1 GCF_022538055.1 Cognataquiflexum nitidum | reverse complement strand
AAGAAGCGGAAATATTTTCAACACCATTGATGTAGATTCTACTTGTCGTTCCATCATAAGTAGCAGCAACATGGATCCATCTACCTAATTCCCCTCTATAATTATAAGTTGATCTCAGCCTGAAGGAAGTTCCATTATTGCCTCTATTCAGCCTGAATTCTAACTGACCATTACTGTCCAACCAAAACTCAAAACCATTGCCATTCTCTTTTTGGATTATCGTTCCATTATGAAGAACATTAGGTTTGACCCAACCGGCGATTGTTAAAGTACTTGGGATTTCAAGAGATGGACTGTGTGGTGCTATCCCGAACCTTTCCGAAAGACCATTCAGGTTAATGGCCTGATTGATTATTCCTTGCGACCAATTAACACCTGTGGTATTTCGAATGATGGCGTTGTTTCCATTTCCTGAATGGTCTACCATGGTATTTCCCGACCCCTCATCCATTTTCCAGTGACCTACCATTTGTTGGGATGCATTGTTAAGTGGCTGATTGTTGCTCATAGCAAGATTGATCTCTTGGCGACTTAAAGGCCTGTTATATAGCCTCAATTCGTCCATAGCACCTTGCCACCTTTGAATTGTCCCCAATGCCCCCACGATCAGGTTACCTGATGTTGTGCCTATACCAAAAGGATTATAAGTAACAGACCTGTCTTCTATCCCATTGACAAATATTTTACAGGTGCTGCCATCAAAGGTAGCGGCTACATGAATCCAATCTTGCAATGAATTACGGTAATTGAAATTTGACCGCATTCGGTATGTAGTTCCATTATTAGTTCTATTAAGCCTAAATTCTAATTGACCATCTCTGTCAAACCAAAACTCAAATCCGTTTCCTGCTGATTTACTCATAATCGTTCCTGTATGCAGAAGATTAGGTTTCACCCAAGCAGCAATCGTGAGGCCGTTGGTGATTTGTAAAGAACTGTTGTGAGGAATGCTAGCAAAAGTATTTGAGCTTCCGTCTAATGCCAAAGCTTTTCCTTGGACTCCATCTACCCATTGGCTGTTGGATGGATTTTGCAAGGTGAGATGATTGGTTTTTCCAGATTGATCTAAAAGCCTGCTTCCGCTTCCTTCTTCCATGGTCCAGTATCCCACCAAACCCGCATCTAATGGTGAAACTTCAGATTGTCCTCCGGTCCCAAAATTCCAGATTGTGGACCAGTTGGAATTGGTACTGCCTGATTTGGCTCTAACACGCCAGAAATAGGTTTTATTCTCCAAAAGGTTAGAGATAGTGGCGGAATTACCTGTAATACTACTCTGGGAAAAGGAGATGTTCGAAAACGTACTGTTTTCAGATAATTGGATATCATAGGCACTTGCATTCGGGACTGGATTCCAAGTAAACAGTAAGTTTTTTGCTTGGTTGACAGCCACATTTGCCGGAGAGACCAAAACGGGTTGAGATAGGGTTACGGTTCCTGTACTTGTTGAAAATTTCCATGCAGTCGAGCGACTCCCATTCCCCGCAGGATTTGAGGTCCTGACCCTCCAATAGTAGGTTTTGTTAGGGTTCAATGAAGGTACAGTCCAAGAAGTACCTCTGATTGAACTTCTTGCGAATACCAAAGAGCTAAAGTTTGTAAATTCTGAAATTTCCAAGCGATAAAATTCTGAATTGGGTTGATTTTGCCAAACAAAAAGGATGTCTGCCGAACCTACCACTGCATTATTATTAGGACTTACCAAGGTAGTTGCAGGTGGTGTTCCGGAAAACGTAGCGGACCTTACCTTTCGGACTTCCGAAAAGGGACTGTTTCCGGCTTCATTACTTGCCAATACCCGCCAATAGTATTGAGTATTAGGGCTAAGATTGGAAACTGTCCTAGAGGTACCTGTGAGGTTGGATATATTGGAAACAAAACTGCTGAAATTTTCATTTGTCGATAATTGAAAAGTGTAATTTTTTGCTAAGGGGTCAGCCACCCAAGAAAATGAAATGGAGGTTGAAAAAAGATTTGAATCATGCACCGGGTTTACCAACGCGATCCTGGCGGGCGCTTGGGTAAAAGGACCTGTTCTAAAACTCAAATTACCATTTGAATAAACTCCATTTCCTGACCTATTTACCGCACGGACCCGCCAAAAATAAAGCATGTTGGAGTTGAGATTGGAGATGTCAAAATGCGTACTTTGTATATTGGCCTGATTGATCAAAAGATTACTAAAAGAACTGTTTGTAGATACTTGGACTTGATAAGTTTCAGCACCCGATACAGGCTGCCATTCTAACTTGATGTTTATGGGATTGATGGTGATGCCATTTATAGGTCTAAGGGGAATTGGCATTTCCGGACTTGTGCTTAGAGTAACTGTTGTAAATGCTCCTATGCCGGAAAAACTTCCCGTACCTGAAGCATTTCTTGCCCTTACCCTCCAAAAGTAATTTCGGTTTTCACTTAACAAGGGACTGGTAAAACTGGTTTCTGTCAGGTTACTCTGATTGATAACAAGATTTGAAAAATCAGATACGGTAGATACCTGGATTTGATAGCTTTGGGTATTGGGCACTTTGGCCCAAGAGAAGACCGGTTTGATACTTACTCTTTCTTCGTTGTTGGAAGGTGCTAATAATTGAGTCCTTCCGGGGACTGCGGTCAGGGAATTGGTTTGAAAACTTCTTGTGCTGCTATAAGGACCATTTATTCCATTTTGTACGGCCCTAATTCTCCAGAAATAGGTACTATTGGCATCCAATTGTGGATAGACCAAACTCAAATTTTTCAAGTTGCTAAGGGTGATATTCCCGCTACTGAATGTCGATGATTTTGATAGCTGCAATTGATAGGTGCTTGCATTTGGTACTGATGTCCAGGCAAAACTGATGTCAACAGGCGCAATATTGACTGCATTGGCAGTTGGTAGGATTGGACGGACTGCAAGGGGAGTTGAGGGGTATTGGTTTTTGACCAAACTTCCAATCAGAGAATTGATATATACTTCTATATCCGTATAGTAGGGGCTTAGGTTATATTCTCGGTCATTGGATTGATTGGGATTGAGGTTATTGGCAGTTTCCCAAGCATCGGGCATTCCATCTTGGTCAGTATCTGTTGGGGCAGGTAAACTTTTAAGAATAGGCCATCCACCCACATCCTTTTGACTATCGATAATTCCAAAATTTGACCCATTTGACCCTTTATTTGAGAATGTTCCATTAACCGTGTTTTGAATAACTCTTAAATCAACTGCATCTCTGAAAAAATTCGCTCCTGAATTGTCAAGGACTTTCTGATAGGAATCCTGGGCTGTTCGCTGAAAATCATAAACATCACTAGGCAAAATTGTGGTGAGCTTTAAATCATTTAGGTATTGATCTGTTAATGGAGTATTTTCTAATTTTGCTCCACGCCAATTGTCAGAGGAAATTATACTAGATCCTTGCAAAAAATTTCCTGTTAAGAAAAATTTACCATAGTTAATTAAATTATTACTTGCTGTCGGGCTTAAAAAAATACTTGCTTCTCTAGTTGATGGTCCAGGTTTGAAATAATTGTTAATTACATTAAATAACCCTTCAGACCCTCCACTAATTGCCCTATCTCTCCAATTATAAATTACGTTGTTTCGGAAATCCACAACGCCTCTATAATTATCTCGTTCTTGTTGGGTATTAAATAAATTTGGGTGATCAAAAGCTGGGTTCCTATCTGTAAAGTTTGCTATTAAATTATGATGAAATGAAGCGTTTTTTCCTCCCCATAATCCTCCATATCCATGGGCACCTTTTGGATGAATACTGTTGTTTAATCCTTCGGAGATTATTGACCATTGAACCGAAATATTTCTATTCCCATAGAATGAAGCAGTTTCATCCGTACCCCAAGAAAAGGAACAATGATCTACAATAATATTATCTGAGTTTCTTACTTCAATAGCATCTCCATCATCGGAAATTACCCTATCGCCCAATCTGAAACGAAGATATCTTATAATTACATTATTAGTGTTAATTCGGACTTTATGATCGGTGATTGTTATTCCATCTCCAGGAGCTGTTTGCCCTGCTATTGTCAAATTGGGTTCATTGATTGTTATAGTACTTTCTAGCCTTATATTACCTGACACTTCGAAAACGACAATTCTAGGCCCTCTCGACCTTACAGCTTCTCTAAAACTTCCGGGGCCTGAGTCATTGAGGTTGGTAACTTTAAGTACCTGTCCCCCTCGTCCTCCTGAGGCATATTTCCCAAATCCTTCAGCTCCGGGAAATGCCACAACTTCTTGGAGATTGGGATCAAAGTCTGAAACAGGATAGGTTTGAGAAAATAAAAGGGATGAGAAGAAATAAATCTGAATAAAAAATAATAATGTTGTTGATAGAGTCTTTTTACTTACGTTGTACATGGCTTAATAATTTACTAGGGCTTTCAATTGGTATTAAAAAAACACTTTCGTGATTTTTTTCAATTATTATCAAATACTTTGCCGAAATTATTTTTCATTTATTTTTTTTTTATTTTTTTTTTTAATGGCTTGTTGCCTTCACCTGATTCTACTTTTCCGAAATGGTAAATTTTGCTTTTTTTTCAATTTTTTATTCCTTTATAATCCGCTTTTTCGTAATCAGTGTTATGTGAAAAATTGTATGAGTTTCGGAATCATTGGACTTCCCAAATTTCCCCCAAAGGAGTACATTAGGATGGTATTTGGTTACTCTTTTAGTAAGGCTACCTAATTCTTAATAAACGATAAGTTACTTTCAGGACAAGAAAAGTAACAATACAAATTGGCTATTATGATTTCTGAATAAAACCTACTTTCTGGAAAATATTTTAGTCTGTCTCCCTTAGTCCCCAACATTTAAAAAAAACATTTAGAAAAGGAATGACGGTTGTTTCTCCGTCATGCTGAACTGGAGCTTGCGTAGGTGAAGCATCTCAAAATTTAAATTGTTTAGACTCTTCCCTATACTCAGAGTGACGGCATCAACAATTACGTCATTGGTAGTCCCCATCATTTTCAAAAAAACATTCACAAAAGGTATGACCGGGTGTTAAATTGAGTTTCAATAGGAATGTGGCTTTAGCCCATTCATAAATAAATGCCAAGTAAACAATCGGCTTCAGCCAAAATCTTGAGACAGAAATAAGATGTCCAAAGCTTTGAAGATCATCTCATTGGTAGGAGAAGCTGACGAAGGTGAAGCATCTCAAAATTTAATTTGTATAGACTCTTCGCCATACTCAGAGTAACGGCATCAATAATTACGTCATTGGTAGTCCCCATAATTTTCAAAAAAACATTCACAAAAGGTATGACCGGATGTTAAATTGAGGGTCAATAGGAATGTGGCTTTAGCCCATTCATAAATAAATACCAAGTAAATAATCGGCTTCAGCCAAAATCTTGAGACAGAATTAAGATGTCCAAAGCTTTGAAGATCATCTCATTGGTAGGAGAAGCTGACGAAGGTGAAGCATCTCAAAATTTAATTTGTATAGACTCTTCGCCATACTCAGAGTAACGGCATCAATAATTACGTCATTGGTAGTCCCCATAATTTTCAAAAAAACATTCACAAAAGGTATGACCGGATGTTAAATTGAGGGTCAATAGGAATGTGGCTTTAGCCCATTCATAAATAAATACCAAGTAAATAATCGGCTTCAGCCAAAATCTTGAGACAGAATTAAGATGTCCAAAGCTTTGAAGATCATCTCATTGGTAGGAGAAGCTGACGAAGGTGAAGCATCTCAAAATTTAATTTGTTTAGACTCTTCCCTATACTACCAATGACGTGGATATCCGAGTCGTCACACTGAACGCAGTGAAGTGTCTCCTTATTCTGAGATCTTTCTCGCGTACAGCTGTCGGGAATCGTACCTCGGATTCAAGATGACGCAACAACCGTCATTCCTTTTCTGAACATTAACAAAATGTTGGAGACTCAGAGTCACGAAATCTACAATTAGGTCATTGGTAACTATAGCTTGTGAATGTGAAGAATCTCATATCATTTTTTGAGATGCCCCGCAGGAGCGGTTAAGTGTGGTGACCCTGATATTCAAGTCATTTGTAGTTTTATTGACGTCCTTAGCGATATCAATCCTTAAAAGTCCTGCTTAAATAAAATGCCTCATGTTCAGCCAAAAAGGCGCATTAGGGGAGACACAGAAAAATAATAGGAATATCGATTGAAAAGCGCTTTGTAATTTGAATTCAAATCACAAAAATTGATGTTTGGGGAAATAAAAATTCCTCCTTGGATTGACCAAGGAGGATAATTTATTTTCCATTATTTTTTAATAAACTTCAATGTTTCAAGGTTACCTTCCTTATTAACCAAAAGAATATGAATTCCAGGTTTAAGGTTCATAGAATTTACATCAATGGTCAAAACCCCGTTGTTTGTTTCAAATTCTCTTTCCATGATTAAAACACCTTTGGAATCAAAAATCATGATGTTAACCGAAGACTGCTTTTCTCCATAGACCATTAGATTGAGAATATCTTGTACTGGATTAGGATACAGGTAGCTCGGCTTTTCTAGAAACTCCCTCTGTCTTTTGGAATCCTCTACCATACTACCTATGGTGTTTTCAGAACTTACTTTAGCTGATGCACCTGATATTCTCAAGGCCTGCGAAGGATTGGCAAGTTGTGTAATTTCTGCTGCTGATAAAGCCCTTCCATATAGCCTCAAGTCATCCATGGCCCCATTGAAACGCTGGATAGTACCGAGTGCGCCAATTACTAGGTTACCTGATGTGGTTCCGATATTGATCGGTCCAAAAGAAGCGGAAATATTTTCAACACCATTGATGTAGATTCTACTTGTCGTTCCATCATAAGTAGCAGCAACATGGATCCA
>NZ_JAKZAM010000060.1 GCF_022538055.1 Cognataquiflexum nitidum | reverse complement strand
ACACAGGCTAAACCCAAAAGCAGTTACCAATTAAAAAACTTGAATTCCGGTTAATTAAATAGAACCTGAGTAGTTACAAAATTATAGTAATTCAATCTTAATTTAAGTAAGTCAAAAAGTTATTTATTAAAGACAAATCTTCGGTATTTTAATTTGCCTAATTGGCAATTGTGCAGGAAACACCACATTTTATCACTTTCTTTTACCAGGTGTCTTGTGTATAAAATCCTATTTGGATGTGATGGTTTTCAGCTTCGCGTTGTCAAGATGTCTGCCTCGCCTTGTCGAGTTGGCTGCTGCACGTTGTCGAGTTGTAAGGTTTTAGACTTCTGACCTCATACTTCTGACTTCATACTTCCGACTTCGCACTTCCCACTTTTCTCTCACTCACTCTTCAGCACCTTCGCAGGATTGATCAGAGCTGTCTTTATAGCCTGCGAGCTGACGGACAAAAATGCAATCCCTAAAGCCGCAAGCGCTGTCCAAAGGAATATCTTCCAATCGATGGAGATTCGGTAATCAAAGGTTTCCAGCCATGAATCCATAAAATACCATGTGACCGGTATTCCCAACAATACGGCAATCAATACCAATTTTGTAAACTCGGAAGATATCAACTTGACCAGACCAAGGATGGAAGCACCCAAAACTTTCCTGACTGATATTTCTTTACTTCTTTGCTCTGCAATGAAAGTAGCCAATCCAAAAAGTCCCATGCAGGAAATCAGAACTGCCAACGCGGTAAACAATCCTGCCAATTCAGCGGTCCGCTTCTGGGAATCAAACTTTCGGGCATGTACCTGATCCACAAAGTTGTAGTCAAAAGGAGCTCCCGGATTGAACTTGGCAAAAACGGCTGTAACATTTGCCATCATCTCGGAATAGTCCTCCCCGGGATTAAGACGGACATGGATAAAAGTCAAATCCCGCTTTGGACCAAAAACCAGGATCGGCAAAACCTCATCAAAAGGCGATCTCATGATAAAATCCTTCACCAATCCGACGACTGTAAAACTCAGGTCATCATCCTGAATCACCTGTCCCAAAGGATCATCAAAACCCATTCTCTTAGCTGCGGTTTCATTGATCAAAACTGCATTGCTGTCACTTGGAAAAGTATATACATCGATATCCCTTCCTGCAATCAATTCAAATCCGGCAGTCTGGACCAAGTTCGCATCCGCTCCCATCCGGAACATTGTTGGCTTGTAACTATCCTCTTTGCCCTGCCATTTCATCATATTGGTATCACTGTGCAGCTCTGTAATGGGAGAAAAAGTATAGCTGACGGAATTGACCTCCTTCAATGCCAACAATTCATTGCGGAAGGCCACTATGTTTTCCCTCATTGTTCCCGACACCTGATGGTAAATCAGGTTTTCCTTTTCGAATCCTAAATCGCGGTTTTGAACATGGTTCATCTGATCCCGGATTATCCAAACGCTCGAAATCAATATACCTACCACTGCGAATTGGAAAACCACCAAAGCCGCACGTGGATTGACCCAATATTTCTTGGCGTTCAATTTCGATTTGAATGCCGAAGTTGGTTTGAAAGAACTCATCAAAAAAGCAGGATAACTACCGGCCAATATCCCGATGACCAGAATATAGGCCAAAGAAATCAACCAAAACAAAGGTTGGGTGAATGGACTTTGAAGTTCCTTCCCTAAAAAACTACTGAAGTAAGGCAACGCGATCGCAACAATTGTCATGGCAAATCCATAAGCAAACAAGGCAATCATGACTGATTCTACTAAAAACTGCCAAATCAACATCCCACGACCTGCACCTGAAATCTTTCTAACACCGACTTCTTTTGCCCTGTTTTCACTTTGGGCAGTGCTAAGGTTGATAAAATTAATACAGGCCAAAAGCAAAATGACAATGGCAACTCCCCCAAATAATCGGATCAGTTCGATCCGGCCGCCTACGGATACGCCATTTTCAAACTTGGAATAGAGATGCAGGTCAGACATGGGAAACAAAAAATCGCTTACATTTTTATCCTCAGAATTAATGGAAGTAAAACCTGAAAACTTTTCATTGAAACCTTTTAAGTCAGCATTTTGATCGAGCATTGCAAAAGTCCTGTAAGAATTATTGCCCCAAAAAGAATCCGCCCAACCCATTGATTCCAATTTTTTGAAGGGCAAAAAGACCGTGAAATTGAAGTTGGTGTTTTGAGGTAAATCCTGGACCACGGCCATGACCTGGAAATCAAGTTGCTTTTCTAAAACAACTGTTTTTCCCATTGGATCTTCCTTTCCAAAAAGCTTCTCTGCAACAGATTTGGTCAGGATGATTCCATCCGGAACAGACAAAGCAGACTCAGTATCACCAGAAATGACTTCAAAAGTAAACAACTTGAAGAAACCGGGATCCACAAAAGTCGTCCTTTCATAGAAGCTGTTTGATCCCACGGTCAACAGATGTGGATCCCATTCTGTAAGTCTTGTGGTTTCCTCCACCTCGGGGAATTTATCCTTCATCGCTGGACCATAAGGCGCAGGTGTATAATCCCAACTCATCACTTCACCCTCTATAATGGTATTGCGCCAAACTGCATAAACCCTGTCCGAATGAGCATAAAACCTGTCAATCGAAAGCTCAAACTGGATCCAGATCAGGATCAAGACCGAGGCAGCAATCCCGATTCCAAGTCCTCCAATATTGATAATGGAAAATCCTTTACTTCTCAGGATATTTCTCCAGGCGATTTTCAGATAGTTTTTCCACATGGTGTTAATTGATTGAAAGATTGGAAAATTGAAAGATTGGAAAGTTGGAAGGTTGTAGTTGTTATAGTTGTTGTAATGGTTGTCTGCTACGCGTTGTCAGGTTGTCGAGTTATCACGTTGTCTGGTTTCGGAATCCGGCATTTTTAATTCATCATCCTTAATTCTGAATTCCCCAAGTCTTGCATCTTACATCTTTTGGGTGGTTGTCTGCGTAGACGCGGGTCTTGGTACTTGGTACTTTATACTTTGTACTTTCAAGAACCCTTCTTCCTTTCGAGCATTCAGTCTTGCTTCTCGTCTCTCGTCTCTCGCCTCTAAACTCATTCGTCTTTCAAAATCTTCGCAGGATTGGTCTGGGCAGCAGCATAGGAATGTAACCCTACGATCAGCAGGCTAAGCAACATCACCCCAAGACCTGAAAGAAAATAGATGAAATAGGGCATTTCCACTTTGTAGCTGAAGGATTCCAACCATTGGTTTAGAAAATAATAGGCAGGATACACGGCTAGGACAAAGGACACCAAAATCAGAATGACATATTCCCTCGATATCAATCCCAAAATCTGAAGAACGGATGCTCCCAACACTTTTCTGATACTGATTTCTTTTGTTCGCTGCGCAATGGTAAAGGATGACAACCCAAATAATCCCATGGCTGAAATGATGACTGCAAGGATGCAGGCCATGCCCAACACATTCCTGATCTTCAGGTCTTCCTCATAAAACTTGGCAATTGCCTCATCCAAAAATTTGAATTCTGATTCATCATAGGGATAAATCTCTTGAAAGATGTTCTCCATTTCTGTTTTGGCTAGGGCGAGATTGTAGCCTTTGTCGAGTTTGACATTCAAGACATTAAAACCTTCAGGCACGTAAGAAAATACCAAAGGCCGGATTTCTTCCCTCAAAGTCCTAGAATTAAAATCATTGACCACGCCTGTGATTTTCCTTTGGGTGGCGCCGAACCTCACCAATTTCCCCACAACTTCATCCGGACTTACTGCGCCAATTTCTTTGGTAAAAGCCTCATTGACCATGATTTCGTCTTGAAGATTTGATCCGGTTTTTCCTGCCAACACCTTCAGACCGTTGACAGCTACAAAGGCCGAATCGACATTTTTGACCTGAACATAATAGCGGGTTTCGGAGGTGTCTTTGGGAACATATATATCCGAAGTCCAAAGTCCATCAGAGGATACCAAATCCCCGCTCAAACTTGCATTTTTCACGAAGCCGAACTGGGAGATCCTTTCTCTTATCCTTTCAGCTTTGTCAACACCGGCCATAAAGGGCAGTTGGGTATACACTACAGCTTCCCGCTCAAATCCCAACGGCTGACTCGAAAGGTATTTCATCTGAAATGATATCACCGAAACAAGGATGATGAAAGCGATGGAGCTCGCAAACTGCAGGACAGTTAGGTTTTTTCTCAAAAAAATCCCGATGGAAAACTTACCGCTTTGCTCCTTTTCTCCTTTGAGAGCACGCTGTGGATCATAATTGGCCAAAATCAGCGAAGGATAAATCCCTGCCAAAAGTGTCAATACAAAGGAAATCGCAGCCAAAAATCCAAGGTTCTCCCAACTGAGGTAATTAACTTCCAGGCCTTCGGGTAAGTAATTATTGAAGACTTTGCCCAATCCTTCTGCCATGGCCACACTCAGGAGACATGCGAAAAAAACCATCAGGTATGTTTCTGACAAAAACTGGGAGACCAATTGCGACCTGTCTCCGCCAAGGGTTTTTCGGATTCCCACCTCTTTTGCCCTGCCAATGGCTTGGGCTGTTTCGAGGTTGATAAAATTCAGGCAAGCCAAAGACAAAATGATCAGACCAATAAAAATCAGACCTTTCAAAAATACTTTGGAAACGGATTTTAAACCGTAATCACTTTGGTCAAAATGCATTTCAGCCAAAGGCTGCATCGTAAATCGTGAATTCCCCCCTTCTTGGTTGAGATTCTTTTCGGTTATTTTTGCCAATCCGGCAAGGAGATCGTTTTCGGTTTTTAGCTTTTCTTTTTTGATAAAAAGCTGTGAACTGGAGTTGACATTTCCCCAAGAATCAAGCCCATACCAATTCTCTTTATCCAAGCTCTTGATGGTGGAATAGGAGATAAAATCTGTAAAGACGAGGTCGGTATTTTCTTCAAAATCCGCCACAACACCCGTTACCTGTGCAGAGATGGTATCTGCATCCGAATAAATGATTTCCTTGCCCAAAACATCCAAAGGCTGTAGGCCGGGAAAATACTTTTCCAGGGAGGCAAAACTGATGACTGCAGAGTTGGGATTTTCAAGAGAGCTTTCTGGGCTTCCTGCAAGCCAATTTCTCTGTAAAATCTTAAAAAAACCGGCATCTGCAAAAGTTATGTTGTTGGATCTTCCCATTACTTTCTCTCCTTCAGGAAGGTAAACCAATGTTTCCCAAAGTGTGTAAAGCCTGCCCTTATCAGATATTCCTGTCAATTCCTTATCGATCACTTCCCCCAATGGACCCGGGGTTCCAGAACTAGGAAATTCCCCGTCTCCAAAATCGGTAATCATTCCTATCCGGAAAATATTTTCTGAATCAGGGTGAAATTTATCAAAGCTGTGGGAATACCAAACAATGTTGAAAATCAGGAAACAAATGGATATCCCGATGGACAATCCCAAAATATGAATACCGGTCCTGAGTTTGTTTCTTTTCAGGTTTCTCCAGCCGATGAGTAAGTAGTTGCGAAACATAGGGGAAGGGGATTTAGTGGTTGTATTTGTTATGATGGTTGTAATGGTTGTAATTGTTATAATGGTTGTCGAGTTGTCAAGTTATCAAGTTATCAAGTTGTCATTGTTGTTTGGTTGTCGGAATCCGTCATTCTGAACCGTAGCTTGCGGAGGTGATGAATCTCCTTTCCTTTTGAGACTCTTCACTTCGTTCAGAGTGACAATCATTATTAATTCTGAATTCATAATTCTGAATTCTCCCCTAAGTCTTGAATCTCATGTCTTTTTCCTCATTCGCTTTTCAGAGAATTAATTGGATTTGCCATTGCTGCACGAATTGATTGCACTCCCATCACTGCCCAGGCAACAAATAGAACCCCCAAAGCAGAAAATACAAATATCTCCCAACCTAAGTCGATCCTGAATTGATAATCCTCCAACCACTTACTCATGCCGTACCAAGCCAAAGGCGCAGCACATGCAAAAGCGATCAAAACCAGTTTGGTAAACTCTTTGGAAAGCAATAAGACAATACCTCCGACAGTGGCTCCAAGTGCTTTTCTGATGCCGATTTCCTTTTTTCGCTGTTCGGCGGTGTATGCCGTCAGTGCAAATAATCCGAGACTGGCGATGAAAATGGCAATGACCGTAAAGGATGCGAAAACCTTTCCGATCCTGGATTCAGCTTTATACATTTCTCCAAATTTGTCATCCAAAAAGGAATAATTGAAAGGCTGACCGGGAGCAATCTCCTTCCATTTGGACTCCACAAGCTGTATGACATCTTCTGCATCCTCGGCATTGAATCTGAAGGAAGCATATCCTTGAGGTCTTTTACTTGGAAAAATCATCACTGAACTGATATTTTCTTTGAGAGATTCGAAGTGAAAATTCTCTACAATTCCAATGATTGTCTTGTACTCCAAATTATTTTGGTCAATTCCATCTGAAATGTTTCCGGAAAAAGTGACTATTCGCTGACCTATCGGATTTCCCTCCAAATTGAAGTTTTTCAGTGCCGTTTCATTCAGTATTACTGCGCTTGAATCGGATGGAAAATCTCTAGAAAAATCCCTGCCCTCTGTGATTTTCATTCCTAAGGTATTGATATAATCAAAATCAACTGACCAGTTTTGAATACTTACCATATTTTCCTGCTGTTTTGGGTCCCTGCCCTCCCCCCACCAAGGATTATCTGATCGCCATGTTCCCGAAACCGGCAGAAAGCCGCTGAACGTACCATTCTCGACCAGACTGTTTTGAATTATTTCATCCTTAAAAGATTGAGCTTGTTCACCTAGTGCATAGATATCTTCCACCATGATGACTTGGGATTTGTTGAACCCAAGCTCTTTTTTCTGGATATAGTTGAGCTGGCTAAATACAGAAACAGTGGCAATAATCAGGATGATGGAAACCGCAAACTGGAAAACCACCAAACTGCTTCGAACCGCTCCGCTTTTTGCTGTTCCTGTCAAATTGCCTTTTAAAACCCTGACAGGCTCAAAAGCTGATAGAAAAAATGAAGGATAAATACCTGCCAAAAGCCCAACAAACAGAGAACCTCCCAATAAACTCAGGTAAACCGTGATTATGCAATAGGATTTCGCAATTAGTTGAAAAGTGTTAAATTTTGGTTTAAAGTCTGTTTTTGAAGTAT
>NZ_JAKZAM010000059.1 GCF_022538055.1 Cognataquiflexum nitidum | reverse complement strand
AAGAAAACAAAGGATCACACCCTTTGCGCCTTTTGCGAAACCTCACCGTCCATTGCGGTAAAAAAATAGTGTATCCAGCTTCCGGAGAAGCAGGATAACTGAGAAGCAGGATAACTGACGGCCTTGAAAGTTCTGCGGCTTTCTGCGATGTCTGCGGGAAACAGTTAAACCACAATCGAAACAAAGAAAACAAAGGATTAAACCCTCTGCGCCTTTTGCGAAACCTCAACGCCCTTGCGGTATAAAAATAGTGTATCCAACTTCCGGAGAAGCAGGATAACCGAGAAGCAGGATAACTGACGACCTTGAAAGTTCTGCGTCTTTCTGCGCTATCTGCGGGAAACAGTTAAACCACAATCGAAACAAAGAAAACAAAGGATCACACCCTTTTTTTGCGAAACCTCACCGCCCTTGCGGTATAAAAATAGTGTATCCAACTTCCGGAGAAGCAGGATAACTGAGAAGAAGGATAACTGACGGCCTTGAAAGTTCTGCGGCTTTCTGCGATGTCTGCGGGAAACAGTTAAACAACAATCGAAACAAAGAAAACAAAGGATTACACTCTTTGCGCCCATGGCGAAAACTTACCGTCGTTTGCGGTATAGAAATAGTGTATCCAGCTTCAGAAAAAGCAGGATAACTGAGAACAAGGATAACTGACGGCCTTGAAAGTTCTGCGGCTTTCTGCGCTATCTGCGGGAAAATAAACCACAATAGAAACAAAGAAAACAAAGGATCACACCCTTTGCGCCTTTTGCGAAACCTCACCGTCCATTGCGGTAAAAAAATAGTGTATCCAACTTCCGGAGAAGCAGGATAACTGAGAAGAAGGATAACTGACGGCATTGAAAGTTCTGCGGCTTTCTGCGCTATCTGCGGGAAAATAAACCACAATAGAAACAAAGAAAACAAAGGATCACACCCTTTGCGCCTTTTGCGAAACCTCACCGTCCATTGCGTTAAAAAAATAGTGTATCCAGCTTCAGAAGAAGCAGGATAACTGAGAAGAAGGATAACTGACGGCCTTGAAAGTTCTGCGGCTTTCTGCGCTATCTGCGGGAAAATAAACCACAATAGAAACAAAGAAAACAAAGGATCACACCCTTTGCGCCTTTTGCGAAAATTTACCGTCCATTGCGGTATAGAAATAGTGTATCCAGCTTCCGGAGAAGCAGGATAACCGAGAAGAAGGATAACTGACGACCTTGAAAGTTCTGCGTCTTTCTGCGCTATCTGCGGGAAAATAAACCACAATAGAAACAAAGAAAACAAAGGATCACACCCTTTTTTTGCGAAACCTCACCGCCCTTGCGGTATAAAAATAGTGTATCCAACTTCCGGAGAAGCAGGAAAACCGAGAAGAAGGATAACTGACGGCCTTGAAAGTTCTGCGGCTTTCTGCGCTATCTGCGGGAGGAAATAAACCACAATAGAAACAGAGAAAACAAAGGATCACACCCTTTGCGACCATGGCGAAACCTTACCGTCGTTTGCGGTATAGAAATAGTGTATCCAGCTTCAGAAGAAGCAGGATAACCGAGAAGCAGGATAACTGACGGCCTTGAAAGTTCTGCGGCTTTCTGCGATGTCTGCGGGAAAATAAACCACAATAGAAACAAAGAAAACAAAGGATTAAAGGAATTGCGCCCTTTGCGAAAATTTACCGTCCATTGCGGTATAGAAATAGTGTATCCAGCTTCAGAAGAAGCAGGATAACCGAGAAGCAGGATAACTGACGACCTTGAAAGTTCTGCGTCTTTCTGCGCTATCTGCGGGAAAATAAACCACAATAGAAACAAAGAAAACAAAGGATCACACCCTTTGTGCCCTTTGCGAAACCTCACCGTCCATTGCGGTAAAAAAATAGTGTATCCAGCTTCAGAAGAAGCAGGATAACTGAGAACAAGGATAACTGAGTCCATTGCGGTTAAAAAACGATTTATGAGATATTCCCTTACATCTCCAACAATACCACCTAACTTATACCAAAGTCAAAAAATATGAAATTTCAGATTAAAATTACATCCTTCAAAACATTGGAGATAAAATGCCAGTAAATGCCCATTTCCCAAAAACCGAGTCACTTCTCCAGTACATTCAGACCATAGATGGGAAAAATTTCAAAATCCATACCCCAGGAAATAGGCTAAGATGATCTGGTAGTAGATAAATTTGAAGGAGATTATGAAGAGGGGCAGGAAGATGGTTGAATTCCTCTTCCTACCTTTCATTCATTATATTTAATTCATAAGTGCGGTATTATACCATTCTTCATTCAGAATTTATCATTCAAAATTCCCTACTCGTCCTTAAGCGTCTTCGCTGGATTTTGGAGGTTGACTTTTAGGGTGCGGTAGCCGATGGTCAAAAAGGAAATCAGCGCCACCACCAAAATTGCGGCAACATAGACCAAAGGAGAAATCTGTGTTTTGTAGGCAAATCCCTCCAACCACTGCTTGGAAAACCATAATCCAAAACCAACTGCCAAGACTGAGGATATTCCCAATAGGGTGAAGAAGTCCGCAGAAAGCACTTTCAGGACATCTCCTGAAGTCGCGCCTAAGACTTTGCGGATGCTGATTTCCCTGGTTCTTCTCAAGGCCACATAGGAAACCAAACCAAACAATCCCATACAGGCAATAAAAATGGCTATTCCTGCAAAAAGGCTGAAGATGGTCCCCGTTTTTTCTTCTGAGCTGTACATGCGCGCATATTCCTGATCGACAAATTTGTAATTGAAAGGTCTGTCAGGAGCCAGGGTTTTCCATATTCCTTCCATTTTGGCCAAATGCTCGGCAGGGTTTCCCTTCGGAAGTTTTGCCAAAATCACATTGGCTTCATTTGGATTGACCATAATGGCCAAAGGTCCCACCTGATGGTGAAGGGAATTGAAGTAGAAATCTCCAACCACGGACTTTACAAAGGCGGGAGAACCGAAATTCAGTTTTTTGCCCACTGCTTCCTCATTGGTCCAACCGAGGGATTTGACTGCAGATTCGTTGAGCATGACGGCGTGTTCAATATTTTCTTCATAGGCCACAGACCTCGTGATTTCATTTTGGGAAAAATCCTCCCCTGCCACAATCGTCAGTCCCAAAGTTTTGACCAAATCCGGATCAACATTATAGCCTGTAATCATCAGTTCTTTCTCGTTGTCAAAGCCCGGAAATATCGTGTATCCTGCCTTGATGTAGATCGGCATGTCGGCGGCCAAAGTCACGGATTGTGCCGCGCCAGTTCTCAGAAGTTCGCTTTTGAGGGTTCCTACAGTTTCCCGCATGTTATAGTGATAGGTCAGGGCCACTACTTCTTCCCTGTCATAGCCAAGGTTGACTTCTCGCATGTAGTCCAACTGCTGCTGCACGATCAGCGTCGCCACCAACAAGCCAATGGAAACAAAAAACTGGAATACGACAAGGCCTTTCCGAAGCCAAGCCCCTCCCCCGATTTTGATGTTTTTGCCAAGGGCATGCAGTGGTTCAATCCCAGAAAGAATCAAGGCAGGATAAATCCCAGACAAAAATCCGATCAGCAACAGGAGTCCCAAAACCGCTACCATGCCGACAGGAGAAACCAAAAGATCCAACTGAAGGGGCACGCCGGAGAAGTTTTCAAATGGACGGGCAAGGAAATACAAAACTAAGAGACTAAACATCAGGCCGGAAAAAGTCAGAATAAAGGACTCAGATATAAACTGCCCAAAAAGCTGCATCCTACCAGCACCCATTACCTTTCTCAATCCCACTTCCTTGTTTCGCTCGGTGGCTTCTGCAGTTGCAAGGTTGACATAATTGATGATTCCGATGAAAATCAACAAAACAGCCAATAGGCCGAAGATATAGAGTTGTCGGATGTCGGAAGTTGGTTTGATAGTTTTGAGTTGTTTTTCACCAAGGTGAATGGTTGTGACAGGTTGGAACAAAAAGGAGGTCTTGAAACCATAATTGTTCATATCTTCACCCATGTATTTGTCGACCATCTGATCCAGTTTGCCGGTCAAAGTCGGAAGGTCGGCATCAGGTGTCAGTTTCGCATACGAATAATAATTAGACGGTGACCATTCGGGATTTTTCCCATGTCGGTGTGTAGCAAAAGAGGCGATAAAGTCAAAATCCAAATGGCTGTTGGAAGGAAAATCCTGCATGACTCCTGTGACAAGGTATTCATTTCCATCAATTTTCAGCGTTTTGTCATTGGCTTCTAGGGCATTTCTAAAATACCTTTTTGCAGTACTTTCTGTCAGAACTACCTGATTGGGTTCGGTCAAAACAAGGTCGGGATTTCCGGAAATCATCTCAAAATCAAAGACCTTAAAGAAATTCTGATCAGCAAAGGCAAATTTGCTTTCTTCTTGGTTTCCTTCCCCTGCATCTACCATGACTGATGAAAAAATGCTGAGGTCAAATACCAAAGTCCCGATTTCGACTTCAGGCATTTCCTCCATCAACGTGGGAACGAGCAAAGACGGTGTTGACCCTACCAATTGGGTTTCCCCGCCTGAGACAAATTCCTGGTTGAACTTGTAGATCCTCTCCGAGTCGGTGTACATCTTGTCATAGCTCAACTCGTGGTAGATATAAAGCGATATTGCCAAAAAGCTGACAATGGCAATCGTCAGGCCAAGGATATTGATTCCTGTATACAGCTTCCGCTTGGACAGGTTTCTGTAGGAGACTTTAAAGTAGTTTTTCCACATTTTTTTTGAGATATGAGATGTGAGATTTGAGATTTGAGAAGCGAGAGCCGAGAACCGAGACTTGGGTAATTCAGAATTATGAATTCAGAATTAATAATGACTTACCATCCTTCCTAACATCCTAACTTCCTTCCCACTTCCATGCCAATCGAAAAACAGCCAAAACACAGAACAATCGCTGATTGGAGGTGAAAATCCATAAAATCACGGACATTATTGTTCGCCTACGGGCAAAAAAAAGCAAGGCCGGGACAAAATCCTGACCTTGCTCTATATAACTAAACTAAAATACCTCTATGAAAAGAACGTTACGGTTTGTGAGGCGGAAAACCTTGGTCCAAAACATCCATTCTAATTGTCCTTGAAAATAGTTGGTTTAGGATTCAGGAAAATTAAAACCGTTTGTGTGGTTGCCTGAATCCAATAAGCCCAAAAACATGCCAAAGATCAAATCTTCGTTATTTCTTCAACTGGATAGGTTTCAATCTAAACCCCTCTTTGAATACGAACAGTATCCGTCCATTATCGGTCAAAACAATTAAAGGTAAAGGGCGTTTTTTGGGTATATTGTTGAGATTTCTTTTTACTGAATTTACTTCGCTCCATGAAAAATTTTCTTCTGCCAATCATTCTCTTTTTCTTCGTATCGACTCTATTTGGGCAAACCCAAACAAAAACCGATGCCATCTACACTTACAAAACACCTGACCGTGACGGCACCGGTAAAGTCTATATGGGGAGGGAAATATCACAGGTCATGAACTTTATGGGTATGAGTTGGCTGGAACGCTCCACCCGTCCTCAGGAAGAAAATACAGAGTTGGCAATCAAAAACCTTCCCATTGACAAAAAAAGTGTTGTGGCGGATATCGGAGCGGGATCGGGATATTATACTTTCAGAATCGCCAAGAAAATACCTGAGGGTAAAGTGTATGCAGTCGAAATCCAGGATCCTGCGATCAAATACTTGGAAGATCGCAGCAAAGAACTCGGCTTTGACAATGTAGTTACGATCAAAGGAACAGAGAAATCACCGATGCTTCCCGATAATTCAATTGACTTGGCCATAATGGTGGATGTTTACCACGAACTGCTTTACCCGCATGAAGTATTGCAAAGCATCAAAAAATCTCTCAAACCGGACGGCAAACTCCTTTTGATCGAATACCGGGGAGAAGACCCCAAAGTCGCCATAAAAAGACTCCATAAAATGACCGTCGACCAAGTTACCAAAGAGTTATCAGCCAATGGATTCTCTCTCGTCCAAAACGGTCAGTTTATGAAAATACAGCACTTTTTGGTTTTTGAGAAGGAATGATATTGGTTAATGGTTATTTGGTTATTTGGTTAATTGGTTATTGTGGTTGTAATTGGTCTAGTGGTTGTAATAGTTGTAGTTGTTGTAATGGATATCAGGTTTTCCGATTCGTCGACTGTGGTCTCGGTACTCAGTACATTGTACTTAGTACTTTTAATGATTCCTCTTTTTTTCGAGAATTCAGACTTGCGTCTTTTATCTAATTTCTTTAAGATTTGTAAGATTCCAATTCCAGGTTGTGCACCAAATAATCAGTGAGTTTTTCCCATTGAACTTTTTGGAATCCCAACCATCCGCCAGCTGCAATCAAGGTATTTATCCATTTTCTACCTGCCGCTTCTTCGCCTTGATTGTTGATGACCTCATCATTTCCGATTTCATATCCATAAATCATCTTGCCGTCTCTCTTGACCATAAAAGTGCTTGTTGCCTCGCCGGTAAAAAAATGTTCGGTTTCCTCCTCTTCCTCGTTTCTGTTTAGTTTGGTCCTTTTTGGCTGGGGACTTGGACTGACGGTAAATTCTGCCGAGTCGGTTGAATCTATTATTTCGATGATTTTAACCCAGTTGTCAGGCAATTTACCCGGCAGGGAGATCAATATATAATCTCCTTTTTCCGGATTATTGGTAAACCTAATTTCCCCACTGGATTTGTATAGTTGAAAAGAGCTGGTTATTCCCGGCATATTGGACCATTCATTTACGCTGAACAACTTCCTCTTTGACCTTTCAAATTCCCTTTCAGCTATGGCTTCATCGGGAAATTCATTTTCACTGGCAAAAAACTTATCCTTTGCCCCATCGCCCGTCAATGCATCTTTTACATTTTCTATCTTTTCTTTGACTGTGCTAATTATGTCTTTAAGTCCCATGACAATACTATTTAAATGTGAATAAAAGTTGCTCTTGTTACTTCCATGAAAACAATTTGTATGCTGTATCGAATCTTGTTTTTATAAAAAATCAGGTCAACAGGTAATGCCTGCCTAAAATATGATATCGAGTTCCTGTCAACAGGGAATGATTAAAAATTATGTAACTACTCAGGTTGTAATTTAGCTATATGAGTGAGGTTTTGGAGGACATTTTCTGACTTTTTGATCAAGGTGTCG
>NZ_JAKZAM010000005.1 GCF_022538055.1 Cognataquiflexum nitidum | reverse complement strand
TTCCTCTGATACAGAAAATCAATTGACACTAGCTGTCAAATAAAATTTGGCAACGTGTCAAATTCGGGGGAGTCATAATCAGGAATCTGTTTATGCTTCCTTTTACCTTGGCCGGGAGAAAATAGTGGATTGAAAAGGGCGTTATTTGGAAACACTTGCCAGATTGCAGGGAAAAATAAACCGAAAAGTATTTTTTGAGCTTTCCTTTGGTCCTCATTTTTGAATGTACCAAGAAAAAAAGATTCTTTAGAAGATGTAAATTCCTTTTCTCCCTTTTTTCAATTTAATTTGCATCCATGAATTCTACGACCAAAAATGCATTGTTGGCCAAAGCCCAGGAAATGCTAAGAGATCAGATTAAAGATATCCAACGCCAATTGACCGAGTTGCAGGAATCTTCCGAAGTGGAAGAGAAAAGTTCTGCCGGGGACAAATTTGAAACCCATCAAGAAATGTTGCATCAAACAAGGGATATTTTAGAAAAAAGACTTTCTTCATCGAGAGTCATGTTGGCCCAATTGAATGCTGTTCCTGTCAAAGAGATGGAAAAAGTAGATGAAGGTGCTTTGATTCAAGTGCCAATGGGAAATATATGGGTATCAATACCGATGGGTAAAGTGGTTTTGGATGGTGTAGACTATCAGTTGGTGTCCAGAGATTCCCCACTAATTTTGGCATTATGGGACCTCAAAAAAGGACAAAGCGCAGACTTCCGTGGCAAGCAGATCGAAGTGAAGGATTTGGTATAGAATCCATTTTAAATATTTTAAATAACAAAACACACAATTAGTACCGCCCTTCGGTGTTCTGAAGGGCGGTTTTATTTTATGTTTTTTCAGTTTTTATGGAATTAATTTTTAATTTTTACTTCTTTAGTGACATCTCTGTCTAGGCCTTGTTTTTTAACCTAAAATTGGTCAGAATAATCAGTTTCAGAACCCAAACGTCGTTTCTATTTTTTATTGTCATTTCTTTGTTTTTATAATAAAATTCTATTTATTACTCTAAATCACCCGATTTAAAGTATTTCTTTTATGTATATATAAAATACATAGAATTTTATATCAAAAAACGAAATACCTTTTCTAGGACTTAATCTGCAAAAATCAGCGAATAAAATTCACTGAAAAAAGCTAGGAATGTCAAAAAAGCTCTTCCAAAGAGTCACTTTGAATCATAAATACGGGTTTGATTGATTATTAATTAATTAAAACACTCAGACCCTAAATGGGAAATGAATTCAAGGTAGGTCATTTATGAAAAATCTTTACTCTGCTACATTTTTATGGGTTGTCTATTTTCTGACCACATTTGTTCAGATTAGCGAAAGTTTGGCGGCACCAATCATCCGGGATGTCTTTGTTTTTTCCGAGTGTGAAAAAAGGGCCCAAATTCGAGTTCGAAACGGCGTGGCTCCTTATACATATGTATGGAGCTTTGGAGGAGAAATCATCCAAACAGATGCTGCTCTAAGTGAAAGTGCGTTTAGTACCATTGAGCAGGCAAAAGCAGGTGACTACACTTTAACCGTCACTGATAATGTTGGAAATACCTACTCAGAAGTCATCAACTTCAAAGGAAGCACCAATTTTATCCTGAATATATTGTATGAAGAAAGTCAAGCCTGTGCCGGTGAGTCTTTTGGTATTGTCTATGGTACAATTGAAAATGGTATTCCTCCTTTCACAATAAATTTTTACGATGAATCCAATACCATTGTCCAAACCAACGTCATCAGTGGAAGAAATATTGACCTAAGTGGTGTTCCTGCCGGCAAATACTTGGTGGAGGTGATTGATGCCACGGGTTGTAAGGAATTGACAGAAATAGAGATAGAAGAAATCGAACCCCTTGTTTTGACTCCTGCTGCAGGAGTCGGTACATTCCCTGAAACATGTATTGAAAATGGAGGGATTACTTTTGATGCAACTGGATTTGTAGGTACAGTCCAATTTAGAATCAGAAGGTCAGATGGCACTTATGTCACAGGCTGGCTTCCCGCACCGGGAGGACAAATCAGCTATAATCAATTGGCCGAAGGGGATTATGTCCTTGAAATTATTGACCAATTTAGATTAGAAGATTGTCCTGAAGAATTGGTTTTTAATATCGGAAATGAAATCCTCTTAGAGGCCATTCCAACAGCTGAAGGAGTCACTTGTTTTGGAGGAACGGATGGAACCATAAAAATTGATATCAACCGATTGTTTATGGGTTTTACATTTCCTCCTGCCACAGCCACTGTTACCATTACCCGACCAAATGGTTCAATTGCTGTAAATGAGGAAAGCATCTCCATTGGTGCCACCTCAGGAACAAGAACTTTCACGGATTTTGGCCCGGGTGTTCATACGATTACAATAAAGCATGGCGGGGCAGACTATCCTGAATGTACGCTTAATTACACCATAAATGTCCCTTCACCTCCGACTGCACTTACTGGTTCAGTGACGACCAATACGGTTACTTGTTTTGGTCAAAACAACGGGTCCGCCACAGTAAATAGATCCGGTGGATGGGGTGGATACAAATATCTCTGGAGCACAGGACAAACCACAAGAACAGTAACCAACCTTGCTCCGGGAAATTATACCGTAAGGTTATCAGACAGAGAAGGATGTTTCATAGATCTTAATGTAACCATTACAGGTCCACCTGCTCCAATTACAGGCGATATAGAATTACTAAACGGATTGGCTTGTGCCGGCTCAAATGATGGTTCGGCACGTGTTTTCAATATTTCAGGAGGATGGGGTGGATATACTTATTTATGGAGTAACGGCGAGACCACCACCACTGCCTTTAATCTTCCCGCTGGCACAAACACCGTAAAAGTAAGGGATAACAAAGGCTGTGAAGTTGAATTCAGCGTTGTGGTTCCTGTCCCTGATGCCCCTGCGGTAACTTATACTCCTGTCAATCCAATTTGTTTTGGTGGAAATGATGGAAGTATCAGGGTACAAATAGCAGACAATGTCCTTTCATTTTCAGTCACAGCAAATGGGGAAACCAAGAGCGGCACTGATGTAACCTTCACCAACCTTCCTGCAGGGCAATATGAGGTAGTAGTTTCCTACGGGCTCAATTGTAACATCACTGAATTTGTTGATGTAATCAATCCTCCTGGAATTACTATCAATGAAAATAACCTGATAATCAATAATCTACTCTGTGCAGGAGATGGTAATGGATCCATCACAGGACTGACCGCTAGTGGAGGGACAGGTACCCTAGCCTATCAATGGCAAAAAGCCGTTTTAGGAAACTTTGAGGATTTGAATGCCCAAACATCACTTGATATTTTTAATTTGACAGGTGGCATATACAAATTAATAGTAACTGACCAAAACGGGTGTACCGTTTCCAAAGAATATACAGTCATTGAACCACTCCCATTAGAGGTTACACCTCCGGTAGTAATAGACGTAGCTTGTTTTGGGGAATTGACCGGATCAGTCAGCTTTACAGTTTCCGGCGGAACAGCACCTTATTCTTATTCTCTTAATGGGGGCGCATTTACTACCACTTCTATCGGTGCGATTACGATTGGCGGATTGGGAGCTTCTACAAATAACTTTGTTGAAATAAGAGATGCCAATGGTTGTGTAGTTCCAAACCTTAATTTTGATGTCACCTCCCTTCCTGTAATTACAATAAGTAATGTCACCATAAACCCTGAAGTTTGTTTCGGGCAAAACAACGGAGGTATTTCGATTGATATTGCAGGAGGTACTGGAAATTTAGGGGTCAATTGGTTTGAAGCAGGAAATTTCTCAACGATTATTTCAACAGATCAAAATCTGACCAATGTTGCTCCAGGCCAATATACCGTAAAGGTATTTGACCTTGGAAATAACGGATGCTTTGTCCAACAAACATTTATCATTCCACCGACACCTGAGTTAGAACTCGATCTAGACGGCGTAGTGAATATCCTTTGCTTTGGGGAAAGCACAGGTGGGGTAAATATTGCTGTTTCTGGCGGAACAGGTGCATATACATATTCATGGACAGGCCCATCAGGCTACACCTCCACTTCTCAGGATATCAGCGCTATCCCTGCAGGCCTTTACAATGTAACTGTTACCGACGCAAATGGCTGCTTCAAAGAATTAAAAGATATCTTGGTAAGTCAGCCCTTAAGTGGAATTGTAGTCAGTTTGTTGAATGTTGTTGACCCCAAATGTCATGATTCCACCGACGGAAGAATTGAAATTCAGATTGCAGGCGGAAACCCTGCTTACTCCTTGAGATGGGAAAAAGAATCCTCACCAGGTATATTTACTCCAATTTCAGGAACTTCACAGACCCTTTCTAATATCGGAGAAGGAACTTACAAGGTGATTGTCACAGATGCCAATTTATGTTCAAGTGAATTGGTCGTCAATGTAAATGCTCCTGATCCATTATTGGTTTCTTTAGTAAGTAAAGATGAGGTTTCCTGTTTTGGAAGAAATGACGGAAGAATAACCATCAATGTAACCGGCGGGACGGGAATCTATTTCTTTGCTTGGGACCATGGATTTATCAACCAAAATCCAAACAATCTCGCCGCCGGACTCTACTCTGTCACTGTCACAGATGCAAACGGCTGTTCATTTAGACTTGAAAACATTGAAATCACCCAACCTGATCCATTGGAAATCAATCTTGTAAGTATCAGTGCACCTACCTGTGCCTACACAGATGGATCCATCGAAGTTGCCTATGTAGGATGGGTTCCGGGATTAAGTTATAACCGCTGGATAGATCTGAGTACCAACACCCAAATTGCTGAAAACGTCACTACTGTTTCAGGTCTGAAACCAGGCTTTTACAGAGTAGAATACAGTTTGGCAGGTGCTTGCATGGTAACACAGACTTACAATGTCCCCGGCCCTAGAAATCCATTGCAGTTGTTTACCAATCCTCAAGATGCAAGCTGTCCGGGAGAATCAGGTATTTTGTTTTTGTCAGCATTTGGCGGCGTTCCTTCTTATACCTACTCTATTTTCTTAGGCGGGGTTTGGCAGACAATAACCAATTCTATATTGTCAGGATTGACGATTGGAACTTATGATGTAAAAGTCACAGATGCAGCTGGTTGTGAAGATTTCTCTACTATCACCATTAATGAACCAAACCCTCCTGTATTTGATGCACAGGTAGAAAAGGATGTCTCTTGCTTTGGTGGAAATGATGGGGTTATCAGATTTGAGGTATCGGGAAATACCACCGGAATCACTGTGCAATGGTACAGAAGAAACAATTTTGGAGGCAAAATTCCAATTACTGAAGCCAATCTGGGATCGCTGATTGCAGGTACTTATTTTATGGAAATCACCTATGCAGGAGGTTGTATGATAGATTCACCTGATTATGTGATTGTAGAGCCAGATGAAATCCTCATTACCCAAGCAGTTCTTCAACCTATTTGCGAGGGAGAATTCGGTTCTTTCGGCATAACCTTTGTGGGTGGATCTCCCGGAAAAACCTTGACTGTCACTTCTATCAACGGGTATTCAAAAACCTACTCCAACCAGGATTCAGGAACATTTGATTTTGAGGAATTACTCCCCGGGGATTATGTTTGGACCATAGGAGACACAGGGTGCCCTGACATAACTGGAAATTTCACGATCATATCACCAGTCAAGCCCGACTTTAACATCAATTCCCAAGATGTGAGCTGTTTTGGAGCAAATGACGGAATTATTGAAATATTAAGTCCTATCGTTCAAGGTGGAAGGACTTACACTGTCTATATCAATGGTGTTAGCCAGGGTGTACAGACAACTTTCTTCGATGTAGCTCCCGGAAATTACCAGATCCGAATTGTGGACAACCTCGGCTGTCAGTCGGATCCGCAACTTGTAATTATCACCCAACCTGAGAGACCTCTGGAAATCACCAATTTAGTTGTTCAAAATGCCAATTGCTTTGGCTCAAGCACAGGGTCAATTAACTTTGAAATTCTTGGCGGAAGGCCGGTATATAGGGCAACTTTAACTCCTGTTTCAGGCCCGACTCAAACCCTTACAAACCTCAACCAAAACACTGTATATTCATTTGCTGCCTTGGCTGCAGGGAATTATACATTGGAAGTATGGGATATCAATAATGTGTGTCAAGTAAGTGAGTTGGTGACAATCTCCCAACCAAATAACTTCACTGTAAGTGCAAACTCAGGAACAATCCTTTGTTTTGGGGGTAATACATTTATTGAATTGTCCCCTGTTGGTGGGACAGAGCCTTACACATTTGTCTGGGAGAAATTCAATACCGGCACAAGCACTTGGGAAACCTTATCAGAAACATCTAAAAGGCTAAGCAATGCAGTTGCCGGACAGTATAGGTATTCTGTTCAGGAAGCAAATGGCTGTGCTGCAGTTTCAGACACCATAATCATTCCTGATGGAAGTGCAGTGACAGTTACTTTTGTGGCTGACCCGATTTTGTGCTATGGCGAATCTGCTTTGGTTACACTTCAAGCTTCATCAGGTAGCTTTACCAATTTCACCTACTTTGTCAATGGAAACCAGATTTTTGGAAATACCTTCCAAGCAAAAGCCGGCAATTACCTTGTCTATGCTATTGACAATGTCAGAGGCTGTATATCTGCGGATGTTAACATCAGCATTGCGCAACCTGCTGCACCGCTAAGTATATTAGATTACTCCTCTTCTAATTTGAGTTGTTTTGAATCAGGTGACGGAAGTATTTCCCTTTCATTAACAGGCGGAACAGCTCCATACACCATAACTTTTGGGGGGTTAGATTATTCTGCAAATGAAAATCAGGTATTGGTTTTCAATAATCTTGATGCATTGGTGGCATATACATTCACAGCAGTAGATGCCAACGGCTGTGCTATAGCAATTCCACCAAAAACCCTTGCACAACCACTTCCATTACAAGCTTCTGCAACTTCAATGGACATTCTTTGCTTTGGCGGAACCTCTGAGATCAGCCTGCAAATTACAGGAGGTACTAGGCCTTATTCCATTTCTTGGTCTTATTCTATTGACAATACCACATTTACCCCGATTCCAGCTTCTACTAATTTCACTACAATAACGGGATTGGTGGCAGGCTTCTATACCTACACAGTATCTGATGGGGGCTGTGCAGATGTAGTAGAAACCATTCAAATCGAAGAACCTTCTAAAGTAATTCTTGATGCTGTGACCACAGATGTTTCATGTTTTGGGGGAAGTGACGGCACAGTTGTATTTACTCCATCTGGTGGGGCTTTTGCTACCTACAGGATATTCTTCAACGGAGTTGAAATTTCAGGGAATTCCGTATCCGGATTGACTGCAGGCATTTACAATGCATTCACCATAAATGGAACGTGTAAATCAGATGTCATCCAAGTTATCATTGGTCAACCTGCACAACCTCTGACTGTTTTGGTGGATAATTTAGACGAAGTCCTCTGTTTTGGAGACCTTTCAGATATCAACTTGAGCATATCAGGAGGTAATGGTTCTTATTTGGCATATCTAAATGGGGTGGAATATACAGTGGATCCAAGCGGAGACATTAGCTTTATTGATTTGTCCCCGGGTACTTATAACCTTCGGGTGATTGACGCCAAAGGTTGTGAATGGGCAAGTGTAGTGACGGTAGCTGACACCACTCCTATTGAGATTTTTCAAGATGAAATCATAGGTATCAGCTGCTTTGGTTCTTCAGATGGAGAGATAAAAGTTTCAATTACCGGAGGCACAGGAAGTTTTACTTACAGATGGCTAAATGCATCCAGCCAAATAGTCGGCACCAATCAGGATTTGTCAGGGGTTCCTGCAGGAGTTTACACTTTGGTGGTCACCGATGAAAACAATTGTGAAGCCACCATGGATTTTGTTATAGGGGATACCACTCCTGTATCATTTACATCATCATTCACCGATATTACTTGCTTTGGCTCACAAAACGGTTCCATTACAGTAGTTGGTTCAGGCGGTAAACCGGGATACACCCTGGTAATAGATGGTATACAATATCCAGGACTTACAGCAAACGGATTAAGACCAAACATTTACAATGTGTATGTCCTTGATGCAAATGGTTGCGCTTCTCCAACAACACAAATTACCATCAACCAACCAACACCACTTACCCTTACTGTAAATAAAGCCAATGTCAGCTGTTTTAACCAAAATAATGGAACTGCAGAAGCCGTGTTTGCGGGAGGTACAGCACCATATACCATAAGGTGGTCAGATGGAAACACACAGGCTACCCGAACAGGATTGGCTCCGGGAAATTATGAGGTGGTCATTACTGATGCCAATGGATGTATTGCAAGAAGCAATGTCATCATCACCCAACCTGCACCGATATTGGTTGTCGAAACTATCAACCCTGTGAGTTGTTTTGGTGGAAGTGATGGTAGCATTTCCTTGGCAATCAGCGGAGGAAACGGAAGTTTCACCGTTAATTGGATCAACAAAGTATCAGGCGCATCCGTGGGTACCGGAAACATTGTCAACAATTTGCCTGAGGGCATTTACGTTGCCACTATAAGAGATCCGTTTGGTTGTGAATCAATCAGAGAATATACCATTACACAGCCTGCAGAGCCTTTGTCTATTTCACCTATCATTTCGCATGTACGTTGTTCAGGTGAAAATAATGGAAACATAGATCTCATTATAGCCGGAGGAACAGGCCCTTACACTTATGAATGGTCATCCGGAGAAACAACAAGAGCCATCAACGGTAAGGCGGGAGGAACATATACCGTAAATGTCAGAGATAGTAAAGGATGTATTGTAAGTCAGACATTTGTAATTGATGAACCACTTCCGATTGAAATATCTCTGGAATCAACTCAAAATGTCTCCTGTAAGTTTGGAAATGATGGCAGAATCAAAATCAATATCACAGGAGGAACAGGCATCTATACTATTCAATGGAGCAACGGCATGTCAGGAACTGAAATCTCAGGGCTTAGAGCAGGTGATTATACCGTATTTGTGATTGATGAAAACTCCTGTCTGCAAAGTGCCACATATACCATTACCGAACCAGCAGCAGCATTGGCTGTTTCAGCCATAATTTCAACTGAGCTATGTGAATTTGACCAGCTGATTGAATTAAACCTGACCGTTACGGGCGGAACAGCGCCATACACTTTCGCCTGGTCAAATGGAGCTACCAGTCAAAACCTCATTGGAATTACACCCGGCAACTATTCCGTTACCGTCACCGACTCCAAAGGATGTTCTGTTAATGAGACATTCACTGTGCCACCTCCGACATCGCCTATGGAAATCGATTTGGAGGGTAAATTTGCTGTCTGTACTAATGGTGAAAGAGGAGAAATAATTGCTACTGTAACTGGAGGCTTGGCGCCATATACCTATCAATGGTCAAATGGAGCAACATCTTCTACTGTCACCGATCTACTGCCAGGTTCTTACACCTTGGTGGTTACTGATGCCAAAGGATGTACAGTTTCTGAGACCATTGAAATTGCAAGGCCTTTAAATTTGAGAATCAGTCTCATCAATATCAAAGCAGTCTCCTGCTTCAGCGGTATGGATGGCCTTATTGAAATAGGTATAACGGGAGGAAAAGCCCCTTATAAAATCAATTGGAGCAATGGGCTGGAAGGTCAATTGGCAGCAACAAATCTTGCTGCGGGAACATACAATGTCACAGTAGAAGATGCTTTGGGATGTATTGTGACCGGAACTTACAATATCCGAGAACCAGAGTTGCTTTCATTCCGAGAAACTGTTGAAAACAGCAAATGCGCAGGAAGCAATAATGGTGTCATCACCCTCAACGTGTTTGGCGGTGCAGCACCTTATACTTACAGATGGTCCAATGGAGCTAACAGCAGAGTAATTAGGAACCTTGCCCCTGACACCTATAATGTATTGATCACCGATAGAAACGGTTGCGTAACAGGAGGTACTTTTGTGGTCTCTGAACCCGATCCAATAGTCATCGAAAGTAATCATTCCGAAATGTTGGATTGCTTTGGGGATGAAAATGGATTTATAAGCCTGGATGTCCGTGGAGGAATTCAACCTTACCGAATCAAATGGGCTGATACCCCTATCGAAACTTTGAGCAGGTCAAATCTTCCTGCAGGTACATACAATGTAAGTATTACCGATGATAATGGCTGTATTGAGAACAAAACCTTTGAAATAAGGCAACCGGATCTTCTCGAGGTCAGACTCTTTACCAGATTTGACGTCAATTGCGAAACAAGAGAACTCACAGGGGTAGCTTGGCTTGTCATCAAAGGCGGCACACCTGATTACCGAATAGAGTGGAACACCGGTTCTTCCAATGTAGAAGAAACCAACTTCTATGAAGATGGTGAAATTACTGCCATTGTCACCGACCGGAATGGATGCCTTGTCGAAGTTTCCAAAGAAGTAACTATGCCCATCGCATTTACGGATGCTGCATTTACTTACACCGTTATATCAATTGGTGTTCAAGGTGAAATATTGGTAAATGAACCTGTCCAGTTTAACGATGCAACCCTTGGGCAGGTAATTGCATGGGAATGGGACTTTGGTGATGGCACCAAGAGTAATGAACAAAACCCTGTCCATACCTTTACCAAAATAGGAAAGTATACCATCTCCCTCAAAACATTTGATGCTTTGGGTTGTGTATCCGAAACCAAAATGGAAATTGAAGTATTCGGTTCCTACAGAATATTGGTACCAAATGCCTTTACTCCTAATGGCGATGGCCTGAATGACACTTTCATACCAAAAATGAGGGGAATTGAGGATTTTGAGCTTCACATCTTCAATAAGTGGGGTGAATTGGTGTATTCTGCTTTCAGCAAAGAGGATGCAGGCTGGGACGGAACCTTAAATGGCAAAATGAGTCCAAACGGTAACTATGTCTACAAGATCATCTTCAAGGCTGTAGATGGTGAAAAAGGAAGTCAAACAGGTGTATTTACACTCGTATTATAAAATAGCCTGATACTTGATTTTATGCCGCCGCCTTCAAAATTAGGCGGCGGTTTTGTCTTTTTTTATGGGTTTATTTTTAATAAAAATTCAATTTTAGATCTGCAATTTTAAGATGCTTCGTCTTTGGGGATTCATCATTTAGGCTGGCAGAATATTCATTTTGTTAATGCAATCATAATTTTTAATTTTTATCGTCAATTCTTTGTTTTTCTTATATTATTCTGTTTATTACTCTAAATCACCCGATTTTAAGTATTTCCTTTATGTATATATAAAATACATAGAATTTTATATCAAAAAACGAAATACCTTTTCTACGACTTAATCTGCAAAAACCAGCGAATAAAAATCACTGGTTGACAGGTCACAAGCAAAAAAGTCCTCGCAGGAGTCACTTTGAAAAATTCAATTGGGTCAGATTGATTGCAATGCTCAAACCCAACATGGGAGATGAATTCAATGTGAATCCTTTATGAGAAAAATTTACTCTTCTACTTTCTTAAAGGCCATAGGCCATCAGTACAAACGGGTTCAGAATATGAAATATTTTGAAGCCTCGATGATACTGAATGTATTGAGATTTTCGGAGGAGGAAGAAAAAACAACAACAAATACGACTTCTATTTCCCAGTATCAAAAAGAATTAAACCCAATTGAAAAAATCAAAATTTCAAAAATGAGATCCTGAATCATATGAAAAAGATACTTTACCTATTGACAATCCTTTTTCTGACTTTGGAAGCCAGATCTCAGGATGTACAGTTTTCGCAGTTTTATGCTGCTCCCCTGTATTTGAATCCTGCTTTTACGGGGGCATCAGAACTGACTAGGGTTGGGGTCAACTATAGAAACCAATGGCCAGGTCTGGACCATTCTTTCAATTCCTATTCAGCTTATATCGACCATTACATGTTTGATATCAATAGCGGGATTGGTTTGATATTCAACGGAAACAGAGAAAGTATGGCAAAGTTGAGTACAAATGAAGTCGGCCTTACCTATTCCTACAGATTACAGTTGGGTTATGAATCATTCCTGAGGTTTGGGGGGCAGGCAAGTTACATTTCAAGGGATGCGTATTTTGGTGATTTGGTTTTTGGGTCACAACTTGACATCAATAGAGGCATTGTGGATGACTTCAGTGGCGAACTATTCTCTGATGATTACAGACATCAGTTTATGGATTTCAACTTCGGGGTTCTTTTTCACACCGAAACAGCTTGGGTAGGTATTTCAGGTCACCATTTAACCCAACCCAACACTTCCTTTTTGGACGGGAACATCAGTAAACTCCCAATGAAACTTTCGGCTCATGGAGGTTTTAAAATAGATTTGGGAGAAGGGTTTATCAACAATTATTACAGTAATTCGCGACAAGAAAGATCCGCATTCCTTGCTTTCAACTACAAACACCAAGATCCCTTCAACCAATTGGATATTGGAGCCCAATTTTTCATCCAACCTTTAGTGGTTGGTGTTTGGTACCGTGGGTTTCCGGTCAAATATTCACTTCCAAACAATGAAGCCTTTATAGGTTTGATTGGTCTGACTTTGGAAAGTGGTCTAGATATTGGCTACAGCTTTGATTTTACCACTTCCAAACTTGCATTGAGCAGTTCGGGAGGTGCACATGAAATTTCTATCAGGTATTCGTTTATGTATGGTGATCCTAATCAGCGAAACAGAAGGAGTACCATCATTCCTTGCTTTAGGTTCTAAGGATCAAAAATTTAAAAATGAATTTATGATAAGCCCTTGATTATTTTGAAAGTAATTTTTTCCATTGACTATACGACCAAATTGGACGATCTGATTGAAGTAGCCACCTTCAATTCTAAAGTTCCCTGAAAAGCGGTAACCAGTAAGGATCCCAATTCGGTTTTGGTCAAAAATATTTTGATTGACATTTCCTCCAAAACCGATCAGAATCTCGTCATAAATCGACAGATATGGCTCCATGTCCTCCAAAGTAGGTCCATCCAAAGGCAGGTCAGTCCGAAACATATATCGGATCCTGTTTACAAATACAGACTCATCAGCCTTGATAGCATTGGGATCGAGGCTTCGCCCTACCCATCTCTGTTCGAGCATAAAACGGTGAGAAATGAGTGCCTTTCCGATAGGATTGCTGATCAACGCCATTTGATAAATCCGGTGTTCGGGAAATCTGAACCCATTTGCTGCAATGGGCTGTGCCCCATAGTTAAAAGTATCTGCAAAGGCATACCCCAGCCTAAAAGTGACCTGTGGGTAGGTTTTATAATTCACTCCGACACGATACAGGTTCTGTTGTGGACTAGAAATCCAATCCACCCTTCGCCATTGGAATTCTCCGTGAAAGCTCCATTTTTCATCTATTTTATAATTGCCGAAAAAAGCGTACCAACCGATTTGATTAAATTCGGTTTCTCGGTTATTTTGAGCGAATGCATTGGTAAAAATCAAAATGTTAACCAATAAGGTAATTGAAAGCAATTTCGTCTTGTATGTCATAATTATTCCTCTATACTTTATGAGATTCAAAATTATTGCTGTCTACCTTAGGCCAATGTGCCAAAGGTCACGAGAAGTAAAGAATCTCATCTGACAAAACAACTTTGGCACCGGAAGCTGACATCTCATTGATGGCCCTGAGGCCATCATTTTCTTGGATGTTTACTGCGCGGGTGGCATCAGCGATTAAGGTTGTAATAAACCCCTCCGAAATCGCATCCAAAACCGTGAACTTCACACAATAGTCTGTTGCCAATCCACAGACAAAAACTTCCTCTATCCCTTTTTCCTTCAGAAAAGCACTCAGGCCGGTGTCACCCATTCTGTTATTATCAAAAAATCCACTGTAGGAGTCAACATTTGGATTTGTGCCTTTTTTGAAAACTGCCTCCCACTTCTCTGTCTTGAGGCCGGGATGTAATTCTGCCCCTTTGGTACCCTGAACACAATGCACAGGCCACAAAATCTGGGAGACACCATTGAGGTCAACAAATTCACCAATATTTTTATTTGAATGATTGGCAGCAAAACTACCATGGTCTGCAGGGTGCCAATCTTGTGTAGCGACTATAAAATCAAACTTTTTCTGAAGTTCGTTGATAATCGGCACGACCTGATCACCTTCATTCACTGCCAAAGCTCCTCCGGGAATAAAATCATTTTGGACGTCTATGATGATAAGTGCTTTCATTTGATTTTGGTTAATGGTTATTGGGTTATTGGTTAGAGCATAAAGAGTGCACGACCATTAGGAAATTGAATATTAAATCAATTGCCCAAGAATCAAAGGTGCAATGGATTTAATTTGTAAAAAGTCGGATTGGTTCGCAAAACTGTTTGGATGGGAATTGGTAGAAACGACTTTTTCGATCACACCCGATTCCTTTATTTTTTTCAAAGCATCATTGGTAAACAACCCATGTGTAGTAATGGTAAATATCTTCTTTGCACCTGCAGACTTATACGCCTTGGCAGCGCTGATTAAGGATCCTCCTGTCCTGACCATGTCATCATAGATTACCACATCTCTTCCTTCCACATCTGCTGAGATACTTGTGACTTCAGTTTTATCACCGGAAATTCTTCTTTTGAAAACAAAAGCAGCATTTACTCCCATTTCATTGGCCAAGGATTCAACCCATTTTGCTCTGCCTGCATCGGTACAGGCCATCACAAATCCGTCTTCGGCCAGTTCCAATGCTGCCTTGATGATGATGGGTTTGCAGTAAACATGGTTGATCAAAGCCTGGCCTTCAAAATAATGCGGAATCCCTTCAGAGTGGAGGTCAAAGAAAACAAAATGGTTTCCGAGGCTTGTTCTCGGCAAAGAAGAAAACATCACTGCCCGGGATTTTGCAGTAACCACCTCCCCTATTTTTACAGCTCTTTCCATAGTGCTGTATCCAAAATAAGGGAAAAACAACTGAATGGATCTAGCTCCGTATTTGATCAGGGCATAAGCTAAATCGTAAATTTCAAGAGTATCTGAGTCTGAAATCGTTCCCCCGATCAGTACGACATCCTTACCATTGACAGGCGTCAAGATACGTTGGTACCTCTCTCCATCAGGAAATAGCTTGACTTCGATGATTCCTTTTTCGAAGTCACCTAGTTGCAAGACTTCTTCCTGAAGGTATCTATAATCAGGTATGCTAAATATTATTTTCTTCTCCATCGTAATTTTTCATTTTGAATACAAGGTCATTTCGAAGCTTGTATAGGCTATCTTCCAATCCCACCGGATAGATGTGTGGATTGACCAGACGTTTTAAGGCTTTGTCAAATTGGGCGAGGTTATGAGATGCATTTTGCTTGATCATATGAATATCAGGCATTGTGTAGACTTTTTTACCTTTTTCAAAAATCGGTTTGAGCAAAACATCTTTGTCCAGTCCTTTTGCTTTGATTTTTTTCCTTTTGGTAGGATCAATCGGGTCAATGATGACAAACTCTTCTTCCTCCAAATCTTTGGATGCCAAATAAATCATATCTGCCAATGCTTTTCCGTTTTTGCTGAATCGCACTACATTGTGATTACCCGGGATATTGATTTTGATGGATTGCTGGGAGACTTTCACCTTAGGCTCCCAAATCCCCTCCTGGGTCTTGATGGCTGACAATTTATAAACCGCTCCAAGCGCGGGCTGGTCAAAGGCAGTTACTAATTTGGTACCCACCCCCCAAATATCGATGGAGGCTTCCTGTACTTTCAACGAGGTGATGATATGCTCATCAAGGTCGTTTGATGCAACTACCTTGGCCTCAGGAAAACCCGCCTCATCCATCATCTCCCTAGCAATATTACTGTAATATGCCAAATCACCTGAATCAATCCGGACTCCTATCCACTCTTTTCCCTTTTCCCTTAACATTTTACCGACTTCGATAGCGTTTCGTATTCCGCTGATGGTATCATAGGTATCGACCAAAAACACGCATTTGTCAGGAAAAGCGTCTGCATAAGCCTTGAATGCTTCCAATTCCGAATCAAAAGACATGATCCAACTGTGTGCATGGGTCCCTGAAACAGGGATTCCAAATAACTTCCCAGCCAAAACATTGCTAGTGGAAGCACAGCCACCGATATAGGAAGCCCTGCTTGCCGCTAGTGCACCATCAATACCCTGCGCCCTTCTCAATCCAAACTCCATCACAGGATCGCCTTGAGCAGCAAATGAAATCCTAGCGGCTTTGGTAGCTATCAGGGTTTGAAAATTGGTGATGTTAAGAAGAGGCGTTTCCAATAATTGACACTGGAGCAATGGCCCTGTAACCTTGACAATCGGAATGTGTGGAAAAACAACCGTTCCCTCTTCCACCGCCTCAATGCTACATTTGAATTCCATCTGCCGGAGATAGGAAATAAAGGCAGGTTCAAAGGTGATGGAACCATCGCTATTTTTCATCCCTGACAGAAATGCAAGATCTTCTTCATCAAAATGAAAATTGCGGCAAAAATCGATGACATATTCCAATCCGGCTGCAAGAGTAAAACCACTTTGAAAAGGATGCTTTCGGAAAAAAAGGTTGAAAACAGACTCCTGTTCAGCCTTCCCCGACTTCCAATATCCATATGCCATCGTCAATTGATAAAAATCAGTCAGCAGAGCTAATGAGCCTTGATATAAATCCTTAGTGATTTTCATGCTAAAAATTTCTTTTAGAAAAACAGTTTTATTTTATTTCGATTTGCAATATAATGACTTGGCAAAAACAGAAACATAATAATTGGTTCCGGTTTATAATTCTTTTTGAAATTGAGAACAAATAAAAGTTACAATTCACAATACGGCTACGACAAACAGATATAAGGGAATGAAAAAAAACGGAAAATATTCTGAACAGGAATTGATCAGTGCCATCGTAAACCGGGAAAATGTAAACCAAGCCATCAGGTTTATGTATGAAGGATATTACAGGTACCTGGAAAACTATGTCCTGCAAAACAGCGGGAGCTCAGACGATGCTGCCGACATGATTCAGGAAGCATTCTTGGTTTTTATAAAAGTCGTGGAGGAAAACAAATTCAGACAGGACTCAGGTGTAAAGTCCTTCCTCTATTCAATTGTAAGAAATTTATGGATTACCGAACTAAGAAAAAGGAAAAGCATGGAAATCAGAAATGAAATGTTTGAAAACGCCAAAGAATCGGTGACCCTGGATATAAGCCACAGTCTGGTCAAGCACGAGAGTCATAAATTGATCATGGAACTTTTTCAATCCCTTGGACAAAAATGCAAGAATATCCTCCTTCTCTTTTATTATGAAAATTTGCCAATGAAGGAAATTATGGAACAGGAAGATTATTCAAGTGAACAAGTTCTTAGAAACAAAAAACATAAATGCCTCAAAAGTCTGATTGAAAAAATCCAGTCTGACGAAAAAACATATTCCACTGTAAAAAACGCGCTACAATATGCTGGATAATAAATACATCGCTCTATTAGATGATTATCTTGATGATAACCTTAGTTCCGAAGAAACCGAAAAGGTACTTTCAGAAGTAGAGTCTAATCCTGAACTCAAAGAATTACTTGGTATCCTAGCTTTGACAAGAGACAGCATCAGAATGTCAGGTCACAGAGAAACAATCAAAGAAATACAACGGGAATTTGAAAAAAAGGAATCGAATTTAGACTCCATCTCCAAAGTCGTCAAATTCAAACCACTTGGATGGTGGATAGGAATTGCCGCCAGTTTGTCAATACTATTATTAGTAGGTAATTATTGGGTCCAAAATCTTCCTGACAATCTTTATCAAGACAAATACATGGCCTACGAAATCCCCACGATGCGTTCGGCAGGACAGGCTGATGACAAACTGCAGGATGATTTCAAAAACAAAATATGGGATTCAGTCACCAAGTCTGTAAACCTTGAAGACCAAAACAGAAAGAACCTATTTCTTGCCGGACTCTCCTATTTTGAATTAAAAGATTATTCCAATGCACAACAATACCTGAGCAAAATAAAAGAAATCAATGATTCAGAAACAGGAAAATTATTTGAAGACGAAATAGACTACTACCTTTTTCTAATTCATCTAAGGTCTGAAAAATACCAAGATGCCCGATTGCTAATGAATAAAATCAGCTCTGATACAAACCATACTTACCATGATTCATTTGACTTTGGTGACCGTATCAAACTCGGTGCTTTGGGTATTTTCGAATCAAAATCAAAAATTTCAAAATAATAAAAGATATACAACCGCCTTCTTACCAGCATGTGATTTCTTACAGAATGGTTTCGCCAGGCTCATCCAGCTGGATTTAAAGATGTTAAAAGGGGGGAGAGAGAAATGCGACAAAACCGCATTTCTCTCTCCCCTTCAAGTTGAAAATTGTCCGTTAACCAAACTTACCTAGGCGAAGAAAAATGATGTTTGGCTATTGGTGTGAGGGCGGATAATCATAAAATTTTAAAAAAAATAATGTGAGATGGTTACATTATCAAAGGCAGTTTCGACCAATAAATGAAACTAAAAAACATTCAACTATGAACACATTAAAAAATTATTTAACATCCATGTCACTGATCTCAGTGATCTTATTTTCTTCCTGTAATCCTGAAGAAGAAATCCCTGCTATTGGCGGTATTGGAGAAGGAAAAATGGGAATCGCTTTTGTGCTGAAAAACAACCGACTCAATGCAGAAAATGCAAGGACCTCCAACAGTGCCATCAGTATCGAAAGTGGCTTTATCCAAATCAAAGAACTTGAACTCGATCTGGAGTTAAAAGGAAGCTGGAATTCTGATGACGACGACAAAGATGGAAGCTACAGCAAAGAGATTGAGATCGAATTCAAAGACATCAAAAAAATTACTTTCGACGAATTAGACAAATCCACAGATTTTTTTATCAACATTCCTGAAGGAGAATATAAAGAAATCGAATTGGAAATAGATCTGATTGATTATAAAAATGAGCCAAGCATCTTTTTTGAAGGAAAAATAACTTCTGCCAACGGTACTATCAAACCTTTTAAATTCGAGTATTTTGGAGATGATATTGATTTTGAAGTAGAAATCGAAAAAAGAGATGACAGTTACTTTACAATCGATAGAATTAACAATCCACTAGCTCTTTTTGAAATCAATGCTATTAACTGGTTCAAAAATGTATCTCTAACAGAATTAGACGAAGCCAATTCTACTGATGGTGTAGTGATAATTTCCAAAAACAGCAATAAATCCATATTTGAAAAAGTTAGAAAAAACATAAAAGCTTCTTCTGAAATAGAAGTTTATTTAGACTAGAGTAAAGTAAATTTAATTTTAGGCCCTAGTGAACACAAAAAGCCACCATCAGTGATGGTGGCTTTAGTATTTAAATTGATGGCTAAATTCTGCTTTTTGAAGAAAATATCTATCCAAAATTGACCTTGAGCCCATACCGACTTTTGAAAATTAACAAGCCAAATCCTAAAAGTATCAAAGCAAAAATCCAAAGGTAAACCGGTAAGTAATCAAAATATGTTCTTGCCGGTATTGAACCTGCCAAAACAAGGTGGGACCAAAAAACGGGATGATGAAACTGGGCCATTTTTTTATCTTCCAAAAGATCTGTTTTAGCTCTTCTAAGCGACTCCGCAAAAGGAAGTCCCTCTTCAACATAGAAATAAAATCGAGAAGTAATATAAGCAGTCGATCTATCTTCGGCCTTCCAAAGAGTTGAAATGATATTTGGACAACCTGCAAATGCAAAAGCCCGTGAAATACCCAGAATACCCTCACTTCTACTAAGGCTTCCAAAGTTGGTCTCACAGGCACTCAAAAATATCAGTGCCGATTCTGTCAAATCCAAGTTATAAATTTCATGGGTGAATAACCTATTTTCCATATCTCCCGGGTAGAAAACTATAAAAGCTTGTTTGGGATCTTCAGGGTCAGGCAGTGCATGTGTAGAAAGCTGAATGATATCTGACTTGGAGGCCATATTTAAAAACTCCTTTTTGGTACCTTCCTGACTTACAAAGCTCTCCCCTTTTAAAGAATATATTTCTTCTCGGGAAAAAGGCAGTTTTGGTAGATCGATATTTTCATCTTTCCAAGCATTATCAAAAAAAGGTGCAAATCCTGCTTTAACTTGATCTACAAAATTTCGGGATTCAAAGGTTTCCAAAAGCCTAATGGAATGCTGGTAGGTAATGGCATGGTCAAAAATCAAGAATTCTGAAGGAGACTTTTCAAAAGAATCAAAAGGTAGGTCTATCAAAATCCCATGTGGAATTACCATTAAGTATTTATATTCTTTTAATTTTTCGGACACAGGCCCCAATAATTTTTCATATAGAACAGTCCCAACTCCACCAAAAGAATACTTCTCTCCTACTTTATAGCCAATTATTTCTTTTTTAAATTCTCTTATACTCAGAGCCAACTTATCCATTTCAGTAATTTCGGCCACATTTATACCTTCCTTGTCCAGGCTGAAAAGCAGAATCCGGTCATCTAATTCAAAAAATGAAAGCAGAAGCGTATTTTTATCCAAGACGGACTTTTGGATATAATTCAAATCAACAGATTGGTTTCTTGTTTTTTGATTAACAAATTCAGGAAAATCATTGAATTCATTATGCAACCTTGACAATTCCAATCGATTGTCAGTAAGTTGGGCTTGAAGCATTTCCAATTCATCTTGCCCATTTTCTTCAAGAATCCTTTGCTGTATTTTGGAAATGGAAAACTGCAAATCCCTTTCCTTTTGAAGGAGGTCAGCCGGAATCCCCGAAATTTTTTTCAACTTATTCTCCTTCATCCCAATGTTCAGGCTGGTAGACTTACTGTTTTCTGCCCAGTCAAGCGCTTTGTAAATTCTCCATTCTTCCTCTTGAAAATCTGGATGGAATAGAATGGTTTTAATGGCATCTTGGTAGGCCTCGAATACAAAATCACCTAAAAATATTCTAGCCTCATCATTGTCATAAAAACTTCCGACAAAAGCAGCTATATCAAAAGCCGTCTGATAGGTAGATAGACCTGCCTCCCAATATGCCCTATTTTTTTCTACATCATATAAATTAATGAAACTTTTGGCCTTGCCTACGAGACTTTCAACAAGTGGAAAAGTAGCAAATCCAACACTATAGTCAACAGGATTTTTGAATATATCTTGATCTTCAAACAATCCGTCTGTCTGAATTATAGATTGGTGAAAATATAGGGTAGCATTTTTAAAATCCTTTTGGGCAAATGCAATTTTGCCCAAAATCAGGAATGATCTTCCAAGTTTAAAATCGGTTGCCGATCGGTCAGAACCTGTTTTATTATCAATAAATTTTAATAAAGTTTCTTTTGCCTCTCTATATTGGCCTTTTGCAATATAGATTTCTGCCAATTGGTTTTGATAGAAATGGCTGTTTTTAAACTCAGGTGACTCCATTTTATTCAAAAAATACAAAGAAGAATCAGGTTTTTCCTTGCGAAGGTATATATTCGAAAGTTGAGCAAATACCTGATTTTCATTGATCTGAAATTCCTCCAATTGCCTGTAGATATATAGGGCACTGTCTGTTTTTCCGAGCTGATATAAAGAAGTGCCGATATTGTTCAAAAAACTAAAAAGAGCATGCTTGTAATATGGCTCCAATTCGGCATAATTATCCCCTTCAATAATAAGATTTTTTGATTTATTAAAGTAATTAATTGATTGGTTATAATTTCCTGATTCAAAGTATATTACACCTAGTGAATTGAACAATCTTGAAGCTTCTTCTTTGGAGTTTTTAAAAGAAATTAGTTTCTCTGCTTCTTCCAAAAAATAGATACAGCTATCCGCTTTGTTCAAGAGATAATATGCCTCCCCGACAAATAAGTTCGATCCAAAAAACAAAGAATCCGGTATACCATATTTGCTTTGTAACTCCAATCCTTTTCGATAATAGGCCACTGCCTCCGGCAAATCCCCTTGGATAAGACCCAAACTTCCCAGTTTTTCATAAGAGTCCAATAAAAAATGAGCAGCTATATTATTCTGATCAGCCCCTGACACTACCTCCAAAAATAGGGATTTTGCTAAACTGTCAGTAAGGTCATTCGGCTCTTCTGCTTTAAAAAATGAGAGCGCTTCCCTGTATTTTATTTCAAAGTCAAATGGTTCCCGAGATTGAGAGGTTTGAAAGAGGAAAGAAATAATGAATAGAAACCACCTCGGTTGCACAGTGCATTGGCTTTAGATAAATTAGGTAATAATACCCAAATTATTGTAACCTCGCAACAATCAAAAGGAAAGGTGGTCTAGGTTTGGCTTTTGGATTTTCAGCTTTAAGCCTTGCATTTGAAATTTTACCACGATTTACTCCTTCTAATAAACCGGCATTCTTTTGATCGATCTCATCCAAAAGGCTCTGAGGAACATCCGCCAAAGTAGCAAAATAGAAGATTTTCAAATCTATGGCATTCAATGCTCCAAGTGATCGGTCCTGTAACCTATAATACAATCTTGCATCTAATTCGGATCCATTGACAGGTTCTGATCCAAAAGCTCCGTTTTCCAATGTTTTTCGAAGGTCGATAATACCCGTTGAATTATTGACTTCAATGCCTAATTTGGAAATATCCTCATTATTGGGGCCTAATTCACCGAATTTACAAACAATATCATCGTCATCACCATCATCATCGTCATCATCGTCGTCGTCATCATCGTCACACGGGCTCAAAACATCACGGTTGGAATTAAATACAGGTAAAGCCAAAAAATCATTTTGGTCAATGATATATACTTTATCCAAATAATTGATCCCGCCAATAATCAAATCAAAAGTGCATGAAAGGTCAGAACCGGAAGGCATAAATGAAATCCTATATTTTAGGCCCGTCTCGCTTTTATTGATGTCTATTTCTCCCGTGGATTCATTTATCACCAACCCATCAGGAATAGCCGAAAAGGTACCATTTAGACTTTTAACGGGGATTATTTTATTGTCCAAATTTTCGTTGATATAAAAAATAGTATCGCTGTAAGAGAGATTCGCACAATCAAAAGGACCCAAATCTTGCTTTTCAGGCTCAATCTTGGGTTCACAGGACAGAATAGTCCATGAAAATACCACTACCAAAAATTTATACAAATTTTTCATGAAACCGGCTTTTGATGTTTGTCGAAACTGATTGTCAGAATGTAACCACATTATTTAAATATGTTCATCGCCACACCAAACAGAACCAAAATCATACCGAAAAAAACCATAAGACTGTAAGTTTCTCCAAAAATAAAAAATCCAAAGCTGAGGGCATAAATTATTCCAATATAACTAAGGCTTGCCACCTTGGATAGGTTGGCATTCTGGTAAGCCAAAGTCATGAAATATTGGGCAAATTGGGTTAACAAACCCACGGCCAACAAAATCCCCCAATCCCAGCCAACGGGAACTACCCAAACAAAATAGCTGATCAAAGCAGCTATGGGAATAGTAATGAAAGGGAAATAAAACATGATGACCAAGGGATGTTCTGAGTTTTTGATTTTCCTGATGATATTATACGCAAGACCCATCGCCAAGGCCGAAATCAAACCAATAGTCATATCCAGAAAAGTAATCCTAGGATCAAAGCCCTGAATGATTACCACCCCTGCAAAAGAAACTCCAAAATACAGAAATTGCTTTGCCCTTACTTTCTCTTTTACAATAAATATCCCCAAAATAGTGGTAAATATCGGCGCGAGATAATTGATAGTGACCGCACTTGCGAGAGGAATGCTCTGTAGGGTATAAAAAAAAGTCATCAAACCTATGGAACCAGCGATACCTCTAAGTATCAAAAGTTTTTTGTTGTTGCCAAAAACGGGGACTGATTCTTTTCTTAACAATATATACGTGAGAATCAAACTAAAAACAGAGCGAAAAAGTATAATTTCTATGGCAGGAATATGCGGAATCAGTTTCACTGAAACATTCATCAGTGAAAAAAGAAACCCTGCCAATAACATGTGCTGAACACTTTTTTTATTCAAGGAGTTTAAAGTTTTTTAAATCTAATGGTTTAAAAAACAATTTTTGATTGTTCAACATAAATTTAATTTCCCACATCTTTTGGAACAAAGTTTCAAACTCAGACTAAAGAAATCAGTTTATTGACCGATTATCTTGCCGTCCTGCATGACTAAGGTTCTGTCTGCCATCTGGGCAAGTTCCTGGTTATGCGTCACTATCACAAAAGATTGACCGAATTCTTTTCTCAATTCAAAAAACAATTTATGTAGTGCTTGGGCACTTTTTGAATCGAGGTTACCACTTGGTTCATCCGCAAAAATAATTTTGGGATCATTCACTAAAGCCCTTGCGACCGCCACCCTTTGTTGTTCACCGCCTGAAAGTTCTGAAGGTTTGTGTCCTAATCGGCTACTTATTCCCAACCTTTCTGCCAATTGCTGTGCTCTTTTTCGGATTTCAATCATTGGCTTGTTTGCAATAAGTCCGGGTATCATCATATTTTCTTCAGCTGTAAATTCAGGGAGAAGGTTGTGAAACTGAAAAATAAAACCGATCTCCCTATTCCTGAATTCTGCCAGTTTATCACCTTTAAGGCCAGTTATCAAAGTGTTTCCAATCTTTACTTCACCTTTATCGGCCTGGTCCAAAGTTCCTAAAATATGCAATAAAGTACTTTTTCCGGCACCGGAAGATCCTACTATAGAGACAACTTCTCCTGAACTTATACTTACATCTACACCTTTGAGGACATGTAAGTCTCCATAATTTTTGTGGATTCCTTTTGCAACTAACATACAATGTGATTTTGGTCATCAAATATAAATAATACAGATTCCTATGTAACCATTGAATGGATTTATTTACCAAAAGACCGAATGTTAATTTGATAAATAAACATGTAGCGCTTAACTTCGGGCAAAAATTTTCATAAGGATGAACATACACGAATATCAAGCTAAAGAACTTTTAAAAAGCTATGGCGTCAGGATTCAGGAAGGGATAGTTGCTGACAGCCCTGAAGGAGCATTAGAGGCTGCCAAAAAGCTAAATGCTGCAACCGGAACTTCCTGGTATGTAATCAAAGCTCAGATTCACGCAGGAGGCCGGGGAAAAGGATTGGTAAATGAAACTGGATCGAGAGGTGTTGTTTTGGCCAAAAGCCTAGAAGATGTGCCCGTGAAAGCTGCCGGAATACTAGGTGGAACATTGGTCACCATTCAGACAGGTGCAGAAGGAAAGAAAGTAAATAAAGTTTTGGTGGCCGAAGATGTGTATTATCCCGGAGCTTCCGAACCAAAGGAATACTATTTATCCATTTTATTGGACAGAGGAAAAGGAAGCAATGTCATCATGGCATCGACTGAAGGTGGAATGGACATTGAGGAAGTCGCAGAAAAGCATCCTGAAAAGATTATTAAAGAGTGGATCGATCCTAAAGTAGGATTGCAAGGATTTCAAGCCAGAAAAGTAGCCTTTAAGTTGGGTCTTGAGGGCAATGCATTTAAGGAAATGGTAAAATTCATCACCGCTCTTTACAATGCTTATGTGGGATCTGATGCCGCACAATTTGAAATTAACCCGGTGCTAAAAACATCCGATGATAAAATTTTGGCTGTGGATGCAAAAGTAGGCTTAGATGACAATGCACTTTACAGACAAAAAGCCCTTGCTGAATTGAGGGATATTGCAGAAGAAGATCCTTTAGAGGTAGAAGCTGGCAAATCAGGCCTAAACTATGTTAAGTTGGATGGAAATGTGGGTTGTATGGTCAATGGAGCGGGGCTTGCTATGGCAACCATGGATATGATCAAACTTTCAGGTGGCGAGCCCGCCAACTTCCTTGACGTCGGAGGAGGAGCAAATGCCGTCACTGTAGAAGCTGGATTTAGAATTATCCTTCAGGACCCAAATGTAAAAGCCATTCTAATCAATGTTTTTGGAGGCATAGTAAGGTGTGATAGGATTGCCAACGGCGTCGTGGAGGCCTACAAAACTATAGGTAATATTCCTGTTCCGATTATTGTAAGACTGCAGGGCACCAATGCAGAGGAAGGTGCTAGAATAATCGATGAATCAGGATTAAAAGTATCTTCAGCCATCACCCTAAAGGATGCTGCTGAAAAAGTTAAAGCCGCTATTTCTTAATAAGAGTGGTTTATTAAGCGTGCGTAGTTCAATTGGATAGAATATCGGATTTCGGCTCCGAGGGTTGAGGGTTCGAATCCTTCCGCGCGTACAAAGCTCCAAGGTTTCTCTTGGGGCTTTTTTTTTCTACATGACATTTATCATTCAATTCACTGATATAGAATAGTATAATTTATTCTTGGCTAAGGTATTTTTATGTTAAATCAGATATAACAAACCTCGAAAGCCATGAAAAAGATACTAGTCCCTACTGATTTTTCAGACTGCGCCAAAAATGCTGAAAAATACGCACTCTTCTTAGCACAAAAAATTGATGCCGAGTTGGTTTTCCTTCATGTCATCAATACACCCGTGGATTGGTCAAAATTAACCAAAGAACAGGAAAATCTTTTTCCTGATGCCAAGGAGGCCATTGCACATTCAAAACAAAAACTTACTGATTTAATAAAACAAGCCGAATCTATCGGAATTAAATCCCGTAAAGTATTGATTTTCAACAATAGTAATGAAAAAATACACAGATTTGTTGAGGATGAAAAAATAGATATGGTCGTGATGGGTTCTCATGGGGTATATGGTTTTAAGGATTATATTCTTGGGACAAATACCTACAGTATGTTGAGAAATTCAAAAGTTCCGGTGGTCGTCGTAAAAAATCTCCCCGAGAAGCTAAAACTCGAAAAACTGGTCTTTGCCACCAATTTTAGAGAGGCAACTGGCCATACATTTCGGGAAGTTGAAAATCTTTCAGAGATACTCAGGGTCAAACTCAGAATACTTTATGTAAACACGCCAACATACTTTCTCGAGACAAACGATATTCTGGATATAGGAAAAAAATTCCTTAATGAATTTGCAAGTTATGAGCATGAGATCAATATCATTGATTCCTTCAAAGAGGAAAGAGGAATAATCCAATATGCAGAAAAAATAAATTCAGATGGGATTGCTGTCATCACTTATGGAAAATCTGACTTCAAACAATATTTCTCACCAAGTGTGACGGAAAACCTTATTGGATTGACTGAAATGCCTGTAATCAGTATAAAATTGGCTAAAATGTAAAAAAGCAGGAGAATTTCTCCTGCCCTTTTTATGAAAACTAAACCAACTATTATTTAACTACCACAATTGAAACAAAAATAATACATAAATGTAATAATCAAAATTTTTTAAAGAAAAGGTAAGCAAAAACCTATTTTTTATTGTTGACTTTGTACAAAATACCCAAAGCGAGGGCTTGGCTGAATTGTATGCCATCCACCATGTCGATATCATAAACATTGATACTTGTAAATGTCACATCCACATACCGGGTAATTTTTGCGATAAGCGTAAAATCCAATCTATGGTCAATAGTACGGAAATCCAAAGTCTCCAAGTTGGCAAATATCTGATATCGGGAATTGAGAGTCAGGTTATCACTGAATTTCTTATTGTAAGTCATGAATGCCTGAAAAGCTAACCACTCAGTCCTCAATTTTTGTCCCGCAGGTACCCCGTAATTATCAGGAACAGTATTGATCAGACCTGTGTCCGTCACAAAAGTAAATCTAGGTGAAAAAGGAGCCAATCTCAGGGCAAAATTTTCATTTGGCTTATATTCAAATCCAAAACCAGATGTCAAAAAGGCCGGTGCAAAAAACCTTGAAATAAGAACCGGCTCACCTGCTGAATAATCAAACCCATCTGTAAATTGAGTTATAAAGTTTAAAGATGCAAAATAACCCCACTTTTGTGTGATTTTGTAGCCCACTTTTGAATCAAAAAATATCCTATCGTTGGATTTTCTCAATCCTTGATCTTCATTTTTTACAACACCATATATAAGCTCCAGTTGATTGTCCCAGCTTAGCCTGTCCTTGGCATAATTGGCCTTTCCACTTAAAATAGAGCCTAGCGCAAAAGAATTAATCCCACCTGCTTTCCAATTTCCAGAAAACGAAGCTTGATTAAGATTGAAGCCAATACTTAACTCAGAATTCCAATAAGTTGTGTCCTTTAAAGCTTTTTCAACACTGTCTGAGGGAACAACACCTTGTGGATCTTGGGCATATCCAAATCGAACCAAGGCAAAAATCAATGAGATTGTAAATAATTTTTTCATAGGTAATAATTATATGAACACAAAACAAACAAATAAATAAATAACATTTAGGATATAATAATTTGGACTTTATCCTTATTTGGGGAATTTTTACCGAAGTATTTTATGCAAATAAATCCTTTTTTAAAATATTAGAGTTAAATATTAAGTAAAAATAAATCACCATTGCAAAACTATGATACTCAGGTATAATTCTATCAATTTATTGCTTTTCATATTTGTTTTTTTGGCTTCATGTAGCTCAATAGAAATTTTTAAAGAGAAAACGGAATTTGCACCATATAAAGAATATGGAAGTTTTGTGATCATCAATAAAGAAATAGGCCACAGGGGATTTAATGATACTTACTTAGATGCCCTTGTTTCGGATGAGTTACAATCGCTATTAGAGGCTGAAGGACTTCAATATGAAAGGGAAAACCCGGAACTGGTATTAAGGTATACCTCAAATGAAGATCCAAGGCAAAAGGAGGTTTATAACAACAGGTTTCCCATGTGGGGTGGCCGGGTCTGGGACCCTTGGATGTTTGATCCTCGATTCTTTAACCAACAGGATATGGTTTCAACAAAAAACTATCAACTCATGCAGATTATAGTCGAATTTATTGATCCAAAAAATGATAAAATTTTAATGCAACTTACCGCTGTATCTGAAGTTACAAATGCAAAAGACAAAAAAAATAAGGCCTTAAAATCTATTGAAAAAATAACAGAGACTTATAAAATACACATCCAAACCAAATAAAATATTATGGAAACCCCAAAAAAAACCTTCTCCTCTTTAAAAGAATTTTATCCTTATTATCTTTCCGAACACCAAAATCCTACAAGTCGGAAGCTGCATTTTATCGGTACGGCTTTTTTGTTTTTCATCCTTGGTGCAGCCATCTTTTTTTCCAAATACATTCTACTCCTTTTCATTCCTATAGTCGGATATGGGTTTGCATGGGTTGGTCATTTCTTTTTTGAAAAAAACAAACCTGCAACATTTAAACACCCATTTTATAGTCTTGCTTCTGATTTTATCCTGTTTTATCATCTTGCCTCAGGAAAAGAAAAGTTTAATCCTTAATAAAAGAGAAATAATGTTGATAATTTTTTAAATACCTATTGCTAATACGAAGTTAAGCAGTAATTTTGTATCAAGCTTATTGTATTTCAAATTCAATATTTTGTATTATATGGTAAAAATAGTTCTTATAGATGATGATCCTATCAGCACTTTCGTAACAGAAAAGCTGATCAGTAAAAATATAAATGTTCCTCACAAGATTTTTAAATTCCAGAGTGCGACAAAGGCATTACAGGATATCTACCTAATTGGCCCAAATTACTTATTTTTGGACCTTAACATGCCTGAAATGACAGGTTGGGATTTCCTAGAAGAATTCCGCCCAAAAGAAGCGAGCCCAGAAATTTACATATTGAGCAGTTCAGTAGATGAAAGAGACATTATAAAAGCAACAAATTACGCTGTGGTAAAAAAATATTTGTCTAAACCCCTCGTAAAAAAGTATATTAAAAATATTTTCAATTGATTTTTTAACATTTTTTAAAATTTCCACTTATTTAACAAACCTGTAAGGTATTTTATTGTTAACTTTTTATAAAAATAGCCTTCTATGTCAAGTAAAAATTTTGATTTGATCACAGCCATTAGAAACACGATCAATAAATTAAAAAAAGGATCTCCATACCAGTGGGGCCACATGGGTGCTTGTAATTGCGGAAACCTTGCCCAAGAACTCATTCACTTATCAAAAGAAGAAATCCATAAATATGCCATGGAAAAATTCGGGGATTGGAATGACCAATTGATCGATTATTGCCCTGATAGCGGCTATCCAATGGATCTTATGATCAGTAAAATGCTTGAAAAAGGCCTTACCATTGATGAACTCCGCCATCTTGAAAAATTGTCTGATCCGAAAATATTGAGGAATATCCCTTTTCCTAAAAGAGACAAATTAGAAAAAAATAACCTTAAGGATGTTTTACTATATTTTGAAACTTGGCTGGAAATGCTAGAAAATCAATGGATTGAGGAAAGTGTCAAGTTAGATGCAATTACGTTGCAAAAAAATAACCTTGACAAGGTATTTGCTTAAATATTTATTTTGATTTAATTAGTGCCCATCAATCCATTTGATATTTAAACCATTAACCTTATTCATACTATGGACGATTTTGAAGACGATTTTGAAGAAATCGAAGATTTCGATGATGACGATGAGTTTGCTGAGGAATTTAAAGACGAGGTGTACGATCTTGACGAAGACAGTGAACTTCTTGATGAGGATTTCGACGATTTGGAAGACGACGATTTCGACGATGACGATTTCGATGAAGATTTTGACGACGAAATTGATTAATTAAGGCGAAAAGGCAGGAAGTTTGAACAATCTTCCTGTTTTTTTATTTCAAATTTTGTCCAAAATCCATTCTATACTATCTTTCGGAAAATTAGTAATAAGAAATCCTTCCTATATGTTATTTCAAATCTTCAGTTCCCCTATTGCTTCAGGTGCACAATTGTTTTTATTGATAGTTTGTCTCCTAGTCGGACTTGGTGCAGGCCTTTCTTTTATAGATTTTAAAAGTACAAAAGCGCCAAAAGAAGTAAAAAGAAAATAAAAAAGGGTCATTAAAGACCCTTTTTTATTTGGTATTTGTTTTTTGGTGTATATCCTCATTCTCACCAGAACGTGTTTCTTGTAGGTTGTTCAAGGTGTACTCTACCACCAAATCATAAAGATGTTATTAGTGGAAGGGAGAAATACGGGTAATCTTTAATTTTTTTAATGGACATTCCCCATTAATTTTTTTATTGGCTTGCTGATCAGTAATAATAACAAACCAGCTCCCACTGCTGTGAACACGATGATCATGTATTGACCGGGCATCTGTGCCAAAGCCTCCTCGGTACCACCACTTGCCTCACCTGCGATCAAACCTGCAAATAAATTTCCAAGAGATACAGATAGAAACCATATTCCCATCATTTGCCCTCCATATTTTGCAGGTGCCAATTTTGTTACCATACTCAACCCAACAGGACTCAGACTAAGTTCCCCAAAAGTGTGAAGGAGATAAGTGAAAATCAGCCAGGTAGGAGCTGCAAGATTACCTGAAGCAGCGATTTTGGCCGCAAAGTACATTACCAAAAATCCCATACCAAGAAGAAGTAAACCCATCGCAAACTTCAATGGCGAGCTAGGCTCCAAATTTCTTCTTCCTAACCATACCCATAATGCTCCAAAAAATGGCGCGAAAATGATGATAAACATGGAATTAACAGATTGGAAATATCCTGCCGGTATTTCCCATCCAAGAAAGTTTCTGTCAGTAAAGCGCTCTGCAAATAGATTCAAAGTTGAACCTGCCTGCTCGAATCCTGACCAAAAAAGTGCGGAAAACAAAAAGAGAATGGCAATGACCCCCACCTTATTTCGATCATCCTGATTCAATCCACCAAATAAAATTACATATCCGAGGTAAACGAATGCAACTACCGCAATTATTGTCCCCGAAGCACCTGCCAAAGCCAATACATTAATGGGAATAATACCTAAAAACAAAAGTGCTAATACAAACAAAACAACTGCTCCTATTCCAAAAAGAATTTTTATCAACTTTCTTCTTTCTGCACTGTCCTTTCCATTCTCAATTACGATTTCTTCTCCATATCCTTCTAGGCTGGCGCTTGTGAATTTATATTGGACCAGCCCAAAGACCATTCCCAACCCGGCCAAACCAAACCCCAAATGCCAATCATAGGTCGCCAGGGTGCTACAAGCAATCGGTGCAATAAATGCCCCCAGATTGATCCCCATGTAAAAGATTGAAAAGCCTGCATCCCTTTTTGAACTACCGGCAGGATACAGCTGTCCTACAATAGAACTTATGTTTGGCTTCAAAAGCCCCGTACCTACTACAATCAAGATCAATCCCATAAAGAATGAATTGGTATCCATCAAGGAGAGGGATTCCTTTACAGCAGTTTCCTCACCCATAAGATTGAACACACCCGGCAAGGCCATGGTAAAATGCCCCAAAGCAATAATTATCCCTCCATACCAAACTGATTTTTTAAGACCAAGTAGCCTATCCGCAAACCAGCCACCTGGAAGTGCCAGAAGATATACGCCCATTGTGTATAATCCATATATTGCGCCGGAGGTCTTATCATCAAATCCCAAACCACCATCGACAATAGCTGTCGTCATAAAAAGGATTAAAAGTGCCCGCATGCCATAAAAACTAAACCTTTCCCACATCTCTGTGAAAAACAAAGTCATTAGACCTTTGGGATGGCCCATTATAGTTGGGCCAGGGTACAAATCCAGCGAACTGCCGCCAGGATTCTTTTCAAATTTATTTTCCAATATTTCTGATTTTTTAAGGGTGATTATACTATTTATATGTTATCCGCTTATTTGCCTTTAACCCAATATGCTACTTCAAAGAGATTGAAAGTCATACCTCAGATGTAAAGGACATTTCAGTTTCTTGACAAGAATTTATTTCAATTTCAAATAGTACTCTAATCATTGCGTACATACTTGTTTATTTATATCACAATGATAATAGAATTTACCAAATTGTACTATTCTTGATTCAAAACCAAATTTAGAATTCTCAGGCAGGTCTACCTACTTTTCAATTTACCCCTAACAATTAAGGGGATAGGTTTCAGATGAGTAATTATTAATAGAATTAAGATCCGTAATCGATTGTTTGACCAAAAAAACAGGATTTTTATTATTCTATCTCTAATTTATTTTTATATTTGGAATATAATTTAAGGGCTTTCTAAAAGTCTCTAATAAAAAAACTGTTTTAGTCAATTGATATTTCTCAGAAAATAAACCCAGACCAAGGGAGTGCTTAGCGCTCCTTTTTTATTTTTGGGTTTTTGGAAGTTCACCAAATAATATTTGTTATTTTTGACAAATTAAAATTTATGAAAACAGCAGAAATACATACTGAAAAAGGCTTGATGAAAGTCGAATTTTTTGATAAAGATGCTCCAAAAGCAGTAGACAACTTTATCACACTATCCAAGAAAGGTTTCTACGATGGTTTGACTTTCCATAGGGTTATCCCCAATTTCGTAATTCAGGGAGGTTGCCCAATAGGAAACGGTACAGGTGGTCCTGGTTACAAAATTGACTGCGAACTAGAGGGCGATAACCAATACCACGACCGTGGTGTCTTGTCAATGGCCCATGCGGGCAAAAATACAGGTGGCTCACAGTTTTTCATTTGCCATAGCAGGGACAACACCGCCCACTTAGATAGGAGGCATACCTGCTTTGGAAAGGTCGTAGAAGGGCTGGAAGTCGTTGATTTGATCCGGCAGGGTGACAAAATCGAAAAAATCATTATCCATGAAGATTAAATGAAAAAGGCCTGAAGAATTTCAGGCCTTTTCTTTTAAAATAAAGCACCTGCTATGGTTGCTGTCATCAAGCAAGCCAAAGTTGCGGCCATCAAAGCCCTCATGCCAAGTTTAGAGAGATTTCCCTGTTGGTTTGGTGCAATACTTCCTATGCCTCCTACTTGTATGGCAATCGAACTAAAATTGGAAAAACCACAGAGCGCATAAGTTGCGATTACTATTGATTTTGAAGAAAGGGTTCCGGTATTTTTCATATCCGCCAAACTCAGGTAGGCCACAAATTCATTGATGACAGTTTTTTGACCCAAAAGTGATCCTACCTGTAGCGTTTGGCTCCATTCTATACCAATTACCCAAGCAAAAACACGAAAAACCTGCCCTAGGATATATTCTAAAGAAAAACCTGTAAACTGCCCGTTTGTAGAAGAAACAATCAGCTCATTCAATCCTGTATAATTCCCAATAAGTCCTGATAGGATATAATTCAAAGCCGCTATCACAGCTATAAATGCCAAAAGCATTCCGCCAACATTCAGGGCTAATTTTAAACCTTCTGAGGCCCCAATAGACATCGCATCGATGAGGTTGACTCCCATGCTTTCCTCATTGACTTCAAGTTTACTGTTGATAGCTTCCCTGTCAGTTTCCGGAATCATGATTTTAGACATCACAATCGCAGCCGGAGCATTCATAATGCTTGCCCCCAAAAGATATGCTGCAAACTTTGTTTGTTCGGCAGGATTATCACCACCCAAAAAGGCCACATATCCTGCCAAAACCCCACCTGCGATAGTCGCCATTCCGCCAGTCATCAAACACATCAATTCAGATTTTGACATTGTAGGGATAAATGGCCTTACCAAAAGAGGGGCCTCGGTTTGTCCAAGAAAGATATTGCCTGCCGCAGAAAGACTTTCAGGCCCTGAAAGCCTCATTGTTCTTGCCATTACCCATGCAATGCCGAAAACAACTTTTTGTAGAATCCCTAAATAATACAGTCCTGCCGATACTGTAGAAAAAAAAATGATCGTCGGTAAAACCTGAAAGGCAAAGATAAATCCAAAGGAATTAGTAGCTAAATCACCAAAAATGAAAGTCGCCCCATCAGCTGAGAAACTCAAAAACTTGACAAACGCACGGCTAACCAAAGAAAATAATTGGGCAACAGCTTCAACTTTTGTGATCAAAAACCCAAATATTGCCTGTAGGGCCACTCCTATCCCAACAAGCCTCCAATCCACATTTTTTTTGTTACTAGAAAAAATAAAGGCAACAGCGAGTAAAACCAAAATACCAATCAAACCTCTAAAATAATCCATGTAATAATTTTGATTAAATGTTTTTCAATGATTAAGCTTATATCGGGCTAAAAATAATCAAAATACAAAACCCAAGATACCTTAAAAAAGTAAGCCTGGCTTTAACCAGGCTTACAAATCAGTTTCTCCTGTTTATCTCATCCCTAATTCTTGCGGCTTTTTCATAATCCTCATCGTAGATGGCCTTGTCCAACATTTGATTGAGTTTATCCAAACTAAAATCCTTTAGGGAATCAGTACTTTTGGGAGTGGAAGTTCCTGCTTTTCCAGATTTGATCGGCTTTTGCGGATCTCTCTTTTCCTCTTCCTCATTAAATTCTATGGCAGCCTCGGACATGACTTTTGAAACACAAAATATAGGAGCATCAAACCTCACTGCTATGGCTATAGCATCTGAAGGCCTGGCATCAATCTCAACAGATTTAGAAGCATTTTTACAGACTATTTTCGCATAAAACACTCCTTCCCTCATATCTGAAATCAAAATATGATCAATTGAGAAATTGAAATTTGAAGAAAACGATTTGAATAGATCATGGGTCATGGGTCTGTTCGGAATGATTTTCTCAATTTCGATAGCAATGGCCTGGGCTTCAAACATTCCAATAACGATAGGAAGCCTTCTACTCCCTCCTATTTCGCCCATTACCAAAGTAAAGGATCCTGATTGGGAATGGTTAGATGACAATCCTAAAATTTCTAATTCAATGGTCTGATCCACAGTAATTTATTTTTGGGCTTTTATAGCTTCGGTTAGTTTTGGAAGAACTTCAAATGCATCTCCTACTATGCCATAATCTGCAGCTTTAAAGAAAGGTGCTTCAGGATCTTTGTTGATTACGACGATACACTTGGATGAATTTACCCCCGCAAGATGTTGAATAGCGCCCGAAATTCCAACAGCTATATATAATGTAGGGGCAACTTTAACGCCTGTCTGACCCACATGTTCATGATGTGGCCTCCAGCCGATATCGGATACGGGCTTTGAACAACCCGTCGCCGCACTGAGTTCCTTGGCGAGATTTTCTATCATTCCCCAATTTTCAGGTCCCTTCATCCCCCTACCTCCTGAAACAACAATATCTGCCTCAGGAAGTAATATTTCACCTGTTGCCTTATCTGTGGATGTAATGCTTGTTGCAAAATTTTCAGCAGAAATTTCAAGTTTGATTTCTTCTACAACTGCCAATGGACCATCTGTTTTCAGATCCACCGCATTTTTCTTTACAGCAAGTATTTTATGGTCTGTGTTGACAAGGGTATCGGCAAATGCCTTGCCTGTATAAATACTTCTTCTCACTTTATATCCGGAAGTGGTATCAGGAAGCTCGACTACGTTAGATACCAATCCGGCATCCAATTTAACAGCCAATCTTGCCGCAACAGCATCTCCCAAAGATGATTTTGCCAATACTAAGGTTGAGGCAGCCATCTTCTTGTAAACCTGCGCAACAGCCTCTGCATGGGCTTGGATTATCCCATCGTTTAATTTTTGATCACTCACATGAATGACTTTAGATGCACCGGCGGGCCCTGCTTTTGCTAACTCCCCGGCAGCAATTGAGCCTAAAGCAACTGCAATAACCTCTCCCGAGGAAAGTTTGTCTGACAATGCACGGGCATAAGAGACAGCTTCTAAACTTGTTTTTTTAACGGAACCTTCCGCATGTTCTATATATACTAAAACTGACATATCAATTTGTTTTTCAATTATTTAACAATCATTAATTAAAGCACTTTTGCTTCGTTTTTTAGCAACCTCACCAATTCTCCGACATTGTCTTTGTCGACTAATTTCACAGCGCCTTTTGCAGGTGGCATTATAAATGAGGTAACGTCTGTTACCACCGCATCCGAAGTTGGCTCTACAACTACAAGGGGCTTTGTCCTTGCTGACATAATCCCTCTCATGTTTGGGATTTTCCATTCTGCAATCGGTTCCTGACAGCCGGCAATTAACGGAAGTTTTGCCTCAACATATTCCTTACCACCTTCAATTTCTCTCGCCATTTTCACTTTGTCACCTTCAATCTCCAACTTCATCACCGGCGAAATAGAAGGTATTCCCAACAATTCTCCTACCATACCATGAACCATTCCTCCATTGAAATCAATGGATTCTCTCCCCATTAAAATCAGGTCGTAGTTGTTTTGCTTGGCAATAGCCGCAATCTGTTTTGAAACAAAAAAAGAGTCTTTGGGAAATGAATTGACCCTGATAGCATCATCAGCACCGATAGCCAATGCTTTTCTTAAAGTGGGTTCGGTTTCGGCTTCTCCTATATTCAAGGCCGTCAAACTTGCCCCTAATTGCTCCTTTAACTCCACTGCCCGAGCCAATGCATAATCATCATAAGGCCCTATTATAAACTGGACTCCGTTTTTATCAAACTTGGTATTGTTCTCTGTAAATTGGATTTTGGATGTCGTATCCGGTACGTGGGTAATACAAACAAGAATTTTCATTTATATATATTTAGGTTATTTATTTTTAAATTGTGTGAATTTAGTAATTAGGATATAATATAAAAAAGAATTCATGTCCAAAGTGGCCCGTATTGAAATGTTAAGATCATTTGTTGAAGAAGAACCTGAAAATCCCTTCAATTTATATGCACTTGCTTTGGAATTTATTGAATTTGATCAAGATTCAGCTACTTTTCATTTCAAAAAACTTTTGGAGGAATTCCCTGATTACCTGCCTACTTATTTTCATGCAGCTGCATACTTTGCTGATTTGGGAGACACACATTTCTCCAAAGTGATCTACGAAAAAGGAATACTCTTGGCTGAATCACAAAGGGATGAAAAAGCTACCAAAGAACTTAAAAACAGTTTTCAGAATTTTTTGTTTGAAAACGATCTTTACTGAGTAACCCTGATCACAATTTTGCCCATTTGTTTACCTTCTTTCATCTTTTCAAATGCTTTAACTGAATCATCAAGGTTGAAAATTTGATCGATTATTGGGACAATTTTTTTCTTGCTGACAAAACTCAGCATACCATCAAAATCCTCATCGTTTCCCATGGTACTGCCGATCAATTTGATCTGATTCCAAAATATTCTTCTACTTTCAAAACCCGATGCATTTCCTCTTGTGGCGCCATAAAAAACAATCCTTCCTCCTGGTTTTGTCACCTTAATAAGGTTATTCAACGTATCTCCCATGGCACTGTCCAAAATCAAATCAAAGCCCCCTGTGTCGGCAAGTGCCTTTTCTGCCCAATTTTCTTCTCGGTAATCAAAAGCACCTGAACACCCCAAATTCAAAGCCTTTTGCATTTTTTCTTCGCTGCTACTGCTTATATACACTTGCGCACCTAGACTTAATGCAAACTGAACCCCAAATTGGGCAACACCTCCTCCAAATCCTGTAACCAAAACATTATCTGTGGATTGGATTTCTCCCTGTCTAAACAAAGCCCTATAAGCCGTGACGGCTCCCAAAGGCAAAGCAGCAGCCTCATCCCAATTCAAATGATCGGGTTTAAGGTGAATTCTATCTGACTTGACCTGAATATATTCCCCCAAGGTTCCATGGTCTGGCATGCCAATTATCTTAAAAGTTTTGGACTGCACATATTCATTTTCTCCCCAATCGGAGGCAGGATTGATGATCACTTCCTTTCCCAACCAAGAAGCATCAACTTCTTGGCCCGCTTCCACCACAATTCCTGCAGCGTCAGAACCCAAGATAATGCCATCACGCAAATTGGCATATTTTCCCTGACGACACCACTCATCCCGATGGTTGAGTGCAGCCGATTTTATTTGAATTTTGACTTCATCGGGAGCCAAAGCTTCTAATCTTATGTCCGCAGTTTCTATCCCTTCGGGGAGTGTTCTATTGAGAATTATGGCTTTCAAGTTTCTGTCTTTCCTTAATGGAAATTTTATTGGTAAATAAAAAAAACAAATATCAATTCCTCAATTTAAAATGGGGCAGGTTTACCGCTACCCAATCCTCCCGGAAATGTATCATCCAAGTCCCCACCATTGGCTTTGCTTGATAGCCGGATGGTATTACCTGATTCAAAGGCCTGTCCGGAAGAACCACTTGGAAATTTATGACCATATAGCGGTTCCTGGGCTTTATATGGTATGTTCATTTCGAGGTCGGTAAACTTGGTATATTTTCCGATAAACCTGAGTTTTACCGTGTCCAAAGAACCGTTTCTGTGCTTTGCAATGATAACTTCTCCCACACCGGCTGTAGAATTACCATCTTCATCCTCCGTAATCCCGTAATATTCAGGTCTGTATAAGAACATTACCATATCCGCATCTTGCTCTATCGCTCCCGATTCCCTCAAATCCGATAGCTGAGGACGCTTGTCGCCCCCTCTTGTTTCCACAGCTCTTGACAACTGCGACAAGGCAATCACAGGCACGCTCAGTTCTTTTGCGATTTTCTTCAATGCCCTGGATATACTTGCTATTTCTTGTTCTCTATTTCCTCCTTGTCCACCCGACTTATTATCGCCTGACATCAACTGAAGATAATCTATCACAATCATCTGAATATCATGTTGGGCCTTAAGTTTTCGACATTTTGCCCTGAGTTCCAATATGGAAAGTGCGGGGGTGTCATCTACAAAAAGAGGCGCTTTGGAAAGCTTCCCTGTTTTGTGCACCAACTGCTCCCATTCATATTCAGCAAGATTTCCTTTTTTTATTTTTTCAGAATCAAGTTCAGCTTCTGAGGAAATCAGACGATTGACCAATTGGATAGAGGACATTTCTAAAGAAAATATTGCCACCGGTCGGTTGTGGTCTACAGCCGCATTTCTCAATACCGAAAGAACAAATGCGGTTTTACCCATCGCAGGTCGGGCAGCGATGATCACCAAATCTGATTTTTGCCATCCCGAAGTTACCCTATCCAATGCCGTAAAACCACTTGGAACTCCTGTCAAACCATCCTTTTGGCCTTTTTTAGATTCCAACTCTGTGATCGCTTCTTTGAGAATGGAACGCATATCTGAATAGTTCTTGCGGATATTTTGTTCCGAAATCTGAAAAAGTGATTGTTCCATTTTATCCAATAGCTCAAAAACATCCGTCGTGTCTTCGAATGCTTCCCTTTGGACCTCCGAGGCAATACTGATAATGTCCCTTTTCATGGATTGTTCAGTCACAATCCTGGCATGGTATTCAATATTGGCAGCTGAGGATACCCTTGAGGTCAGTTCAGTTATGAAAAAAGCCCCTCCTGCCATTTCCAACTGTCCCTTTTTTCGGAGCTGGTTGGTGACCGTAAGTAAATCTATCGGTTGGCTATCTGAAAAAAGATCAAGTATGGCAGAGAAAATTACTTTATGTGATTCTTTATAAAAACTTTCAGGCTTCAAGATATCAACCACAGCAGTCAAAGCGTCCTTTTCCAGCATCAAAGCACCCAATACAGCCTCTTCCAAATCTGTTGCCTGAGGAGGTAATTTTCCCATTCCTGAAGTAAGTCCCAGCTCCGGTTTTCTTCTGTTTGTGATCCTGTCTTTTCCTGTAGGTTTATTGTCTGCCATAACAACAAAAGTAAATGCTTTGGCTTTATGTTTTTGAACAATTTATACACTTGTTATCAACACCTTTTATAACGTACACATAATCAGTTTATTAGCTAAGACAAGCTTGTATAATGACAATTTTTTTTCAAAGGCACTGATTCTGATTGAAAAAACACATCGCTTTCAATCTTAAAAATTAATCCTGTTTATACCCACTCAAAATAACACTATTTGTTACTTTTGGAACTTGCAGAAAGTCTATGTCAAAGAAATATCATTTTATAGCTATTGGAGGTGCAGTCATGCACAATCTGGCACTTTCCATGGTTGCCAAAGGATATGAGGTCTCAGGTTCAGATGATGAAATCTATGAACCATCAAGAAGCAGATTGGAAAAAGCGGGGATCTTACCAAAAGAAAAAGGTTGGTTTGCCTCCAAAATCACAGCTGACCTAGATGGAATTATCCTTGGCATGCATGCAAGGATAGACAATCCGGAGCTACAAAAAGCCAAAGATTTGAATATTCCGATTTATTCTTTTCCTGAATTTATATACGAGCAAAGTAAGGATAAAAAAAGGGTGGTCATATCGGGAAGTCATGGCAAGACCACCATTACATCCATGATCCTGCATGTCCTGCAATACCATGGATGGGATTTCGATTACTTAGTAGGCGCGCAGATTGAGGGATTTGACCTGATGGTCAAACTTTCGGATGCACCAATCATAATCATCGAGGGAGATGAATACCTGACTTCTCCCTTGGACAGGAGGCCCAAGTTTTTCCATTACCACCATGACATTCTGCTTATGAGTGGTATTGCTTGGGATCACTTTAATGTTTTTCCAACTTTCGAAAACTACAAAGAACAATTTGAGATTTTGGCCAATTTGACGCCAAACGGAGGGACCTTTATCTATTGTCAAGAAGATGAACATGTCAATGCTTTGGGATTAAAATGTGATCCTGCTAGGATCAACCTGATTCCATACAAAGCACACCCTTATAAAATCCGAGAAGGAAAGACTTTGCTTGTAACTGAAGAAAATGAGGTGGAAATAAACATTTTCGGTGAACACAACCTCCAAAACCTACAGGGTGCGCTTCAGATTTGCGAGTCCCTTGGCCTGACAAAAGCAGAGTTTTATGAAGCCATTCCTGAATTTAAGGGAGCGGCAAAAAGACAGGAAATATTAGCAAAATCAGAAACATCCATTCTTTTTAGAGATTTTGCACACGCCCCTTCCAAATTGAAAGCTACAGTAAATGCAGTCAAGAATCAGTTTCCTGAAAGGAAATTGATAGCTGTACAAGAGTTACATACCTACAGTTCATTGAATAAGGAGTTTGTGGACAATTATGCCCACACCTTTGACCTAGCTGATATCGCCGTTATTTATTTAAATCCAAAAGCTGTATCTTTGAAGAAGCTTGAACTGATGGATGAAAAAAGACTCCAACAGGCTTTCAAAAGAAAAGACCTCCTACTTTTCACGGAAATTGAAAAACTGAAACATTTTCTTGAATCACAGATCTACCTATCTACCAACCTTTTATTGATGAGTTCTGGCAACTATGACGACATGGACTTATCTTTTCTGAAATCAAAAATTAACCAAATCCAATCCTAATGAATCTTAACCTAAAAACACCAATTGCATTTTTTGACCTTGAGTCCACAGGCATTAATATTTCTACAGATAGGATTGTTGAAATTTCCATTCTGAAAGTTCACCCAAACGGGAGGCAGGAAACTAAAACCTCTCTGATCAACCCTACCATTCCCATTCCTGCAGAAAGTTCAGCCATTCATGGTATTTATGATAAAGATGTAAGAGACTCTCCTACCTTCAAATCTCTTTCCAGAGAGTTGCACCAATTTCTTGAAGGGGCTGATTTGGCAGGCTTCAATGTGCTAAAATTTGATATTCCCCTTTTGGTAGAAGAATTCCTTAGATCGGGGATTGATTTTGACATTGATAAAAGAAATATCCTTGATTCTCAGAAGATTTTTCACTTGATGGAAAAGAGAAATCTTTCTGCAGCCTATAAGTTTTATTGCGGCAAAACCCTTGAAAATGCCCATAGTGCTGAGGCTGACACAATTGCTTCCTACGAAGTTTTCAAAGCCCAAATGGAAAAATATGAAGGGGACGAAGCCGAAGATTTGCAAGGCAATAAATTGGGGGTCTTCCAAAACGACATGAGGAAAATCCATAACCTGCTCAACGAAAAAATGGTTGACCTTGCAGGCAGATTTATTTTCAATGAAAACGGAGAGGAATGTTTCAATTTTGGTAAACACAAAGGGAAAACCATAGAAAATGTTCTCAAAGAAGAACCTTCCTATTATGATTGGATGATGAAAGGCGATTTTCCTTTGGATACAAAAAGAAAATTTACCCAAGTCAAATTGAGAAGTTTCAATCAGAGGTAATTATTGGTTAATTGGTTAACAAAAAATGCAGCCTGAAATTCATCAGGCTGCATTTTTTGTTTTATAGGAAAGTACCAATTATTTTTTACTTTTTTCATAATATTCCAAAGCAATTGGCATCTGTTTATTCAACTCATCAATTCTTCTCTTCGGTCCCGGGTGTGTGGAAAGAAACTCGGGAGGAGCTTCACCTGAACCTGCTTTCTCCATTCTTTCCCAAAATGCCGGAGCCACCCTTGGGTCATATCCTGCCAAAGCCATGAAATTCAAGCCCAATTGGTCGGCTTCTAATTCATGTTTTCTACTGAAACTTAGCATTTTCAATTCGCCACCTACACCAAACGCCTGAAGCATGAGGTTCTGGGTCAATGTTGGATTTTGTCCCATAGCAGCCTGTGCTGTCCCAAGAAGTCCATTCATCAGCATTCCATTTGACATCCTTTCCCTTCCGTGGCTTGCAATGGCATGGGCAACCTCATGGCCCATTACAACGGCAATTCCTGCTTCATCTTGGCAGACCGGAATGATTCCTGTATAAAAAGCTACTTTTCCTCCGGGCATACACCAAGCATTGACGATTGCCTCTTGGATTAAGTTAAATTCCCATTGGAATCCCTGAAGTTCTTTTTCAAAACCATTGGCCTTCATATATACCTCTACGGCAGAAGCGATACGCTTACCTACTTTAACTACCATTTGACCATCTGCGGTGTTGGTAATTACCTTTGCCTCTTTCAAAACTTTATCGTATTCTACGAAAGCCATTGGAAGTAATTCAGCATTGTCAACCAAGACAAGCTGACTCCTTCCACTCATCGGAACCTGGGCACAGGAATAAACAAATATCCCTAACACAATAAAAAACGCTATCTTCTTAAACATACATTCTGATTTTAATTCAAAATTGACCAAAAAAGATGCCACATCAAAAACGGTATCTCAATTTTTTGCTTAATTTGAATCTAATTAATTCTAAAACCATGACCCCTGAAGCAAAAAAACATATTGACAGAATGAGCAATCCATTTATTTTCTGGTGGGCAATGTTGTTCAAATTACCTTCAGCGGTCTTTTGGAGATTAAAAATCAAGGATTTGTCCCTGGAAAAATGTACAGTAACCATCCCCTATTTTTGGAGAAGCCAAAACCCATTTAAATCTATTTATTTTGCAGCAATGGCCGGTGCTGCAGAATTGAGTACAGGCGCACTGTGTCAGGTGGGTATGGCCGGCAAAGGTAGCTTCAGCATGCTAGTAGTGGATTTTAGAGCAGAATACCACAAAAAGGCAAACCAAAAAGTGTCTTTTACCTGTAATCAAGGTCGTGAATTGGAAAGTTTGGTAGATGCTTTGAAAACCGGGGAAAGCAATACAATAACCATGATATCAACGGGAACCAATCCCCATGGAGAAATGGTGGCCAGATTTTATGTCAAATGGTCTATTAAAAAGAGATTATAAAAAAAACTTTGGCCAAGTATTAAGAAATTCAATATTTCAAAATATTGAAGGATGCAACTGATTTTTTATATTTATAGTATAAATGATTAAAAAAGCCTATCGATTCAACTTTTACAAATAAGTCCTGGTTCAGAGAAAACAAATATCTTTCATAAGCTAAAATTCTTGTTTTGTTATCGGGAATCCAGGCACCAATTGAAAAGTCGGTTTATTTCCAAATAGGAAGATAAGATAATTGCCTAAATGCTAGTTTAAGTTCATAAAGACCGCTTCCATCGGGAGTGGTTTTTTTATTCTTCTTTTCTTTTGTGCAGGGCACGGCTATCCAAAAATTCAATCAGTAATTTTTCCACTCTTTCCCATTCCATCCCCACAAATTGATGGTCGATGTTTTGAAGGTTAAACTCAATAATCAAGCCATCAAGGTCTTTGTCCGTCAGGTTATATTCGTATTTCAAGGCTGCCATTACGGAATCAGACTGTATGAGTTTTAGGTAATCCTCCTGACTTGCCAAAAATGCCAACTTTCTGGCATATTGCCTTTTTTGTCTTTCACTTTTCATAAAATAAGATATAGGACCATCCAAAGTCAGTCCTGGTTGAAGTGAAGGATTATTAGCCAATCCGGCATAAATCTTTCCGGGTCCTGCAGGCCTGTCTGAGAGGCCTCTCATTGTGGATTGATTGCCAGCTTTAAATGGGATAATATAGCTATCCCCATACAAGTCAAATCTTGGTAAAGTCCTGGCATCCAAATAAATGTCTGTCAGAATGTGTTTCTCTTTCCCTGCGATCAGAATTTTGGGAATATAGTATGCTTTTGGAATTAAAATGGTGTCTCCTTCTTTGGCTTTTACCCTAAAATATCCCCTTTCATTGGTCAGGCTACTGTCCTTGTTATGAAGGTTAATGACCCATACTTTATCCAAAAAACCTTTGTCCAATCCATCAAGCACATTCCCTGTAAGAACTTGGGAAAAAACTTTGATCTGGGCAGAGGCAATGAAAATAAAGAGAGCGAGCAGGTATTTTTTCACAGTCCGAATTTAATTCCAGACTGGCAGTTTGAAAAATCCAAATGGTTAAAAGATATTAATCCTGCATATTTCTTAATGGGTCCTCTGTTTTTAAAAGAAAATCCGTTCCTAAAAACTCATTATTTTCTGTTCTGAACCAAGAACGTTCTGAAGGAATATTCATTTCCCCCACAATAACTTGCTCTTTGAGGTAAATGATTTCTCCTATCTTTTTTTCTTCGTCTTTATAAAATTTGTAAGCCATTAGCGCGTAAGTATTGGGATGAAAGTAAAAATACCAAACGTCCTTTTCATAGGGTACACGGACCACAAAGAATTCTATTCCATTCAAATCTTCCACTTTGTATTCGTTGTCAATCTCTGTTCCTTTGTCTTTTAATTTCATTGGCAATCCCCAAAGGTACCCATAATAATTGCGGAGCATCAAGGCCCTTTCACAGTCTTTACTTCCCTGTTCCGAGCCGATGCAGTTCTCACCATCTACCTCAAAAACAAGGTTTTCGTTGCTGTTGATATACTTAAAATAATTCGCCGGAAGATCTATCTTTACGGTATACTGTCTTGATGGCTTACCGGGACGGGAATCTGCAAAATAAAAAACCCTGTTCAATTCTTGCCATTGTCCCTTTGGATCATGGTATTCGATGGATTTTTGAATTAACTTAATTCCCGTTAGCTTTGAGTCACAAGATCCAAAGCAAAATACGAGGATAAATACTAATGATAAGGAGAGATGGTGAAAGTTCTTCATTTTCTTTTAGGCTGTCAGCAAAATCCCAAACTAGTTACAAAAAAGATTTCAAAGTACCTTATTTCATCAATACCAACCCATGCTTGAATTCAAATTGACAAGATTTGCTCCCACACCAAGTGGGTTTCTCCATATCGGAAATATCTATTCATTTATCATCACCCATCATTTGGCTAAAAAACACGGAGCGAAGGTTTTACTGAGAATTGATGACCTTGACCGTGAAAGGTATAAGCCCAGGTTTGTTCAGGATATTTTTGATTCACTTGATTTTTTGGAAATCCCATACGACCTAGGCCCGAGAGATCTGACGGATTTTGAACAGCACCATGCCCAAATCCACCGCTTGCCTTTGTACAACCAAGCACTTGAGGAATTGAGGAATAAAAAGGTCCTGTTTGCCTGTGACTGCAGCCGCAAGAAAATCGAAAAAATGAACCCAAAGGGATATTATACAGGGTTTTGCTTGAGAAGAAACCTGCCTTTTGATCAAACTGAGATCACTTGGAGAATCAAAGCAAAAATGCACATGGATGTCCCATTCAAAGAGCTTAATCTTGGAATCGTAAATGGAAAACTTCCCGGCATCCTGACGGATTTTGTTGTCAGAAAGAAAGATACCATGCCTTCCTATCAATTGACATCTCTCGTAGATGACATCCATTATGGCGTGGATCTCATCGTCCGGGGCAAGGACCTGTGGGGTTCCACGATTGCACAAGTATATCTGTCCAAATTTCTACCAGAGAATAACTTTGCCGGAAACACCTTTTATCATCACCCCCTTATCCAAGGTCCAAACAGCCAAAAGCTTTCAAAATCTTCAGATGTGACTTCCATCCAATTGCTTAGAAAAACAGGCAAGAAAAAAGAAGAAATTTTCGGGATGATAGCTGAAGCTATCGGGCTAGAACAAAGACCAAAAAATCTGGAGGAATTTGGTGGTTTGCTTATTCCAAGTCCGTCAATAGATAAACTCTTTTAGGACGGTCATCAGAAATTCTTCTTCACTACGACCTGGATATCTGTGATTTGGTGTGGTTTTTTTTGAATTTCTTGAAACTAAAATAATCGAAAATCTTAATAAAAGGAATCATCTTTCACCGCTATTTGTTATTGAAAGATGATTCTTGACTACTTTATAAGCGAGAAAATCAAATTCATCGATACTGTCATTCATTGGTAGCAGCTGATATTCCGATTTTGCCGATTAGGCTTAAAATCTACCAGAATTAGAAATCTAAGGTTTCCATATTGTCTTTTCCCAAGGCACAGGAAATGACAAATGCCAAATTAGGTTCCAAGGGTCAGGTTTCAGATTTCGAAGCCAGTTTAATCATAAATAATGTTATTGTATAGGCTTAATCTTCATTGGCTAAAAATCTAAGTTTAAAAAAGCCAGCTTATTTAATTATTTAAAGCAGATTTTTAGTATATGAATTTGAACTTATTGAAAGAGAGAATATCAATATTTACAATCTTTTTCCAAAATTGAACATAAGTTAATTCTTAGGAATTAACTGCCTCTATCCAATAAAGATGTGAAAATCATCTCACAATAATTCGCATTTGATTTTTAATACCAATGCATTCAAATTATCCAAAAAAAACCTGAGCAAACCTGACCACCAATTTGGAGGCCGGGTTTACCCAGGTTTTTGTTTAACCTATTTTCCCAATGTTCGGGTTTTTACCGAGTGTTAACCATCATTCAAAGATCAGGTGAACACGCTGTGGAGCAAGGTATTTATCATAGTCCAAAATCAGGATGTACATCCCGGCCTGGGTCACAGGTCCGGAGAAATCCAGAAGGATGGTTTTACCTTCACCGATCTCAGCCTGCCCATCGGTAAGTTTCACTCCATTGATGCTGTATAGGACATACTTCACCATTCCCTCATTAAACCTACTATCTACAATGCTCACTCTGCCATCCTGAATAGGATTAGGGAAGGCTTTCAGTGTATGGGGAGCTTGAACTTCTTTTGTATTCGGGCTTTCTTTCTCCATCACCTCACCTGCAGGTTCATCTGTGTTGCCTTCTTCATTTGCTGTCCTAAATGCATTTTTAACAATAGAGAAGGTAATCGTACTGAGCGGTCCTGCTGTCCCTCTCCTCTTGGATCTAGAATAGGCCATTGCTGTCAGGGTATAATTACCGGCAGGGAGTGTACGGCCATTGTAATTGCCGTTATTGTCTCCGAATAGCGCATACGGTACGACATTTTCAGTTACAGTACGGTTTACAGGACCCGAGATCGTGAAGTAAACACTTCCGACAACCGATGGATTGGTGTTTGCCCTGATATTGAGGAGCAGCCCCTGTACCTGATCTTGGCTGATCTGAAGACCATTTGTCAGTGTTAGGATATCCTTATTCGTCCTTGCATTGACCAAAGTAAAGCTTTCGATGCTTAAAGATGGGTTACTTTGGGAGACTGTCACCAAAGTTGTGGAAGAGAAATTACCATCCAGTGTCGTGGCAGTGACCGTGGTAACTCCCGGACTGAGAGCTGTCACTAAACCCCTTTCACTTACTGAAGCCACAGCCGGGTCGGAAGTAGCCCATACCACAGCCTTGTTGGTCGCATTTGAAGGCAAGACCGTTGCTGTCACCTGCAGGGTTTTTCCTACAATAAGTGAAGAGGTCGAAGGTGTAGTGGTTATACCCGTCACTGAAACAGGTGTAGGTACAATGGAGAACTGTATAGAAGAAACCTTACCCGCTGTCCCTCTCCTCCTGGATATCGAATAAGCCATTGCTGTCAGGGTATAATTACCGACAGGGAGTGTACGGCCATTGTAATTGCCGTTGTTGTCTCCGAATAGTGCATACGGTACGACATTTTCAGTTACAGTACGGTTTACAGGACCCGAGATCGTGAAGTAAACACTTCCGACTACCGATGGATTGGTGTTTGCCCTGATATTGAGGAGCAGTCCCTGTACCTGATCTTGGCTGATCTGAAGACCGTTTGTCAGTGTTAGAATATCCTTATTCGTCCTTGCATTGACCAAAGTAAAACTTGTGATGGCCAACGTAGCTTCACTTTGAATCACAGTTAGCGTTCCGTTAACTAGCTCGATATCGTAATTGTCGTCTGAGCCGCCGGTTAGCGTGATTGGATAAGTACCCACATTCGAAGTCTGAGTCGCAGTCGTGTTGATGCTTGGTTCAGTAGCCACTTTCGTATCGCCGTTTAGCAAACCTGCATAGCTGAAGGTCAGCGTTGGATTGGCTTCTCCGAATGCCCTCTGCTTGTCATCGGCGGTAATGGTCACCTTCGCTTTGCCTACGGTCAGTGTACCGGCTTTCAGCTCGATGTCATAATTGTCGTCTGATCCGCCGGTTAGCGTGATTGGATAAGTACCCACATTCGAAGTCTGAGTCGCAGTCGTATTGATGCTTGGTTCAGTAGCCACTTTCGTATCGCCGTTTACCAAACCTGCATAGCTGAAGGTCAGCGTTGGATTGGCTTCTCCGAATGCCCTCTGCTTGTCATCGGCGGTAATGGTCACCTTCGCTTTGCCTACGGTCAGTGTACCGGCTTTCAGCTCGATGTCATAATTGTCGTCTGATCCGCCGGTTAGCGTGATTGGATAAGTACCCACATTCGAAGTCTGAGTCGCAGTCGTATTGATGCTTGGTTCAGTAGCCACTTTCGTATCGCCGTTTACCAAACCTGCATAGCTGAAGGTCAGCGTTGGATTCTCCTCACCATAGATCTTCTGCTTGTCATCGGCAGTAATGGTAAGGGCTTTGGCTGTAATAATACCAGTAAACTGATCGTCTGTCGGAGCCAAATACTTTTCTGCATCCCTGCCAGATAGCGTATAAGTAACTGTGATGGTTTTATCCGTTCCCGCATTTGCATCTGCATAGGTCGCAGTGGCAGTTACGGTTACCTCATCACCAGGAATCAGTCCCGAAAGCAAACCTGCTGTTGACAGGGCGGTATTGGTTCGGTCGTATTCCTTGCTCAGCGTCACCTCCGGTGCACTGATGCTCAACTGAATCTTTCCTTTCGGAATTACCGGCCCTACTTTCTCACTGTAACTCCATTCTCCAAAGGCTTTGCCATCATTTGGCCTTACTCCAAATCGGATGTATTGATTCACCTCTGACAGTGTCAACGTAAATTCTGTGCCGATTGCGCCTGAAATCTGAGTCCAACTATCCTCCAATCCGGTAGCGGACTGGAACCAAGCCAACTCGGTACCCGATTCGGAATCTCCGTCCACATCCTGATAAGTATAAGTTCCCGTCAGCTTTTCTTCAACAATCGCTGTTCCTGTGGTCGCCACCTCTTTCGCCTCGGGCAGATCTTCTGTGCCCTCCACAATTATATTGACCTCAATGGCATTAACGCCGACAGAAGAGTTGATAGCATCCTCGTTGAGATCGGTATAATACTTCTTCTCAGTGTCGAAGGTCCAAGCTGTGCCTCCGGCTGAATTGATCTCCGGAGCTACTGTGGCTCCCGACCCGTCCACCGGATGGACTTTCAGGCCTATTGGACTGCCAAAGTAGTTAGGTACAGGAACAAACCTGATAAAGGCCTCCAAATCCAACAGCAATGCATTATCCCTTGACACCGCTCCGATCGGATACCAAACTTGTGCATCCAGATCCGTGGAGTACTCCCAAACCCCTTCCGTATCGGCATCAGCGATGTTTTCACTGATGGCAATTCCGGTCATGGAGTTTCCTCCAACCTGATCCTGGTCTTCAAACAGGCTCAACAAATCAAGGGTATTTTCACCGTTGAACCCTACTCCAAGCATGTCATCTCCCGGATTCTCATCCGTGGACGAAGCAGATGCTTCATCCTCAAATTCTACCAATCCCCTCAGATAGGCTATCCCTCCCTCAGGAGATATGAATGAAGGGGAATCATTGTCATCTTCAACTGTGATAAATAACTGCTGTCTATCGATGGTGCCATTGCTGGCAAAGGCATTCACAATGAGTTCATACACATTGTCCTGATCTGCATCCGAAGGATTCTCAAAATCAGGGGCAGTTTTGAACCTTAGCTCACCTGTGTTCTCATCGATTTCAAAAAGCAACTCATCTGCGCCCATTTCAATCCCAAAGGTGAAGGTGCTAGACTCCTCGTCGGAAGCTTCTACGGTAGTAACGACAAGCTGATTTTCTTTGATAGAAATTTCCGCTTCTTCTTCTCCACCGTTACTCGAAATCATCGGATAAGTGGTGATCAGACCCGGGTCTTTCAACACACCATTGGAGGGATCCAGATCATATATCCCATTGTCAGAGATGCTGAATGATAAGGACCTCTTGTTGGCCAAAGTGGAAATACCTCCACTCATTAAGTTGGTCCAGACTGTCTGTCCGGTCGCTTGCTTGAAATATCCCGTCAAAGCAGAAGTTTTATCCACAAAGACAGACAGCGTGATAGCTTGCCCGGATTGCAAACCGCTTAGGGTAAATTTGGTCACCCCAAAAGGCAATCGGGAAGATACACTTCGTGCCAAGCCCGCAGGTCTCTTTTCAGAGGTTACTTCACTGAAGATATAGGGTCCAACAGGTGTAGCCAAGGTCACAAACTGTTCTGTATTGCGAATGCCCAGCTCGGCACTCTTGAAAGAGACCACATGGGCCTGCAGGTAATCCGGAATTCCGTCACCATTTCCATCACCCAATCCGGTACCTGTCGCACTGGGCACCTGTTGCTCGGTGATATTGTCTATCCCGTCTCCATCTGTATCCGGATCATCTTCATCAGGAATGCCATCACCGTCAAGGTCGTTAATTGCTTCCTTGATTTCTCCTGTAGTGATGATATCGGATTCTGGAGCCAAATAATTGGCTATAGCTGCTCCATCAAGAGTATAGCTCACCGTGATCGTCTTGTCCATACCTACCTGACTGTCTTCATAGGCAGCATTGCCCTTGACGGTCACATCTTCCCCTACAAGTACTCCTGTCACCGTACCCAAGGATACGATCGCGGCGGTGGTATTTCCATCAAACACCTTGCTCGTAATCACGGTCGGTTCCGTGATAGTAAGCTGAATCTTCTTTATTTCTCCGTTTGTAACTACATAGACAGGAGGAGCGATATAGTCTGCCGCGTCCGTACCGGTCAGTTCGTAGCTTACCGTGATCTTTTTACCTGTGCCGGACTGTGCATTTTCATATACTGCCGCAGCTGTCACTTTCACGTCTGCACCATCAGCCAACCCAATTAGGTTTCCGGCCTGAACTGCGGCACTTGCTGTACCGTCATAGTCCTTAGACAAGGTCAGTTGTGGTTCAGTGATCAGCAACTGTATAGGACCTGTAGCAAAGATCTCCCCTTGATTGGTCACAAATTCCTGTAGCGTAGTCTGATAATTCAGCGTATCCGAACCGGAAAGCGAGTAATTCACCGTAATCGTCTTGCCCGTGCCTACTGAAGCATTGTCATAAAGGGCACTTGCTGTAACTGTTACATTGTCTCCTTCAACCAAACCGAGCAAGCTTCCTGCTTCGACAGCTGCATTTCGGGTTCCGTCATAGGCCTTTCTCAAGACTAGGGTAGGATCGGTTACGGTTAAAGCCTTCCGGGTAATTTCCCCGTCAGTAAAGGTCTCTCCATCAGGAGCCGAATAATTGCCTGAAGCAGGGCCTTCCAGTGCATAGCTCAGGTTGATAGTTTTGTTCTTTCCGGCAAACTTGTCTACGTATTGCGCACTTGGTTTCACATTCACCACATCCTGATTCGCTATGCCCGATACCCAACCCACGCTGACTGCTGCTGCTGTGGTACCATCGTAAGCCTTTACCTTTGTCACCGTAGTACCATTAAATGTCAGTGCTTTGGCAGAAATCTGACCCTGTCCGGTAAGCTGGGCATCAATCGTATAGTTGGCTGCATCCGCTCCGCTCAGCGTGATTCCATCCACCCTATAATTCTGTGATCCTGCGGAAGCACCAGAATAAAGCGCTGATCCGAAGGAAAGTGTCACCACATCATCGGTGAGTACTCCAGATGGCTCGACTCTTACACCGACCATATCACGGGTACCATCGTATTCCTTCGAATCTCCGGCAGCAAGCGGCGCCTGAAGCGCACTCGGAGTCACCTCCAGCGTTCCAAGCACTTTCAGCGAGGTCACATTCGATGAAAGCTGTTCATCTTTAAACCCTATTGTATAGCTACCTGCCTTGAGTGTACCTGAAGTGCTACTTTGTGGATTGAGGACTTCCAAGGTAAAGGAAGAAGATTCAAAACTATCCAATACCCCTACGGAAATGCCGGTGATCGTCGCAGAGGAGATCAGATCCACCAGTTGCTCATTGGTGGAGCTAAAGTACCCCGCACTGCTGATGGTATAAACAGGATCCTCTGAGTAAGTAGTCTTGGCAGATTCCAACTTTACCAATAAGGCATCTGCCGGAAGGATAGAAAAATCTCCGTCTACATACGTAATTTCATAATTATCAGAGGTAAAGCCTGAGCCTCTGAGCACGGCAATAAATTCCCCAACTGCATTTTCGGCAGGATTACACCTTGCGATTGTCAAACTTCCTCCCAAGTCTTCCTCAGACTCGCCATTTACAAAACCTGTCAGGGTTGCTCCATTAAATGCTGTTGGATCTGTTTGTCCTATAAATTTAGCGTCCGCCTTCACCTTGACGAGCAGTGGTGCTTTGGTAATTTCTCCAAGTACTTCCTCATCCACCGGCGGAAGGTAATTCCCGGCATCCGGACCATTCAAAGAGTAGCTTACCGTAATGGTTTTGCTGGTACCTGCCGTGTCATTGTCATAAGCCGCAGTGGCAATCAAACTCACCGTTTCTCCGTCTAATACACCGGACAGTGTGCCTGCGGTTACAGAAGCCTTAGTCAATCCATCATATACCTTGCCGGTCATCACTGTAGCCGCAGTAGCCGTCAACTGGACTTTGGTAATCTCCCCATCAGTATATTCTTCATCTATAGGTTTGAGGTATTTGCCTGCATCTGCACCGCCCAGGGTATAGACTACCCGGATGGTTTTGCCTGTACCTGCCAGTGCGTTGTCATACGTGGCCACAGCCGATACGGTCACCACATCGCCATTAGCGACACCGGAGAGTGTCCCTGCAGTGATTGCCGCAGTAGTAGTGCCATCATAAACCTTGGTTTTGGTCAGAGTAGGTGTACTGATCGTCAGCTGCGTCTCTGTCGGCAGCTCATCATAGATCGCAAATGGCGACAGACTGCCGATATAAGCTTTGTAGATCAAAATTCTACTGCTCAGATCCACCGTGGTTTTTGAAGCATCCAGCTTCGTCCAGGCTCCATTTTCGTAGTGGTAGAGTGCAGGACTTTTTACGCCTGTATCCTCAGCCGCCGTCCAGCTAAACTCCAGATCAATCCCTGAACCGCCTACAGAGTTGGCTTCATTACTGATATCCCAGGTACGTTTGATTCTTGCATTTGGAATTGCATTCCCTGTGGTGCCCTGATCCAGCACTTCGGTAGCCAAGCCTACGCTAAACTCAAAAGATTGACCTGCTTTATTCGTAATAGACACCGGAGTGTAGTTTTGATTACCTATAGGATATAGTGCCTTCACACTTGTTTTGATCAAGATCTTCAATCTACCCTGACCCGTTATCTGTACAAAATTGGAAGCAGAACGGCCTGCAAAGCCAGAAGCCGTCAAAGAGTTATTGGCTAAGACTACTTTTTTATCACTTCCATTGAAATCGATGGTACCCGCAATCAAGTCATCATCCACTTCGAGGTCGTTTGCCGCTGTAGGGCTGAATTTCACGTCTGCTCCTGAGGCAGGACGGCTGTTGCCTTTCCAGTTACCATCAGAAGTCCAGTTTCTGCTGCCAGTTCCTTCCCAGAGGATCTCATTGGTAGGCGGTGCCAAAGCACGGGTAACTACGACCGTGTAGGTCTTTATTGTTTGGTTCGTCTCGGTGACGACCCAAGTGAAAGTATTCGGTCCAAAATTGAGCGGATAGGCTCCTGACTGAGCAGCGTTGTTGACAGCTGCACTGTTGAGTGTGAGTACAGCGGTGGTATTGACAGCGGTCGGGGTAAACCGGATGCTCTCCACCGTAGCAGGTACTTGCACCTGATAGTTGAAAATCGAACCCGAAAAGGTAGGGCTTAGACTTCCCTCAGATAGCTGCAGATTTTGAAGGCCATCCGTAGGTCCCGAGGTGACCTGAATACGGATAGTGTAGCTGGATGATCCGCCGGCATTTTTGCCGGTCACCACGTAATCAGTAGCTGAGGACAGCGCAGTCGGGGTACCTGAAATACTACCGTCTGCATTCAGGATCAAGCCAGCAGGGAGTGCAGGAGAAACAGACCAGGTTGGCATCTCTATCTTTCGAATCCTATGATTTGATTGATCCGCCACATAAATATTCCCGATAAAATCCAAGGCAATATCTCTTGGCGATGAAAATCGTGCTGCAGAGCCAAATCCGTCTGCAAATCCCGTTGTAGATCCTGCCAGTGTACTGACCCCTCCCGCAGGAGTTATTTTGCGGATCCGATGATTTCCCACATCTGCTACATACACATTGCCCAAAGCATCCAAGGCAACTCCAGTAGGACTACTAAATTGCGCTGCTGTACCCTGACCGTCTGAAAATCCCCGTGTAGATCCTGCCAGCGTACTGACCAGTCCCTCAGGGGTTATTTTCCGGATCCGATTATTTAAAAAATCTGCTACATACACATTACCCAAGGTATCCAATGAAACTCCGAAAGGTGTATTAAATTGCGCTGCTGTACCCTGACCGTCTGAAAATCCCGCTGTAGACCCTGCCAGCGTACTGACCACTCCCGCAGGGGTTATTTTCCGGATCCTATGATTGTTCTGATCTGCTACATACACATTACCCGAAGCATCCAAGGCAACTCCAACGGGTCTACGAAATTGCGCTGCCGTACCCTGACCGTCTTGAGCTCCCCCCCGAGCAGAAGATCCTGCCAGTGTACTGACCTGGCCCGCAGGGGTTATTTTCCGGATACGGCTATTACCCGCATCTGCTACATACACATTACCCAAAATATCCAATGAAACTCCACCGGGCTGATTAAATTGCGCTGCTGTACCCTGACCGTCTGCAAATCCATCAGAAGATCCTGCCAGTGTACTGACCCCTCCCTCAGGAGTTATTTTGCGGATCCGATGATTTTCCACATCTGCTACATACACATTTCCTGAAGCATCCACCGCTAAACTAATAGGACCTTGAAATTGAGCAGCAGAGCCAATTCCGTTTGCAAATCCAGAAGTAGATCCTGCTAGTGTGCTGACAATTATCTGGTTACCCGGTGGAACAGCTCCGCCCGTATTGTTTGGACTCAGGGGAGTCATGACCTGATTCAATGGCAGGATTAGGCTTGGGGTGTAGCTGATCGCAGGCGGAGTCACGGGCTTTAGCACGTTCAAGGTGTACGTCTTGCTGCTACGCTGATCTGCACTTGTCACTTTGATGCTAATCAGATTAGCCCCTTCTACTAATGTGATCGAAGGAGAAGCCGTACCTGAAGCGAGGGTACTAAACGAGCCCTCTCCTGATTTCCACTCGATGGTAGATCCTGTTAAAAATTCGGTGGCTGTAAACGCAATCTCGCTCAAAGCCGCATCAGCCCTGACGGAATAGCTTAGCACATCCGGATTAAAAGCCGGAGTAAGCGTACCGGCCGAGACTGTCAGATCAGAAAGACCGATTTCAAAAACTCCCAGTTTAAAGGTAAATGAACCCGATCCTGCACTATTCACTGCGGTGAGGGTATATTCTATTTCCGGACTTAGTGCAGTAGGTGTTCCTATGATAATGCCGTCCGGACCGAGCGTCAATCCTGCCGGAAGTGAAGGCGAGATAGACCAGCCCAATGAGATTTTCCGGATACGGTGATTAGCCCAATCTGCTACATACACATTACCCAAAGCATCCAAGGCAATCCCTCTGGGTGTATTAAATCGCGCTGCTGTAACCTGACCGTTTGCAATTCCCTGTGTAGATCCTGCCAGTGTACTGACCAGTCCCTCAGGAGTTATTTTCCGGATCCGATGATTTAAATTATCTCCTACATACACATTACCCAAGGCATCCAAGGCAACTCCGTGAGGTTGAGTAAATTGCGCTGCTGGACCCTGACCGTCTGCAAATCCCACTGTAGATCCTGCCAGTGTACTGACCAGTCCCTCTGGGGTTATTTTTCGGATCCGATGATTGATTTGATCACTTACATACACATTACCTAAAGCATCCAAGGCAACTCCTTGAGGACTACGAAATTGCGCTGCTGTACCCTGACCGTCTGCAAATCCCGATGTAGATCCTGCCAGTGTACTGACAAATCCCTCAGGGGTTATTTTTCGGATCCGATGGATGGTTCGATCAGCCACATACAGATTTCCTAATGCATCTGAAACCACACTCGCAGGATTCTGCAATCGAGCTGCAGAGCCAGGTCCGTCTGTATCTCCAAAAAAAATTCCTCCTGCCACCGTACTGACCCCTCCCGCAGGGGTTATTTTCCGGATCCGATTATTTAAAAAATCTGCTACGTACACATTACCAAAAGCATCCAAGGCAACTCCAGTAGGACTACTAAATTGCGCTGCTGCACCCTGACCGTCTGCAAATCCCGCTGCAGATCCTGCCAGTGTACTGACCAGTCCCTGAGGAGTTATTTTCCGGATCCTATTATTGTTCTGATCTGCTACATACACATTACCCAAAGCATCCAAGGCAACTCCAACGGGTGCATTAAATTGCGCTGCTGTACCCTGACCGTCTGCAAATCCCATTGTAGATCCTGCCAGCGTGGTCACTCCTAGAAAACCCTCAGGAACTCTACCTCCCGAGTTGGTGACGGAAAGATTTACCGCTTGGTCTTTTCCAACCGTATAGCTGGACTTGGCATATCGGATAATTGGTGGCGATAAAAGCGTGGTGAAGACGAATTCTTCCCCATAGCCTACACCAAGTGAGTTCTCTGCATAGGCACGGACATAGTAGGTGGTCAAATCCTCGAGTCCCGTGATCGCCGACACCAACGTATTCTGAGAAATATCTTGTTCGGTTTTACCCAAGGCATTTTCCAAGGTCAGCCCCGCACTTGTTCCCCAGATCAGCCCCTGCTTGGTCACAGGGAAATTCCCGTCAAAGCTTCGGATCAAACCTGATTCGGCGGAGTTGGAGGTGATCTTTTCGACTTTTTGTGTGGTCAGTTCGGGTACACTTCCTACCCGCAGTTTTGTATCGGTCAAATAGCTGCCCTTATCATTCTGCGCTCTTACCTGCAGCTGCGTTTCACCATAGCCATGACCTATCGCAAGTCCGTCGATTGCATGGATGTCATTGAATCCCCCTGTTCTAGACCTGAACGCATGCTTCCAAGTGGATTTGTCAGCATCTGAGTAGGCTTTCGGCAAGGGAATCTTGTTGAATACCAAGACATCTCCCACATAAACGGAGGCTGAATCCTTGAATACTCTCAAGCTGACCTCGACGGACTTTCCTCTCCAGGAATTATCCGCACTGTAGGCAATCAATCCGGTTTGACCTACCGTGTTGGTCTGTGCTTTACCTGCACCATAGTACAGGCGGATTCCCCCCGAGAAGGTATTGAAAGAAAGGGAAAGACCCGAACCGGTACCGATTTCGGCATTTGGACTTGTAGCTGCCGCATTTGCATCAGCCGCAAAACTATAACTCAAGCCATCAGCGCCTCCTGTGGTCTTGCCGGTGATCATCTGGAAATCCACTCCGAGCTCTCCGGCATTTTTGCCTGATGCAGGTATAGTAATCCCTCCTTTTTGGTTGTTGACAGGTGGGGTAAAACGGAGTACTCCCCCGGCAATAGCCGCATTATCCACCAAGGTGGGGGTGATGGTTCCGTTTTCTCCGACAAACGCTACTCCCGATTCAAAATCAGAGCGGTAATGCGTGGACAAGGAGATTTCTGTCGGCGTTCCTGAAAATCCTCCAGTTACCGGATCAAAAAGTATCCCTTTGGGAAGATTTCCGGTCAGTTCGTAGCCATTCAGGTTGATCTTTCGGATACGATGCGCTCCAAACTCGGCCACGTATAGGTTGCCAAGATCATCCAAGGCCAAGCCTCCAGGGTTATTGAAACGGGCACTATTTCCGATTCCATCCTCATTGCCTGAAGCAGAAATCATCGAACCAGCTAGGGAACTTACCTCTCCCGTCGGAGTGATTCTACGGATTCGGTGATTGTTGGCATCTGCTACAAAGAGATTGCCCGCCCTGTCTATTTCCAGGTGATAGGGATCGTTGAAGTTGGCGCTGCTGCCTAAGCCATCAATTCCGTTGGCACCTCCACCGGCTACAGTGGATATGACGCCGTCTGTTAGTTTGCGGACACGGTCCTCTTCCTTGGAAGAGAAGTAAATTTCTCCGTTTGGACCAACAGCAATACCGGTAGGCTGATTCATCCTTGCGGTAGTTAAAGCGGGACCATCCACCAATCCGGCAGTTCCATTACCTGCAAGTGTCTCTACTCTCCAGGTGGCCAAAGTCCTTCCGGGTACCCAGTTGGATGTGGTACTGGACAGTCCAAAGTTTTTCAATTCGCCGTTTAGTCCACTGGTAGCTGTCTTATTGGTCAGGGAGGTGATTACTGTATTTGACCCATCGGCTACTCCCTGGTTGAAGTCATAAGCTGCGATAAGGCCAGATTCGTTCCCGTTTACAGGAGCGAGCATCGATTGACGGATGGCGTTTTCGCCAAGTGCCTGATTCCAAATGCGGACTTCGTCTATTGACCCATGCCACAGTCGGTTGGTCTGCTGTAGGTTTTGACCGATCGACACATTAAAATCAGAATTGCTGATGGTGGTACTTGCAAAAGAGGTCGTGTTTTCCAAAACTCCATCCACAAAAAGCCGGATATTGGTCCCATCAAAAGTTGCAGCCACGTGATGCCATTTGCCGTCATTCACGTTCAGGTTGCCCGTCACTACACGGACACCGCCAGCAGTACTCACCGCAAATTCCAGGCGGTTACCGTTATTTTCTCTGGAGAGTCTCCAGGAATTGTCTCCCTTGGCCACGATGGTCTGCCAAGCCCTAGTAAAGGAAGAAACCCGCACCCAAGCCTCTACCGTCATGGCTGTGGTAAAGTCAAATCTGCTTTCGTTTGAAATTTCTACCAGATCATTTACCCCATCGAAGTTCAAGGCATTTCCTCCAGCTGGTAAAGCGGAATTGTTCAAAACCTTTCTGATCCGGTGGTTAAATTGATCGGTCACGACCAAGTTGCCTTGAGGATCTACTGCAAGGGCAGATGGCTGATTGAAAGAAGCCAGACTTCCATCGGCCAAGTTGTCCCGGAAGGCATCAGTACCGGTACCGGCAAGGGTGGTCACCGCACCGGTGGTCAGATCCAGCATCCGTATCCGATGATTGAGACGATCGGCGATGTATAAAAATTTGTCTGTGGGATCCAGGGCCAGGGCTGTTGGATTACGGAAACGTGCCGCTGCACCGATCCCATCCGTAAAGTTAGCCTGACCGGCAGTACCTGCCAAGGTGGTCACTTCACCCGCCGGAGTCATTTTTCGGATGGTATGATTATCCATATCGGCGATATAGACATTGCCCTGCTGATCGGCCACCATTCCAAAGGGACGGTTAAACCTTGCAGCTGCTCCTGTGCCGTTTACATTGCCTGTGGTGCCGTTGCCTGCTAGGGTTTCTGTTTTTCTGTATGGACCAGCCGGGACGGTACTACCAATAGACTGCGGTATCAATGCAGATAACTCAGTCCCGATTTTAAATACAGGGATAGCAGGATAGGAAATCACCGGACCTGAAGTCGCTGCATCGCCGGTGGTTAAGCTGCCTGGCAAAGTATATACTATTCCCTCTGCATTTCGTGCAAATGCCCTGACTGCATAAACAGTCTTACTTTCGAGTTCAGAGACTATTTGAGAAAATTCACCTATTGAAACTCCCGAATTAAGGATCGTGACTCCTAAACCCTCCAACTGAGAGTCTGGATTAACCGACATGGGACTCAGCACAAATCCTAAAGCAGTGACCGCTCCACCACCTCCGTTGTGGATGATTGTTGCGGTGAGCTTGGCGCCACTTACACCAAGATCCGGGAAGGATAAATTTTGAATCAGCGGCTTTTCAGCTTCATTGGTAACTGTTACCCTCAGAGCTAATTGACTTGTTTTTGGTGAATCAGAATTGTCGGTAGCCTTCAGCACCAATTCGTAACTGTTGTCCTTATTTTGATCTTTTGGATCTTCAAAGTCCGGTGCGGTCTTGAAGCTCAACTTCTTTGTTGTTGGATTGAACTCAAAAAGTCCTGCATCGGGGCCCTGAAGGATAAAACTTAAGGTCTGTCCCTGATCAGGATCAGATACCAGAATATCCAAAACAGCCGAAGTATTTTCAACCACCGAAAGATTCAGTATTCCATCGGTTAATTGATGGGTAAATGAAGGAGCTGTATTCGTGGAAAAGAAGGTCGGTTTACTATAGAATACCTGACCATCGGAAGTTTTGGCATAGCCTTTTACGACATAGACCTTATTTGGTGAAAGGCCACTCAGCGAGCCCTCAAAATTTCCTGTAGCTGTGGAGGCATCCACGATTTTTTCAATTCCACTCGTCTCCAGAAGTGGATTTTGTGAAATGAGCGTATCGATGAAAATCAAGCCTTTCTCACTCACCACCAAATCTCCCGGATCACCCAAACTAGCGGATACTTTTGCGGTGGTATTGGTAAGTATAGCTATGGGATCGACAGCTAAAGGAGGGCCTGGATAAACCCCAGTCATCGCTTGATACGAAATATCACTTAGATTCAATGGTTGCTCAGCAACTGCAACGAAGCTACCCCGACTAGCAGACCCTCCCCAAGCAACTGAACTCCAAGATAGGTCGGCAGAGGCACCAGACGTCCAAGTGATCCCATCCGGTGAAGTCATCACACGGTTACCAGTGCCTGACTTGGCAACTGCAACGAACAACTCCCGACCTGCAGGGCCTCCCCAAGTCACTGAAGACCAATTATTATCACTGGCAGAGGTTCGGGTGGTCCAAGTAATCCCATCCGGTGAAGTCATCACTCGGTTACCACTGCCAATATTGGATACTGCAACAAACAACTCCTGACCAGCAGGGCCTCCCCAGGTCACAGAAGGCCAATTAAAACCTCTAGGAGATAACCGGAGATTCCAAGTGATGCCATCCGGTGAGGTCATCACATCACTCGTAGCAAAATCCGAAACCGCGACAAACAATTTCTGACCAGCAGGTCCTCCCCAAGTCACAGAGGACCAATAATTTTCGGGAGTGTTTCGGGTTGTCCAGTTAATACCATCCGGTGAGGTCATCGCTTGTTTAAGGAAACCATTCCTACCAACCGCAACAAAGACCTCATTACCCGCAGGGCCTCCCCAAGTCACAGAAGACCAAGTAGCAGCGTCTGGAGAGTCCTGGGGGATCCAAGTAATGCCATCCGGTGAGGTAATCACCACCGTCGAACTAAATGAATTGGACACTGCGACAAACAACTCAGCACCAACAGGGCCTCCCCAAGTCACGGAAGTCCAATTATTGTTAACGCCAGCGTTTCGGGGAGTCCAGATGATTCCATCTGGTGAAGTCAATACCATATTTTGACCAACAGCAACGAACAGCTCCTGACCAGCAGGCCCTCCCCAAGTAATTGATCGGAGAATAGTTCCTGTACTCTGACTAATTTCACGAGCTGTCCATTCCAAAGGAGATTCATCCTGAGCTTGGGTAGGAGTCGCAAACAAACTGATCCATAAGGATAAGAAAACCAACAGGTAGGAACCGGGCTTTCTAAAAAATGAATGGGGTGGTTTTGCTCCAAAGAACTTGAAATTTTGGGTGTCGGGCTTTTTCATACTTTTATACATATTATTTTATCAGCAATTGGATTCTCTAACTTTGGTAAAATGGTCTAAGATCATCTTTGTTGGCACGGTGATACGAAAACTCTGGAACCAGCTCACTATTTCATCGTGTAGTGCTTTTTCACTTTCTGTTAAATCATCTAGTGTTAATTCTCTTTTTTTAGATGTGGTTTTTCTTTCAATTTCTGACATGAGTCCTTTATTTCGGTCTAATACTAATTTGACTGTCATTCCATTCTACCCCCCGCCTGAACAAGATGTGAGATTGAAATTCCTTCTATTAGGGATTGTAAAACTGTAAAAAGAAGTAGAAATCCTAATTTCAAAATCACAAAACATTATTTCAAAATCACAATACCTTATTTCAAAATCACAATAATTTCACAAATAATTAATTACCAATTATTTACAATTTTAAATTTTTTTCTATTTTGAATAAAAATCAGGCCTGTTAAGCTGCAAAACGGTTGAGAAAATGGAGTAAAAAAAATAAACAGCCCAGTTTGGTCAAAAGTATCGCTTCTGAACAGGGTGTTTTGTACCAAAAACAACCTTCAAAAAAGTTAGATGAAAATATTTTCAAGTAAACAAATATGATAATCCGCAATGTTGTAGGCCGGGCTATAGGAGGTTGTATCGGATGCGGATACTTGTCCACAGACGGCAGTCAAGTGTCCACCGGGCGTTTAATGGCTCCTCCAACAAATTATTATTTGGCTACATGCAAAGAAGCGGATATCCATTTAAAAAGTATGTGTAGAAAGAATACAGCACAAAGCCGATCAAGAATGATTTGGAAACTATGGACAGTATTGTAAACAGTAAACAGACATCAGAGATCAAGCACCCCTATCTCGTAAAATGTGGCATTGCCACTTGAAACGTCATGAATACACATTAAAACTATATTTATTCTTTTTATATTCAAAACAAGTCATTTTATATACTTTAAGCTCAAAAAATATGCTGTAAACTTGGAAAATCAGCTTCCAATTTTTTGTAAATAATTTAAAACAGCTGTTAGGTAGCTCGCTAATCAAGCAGTAATATAGCGGCATTAAATACCAATAAAGTTAATAAGAGCACTTCCTCAACCCAAGTACAGCCTATTCAAACCCACCTCCCATAAAAAAAAATGGAACCCAAATTATTTGACTTAAGACACTTCCTTTTGACCTTCCTGCTGATTGGAAATACCTGCCATTTTACTTTTGGACAATCAGGTCAGCCATTCAAAGACCAACAGCTTGAAGAAAACCTTCAAAAAAACCAATTAAGCGAAGCCGAAAAACTGATCGAAGTCCAACTGGCACAGGAGGATCAATTAAGTTTGGAACAACGCGTCTATTTCTTAAACCGTCTCAGTCAGTTGAGTCTTACAAAGGGTGACTTTAAACAGGCATTAACTGAAGCAAAAAAAGCATCGGAAGCGTTGATGGAAATCCCTGAGTCTAGCTTATGGGGGGAAACAAATAGGGTACTTTGCTTTGCCTATATCCGAAATGGAAAGCTTGACAGTGCATTGATTTTTGCAGAGAAACTTTATGATTTCACCAAAACAAACGGTGACCAAGCTTTGAAAAGGGCCGCACTGCTTGCAATGGGGAATATTTCTCTTCAGAACAAATCCTACCAGAAATCCCTGGAATTCTACACGGATGCACTACAAATAACCGAAAATATCCAAGACAGCATCAATTTGAAGGTAGACTATTACAATGTGGGTTTGGCGCTCTCTCAGCTAAACGAACATCAAAAAAGCAATACCTATCTATTAAAGGCAGCCGAACTGGCCGAAAAAGAGAATTTCTGGGATTTAGCAGCACGGTCATATGGAACAATGGCGGATAATTTCCTTGACCTAAACAACACTGAGTCCCAAGAAACCTATCTCAAAAAAGCCAATGAGATTGCGGCAAAAATCGGGAATACACAATTACTGTCTATGGGCTACTCCAATCTTACAGAAACGGCTTTGAGAAAAGGGGATTTTAAACAAGCGGTTGTGTATGGAAATCAGAGTTTGGAATTCATGGCCAATCGACCCATTATACAGCTACAGGCCAAAGTGGACAGTATGCTATACGTCGCACACAAAAATTTGGGGAATTTCAAAGAAGCCCTTAACAAGCTGGAAGATTATGACCAAAAGCGGCTAAGCATCAGAAACGAAGAACAAAAGGGGCAACTTGATAAACTTACCATTGAGTTTGAAGTAGAAAAAAAGGATCTGCTGATTGCCAATCAGGAAGCTTTGATAGGAGAAGAACGCGCTAAAAACCAAGCCTTCTTGATCGGAATCGCGCTTTTGGGAAGTCTTGCCTTTTTTTCTGTGTATATCAACCTCAAAAATTCAAAAACACGAAAACTTCTCTTCAGAAAAGAAAAAGAACTGGATCAGGTAGTCAAACTAAAAAGCCCCGTCCAAGTTCCTTTGCCAAAGTTTGAAGTAACTGAAGAAGAGGAAACAGGAAAAGGAAGTGAAAATGATTACACCCTCCTTTTCAACGAAATACTGGAATACATCCAAGTCAATAAACTTTATTTGGATCCCAAACTTAACCAACAGACACTTGTCAGCGAATTTGGAACAAATAGAAAATATCTTTACGAAGCCATCAGCCAAAACGGCGATGATAACTTTAGAGGCGTAATCAACCGCTTCAGAATCAATGAAGCCAAAGCGCAAATGGAACAGCAAATCAAAAATGGGGAAACAGTCGATTTTGCTATTTTAGCAGAAAAAGTGGGGTTCAATTCCTACACAACATTTTATCGTGCTTTCAAAAGTTTCACAGGCTTGACACCAGGAGAATTTAGCAAGGAACTGATTCAGGATATTCGGGAAAACAATAGGAAAAACGAATAAAGACTATTGCTTTATTATCAACAAATCACCATATATCCAATCCACATCTTGTCAAAAAGAAAGTCAATACGGAGCTTGTCCGCATAGCATATCCTATGGCCTCTTCTCTTCCAAACCAAACTTCTCTTCCTGACTGCATGGATAAAAGTCAAGAAAGGCATTGGGACCGCAAACCTGTTACAGAAGAGCAATACTGTTGAATTGTCCCTAGGCAATAGGGATCTAATGGCGGATTTGGGCTTAAAAAATCTTCTGATTTATTTGTAAAACAATAAGCCATTTCACATGAAGTGGCTTATTGCTTCTTTTTGACAGTAATCAATATTTCGCCGGCACTCCTTTTCCAGGCAATGATTTTTGAATAAACTGTCTGATGTCTTCATTAGAAGTCGCAAGATCCTCTGCTCTCAGGTACATCATGTGTCCGCTTCTGTATCCTTTGAAGATCAGTCTTTCCTGCATTTTTCCTGCAGGATCCATTTGCCACATGTTGTATTTGGCATTGAAATAATCCGTACCACCATCATAATATCCTGATTGGGTCATGACATGCAAATAAGGATTTTGCAACATCGCCTGCGCCAATTGGTTTCCGGTATTTTCATTGCTTCTGTCCCAAGGATGAACCGGCCCAAAGAGATTGTAAGTCAGGTCTGTATTGTATTTCAAGACATTCTTGGCATAATAATTCATGGCAGGAGAAAAAGCATGGTTCCATGCAGTCAGCGCAGGATCATAATCAAATCTCTCTCCGGCATCTGTTTGATCTATACCTCTGTAACGGCTGTCAAGCCTGCCCACGGTCAATCCTTTGTCTCTCAACAGTTCCTTCCAAAAATAACTTGTAGGTACTGCCAAGGCATGTTGAAGTATGACCTGCTCGCTTAATCCTGAGTAATAAGCCATTTTCTTGGCTACATCTGCCCTCACGGCCGGATCCAATGAACCTCCTTTTGAAATCGCGGGAATCACCACATCCAAGGTGTATTTTTCAACTTCTGCCAGGATACTGTCTAAGTCCCTGTTTTGAAGATCAGCAGAAAGTGCTTTGTGATACCAGGCCGTTGCAGCAAAGTAAGGAAGGTAGTTTGCTTTGGCTACCGGTCCACTCCTATCCAATCCCATGGGAGTTGGTGATACCAAAACAACCCCATTGAAATACATCCAATGCGCATTCTGCAACTCATGGACCAATCCTGCTACCCTGGTAGTTCCATAACTTTCGCCGATCAGGTATTTTGGTGATTGCCAACGGTTTTGTCTTGTCACAAAGGTTTTGACCCAATCAGCAAGGTATTTGATGTCTGAATTGATTCCGAAGAAGGTGGAACGGGGAACTTCCTTGTCCAAAATTCTCGAATAGCCGGTATTTACCGGATCGATATATACAATGTCGGCTACATCGAGGATGGAATGTGGGTTTTGGGTGACACCATACGGTTGAAGCGGATATCCCTCATCGTCAATATTCAGTTTGTAGGGACCTGTATAGGCAAGGTGCATCCATAGTGATCCTGAACCGGGACCTCCGTTAAAAGAAAAAACCAAAGGGCGGGTTGCTTTGTCAGTAATATCCGTTCTTTCATAATAGGTATAAAAAAGAGTGGCAATAGGTTTGCCATCCTCATTCCAAACAGGCATGGTACCTGCTGTAGTTTTGTAAGGAACGCGCTTTCCTTTGATAGTGACCTCACCATTGGTGACCGAAGAGGATTCTATTTTTACTTCTCTGTTTTCTTGTGCAAATACCCAAGAAAAGGTTATTAGCATAAGTGCTGCTGTGATTAAATGTTTTTTCATGATGGTTTTAGGCTATATTCCTTCCCAATATAAGTGAAATCAAAAAACCTTTCTCGGTATTTATATCAAGGGATTTTTGGACAGGATAAGTGGGAATGAGAAGGAAACAAATGTTTGGGGAAAATTTTGAATCCCTTACCTTCGCAGGCAAATAATTTAGCTTTTGGAAAATTTAAATTTGGAAATCCTTTATCAGGATGAATACTTTGTTGCTGTCAACAAACCGGCGGGAATGTTGGTACATCGTACCAATATTGCTTTTGAGGAAAATGTATTGATTGCGGAAAAGCTACTTAGGGAACAAATCGGTCAAAAGGTTTTTCCCCTTCACAGGATTGACCGGCCTACCTCAGGAGTTTTGGTATTTGGATTGTCTTCAGAAGCTGCCTCTCTTGTTCAGCCTTTGTTTCCTACAGACGATGTAAAAAAATATTACCTCACCGTTGTCAGAGGATACATGACTGAAAATCATGGCATTATTGAACATCCCTTGAAAAAAAAGCTTATTGGTGATTTGCAGGAAGCGAAATCTGAGTTTTGGTCCCTTTCCCAAAACGAAATCCCCATTGCCTCTACTTCAAGATATCCTACCAGCCGCTATTCCCTGTTGAAGGTGTACCCCCATACCGGCCGGATGCATCAGATCAGGAGACATTTGGCCCATGACAGGCACTACGTAATCGGCGACAGCACACACGGGGACAATAGACAGAATCATTTTTTTAGAGACACATTTGGTATGACAAACCTTCTTCTCCATGCCTGGCAATTTGAATTCGTCCATCCAATAAGCAAAGAGACGATCAAGCTAGAAGCTGATTTGCCGGGCTATTTCACTGATATCTGCAATATATTGGGGCTCGCAGTTCCTCCAAATAAAGCTCATTACTGACAGGGAGAATAAGACCTCAGGCTGATTTCCTGTTGGTCATCAGAATGATCACCGTAGCAGTCATAAACATAATCAAGCTGTAAATGGCTACAGGAATGGTCATTTCAGAATTTTTGAGCAAAGTTGCTGCTATCATGATTCCCAATGTCCCATTTTGAATACCGGATTCAATGGCGATGGTAATGGCTTGCCTTTTTGACAAAAGAAAAACCCTAGCCAAAAAGAAACCAACTGCCAAGGTCAGCAGGTTCAGCATCAACGTAATTGGCCCGGACTGAATAAAAAATTCCACTAGGTTATCCCTCTCTTTCAATATAGCTGCAATAAGGATCAGGGCAAAAAAAACTGCTGAGGCAATGCGGACAGGTCTGTCAGCTTTTTGGGAAAGTTTGGGGAATTTTTTGTGGAGAAGCATCCCGATAGAAACCGGTACAACTGTCACTCCTGCGATCTGTATGATGGTCTCCATTACAGGCAAGGCAATACTTCCCTCCTCCCCAAAATGGGAAATCGCAAAGTTCACAATAAGCGGAATACTCACAATCGTGACCAACGAACTCACCGCTGTCAGACTGATGGAAAGTGCTGTATCTCCTTTGGACAGGTGGCTTATCAAATTGGAGGTGGCACCTCCCGGACATGCTGCAAGTATCATTACTCCTACCGCCAAAGCGCCCGTGAGACCAAATAGCTGAATCAAGGCATAGCCAAAAATAGGTAAAAGGATCAGTTGGTTAGTCAATCCCAAAATCATCGCTTTTGGGTAAATAAAAATGTTTTTAAAATCTTTTACAGTAAGGGACAATCCCATCCCAAGCATGATAAAGGCCAAAGCCAAAGGTAAAAATACGGCGGTGATGACACTGTCTTGCATGTTATTATAGATTTAAGTTGGTTTTTTGGGTTGACGGGAAAAATATATGCATTTTATACGGATTTTGAGAAAAGGTTTGTCGAAAATGATTTTCGTGGCGTAGAAGTTGAACTCAGTTTTGTCTTATCAGGGTATGTAAAAGAAATTAAAAATGATCGGTGAGGGAAATCTATACCTATGGGTAAACAGATTTTTCGAAAGTTATCAAACAAAAAAGATACTTATCAGGGCACAATACCGGTGTTTCAAATGGGATTTTTTAATTTTTAATGAGAACTTTGAATTCATATTCTTGAAAAAAATTGAAAGATCTATATCTGCCTTTTTACCGATATGTGATTTCTTTCAGCATGGCTTCGTCCGCTATAATTATCGGGATGGACTTCCGGGATTCACAGATGTTAAACGGGGGAAGATAGAAATGATATTTGGCTAATATTGAAAAAGCGGCTAACCATAGATTCAAATTATTACTGTTCAAAACAATCGGGTTGAATGTCCGTTTCGTTAATTGGAAATCAAAAATCCCAATGAAAAAAAGTTATCTCTTTATTTTGATGTTGGGTTTATTCATCAGTTGTACGGAAGATGAAGGATTACCTGTCGGAACCCAACTACTGAGAAACTCTGATCTTGAATCTCCCGATGGGTCTATATCTCCATGGGTTCAGGTTTCCGAACCGGGATTTACGCTTGGTTCTAGCACTCAGGTATACAGATCTTCCAACAAATCCTTATTTATCGCAAACAGTGATAGCCTCAATACAAACTCAGCGACTTGGAGACAATCTTACAGAGGACCTATGCCCGCTAAAGGGAAAAAGTTGGTTTTAAGAGCGCATTTAAAAGGTGAAAATATCGAATTAAAAGGCCCTGAAAGCAATGTTTTCATTTCTATAAGGGCATTTCCTGTAGAAGACAGTCAAGGAAGCACTTTTGGAAGATATGTGACAACACAAAACCAAATAAGGGTTTCAGGGACATTTGATTGGGCTCAATTAAGACTCACCTTACCAAATACCCCTGAAGAAGTGGACAATATTGTGGTTTACCTTGTAATGGGTTCAAGGACTACCGGGAAAATATATTTTGATGACATTACCCTGACAGTAGAATAACTATCGGATACCTTTTTCAGGATATTTTGGGGTCACAGTTCTTCCAAACCCCTTCATTTCTTCAATCTGTTCATCCATATTCCCATTTGGGTAAATTACCGGCCCGATCCCTGCTTCTTTCTTTTTGTAATCAAGATAACCGATCACAATCGGAACATTGGCTCCCAAGGCAATATGGTAAAAACCTGATTTCCACTTTGGCGCATAGCTTCTTGTACCCTCGGGAGTCACCATGATGACAAGTTCTTCAGACTCTTTGAGCATCGTGGTCATCGCCTCTGTGTAAGTCTGCTTTCTTCCTCCCGGAACCCGCTTCCTATCGATGGCTATTCCTCCCAGGGCTTTTATCAACCAGCCCAAAGGTCCAACCATCACTTCTTTTTTGATGGTAAACATCACAGGAATATCCATAAGAAAAAAGGCGGCACGCGCGTATAACAGATCCCAGTTACTGGTATGTGGTATTGCTATCAACACTGCCTTTTTGAGATCTTTGGGCCATCCGATATTCAGTTTCCAGCCACTTACCCAAAAAACTATTCTTGACAAAAACTTCATCATGCTTTTACAGATTTTTTCTTTTTTTGACTCAACTCCAAAATAGTTTCATTCTCATTTATAAATTCAATGGCAGTCTGATAGCCTGCATCGAAGATTTCTTTAGCTTTTTTGATATCAAAAACCCCATATCGGGCAAGCCCAGGTGGTTCAATGAAGTAATCACATTTATTTTTACGGCTGTAGACATTGTAATTCATTGACATGATGACAGATCTTTCTATCAGGCTCTTGATATTTTTGACATTATGATCTACTTGAAGACAGTTACAGTTGACACCAATAATCGCATCGCAAATACCGTCTAATGGCTCAACAGGAAGGTTATTTAAAACACCCCCGTCAACATAATGGTTTTTGCCAATTTCAATGGGATCAAACATCCCCGGTATGCAGGAAGATGCCATCAGCGGTTTGATAAGTTGACCTTCTGAAAAGTATACAACCCTTGCCCTTTTGATGTCTGTAGCCGCCACGGTCAGGGGTATTTTTAGCTTCGCAAAATCATTGTCAGGAAGGTATTTGAGATACAATTCTTCCACAGAATCCATTTTCAAAATCCCCGTCCAGCTGATCGCGGGTCTTAGAAATTTGAAATAATTCGTTTTGACAATGATTTCAAAAATTTCATCAGGAGAATTTCCTGCACAGTACAAAGCGCCTGCAATAGCACCTGCGCTGGTACCGCTAACCCTATTGGGGAAAATATTGTGTTCGTTGAGTCCCTTCAAAACACCCAAATGCGCAACCCCACGGACTCCCCCACCCGACAGGGCAATTCCTATTTTTTTATCAGAGTTCATCGAGAGCGAATGTTTGGTCTAATTTTACGCCTTTTTCAGTCATTTTCACAGTACAACATTCATGAACGGGGTCATGCTCGAGGAAAAGGACATATTCGTTTTTGGCAGCCTCCTCCAAAAAAACTCTTTTCTCTTCCAAAGTCAACAAAGGCCTTGTATCATATCCCATGACATAGGGCAAAGGAATATGGCCCACAGAAGGAAGCAAGTCCGCCACAAAGACAACAGTCCTGCCTTTGTATTGGATTTTGGGAAGCATCTGCTTGTCAGTATGGCCATCTGCGGTCATAAAAGAAAATCCTTCAAACAATTCCTTTTTTTCCAAATCAAGAAATCCCAATTGTCCGCTTTCCTGCATGGGAAGCAGGTTTTCTTTCAGAAAAGAAGCCTTTTCCCTCGCATTGGGGTGGATTGCCCAATTCCAATGAGATTCATTGGTCCAATAGGTCGCTTTGGGAAAAGTCATTTCAATACGATTTGGATCAGCTGGATGGTACCTCGCCCCGCCGCCACAATGGTCAAAATGCAAATGGGTCAGGAAATTATCGGTAATGTCCGCAAAGTCAAAACCTTTAGAACGGATAGATTTCTCCAAGCTGTCAGTACCATGGAGGTAATAATGGGAGAAAAATTTAGCGTCCTGCTTCTCTCCTATGCCATTATCTATCAATACAAGCCTGTTTCCCGCCTCTACCAAAAGACAACGCATGGCCCAAGGACAAAGGTTATTTTCATCTGCCGGATTGGTTTTGGACCAAAGGGTTTTTGGGACCACGCCAAACATAGCTCCTCCGTCAAGTTTGAAAAATCCGGTATTGATGACATGTAATTTCATAACTTCCAGGATATAAAAAATCCCACAAAAAACAGAAAACCATCATCCTTAGGAAGAGAAGTTCAGCTTTATTGTGGGACTCAAATTAGGTATTATTCTTCAACAACTCCCATGGCACAGAATTTTTCAATTCTTTGGTCAATGCGCTTTTCGGGTTTAATTTTATCCAATTCCTTTAAGGCTTCGATAATCGTCGATTTGATGGTTTTGGCCATGGTCTTCATGTCCTTATGGGCACCGCCAAGTGGTTCGGCAATGATACCATCGATCAGGCCATTGTTTTTCATGTCCGGCGCTGTCAGCTTCAATGCTTCCGCGGCTTGTTCCTTGTAATCCCAACTTCTCCACAAAATCGAAGAACAGGATTCCGGAGAAATCACCGAATACCAGGTGTTTTCCAGCATATATACTTTGTCTCCAATCGCAATACCCAATGCACCACCTGAGGCACCTTCACCGATAATGATACAGATGACGGGCACTTTGAGCATAAACATCTCTTTGAGGTTTCTTGCGATAGCTTCTCCCTGACCTCTTTCTTCTGCTTCAAGGCCAGGAAACGCTCCCGGAGTGTCAATCAAGGTGACGATAGGCTTTCCAAATTTTTCGGCCATTTTCATCAGCCTAAGGGCTTTCCTGTATCCTTCCGGATTGGCCATACCAAAATTACGTTCTTGACGCTGCTTGGTATTGCGGCCTTTTTGCTGACCGATAAACATCACCGTCCTACCATCAATATCTCCCAAACCTCCGATCATAGCTTTGTCGTCCTTCACAGTCCGGTCGCCGTGCAATTCTATAAAATCGTTGGTAATCTCATAGATATAATCCAACGAATATGGACGGTCAGCATGACGGGAGAGCTGAACCCGCTGCCACCTGGTCAGGTTTTGGAAAGTTTCTTTTTTCAAAGTCTGAATTTTATCTTCCAATGACTGTATATCAGGAGTCAAATTTATATTCCTTCCTTTGGCCAAATCCTTCATTTCCTGAAGTTTGGACTCCAAATCAGCAATCGGTTTTTCGAATTCTAATAGCATAATTGGTTTTTTTGACTGTGGCAAAGATAAAAAGATTATTGCGAAGAAAAATTATTTGTATTTGAAGATCATTGTTTGTGGGATGATTGAATCATCATGTCAAAAATTTGCTCAGTTTAGAAGAACAAATAAAAAATTATAACTCTGAAATTGAGGTCAGTAAATGAATACTTTAGATTTTTATTGCAGCTTTTTTGCAAAAAACCTCCAAATAACTACCTTTACACCACTCCAAATGAGGAGTGCAAAAAGGAGTGGTAGTTCAGCTGGTTAGAATGCCTGCCTGTCACGCAGGAGGTCGCGGGTTCGAGTCCCGTCCATTCCGCATATTTTATTTGACGAAGACCTTATTGGAGTGGTAGTTCAGCTGGTTAGAATGCTTGTCCCGATACATCGGGAAGGCCTCAGGTTTAATTATCACGTTTAAAAAATTAAAAGTATCACGGAGTGGTAGTTCAGCTGGTTAGAATGCTTGTCCCGATACATCGGGAAGGCCTCAGGTTTAATTATCACGTTTAAAAAATTAAAAGTATCACGGAGTGGTAGTTCAGCTGGTTAGAATGCTTGTCCCGATACATCGGGAAGGCCTCAGGTTTAATTATCACGTTTAAAAAATTAAAAGTATCACGGAGTGGTAGTTCAGCTGGTTAGAATGCCTGCCTGTCACGCAGGAGGTCGCGGGTTCGAGTCCCGTCCATTCCGCAAAAGCCTCAGATTTTATCTGGGGCTTTTTTATTGGATATGTAGCTGTTTAAGGACATTGTTTTATTTCGATTCACAGAAATTTTGTGATGAGGAATAAGATTACAGAAATGAATAATAAAAGTGGGATTACGATTTTGAGAAAATTTAAATTTGGTAAGGAATAATTATTTTCCTTTAAATTTCGTAACCCTGATTTAAAGATTTGGCCTTTAATCAATTTGTAATTTCCATATGCTTTCGAATGGATACCAATCTTTTTCCCATTTTTTAATCGGAAATATATTGTTTCCTCCTCACCTAAAGCACCAATGGTTTTATAAGTCCAAAAACCGACTATTTCGTCAAATTTAAATTTTCGTTTTGAACTGAAAATTGGCTTGATAAAAATTTCACTGTTACCTATTTCTAATGATTTAAATAAATTATTTGAAAGAAATAAAGACAATAAGATTACTGATGTTACAAATAAAAGCACTATAATATACTCTAAATTATAGTCTTCTGAAATAAGTTTAAATATTGCCCCAAGAAAAAGAAATAATTGAAACCCAAATAAAAAGACCAATTCAGGTATTATTTTAAATTTTGATCGAATCATTTAGATTTCACTTAAATACTTCCTAAGCTAGTATAAGGTTGTTTAAGAATCCTATTTCTTCCCCAACTTCACCTGCCAATTCCATGAGTCTCTCATCGAATCTTCGAGGGAATACCTGGCTTCCCAACCCAATACTTTGTTGATTTTGTCAGTGTTGGCCCATACTTTTTCGATATCACCGGTTCGTCTTGGGCCAATCTCATAATTCAATTTTTGACCGCTTACTTTTTCAAAAGTCTGAATGACTTCCAATACGGTATTGCCGTTACCGGTTCCGACATTGAAGATGTCATAAAAATTATCTTTTTGCTCGGACAGGTATTTCAAAGCTTTGACATGCGCATCCGCCAAGTCCATTACATGGATATAATCTCTGACACAGGTACCGTCAGGAGTGTCATAATCATTACCGAAGACGGTGATTTTCTCCCTGATGCCTGCGGCCGTTTGGGTGACAAATGGAATCAGGTTGGCAGGAACTCCGATAGGCAACTCCCCTATCGCCGAACTTGGATGCGCGCCTACCGGATTGAAATACCGCAAGGCCACAATCCTGGACTCCGCACCACTCAATATCAAATCCCTCAGGATATCTTCGCAAATCTTCTTGGTATTGCCATAGGGACTTTCTGCGTCCTGTCTTGGCGTGGCTTCTGTGACCGGCAATTCTTTTGGTTGGCCGTAAACGGTGCAGGACGAGGAGAAAACGAGGTCTTTGACCTTGTATTTTGACATCAATTCCAAAAGAATGATCAGCGAATCGATGTTGTTGGTATAATATTTCAAAGGCAATCTTGTACTCTCCCCCACTGCTTTGGAAGCGGCAAAATGAATCACTCCGGAAAATTCATTTTCCTGAAAGACTTTTTCCATGCCGTTATTATCAAGGCAATCGACTTCATAATATTTTATTTCTCTGCCAAGTATCGATTTGATTCCTTCCAAAGCCGACTTTTCTGAGTTCGAAAAATTGTCAACAATGACAGGTTCATAACCTGAATTGACAAGTGCAACAGCAGTATGCGAACCGATGTATCCGGCCCCTCCGGTGATTAAAATGTTTTTCATGATTGAATTAAAAAGGTGTATAAAAATCTTTTGAAGCGATAAAATTAACTAATCTCCTGAAACTGCCAATCAAAAATTTCGAAAGCCTTCTTCAATCTACTTCAACAAAGTGAAAGAACCTCGCTGCTGCAGGGTTTGTTTTTCGCCTTCAATATTGAAAAAATACGCTATCATATAGGTATAAGTACCGATTGCAGCATCCTGATCTCCGATTTTCCCATCCCATCCTTTTTCTCCTGCATATACTAAACTTCCCCATTTGTCGTATACCCATAGGTTAAACTGGAGGTCACAATTGCTGACACCCTGAAAAAGTCCATCTTTTGGAATGAAACCTGTAGGCATCCTCAGAATGGGAACACCTTCCTCCATTTTTCCAAAAACCTTCTTTTGGCAGCCGTTGGCATCTTCTACAGTTAAACCATATTCTCCTGAAGGAATATCAATGATATTTGGAGCGGTACTGTTTTCCCAATCCCAGAGAAACAAAAACGGTGCAACTCCACCTTGGGGAATAGCCAAAAGGGAACCGTTTGCCAATCCTGAACAAGCAAACTTCTGAATCTGAAAGTCAACGGAAATAGCCTGAGGAGAATCGATGGTCACCTCTAAAAAAAATTCACAACCAATAACATCTTTAACCACCAAGCGGTGTTCCCCTCTTGGAAGTCCAAAAACCTCCAATTGATTTTCATTGGCTACAAAATCAAATCCTTCTACCCTGTATGGCTTTGTTCCGCCTCGAAGCTGAAAATCGACTTTTCCATCTGCCAAGTCAAAACAACTTGCATTTGTGATAGTAGGAGCTCCAATCAATTCAAATGCTTCGGAAGATGAAATTTCAAGGTTCTCAAAGAAAATTTCGCAACCACCCGAGTCTTTTACCAAAACAGAATATGTTCCTATTCCCAATCCTTCTGCCAAATTTCCTTTGAGTAAAGGATCATGTGACCATTCATATGTAAAATCCCCAGTTCCCCCAATTGCCAGGATTTCAATTCTACCCAAATTGGAACCTACACAAATTTCTTCGGTAAAAGCAATCAAACTGGCTTCCATTGGTGGATTGACTTTGACTTTGAGTCTTTTGGATTCCCCGCCGCAGGAAGTATTGATTTCGCTGTATTCTTCAAACCAGATCTCTCCCTGCGAGCCAACTCCCTGCCATTTCACGGTAACTTCGGTAGTATTTTGACCTGAAATGATGGTCCCGCCGGTGACAAACCATTGGTATTTTCGATCAGGAATCAGGTTTTTTACTTTGTACTTGAAATTCTCGCTTTCACCAAAACAAACCTGACTTCTTCCCTCAGGAAGCTCCGGTTCAATAGCAGGATTGATTAATATCCCCATTTCCACAGGTTTGCCAAGACATCCCTGATCTGTCACCGGAATGGCAATAACCTTTGCCTCCGGATCAAAATCACCCCATCGGATTTTTGCGGAATAATTATCCGAGTCAATGATTTCACCACCTGTGACTTCCCAAATTACCTTTCCTGTATTTTGGAAATTCACAAATTCATAAACCGCTTCATCGATCAATGGACAGACATTGTCGGCACCGGTTATTTCTCCGGATGATTCGACCACTTCTACATCAAAAAAAGCCTCTTCAATCTGATCACAGGCACGGTCACCGGTAAAGGCTAATATTTTGATTTGATAAATACCCGGTTCTTCAAACAAATGACCGACTTCCTGCCCTTCCTGCATGTCTGTACCATCTCCAAAGGTCCATTCAAAAATCTCGAATTTTGGGTTTGTAGGAATGATTTTCCATACACCTGTTTCACCCAAACAGGCAACCTTATCCCCTTCTACCTCAAAATCATATTTCACCTCAGTTTCAAAATTCAGGTTGGAAAGGCTTGCGCCTGCTGAATAGCCATAAGATTCTATAAATCCCGAACCGTAGACATAAGCGATTACACCATCAGGATTGGTCATTGTATGTACACCTTCCGATATTTCTACTTGGGCATAGACATATCCTGCATTTCCCGGTACGGGAGAAAATTGATTTCCGACATTGACTCCATCCAAAACTGTCCCACCTTGGGTACCGGCTTTTGCAATGATATTTACATAATGATTGATGATACCTACCACCTTCACGGCAGAAAATGCCACGCTTTTGATCAACTGTGGATTAGGGCTAAGGGTAATCATCGTGGGGTCGCCGTTGCTGGCAAGAGGTCCGTTTTGAATATTGCACCATTGACTTTTGGAAAAAACGGTGACCGCAATGGGTTTTGTAGCAGTAATATTTGCCAATTCTTCTGGACCAAAAACAAAAGTCGAAAACTTTCCGGAATTCAGATTGCCTTGAGAAACTCCGTTAACAAAAATCTGGGTGTTGTTTTCTGATGCCAATACCTTGACCATTTCGCCTGAGGTTCTCCCCTTCAAGGGAACATGTATATATTCCTTTCCCCAAGAAAAAAGCGGATAAGCTTGCTGAAATAGGTGGTCTCCTGTAGTCCCTGCGCAATCGGTACCCACAGAAGTCATTTTATTTCCTCCAAAGACCGCGATGTTTTTACAATCATCCTCCTGACTTCCAATGACCCTTACTCTGGTACCTGTCAAATCCCCTATGGCTTTGATTTGGTAGCTCTCCCCTTTTTTCAAAGTTACATTGATGGGAGCTCCTGCCGGAATAGTATTTACAGTACCTGTTGTGGTGGTGATTTCCACATTGGTTTCATCTTCCACAGCGACAACCAATAGGGTGCTCTCATAATTGATATTGCTTCCTCCCGATACTCCGGGGGCAAATTTTTCGGCATGGGCCGTTACCAAATAGTCTTTTCCCAAGGAAGAAAGAGGCAACACCACGGTTCCGTCAGCACTTCTTTGCCTAAAATTGAAAGCATGGACGGCGACATTACCGTCAGCACTGATGTACACACCAAGGTTTTCTACTTTTCCCGAGGTCCGGTGGATGATGTCCAAACCCTCCTGAGGAAAATCATAAACAAACTGTTCCCCTGATTTTATTGAAAAGGGAATAGAATTATTGACATATTGGATGATACCGTTAGCATCTTCGCTAGCAGAAATAATGATGGAAGCCTGGTCCATCCTATTGGGAACAATTCTGTTGTTCTCCATAAAACCGAGAAAAAACTCCCTCCCTATGGTGGATAGCTGTCCATATACAGGATTGAAGCAGCCAAAAAACAGCATCAAACCCAAAACATAAGAGAATATTTTACCTTGGAACCGCATTCTCAAATAGAATACATTTTATGAGATGTAATTTATCAATAAAATTTTGTGAAAAGGTAGTAGACCCCACTATGGAAGTTCTTTTTGACCAATTTTGTTATAAATGGAATGAAAAAAGTTTTTATGAATAAAAGAATTGGTTCAGAATTTACAATAATATTATTCACCCTGTTATTTATTCTTTGTATGTGTCCATAAATGGTCAAAAAGTAGTTTAGTTTAATTTGATTGAGGGATATTTTATCTTAAGGAAAAAGGTAAGATAAATTAAAATCACCTTAGTAATGTAAAAACACCTTTACTTTCATTTACCGTCAATTTACCATTTACACTTACTTCATACAAAATAAAGTAAGTGTAGGAACCGATCTGTGCGTCTTCTCCGTTAACTTTTCCATCCCATCCAGTATCCCCGGAGTAAACCATATTTCCCCATCTATTAAATATTTTCAACAGAAACGGGGTTTCACAAGTTGAAACCGGGCCATAAAGTCCATCCCTTGGAATGAAACCGGTAGGCATCCTGGAAATTGGCATTTCCTCGACTACTATACCTTTCCCTTCACTGATACATCCCCTGCTGTCTTGAATACTCACATTATACTCTCCTCTTGGCAATCCTGTGAGGGAAGGAGCTTGGGTATTATTATATTCCCATAGATATTTGAAAGGACCTAAACCTCTTGTTTCTCCCACGACCAACTCCCCGGTGGATTGGCCCGGACAGCTTGCCTTTTGTAGCCTCAAGTCCGCGACGGCAGGCATAGGAGATTCCACCACAAATGTCACCGGAATGGTACAGCTATTGGCGTCAGTGACCAAGTAGGAATGCGACCTACCTTCGAGGCCTTCCAGTATTATTTCCCCCATCCTGATATTGGCTGAGGGAAGGTCTATGGTGTAAGGCCCCACGCCTCCTTTGACAAGGATATTGGCAATACCGTCAGGCCTGCCAAAACATGATGTTGCTTCTGTATTTAAACTTACCAATTCGAGCAACTCAGGCTGCGAAATTTCTATATTTTCGATTAGGACAAAACAACCAAAGGAGTCTGTAATTTTTACTGAATAATTTCCAATTGGCAAGTTTCCGGCTTCGGGGGCATTTATTGAAGAAGAATGCGACCAAGAATATGTATAGGGCGCTTTACCTCCATTTATGAGAAGTTGTATTTTTCCATTTGATTCCCCAAAGCAAAGCACATCTTCTGCCAAAGAAACCGAGGCTTCAAGTAGAGGATTGACCACCACTTCGATTATTGGAGAAGTTCCCTCACAAAAATCATCAAAAAGACTAAACTCTCGATACCAAATTTTTCCTGTGATTCCCGGATTTATCCATCTGACTTGAACGATACCACCTTTATTTCCATTTTCAAATTCCCCACCTTCTATAAACCATTCATAACCTCTGTTGGGGTACTCTGATTCGACCTTGTATTCATCTATCCGCCCGGGGTCAAAACAAATTTCTTTCAGCCCTTCAGGAGGACCTGCTTCTATCAAGGGATTGATGATGACCCCGAATACAATTTCTTCACCGGGACAACCTTCGGAAGTATAAGGCAAAGCAATGATTTTGGCATTCGGATTGGCTGCACCCCACCTGACAGTAGCGAGTTGCATTTGTTCATTGATATCGATTATCTCACCACCTTCGGCACGCCATTCTATTTTGGAAAAATCCATATTGGAGACCAACCCATAAGTGATTTCTTCTACGTTTGGACAGGCTTTGGCCAGACCTTTTATCTCTCCTTCAGTTTTGATTACAGTGACATTAAATTTGACTTCCTGTTGTTCATCGCAGGAATTTTCACTGATTGCAGCTATTACTTTTATTTCATATTCCCCTATTTCGGTGTAAGTATGTGGGACTACTTTTCCAACGACGGGGTCAGAACCATCTCCAAAATCCCAAACAAAATAAGTGAACAGTTCATTTTCAGGATTTATTTCCCAAAATCCTTCTTTGTTGAAACAGGCAACCTTATCTCCGAGTACCTCAATGTCATAATTACTTTTCGTCTCAAAATTAAGGTTGTCGAGATTGGCCCCTACAGCAAATCCATAAGATTCTATATATCCAAAGCCATACACATAACCGATCAGCCCTTCAGGATTGGTCAGGTTATGCGCTCCTTGAAAAATTGAAATTCTAGCATAGGAATAATCCGCACTTCCTGGAATCGGTGCAAATTGATTTCCTATATTATTTCCATCTAGTCTTGTTTGGTCCTTTGAAGCTGTTTTGACAATTATATTGACATAATGACTTGTAATGGAAGGGAGTTGTAGGGCATTAAAAGTAATCGTTTTGAGCAATTGCTGATTGGGACTATAGGTAATCATAAAAGGGTCTCCGTCATTGAAAAGCGCTTTGGCCGGATCATTGCACGCTTGGCTTTTGGCAAAAACAGTCACCGAGGCAGGTTTGTCGGTACGGATGCTCGCAAGCTGATCAGCAGCAAAATTGAGGGAAAGAAACTTACCTGCGTTGATATTGCCTCTAAATAAACCATCGATAAAAACAGCGGTATTGTCTTCAGAAGCGAGTACTTTGACCAACTCTCCTGAAGATCTTCCTGCGAGGGGAACATGAAAAAATTCAGTCCCCCAAGTATTTACGGGGTAAGCTTGTTGGAAAAGGTTGTCGTTTGCCTGACCACAATCACCGACACTTGTCCATTTATTTCCTCCAAAAACAGCCAGATTTTTACATTCTTCTACATTTTCTCCTACCACCCGGATTCTAGTGCCTGTCAAATCTCCTCTAGCTTTGATTTGGTAGCTTTGTCCTCTATTGAGCGTTATTAAAAAAGGGATTAAAGGAGCATTGCCAGTCAAGGTCCATACTGAGGGTGTGATTTCTATCCTAGTATCATTCTCTACACCTACAACCAATAATGTACTTTCATTATTCTGATTAGCTTCATAATTGACCGTGGTAGTCATTACTTCAAAATGTGAAGTGATATAATAATCTTTTCCCAACGTGGTAATAGGTAAAATCACCGTACCATCGGCGGATCGGAATCTTTCATTGAAAGCGTAAACCGATACATTCCCAGTCGAAATTATGTAAACACCTTTGGACTCTACCATCCCTGATGTCCTGTGCAGGATATCAAAATCATTTATTCGGTGGAAAAACTGCTGACCGGTAGCCAATGAAAATGAATATGATCTACCCGCATACTCTAAAACACCTTCCGCGGGTTCACTGGCTGTAATCACCACAATGCCCATATCGGGAGCATCAGGAGGAATTCCGTTGTTTTCCATAAACCCAAACCAAAATTCTTTACCTAGGGTAGTCACTTGTGAGTAGGCATCAAAAGTTCCGATATGTAGCACCACTGCTAACATTAAAAAGAAGACTGGATGTTTTGTTACTCGCATGACTCGGAATTTCAGGTCAAAATATAAAATAATCTTTTGGGTAATAAAATTATTTTTTGAACGAAATGCAATTTTCTTTTTATAACATGTCAAAATTCTTTAATCAAACTGATATGCACTCATTTTAAAATAATTTTTTTTATAAAAAATATTGGTTGAAGCCAAACGGCATGTTTGGGCAGAAAGAAAAATTAATGGAAATAAAATATTCATTAAATGCTTGCTTGAAGTTTTGAAAAGAAAAAAAATTCAGACAACTTTTGTCCCTGTGTTTGTACCAATTAATAAATTAATTATTTTGGTAAAATAAACCTGACACAACTATGGAAAATTTTAATGAAATGGACACTTTATTGAAAGTCTTTTGGTATTTGGCTATCCCCTCTTCTTTGATTTTTTTGATCCAGACCATCATGACATTTATCGGTGCTGATGCCACAGACGGCCTTGAGGCCGATTTTGACAGCAACCTAGAGGGTGCTGAGGGCCCTTTCCAGTTTTTCTCATTCCGGAACCTCATCCACTTTCTCCTTGGATTTGGATGGACAGGGATTTCGTTTTATGGAATTATAGAAAATAAAACCTTACTGATCGGGGTTTCTTTGATCGTAGGGATTGGATTCGTAGCAATGTTTTTCTTCATTATTTCCCAAATCAGAAAACTTGCGGAAGACAACACATTTAAAATCAAAGAGACCCTTGGAAAAACCGGAGAGGTTTATCTGACAATTCCTGAAAGAAAATCCGGTATCGGAAAAGTCCAAATCAGTATCAAGGGTTCATTTAGGGAATTGAGGGCCATCACAGAATTTGAAAGCCTCAAATCGGGGACATTGGTAAAAATTAAATCAATCGATTCTGATAATATTCTTATTGTAGAAAAACTTTAACATTCAACTTATACATGGAAACAATATATATTTTAATTGCAGCAGTCGCAGTAATTTTTGTCTCGATCACAGCCTTGGTATCAAGGTATAAAAGATGTCCTTCAGACAAAATATTAGTAGTATATGGCCGGACAGGAGGCACCTCAGCCAAATGTATTCATGGTGGCGGTGCATTTATTTGGCCTGTTATCCAGGATTATGCATATCTCGACCTTAAACCTATTTCTATCGAAGCCAACCTTACCAATGCGCTGAGCCGTCAAAATATCCGCGTAGACGTTCCCTGCCGGTTTACCATTGCCATATCCACTGATACCGACAGCATGGGAAATGCCGCCGAGAGATTGTTGGGTTTATCTCCGGATCAGATTCAGGAATTGTCAAAAGACATTTTATTCGGTCAGTTAAGATTGGTAATTGCAACGATGACTATTGAGGAAATCAATTCAGATCGGGATAAATTCTTGGACAACATTTCTAAAAATGTCGATACTGAATTAAAAAAAATAGGCCTCAAGCTGATCAACGTCAACGTGACCGATATAAAAGATGAGTCAGGTTACATTGAGGCTTTGGGCAAGGAAGCTGCCGCAAAAGCAATCAATGAAGCTAAAATTTCTGTTGCTGAGCAAGAAAAAATCGGTGAAACAGGAAAAGCAATGGCCGACCGTGAGCGGGATGTACAGATTGCTGAAACCCACCGTGACAGAGATGTGAAAATTGCCATCACCAATAAATCAAGAGAAGTAAGTATAGCGGAAGCATTCAAAGATGAATCCATCGGAAAAGCAGAAGCAGAGAGAGATACCCGGGTCAAAACCTCTGAGGCCAATGCCTTGGCTGTCAAAGGAGAAAACGAGGCAAGAATATCTATAGCCCAGTCAGATGCTATCAGGAGAGAACGGGAAGCAGAAGCCTCAAGGACTGCCCTTGCCGCAGAAAAAGTCCAACAAGCCCGAGCATTGGAGGAATCCTATCTTGCTGAGCAAAAAGCTGAGACAGCAAGGTCTGAAAGGGAAAGATCCACACAGATTGCCAACGTGGTGATACCATCGGAAATAGCAAAACAAAAAGCCATCATCGAAGCCCAGGCTGAGGCGGAGAGAATAAGAGAACAGGCAAAAGGTGAGGCAGATGCTATTTTTGCCAAAATGGATGCTGAAGCGAGGGGTCTGTATGAAATCTTAACCAAGCAGGCAGAAGGGTATAAACAAGTGGTGGAAGCCGCAGGTGGTGACCCAAATAAGGCATTCCAACTCTTATTGATCGAGAAATTACCTGAACTTGTCAAAACCCAAGTTGATGCAGTCAAAAATATCAAAATCGATAAAATCACTGTTTGGGATTCAGGGGCAAATGGGGATGGTGGAAATGGTTCTACTGCCAATTTTGTCTCAGGTTTGATGAAAAGTGTCCCACCATTAAACGATTTGTTCAATATGGCAGGTTTAAATCTTCCCACTTACCTTAAAGGTCCTGAGGAAACCCAAGAAAATTCTGAAACCAAGGATTAATTAAAACCAAAGCTTTCGGAAGTTTGAAAAAATATCTTCCGAAAGTTCTCTTTTCGCAAATGTATATGAATCGAAGATTTTGTTTAACTCTTGATTTAAACAACGACCCACAACTCATTGAGCAATATGAGCTTTATCATCAATCTGTAAACCCAGAAATCCTCCAAAGTTTTACGGATGCAGGCATCATTTCTATGGAATTATACCGATGGGAAAATAGGTTATTTATGATAATGGAGGTAGATTCAAGTTTTTCATTTGAAAGAAAGGCTGAGCTTGATGCCAATAATCCAAAAGTGCAGGAATGGGAGAATTTGATGTCAAAATACCAACAAAAACTCCCCGGAAGTATGGATGGAGAGAAATGGCAATTGATGAAAAAAATATTTGAGAGTTGAAAATTAATTATTTTCCCTATTTTTGGTTAAAGTAATGCTTTAAACCCGTGCCATACAAAGAAAAAGAAATCGAAAAAAAATACTACTCCATAGGAGAAGTTGCGAGCATGTTTAAGGTTGCCCCTTCGCTGATCCGCTATTGGGAAGGAGAGTTTGACATCATCAAACCCAAAAAAGACAAAAAAGGCAACCGTCGGTTTACCAAGGATGATATAGAGAAAATCAGGTATATCTATCAATTGGTAAAAATAAAGGGATACACCCTTCAAGGTGCCCAAGAAGTAATCAGAGGTGATCATCAAAAGGTTTTTGACAAAGCAGCCATGGTGGATAGACTCCATCAGATCAAAAGTTTTTTAGTAGAAATACGGGATACTATGCATGTCGAATCCAAATAATGAAGAGTTAATTTTTGAGTTAGCACTTAACCTCATCCCTAAAATCGGTCCTTCTTTATATAGAAATATCCTAGCCTATACAGGTTCGGCGAAGGATTTTTTTGACCTTCCTCAAGGAAGAATTTCTAAAATCCCCCGTATCAGCAAAAAACTTGCTGAAATACGAAAGGATAAAGACCAATACTTTAGAGAAGCATCTGAAATCATTTCGAATTGCGAAAAGAAGGGTATCCGTATTTTGACTTTTTCTGACAATGATTTTCCAACAAGGTTGAAAATGATGGATGATTGCCCGATGGTACTCTATACCAAAGGGCAGGTGAATCTCAATCCAAACCGGTCAGTTGCAATCGTAGGGACAAGAAATGCGACTGAATATGGTAAAAACATCACCAAAAAAATTATTGAAGACATCGGCCCTTACCATGCTAGCATTATCAGTGGGTTAGCGTATGGCGTAGATATAGAGGCACACAAAACTTCACTCGCAAATAATCTTTCGACTATAGGCGTTTTGGGTTCCTCCGTTGATCAGATATATCCTGCCATTCACAAAAACACCGCAGTACAAATGATGGAAAACCAAGGAGGATTGATAAGCGAATACCCTCCGGGGACAGTCATGCACCCGAGTAACTTTCCAAAGAGAAACAGAATCATCTCAGGGTTAGCCGATGCAGTGATTGTAGTCGAAGCCGCACAAAAAGGCGGAGCATTGATCACTGCAGAAATAGCATTCAGCTACAATAAGGAAGTCTTTGCAGTACCCGGCAACCTACTTTCTACATATAGTGAAGGCTGCAACAACCTCATCAGGTCGATGAAAGCTACAATTTATACAGGACCCAAGGATTTGGAGGAGGCATTGTCTTGGTCAAAAGAAAATCTGACCTCAACAAATACCAAGAACAAAGTCCTAGACCTTACAAAATACAACGAGGAGGAAAGGAGTATTTTAAATATATTGATGGAGAAAAAAGAATTGGAAATTGATCAGATTGCCATATTCTTAAACGTTTCTATTTCCAGTTTAGCTTACAATCTTTTAAACCTTGAATTTGAAGGACTTATAAAGTCTATGCCGGGGAAGAGGTATAGATTGACACAGTAACAAACCGACATAAAAATCATGCTTCCTTGATTACCTTACTTTTCCAAAAATTGCACAGCTTTTTCGTTTAATTCAAAATTAAAGTTTATCAACAACGCCGAAATTTCAGCTCCTGCTAACAAAACCGGTCCATAGCCATGCGCCGCAAAAACATTTACAGGCCTGTAATAATAAAATGCCGGATCAAATCCCATTCCGGTACCTACACATGTACCCTCCACTTGACCGATTTCATTTACTTTACTTGCAACTGCCTCCCAAGCCAATAAAGTACTAGGACCAAAAACACGGTAATCAATCCAGCCCTCATTGATGCCTTTGGCAAATCCATAAGTAAAAATCGCTGTAGCAGAGGTTTCTAGATATGAGTCATTTCTATCCAGCAATTGATGCCAAAAACCTGTAGAAGATTGATAATTGGATAAACCTACCGCATGCGCTTTGTAATAATACAAGACTTTTTCGCGAAGAGGGTGAGAATTTTCCATAACACTTAAAAGCTCTACAATTGCCATAAAAGCCCAACCGTTGGCTCTTGCCCAATGAAAGCTAGGGGAGTTTACTTGACCTTCAACTAATCCATGGCGATATATTCCTTTTTTATCATCAAACATCTTTTCAGAAAACTGGAGAACCTGTTTGATGGCATCATCTAGATGCGCCGGAGAATCCTTATAAAGAGAATACCAAGCCAATGCCGGTACACTCATAAACAAATCATCCAGCCAAAGCGTATTTTTAATCGGCCTATTTCTTGCAAAAGTACCATCATTCAGTCTGAACTCCTTGTTTGAAATAAAGTCAATAAAGTTCTCAATCATTGGATCAAGGTTTTTATCAAAGTTGGCGTATTTAGCTTTTATCATAGAAACGCCAATCGCCCCTGCATCGTCCAAGGCATGGGGGGTAACAACCGATCTCATCGGCGAATCATTTAATCGTTCTAGCGAAACCGTTTGGAAAACAGGATATAAGTCTGCCAAAAAACCCAATCTTGAAAAAACATAATCCTGATATTGTTTATCTTTAGTTACTTCTGCTACCCTTAACATTCCTGCATAGGTTACACCCCATTCATAGCTAGTCAATCTGAATAGACTTTTTTCAAATTCAGCATTTTCCATCGATCCCGAATATTTGTTTAATTGCAATCCTGATTGTTTATCTTTCAATCTTGCGGGAGTAGATTTTTCAAGAAAATAAAAGACCCTGTCAAGCACTTTCTTGATCTCTTCAGTATTTGATTTTCCATAAGGCAATGGATAATTTGGTTGCAATAAATGCAATGGCGTGTTGGAATCATTAATTCCCTGTTGGGCATTTATTGAATTACCAAAAATCGAAATGCAGAAAAAAAGAAGAATTGCTTTCAGTTTTTTATATCTATTAATTGTTAGCATGAGTTTTTATATTTTAATTTTTAAATTATTCTTAACTCGATCCGTGGAAGTTTTCCCGAGACTGACAAATAGGATTTTTTAATTGGACAAGTACTTTAAATAAACAACCATACTATTTTAAGTATAGAATGGTATCATTTAGTGTTTACTAAATTTTTGACTTCATTAAACTTTTATCCTTTTATGATTAAAAATTCAAGGACTAAAATTTTACTAAATCATTTTTGAGATACACTTACAATAGGCTTAGCAGTAAGCATTCGTGCCAAACTTATCATATAATTCTCGAAATGATTTTCATCTCTAAATGATTCATCAGACAATTCCCAAGCAGCCACCGCATAATAATCCAATATTTTTTCCGGTTTAATATTCATTCTTGCCAGAAAAGTACCTGATAAAGATCCGGTTTGGGGGGCCAAAAAGAATCCTTCATAATCCTCTTTCGGTAAAATTAGCCCCAAACCCAAATACCATTCTTTCTCGTATGTTTGCAAATCATGGGTAAAAAGCACCACAAAATCCCCCACTTCACGAAGATTTAATTGTTTTTCGGTTCTGGAATTTACTAGACCTATCACCAACTGTTCATCACCTACTAGGTCAGGAAAAGAAAGCCTTACTTTGTAATAATGGTCTCCCGGCCATATGAAATTTTTTTCGTAAACATTATAACTTCTTTCTAATAATTGAGGGTGCCAGTTTTCATAAAAGTATTGAGTTATTGCCCTTATTGGACCATCAGAAATAATGTTAAAATGAGTTTTTTCCACGTTGTTGATTGTATCTTGTTGAGTAACACCTATCCTGTGTAGCTGGTCATTTACTTTTAACCCAAAGCCACCAATACCTACAGAGTTTCCAACTGAAAGAATATCTCTTCCCCACTCCTCCATCACATGGTAATTATCTTCTGTCACTCCCTTATCATTAATTCCTACATTATCAGGAGTTAGATGTCTCACTTTTTTACCAAAAACATCTTTAGAATTTCTTCCATCCAGATAATGTCTAAAACCTACCATGTCATTTTCCCAAGAGGGTCCATCAGTCTGATAAGGCTGGTAGCCCGTCATACCCGGTAATTGATTGGGATAAAATATATCAGCTTTTGATTTTCTGACTATATCTTCCTCTGAAGCCCTTACACCAAAACGCACAGCTACTTTTGGATCAAAAAATATTTTATTTTTTGACCATTTCAATTCAAGTACTTCTTTTGACATCGCTTTGATATCAAATACAAAAAACAACTCATCCCAGCTCCCATCTCCATCCAAATCATCAACTTGGACAGGTATAGTGTCATTATTTGGAGATAGCAGTAGTGGGAATAATTCGGGATCCAAACCCTGAAATTCAGATCGGCTGATCAAAACCGGTTTATTTTTTAAATCAAAATCCTCAGTGTTTTCAATATTTACTACATAATTATTTTCCAAAGGTGCTTGAAAACAAGAGATCAAAAGCAGCAGAGGTGCTATAATCATTACGGGCAGTTTGATTGGCTTTTTAAAATTCATTTAATGATTTCTATTTGAATGTTAGCGTATGAGAAAATGGGGTATATCCGGTTAGGTAAACATGCTGACCTGTCCCCCGAAGAGTTCCAAAATGTACTGAATACATTTCACCATCTAGCCGATAAATATTTTGATGCTTTTTCAGACCGGGACCAAAGGTTATTCTGTCTTTTCCAGAGGAAAATGTGCCAAAATCATACGGTAGATATGAATTATTCTGATTGTCACCGACACTTTCTACACCTGATAAAATTCCATTTTCATGAAAACATAGCTCAATCGTGACAGGTACTCCTTCCAAACCGATGACTTCAACTTCCATTGAAACTTCCCCATTTGATTCTTTAATTTTTACTTTAGTTTCTAATGTTTTCACATTACTGACAGGTCTTTTTTCAAATGACATTTTGCTCCAAAATCTCCCGTCAACACTGGGAGTAAGATCATAGTCACCATCGGGTCTCCTTAAATTCTCAGGAAGGGGTTGGTAGTAAGGTGCCTCTAGTTTTTTATATAGCGTATATACCCCGTCATCCACTTCAAGTCCATTACTCCTAAAGTGTCCCATATTAAAGAAAGAAGAAGAAATTCTCATGTGTTTTAAAATCGCTGCTCCTTTTCTAAAAGAAAAGAAATTAGGACTTATTGATCTACCTGAAGCAATAATCAAAGGCCAGTCCACCCCTCCAAAAATGGTCATACTCATTTCATTTCTTCTGATTCTGGCTAAAGAGCTTGTACTGAATACTGTTTCGTAATTCAATGGTAGCTTTTCCTGAATAGGAAGTTCATTTTGAAGGAATGGTTCTTCAATAAAATAATAGAGCCCTTTATCGATAATTTCATTTTCAAAGCCTTCAAGTTTCTCAATTAATCCACAAATGGCAGCAAAAAATGGATCCTTGTCTTTTATTGCGATGAACCTGTAGTTTAAATATTGATTAATTATACTTTTTTCAGAATATTGATCTTGACGCCTCGAATCAAATGTGACCAAATCACCATTTGGTTCCATATAGTAATAAGTCATTCGAAGGTTTATTCTTACGGGCTCGAGAAGTTCATCTCTATTCAGCAAACGCGCCATAGTGATAAAAGCTTCATTTTCTACAGCTGAATAATTCATACTTCGTTCGGGATAATGTCCATCCTTATCGATAAATATCCCTTCCGAAAGCCATTCATCAATCCTTGCCACGTACCTTTTGTCTGGATAAACTCTGTTTATTTTGGCCAAAGCCGAACTGAGAACCCAACGGTGATTTGGAGTGTGAATTCCTCCTGTCAGTAGACCTTCTCCTGCCTTGACAATAAATAGCTGTAATAAGGATTTTATCTCCTCAAGATTCTTGTCTTTTTGATCTAGAAGAATTTTGGCTGCAGCGCATAGCGGCTCCATGACAAAGGCCGTATCTGGTGGTGATTCAAGATTACCTGAATCCATTGTTCCATCGGCATTTTGCATAGAAAGCAAAAACTCAATTAACGTTTTTAGTCTTTCGATAACTTCCCTTTTCTGAAAATAACTAGAACTTCGGTATGAATATGCAGCACAGAGTATTGCAAAATCATACCCTTGCTGCCTAGTATATGTGGTAAGCCTTGCATTTTCGGGTTTAAGCAAGTTTGAAACATTTTTATTACTTCCTTTTACAAGCTTTTCCATTAGCTGGGATATACCATCAGCAGAATCATTTCCAAATGCAAATAGACCGGTATTTAAAGGAATTAAAGAAGATGAAATCCCAATACCGATAGTTTGTTTTATGAAGGCTTTTCTGGAAATATTTTTCATTTTTTATCTATGGTTGTTTGATATAAAATCTCACCGGTATGCGAGATGGCAAATACCCTTATCTCTTGGGCAGTAGCAGAAAAAACGAAAAAACCATATTCGTCCTTAGCAAACTTACTCATTGGAAGCATATCCACGTCCGTTGCTTCTGAAGCAGACCCCGAAACAAAGTGGTGAATACCCGTTTCTGAAATCAAATGTTGCAGACTATGGTCATGCCCTGCGATATACATATCAACTTTATTTTTTTCGAATTTTGTTTTCAAACTCGATCTGATTGATCTTGTATCATAACCCTCTCTTCTAGCTTTACTACCCGTAAACATGGGATGGTGGCCTATAACAATTTTCCACTGAACATCTTCTCTTGCAAGGGATTGGTCTATCCAAATCTGTTGTAGAGTTGTATCTTGGGTCATTACATTTGGCCCATATTCTTTATTCTTGTAAAATTCGGGAATAAGTGGATTTGTGTCTATAAACAATAATTGCATGACTGATTTATTCCGGTCTTTTAATAGAATGTCCTTTTCAAAATACCTTCCAGGCATTACCCACCTCCTACTTATTTTAGTATACTCCACTTGAGCATCGGGATTTCCCATATAATCATGATTTCCTAGAATACTATACCATTCTCTATGCAGAGAAAAATCTTTGTATATATCCTCAAATGAATATCTCCATTGCGGATCAAGTGTAGACGCTACTCCTTTGGGATAAAAATTATCCCCTACACTGATAAAGAACTGAGCATGAATTTCTTTGGCTGTTTTTGCCATTTGCGCTGCTACAGGGATCTGAAAATCATCGCCCATCCTTCCCCAATCTCCAAGAACGATAAAATTCACAGCGTCAAGAGAAAGTTTTTCTTTTAAATTTGAGTCTTGTCCAATGACTAAAAATCTACCTAAGCCGAAATAAACAAACAATAAGATTACGTATAGTTTGGGGATTTTATTTTTCATTGTTTGAAATTTTAGGAAATAAACAGAACTCGCGAAAATGGTTTTCCGCTTCTTTACCAGTAAACCAATATTTTACGACAAGCAGAACAGAACCCGAGCTATCGGGACGAAGTCAGAAATAGAAATACCGGATATTTTAGTGTCTTGGCATGAATTAAATCGAATTATCAAATGACTGTCATCAATACGTACAGACATTCTCGCGAATGATTAAAAAGAAACCTCTTATGAAGAGGTTTCTTTTTAATAGATAAAATCAATCTGAGTTTGTGGGAAATACTTTAATTGTATCCAGGATTTTGGGTCAGTATTCCCCCTGAAATATCTACTTCTGTTTGAGGAATAGGTCTCAAAAGGTGAAATTGTCTTAAAGCGGCATTTAGTGCGGCATGTGGATTATTTGCCAAAACCCTTTCAATTAATTTACCTGTTCTTTTTAGTTCCATCCATCTGCTTATCTCTCCCCCCAATTCTCTGGCACTTTCATCCAAGATTAAATCTAAAGTTACCTCGCTGGAAGAAATCTGCGTTGTCAATCCTGATCGTGTCCTTAAAGCATTAATGTGCTGTGCGGCCAGTTCAAGATTTCCAATATTTAAATAAGCCTCTGCGGCAATTAATCTAGTTTCGGCAGATCTCATTATCACGGCATCTCTTTCACCATCAGGGTTAATTCCGGGATTTGTATAAGGAACTCCGGGATCATCAAACTTTCTAAACATTGGGTATTGGACTTGAGTAATCCCGTTTGGGATAAAATATTGATCCGGATTAATTACTTGATATTTTTTGGAATTAATTAATTCTTGCGACCAAGCTTCTTTTGGAAAGAAAATAGAAGTATCGCCTCTCAATATTGAATTATCAGAACTGTTAACTTCAGCCAAGAATATTCTTCTAATAGTAACATCTTCCCTTTGGTCACCTTCCTTAAACAAACTATAATAGTAAGGGGTAGGGGCTGATCCTAAGCCTCTATGAAGTAAATTAGATCTGGTCTGTCCGGGGTAGATATCATAAACAAATTTAAAAAGAAGATGCCTGTTGTTTCCCACTCCCCTAGAAACCTGATTGGAACCATAGAGAAGAGAAAAAATCACTTCCGAATTCCTCTGTGTAGACCTGCTGTGCAAGGTTGCAAAATTTGCTGTCAAAGGATGAGCCTGGATTACAGCTTCAGCCAATTGAGCAGCTTCTTGAAAGTCATTATTTGATCTAAAAGTCTTATACCCCCTGGTCAAAACAACTTTAGCTTTCAGGTTTCTAACCGCATTTTTTGTTATTTGGCCAAATAGAACCGGGCTATCTAGAGTCCCTGCAAGCGCCTCATCCAAATCAATAATGATTTGATTATAAATCTCTTCCTCTGAGGACCTTGCAAACAAAACCTGTGAATCCCTGATTTCATTTAATATTAGAGGTACACCTCCAAATTGCTCCACAAGCCGGAAATAGGAATATGCCCTAAAAAATTTCACCTCTGCCAAACCTCTTACCTTAACATTCTCATTCAACCCTGCTATAGCATCAGCTCTTCCCAAAGCCGTGTTGGCTGCGGCAATGACTCGATAATAATTTCTCCAATAGGTGAGCAGTGAGCCATTGATTGGGTTCAAATTCACATAATCGTTTAACTCACTAATTCCTGCAATGATATCACCACGGGTAAAGATATCTGTACCCTGATGGTCCAAATCATAGAATGTTTCTGAGAATCTCATTCGTTCATAAACACTTGCAACTAATTGGTCAAAAGATTCAGGTTCACTGAACAAAACCGCATCCGTTAAGGATTCTCTGTTTTCTTCATCTAAAAACCCACCACAAGACCAAGTCAATACTATGATTAGCAGTACATTTATTTTATATATTGATTTCTGTATGGTTTTCATTTTGAATTTCATTTAAAATTTAACGTTAAGACCACCCATTAGAATCCTAGACATGTGAGCTGATCCCCAGCTGTTTCTTCCGGCACTTTCTGGATCCCATCCTTCAAATGATGTGAAAATAAAAGGATCTTGGGCTGTAAAATAAAGCCTTAGGCTTTTGACACCGATGGAGTTTAAAAGTGTGCTTCCAAAATTATATCCCAAAGTAATATAACCGACCTGAACATAAGAAACATCCTGGTATCTCAACACTTCTGAAAATGGTCCTTGATTGCTTGGTTGAAACCATTCATTAGAAGGGTTTTCAGGAGTCCAATAATTTGTTTTCAAACTATTGAATCTAGCAGGCGTCGCATCAAAACCTCCCGAGTGGGATATATGAAAATAACTATTTGACATTGCCCCAATAGAAGCAAACAAGAAAATTGATAAGTCAAAGTTCTTATAGTTGAGGTTGTTTCCCATACCTCCCATCCATTTGGGCATGTTGTTACCTATGACATTTCGATCTGCTGCATTGATCACCCCATCTCCATTGAGGTCTTTTACTCTTACCTGACCGGGAAGCTGACCAAATGCCCTGGCTTCATCCAATTGATCAAGTTGCCAAATGCCGTCAAACTCCCATGTAAAAATAGACCCTACTGGCTGACCTACTCTGTGGATATAGCTTCCTGCCTGTACACCAAACAAAATCTCTTCAAGGTCTCCATACAGCTTGGTTATTTGATTTCTGTTTGAGGAAAAATTCAAAGATGTTGTCCATTTCAAATCGCCTTTGTCAATATTTACAGAATTCAAAGTCAGTTCTATCCCTTTATTTGAAGCTTCACCTACATTTTCAAAAACCCCTGAAAACCCGGTGTAATTAGGAGTTGGCCGGAAGAAAATAATTCCCTCGTTATTCCTCTGATAGACATCTACCGATCCATAAATTCTGCTTTTAAATAATCCGAAATCCAAGCCAAAATTGATTTCTTTGGTTCTTTCCCATTCAAGATTTCTATTGGCAAGGTTATTTACAAATGCCGTCTGGATCACCCTATCGCCAAGATTAGTAAATGATGTCCCAATAAGTGACTGAGAACCAAGTGGTCTAAGTCCTGCTCCTCCACCATTGTTTCCAGTTTGTCCATAACTTACTCTTAATTTCAAATCATCAATCAAACTCTGGCTTTTCATAAAGTTCTCATCTGATATTCTCCATGCCAAAGCCGCTGAAGGGAAAAATGCCCATTTATTTCCTGCTGCGAGAATGGAAGCTCCGTCATATCTTCCTGTCAATGTCAAAAGATATTTATCTTTGAAAATATAGTTTATTCTGGCAGTATAAGATTCCAATGATTGTTTGGTCAGACCACTTGTAACATCTCTGACATCAGGACCTGCAGCCATGTTATAAAACAAAAATTGATCTGTTGAAAATCCTCTTCTTTGCTGTCGGAAATTCTCTGACCTTTCCAAAAACTGTGAGTAGACAAAAGTTCCATTAATCACATGGTCATTCCCTATTTTCCCATTGTAGCTGAAGATATTATCCCAAACGTAGGACAATCGATTTGAGTTAGTTACATCAGCCCTTGTATTCTGAATAATTCCATTTGTTGATTTATTGAATCTTCCTCTATATTCACCAAATCTGGAGAATTGGATATTTGGCGAAAAATTGGAAGTAATCGTAATGTTTTTAGTCGGAGTGACTGCCAATGAAAGATTACTAAGATAATTCAAAGTCTTGGTTTCCATTGTCATATTTGTAGGCTCAAAAAGAGGACTGGTGATAAAAGTCTCCCCTTCTAGTGGAAAAAACTTGGGCTCACCGTTTTCTTCATAAGGGGTACCTGTGGGCCGAAGCCTATAAGCATTTCTGAGACCTTCCCTACTTCCTTCATTTCTAACATCGAATGAAGCATAGTTATTAAAACCTACCTTGATATACTTAGATAGCGTTCCATTTACATTTGCCCTCAATGTTACCCTTTCAAAGTCTTCACCCGGGAATGTACCTTCATCTTTTGTATAGCCGAGCCCGAATCCATAAATTGTACTTTCTGTCCCACCTGTGAGATTTAGAGTATGGTTTTGTTGGGTTCCATTTTGCAACATCATATCAATCCAATTCACATACCTGCCCGCATTAACATTTTCAATTTCATTTGGGCGCAAAAAATCACTTAGATTAACATCAGTCGGCCCAAAGTTTAAGTTACCTGAAGCCCATTGATTACCTACTACTGCATCTCTAAAATAGGTAAGAAATTCCTCTCCCTGAAGCATATCAGGAATATTGTATGCCTGTCTCACTCCAATGTAATTATCATATTGAACTGTTACCTTTCCTTTAGAACCTTTCTTTGTTTCTATGATTACTACTCCATTACTACCTCTCGAACCATATATTGCAGTTGCCGAGGCATCTTTTAGGACATCCATCCTTTCGATATCCGAAGGATTCAAAAATGAGATGTCATCAACAAAGATACCGTCAACGATGAATAAGGGGTTTAAGCCGGCTGTAAAACCTCCTTGTTCGGTAGTTTCATTGGAATTGATCGTATTTGATCCTCTAATTCTGACATTAAATCCCCCTCCCGGCTTATTGTCGGTAGATTGGATCATAACACCCGCGACTTGCCCCTGTAGTGCTTGAAAGGCATTGACTTTGTTTGTTTCCTTTATTAACTCCGAATTCATTGATCCTACCGATCCAGTCAAATCACGGCGCTTGGTTTCTCCATATCCAACAATAACTACTTCATCAAGCTGAGAAATATCCGGCTTAATGATTATTTCAAGGCTGGTTCGGTTACCTAAAACCACTTCTTGCGTCAAAAACCCGAGAAAAGAAAAGACCAGAACATCGGTATTGGGATTATTTGCATAAATACTGAACTTTCCATTCAGGTCACTAACTGTGCCTATGTTTGTTCCCTTAAGAAGAATTGAAACACCGGGCATAGGTTGGTTATCCTCCTCTGAGGTAACAACACCAGAAATCAATGTGTTTTGTGCTATCGAAGCACTTGCTCCTATGTACAAAAAGAATATGAGGAATAACCATATTGTCTTTGTTTTTTGACACCAAGCTATCCGTCTAGAAAAACTCGGAATTGGAATTGTAATGATTTTTTTCATGTTAAATTGTTATGGTTTTAGGTTTTATGTAATTGATATTTTTTGGTGTAGAATTTTTATTTCATTTTTTAACTTTTAATTAAAACCCTAGTGTTTCAGCTAATACACCTACAAATAAGACATAGGTATCCCACCTGAGATCTCAAAAGATTTCAACTTAATTTTTAATCAATTATTTATAAGATTTTTTGGTCTCTTTACAGAGATAAAAAAACAGAAAGCGATTTACCTTTTTTTACTCTTTTATTGAATAGTTTCAAAGATCATGACCTTACCTATTGTATGGAGTTTTTGAAATACTTCACAATTAATAATCAATCACCTACTTTTAATTCAATACTATATTACTAACAAAATCAACCTAAATCAACTTTGTGGAATGCAAACGTTTGCGTAGTTTACAGTACAAAAGGCATCAAGATTTCAAAGCAATTGAGAACACTTTTACCCTCAAATCACAAAATTGATTGTAATTGATTGATTTCATTAATTTTTACAGGTCTATTTTCTCTTATTGAAATACCAGCTGCAATGCCGATTTTTAAGGCTTGAAAACCATCCTCACCTGTGACACTTACATTTGTTCCCAATACAATAGAATTAATAAAACTCTTTATTTCGTTAAGGTATGATGAGGTATATCTATCCATAAAGAAGTCAAGAGGAAGAGAAGAATGGGCTCCAATCTCATTGTAAAGTGTGTGGGTGTCATGATTATTATTTTCGGCTTTGGCCATTCCACCAGAACCAAATACCTCTAACCTTTGGTCGTATCCATATACCGCCTTTCTGCTATTGTCAATTAAAGCCATAGTATTATCCTCAAATTTTAATGTAACTGTGGCAATATCAATATCATTAGCACTAATTACATCTTCAGAAACAAATGCACCTCCAACAGCATATACCTCAGTGACCTCCTTTCCCATAATATACCTTGCCATATCAAAATCATGAATGGTCATATCCAAAAACATACCTCCCGAGCTCTTCAAATAGGAAAGTGATGGTGGCGCAGGATCCCTGCTCGTAATTTTGATCAAAAAAGGCTCCCCGATTTTGCCATCCATCACTAATTTTTTTATTTTAAGAAAGTTTGGATCAAACCTCCTATTAAACCCCAACATTAATTTGATGCCAGCTGCTTTTACCTCCTGAAGGGATTCAATAACTCTTGGTAAGGAAAGATCATGTGGTTTTTCGCAGAAAACGTCTTTTTTGTGCTTTGCGCACAGTGAAATATAATCTGCATGTGTATTGGTAGGTGAACAAATAATCACTGCATCTACTTCCTTACAGCTAACCAAAGCTTCAACTTCTAAATTAGGTATTTCAAGGCTTTCCTTAAAAAAAGGATCCGAAAAAGAAACAACCTCTGTATTTTCAACCTTGTTTTTTAAATTATCGTAGTGAATTTTCCCTATTCTACCCATTCCGATTATGCCAATTCTAACTTTCTTCATTATATCAAAATTTTAAATATTTTATTTTTGAAACTAAAATTTATTATCATTCTTATGAATCAGCTCTACTTATAAACCAAGGCTTGAAATATACTTTCTATTTAAATCAGCACATTTTTTTGGGCTACCCATTCCCGGAAGAACATCCTGTTCCACTACTATCCATCCACAGTAATTACTACCTTTTAGTATTCTGACTATTTCCGGAAAGTCAACGGATCCGTGTCCTAGTTTGCAAAAAACTCCTTGTTTGACAGAAGTGAAATAATCCCATTGATTTGATTTACTCAATGCCCCTATTTCTGGATCAAAATCTTTAAAATGTATATGCCAAATTCTTTCAATATGCTTATTTAAAAATGAAACAGGATTCCCACCTCCAAAAGCTAAATGTCCCATATCTAAGCAGAGCCCCAATAAATCCGGATCCGTCAACTGCAACAGTCTTTCAGTCTCTTGTTCTGTTTCAACGTAACCTGCACAGTGATGATGGAACACAGTTCTTAAACCGAACTTATCCATAACTGCTTTTGCAATTTTATTGGCCCCTTTTGCGAAAATCTTCCATTTATCTTCACTTAATCCATTTTCAGGCGATATTCTTCCTGCATTTTTGGTCCTTTCTTCAACAGTTCCATTTTCGTCGGCTAGAATAATAAATGAATCATCAAACCCCGCAGCCACCAGTAAACCTGCAACTTTAAGGGCTTTTTCAATCCCCTTATCATGATTGATTTCATCAGCTAAATAAACAGGGACAAAGGCTCCCGGAATCCAAAATTTCTTCTTGAAAATCACATTTCTCAACTCTTCGGGATTGGTAGGTAAAAAACCCCAATCTCCAAGTTCTGTACCTTCATATCCAGTCTGTTCCATTTCATTCAGAACCTCCTGATAACTTTGGGTTTCTTCCTCAAATCCAAATTCGAGGGCTCCCCAAGAACACGGTGCATTTGCAACTTTAATTTTTTCCATACTGTTAAAATTTTCTAGACCACTCTTTAGGCCATCTTTCAATTACTACTTTTGTCTGGGTATAAAATTCAATCCCATGCCTTCCCTGAGCATGTAAATCTCCAAAAAAGCTATTATTCCATCCACTAAAAGGAAATTGCGCCATGGGGGCTGCAACCCCTATGTTTATACCTACATTTCCTGAATTTACTTCATTCCTGAATTTTCTGGCACTTGCTCCACTCGAGGTGAATATGCATGCCATATTTCCATAATGATTTGAATTGATAAACTCAATGGCATCATCCAAAGATTTCAGGGTAAGCAAAGTCAATACAGGTCCGAAAATTTCGGTTTTCATCAATTCACTCTTAATTGGGAGATCTTCTAATATAGTTGGCGCCAAAAAATTACCATTTTCAAATCCCGGCACTTTATGATTCCTACCGTCTAAAATTACTTTGGCCCCATCTCTTTCGCCTATTTGAATAAGCTGTTCAATCCTGCTTTTGCTTTCCTTAGAAATAACAGGCCCCATTTCAATTCCCTCATCAAGACCATAACCTGTCTTTTTTGTTAATGAAGCGTGATAAATACTATCTTTAACCAATCCGTTTTCATCTCCTACAGTAATTATATTGGATGCCGCTAGGCAGCGCTGACCTGCACACCCAAACACGCTATCTGCAATAATTTTTGAACTTAGATCAAGATCTGCGTCAGGTAATATTAATATTGGATTTTTTGCCCCTCCTTGAGCTTGTACTCTCTTACCATAAGCAGAACCTTTCTGATAAATGTACCTAGCAACCTCTGTTGACCCAACAAAGCTGATTGCCTTGACCAGAGGATGTTCGAGCATGGCATCCACTGTTTCCTTACCTCCGTGAACCAAATTAACCACTCCTTTGGGTAGACCTATTTGATCCAAAAGCTCAAAACATTTCATCATTGTGAGGGGAACTTTTTCAGATGGTTTGAGGATAAATGTGTTTCCACAGGCAATGGCGTAGGGCAAAAACCAAAAAGGAATCATTCCGGGAAAATTAAATGGTGATATACAACAACACACACCCAGGGGCTGCCTTATCATAAATTCGTCTACACCCCTAGCAACATTTTCTGAAAATTCACTTTGTATTAATGTCGGGGTTGAGCATGCAGTTTCGATATTTTCTATCGCCCTTTGCAGTTCACCTTTTGACTCGGCAAATGTTTTGCCGCATTCCATGGTAATGATTCTGGCGATTTGATCTGTATTTTCTTCCAAAAGTGTTTTGAGTTTATACAATGGCTGTACCCTTTGCATTACGGGAACATTCTTCCAATCATGAAATGCCACCTGAGCCGCTAAAACCGCTTTTTCGAGATCCTTAGAGGTACCCTTCCCAAAAGGCACTCTTGCCAAAATCTGTTGATTTGCAGGATTGATTACTTCTTTTGTATTTTCTTCAATGCTACTAGTCCAAGATCCATCAATGTAATTTTTTAAAAGTTCCATTTTTTTATTAATTATTATTTTAAACTATAGAATATGTAAATCCCAACAGGAATCAGTACTAAAAACAAAGAGACAATAGGCGTAAATTTCCAAGACCTTAAATCCACAGGTGTCACCATTAAAATAGGTCGATCTACTATTCTTTGGGGCCTTGCATAAGAAATCAGGAACATAACCCCCACATTGATCAAAAATTCTATTCCCCAGATATGAACAAAATGGATATCAACCTTGAGTATAAATACCGTCGTGATATAGAATACAAGTCCTGTAATCAATGCCACTTTTGCTGAAAGTGCTGTAATATTCTTAGTCAAAAATCCTGCTAGCATAATCGAAGCGATTGGTATAAAAAATATACCATTTAGTTCTTGTAAAAGCTGGAAAACACCCTCGGGTGCTCTGGAAATCATGGGGGCAATTAAAATTGAACTTACTGCTAGAATTGAAGCTGAAGCCTTACCAACCCTGACTAGATTGATATCTGAAACGCGGGGATTTATTATTTTTTTGTAGATGTCGAGACTGAAGATGGTAGAGGCACTATTCAGTACACTATTGAATGTACTCAATACAGCTCCTAATACAATTGCAGCAAATAGACCCGTAAAGCCAACTGGCAAGACTTTTTTTACAAGCGCCGGATAGACCTGATCCTGTTCTTCAAAAAGACTCTCACCAAAGTAATAGTATCCAATAACCCCGGGAAGAACAATAATAAATGGGACGATTAGCTTTAACACTCCTGTAAGCAATAACCCTTTTTGAGCTTCAATGAGGTTTTTGGCACCTAAAGCTCGTTGAATTATAGTTTGATTCATACACCAAAAGTAGATTTGGTTAATTATCAAACCTGTAAATAAAGTTTCAAATGGAAGGACCGAATCACTTTTACCAATGACATTAAATTTTTCAGGGCGGTGGTTATAAACCTTGAAAAAACCTTGTACTGGATTACCATCCCCTATCAAAATCAAGGCCATGACTGGAACCAAGGCTCCGGCAATAAATAAACCATACCCATTTATAGTATCGGAAATTGCAACTGCTTTTAAGCCTCCCAAAACCGCGTAAATAGATCCCAAAATCCCCACAGTAACTACCGTTATCCAAATACCTTGATCATAACTGACACCTAATGTGGCAGCAACATCAAATAAACTTTCAAGATTTATTGCTCCTGTGTAAAGGACAATGGGCAAAAGGGTAATGGCAAAGGAAACCAAAAGAAAAAATGCTACCATAGATCTAATTGTAGCATCAAATCTCCTTTCCAAATATTCAGGAATGGTTGAAAGCCCCATTTTTAAATACCTAGGCACAAAATATACGGCGGCCAAAATCAATGCGAGTGAGGAGGTCACCTCCCACGCTACAATTATAAAACCATTTACATAAGACGAACCATTCATTCCAACTAAGTGATCTGTAGATATATTGGTCATTATCATGGACCCTGCAATAACTACCCCTGTAAGACTTTTTCCACCTAAAAAATAGCCATCACTGGTTTTTAAATTTTGGTTTCTGGTTTTGTACCAAGAATAAAATGCCACAAATAGTGTGAAAGCAATAAAACTGACTACAGTTAAAGTCATTGGATTTGGTTAATTCGGTTCAGGGAAAAATGATTGAAAAGAATTTAAAGCTTAAATAAACTGTCTTTGCTTTTTTTGTTGTTTTTCCATTTTTTTGAAAGCTTCTTGGACGGCAGATTTTTGGGATACCTCTGAGACAGGTACCTCCCACCAAGAATCCCCATATCTCTCAAGTTTTGTTTCGGGCTGCGTTTCTGTATAAATTACGGTTGTCATTGGGTATTCTTTAGATTCTTTTAAAGCATTTTGGAAATCATTCATTCCTTTTGCTATGATAACTTTTGCCCCCAGACTTTTTGCATTTTCTGCAAGGTCAACAGGAAGAAATCCACCGTCGAGTTGCCCAGTAATTTGATTTCGATATTGATAAGATGTTCCAAATCCTTCTGTACCAAGTGATTTGGACAATCCTCCAATTGAAGCAAAACCATTGTTGTTGATAAGTATGATTGTGAGCTTGTAACCTTCTTGGATTGATGTAACTATTTCCGTTGACATCATAAGATAACTTCCATCTCCTATCATAACATAAATTTCCCTATCGGGAGAAGCCATCTTTGCCCCTAACCCACCTGCAATCTCATACCCCATACAGGAATATCCGTATTCAAGGTGAAATCCTTTAGGATCTCTAGTTCTCCAAAGCTTATGTAGGTCACCGGGAAGACTGCCTGCAGCACATAAGACCACATCTTTTGGACCTGAAAAATTATTGACAGCACCAATTATTTCTGATTGACAAGGTAATTTGTCTTCATCTTCTTTATAGAAATAAGCAGCTTGGACTTTTTTATCCCAAGACTCATTTAATGATTTGATCCTAGTTTGGAATTCAGGATCGGTGGTATAATCACCCAAAATCGCCTTTAAGGCCAATAATGTGCTTTTTGCGTCTCCAATAAGTGATAATGCTCCATTTTTAAAAGCATCAAACTCGGATACATTGATATTCAAAAACCTCACTTGTTCATTCTGAAAAGCTGTTTTTGACGCTGTTGTAAAATCACTATATCGGGTACCAATTCCAATTATCAAATCACTTTCACTACTTATGATATTAGCACCATCAGTACCAGTAGCTCCAGCTGCTCCTAAATTCAAGGGATGGTCATAAGGCAAAGAACCCTTACCAGCAAAAGTTTCACAAATAGGAATTCCTGTTTGAGAGACAAATTCTTCCAAAACTTTTGAAGCCTCGCTGTAAAGGACTCCACCTCCTGCAATTATGAGGGGTTTCTTAGATTTTCGGATTGACGAAGCTGCCCTCAACAGTAATTCCTGTTCCGGAACAGGCCTTGGAATGTACCAAATCCTTTTTTCAAAAAGATCTTTGGAAAAATCAAACGCCTCTGCCTGAACATCTTGGGGAAGGCATAATGTCACTGTGCCTGTTTCGGAAGGTGAAGTAAGTACTCTCATGGCAGCCATCAAGGAACTTGTCAACTGTTCAGGTCTATTAATCCTGTCCCAATATTTTGATACCGGTTTGAAACAGTCATTTACAGAAATATCTTGGGTACTTGTGGATTCTAATTGCTGGAGGACAGGGTCGACTTTCCTCGTTGCAAAAATATCGCCGGGCAATAGAAGAACAGGAAGCCTATTTATTGTCGCCAGAGCTGCGCCCGTTATCATGTTGGTTGCTCCCGGACCTATGGAAGAGGTACAGACCATAGTTGACAATCTGTTTTTCATTTTTGTATACGCCACAGCCGAATGCACCATAGCCTGTTCATTTCTTGCCTGAAAAAATCTAAATTCAGGATATTGGTGAAGTGCCTGACCAATTCCTCCGACATTTCCATGACCGAATATCCCAAAACAGCCTGCAAAAAACTGATGTTCAATTTTGTCTCTTTCCACATATTGATTAGAAAGAAATTTGATTATTGCCTGGGATACTGAAAGTTTGACTCGATTCATTTTTTTGATTATTTTATTCTTCTTGATCAAAAATTTTTTGAAAAGACACCTTAAAGATTCTCTTTTATTTTGGGTGTGATTAAAACCCGCCAAAAGAGGAAATAAATTGATCTGATTCAGACAAGGTGGGCATAAAGTTTGCGCAACCGGACTGCAATACCACCTGGGCACCACTCGCATTTCCCATTCTGCATGAATTGTAAAGAGACCACTTTTTCAAAAACCCATAGATAAATCCCGATGCAAAGGCATCACCTGCACCTAAGACATTTAATGGAACTACAGGAAAACCTGGGACATCAGTTACATTTCCATTTTTTTCATAAATACTTACTCCTTTAGACCCTCTTTTTACCAACAAAATTTCCAATCCAAGGGCCATAATTTCGGAAATTGCAGTATCAATATCTCCTAAAATAATCGGAGCAGAGATCTGCTGATACTCTATTTTAACCTGGCTAGGATCTTTAATCATAACTGCTAATATTTCTTCTTCAGTCGCTATGGCAATTTTAATTTTTGGGATTATCGATCTCAAGATCACCCCAAAAGCCCTGAAATCATGCCACTGATCTGCTCGGAAATCTATGTCCAAGACCACCGGAATATCCAGCGCATGGGATTTTTCAATGCAAAAAATAGTCGTCGACCTACTTGGATCTTTATTTAGGGCCGTTCCTGATACCTGTACTATTCTAAATTCCTCAAAAGGAATCATGTTGGCATGATCTATTGTAATTTGGCTGTCAGCACAATTGTCCCTATAATACACCAAGGGAAATTTATCCGGAGGCTGAATACCAAGGATTACAGCACTGCTTCTTGAACCTGGAATCCTCGGAATAAAACAAGTTTCGACATTTTCATTTTTCAGGAAATTCAAAATAAAATCACCTACTTTATCTTCACCAACCCCTGTAAACAGGGCACTTTTGAGACCAAGTCTGCTACAACCTGTAGCAATATTCAATGGAGAACCACCTACAAATGCATCAAAGCCTTTTATATCAATAAACTCTGCACCTACTTGTTGACTATATAGATCTATTGAAGACCTACCTATAGCTAAAACATCATATATGGGATTTTTCATTTCAAATTCATTTTAGCAGTTACCATTGGAATTCTTTCATCCTTTCCTTTCCACGAATTAAATATCCATTCGTGGTCAGGATCAGGAGTATTGGCTAAAGACTGGTCACTTCCTGTCAAAAAGTTTAGATAATAAGCATCATAACCATGGGCAGCCGCAACAGGGTGAAATCCTTTGGGCACAAGGACAGCATCGTTATTTCTTGCTCTGGCTATTTCGTCTAGGGTTCGGTCCGAAGTATAAACCTGTTGAATAGCGTAACCTTGCGGTTTGTTGAATTTATAAAAGTAAATTTCCTCCAGTCTTGCCTCTAGAAGATTTCCCTCTGTATCAACTTTTCTTTCATCATGCTTATGGGCAGGAAATGAACTCCAGTTGCCTGATGGAGTATAAACTTCCACTACAACCAGCCTGTGACATTTTGAACCTGGTCCTAATAGATCGTTTATTTGCCTTGTCGCATTATCGCCTCCTCTTATTTCAATTTCTACTTGGTCGGGAGTTTTAATGAATGCTTGAAAATCCTTGTCTGTTTCACACCAACCATAAGCTATATCCAGTAAATCTGAATCAGCTTCTAATTCAAAATTTGTATTTCGAGGAAGGTATAGGGTATGTGCAATCCCTTCAAAAACACTTTTTCTTCCATTTATTGTTGACCAGTTTCCTTTGTCCGAAGTGACAGTGAAATTTCCTGAAAGTAGTATGATTGCATATTCATTTTCAGCTGTATATCCTGACCACTTATCTCCATTCTTCATTTTTCTAGCCTGAAAGTTTAGAAATTCCCAACCTCCGTCTGATTTGCTTATGTTTTGGTAAATAATCTCATTTTCAAGAGGTTTCGATAGCAATCTACATTTTGGATCTATTTTCATGATGTTACCTTAATTGTACTCTGAAGTATATATCAATTCCCTAATTTGTTTTCCTTTCTGACTTGCCCCGAGCAATTCAAATTTCTCAGACAACATTTCAGAAGCCTGCTTTTGATATTCCCTACCGGGGATCAAAGGATCGAATTCTTTTGGTTGTAAATGAAAAAATGACCTATGAATTCTAGTCCACAATACCCTCAAATCGGTGGCTATATTAACTTTGCAAACTCCATAAGCTATAGCACGTTGTAATTCGGAATCAGAAACTCCTCTACACCCTGTCTCCAATTCTCCTCCAAATTTGTTGATTGTATTTATCTCCAAAGGATTTACCGAGGAGCCGCCATGAAGTACCAAAGGAAATCCAGGAAGCCTTTTTTGAATCTCTGCGAGAATCTCAAAATTGATTCCCTGATCCCCAGTAAATTTGTAGGCCCCGTGACTTGTGCCTACAGCAATAGCCAAACTATCACACCCTGTGCTGTTTACAAATTCAACCACTTCCTTTGGATTGGTAAACCTTGCCTTATCGCCTTCTACTTTTTCATCATCCTCTACACCCGAAAGGACTCCCAATTCAGCCTCAACCGGTATTCCCTTTTGATGTGCGGCTAAAACGACCTTATGAGTCCTATTTATATTTGTTTCGAAGTCATCATGGGATGCATCAATCATCACAGAGGTATATTTTCCAGATTCCAATGCATCATAAATATGGGATTCTATGCCATGATCTAAATGAATTGCATAAACTACATTTGGGTAAATTTTTCCTGCTGACTCAATCATTTCCAACAAAACTTTGGGATGGGAATAATCCCTCGCAACAGGAGTGGTTTGAATAATTACAGGTGAATCCTCTTTATCGGCTGCATGAAAAACAGCCATCACTTGTTCTAAAGTAAATACGTTAACGGCCGGTAAAGCATACTTTCCATAACATTCTTGGAATAAAACCTTCGTTGATAACTTCATTTTGGAAAATATTTTTTGAAATGTATGTCTCGAGATGGATTTAAATTCAGATAAGTCCACCATGCAACAAGTAACGCAAAGAATCACTTACAACTTATTACTTGAAACAAAAGGGATAGTCCGAACTGTCATGAAAGGTTTGGTTCGAGCCCCTAGGATGACATTCTGGTTAAAACCTTTTTGGCTGTCTCTTTATAAATCCAATTTATACAAACCGGCATGTTTGAGATTAATCAAATAATATCATTCAACTTAACGACAAATTGATTAATAAAAAAAGCGTTTGGGTATTTATCCACATGCAAACGTTTGCGTATTTAGGTAAAAAAACTGCAACAAAAAAAATCAGAAAAGTATATTTTTTTCCTTCATTTGAACAATAAAAATGGTAAAAATCAAACTTATCTTTTAATTTACATTTTTAAAAAATTGATTTTGAAGTCTCTCTAACGACTAATTCAGGCTTTAATGTCTCAAATCTAAAACCATTAGTTACTTTATCTGACTCTAAATGGTTAAGTAATATTTTTGCGGATAACATCCCAAGATCATATACGGGCTGCCAAACAGAAGTCAGGGCCGGATTAAAATATGCGCTATAAGGTTCGTCATCAAAGCCTACCAATGAAATATCTCCCGGAATATGTAAACCTTTTTCTCTGATTACCTGCATTGCGCCAATAGCTACAGCGTCATTATAGGTAAAAACTGCATCGGGAATTTGTTTACTTGCCAATAATTTAATCATACAGGCTACGCCGGTTTCAGAACTTGAATTTTCACCAAATACGATTAATTCTTCTAATATTTTGATTTTATTAATTTTTAACGCATCAATATATCCTTCTTTTCTATGTCGGGCAGTAGAAAGATTTTCAGGTCCAGAAATATGGGCAATTCTTTTACAACCCGTTTTTATAAGATAATCCACTGCCTGAAAAGCTCCCGCATAATCGTCCACGACAACTTTATCAACATCAAACCCTTGACAATCTCTATCAAAAATAACCATTGGAACTCCATAATCTTTTACTTTTTTGAAATGGTCAAATTCTGTCGTATTAGATGATGGAGAAATTAAAAAACCATCAACTCTTACCAAATTCATCGCTTCAAGTAGCCTAACCTCTTCCGAATAAGATTCATTCGATTGGCTAATCATCAACTTATATCCATAATCTGCGACCATATCCTGAATACCATTAATAGCTGTAGAAAAATAATAACTGGTAATCTCGGGAACAATCACACCAAGGATCTTAGTCCGCTTATTAAACAAACTCAATGCAAGTTGATTGGGTAAATAATTCATACTTCTGGCTAGTTCCAGAATTTGTTTTTTCTTTTCAGAACTTATCAAAGGGCTGTCATTTAATGCCCTAGAAATAGTTGAAGGAGAAACTTTTAAAATTTTTGCTAAATCAATTATAGTTGTTTGAGGTTTTCTCATTTTTAAGATTTGAGGTAAACATCCAATGATATAACAAAACATCGATTTTTAAAAATTGGATAGCTAAAAATCAAAGTATGGTTCAATTTTAACCTAATTTGATAAGAAATTTATCATTAATGAACATCATTTTATGGGAAATTCGTGACTTTGTCTCCCTATTAGGTTACCTTTTTTAAAGAAGTAAATTAAATCTGCTGAATATTTACAACTTAGAAGCCTGGTAAACCTAAACAGAATTCTAATCAAAAAAATCTAATCTCTGATGTAGATATGAGGGGATGGGTGTTTTACCTTGAGAATACTTACAGGACAATTACATTTAAGCAGAAAGTAAGCTGCACTTATTTCTTGAATTTAAGACAATAAGAAAAAAAGAAAGAACAAAAATGAAAGCTACAATTTATACAGGACCCAAGGATTTGGAGGAGGCATTGTCTTGGTCAAAAGAAAATCTGACCTCAACAAATACCAAGAACAAAGTCCTAGACCTTACAAAATACAACGAGGAGGAAAGGAGTATTTTAAATATATTGATGGAGAAAAAAGAATTGGAAATTGATCAGATTGCCATATTCTTAAACGTTTCTATTTCCAGTTTAGCTTACAATCTTTTAAACCTTGAATTTGAAGGACTTATAAAGTCTATGCCGGGGAAGAGGTATAAAATTTTTTAAAAGAAATTTCTTAATGCTCATTAGTAAACATAAATTCCAATTTAAGTGAATCAAATTATCCGCATTCTTGCCTCTATTTCTTTTTGGTAAAACGGCCTCGACTTCGCTCGGCCACCGGATCCGGTGCTATTGTTAGGAGGTGGAGGGAAATGCGTCTTTGCCGCATTTCCCTCCACCTCCTCTAGAAATAAAACTTACGGACACTGAGCCAGTCGAGGTGAATTGAAACAAAATTTTGCTAGTGGCAGAATTGCGGATATACATTTAAGTAAAATACCGCTTTTGGGGTATTTGGGGGCTTACATCTTTTCTGGAAATTTGTCTAAACCAAATTTTTGAAAACATGAAGAAGACGCTGACAATTGTTATTTTGTTAATTTCATTTCAATCATACAAATCCTTTGCACAATTGGGTTTTCAGGCAGGTCCAGTGGGTATTTTTGGAGAGGCTTTTCCAACAGCAGATGGTCTCGACAAATTAGGTGGCGCATTGGGATTTACTTTCGGTGCTTTGTATAACGTTCCCTTGGGTGATCAATTTATAATCCAACCTGCAATCAACTATCTGAATAAAAAGTGGTCAGATGAGCTCGAAAATTTAAATTCCGGTAATATTGAAAAAACTAAAATGAGTGTTAACTACCTGGAAATCCCCGTTCAATTTGTATTTACGGGAGGAAAAGACAAAGGATTCTTTGCCGGTGTGGGACCCTCATTCAATTTAGGCCTTTCCGGGAAAAGAACTGTTGCTTTCAATGGCAATACTACAACAACTGATTATAAATTTGGAAGTGGGTTAAACGAGGAAGCTCCATTTACGATCGCTGTTAATGCCATGATTGGATATTCTTTTGGGGCAATTCATTTGGGATTAAACTTTAGTCAAGGACTGAGTAATCAACCATCAGATAACATTGACCGAGGAAACGTTAACCACCTTGCTTTGAGACTAGGATACGTTTTACGGTAATCAAAATTTATATAACTCTTAAAAAAAAACTCCAAATCACCTGATGCGATTTGGAGTTTTTATTTTTGTTACCTCCTGCCCATTTTAGGCATCAAACCACCAAGGGCTTTTTGGGCACCCCCCATTTTATTCATTTGCTTCATCATTTTTCTCATATCAGCAAATTGCTTCATAAGGTTATTTACCTCAGTGATGCTTCGGCCACTTCCGTTTGCAATTCTTTTTCTTCTATTCCCATCAATAATATCAGGATCTTCTCTTTCCTTTGGCGTCATACTTCTGATAATCGCTTCAATAGGCTTAAAGGAATCATCATCGATATCCATTCCTTTCATGGCCTTGCCCATTCCAGGAATCATACCCATTAAGTCCTTGATGTTTCCCATCTTTTTGATCTGTTCCAACTGGGAAAGGAAATCATCGAAATTGAATTGGTTCTTTCTGATTTTGGCATTGATTCGCTTTGCTTCATCTTCGTCAAAAGACTGCTGCGCACGCTCTACCAAGGAAATTACGTCTCCCATACCCAAAATCCTTTGGGCCATACGGTCAGGGTGGAAAACATCGATGTTCTCCATTTTCTCACCGGTAGATATAAATTTGATAGGTTTGTTGACCACGTGTCGAATGGAAATCGCAGCACCACCCCTGGTATCACCGTCCAATTTGGTCAAAACCACCCCATCGAAATTCAACCTCTCGTCAAAAGTTTTGGCAGTATTAACCGCATCCTGACCTGTCATGGAATCGACCACAAACAATGTCTCGGAAGGGTTCAGTGCTTTTTTCAAAGCCTCGATTTCTTTCATCATCACCTCATCCACAGCCAATCTACCCGCTGTATCTACAATGACTATTTTCTTACCATTCTTTTTGGCATATTCAATGGCACGATTGGCAATTTCAAGGGCATTTTTATTTTCAGGCTCTGCATATACTTCTACCCCTATCTGTTCTCCCAATACCTTGAGCTGATCTATTGCAGCAGGTCTGTATATATCACAGGCAACCAGCAATACTTGTCTGCCCTGTTTTTTGAGCATGCTGGCAAATTTTCCGGAAAAAGTGGTCTTTCCCGAACCTTGGAGACCTGAGATCAAGATGACAGCAGGATCACCTTTGATACTTATATCCACTTTTGACCCCCCCATCAATTTGGTCAATTCCTCTTGGGTAATCTTGACCAACAACTGACCAGGCGAAACTGCTATCAACACATCTCGGCCCAAAGCCTGTTCTTTGATGGTATCGGTTACTTCTTTGGCTACTTTATAATTGACATCGGCATCAATCAAAGCCCTACGGATTTCCTTAACGGTAGTAGCGACGTTGATTTCGGTTATTTTACCTGTTCCCTTAAGGGTCTTAAAGGCTCTATCTAACTTGGAACTAAGATTATCAAACATGCTTAATTTTCTATTTGAGGCAAAAATAGGAATTTATTTGTGAATGGGAGAATGGATTATGGGATTAGAGGAAATGGAGTTGAAAAAAATGGTTTTTTGTTATTGGTTTTTAGATTAACATCCCTGCCCATAATAAGCGTCTTTTCCATGCTTCCGCTCAAAATGCTTTTTGATCAGGGCATCTTTTAATCTTGGTGCATTGGGATTGATCTGTAAAGTAAGGTAGGCCATTCTTGCAATTTCTTCCATTACTTTGCTGTTGTAAACGGCTTTAGCGGCATTTTTACCCCAAGCAAAAGGACCGTGATTTCCAATCAGCACCATTTCGACTTCATCAGGACTTAACCCCTTGGAAGCAAAGCAATCCAAAATCTGTTGGCCTGTATTGTGTTCATAATCTCCTTGAATCAAGTTGTCTGACATCGGAGGTGCACAGGGAATATCCACCGTGAGATGATCTGCATGAGTCGTCCCAAAAATCGGGATATCCATCTGCGCCTGTGCCCAAGCAACTGCATACGTCGAATGGGTGTGACAGATTCCTCCAATATTTTCCCAATGTTTGTAAAGAAATGCATGTGTCTTGGTATCAGAGGAAGGCCGCATCTTTCCTTCAATGACGTTATTTTCAAAGTCCACAATCACAATATCCTCCACTGTCAGTTCTTCATAGGGAACTCCGCTTGGTTTGATGGCGAAAACACCCTTTTCCCTGTCCACAGCACTGACATTCCCAAAAGTATAGACCACCAAATCCAACTTTGGAAGCAGCATATTGGCTGTATAGCATTCTTGTTTGAGGCTTTTGTAAATAGACATGAAATTTATAAATGGATTTGAACAATAATTAAATTTATAGGAATCAACGATATCAATTTTTCTTCTCTGAAAAATGAAATCCCTGTAAAACCTTCAAAAGTTTATTTGTAATGGCCTACAGTTGAAATCACTGTAACTGTAATGCTCTTTTCATTTACAGCATATACTATTCTGTGCTCCCTATTTATTCGTCGGGACCAAAATCCCGCTAATGAATGTTTCAACAATTCGGGCTGTCCCTCACCTGAATAAGGATGTTCTGTAAGCTCCACAAGAAGTTTTTTGAGCTTTAATAAAAGCGGCTTATTTCCTGATTTTTTGAGCTTTTCGATTCCCTCTAGGGCTTTTGGAGTAAATTCAATAATGTAACTCACAAACCCAATAACTTATCAAAATCTGATTTGTCCACTTTGATGGTATTTCCAGTATTATATTGTGAAATTCCAACCTTGATATCTTCCAAAACCTCAGGGTCTAAAAAGAATCTGTCTTTTTCTGAAATTGGAACCAATACGTATGCCTTTTCCTTGCCCCTCTGAACAATCACTTGCTCATTGTTATCGGCAAGATCCATGTACTTTTTTTGATTTTCCCTGAATTCTCTTGAGCTGACTACTAACATATCCTAATAAACTTTATGTACCAATATGGTACATAAATATACAGATATAAGTTCAAGTTTATAGAAAACCATATCAATTATTTGATTGTCCTAATTTGCGCTCAACAAACTCCCCAAACCTACCATACTCCTTATATAATTTATTATAGTGTTTTACATTTTCTGTAATGGGATGATAAACTTCATCAAAACCATTGCTCATGGCCTTGATTGCTGCTTGTGTATCGGGATGGATTCCTGCTGCAACTGCCGCATAAATGGCTGCACCCAAAGCCGGTGCCTGGTCTGAAGTGGCTACTTTTATGGGCATATTAAGCACATCTGCCAATGTCTGCATGACAAGTTTGGACTTCTTGGCCACACCACCCATTCCGATTACTGTCTCGATTTTTACCCCTTCTTCCTCAAACCTGTCGACAATCTTTTTGGAACCAAAGCTGATGGCTTCCACCAATGATTTGAAAACCCTCGCTGCATCCGAACCCATATTCAAACCCATAACCGCTCCTTTCAGAGCTTGATTGGCGTCAGGAGTTCTCCTTCCGTTGATCCAATCAAGTGCAACTATTTTAGATTCATTCACGGGAATTTTAAGTGCCTCTTCAGAAAGTTGGGTTATCAGATTTTCTTGGACTTCTTCCATCAGTTTTGCTTTTTGGGTTTCATCCAAATGGGCACTTTTTTGGATCAAATCGATACTTGGTTTGGTTATCAAATCCCTAAACCAAGCCAAAACATCCCCAAAACCGGATTGCCCCGCTTCCAAACCGATCATTCCGGGGATAACCGATCCATCTACTTGCCCACAGATTCCCTGTATCAGGTTGTTTCCAAGATTCTCTTTGGAAGTAATCATGATGTCACAAGTGGAGGTTCCCATTACTTTGATCAGGGTATTTTCTGATATCTCACCGCCGACTGCTCCTGCATGCGCATCAAATGTTCCCACAGCTACGACTGTATTTGGAGATAAACCCAACCTATTGGCCCAATCGCTACTTAGATTTCCTGCCTGATTGTCTGAAGTAAAGGTTTCGGAATATAGACGATCCCTTAATGACGCTAAATAAGGATGAAACAATCCTAAAAACTCTTTAGGCGGCAAACCTCCCCAGCTTTCATGCCAAAGGGCTTTATGTCCTGCCGCACACCTGCTTCGCTTTAGTGTCAAAGGATCTTCATTTCCAATCAATTGTGCAGTGATATAATCACAATGCTCCATCCAAGAGAATGCTGCCTCAGCCACCTTTTGATCCTCTCTAACGACGTGTAATATTTTAGACCAAAACCACTCTGAAGAGTAAATTCCGCCTTCGTATTTGGTGTAATCCTCCCCGCCCCATGTTCGGGCGATATGGTTGATTTCATCGGCTTCATTGATGGCAGTATGGTCTTTCCAAAGAACCATCATCGCATTTGGATTCTCGGCAAATGCAGGATTCATGGCCAGGGATTGGCCTTTTTCATCCACAGGCAAAGGGGAAGAACCTGTGGTATCCACACAGATGGCTTTGACTTGTGAAGCAGGGATTTTGGATTTCTCTAAAACTCCTTTGACGCTTTCTTCCAAACCTTCCAAATGATCCAATGGATGTTGCCTGAATTGGTTTTCCACAGGATTACAGTACTTTCCTGCTTTCCACCTTGGGTATAAAACAACGTGGCTTGCCATGCAGTCACCGTTTTTGGTATTCACCAAAAACGCCCTGACAGAATCAGTCCCATAATCCAAGCCGATTACATATTTATCCTCCATACTATGAATATCAGTTTTTTTCGAACCAAATTAGTACTTAAAAAATATTATTTAACCCTTACCATCAAGACTGAATTGGCGGGAACAGCAATTTTCAGGTTGTCTTTATCCAATTTGAAATCTTTGAAAGCTGCTTTTTTGACTACTTCCTTTTTTTCAAAAGTATTGTAAGAATCGATGGACGGAGCCGTCACATATTCCGCTGTGACGGTCTTGGCTGAAATCCCTCTCAACACCACATCAAGGTCAATTTTCTTGTCAGGATGAATATTTGCAATGCTGATATTTACTGTTCCGTCAGGGGATTTGGAAGTAGAAACATTCAAAGCTTCCAGTTTTTCTTTGCCATAAGACACAACTTCCGTTACAAGATGGTGGGTAAGCAAAGTGGCATCTTTATGGGGCTTATACAGATCAAAAACATGGTATGTCGGGGTAAGGATCATGTCTGTGTCATTGGTAAGGATGATGGCCTGCAGCACGTTGACGGTTTGTGCCAAATTAGCCATATGGACACGGTCAGCATGTTTGTTGAAAATATTCAGTGAAATAGCCGCCACGTGTGCATCTCGCATGGTATTTTGTTGGTAAAGGAAACCAGGATTGGTCCCAGGTTCGACCTGATACCAAGTTCCCCATTCATCAACGATCATTCCTATTCTTTTTTCAGGATCATATTGGTCCATAATAGCACCATGGCGCTCTATCAATTCCTCAATTCCTGCAGCTTTTCTCAAAGTCTCCAAGTAAGTTTCTTTGTCAAAGACAGTAGCCGATTTCTTGTCAGTCCAAGAACCAGTCATGGTATAATAATGTACCGAAAGCCCATCCATCATGTTGAGGGGAATGTTTTTCATCAATACTTCAGTCCAGTTGTAATCATTACTGTTGGCACCACCTGCTATTTTGTACAGTTTATTTGCCCCATAATCCCTAGCATAGGTTGCATATCTTCTATATTCATTGGCATAATATTCGGCTGTCATATTGCCGCCGCAGCCCCAGTTTTCATTCCCAACGCCCCAATATTTGATGTTCCAAGGTTCGTCTTGGCCATTTTTCTTTCTCAGGTTTGACATTGGGCTGACCCCGTCAAAATTGATATACTCAATCCATTTGGACATTTCATCGACCGAACCGCTTCCTACATTACCTGTGATGTAGGGTTCAGCTCCGATTTTCTTGGCAAAATTCATGAATTCATGTGTTCCAAAGGAGTTATCTTCTACCACGCCACCCCAGTGGGTATTGATCATCGTGGGACGGTCTTTAGGATTGCCGATACCGTCTGTCCAATGGTATTCATCCGCAAAGCAGCCTCCCGGCCAACGGAGATTTGGAATCTCGAGCTTTTGGATCGCTTTCATGACATCCAATCGGTAACCTTCTTCATTGGGGATTTTGGAATCCGGCCCTACCCAGATTCCACCATAGATATTTCTTCCAAGGTGCTCCGCAAAATGACCATAAATGTGTTTGTTGATAATGACACTTCCCTGATCGGCATTCACGATCAGTCGGCTTGTCTGGGCATTGGAAAGGAACGAAATCAGAATAAATCCCGTCATGATTAATCCTTTCAAGGTATTTGTTTTCATATGTTTATTATATTATGTTCTTCAGAAGCCATTAAAGAAGCAGGTTTTGAGAGGTATTTCCTAAAGGAATCTTTTGGGATAAAAGAAAAGATATGGGAACCAACATCAAAGCCATACACCATCTAAATATTAGAAATTAAACCTTAATCGGCAAAATTAATTGTATTTTTTACACTAATAATAAAACAAGCGCCATAAAATAAATCCTTTTGATTTGGGCCAAATAAAACATTGCCAAACCCTAACCCATTTGAATTTAATCTAAGATTTTATATATCTTTTGCCATCTTAATGAAGAACAGATTAAAAAAGTTAATGAAATACACAAACCAAACCAGATTCCTAGTTGCTGTTGATTGTATTGTTTTCGGATTTGATGGGACTGAATACAAATTGCTTTTGATCCAAAGGGGATTTGCTCCTGAAAAAGAAAAATGGTCTTTGATGGGGGGCTTTTTACTGCCTGAGGAATCCATGGGAGATGCTGCAGCCCGGATTCTGAAACAACTCACAGGACTTCAGGACATTTATTTGGAAGAAATGCAGGCATTCAGCAAACCTGATCGAGATCCAATGGAAAGGGTAATTGCGATGGCTTACGTGGCTTTGATTGATATTAAAAAATACCAACAACAAATCAATGATGATTTTCATGCAAGGTGGTTTCCAATGAAGGAGCTCCCTAAACTCATTTTTGACCATCAAGAAATGGTAGATACAGCTCTGAACAAATTGCGCTATAAGGCCGCTTTCCACCCCATATTGTTCGAATTACTTCCTGAAAAATTTACTCTTCCACAGCTTCAAACCATGTATGAGGGGCTTTACAATACAAAGTTTGACAAGAGAAACTTTACCAGAAAAGTTCTTTCTACCAAACTTTTGAAAAAAGAAAAAGAGAAGGAAAAATTGAGTTCGAAGAAAGGTGCTTTTTACTATTCCTTAGATCAAGAACAATACAAGCAAACTATATTGACGATCCAAAACTTTATTCCTCTCACCGACATAACTGACACAAAGGATTAAATATTTGTCATCTATTTTTTTAAATATGTTTTTTTATGTGTAATTATAACACTTAAATAAATACTCCCCCTAATCTCTTTGTTCCATTGCAATCAAAAGTCAAGAGTTTCAATAATTCGATTCTTTAATTTGATGGATTAATGTTTTTAAGGCCAAAAAGATCAAAATAATTGAGCTAAAAATTGAAATAACATGAAAAACATTTCGAGTAATGAAGTTTGGTTTGTCACAGGTAGCCAACACCTTTATGGGGAGGAAACTTTGGCAAAAGTAGCCGAACATGCGAAAATCATTGCTGAAGAGCTAGACGAAACCAATGACATTTCGGTCAAAATCCTTTTTAAACCAATAGTAAAAACCACTGAGGAAATATTTCAAATCTGTCAGGAAGCAAACCAAGTGGAGAATTGTATCGGAATCATTACCTGGATGCACACATTTTCTCCTGCCAAAATGTGGATCAATGGACTTAAAATCCTGAATAAACCCCTACTCCACTTACATACCCAATTCAATCGGGATATTCCTTGGAATTCCATCGATATGGATTTCATGAACCTCAACCAAAGTGCCCATGGAGACCGGGAATTTGGTTTTTTGACAAGCCGAATGCGGATCAATAGAAAAGTCGTGGTGGGCTTTTGGCAAGACAAGGAAGTCCATCTGGAAATCGATGGTTGGTGCCGGGCAGCTAGCGGTTGGCATGATTGGCAGGGTATGAAAATCGCAAGGTTTGGAGACAACATGCGCAATGTGGCAGTCACTGAAGGTGATAAAGTCGAGGCTGAAATCCGATTTGGATTTGCTGTCAACACCTTTCCTGTTGGAGATTTGGTCCAAAAAATCAATGCTGTGACCGAGTCAGAAATCAACAGCCTGATCCAAGAATATGAGAGTTCGTATGCTTTGGCTGAAAACCTAAAAAACGGTGGTACAAAGAGAGAGTCTTTGGTCGAAGCTGCAAGGATAGAAATCGGATTGGAGCGATTTTTAACAGAAGGCGGATTCAAAGCATTTTCCAACACATTTGAAGACCTGCATGGCATGCGCCAACTTCCTGGAATCGCAGTCCAAAGACTCATGAACAAGGGTTTTGGCTATGCAGGTGAGGGAGATTGGAAAACAGCCGCCCTAGTCAGGGCTATGAAGGTAATGGGTACAGGATTGGAAGGCGGGAATGCCTTTATGGAGGATTACACCTATCATTTTGATCCAACAAACACCCTAGTATTAGGTTCACACATGCTCGAAGTGGATGAATGCCTCGCTTCAGGAAAACCTTCTTGCGAAGTTCACCCATTGGGAATAGGAGGAAAAGAAGATCCTGTCAGGCTTGTCTTCAATGTAAAATCCGGTAAGGGACTCAATGCCTCCCTCGTGGATATGGGAAATAGATTCAGGATGATAGTAAATGAAGTTGAGGCTGTGAATGCTCCTCATGATTTGCCCAAATTACCGGTCGCCCGGGTTATGTGGAAGCCCTTGCCTGATATGAAAACCGGATGCGGAGCTTGGATTTTGGCCGGAGGTTCACACCATACCTGCTTCAGCCAAAATCTATCTACGACGATTCTAAATGACTTTGCCAACATTGCAGGGATTGAATCAGTCAATATTGATGCTCAAACCACCATCAGAAATCTTCAGAATGAATTGAAATGGAGTGAGGTGTATTATAAGGTTTTTGATAAATAGGAGGAGTTGATAGTTGACAGACCATAGTCCATAGATCGTGGTTTGAATTAATTTGAGCAGACATTCATGCTTCAATTGGATAGCCCTTTCTAAAAAAAACAGCAAATCATTTATTTAAAGAGTCATACATTTTTTTGGCTTTGATATAAATATAAAAATGGGCCTCGGCAAGATCGGCCACCGCTGATTCGACATTGGAGGGGGAGGGGAAATGCGGCTTCACCGCATTTCCCCTCCCCCTCCTCAGTAAAAATCATCTCGGACACCGAGCTTGCCGAGGTGCCATTATAGTTTTACCCCCCTCTTTCTACCAAATATTTAAAAATCAATTATTTGAAAGTAGTTTCAACCTTTTAATATCCCCATTTATAAGTGCTTCCTTTTTATCATGACTCCACTTTTGTATTTGTTTTTCTCAATTGAAAGCAAGGTCAATTCTGTCAAACTCTTCAACATAAACCAGTCTTACCGGAAGATTCTTTTTTGTAAAATTAGAACCTTGGCTTAGTTGATGTTGTACAATTCTCAAATCTAAGTTTTTTGTACTCCCAACATAGTATTACCCATTTCCGCAAATCAAAATATACATGTAAGCTACCATATACATTCTTATTTCGTGGGAATTTGAAATCCATCAACTTAAAGTTACTCATTTTATCATTTTTTGAAATAAGATTACTAAATTCTAGTTATTCAAACCTTTGTCTTAAATCTCAATCTTATCTTTTGCGATCTGGATAAATCCTACTTCTTCCGGGTATTTTTTGTGGGACGACCTTTTTGGTTGGGCTTGGTAGGGGATTTTAAGTGAATTTGGAAATTGAAAAGCAGGCGGATAATCCTATTTATTTTTTAATTTGCGCCATTCTTTCAAAAAGAACTGACTCAGCTTATGCAGATCAACTTCAAAAATAACGTCTTGCCGCACCTTGTAGGAGTTGTGGTCTTTTACCTCATCGTTTTGTTTTATTTCTCTCCTGCCGTTTTTGACGGCAAAATCCTTTTCCAATATGACATCCTTCAATGGGAAGGTGCTGCCAAAGAAGTCATGGATTACAGGGCCGAAACAGACGAGGAAGCACTTTGGACCAACAGCATGTTTGGCGGAATGCCGGCTTATTTGGTGAGTTTTGAAGTTCCGGGAGACATTACCAATTTCCTGATTAAAATAGTCACTTTGGGACTCCCCCATCCTGTCAATTCCTTATTTTTTGGAATGTTGGCCATGTATATCCTGCTTTTGAGTTTCAAAGTCCGACCTGAATTTTCTATTGCGGGTGCAGTGGCTTTTGCCTTCAATACCTTCCATATCATCAGCTTGGATGCAGGACACAATGCCAAAATCTGGGCCATCTGCCTGATTCCTCTGATTTTGGCAGGGATTCATTTGGCATTCTCCGGAAAAAAGATTTTGGGCCTTGCGCTTTTTGCTTTTGGTTTGATGCTCCAACTCAAATTCAACCACTTACAGATTACCTACTATACTGTATTGATTGTTTTGATTTATGGCATCGGGCAAATTGTGGATTCATATCAATCCAAAACGCTTCCTGCCTTTGGAAAAACGCTGCTCATTCTGGTTATGGGAGCATGTTTAGCTGTCGGTTCGAATCTAAGCAGATTTTTGACAGTGCTCGAGTATGGGGAATATTCCACAAGAGGACAATCCAATATTACTTCGGCCAATACATCGGAAGGCGGTTTGGACAGGGATTATGCCTTTAACTGGTCGCAGGGAAAAATGGAAACCCTGACACTTTTGGTTCCTTTCTTATACGGAGGGGGAAGCGGTGAAGCCTTGCCCAAAGATTCCAATTCAGAACAGGCATTGAGGAGCAATGGCGTTGAAAGCGCCCAAGCAAGAGGGTTTATTGAAAAAGCGCCTACCTATTGGGGCGAGCAGCCGGGAACAGGAGGTCCAATCTATGGCGCTGCGATCATGCTTTTCTTGTTTGTTTTGGGTTTGATTTACGCTCCCAAGACATATAAATATGTATTCCTTTCGATTACGATCCTGTCCATTTTTCTTGCTTTTGGAAAAAATCTCGCTTGGTTCAATGACTTGATTTTCGATTTTCTTCCCGGCTACAACAAATTCAGGGCGGTAACCATGGCCCTTTCAATTGCCCTTTTTGCAATTCCAGTGTTGGGAAGTTTGGGTTTGGAATACCTATTCAGAAGTGGTGACAATAAACCCCTCATCAAAAACCTTTCGATCGCTTTGGGAAGTACAGCCGGTTTGGCTTTGTTTTTCATGCTGTTTGCAGGAATGTTTGGATTTAGGGCTCCTGTAGATACCAACTTACCGGATTGGCTTGTCGACGCTATCCAACAGGACAGGAAATCCATGCTTCAAAGCAGTGCTTTCAAAAGTCTTATTTTCATTTTGCTTGCTGCAGGTTTGATTTGGGCAAGTTTGAAAAATAAAATCTCTGCACAGGTTACTGGTTTGTCCATCGCATTGTTGATTTCCATCGACCTTTGGATAATCAATAAAAGATACCTGAATGAGGATTCCTTTCAATCAAGTCCCTCGGCTCAGTTTTTTGCGAAATCACCTGCTGATGCAAAAATCCTGAATGACCAAGGATATTTCAGGGTAATCAATCTGGAAAATCCTTTCAACGATGCTAGAACAAGTTATTTCTTTAACAGCATCGGTGGCTACCATGGAGCAAAAATGAAGCGTTACCAAGAATTAACTGAAAACGTATTGGGTTTTGAAATTCAGTCTTTTATCCAAAAAGCACAGGAAGGGAATTTTGATTGGAAGGGACTGAAAGCACTGAATATGCTCAACACCAAATATGTGGTAGCAGGTCAAGCAGAGAATGCCGTGTTTAGCAATCCCGAAGCAAATGGCCCGGCATGGTTTCCTGCAACCATCCGCAATGTCACCTCCAATGAAGATGAAATCAAACTCATTTCTCAAATGGACACAAAAAAGGAAGCAACTGTCAATGAGACTGAGTATGGAACAGTGCAGACTGGTTCGGGTTCAGTTGCTATCACTTCCCAAAAACCAAATGAGTTAAAATATTCGGTTGAAGCTACAAAAGCCGGTTTGGTGGTCTTTTCTGAGATTTACTATCCCAAAGGATGGAAAGCACACGTCAATGGGCAGGAGGCCAAAATTATAAGATCAAATTACCTACTCCGCGGTATAGCTGTTCCTGAGGGAAAATCTGAAGTAGTAATGAAATTTGAACCTGACAGCTATTACAAAACCAAGAATGTGACAGTCATCTTTCAATATCTTATTCTTGTGACAATGATAGCGGGTTTATTTCTATCAGTTAAACCTTTACTAAAACCATGAGCAAAAAGGAAGAAGTAAAGGAGTTTTATGATGAATATGTGACCAAGCAGGAAAAGACGGGGATCAATTCACGCCATATATCCATCATTGATAAGCTTGTCCAATCAGGGTTAAAGTCCAATCATAATGTGTTGGAGGTTGGTTGTGGTATCGGTACTGTCAGTCAATTGATTGCGAAGAAAACCCCAAAAGGGAAAGTTTTGGCGGTTGACATCAGCGAAAAAAGCGTAGAAAAAGCCAAAATCCTTTGGAAGCAATTTTCCAATCTTTGCTTTGAAGTTTCTGACATGAGCGACTTTACCAAATCCGGTCAGACATTTGATTATTTTGTTTTTCCTGACGTTTTGGAACATATTCCTGTAGAGCAGCATCCCAACTTGTTTGCCAGGATAGATGCCCACTCCCATGAGGGTTCGGTGGTATTCATCCATATCCCTGCGCCAAGGTTTTTGCAATATAACATCAGCAACGAACCCCAAAAGCTCCAAATTATTGACCAACCTTTGGACACCGCTACTTTGGTTACTGTTTTAAGAGACAATGGCTATTATCTAGACAGGATGGAAACTTATCCTGTTTTTTTCACCGAAAAAGATTACCAATACTTTATCTTCAGAAGAAATACCAAAGTCACAAAAAGTACTTTAAGGGGAAAATGGCCTGTTTTTATAGAAAGAACATTTCTTAAAATCAAAAACAGTATCTTTCTGTAGCCAATTCTCAATCATTCAGATCCATTTCAAGACAATCTATGATTATTTATACCTATCCAGTACGGACTGCATTTACGGATAGAGATGTTGAAATGATCCAGACTAAGTTTTCCATCAAAACACTTCAGTTTACCCAAAACCCTGTTGTTCTCCCCTTCTTCTTTATTCTTCAGTTTTTTCAATTGGTTTTCTTACTGCCAAAGACGACATATTATTTGTGTTTTTTTGGGGGATACCATTCTGTACTACCGACATTTTTTGGAAAAATTTTTAAGAAAAAAGTTTTTATCCAATGTGGAGGAACAGATGCAGTCAATATGCCGGAGATCAATTATGGCAATTTCAGGAAAAAATGGCTGAGAATAGCGACTGTTTACAGTTTTAAAAACTGCACAAAAATCCTCCCTGTAGCAGATTCTCTTATCCAATCGGACTATAAATACGATCAGACCATTTCATCCAAACAGGGACTGAAAAACCTGATTCCCGGGCTGAAAACCCCCATCAAGACTATCCACAATGGTTTTGATACTGATTTTTGGATTGACTTTGAGGAAGAAAGAAGACCGATGACTTTTGTCACAGTAGCTAAAGGGATTTCCTCCCAGGTCCGGGCAAGAATTAAAGGTATTGACATGGTTGAAATGATTGCAAAAAAATTCCCTGAAGCAACTTTTACCCTAATTGGAGATCTTGACTATACATCGGATGCCAAAAACATTTCTATTTTAGGTCCCCAGGATAAAAATGGGTTGAGAGATTTGTATAACAAAAACCGCTTTTACTTACAATTATCTACCTCTGAAGGATTTCCGAATGCATTGGCCGAAGCCATGCTTTGTGGTTGCGTTCCTATTGGTTCAGCAGTCGGCGACATTCCTTTGATCATAGATGATTCCGGTTTTATATTAGATCAAAAAAATCCTGAAAAACTCCAAAAAATTATTCAAGAAGCTTCTAATATTGATTTTGAAAAGAAAAGATCAAAATCAAGAAACAAAATCTTGAAAGATTATCCTTATTCCAAAAGAAAAAAAGAGTTATTGGGATTGTTTAACTAATACGTCCATTGGAAAAATTTGCCCGTCAAAGTATTCTGACTACCCTCTCCCATTATTTGGGTGTGGCGATTGGATATTTCAATGTATTGTGGCTATTTCCGTATTCCCTTGCCCCTGAGCAAATCGGAATATTCAGAACAGTACAGGACATGGCGACGCTTTTAGTGCCTTTTGCGCAATTGGGATTGGGTAATGCGATTACGAGGTTTTTCCCCCAACTCAAAAGCAAGCAGGATTCTTTCCTCACTTTCAACATTTTGGTCTCTTTAATGGGGTTTATTGCTGTCTCTCTTTTATTTTTTATTTTCAAAAGCCAAATTATTGCTGCCTTTGCCGTCAATTCCCCGCAGGTCATTGACTTCTTCGTTGTGGTGTTGTTGATTACCCTGTTTTCAGTAGTCAATACTGTTTTGGATGCTTTCAGTAGGTCTTATATGAAGATTGCTGTTCCTACTTTACTTAGGGAAGTATTGCTGCGGTTGCTCTCGACTTTGCTGGTATCGATCTATTTAGTCGGTTGGATAGATTTTGATCAGATGATTTGGGGATTAGCGGTCAATTACCTCATTGTACTAGGTAGCTTGATAGTTTACATGATCCGCATTGGGATATTCAGCATTAAAACAGATTTCTTTTTTGAAAGAAAAGGTTTCAAATCAGAGTTTCTCAATTACAGCTTCATCACCTTACTAGGCACTGCAGGAGGCATTTTGATCATGAAAATTGACAGCTTGATGGTGAGTTCTATGATCGGATTGGAAGCCAATGCGATTTATAACATTGCTTTTTCGATTGCCATTGTCATGGAAATGCCACGAAGGGCAATATCTCAGGTCAGTATGCCTGTAGTGGCGGAATATTTTTCAAAAAAAGAATTCCCCAAAATAGACAAATTGTATAAAGACATTGCGGTTAACCAGACTTTAATATGTGTTTTGTTGTTCCTAGGCATTTGGTCCAACATTGATAATCTCTATCACTTTGTACCAAACAAAACCATTTATGAGGCCGGAAAATGGGTTGTACTTTGGATCGGATTTGGAAAAATGTGTGATATAGTATTTTCTATCAACGGAGAAATCATTGTGTTTTCGAAGTACTATATCTTCAATATTACAGCGACCATCATCATGAGCATCGCCGTAGTGGTATTGAATTTACTACTGATACCATATTATGGGATTGAGGGAGCGGCATTTGCCTCATTTATGTCCATGTTTCTCTATAATTTTGTCAAATACCTCTATATCAAAATAAGACTATCCTTTGAGCCCTTTTCTTGGGACGTATTGAAGATTCTTCTTTTGGGAGTAGCTATTTATTTTGTTCAAGCTTATCTTTTTAGAAACAATCCATCCGGTATTGCTGATTTGATCATTCGATCCGGGGCAATCACTTTATTGTATGGACTTGGAGTTTTTGCATTAGGCGTAGGCAAAGAAATTCAGGAAAAAGTAATTCAAAAAATAAAAGGGCTCAGGCCTTAGAGTGTTACCAAACCTCTTTACTGACAGGATTTGAGCTGCCACGAGATCCGCAAACTTCCACTGTTATCCTGCATCCGGAGATACGAGGTCCTTTATTGCTAAAGGATGAGGCCTGTTTTTGGAAAGGGCTTCACTCGGGATTGTTTTATAATTGTGAAGTCGGAACATGTCGGCGACCCGAGCCATTTGTGCAAATATACAAATTAATGGCAGATTGGACCGACTGATTTTCCACAAAAAGGCCTCAAAAATCAATTGTCAAGCTAATTTTCCTTACAAAGGAGGAATCTTTTTAATTGACCAAAAATCATTTTGTTGGGAACTTAAATTATGTATTTTTATTGGGTAGAAATTTAAAAAAAATCATTGTCCAAAAATTCAAGAAACATATCCAAACTATTCATCCAAAATTCATTGATTCGCAGTACAAAAATCCGTCTCTAATTTTGAATCGATAATTCGACAAAATTTTATTCTTCAAACATCTATTTTTCATCATCGGATTAGCGTAACTTTGTGGTTCGAAAAGGCTAAATAAAATGTATCAAATAAAAAAGCTCATCGTTTGTCTTGACCAAAGTGACCTTGATGATACCTTGGTAAGGTTTGCGTCTTTTGTGTCCCGGGTCAATGAGACAAAAAAAATCTATTTTGCCAATGTTATCAGAAACCTCCAGATTCCTAAGGAAGTACTGGTTGAATTCCCAAATCTTATCGACAACATGGTAGAAGAAAGGAAGCGACAAATGAAAGAAGTCGTGGACAGAAACTTCGGAAAAAGAGATGATATTGAATTTTCCTATGTCGTCAAAGAGGGTCAGTTAAGCAAAAAAATTCTAAAACTTGCTCATGAAAAGTCAGCCGATATGATCATCATCGGTAGAAAAGTAAGCCTTCCCGGTACAGGTGTTATTTCCCAAAGACTGGCAAGAAGGGCGAGCTGTTCTCTTTTGATTATTCCTGAGAAAGCTGAACCAAAAATGGATAAACTTTTGGTTCCGTCTGATTTTTCCGATTATTCCAAAGACGCTCTTGAAGAAGCTGTCTTGATCGTAGAAAAATACGGGGGAAAAGCTGAAATAATCTGTCAGAATGTCTTCACAGTTCCTTCAGGCTATCATTTTACCGGAAAAAGCTACGAGGAATTTACTTCCATCATGTTGATGCACGCAGAGATCAATTTCAAAAAATTTATAAGGAACATTGATACCAAAAACATCAAAATCACACCTATATACACACAGGATGACGACGATGACCCTGTAGAAGAAATCATAGCCAAGGCCAAAGAAATCAGTGCTGACGGCATCATTATAGGCGCCAAAGGAAGAACAGCCGCTACAGCCTTATTTATAGGAAGCATGGCGGAGCGTCTGATCCAGCTGAATGAAACTTTCCCTCTCCTGGTTACAAGACCAAAAGGTAAAAATGCAGGAATCCTAGACTATATATTGGAAATCTGACCTCTATTGACAATAAGTTTGGATTTAAAATCCGATCTTCAGGCTGGCCCCGAGGATCGGATTTTTTTTGAGGTAACATACAGTAATATTAATGTGCCTTCAAAAATAATGACTCCAAAATTAAACCTCTTGGAATCAGTTATGTCAAACAGCCCAATGATATCAATCAGTGACCTGGAACTTTTAGAATTGATCCGTAATCCCGAATCGAAGGAAAGAGGGTATAGGCTGCTGGTAGAAATGTACCAAAAAAGGGTGTATGGCATCATTAGAAAAATGCTGATTATCCATGAAGATGCCGATGATGTCACCCAGAATACCTTCATCAAGGCATTTAAAAATATTGAAAATTTTCAGGGTAACTCTTCCCTTTTTACATGGTTGTATAGGATAGCGACCAACGAAAGCCTCAATTTTCTAGAAAGGAAAAAAAAGAGGTTTTTCTTCCCTATCGAAGACCATTTGGAGACTATGGCCGGCTATTTGGACAGGTCAGGGTTGATTACAGGGGAAGAAATTGAAAAGCGCCTTCACAAAGCATTGCTGAAATTACCAGACAAACAGCGCCTAGTATTTAACATGAGGTATTATGAAGACCTCAGCTACGAACAGATCAGTCAGATTACCGAAACTTCTATAGGCGCATTGAAAGCCAGTTATCATCATGCTGTCAAAAAATTAGAAAATGAACTCCAAACCGAGTAAACCTAAGTACCTTAAGCCTGTCTAACACACCGAATTATGGAAAACTTCCCAAAAAGCATTGTTTTCAAAACACCGGAAGGATACTTCGAAAAACTGCCGAACCGTGTTTTAGAAAGAAACAATCAAAAGAAAATTAGAACCCTTTCAATGGTCCGAATGACTGCTGCCGCCGCAGTTATTACTATTGGGGTATTCTTTTTTGTAATTAAAAATGAATTAATGGTCAGCAAAACACTTGAGGCAGATTTGGAGCAAGAAATTGACCTATATATCAACTCAGGATATTGGCAGGCAGAAGACATTCTTTCCTTTTCAGAAAATCCCAACTTGATATTGGATGAGATAATTGAAGAAGAATGGGGTGTGGTAGAAAGTACTCAACCAAGCAGCGACATAGAAGAATGGTGGTAAAACAAGAAAAACTCATGAAAAAAATATTATTAGTACATGCTGTATTTTTGCTTTTTGGAATTTCGGCATTCGCCCAAAAACCAAATACAGAATACGACAAAGAAAAATTGGAGGCTGCAAGAGTCGCTTTTATCACAAACAGACTAGACCTCAAGCCGGAACAGGCAGAGAAGTTTTGGCCCTTATTTAATCAATATAATGAAGAGCGGACCAAAATGATGGATAAAGTATCAAACCTCAATAAGGAATCGATGCAGGAATTGACCGAAACAAGGGCCAAAGAAATAATCCAAAAACGGTTTTCTATCCAACAGCAGTTATTGGACAGGGAAAAGAATTTTATGGAGGAGATAACCAAGGTCATTTCACCCCAACAGGCGATCAAACTTGGTGGGGTCAATAGAGAATTTACCCGTCAAGTATACCAAAGGCATCGAGGCGGCAGAGAAGGTGGATCAAAAGATTAAAAAAAAAGCAGCTTTAAAGCTGCTTTTTTTTATTATTTATTCTTTAGAAGGTCTCTGATTTCTTCAAGCAGAACTTCAGATTTTGGTGGTGAAGGTGGCGGAGGAGCCGGAGCTTCGACTTCTTTCTTTTTAAATGAATTCATTCCTTTTATCGCCATAAAAATCACAAATGCGATAATTAAAAAATCCACCACATTCTGGATAAAATTACCGTAGCTCAACACCACAGCAGGCAATTCTCCTTCGGCTTCCTTGATAATGATGCTGAGATCCTTAAAATCAACACCTCCCAACAATACCCCAATAGGAGGCATAATCACATCATTAACAAATGAAGAAACAATTTTCCCGAAAGCACCGCCGATAATTACAGCGACAGCCAAATCGACCACATTGCCTTTCACGGCAAACTCCTTAAATTCTTTTATTAGGCTCATAAATTAAATGGTTATGGTTATAAAATATAAAGTTACAAAATAGTAAAAAATCAAAACCAATTGATATTTATCTTTTAATTAAGTTATTCTACGAAATGAAATCTTTAAAATAGCTTTAAAATAAATTAAAATTTGGATTGGGAAGATTAAAAAATATGGTTACCAGCTAATTTGCCAGTAACCCTATATTCTTATACAATCGGGACGGAATTCCGAGCTATCGGAACGAAGTCGGAAGACCGATGAAGCGTGAATTAAAGTCCATAGTACAGAATTTAAATAGATATCAAATCTACAGGCATCATTGCGTACATACTTATTAAAAAATATGTATTTCCGCAATTCTGCCACTAGCAAAATTTTGTTTCAATTCACCTCGACCGGCTCGGTGTCCGTAAATTTTATTTCTAGAGGAGGTGGAGGGAAATGCGGCTACGCCGCATTTCCCTCCACCTCCCTCCCAACAATAGCACCAGATCCGGTGACCGAGCGAAGTCAAGGCCGTTTTGTCTAAAAGAAATAAGGGCAAGTATGCGGATTATCAGATTAAAAAAAATTATCTGCAAGACTTAACCTATAAATTTTTATAAATTTACCCCGAAAACCTATTTACCACAATCCAATGAAAATAGCATTGATAGCCCATGATGGAAAGAAGGCCGATATGGTCCATTTCCTTAGTGGTTTTAAAAAACAATTACAAAACTCGAACATTGAGTTGGTGGCTACCGGTACTACAGGTTCACACATAGAAAAAATAGGGATTAAAGTTCAAAAAGTACTTTCAGGACCAATAGGAGGAGATGCACAAATTGCAGCCCTAGCAGCCCAAAAGGAACTTACAATGGTTATTTTTTTTAGAGATCCCTTAGACAAACACCCCCATGAACCGGATGTACAGATGTTGATGCGAATATGTGACGTGCACAATATCCCTCTTGCTACCAATCCTGCTGCCGCAGACCTCATGTTCAAACAATTAACTTCAAAATTTTAATGGAACCAAAAACAATCAAAAGAATAGGCGTACTCACATCAGGAGGAGATGCCCCAGGAATGAATGCAGCTATCAGAGCAGTAGTCAGGGCGGGGTTTTACTACAATATAGAAATGTATGGCATCTACAGGGGGTATGAAGGAATGATCCAAGATGACATCAAAAAACTGGAGTCTAAGAATATTGCCCATGTACTTGAAAGAGGTGGGACATTCCTAAAATCTGCCAGAAGCAGCGAATTCAGAACACCGGAAGGAAGAAAGAAAGCCTACAATAACCTTGTAAAGCACGGAATTGATGCATTGGTCATTATTGGTGGAGACGGTTCTTTGACGGGTGCGCATTTATTTTACAATGAGTATGGAATCCCTTCCATCGGCTTACCTGGAACGATTGACAATGACCTTGCAGGAACCGACCTGACGATCGGGTTTGATACGGCTTGCAATACTGCGATTGAAGCTATCGACAAAATAAGGGATACAGCCACTTCTCATGACCGACTTTTCTTTGTCGAAGTGATGGGTAGGGATGCAGGTTTTATCGCAATCAATGCCGGTATTGGTAGTGCCGCCGCCGCTACTTTGATTCCTGAAAAGAAAATGCCGATCGAAAGGTTGGTAGAAAGACTAAAAGCCAGAACCAAAGCCATGAAGTCTTCCAACATCGTCATTGTAGCTGAAGGTGGTAAAAGTGGAGGTGCAGTAGAAATCGCTGAAAAAATCAAAAAGGAACTCCCCTATTATGACATCAAAGTGACTATTCTTGGGCACTTACAGAGAGGTGGAGCTCCAAGTTCCTTGGACAGGGTTTTGGCTAGTAAGCTAGGTGTCTTTGCTGTGGAAGGACTGATGCAGGGAAAATACGATGTCATGGCCGGAATTATCAATAACAAAGTAGTCTTTACTCCTATTGCAAAAGCAATTGTGGGACACAAAGAGGTCGATGAGGATGACTTTAGAATTGCAAAAATTTTATCAACGTAATTAACTTAACCCAAAAAAGGAGGCGAAAACCTCCTTTTTTTGCTCCTTCTATTCTATTCACTTTTTGCATTTATGAGTATACCCAATGTTACATGTTGGGCTTGAAAGGACTTTATCGGATGGGGATAACTGCCCATAGACGACGATCCACAGTCCATGGAACCTCTAATCGTACCCCAACCATAATTTGTTTGGCTGCCTGCTATAAAGCGGAAACGCACATTGTTTTTTATTTTCAAACGCTTCATTGCAACAAACCATTTAAAACTCGGATTGAAAATCCCGTTCCGTGGCTAAAGCTGTGGACCGTCGGCTATGTTCTTATTATCCACAGTTTTAATCTTTGATTTTGAGCTAGTGGAAAAGTAGCGGATAATCATATTTACATTAATCCAAACAGCCTAGGCAACCAAAGTGTCAAACCCGGCCATAAGGTAATGACAATCAAGCCCAAAATCATGGCTATGAAAAAAGGGATTAGGGTGCCTATCACTTTTTCAAGGGTAGTACCGGCCACTTGAACACCTATAAAAAGAACCGAACCTACAGGAGGGGTGCAAAGGCCTATACACAAGTTCATGATCATAATTATCCCGAAATGGACAGGATCGACACCTAGTTCTGTAACTATAGAAAGGAAAATAGGTGTAAAAATTAGAACCGCAGGGGTCATGTCCATAAATATTCCAACAAATAGTAATATGACATTGATCAGAATAAGAATGACGAAAATATTGTCGCTGACAGACAACAAGGAATCCGTAATCGCCTGTGGGATATCTTCACTTGACATCACCCAAGACATGCTCATCGATGTTGCAATAAGAAGCAATACTATGGCTGTCGTCTCTGAGGATTTCAATAGAATGGATGGCAATTCCTTGAATTTTAACTCTTTGTAATAAAGCGACAATCCCAAAGTATAAATCACAGCAATAGCTGAGGCTTCAGTTGCCGTGAATATTCCACCAACAATTCCACCTATAACAATAAACAAAAGCATCAGTGAGGGAAATGCACGGAAGAAAGTCCTTCCAAATTCCTTTAAAGAAACTCCTTCACCGGAAGGTAATTTTTCTTTTCTGATAAAAATCGCAGCAGTGACCATAAGTATAAATCCAACAAAAATTCCGGGCAAATAACCTGCTACAAACAATGCTGCAATAGAAACACCACCAGAGGCGAGTGAATATACAATTAGGATATTAGAAGGTGGAATTATGAGTCCTGTGGTGGAGGAAGTGATATTGACAGCTGCACCAAGTTCCTTGGGGTAGCCTTCTGTTTCCATCCTTTTGCCAAGGATACTTCCCAATGCGGAAGCCGCAGCAGCAGCCGAACCGGCAATAGCGCCAAAAAGCATCGCTGCGATCACATTCACATATAATAAACTCCCGGGAAGTCTTCCTGCAAGAGATTTTGCCAATTCTATCAAGCGGTTGGCAATTCCTCCTTTGTTCATAATTTCTCCGGCCAAAACAAAAAAGGGAATTGCCAGCAAGGCAAAACTATCCAATCCTGTTGCCATCCGCTGTGCAATAGTCGTGGCAGAAGGGCCGGCAGCAACTGAAACCAATAGGGTAATAAAACTTGCGATTCCAAGACTCCAGGCCACAGGCACTCCTATTGCCAATAAAGTAATAAAGGAAAGAACCAATATGATGATGCTGATGTATTCCATGGATCAGGAGTTATAAAGTCTGTAATGATTGGAAATCTGAAAAATCTGGTAATAGATAACCAACAGTCCGCTAATCGGTAAAATGGTATAAATATAGGCAAGTGGAATCTGCATCGTAGCCGACTTTTGACCAAGGATAAATGTGATATAAACCAGATTGATCCCTCCTATTACCATCACAGAAAAAGCAAAAAACAGGACGATGACATTGATTAGAACCATCAATTTCATTTTGGATTTGCCAATAAGGCGGTTCGGAAGCAGGTCAATTGCAATGTGCTGGTTTTGTCCTGCGACATAGGCAGCTCCCAACATCCCCAACCAAATGAGCATATACCTTGACAGTTCATCTGTAAATGAGCTGGGGTTTTGGACGACATATCTCGACAAAACCTGCCAAGTCACATTGAAAACCATCAAAGCCATCAAAATGACCAAAAGGCCCGAAACCACTTTGTCAAGTTTTATTTTAAAAGTAGGATTAAGCATTGGATAACTTATTTTGGGTTGAATAAATAGTTTTTCAAAAGAATTTTAATGGCTTGAAATAAATATACTTATACTCGCCAATAGAATTCTTTACTCAGTCTTTCTGATTTTGTCCACAATTTCAAATAAATCAGGTTGGGTAGATTTGAAATCTCGGTACATCACTTCTGTCGCCTCTCTAAAGCCTGTCACTTCAGGATATAAAATGGTAACTCCGGCTTTTTTCAACTCTCTGTAAGATTCCTCGACGGACTCTGCCCACAGTTTATACTGATACACCACAGACTCGTCAGCGGCTTCCTGAAGCCATTTTTTCTCCTGATCATCGAGCAGTTTCCAGACCTTGGTACTGACAATCAGCACATCAGGCACGGCAGTGTGTTCATTGATCGAATAGAACTTACAGACTTCATAATGCTTGGAAGTATAAAGGCTTGGCGGATTATTCTCGGCACCGTCCACGATCCCTTGCTGCAATGCAGTGTAAAGCTCGCCGTAAGAAACCGGAGTCGGAGAACCTCCCAAACTCTTCACCATATTGATAGCAGTATTGCTTTCCATCACCCTGATTTTCAATCCTTTCAGGTCAGATGGATTTTCTATAGGCTTGGTTTTGGTGTAAAAACTCCTTTTGCCTGCATCATAATAACACAAACCCCTCAACCAAAAATCTTCCCCGTCGAGCAGCAGTTGCTTACCGATATCTCCCTTCAATACCTTATCCCTGTGGGCATCGTCTCTGAACAAATACGGCATAGACAAAACCTGCATCCTAGGAGCAAAACTTTCCATCGTTGCTGAGGATACTTTTGTCATTCCCAAACTTCCAATCTGAAGCAATTCCACCAACTCCCTTTCAGTACCCAATTGTTGGTTTGGATAAATCCGGATCTGCATCTGTCCATTTGATTTCTCGGCAACTTTATCGGCCATAAACACCATAGCCTTATGGACGGGATGCGTTACCCCAAGCCCATGACCCAATTTGATGACCCTCACCCCTCCCGGACCTTTGCAGGTAGAAAATAAAATCAGTGAAAACAAGATCAAAAAAGTTGGCCCTGAAAAAAAAGACAAACGATTCCTATTTTTCTGTTTTGAATTTAAATCAGTCATGGCTTTAGGGTAATAATGGGATTTCATTTCCTAATTTTTTGGATTGTTGCCAATGCATTCTTGATATTTTTTTCCAAAGCCTCAAATTCTCCCTTTTCAATGGCATTTTTATCAAACAACTGCGAACCCATCCCTACACAATGCACTCCGGCTTTAAACCATTCTGAAAGATTATCCAAGGTAGGTTCCACGCCACCGGTGGGCATCATTTTGATATCCGGCATGACTGACAATACACTTTTTATAAATCCTGAACCCAATAAATTTCCGGGAAATGCTTTGACCAAAAGCGCGCCCATGGACTTTGCCTGAAACACTTCCGTGATTGTGGCACATCCGGGAACCCAAAAAAGGCCTTTCATCGTGCAGTAATTGGCAACTTCAGGAATCAAAGCAGGAGAAACCACAAAATCTGTCCCGACATAATGAAAGCGTGAAGCGTCTTTTGCCGAAAAAACAGTCCCTATTCCCAAAAGCAAATCAGGATATTTTTCAGAATAAATCTTCAACTCTTTAAATACCTCAAAAGCATTGGATTCCCTGTTAGTAAATTCAAAAACCCTGATCCCGGCATTATAGGATGCATCTATCACTGACTTGGCGACAGAAATATCTTTGTGGTTAAATACAGGAATCATTCCCGTTTCAGCCATTTTATCAAGGATTTCTTGGTGGGTATATTTCATTACTGATATGGTTATTGATTATTGGTTATTGGAAATCTATAAATGAGAGCGTTATGAATAGAATGACTTAGAACTTAAACCTTACCTCAATAGCTTGCCAATATTTTCTCCTTTGACCAAATCATTTACTTCTTCAAGAGAGACAAAATTGGCATCGCCCTTAATGCTGTGTTTCAGGACGGAGGAAGCCGTAGCAAATTCAATGGCTTCCTGATCGGAAAGATGCAATAGCCCATAAATCAAACCTGCGATAAAGGCATCACCCCCTCCCACCCGATCGACAATATGAGTCATTTCATAAATGTTTGAAAAAAGAATTTCCTCGCCGTTCCATAAAACACCCTTAAGCCGATTATGGGATGCAGAAACGGACTCTCTTTTTGTCTTGGTAATATATTTGATCTGTGGGTAATACTTTTTGGCCTGATAGCAGGCATCACCCCAATCATCTTGGGCGATATCCATACAGTTTTCAAAATCAGATTTCCCTGCTACCAATACATGGGTATACCTTATCAGCTCGGGCATCACGTCCAAAGGTCCTTTTCCATATTGCCAAAGGTTTCTCCTATAATTGATATCCCCACTGATTGTCAATCCTTTATCATATGCAGCTTTAAGTGCCTTCAGCGTCATGTCTGCTGCATTTTGGCTGAGTGCGGGTGTTATTCCTGTCCAATGAAACCAATCCGCCCCGTCAAAAACCAAATCCCAATCGATGTCTTTCCCATCAAAATTGGAAAAAGCAGAATCAAATCTGTCATAGATGATTTTAGAAGAACGCTGCATGGAACCGTTCTCCAAAAAGTACAAACCCATCCTTCCCTCAGAAAAATAAACGAAATCGGTCTTGACTCCAGTCTGCCTCAAATACCTTGTTGCAGCTTTTCCGATATCATGTCCGGGAAAAGCGGTAACATGGTAAGTTTCCTGATCCCAATTGGCGAGACAGATGGAAACATTTGCTTCCGATCCTCCAAAAACAGCTTCATAAGAACTTGCCTGAACGAATCTTTCGTGTCCCGGAGTGCTGAGGCGCATCATTACTTCGCCTATGGTAATAATTTTTTTGCCCATTGTCTAAAATGCTAATCTTTCATGAAAATAAACACTTAAATTTTGTTTTCAAGAGATACAGGATATAAGTTAATGCAAACGATTTCAGATTAGATAAAAAAATACATGGCTGGCAAACCAAACACTTTTATTCAAATCCACGAAAAGGACAATGTATTGGTCGCTTTGGTGGATTTACCTTCAGAAAGTACGGTAGATTTTGGAGGAAAGACAATCAAACTTCGTCAGGAGGTTCAGGCAAAACATAAGTTTACCATTGAACCCTTGGCTAAAGAGGATTTGATCTACATGTATGGGACAGTCGTCGGCCGTACCATGATAGACTTACCCGAGGGAAGCCTGATTACAACCCAAAACATTATCCACGAGGCTGGCAATTTTGGTAAAAAAACCAAAAATTACCAATGGAACCCTCCTTCCTTAAGTAGGTTTCACGGCCGGACTTTTATGGGCTATCACCGAGAAGACGGTCAGGTAGGGACAGCAAATTATTGGTTGATCATCCCGTTGGTTTTTTGTGAAAACCGAAACGTAGAAGTCATCAAGGACGCCTTTAATGATGCCTTGGGTTATGGTAAAATAAATCCATTTAAGTCAATGGTCAAAAACATGGTGAAGCTGCATCAGGAAGGAAAACAAGATGAAATCGTAAACCTGAACGTAGAGAAAGCGAAGGAAATGGAGTCCAAATTGTTGTTTCCAAATCTTGACGGCATCAAAGTCCTGGATCATCAGGGAGGCTGTGGCGGTACAAGAAGAGATTCAGAATCCCTTTGCGCACTTTTAGCAGGATATATCAACAATCCTAACGTGGCGGGGGCAACGGTGCTGAGCTTGGGCTGTCAGAATGCACAGCCTTCGATCTTGAAAGAAAAACTCTATAAAATCAATCCGGAATTAAAAAAACCGCTCATTATTCTGGAACAGCAAAAGGAAGGGACCGAGCAGCAACTTCTTTCAGAAGCCATCAAAAAAACATTTTTGGGAATGGTTGAAGCCAACAAACAGGAAAGAAAACCTGCACCGCTCAGTAAGCTTACTGTTGGGTTGGAATGCGGCGGATCGGATGGATTTTCAGGTATTTCAGCGAATCCTGCAGTCGGATATGCCTCAGACTTGATCGTCGCTCTGGGAGGAACGACCATGCTTTCAGAATTTCCTGAATTGTGTGGGGTGGAACAGGAATTGATCAACCGATGCACTACCGATGAGTCGGCTGACAAATTCGCCGCATTGATGAAAGCATATTCAGCTTCCGCTGTCGCTGTGGGTTCGGGTTTTGATATGAATCCCTCGCCGGGCAATATCAAGGACGGTTTGATCACTGATGCGATAAAATCAGCCGGAGCTGCCAAAAAAGGGGGAACTTCGCCCGTCACTGATGTGCTCGATTATGCGGAGTATTTTCAAAAGCCGGGCCTCAATCTTGTCTGCACTCCCGGTAATGATGTGGAAAGTACGACTGCCATGGCAGGTTCCGGGGCCAATGTCATACTGTTTACCACGGGATTGGGAACGCCTACAGGGAATCCAATTGCTCCGGTCATCAAGATCGCAACCAATACAAAACTTGCCAATAAAATGCCTGACATCATCGATATTGATACGGGAGGCATCATTTCAGGCGAAAAAAGCATTGCGGAAATGGGTGAAGCAATACTCGAAACCATCATCAAGGTGGCTTCGGGAGAAGTTAAACCAAAAGCGGTCTTATTGGCTCAGGATGATTTCATTCCCTGGAAAAGAGGCGTTTCGCTATGAAGTTAAAAGGTTTTAAAAGTTGGAAGGTTTCAAAGTTGACCTAAACATTCTACTTTCCCTATGTTATAGTTCTTTAATGATGCTTTTCCAAATATTCTCATCCACAGGAACTCCATTTTGCATGTTTTCTTCGCGGGTTTTCATATTGTTTTCACCGGGGTAACGGATTTCTTTGTCCGCAAAAGTCAAAGAGCTTTTCAGGTTTCCCACAATTTGATCCAATTTTTGATCAGACCATTCCATTATTCCCAATTTCTCAGCAGCAAGGCAAATAAAAACCTGCGACAAGCCGGATTCTTCCCCACTTTCGCCAACCTGAAAAGTTGCTTTTCCGCCAGACATTATGGTGGCCAACATGTCAAGTAACAGGGATAAACCTGCTCCTTTCCACAATCCTATTGGCAAAGCCAATTCGTTGGCTATGACGCTTTCGGGGGATTTGGTCAGGTTTCCATCAGGATCAAAACCGGCATCAAAAGGCATTTCTTTGCCTTCCCGTAGATAGGTTTTCAATTTCCCATAAGAAAACTGTGACATGGCCATATCCAAAACAATATGACCGCCTGATCGCGGAATGGCGATCACCAAAGGGTTGTTGCCAAGCTTGGGTTCACTCCCACCCCAAGCTGGCATATTGGGTTTGGTATTGGTAAAGCAGATGCCTATGCAACCGGATTCAGCGGCCTGCCAACCATAATTTCCTGCCCGCATCCAATGGTTTGTATTTTGTAGCGCTACGATTCCCACTCCAAATTCTTTTGAAAGTTGGATCGCCCGATCCATGCATTGATGGGCATTGAGCGGACCTGGACCGAGGTTTCCGTTCCATCTTTCAAAAACCCCGTAGCTGTCCACAAGATTTGCTTCCTGTTCAGGGAAGACCAGTTTTTTCCTGATCATTTCCAAAAATACAGGAAACCTGTCCAAGCCATGGGAAGCCACCCCATCCAAGCTTGCTTGGGCAAAAAGAGAAGCGCATAAAACGGCTCTGTCTTCTGTAAACCCATTTTTAAGAAGGATTTTTTCAAGAGTCTGAATAACTTCATGGTAGTCTACGCGCATGGTTGATGGATTTTGAGGAGCTAAAAAAAAAATATAAAAGCGATATCACAAACTCTCCACCACAAGCATTTTGGATTTGGCAGCCTGGTATCTGATATTTTTGGCTTTGGTATATTCCTCTGAGTTCCACCATTCCTTTGCTTTTTGGACGGAAGGGAATTCTAGGATCACCAATCTTTCAGGATTCCAGTCACCTTCCAAAGATTCAGTTTGTGCTCCGCGCACTACAAATTTCCCACCAAAAGGAAGTATGGAACCGGGAGTAAGCTTTTTGTAAGATTCATACAATTCAGGGTCATGGATACTGACTTCGACAATAACAAATGCAGGCACAGTTATAAAATTATGGTTAAAAACAATTAGAACTTGAAGCTATTTCAATCACACAATAAAGGAAGTTGAAACAACAGCTATCAATAATATGACAATTCGATTTAAAGTCAAAACAAGAAATCTACAGGTGGGATCAATAAAGTAAGTTGAAATGGATCCATTTTTATCTGAATAATTTCTATAAAGACGCATTGGCTGCATAAAAATGAAAAAGAAGTTTTGATCAAATTTCTTCCAAGCCATTAGCTGAAAAAGCAACCAAGACATCTTCTCGTTTTTTCTTTAATAAAGCATTCGATTGCACTATTTTTACCTTACTTTAAATAAAAATATAATTTGGCTTAATTGTAAATTTATTTAAATAATTTAATTAATTTTTATTAAATAAGATATAAAATTTGTAAATAACTATTCATACACTCCAAATAAAAGTATTGATTATTTTGGTTATAATTTCAAAATAGGGTTAAATTGCGCAATCGATTACATTACTTTAAATATTTTCAAATGCACACTATAATTGAAACAAGATATTCCTCTCATCCGGGAGATATAAAACATTATGACACTCAGCAATTGAGAACCCAATATTTAATTGATAATTTATTTTCGCCAAATCAAATCATGGGAGTTTACTCTTTTTATGATCGAATGATTATAGGAGGAATAAGCCCTAGGGATTTTCCTTTGGAATTGGAGTCGGTTGATCAATTGAAAAGTTCATATTTTTTGGAACGAAGGGAAATAGGAATTATAAACATTGCCTCCCCTACAGAGATAGAAGTAGATGGTGAAATATTTTCTCTGGGCCATAAGGAGGCGCTATATATAGGCAAAGGTGTAAAATCAGTAATTTTCCACCCTTCTAAAGAAGGAAAATCACATTTATATTTTAATTCTACCCCGGCTCACCAGACTTATCCTACAAAAAAAATTGATAAACACCTAGCTGAGGTATTGACCTTGGGTTCTATGGAAAACTCCAACCATAGGACAATTTATAAGCTGATCGTCAACTCCGCAGTACAAACTTGTCAGCTACAAATGGGTATGACGGAATTAAAGCCCGGTTCGGTTTGGAATACCATGCCCGCCCATACACATGATAGAAGAATGGAAGCGTACTTTTATTTTGATTTAAATGAAGGGCAGGCAGTTTGTCATTATATGGGACAGACAGACGAAACCAGACACATCTGGATTAAATCCAACGAGGCAGTAATCTCCCCACCTTGGTCGATACATATTGGAGCCGGAACTTCAAATTACACTTTTATCTGGGGAATGGCCGGAGAAAACCTTGATTATGGTGATATGGATATTGTCGCTCCAACTGATTTAAAATAATATGAAAAACTTGTTTGACTTGAAAGGTAAAGTTGCCCTAGTTACCGGAGCAACTCATGGACTAGGAATGGCGATGGCTAAGGGATTGGCTCAGTACGGTGCCACATTGGTGATCAACGGCCATACACCTTCCAAAATGGAAGAGGCATTGAAGCAATATGCAGCCCTTGGAATCGATGCTAAGGGGTATTTATTTGATGTGACAGATGAAAAAAGAGTAATTGAAGCCATTTCCAAAATAGAAGCTGAAGTAGGCTCAATTGACATCCTTGTAAACAATGCAGGAATAATTAAAAGAATTCCTGCGGAGGAAATGGAGATTTCTGATTTTCGAAATGTAATTGATGTAGATCTTGTTTCACCCTTTATCATGTCAAAATCAGTTTCAAAATCCATGATGGCTAAAAGGGGTGGGAAAATAATTAATATTTGCTCTATGATGAGCGAACTTGGCCGCGATACCTTATCTGCCTATGCAGCAGCAAAAGGAGGCCTTAAAATGCTCACCAGAAATCTTGCTACAGAATGGGCTAGACATAATATCCAAGTAAATGGGATCGGGCCCGGCTATTTCGCAACAGAACAGACCTCTCCCATCAGGTTCAATGGACATCCAATGAATGACTTCATTATTGAGCGTACTCCGGCCGGAAAATGGGGAGATCCCGATGACCTCATTGGGGCTGTAGTTTTTCTATCTTCCAAAGCGAGTGATTTTGTAAATGGGCAGATACTATACGTTGACGGAGGTATTTTGGCCACAATTGGAAAACCAAGAACGGCTTGAAAGATTGAACAAAGCGGTTAAAGACTAATTTTTGTTCATTCTATGAATTTAATCGGTAATCTGATTTATGAAAAAAGAGAAAGTAACTATTCATGATATAGCAAAAAAGCTAAACATTACAGCATCGACTGTTTCTCGTGCATTGCAGGATCACCCCAGAATATCTGCAATTACGAAAAAGCGGGTAATTAAGATGGCAAAACTTCTCAAATATCAGCCAAATCACATTGCCTCAGCATTAAGAAGTGGAAAAAGCAAGCTGATAGGTGTTGTAGTACCTACAGCAAATAGAAATTTTTTTTCATCCGTAGTGAGAGGTATAGAAGAAATAGCCAATAACCTAGATTATAAAGTCATTATATCTCAATCTTATGATGATTATGACAAAGAAATACAAAATGTCAAGGCTTTGTTAAATGCAAGAGTAGATTGCATTATCGCTTCGATTGGAAAAAATACGGACAACTTTGACCATTTCAAAAAAGTCCTTGATGAAGAGATTCCGTTGATACTTTTTGATAGGATTACCAATGAATTGGAAGTAAGCCAAGTAGTAATTGACGATTATTTGGCTGCTTATCAAGTAACCAGCCACCTCATTACACAGGGATGTAAAAGAATTGTCCACCTATCCAGTCCAAAAAAAATTAACATTTACAAAGATCGACGCCGGGGATATGAGGACGCGCTTAAAGATCATGGAGTTAATATTGACCCTCTACTCATCGAAGAATCTAATTTACAATTGGAAGACGGAAGAAAATCTATAGACAACATTATCAAAAAAGGTGTTTATTTTGATGCTGTTTTTTCAAGTTCTGATTATGCAGCCATGGGAGCAATGCAAGTTTTGAAAGAAAATGGCTTAAAGATACCTGGGGATGTCATGTTGGCCGGATTTGGAAATGAACCTTTTACATCATTTACAGATCCTCCAATTACCAGTGTAGATCAAAAAAGTATTTCTATGGGTCAGATAACTGCAGAAATATTTTTTCAGATTATTAAAAATGAAAAAATAGAGGGAGGTCCACATAAAATAATTTTAAAACCTGAATTGATAATCCGAAAATCAACTCAAAAACTATAGTCAAATATTCCCTTTTAATTTTAATGTATTTATCCTCTTCCTTGCCACTAACTATGTAAAAATCGGAGTATCGATTTTTTGACAAGGTGATGGCTAATTGTAATTATCAAATCAATGTCGATTAGATAAGCTTTTGCGTCATAAAAAGCTTTTCCAAAGCGAGTAACAGACCATGAAAATCTTAAACCAACCATTCCAAACTTTGGAAAAGTTTATCGAATCCCCTAACTAAATGACATTGATTCTTAAATACACCATCCAAAATTAAGGAACCTGCTTTTTGAAATTTTAATATTGCAAAACATATATGAAGATTCTTTAACTATGGACATTCCTGCAAAAAATCTTCAATTATAATTTCAATCCTGTCATGACAAACCCTAAGTCAATCTCCTTGAAACCAAAGAAAACTAGACCTGTGAAAGTCCTTCAATTTGGTACAGGGAATTTCCTCCGTGGATTTGCTGATTGGATGGTTGAGATTTTGAATGAAAAAACAGATTTTGATGGTTCCATCCATATTATCCAAAGCCATGGAAAATCCATTCCTGCAGGTTTTGGGAAGCAAAACTTCAATTATCACGTTTTGATCAGAGGTTTTCAAAATGGCAAAATCATTGATGAACAAAAATTGATCACCTCGATAAATGGAGTAAGCAATCCGAACCTTGATTATGGTTTCTATTTGGATTTGGCCAAAAACACTGATTTGCAATTTATCATTTCCAATACCACCGAAGCGGGTATAGTTTTCGATGAAAAAGACACCTATCCCAAAAAAGTGCCGGCATCATTTCCCGGTAAGTTGACAGCATTGCTATATAAGCGGTTCACATTTTTTGAAGGAAATGAAACAAAGGGTCTGACAATACTCCCCTGCGAACTCATTGAAAATAACGGGGACCAACTCAAAGAATGTGTGATGAGGTATGCGGCAAAGTGGAATTTCCCTCAGGAATTCCTTGCTTGGCTAGATAAAACCTGCACCTTCTGCAATACGCTTGTAGACCGGATTGTCCCGGGATTTCCTAAAGAGAATTTTGAAGAGTTTGAGAAGAAAACAGGCTTTGTGGATCATTTGGCAGTAGTTGCCGAGCCTTATCACTTTTGGGCAATAGAAGGCTCTGAAACATTGAAGTCCATTTTTCAAACAGAAAAAACAGGGCTGAACGTACACATCGTCAAAGACCTCCAACCCTATCGCCTCCGAAAAGTCAGGATCTTAAATGGTGCACATACAGCGATGGTTCCTGTAGCATATCTGAAAGGAATCAGGACTGTGGGGGAAGCAATGGAAAATCCTATAATCTCAACATATATCTCAGACACCATTTATAAAGAGATCGTCCCAACGCTTGATTTACCAAAAGAGGACTTGGAGCAATTTGCCGCTGAAGTTTTGGATAGGTTCAGAAATCCGTTTATCCGTCATGAATTGATCTCCATTTCACTCAATTCCATCTCCAAGTTCAGGGTTAGGGTCCTACCTACAATTTTGGAATACCATAGTCGATCTGGGCAATTTCCTGAAAATCTTATCCGGTCATTTGCTGACCTGATCCGGTTTTACAAAGGAGATATCAATGGTGAATCGATTCCATTGAAAGATGAACAGGCCGTGTTGGAGTTTTTTGAAAAAGTATGGAAAAAAGAAAACTACAGGGAAATCGTAGAAACGGTACTTGCCAATGAGTATTTATGGGGAATGGGCTTGAGTCAGATTCCGGGGTTAAAAGCGAAGGTTATTGGCTTTTTTGGAAATTAGAGGAAATTAAATCACCACTCTCCTCTCCTTCCTTTCTTCTTCTCGGAAAGGGCTTTTTTGGCTTTCAGACGGTCTTCGATAGCACCTTTACCGGGTTTGGTGGCTTTCCTTATTTTCTTTTTATGAAAAGCTTTTTTGAGCAGGTCATAGAATTTTCGGACAGCTATCTCTTTGTTTTGAAGCTGAGACCTCTTTTCCTGACTTTGGATAATCAGGTTTCCTTCCGTATCGATTTTGGAAGAGAGCTTTTCTGAAAGTATCACTTTTTCAGTTTCATCAAGGATTTGTGAATTTGGGATATTGAACCTCAGTTCCACTTTGGAGTTGACTTTGTTTACATTTTGCCCACCAGGACCGCTGCTTCGGCTAAATTGAAACTGAAGTTCAGTATCCAACACCTGATTGGCGATTTTTTCAGAAATAGTCATTTACAAAGTTTCAATTAATAATCCGCAACACATCTAAATCCCACAGTTTCATTTCTTTCAAATCCCGGAGAAACCCTCAGCTGCATCTGCCGGTAATGTGTTTCTCTTGGCCCGCCCTGTACATACCACCAACTTGAGGATGGTTTGAAATAGGAACCACCTTTCAAAATTACCATCTGATTGGTTCCATTGTCATAAATATCAGAGGACATCTGCCAGACGGAACCCACCAAATCTTCCAAACCCCAAGGATTTTTACCTTTTGGATGGCTTCCCACTGCTTCAGACTTCCCATTCCCAATATTGCAAAACTCTTCCCCCAATCCATCCAAATGCTCTACAATCAGGGTGTTGGTCACATATTCAAACCTCTTTTTCACTTTAAGGTTTTGATCCCAAGGCCAATCCCTTCCATCACCTGATGATGCTGCATATTGCCATTCTCCTTCTGTTGGCAATCTTTTTCCGGCCCATTTGGCATAGGCTTGTGCATCTTCAAGGCTTACATTCACAACCGGATGCTTCTCCATACCTTCCGGAATTTGACCTTGGACCCAATGGGCAAGAAAACGGTTTTTATCCAATGGCTTGTAACCTGTAGCTTCCAAAAACTCTTTAAACTCTTGATTGGTAACAGGATACCTATCCATATAAAAACCAACCATAGATATAGTCCGGGGATAGCCTGACGTTGGATAAGGGATAAATTGGTCTCCCTGAGTAACCTTCATTTCAAAACTTCCCGAAGGGATTTTTACCATTCCCTCCAGAGCTTTGTCATATCTTGGTGTCTTTTCGGGCAAACTTATCAATCTTGGAATTCCATATTCCATTTCGATGACCTGTTCATCTATCAGTTCTTCTGACTCAAACAATTGAACCACAATTTTGCCTTCATATCGGCCAAATTTTTCTTGGATATCCACAGTATGCAGGCCTGATTTTAAACTCAAATATGACTTCCCGTATTCCGGAACTCCCGCCCAAACCCTGATTTCATTTCCTTTGGAGGATTTGATACTCAACTTATTTTGTTCCAAACCCACCTCTAATAAATTGGGGAAATATGCAATACTCCCCACAGCTCCTTCATTGTTTGTTCCCAGCCATTTCTGGTGAAAAGCCTCCAAATCAACAGGAATGAAATATTTTCCCTCTGATTCCTGAACCAGCACTTCCTCATGATTCCACAGATCGACATAATGCCAATCGGATGCAGGTTTTTCAACTTCGAAAAGGTTTCCCAAAAATCCCTCAGTCTTGAGACTGAAAATCGTGTATATGGTTTTATTTTCCAAAGGCCATTTATTGACAAAAACCCCATCAGGCAAAGTGGGTACCAAGGGAGTGTATCCAAATGAAATAAAATTGGAATGGTTTTCCCTCAAAATCCTCAATGTCTTTCCAAAAAACCGGTAATCCTCCTCCATCCATTCAGGCCTTCCGGGTCTGAAAATATTCAGTTCAGTTCCATATCCGTTGAAAAATGAGGTGGCATATTCCCTTCTGATCCGGTCATAGGACAATTCAGCCACCCTGAAAATCGCAAAATCCGGTTTGATCAGTTTGTTGAGGTTTAGTAAAGGAGGATAATAGAGCGCATTGTGAACCCTTCCGGAAACTATCCCCGGCATGTCTTTGGGTACAGCCATCCCTTCACTGTACATGACTACGCCGGGTTTTGCCAAGTCAGCAGCCTGCTGTATTTCAAGGCTCGAACTCCCTTTGGTATCCAAGACTACACCATCAGCTTTGGTGGCTTTGATCAGGGCAGTCATACCCTCCAAATGCCCTTCTAACCGGGTACTTTCATCCCATGGGTTATAGGAGATAAAGAATTTGGTTCCTAATCGATTCAGGCTGTCGGATATCGATGCCAACTGTTGCAATCCACCCGGAAGATCTCTGAACAAATCCCACTGATTTCTTTGGTCTAATCCCAAAGTAGGCCAGGTAGGCCAGATTCCGATCACATCATCCCCGCCAAACCATTCCTTGTTCCTTTGTTGAAAATCAAAAATGCTGAACCTCTCTCCTTCTCTATCATAAAAATCAGCATCCCAAGCCATCATGAGGTGCATGGCATAAGACTTCCTGATCCATTGCAGGTCTTCCCTTTGGTACATGCTGTAGTCAAAATCATCCAAATCGTAAAGAAACCTCTTTTGGAAAACCTGCTTCAATCCTTCCTGCCAACCACCCGTAAATGAATCTACAAACATCCTGTAGCTGACATTGGAGTTAGGAGGCAAAATAGTCTCAAACCTTCTCCTTTGCGCCCCATCCCAATACTTGCGTCTCATAAGCCCAGTAAATCCTTGATTTCCGACTTCAAAACTTGAATAACCCAATTCCCAGGCATTGTCAGGTAGGATGACATTGACAGGATCATATCCAGGCCTGAAGAGGTGCGGACGGGACAACCGGTGATCGCCTTTTCCGGTGATGTAGACCTGATCTTCCAAACCTCCAAAGGGAATGAAGTTTTCTACTTTCAGCGTATCTTCTGAAATATTGAAAAAAGTAAATACAGCAGTCCAGTTGTCTTGGCCATTCTTTATACTGTCAATTCTCAAGGAAATTTGCCCATCCAAAGTCCAAGACTTTTCATTCGGTAAAAAATCACTCGAATTCTTTTTTTCACCATTAAGCAGAAAAGAGAAAACAGGAACCTTATCCTCAAATTTGACTCCTTGGACACTCTTTAGCTTAAGGTTCCTGTCCCAATCCAAAGAAAAACTTTGTGAATGGATGTAAAATGGAGAAAATAAACAAAGAATTACCAATGGGAAATTTATTCTTTTAAACATTACGATGCAGATTAAGTCCAGTCAATAATTAATTAAGACATGCGCAAGTCATTTGAAATAAATTACGAGTATCCGTAATGTTGCACGTTGGGCTATAGGAGATTGTATGGAATGCAGATACTAGTCCACAGACGACAATCCACTGCCCACCGCCCACCGGGTGTTTAATCGATCCTCCGACAAATTATTGTTTGGCAACGCGCAAGAAAGCGGATACACATAAAATAAATATAAATTATTTGGATCACAATGCAGATTTAAATGTCACAATTGAAAAATTAACCTTGACAATGTCTAATTCAAGTGTCCAAAAAGGCATCTGAAAAAATATTTTCAATTTTTTTCATTTTTTTTTTGGGGAATTATTTCAGATGGTAGAAGTAAAAATGGCATTGGTATTCAGAAAAGTTAAAGTTATATCACCTGACAAAAGGACAAAAATCCAAATAAATGCTTTTGAAATATACGAATATAGATTTCAAACTATTATTTGGATTTTTTGAACAAAAATTATTTAAAATGAATTTTACAGAGACTTAACATATTTTTTATTTTGTTTATTTGGTTTCGTTTGTATAGTTTTAACTCATCGATAAGGACAAAAGGTCTAATCACCCCATGTTTTTACCTTTATCCATTTGAAAACAAATGAGGATTTAAAAGTTAATTCTCGATTATACTTATCTATCTCAGGAATTCTTTTTTTCATCAACAGTATTTATTTTTTTTTCGACCATTTATTTTTTTTGCTTAATTCACCCAATAAAAACCCTTCAATTCTGAAGGGTTTTTTGTTTTTTTGGTAAAGCCAAATAATTTTCAATCCATCAGTCCACTTATCGACTCCATCATTTCATGATTGACATCATAGAAGCCTCCCCCCACCAACTTTCTATAGTCCAAAAAATAGCCCATCAAACATGGCCTGTGACTTTTTCCAATATCCTTACTCCGGAGCAAATCAAATTTATGCTGAATTGGATGTATGACCAGAAAGCATTGGAACAGCAGGTCCTTGAAAAAGGACATGTTTTTTTGTTAGCCAAAGAAGAAGATTCATTTTTAGGATTTGCTTCCTATGAAGTCCATTGCAAGGAACAGGAAAAAACCAAGATTCATAAAATCTATATTTTACCCGGAACTCAAGGTAAAGGGATCGGAAAAAAGTTGATCAGCCATATCAAAGACATTGCCTTTATGAACGGGGATAAGTATTTGTATCTTAATGTAAACAGGTTTAATGAAAAAGCTATTTCATTTTACAAGCACATCGGGTTTTATGAAGCTTATAGAGAAGTGATAGACATCGGAAACGGGTTCATCATGGATGACATTGTGATGGAGATGAAAATAAATTAAAATATATGGTTATCCGCTACTTTGCCAGTAACCCTATATTCTTATACAGTCGGGACGGAAGACCGAAGTCGGAAGGCCGATGAAGCGTGAATTTAAGTCCATAGCACAGAATTTAAATAGATATCAAATCTACTGGCATCATTGCGTACATACATAATAAAATAAATCAATCATTAAACCTGAATTTCAAATATTTGATTTTTTCGCCTTTCTCGCTAAAAAGTTTCTCGTATTTTGTCTGTATACCATGGTGTTCATCCTTAAATGGAGATGCATAAAAATCATGTGTATGGATCATAATTTCACAGTCAGGACGGCTTTGTATCAACTCCAAAGTGTAGTCAAATAATCCTGTATTATCTGTTTTGAAATGGACAATCCCATTCTTTTGAATCAAAGGCTTGTACATTTCAAGAAATTTTGGCGAAGTCAGCCTCCTTTTTTCATCACCCTCTCTTGGAAACGGGTCAGGAAATGTAATCCACAATTCAGAAATTTCTCCCTGATGAAAATACCTGTCCAACAACTGAATCTGGGTTCTCAAAAAAGCCACATTGGACAAACCCTCTGAAATTGCGATGGTGCTTCCTTTCCAGATTCTTGATCCTTTGATATCCACCCCGATAAAATTACTGCCGGGATATTCCCTTGCCAATCCAACTGTGAATTCCCCCCTTCCGCAGGCCAATTCCACAACTATGGGATTTTGGTTTTCAAATTGAACAGACTTCCAATTTCCTTTGATGGTTTCAAAGAGTTCTTTTCCCGGTTGGATAACATTTCGGTTCTGTTCATTTTCTTTGAACCTTTCCAGTTTTTTTCTACTCATGATTACAAATCGTTGATTTCGGCGACGACAAAAGTACTTCCTCCAATAAATATTAAATCCTCTTTTGAGGCTAAATTTTCAGCTTTTTCGATAGCTGCATTTACATCCCTGATTATTTCTCCACTTAAGCCAAATTCAAAAGCTTTTTGAGCCAATTCCTCAGCATCCATTGCTCTGGGTATAGTAGCCTGACAGAAAATATACCAAGCATTCTTTGGAAGAATGGACAAAACTTTTGAAACATCCTTGTCGTTGACCATGCCAATGACCATAAAAAGTCTGTTGAAAGTCAGCTCATTGATTTGCTCAATTATCAGCCTAATCCCATCCTCATTGTGGCCTGTATCACAAACCTTCATAGGATCTTTTCCCAAAATCTGCCACCTTCCTTTAAGCCCCGTGTTGGATACGATCCCTGATAATCCGTTTTTCACAGCACTCTCTTCAATCTTCCATCCCAAAGTTTTGAGAACTTTTATCGTCTGAAGAATTCCTGCAAGGTTTTTTTCCTGATAATTACCGTGTAGATCAATCTCGATCAAAGACTTTTCATCTTCATCTATAATTTCATACACACGTCTACCCGAGCTACTTGACCCGGACCTTTTCACCTTGATAGCATCCTCTGCAAAATAAATCGGTGCTTGAGTCTCTTCGGCTTTCTTTTCAAAAACAATAAAGGTTTCTTGCTGCTTTTGACTTATTACCACCGGTGTTTTTGGTTTTATAATCCCTGCTTTTTCACCTGCAATCAGTGGCAATGTGTTACCTAAAAATTGCATGTGGTCATAGCCAATATTGGTGATCACTGAAACTTCAGGCATCACGACATTGGTAGAATCCAACCTTCCTCCCATACCCACTTCAATGACGGCGATGTCGACTTTCTCCTTGGCAAAATACCAAAATGCCATACCTACGGTCATTTCAAAAAAACTAGGTTTCAATTCCTCCAAAAAAGCTTGGTTGCCCTCGACAAAATCCACCACCACTTTTTCAGGGATGTCATTTCCATTGATTTTGATCCTCTCTGTAAAGGACTTCAGATGGGGAGATGTGTATAAACCTACTTTGTATCCTGCCTCCATCAGGACCGAGCAAATGGCATGGGAAGTACTTCCCTTTCCGTTTGTTCCTGCGACATGAATAGATTTTATACTTTTTTCGGGATTACCAAGGTGGGAACAAAGTGCAAGGGTGTTATTCAAATCATTTTTAAATGCTGCAGCTCCGATCCTCTGAAACATCGGTAAAGCATTGAACAGATAGTCCAACGTCTCTTGGTAAGTCATGGATTAATCGACTTTGATGATAAAAGTAATTTTTCCTGTGGAATAATCGGCCGTGGGATTTCCAGATTGACGTTTGAAATTGACCTGATTCACTACAGTTCTGTAGTAGGCAAGGACCTCATTGGAAACGTTATACTCCAAAGGAACTGCCTGAACAATTTTGCCATTGTCATCGACTGTGATTTTAAAAACTATTTTGCCATTTCTAGTAGATACATTATCCTTAATATTGGGCTTAGAAGCAAAATCCCATCCCGCAAGTTCCAATCCTACTCCTGAAGCCGGTCCTGGATTTCCTACCCCTGATCCTGAGCCCATTATAGCCCTACCATCGACAGTGCCTGTAGGCTTTCCTTCATCACCTTTTTGGGTAGAAGATCCTTGCGCACTCCCCGAGGCCGGTTTTGAACCAGTACCTGAAGTACCACCTGCACCAAAAATAGCGCGTTGGTCAATCTTCGGTTTTTCCTCAGCTTTGGTAGTGGTTTTTTCAGCTTCGGAGGTAGAGGGCTGGGTAACAGGAGTCGGCTCTTTCTTGGCAGGACTAGGTTGCTTGCTTGCGGTACTTGCCTTTTCGCTGGCTTTTACGGGACTTGGGGCTTTGGATGGGGACTCGTAGGTTGTTTTGGCAGGGGAAGATTTGGGTTTTGCAGCCTCAGTTTTTGGTTCTGAAACAGGCACAGAAGATTCTACAGGTTTGGTTGCTTGTTCTCCAGGAGCAGGGGATTCGGTATTACTAGTTAGGGTTTCGGAGGCCGGTGTAGTGGTTTGGTTATTTCCACTTCCCTGGTCAGTAAATCCCAAATTCAATTCCATGCCATAGGTCGGAAGTGGTGGGATTTGCTCTTTCCATACTACGATAAAATAGATAGCAATCAGCAACAGCACATTCACCAAAATCGTGATGATCAGCGCTTTTCTTTTGTTTTCAGCTTCTTGGCTATCTGTCTCCCAAATCTGCATGTTACTTAAACGGTTGTGTTGCGATAGAAACGTTGGCTTCTAGGTTTGCAGCTATTCCTCCGATTTCGACCAAATACTCCACAGGAACTTGTTTGTCTATATGAAGAACCACTTGGCCTTTTTTGTCTTTCAAAAGTGCTGTCAGTTCAGTTTTTATCTGATCTCTGTTTACTACTTTATCATTAACGGAAAACTTGAGGTCTTTGGTTACTGTCACTGTTACTTCCTGCATGACGATATCCGAAGTTTCGCTTGATGGAAGATTCACCGGAAGCCCCGATGGGGTGATGAATGAAGAGGTCAACATAAAGAAAATCAGCAATAAGAAGATGATATCTGTCATTGAAGACATGCTAAATGCAGCATCTACTTTATGTTTGGATTGTAAGCCCATATTATATTATTTGTCCTGTAATAAGTCTATGAATTCCACAGAGGTATATTCCATGCTGTGGACCAATTTGGAAACCTGACTGACCAGGTAATTATAACCTAGGTAAGCAATAATCCCTACCACCAATCCGGCAGCAGTCGTTATCATAGCTTCATAGATACCTGTTGACAATAGTTTGGGGGAAACCATTCCTTCTTCCTGCGCTACTGCGATGAATGCCTGAATCATCCCTGTTACCGTTCCCAAGAACCCAATCATGGGTGCTGCACCGGCTACGGTCGCCAAAATCCCCAAATTCTTTTCAAGCTTATAAATTTCTATTTTCCCGACATTCTCAATAGAGACTTCAATGTTTTTGAGAGGACTTCCGATTCTTTCCAAACCTTTGGCAATCATGCTCGCTACAGGTGTACTTTCGCCCTGACAAAGAAATTTAGCTTGGTCCACCTTGCCGCTCTGTACCAAAATTTTGATTTGATCCATCAGGTGTTTGGGGGATTTTGCAGCTTTTCGGAGGGTAATCAGTCTTTCCACAAAAATAAAAACCGCAATTACAAAAAGGATGTACAGCGGGATCATCATGTATCCCCCTTTTATCAATAAGTCAAGCAACCCGATACTTGGTTTGCCAGGTTCCATCAAAGACAGAGAATCAGCCATCATTTGGCTATCGGTACTCAAAGTTTGTGCTAAAATCATGTTAATATTTCAAAATCCAGGTAGATTCATTAAAGTCAGCTTTGGCTGCAGCCAAAGCATCTGTAGCTGATTTAAAACTGCTGTATTTACCAACGGAAAGGCGGTAATTTCTGGTATCTCCCGAGGGGAAAATCAACCATATATCTTTGCCTTTATCCAAAAAGACCTGAGCTTCTTCCCTTGCTATTCTTTCATTGGGAAGACTGGCGACCACCAAATGGTAATTGCTCGACTCTTCTCTGGCAGTCAGTACAATCAATTTTCCGCCTGTGGATCCAACAATAGCCGGAGAAGTAACCACAGGTGACGGTGTTTCGACAACTTCGGAAACGATAGAGTCACTTAGGGTTTCTGCAGATTCTTCTATTTCAACCTCAGGTTGAACTTGTGTCTCTTCGGTTTTATTCTCGGTAATTTCAGGGGTTTCTACTATTTCAGATTGGCCGGGCAAATAGTATAAGAAGTATGCCATCGATGCTAAAACAATTAAAATCAGGAGGATAAGGCTAAATAGCAAAGGCACCTGACTCTTTTTCTTTCTTTCAGGGATTTCTGCAGATTCAAATTTTATGGCCGTCGCTACTGAGTGCTGATCCGCCAAATGCTCTTTTTGCAATGTTGCTATTTCTGTGATATCCCCTGAAGGTTTTGAAATTTCCTGTGGCACATCACTATGCAAAGGTTCTGCCTTTACAAAAGGAAAGCCATAGTCTTTGTCAGCCGAACTGAGGTTATTTTCAGAATCCTTTTCCATTAATGATCTAAGTCTATAAAGCTATGCAAACTAAATGAAATGGGTGAATTGCCAAATTGGTATTTGAACAAAGGTATCAATCAAAGCCACAGTAAATCTAAAATTTAATTGTTGCTCCTACAATACCCTGAATTCCCCGCACCGGGTAATTCAAAAATCTTTGGTTGTTTCTATTCAACAGGTTGTTGCCAATTACAAAAGCAGAAATCCTTTCAGAAATCTGATAATCTGCTTTAGCCTGAAGATCCAAAATCGCCGGCAGTACCGTCGTGAGGTCACTTTGTTGGTTAAAACCGACTATTCCCCCCATCAGGTGGGCATTAAGGTATATCAGCCATTTATCAGCAGGCATGAATTGATTGTGAATCTTAAACTCCCATTCGGGTCTTTGAAACGCAGCACCCAAGGTACTTAAAGAATAATTAAAATAATCAGCGGTGGCTGTCATTTTATACCAGCCTTCATGCTCCCATCCTACCTTTACGGTATAATTCAAAACCCTGGTATTTTCATCAAATAGCAGGTTAAACCTCAGACTATCTGTCACGCTGTTTGCAAAAAAGTGCATATTCCTATATTTTCCAACATTAAAACCGACTTCGTAAGTAAGCCCCTCAAGGATTGTACCTTTGATACCCGCACCTGTTTTAAAGTTTTGGATGGTATTTAGCAATTGGCTGCTAGGCCCCAAAAACTGATTTTCCATTACAAAATCATGGTATGTTTTTCTCAAAACATCCCCTTCAAAACTTCCATAAATACCTATTTCTTTACTGATCATGTATTCACCGCTCAAAGCAGGGAAAATATGGAAGTCAGACTTTTTATTGAGGGTTATATCATTTTCAAATACAATATTCACCCCTGCTGCTATTTTCAATGACTCATCCTGATAACCTATCTGTGGTTTGATTTTAAAGTAATTCCTGTTGATATCACCGTAAAATTCATCTTTTGGACTTGTCAGGGAAAGATCAAAATCAATATTTCCGTTTAGATTGTCATTGTACCAATAAGAGGAATTCGCTTTGATCGAGACCTCATTTTCTGCGGCAAGAAAATTATCATTAAAAGCCCGGATGCCTAGCCTTACGTTATAATTGATCCCCTCCATTTTGTCAATATCCTGGATTCCTCCAAAAAGCTGGAACGTATTGAAGATATTCTGGCTTGGAACAAAGTCCACGAGGTTCAAATCTTCGGGATCATAACCATAAAAGTTAAACTTGTGCCTGTCATATTTTACACCACCATAAATCTGAAAAACATCCATAAAGTATGTCCCATCCAAACCGAAATTGGTAATGCTTTCTCCAGAATTTCGTCCCCCAATAGGTCCTCTGGCAAAACTTTGATGCTTGAATTTAGCTCCAAAATCATAATTTTCATCCTCCCAAATGTTATAACGGCCCTCTAAAAGAGGAGACCCATAATTACCATATCCCACTCTGGCAAATCCGGGATATTGTTCTTCTACCACCTTTGGAAAGTTTTTCTGTGCAGCTTCCGCTTTGATACCGATAGGCGGAAGTGAAAGAAAATACTGCTTTACATCATATTCAAAACTCGAATTTCCCTTTGCCGCCGGTAATGTCGGCGCACGTTCAAATCTTCGCGGCTGAACAGGTAAGGTCAGCACCCTATCTTTTCTAATGATAAATTCCTGGTCCTTGACTTCCCCTTTTTCCTGACCATTGGCCAATCGGGGTAGCATTACCAATGCAATCAGGCCAAAAACAGTAAATAAGAAAGCCTTTTGTGGGGATGGTTTCATCTGATTTTCCTTCATACTATTTTATTTCAGCCATTTTTTTGTTTGCCATATCTTTAATTTCCTCATTATTGGAATTTTCAAGAATTGATTCCAATGTTGCTTTTGCCTGAAAAACCTCATTAAGCTTCAGGAAATTATCCGCTAAAAGAATAAAACATCTCCCATACCAATAATCATATGGGAAGAATGGACCTGAGAAGTCAAATATGGTGTTGTTCGACTGCTGAAAACTTCCCTTCAAGGCTTGGCTTTCTGCCAAAAGATACAATCCTTCTGCTCCATGCACAGTCTTATATTCATTGATCAGATCCATCAATGTCGCATCAGCATCTGCATCTTTTTTCAACTCCCTATGTGATTTAGCTTTGAGCAGGGTCGCCTCTGGAACTGCATCTTGGGTCACACTTCCCAGCTTGATCACCCTATCAGCAAAGAAAGCTGCCGAATCAAATTTTTGGGTTTGAAAATAAGCCTTCATCAATCCCGAAAAAACTTCAAATTCCTCGATTTTATTTCTTGAATAATTGATAGCTTCTCTATAAAAACCGATAGCCTGAACATAATTGCTATTTTCCATTTCTATTGCTGCTATCCTTTGTACAGCCTTGATTATTTGATTGGAGGATTTTTCTCTCTCAATCTGATAGAAATATTCCAAAGCCTTATCTTTTCGGCCTGATTTATAATGTGCATCTGCGATAAAGTAATTAGCTTCATCACGATTGAAAGTTTGAGGGTAGTTTTTAAGGTATCCTAAAAAAGCATTGATGGCTTGATCAAAAGAACTACTGAAATAAAGGTTTTTGGCTGCCTCATATTCTAAGTTTTGAAGACTTTTATTTTCAGGATTAGCATTCCTATATGTCCCAAGATATTGTGAAAACTCAGCTGACCTGCCCTGAAGTGCAAGTGCTTCCTGTAGACCAACAAGTGCTGCTTCGGCATTTGAAGAATTGGGATGCCTCTGTAGAATAGTTTTATAATCTTCTATTGTCTGATCATAATTTTGAAGGGAAAAATTAGCCACTGCTCTTCCTTCCAAAGCAAATGGAATAAATTGACTGTTTGGACGGCTGCTGATCAATCTTGAAAATCCTTCTCGAGCATCTTCATAATTCAATTGCTCCATATTGATCTGCGATTTTTGATACACTGCATCCTCGAAATACAGGCTGTTCGGGTATCCTGAGATCAATCTATCCAATTGATTAATGGCTTCAGAATTTCTACTTTGAAAATTAAAGACTACCCCCGACCTGAAATATGCATAATCCACCGAAGAACCTCCTTCATTTATTGCCCTTTGAAAGGCCGCTTGTGCTTCCTGGAATTTTTTCTGCACAAAATAAACATCACCCAACCTCACCAAAGCCTCCTCAAATTTGTCTGTATCATCGTTTTTTCCTCCCTTTTCGACATATTGTTTAAACTGGGGCTCAGCTTTTGAATATTGTTGGATATTGAAAAATGTATATCCCAATCCATAGTATGATTTTATCAAATAAGGATCAGAGGCTTTTGGCTTGAGATTTTGAAGCGTTTCATAAGACTTGATGGCTTGGGGACTTCTGTCTGTCGATGCATAATTTTCACCTTTCCAAAAATGCGCCTGAATCACTAAATCTCTGTCCATCGGCGAGGCGAGCGACTTGTCAAAGTAAGTTGTGGCCAAATCATGCTTCTTATCTCTATAGTAAACTATTCCTTGGTAAAAAGTAATTTTCTGATATGCCGATTTAAGCCTATCAGACTTGCGGGACATCTTTTCGATATGTTCGATGGCACGTAAGTAATTGTTTGTATTGATGAGTGCGTCTGTTAATAATACCTCAGCTTCGTTGGCATATATTCCATTAGGGAAATTTTCCAAATAGGTATCCAGCGCATTGACCGCTTCCTGGAAACTCCCTCTTTCCAGATTGACTTTGGCAAAATTCACCAAAGCATCTTCCCTGATTTTTGGATCACTTGGATTCTTGTAGGCAGCGTTGAAGCTTGTTGACGCAAACTGCGGATTGTTCAATTTCAGATAAGCATGTCCAAGATAGTAGCTCGATACCTGACCGATTTTATCTTCGATGACGGCAGACACTTTGAAATAATCCGATGCTCTTTGGAAATTCCCAATCTCAAATTGTGCCACTCCTGCTTTATAGATTTGAGACCTGTCTAAGTCCCTTTTTCGGGCATTCACAAAAGCATCATAATTTTGAGCTGCGGCCGCAAAATTCCTCTTTTCAAAATAAGCCTCGGCAAGGTAAAGGTGGATTTCTTCCCTGCGGTCTAGGTTGGGACGGGATTTCAAGACGGGTTCTGCATAAGTTATCAACTCGTCAAAATACCCTTGTTGGTAAAATATTCCTGCAAGCATGTAGGGGACCTTTGAGGAATAAAAAGTTGCTTTCTCAGCCTCCCTAAAATCCTTGATTGCCTGATCATAATTTCCTGACTCTTTGGAAATAAATCCTGCGTAATAGTAAGCATCAGCAGAATAACCTCCTTTTTCAACTTTTACCTGATTGAAATAATTCAATGCATTTTTAAAGTCTTTGAGCTGAAAATAGGAATATCCGGTCTTGAAATAGATTTCTGATTTCTGATCTGTTTTTATGGCTGCTGTTTCGATCTTTTGAAATGCAGGGATTGCTTCCCTGTAATTTTTTCGGTCAAAATAAAAACTGCCTAAAATAAACCCTGCCTCATTCTTTTTGGGATGGTCAGGATAGGTTCTTATAAAATTATTGATGAGATCGGCTGCGCCGGGATTCTCTATTTTAAGAGCTGAAACAGCATGGTAAAAGTCAACCAAAACCTGTTGGTTTTTATTTAATTCAGTGCTTTTTAGTTCCTCATAGTCAAACCTCGAAGCACTGAAAAGGTGTTTGTCAAACAATTCAAAATTGTCGTCAAGTTTGACTTGCTCTCCTGATTGATACAGACCTGTCTGCGCAAATACATTGTGGGTACTCCACAATATCCAAAACAATACTATGCTTTTCCTCATGGATGAATTATGCCTTTAATGCATGATTTTAAATACCAATTCTCTAAGAATCTCCCTGTCCTCCATTTCTCCTGAATCGACTCCTTTAGAACGCAAATCCGCTTCTTTTATATATGCGAAACAGTCAATAACCTTGCCTAAACGGAAATTATTTGCGGCAACCCTGTATTCTTTTAGATAATAAGGATGAACACCGGTGATTCTAGCAAGTTCGGCATCCGGCAACTGCTTATTGAAATGTACCAAAGCTACTTTGCTAAAATAGCCGTAAACCAAAGCAATGATCGGAATCAAGGGATGACTTTTGGGGTTCTGGGAGAAGTAGTGAATGATCTTGTTGGCTTTTACAACATCTTTGACTCCCATTGCTTTGGTAAGTTCAAAGTTGTTGTATTCCTTATTAATTCCAATGAATTTTTGGATATGGTCTTTTGTAATCTTTGTTTCTCCTTGAAAGTTGAGAAACATCTTCCCTAGTTCATTAGAGATAACTTCTAGGTTATTGCCAATGCTATCGGCTAAAAATACCGCAGTTGGATTATCTATGTTATGGCCTTTACTTTTGACATAAGTTTCTATCCATCCTGCCAATAAATGGTCCTTGATTTTTTCAGCTTTGACAAAAACAGTACTTTTTTCCAATTCCTTGGACAATGCCTTTCTGCCATCTACACTTTTATACTTATGGGCAAATACCAGAATTGTACTTGGTAGTGGATTTTTGATATAATTGATCAGCATCTGATCTATTTCTTCTTTCCCAAGCTGCGAGATGTTTTGGGCTTCTTTCACAATAACAACCTGCCTGTCAGCCATCATGGGAAACCTTCTCGCATTGTTTAAAATATCGGGAATAGTCACGTCTTTACCATACATCACCACTTGGTTGAACCCTTTATCGTGGGGCTGTAAGGCATTGGCTTCTATAAAATCTGATATTTGATCAATAAAAAACGGTTCCTCTCCCTGTAAAAAATAAATTGGCGCATATTTGCCGGACTTGAGGTCTTTTAATACATCTTCTGCTTTATTGGCCATGGTTTGAGTTTTCGTTCCAAATATATAAAGAAAACATTTTAGGGAAAGAATACCTGTAAGTACCCTAAGTAATTTTAAACTTTATTACCCTTAATTTTGTATTTACTTCAAAATACAGGAAAAACACGTGGAAGAATTTCAATCAAGCATATCACATTTCAAGGAAGGAAAATTTCAGGAGGCGCTTTCCCAAATCAATTCTTGCATTAAAAAAGACTGGAATAATCCAGAATACTTTTTTTTCAGGGCTCGCGTACATTCCCGACTTGGAGATTTTGATTCAGCCCTTATTGATTTCGATAAGTTGATCAACTTAGATCCCTACAATCCAAGTTATATCAACGACAGGGCAGTTGTACTTCACTTGATGAAAAAAAATGAAGAGGCTTTAGTGGAGTTTGATAGGGCCATCAATCTTGATCCCAAAAATCCTTATCGTTTTGCAAGCAGGGCATACTTTAGAGATAGGATTGGTGATTTGACAGGTGCAATTGAAGATTATGAAAAAGCCATTGAACTTGACCCGGATGATGCAGTGGCATACAACAACAAAGGGCTCCTTGAGGAAAAACTTGGCTATAGGGAAAGGGCAAAATCAAGTTTTTCCAAAGCTGATGATTTGATCGGGTATAGCCCAAAAGAAAATGCTGAATCCTTTCCAAAACCGGATACAGACACTCAGATTACCGCAGAGAACAGATTTGAAAACGATCCAAAAAAGATAACAGTCAAAAATTATTTCAAGTTAGTCAAGAATATTTTGACCAACCCCTCTACTCGTCAGGAATTTATGTTGTTTTTAAAATCAAAATTAAGTGGCAGCCCAAAATAAAATTTCTATACCTTTTTGATAACTAAAAGAGGTTTGTTGATAAAGTAAGACATCTTTCTTGAAAGATTATTAGAGAAAATCTGTTCAAACCACGTCTTCTTTTTACTCAGGGTAATGAGAATATCCCCTTTGGATATGATAAGGTAATTTTCCAATCCAAGACCCGGATCATCCCTATATGACTTAAGCACGAAATTGACCTTGTCATACTTGACAAAAGGCCTAAGCTCCTGAACCATTGTAATATGTAAAGATTTGTCTATATTCTTTATTTTTGTGCTTACATGGACAATATCGATTTCACTTTCCCAGTTTCGAGCCAATTCTACTACTTTTTGAATAGCAAGTTTATCTTCTTCAAGATAATCTGTTGCAAACACTAATTTCTTGGGCGTCTTGAAAAAAACCTTCCTTGGGACGACCATTACATCTCTTTCTGATCTTTCAACTAACTTACTTGTCCGCGTACCTATATAATTTTGCTTGAAATCATTTACCCCTTCTGTTCCCATGATGATAAGGTCAGCATTTTTTAAATCAGCATATTCCAAAATCGTATTGACCGTTTTGCCTTCTATGAATTCACTCTGACATGACTTTAATCCATTGGGTAAACTTTCTTGACTAACTATTTTAACAAGACTATCCAGCTTTTTTTGAATAAAAGAGTACTGATCACCAGAATGAAATTCGCTGGAAGCAAGTTTTTGATAGTCATCTTTATCAGGAACATGAAATAAAAATAAATCAGCTTTATACATTTCCCCTAGTTTGGCAGCATATTCAATAGCATTGAGTGAACATTCTGAGAAATCAGTCGGGCAAACAATCTTAAAAGTAGTGTCCATTTTGTTGACTTGTTAATATCCTAAAATTTGGTTTATCTGATTCAGTAGTGGTTTGTGGTTTTTAATTCTTTTATAGTTTTCAATTACCTGTGGTATGGCAGAATTTGGATTTGTCACACTAGCAATGTGCGGTGTGACTGTGATTTTGTCTGAATTCCAGAAGGGATGTTCCTGTGGTAAAGGTTCTTTCCTAAAAACATCCAAAAAAGCACCTGATATGGTGCCTTCACCTATCGCTGTCAACAAGTCATCCTCAACAAGATGATTGCCTCTCGCAACATTAATAATGTAGGTGCCCTTATTACACTTGCGGAAAAAATCCAGATTAAGGATATTTTCTGTCAAAGGTGTCAAAGGTAACATACAAATAATTAAGTTTACGTTATTTAAGAATTGGGGAAGTTCATCTCCATGAAAATAAGGGTAATCAGTATTAGATTTAGGACTGTTGCCATACCCAAAAACTGAAAAACCAAGAAACTTCAATTTTTGAATAACATCACCTCCCAAAGCACCTACTCCCATAACCCCGACCTTTGTCTCGAGTTCAGGATCACTCATATCCCAAACTTTCTTTTTCTGATTGGATTGGTACCTGTAGAGTTGTCGATGATGGTTTAAAGTTGCCATCACCACGTAATTGGTCATTGGAATAGTGAGTCCCGGGTCTACGATTCTGGTAATGGGCAGGGAAAGTGGAATCTCAGAATCACTCAAAATATGATCTACACCGGCCCCCATAGAGCAAATAAGCTTCAGGTTAGGAAATTCTTTGAGAATACCCTTTGGATGCTGCCATAAAATGGCCAATTCAACAGATTCTTTGTCCCTGATATCCGGAAAAACCTGAATATCAATTTTTGGATCAAACTTATTGAAAGTTTTTACCCAAGAACTAACATCTCTCCCAGGTGAAATAATAACTATACTCATTAGACTTTTAAAATTTTATTCTATGTAAAACTGCTTTTCTATCTCATTAAGTAAAAAAACAATTTTTTAAGCGGTTACACTAGGTCTAGGTTCTCAAAACAAACAGTATTGCCTTTTCGATAGGCTTAAGATAATACAGATTGAATAAATTATTATATTTACGATTGGCAAATCTAGCTCAACTAAATTAACATACAAAAAAATGAAAACCAAATCTATTTTATTGCAATTTATATTTATTGTTTCAATTTCCACATTGGCAATGGGACAGCAGATACAAATGCCCCAAGCCAGTCCAACAGCCACAATTAGTCAAAAAATAGGACTTACCGATGTTATTATAGAATATAGTCGGCCTAGCACAAAAGGAAGGAAAATATTCGGAGAATTAGTTCCATTTGGTGAAGTATGGAGAACAGGGGCAAATGCTGCCACAATCATTAATCTTAAAAATGAGGTAAAAGTCGAAGGAAATATTATTCCCGCCGGATCTTATGCCCTTTATTCTATTCCTGACAAGAATGAATGGACCATTATCCTTTCCAAAAACACAAAACTATGGGGAGCTGTAGGATATGACGCAAAAGATGACCTTATCAGATTCAAGGTAAAATCAGGAAAAACAGGTCAAAAATACGAAACCATGGAAATCAATTTTGTGGACATGACCGACACCGGAGCTACTATTGCCATGAAATGGGAAACTACCAGGGTCAAATTCAGAATCGAAACCGAGGTAGACAGTATCGTAATGGCTGAAATCAAAGCATTGGTCATTGATAAGGAAGCAGAAAATCCCGGTTTGTTATATCAGGCTGCCAATTATTATTTTACCAACAATAAAGACATGAATCTGGCCTATGACTGGATTACAAAATCTGTCAGCGAAGATCCAAAATACTGGACCATGCACCTAAAAGCCAAAATTGAGCTGGCCTTGGGCAAGAAAAAAGAGGCAATAGAAAGCGCTACAAAATCTATGGAAATGGCCAAGGAAGCCAAAAATCCTGATTATGTCGGTCTTAATGAAAGATTGATCAAGTCTATAAAATAATTCAAAACTATGTATGAGATTTTTGATATCGAAAAGTGGTCCCGCAAAGACCACTTTTTGTTTTTCAGTAAATTTGAAGAACCATTTTTTGGGGTGACGGTAAGGGTGGACTGTACAAAAGCCTATCAAAACGCCAAATTAACCGGCAGTTCGTTTTTTCTTTATTATCTCCATACTGCCCTGCAGGCGGCTAATTCTATAGAACCATTCCGGTACAGAATCAGGGATGGCCAAGTATTGATATTTGAAAAAATCAATGCTTCCCCCACCATCAACCGTGAAAATGGGACATTTGGCTTTTCTTACATGGATTACTTTGAGAATTTTAAGGAATTTGAGAAATATGCCAAAATTGAAATAGAAAAAGTGAGAAACAGCACCGGGCTTGATCCTGCAGGTTCGGGAGATAATGTCATCCATTTCTCCTCCATTCCTTGGATTGACTTTACTTCATTGTCACACGCCCGAAGTTTTTCATTTTCTGATTCATGCCCAAAGATCTCATTTGGTAAAGTCACAGATTCCGGGGGAAATAAAACCATGCCTGTATCCATTCACGTACACCATGCCCTGATGGATGGGCATCATGTCGGTCAGTTTATAGATGAATTTCAAAAACTATTGGATAGATGAGCAGCATTCCCATTGGCATAAAAAAAGCAGCAACAATCTGTGTACTCAAAAACGGAGATAGTTTCCTGCTCTTAAAACGACTAAAGGAACCCAATAAAGACCTCTATACCCCTGTCGGAGGCAAATTAGACCCATACGAAACTCCACTTGACGGTGCCATTAGGGAAACAATGGAAGAAACAGGAATCTTGATCGAAACTATGGATTTTTGTGGCATCCTAACTGAAACCTCCCCTATCAACTACAATTGGATCAGCTATGTATACTTGGCCGAAATTGACAAAATACCACCTCCGGATTGTAATGAAGGCACTTTGGAGTGGATTTCATTTGATCAGCTATTAAATATCCCTACCCCAAAGACAGATTGGTATATTTATAGATATTTATTAGACAAAAAAAAATTCGTTATAGACTCCCAATATGATGAAAACATGGAGATCAAATGGATGGTCAATGAGTTGACCGGAGAAAGGCTTATCGGATAAATATGAATGTAAGCTTCTCAATCGATTTCAGGACTAAGCGCCAAAAATCACAAAAGTATTTTATTCAATAAAAGGGATTATTTTTTAATAATATGCTAATTTTGAGCTTAGATCAAAAAAAAATTCACAGCAATAATGCCCAACAACAAGAAATTTATCATTGATTTTGACAGTACATTTACGCAGGTCGAAGCCTTGGATGTGCTGGGAGAAATCAGTCTGAAGAATGATCCAAAACGAGCTGAAAAAATCCAGGCCATCAAAAACATCACAGACCTTGGGATGGAAGGTAGTCTCAACTTCCGCGAAAGTCTTGAAAGAAGGTTGGATATCTTGGAAGCTTCCAAGCCTCAGATTTCGGAATTGATCTCCGAATTGAAGACCAAAGTCTCCAAATCCTTCCAGAGAAACAAAGAATTTTTTGAAGAAAACGCAGACAACATCATCATCATTTCCAATGGATTCAAGGACTTTATCACCCCGATAGTTGGAGAGTATGGAATCAAGGCTGAAAATGTTTTTGCCAATGAGTTTATCTATGACGATGCCGGCAAAATCATAGATTTCAACCGTGACAATGTCCTTTCCAAAAACGGCGGTAAATCCAAAACCATCAAAACCCTCAATCTCGAAGGAGACATCTACGTAATCGGAGATGGCTACACGGATTATGAAATCAAAGAATCAGGCCTTGCCAATAAATTCTATGCCTTCACAGAAAATGTCGAAAGACCAAAAGTGACCTCCAAAGCGGACCACATTGCCCCTAGTTTAGACGAAATCCTTTATGTCAATAAAATGAACAAGAAATTTTCCTACCCAAAAAGCCGAATCAATGTACTCCTTCTTGAAAATGTCCACCCAATCGGCGTGGAATTGATGAAACATGAAGGCTATAATGTGGAAGTCATCAGCTCCGCCCTTAACGAAGAAGAACTTGCCGAAAAAATCAAAAATGTCAGTATCCTTGGCATCCGCTCCAAAACCAATGTGACCAAAAAAGTTCTGGAAAATGCGAATAGGCTGATTTCTATCGGCGCCTTTTGCATCGGTACCAATCAAATAGACCTGGAAACCTGCACCGAAAAAGGTATTGCGGTATTCAATGCACCCTTCAGCAATACCCGTTCTGTGGTCGAAATGGCCATCGCTGAAATCATATTCCTCATGAGAGGATTTCATGACAAAAGCCATGGCATGCACAAAGGAGTATGGGATAAATCAGCTTCCGGAAGTTTTGAAATCCGCGGTAAAAAATTGGGAATTGTAGGCTATGGTAACATCGGTGCACAACTTTCAGTATTGGCAGAAAACATGGGCATGGATGTCTACTATTATGATGTCATCGAAAAACTCGCGCTCGGAAATGCCACAAAAATCGATTCTTTGGATGAATTGCTCAAGACCTGTGATGTGATAACCCTACATGTGGACGGCCGAAAAGACAACAAATGCCTGATCGACAAATCCAAAATCGATTTGATGAAAAAAGGTTCATATCTCGTCAATCTCAGCCGAGGCCACGTAGTGGATATTCCTGCACTGAAAGCTGCTTTGGAATCAGGACATATTGCCGGTACTGCAGTGGATGTATTCCCTCACGAACCAAAAAATAATGATGAGCCATTCGCTTCAGAATTAATAGGTATGAAAAACACCATCCTGACACCTCACATCGGTGGTTCTACCCTGGAAGCCCAGCAAAACATTGCCAGGTTTGTTCCGGGAAAAATCATGGAATACATCAATACGGGAAATACTTACAATTCAGTAAACTTCCCCAATATCCAATTGCCATTCTTAAAAGATGCCCACAGATTGATCCACGTTCATCACAACGAACCAGGCGTTTTGGCTAAAATCAACCAAATCCTAGCCAGTTACAACATCAACATTGTAGGCCAATACCTCAAGACCAATGAAAAAATCGGATATGTAATTTCAGATATTGACAAAGCATATTCACCGGAAATGATCGAGGCCATGAAAGAAATTCCCGGCACGATCAGATTTAGGGTACTTTATTGAAATACAATAGAAATAAAGTAGAAATAAGGTAGAAATAAATTGAAATAAAAAGAGGCAAGGAGTAATCGTTGCCTCTTTTTATTTTTATAAACTCGTTTTCAGAAAGCTCCTCAAGGTAGCTCAAATACCAACCTCAATAGAAAATGGGATTATCGGATAATGCGTGAATCCAAATCCAAGGGATATACTTTATGAGTCACTTTCGAAAAATCAACTGATGTTGGATTAAGGACGAAATTAAGTGAAGTTTTATCTACAATAGAAGGAATACCAAAGCACAAGACACCTCTTTGAAGTAATTGAGTTCCGTAATCCTGAGAAACTCTCAAAGGCGGTATCGCATCCCACCCTTCCGGTAATTCATTCATCTTCGGAACAATTACACTTCTGTCGGGAACATCAAACTCCATGACCGAATACAACACATACCTTTCTGAAGAAAATAATTCGGAATCAATCGTAAGTCTTTCTAACAAGGAAGAAGAAATAGATGCGCTCCCATATAAAGCCGGAAAACCTTGAAAATTCCATCTACCGCCATACAATTTGGCACCTTCACCACTGACATCGCAATATTGATTCAAAGCAATACGGTAAACTTTCATCTATCCTCAAATAGCAATACCGTGCTGCAGGCGCATAATCTCGGTCTTTAGAATATCAAGGCCTTCAGAAACATCAAGAAGATCAAGTGGAATTCTATTGCCAATGGTAAAAAGTGGCCTCTCCATCCAACGCCTAAAACCCTCACTGCCAAAATAATTGGTACCCAAAGCATATAACTCTGCCAATTCATACATCTTTTCAGATTGAACGACATCAAAAACATCTTTTCTCTGAAGTGTCTTAGCGGATACAGCCAAAGCTGCCGCCAAAGTATTATTATCAAGACCCGATATTTCTTTCAATCCCTCAAAGGATCTCTTTTTTAGGCCTTTACGGAAAGTATCCACCCTTTGGAATGGCTCATCCAATCTTCCGTATTCCACATTCAAGATGTCATGGGCAGACAATCGGGACTTTTTGTAATAGGCCACCGCAGGCTCGCTTACAATTGAGGGTTTCTTTTCCATTCCAATATCACGTAATTTGTCCTCTAAGATAACGTAATTTGTCCATTAACATCAAAGATATCCAAACTTTTTTCCAAGTTCCAATCAGACTTTTCTTTCAAAAGGTAACCCAATCAGAAAACATTTGAATTATTTTGCACCGGTTTAAATACAATCAAAGGAAAAAAAATCATATCTTTTTTCATTTTTTTAGCCATTCTGCTTTTTCAAAACCTTATGTCTTCCAAATTCAACCCAAATGAAGCTTACTCTTTGACGGAAAATGTGTATTTCCCAAAAATCGGTTGTCCGGACTTGCTCATTCCCTCCACAACAATCGTGAAGTCTGTTTGCAGGTCGTTGAGCACAAATTCAACGTTGCCCTTTCCAGCTGTATTGGTTTTTACGTTGGGGTTCCAATAGACCGTCGCATCATAGTTGACCAGAAAGGGATCCTTTTGCAATGTTCCCGTAGCATGGACAGGGAAGGCAATAGGTTCAAGATAACCATTTGCGAACACGACATTTTCATCCCTAAACTTGCTTTGATCAGGATTGGATCTTCTGGTAACTACGTTGATGGCACCTGCTCCGCTAGTCCTAAGGCCCAGTATATTCTGACTTGCGATCGTTTTCAAGATTTCAATACGCTCCACATCTGACATCAGTAATGTGGCAATCATCACCCGATTTGTCTGCACACCATCAAGAAAGAACAATGCCCCTCCTTCCGATCCTGCACCAGTCCTTTGTGATTCACTTAAAGCCGACCAACCCATCTGACCCACTTGACTTTGCCTAAAAAATATCATGGGTGGATTACCAATATCGCTTGCATCACCCACCATGATGAGTCCGGCAACCCTTCCTTTCATGTACTGGAAAACATTCAAAAACTCCATTGCCCCTTCCTGAGGTTCTAGTACAAAATCCGGTATATCGCCTAACATTATCCCTCGCATATCCTGGTTGGAAGACTTACGGGCATCTTCGACAGTAATGGTATCAAGCTCAATCATCCTATCTTTGGCGCGTGCATTGCGTATCATGGTGTATCTCCTGACATCATCGAGGTCTTCCGTTTCCGGTAGGCTCACAAAACGATCCTGAACGGTTGTTTTTGGCAAATCAAACTGTTCAAAGGAAATTTGGGATTTCTCCAATACTTCCGAATAAGTCCCTTTGCGCCGGGCCAGAACTTGTCTCGCAATCACAGAGGCTTCTCCAAAAAACGCCAATCCATGTAGCTCAAATCTACCTTTTTCTCCAATCTTTGAATAAGTAATAAAAGGTCCCTCGTCCTTGGGGTAAAACAAAAACTCCAGATCCGTTCCGGCTCGCAAATAATTCCCGAATTTGTCCATTGCAGTTCCCCTGAGGGTAATTCCCGGATCCTCCCAAGTGGGTTTTGGGGTTTGGATTCCATATTTTGACAGTGCAGTTTGACTACTTTTCCTTGACAATAAATCATTGATAGCCTTCTTGGAATCTATTGGTTCATCGTCAATTAGTGAACCGGAGAAATAAAACGGAGAACCCAAAGCCGAACCCAACATCATTTCGGTCACAATTGTATGCATCTCAGCTGACCAGGCTACTTGCTTGGAGTCGAATACTGAAACGGAGAAATCGCCCTCAATGCCAATACCTGACCCATCCTCTACCGAAAAATCGATCACAACCCTCTCTCGGGGGCTATATTGGATTTTGTCTGTCACAACCTTCAGAGTGGTGCTGCCTTGAGGATGAATAAAAACCGGCCGTTCGGCAAGGATGGTGCCTTTTTGATCAAGTATCGCAAAATCAACTAACCCGGGAGAAAACGATTCCAGACTCATCGAATAGCTGTTTTTTCCTGGTTTCAAAAAAAAGTATTGCTCGTAAACCAGCCTGCCATGTTGTATTCCAATCAATTGAAAAATGCTGTCGGCTTGGGTTTGACTTCTTTCAATAATCAATTGATAAGAGGTTAGAGAAGGATTTAAACCAATTCTCATTCCGTTTTGAAAAGGAATCGGAGTGTTTTGACCTTGTAATCCCGCAGGTTTTGCAAATTGGAAGGTCCCGACCTCGGATATCATAATCGGACGCTGGAATATGTAATCATTTTCCCATTCGGCCATTGATTTTGTCTGTGCCACTAAAACGTACTCACCCTTTGGTATACCCTTCAGCGAAATCTGTCCCTCACCCACACCGTTATTCAACAAAATGGAAGTCTTAAAAACGGCTTCACCCGTTATCTGCTTTTGCAACTCCAGATACAAAGTGCGGCTTTTTGACGGTTTTAAACCTTTTTCCGCTACAGCCGCCCATGCATAAGCCTTCATCCACAGGGTGTCATTTAAAAAATAGTTGGGTCGATCGGTATGTATGTAAACCTGGTCAAACGCGGTTTCCATTTGAAGCACATAATCCTCTTCCTGCGCAAATACCTGGGTTTGGATCAAGGATAAGATGAGGGAAAGAAATCGAAGAAGCTTCATTTTGTATTGGTTTTATAGTTAAGCTCAATTACGAAGTGTATAGGTAGAAAGTTACATACAACTGCCAAAAAATGAAAAAATAGTTTTATCTCGAATTTCTATATAAAAAGTAAGCGTCCTTGGCATAAAATGGTTTTTCCCCAATTGGCCACAGTAGGTGGGCTGAAACTTATTCACATAATTAGTTCTGCGAAGATTGGTGGTGTTGATTGGGTGGAATCTGATGCCAATATTCCTATAGATGTTCCTTCAATTACATTTTCGATTGTAAAAATCGATTTAATAAACAATTGGACGAACCAGTTAATAAGCCTTTTGATGCTATATCATGTAAACAAAGCTTCCAATGGTGGGATAGGCTCAGTTTATGAAAAAGTGGTCATCATTTTGCATTGGAGTCTCTTTGCCAGTAAACTTAACCTGTTTTGCATTTTTGTCTTGAAGCAGTAGTTGAGCGTGTATTCCGCCCCATAGGAGAGCATTGAAAGGCTAAACTTCTTTGATAATGTAGTAAATGGTCTAAATGATGGATTTCCCCATAATCCCCTGCTGCAGGCTTGCGCCGATGCCGCCCATCATAAATGCCGCACCGTGTATGGCGATGGGCTTTTTGAAAAAGGCCTGTTCCTTGTCGTAGGCGAAGTTGGCGGCGACGTTCTGTAGGCCGTGTGTCCCTGTGTCTTCCCTATTCCTCATTTCATGCGCTTGAAGTACTCCTCCAAAGACAACTTCACCAAGGTATCGATTACTTCCTGCGGGACCTGGTAGTGTAACTGCTCCCCACGCGCACTAGCCACCCTTGTCCAATAGGCTCTGTTATCCATGTAAATCAACGTGTCATTCTGATAAATTGAGGTAATCAGCTTGTATTCAATCAAATGTCTGTCGTCACCCATGTCTTCGGCCCACTCCAAGCCTCCACCTCCTTCTATTCGCTTTCCTGTTTGCGTAGTAATCTGCAGCTGTAAGTAAACGATCCTGTTACATGCCTGACTTTGAAAAGAAGAAGGCAAATCAAAAATCCCAGATAAGTCTTTGCCAACGTAGTCGCAATGCCTCCAATTCGAAATCCCTGATACTTGATTCAGGCTGGAGCCGGGGAAAGCTTCCGAAAAAGCGATAGATATTAGGCTCGTTATTGAATCATGATCGAAGAATATACGACTGTTGGTGATGCCTTGTGGTAGACCAGGAATGTCTATGTCGTGGCAAACCCGACCTTGGAAAATGCAGGTAGCTTCTACGGGGACATAGTCTCTACGAAAATATTTTTCTCTACTGCTTTTTCGAGCATACAAGTCCTCAAAAAAGACGTGGCTCTTACACGAACAGCAAAAGATAGCGAAGAAAACAATCAGCCTGAACTGCCACATAAATTAAAGACCATGTAATTGAAACAGCCATTTGACGTAGCTCAACGAGATTTTATTTGTCTGTGAACCGTCAATCTTTATCCCCTTAAACTGCTTTTTGATTGCTCCATTTATTCCCCAGTCAAAAATCTGGTATCCTAGTGACGCACCCAAAATATGTAATTCATCAAATGCTATTTGTTGATATGCCCCGCTAATTCCTCCCCAAGCAAACAGCTCCAGATGTCCTGAGCCTCTTGACAGGAAGTCTTCCTTCTTTGAATAAGCAAAATCATAGGCATTGTTCTGTAGGACATGTGTCCCTGTCTTTTCCATATCCCTCATTTCATGCGCTTGAAGTACTCCTCCAAAGACAACTTCACCAAGGTTTCGATTACTTCCTGCGGGACTTGATGCTGAATACGACTACCCCTTTCGGCAATTAACCTAGTCCAATAAGCACGATTATCCATATAAATTAATGTTTCATTTTGATAAATTGAAATAACAAGCTTGTATTCAATTAAATGCCTATCGTCACCCATGTCTTCTACGAATGTGAGCCCACCACCACCTGCTGTATTTTTACCGGAATTTGATGTGATGATCAATTTTGGCACAATACTGTTTTCACAACAATCATTAGACACGTTTCCGTTTTTTTTCACTCTAGATGAGCAATCTTGAATTATGAAACTCTCTTTATTCTCGTTACAAGACGATAACTGAAATAACCCTGAAAATGATAGATTTAAAGAATTTTCAATGGACTTAGGGTCGAAAGAAATACGGCTACCGGTAATATTTGCTCTGTAATCAATTTGATGACAAAACTCAATTTTGGGAATACAGAAAGTATCTTGGATTTCATATGATTCTAAATAAAACTTTTCTTTTCTATTTGCACGGGCCTAAACATCCTCTAAGAAGAAGTAATTCTTACAGGAGCTTAAAAGTATTCCGAAAACTATGATAAGAAGAAGCGTTTTCATAAAGACAATAACCAAAAGTTCCACTTTAAATAATTTACAACAGCTTTGTTGTAATCAAATTTAATTCCTCGGTAGCGTTTTTTTATCATTCCATTGATTCCCCAATCTATACCTTGGTACAATGGCGAAGCGCCAAATAGATCAATTTTATTAAATGCAATTTGTTGATAGGCACCACTAAAGCCGCCCCAAGCAAACAGCTCCAGATGTCCTGAGCCTCTTGACAGGAAGTCTTCCTTCTTTGAATAAGCAAAATCATAGGCATTGTTCTGTAGGACATGTGTCCCTGTCTTTTCCATATCCCTCATTTCATGCGCTTGAAATACTCCTCCAATGACAACTTCACCAATGTGTCGATTACTTCCTGCGGGACCTGGTACTGTAACTTCTCCCCACGCGCACCGATAACCTCGGTCCAGTGGGTGCGGTTGTCCATGTAGATCAGGGTATCGTTCCGATAGATCGATGTGACAAGCTTGTATTCTAAGAGGTGTTTGTCGTCACCTAAGTCCTCTGAAAACCCTGTGGGACCACCCCAATAGGTATTTTTAAGCGATTTTGAAGTAATTTTTAGCTGGGGGATGATGACTGCCTCGCAATCTTGACATGCTGACTGAATAGAAGAAATTAGTCCTTTCGCCAGAACTTCATCTTCAAAACGGCAATCAGAATCCATGTAATACCTTGTTGATGTAATCTCTTTTTTGATCGTCATATTATTTTTGAATGCACTAGTAAGCCCGCTTTTGATTGAATCCGGAAAAAACTTGATCAAACCGGGAGTTCTAAGTCTGTTTGCCAACTCTACATCCTGACAAACACTAATCTGCGACAAGGCGAAACCGGTTTCTTTGGCATAAGAATCCAAGAAAAACCGGGATTTCCGATCCGCCATCGTATACAAATCGGTGTAGAAGAAAGAGTTTTTGCATGAAATAGTAAACAAAAGGGTCAAAATAACAATGTAGTTCTGGGTTTGAAAATTTGCTTGTTTCATCATTCATAAAGGAGTTGAAGCCATTTAAGGTAACCTAAAATTAATTTGTTGGTTTGTGAACCATCTACCTTTATACCAGTGAATCGTTTTTTGATTGCCCCATTTATACCCCAGTCTATCCCTGTGTAAAATAGAGTTTGCCCAATCCACCTTTCTCTTTCCCATGAAACGTTTTGAAAGGAAGAACTCAACCCTCCCCAAGCAAACAATTCCAAATGCCCCCAACCTCTCGACATAAAGTCCTCCTCTTTGGAGTAGGCAAAGTCATAGGCATTGTTCTGGATACCGTAGTTAACAAAGTTGTCTCCGTGCTTCATCAACGTTTTGGACAAAAATTTTCCGTCATTCAATTTCACCAAAGTATTCCCCCCTTCTATTTGCTTGAATACTGCATGTTTTCCCTTTACTGCCTTTCCCATACCAACATAGCTTGAAAGCGCTCCGCCTACAAATTCCTGCGCACCCTGATAGTCAAAGGAAGCCCCGTTCACTCCCCAAGTCGCCAATCCGCCTACTCCCATGCCGATTAATTTGTTTTCGGCACCAAAGCCAAATGAACCTCCAGCAAAACCGGCCGCAAAATCGCCCAATGTATTCCACCCAAAACCCTTTTTGGCATTATAGTTGGAAATCATATTGATCGCGCCACTTTTTAGCCCCGTTTTTAGTCCTTTGGTTGATGTGGCCTTGGTGATCACACTGGCTAATTTTGAGGCATTTGCAGTCTTCGTAGCGGCGACTGCTACCTTCGCAACTTTAGCTGCCTTCAACGCAACTATCGCTTTCTTTGCAAAGAGGGCGGCTGCCAAGAAAGCAAACTCCCCATCCGGATCCACCATCATCACGGGGTTGTTACCCATACCGACATAAGGCGAAGCGAACTGGTCCTGCGGATCCACCCCGAACCACCTTCCCACTGCCGCATCGTACTGTCGGGCATGGAAGTCGTACCACCTGGTGAGGTCTTGGTGTGCAAATCCTATCTTTTCCTCCCCACTGCCCCCTATCATCTCTCCAGCCTCCTTACATACCGCCGCATCCCCCGACGGACAAGCTCCTCGATGTGTTCTTCCCTGACCTGATAGGCAGGCGGGATTGCCTTGACTTCCTCAAGGGTATTAGCCCATGATCTCTCGGAGGCATAACTTCTACTGTCCGCGTAAATAACCTTCCCATTCTCTACTACAATAATCAAAATGCTCAATGATGTAAATCTCATATACCCCGAGTCTCCCCACATACCGCCCGAAGTGACATATCCTGTAAATCGATAAATGTCCGCAAAGTTGACCACGGGCACGAGATATCTGGTTCCTTGATCGCCGAGGTCAGCTTCCGTTAGGAAGTCCTTTTTCATCCGTTTCAAAGAAATAACCTCTCTATCACAAAGCAATGAAGTAGCCCGGTTCTGTCCTTTATCCACCCATAGCCTTACACCCTGATTCGATAGTCCTGTTTGGAACAATCCCATGAGGCTATCGGCGTCCAGTTCCATTTTTTCGAAGACCCGGAAAGCAAGAACACTTTGTCTCTGGTGGGCGCAAAAGAAGTAGTCAGCCAAGACAAGTTCTTGGTTGGTATAAGACCTTCGCACCACGCTCGATAAATGGTCGTGTCTTTTGAACGCATCAACCCCCCCGCATGAAGCCAATGAAGCGGAAACAATTAGCAGTATCAGCCTTTTCATATCACCAGTACAGATACGTGTAAAACATCGATTTGATACCGTAGGAGGCCTGCTTGTAGCCGTAGTAGCCGCTGAAGCTAAGGCTAGGGGGTCGCGAGGAGGAGTTCCACATATAGTTGGCGGCGTACTTGCCAAGATTTGCGTTTTGGTAGGTCATTTCCGTCTTTTTCTTCCATACCACTCCTTGTCACTTCTCCAACCTCCTTACATATCGCCGCATCCCCCGGCGGACAAGCTCATCGATATGCTCCTTGAGCACCTCGATCGCGGGAGGGATTGCCTTGACTTCCTCCAGGGTATTCGCCCAAGACCTTTTTGAAGCGTATCTTCTATTTTCGGCATAGATAATCTCCCCGTTCTCCACCACAAAAAGCAACAGACTTAAGGATGTATACCTCAAATAGCCCGAGTGACCTCCCATCCCTCCCGAAGTGACATAGGCTGTAAAACCATATCTATCTGCAAAGTTGACTACTGGCACGAGGTATCTGGTTCCTTGACCGCCTAAGTCAGCCTCTGAAAGGAAACGTTTTTTCATCTGTTTCAAAGTGATGAACCCTCTTTCACAGAGCAATGGAGTTGCCCGGTTCTGTCCTTCATCCAACCTTAGCATTATGCATTGATTCGATAATCCTGTTTGGAACAATCCCATGAGGCTATCAGCGCCAAATTCCATTTTTTCAAAATTGGGAAGGGCAATGTCTATTTTGCTTTGGTGGGCGCAAAAGAAGTAGTCAGCCAAAACGAGTTCTTGGTTGGAATAAGACCTTCGCACCACGCTCGACAAATGGTCGTGTCTTTTGAACGCATCAAACCCCCCGCAGGATGCCAATGAAGCGGAAACAATAAGCAGTATCAGCCTTCTCATATCACCAGTACAGATACGTGTAAAACATCGATTTGATACCGTAGGAGGCTTGCTTGTAGCCTTACTAGCCGCTGAAACTGAGGTCGCCACAGGCGACAGTACCAGACCGTCCGACGTTCCAACCGTCGAACAACTCGACTTGGGTCTTTGCTTGGTCTTTTCCATACTTTCTTCCGTACCACTCCTTGTCACTTCTCCAACCTCCTTACATACCGCCGCATCCCCCGACGGACAAGCTCATCGATATGCTCCTTGCGCACCTCGATTGCAGGCGGGATTGCCTTGACTTTCTCCAGCGTCGGCGCCATGGTCGTCTTAGAAAAAAAACTTCGACTGTCCGCATAAATAATCTCCCCGTTTTCCACCACAAAAAGCAACAGACTCATTGTCGTGTATCTCATGTAGCCCGAGTGACCTCCCATCCCTCCCGAAGTGACATAGGCTGTAAAACGATATCTATCTGCAAAGTTGACCACGGGCACGAGATATCTGGTTCCTTGACCGCCTAAGTCAGCCTCTGAAAGGAAATGTTTTTTCATCTGTCTCAACGTGATAAATTCTCTATCACAGAGCAAAGGGGTAGCCTGGTTCTGTCCTTCCTCCACCCTCAGGCTTGCACCTTGATTCGATAGCCCTGTTTGGAACAATACCATAACGCTATCAGCGTCCAATTCCATTTTTTCAAAGTCATGAAGTGCGAGTGCCATTTTCCGCTGATGGGCACAAAAGAAGTAGTCAGCCAAGACAAGTTCTTGGTTGGAATAAGACCTTCGCGCTACGCTAGACAAACGATCGTATCTTTTGAATATTTCCAATCCCCCGCATGAAGCCATTGTAGCACAAACAAATACTAGCAACATACACCTCCTCATATAACCAGTACAGATAAGTATAAAACATCGATTTGATGCCATAGGAGGCCTGCTTGTAGCCGTAGTAGCCGCTGAAACTGAGGCTAGGGGGTCGTGAGGAGGAGTTCCACATATAGTTGGCGGCGTACTCACCCAGGTAGGCAAAGGTGCTGAGTCCAAAGAGCTTCCCAAATGTACCTGCTCCAACCTGCGACCCCGTTCGTTCCTTCATAATCCCCGACTGTGCGAGTCCGCCAAAGGAACCGATCAGGAAGCTGCCGGCGATTTTGAGGTCTGCCTTGTCGTTGAAGTAAGATTGGCTCTTGTCAAAGGCGAAGTTAGCGGCGACATTTTGGAGGCCGTGTGTCCCTGTGTCTTCCATATCCCTCATTTCATCCGCTTGATATAGTCCTTCATCGCCAGCCTGACCAACTTGTCCCAATGCTCCTTCGTCACCAAAGGCGCAGGCGGAATCGCCTCAGCTTCTTCGCGGGAATTGGCCCAGGTTCTTTCGGATGTGTGTCTAACTTGTTGACTGTACACAACATCGTCATCCTTTACAATAAAAACGATAAGATTTACAAAAGACATCACATGATATCCACTGCTTCCTGCCATTCCGCCAGAGGAGATATATCCTGTGAAACTAATTTTATTCATGATGTAAATTACAGGGACAAGTATTAGTTTCTTACAGGAATCCCCTGCGACCACATTAATCCATTCCTCATCTATTTTTCGTATCCTTATTAGACGTTCGTAAAATGAACTATCAATATGATTTTGCCCTGTTTCAAAATTGGAAACAATGGGCAATTTTAATTTCTCAAATGACTTCCAAACTACTTGCATCACACTATCCTCATCAATAGGAATAGGCTTATTTTCAAGTGTAAAGGAAAGGTGATCTTGGGTGTTGTACAAAACATAATTTGCGATGAAAATCGAATCCGTGGCTGAATAAGTTTTTTGAGTTTTACTCACAGATTTATTCAAATTTCTAAACTCTCTGTGACATCCTGTAATTGCACTAAACAGGATGATCATGCCTACAATAAATCCCAAGTTTGCCTTCATACTGTTACAAACTATACAACCAACCAAACGCCAATGACTTAATCCCAAACGACCAAGCCTTGTTCCTCCGATAATCTCCATACTTCACGTACTGCATTTTGGTCTTGAAGTAGTAATTGAGCGAATATTCAGCTCCATAAGCGAGCGTTGACAAACCAAATTTTTTTCCAAAAGTCAAAAAATCACTTTCAAATGATTTCCCCTTCATAATCCCCTGCTGCAGGCTTGCGCCGATGCCGCCCATCATAAATGCCGCACCGTGTATGGCGATGGGCTTTTTGAAAAAGGCCTGTTCCTTGTCGTAGGCGAAGTTGGCGGCGACATTTTGGAGGCCGTGTGTCCCTATGTCTTCCCTATCCCTCATTTCACGCGCTTGATATAGTCCTTCATCGCCAGCCTGACCAACTCGTCCCAATGCTCCTGCCTGACCGCCGCAAGCGGCGGCACCGCCAATATCTCCTCCTCGGTATCGGCCCAGACCACATCTGATTTATACCTTATGTGGCGGCTGTAAATTATTTCTTCATTCTGGAATATAAACACAAACAAATGAAGCCAAGTAATAGCATTCCAGCCACTGCTTCCAAACGCACCTCCTGAGGTAAAGTATCCCGTAAACTGATATTGATTGTCTGCATAAATCAATGGGACTAAGACTGTGTTGTGCTTTGAAAATTTGACAAAACTAGAAACATATGAGTCCTCCAAATGCTTCATTCTTATAGCATATTGACGGAACAAGGAACTATCAATTAGGTTGTCTTTAAAACTTATTTCCAATCTAGAAAGGCCGAGAGTAGAAAGCGATTTTTGGAAAATCGCTAATAAACTGTCTTTATTAACAGGAAATGGCTCTTTGTTTGCGATTAACAACACCTCGTTTCTTGTATTATACAAACCGAAATTGTTGACAATAATCGTGTCCCCAAGGTCGTATGATTTCTTCGTAATCCATTTTCCTCTACTTTTTTTATGGAAGACATCATTCGGTGTACAGCTTACGGACAATGCAAACAGCAGGACAATTCTAATATGTTTCAAGATTCGCACCATAAGTATCACATTTTGAAAGAGTAAATCCAGCTGTAGGCCCATGACTTGATCAGAAAAGAAGCCGCCTTGTTGCTTCTATAATCGCCGTATTTGATATGGTTCATCTTTGTTTTGTAATAGTAGTTGACCGAATACTCTCCAAAATAGGCCAAAGAACTCCTTACAAACCGCTGACCGAATGCTGCATAAGGACCGCCATCGAAAAACTTACCCATAATCGCCTTCTGCACGGTGCCTCCGATTCCACCGATCATAAATGCCGCGCCGTGGATGGCGATGGGCTTTTTGAAAAAGGCCTGTTCCTTGTCAAAGGCGAAGTTAGAGGCGACGTTTTGGAGGCCGTGTGTCCCTATGTCTTCCCTATTCCTCATTTCATGCGCTTGATATAGTCCTTCATCGCCAGCCTGACCAACTCGTCCCAATGCTCCTGCCTAACCGCCGCAAGCGGCGGCACCGCCAATATCTCCTCCTCGGTATCGGCCCAGACTTGGTCGGATTTGTAGAGAATGTGGCGGCTGTAGACTATTTCATTTTGGTCAACTACAAAAACAAACAAACTCAGCCATGTAAGGATCGTATAGCCGCTGCTGCCTGCCATACCACCTGAAGAGATAAACCCAGTGAAAGCAAACTGATTGTGGGCGTAGGTTATTAGAACAAGGGCAGGGCAATTGTGGGTGTCACCCGCAATTTTGTTGATGTACGAATCATCAAAATGCCTGACTCTAACTCCTTGTGTACGGTACAAAGTACTATCGATGACATTGCTGCCGATTTCCGTTTTTATGTTTTCTAAACCAAGCCTTTTAAAAGAAGAAAGCAAGACGGTGAGAAGGCTATCTTTATCTACCTCAAAGGGACCCTTCTCTGGAGAAAGACTAACCTTCGCCCTCGAGTTGTACAAGGCATAGTCTTTCACCACCAGCGTGTCAGCCAAACTGTATGATTTCTTGGTAACCCATTTCCCTCTACTTTTTTTATAATACACATCATTGGGTGCACAGCCTTGTATCAAACAAAGTGAAATACCCAAAACAAGTAAAGATAGTAAACGACTCATATCCCTAATATCAAAGTGAGTACAACCAACTAAACGCCAACGACTTAACCCCAAACGACCAAGCCTTGTTCCTCCGATAATCTCCATACTTCACGTACTGCATTTTGGTCTTGAAGTAGTAGTTGGCCGAATACTCGGTAAAATAGGCTAAGGAACTTCTGCTAAGTTTGTGAAGAAAATTTCTAGCCTCTGAAAAGCCGAAGGTTTTCCTCATAATCCCCTGCTGCAGGCTTGCGCCGATGCCGCCCATCATAAACGCCGCACCGTGAATCGGAAAGGGCTTTTTGAAAAAGGCCTGTTCCTTGTCGTAGGCGAAGTTGGCCGCGACATTTTGGAGGCCGTGTGTCCCTGTCTTTTCCATATCCCTCATTTCATCCGCTTGATATAGTCCTTCATCGCCAGCCTGACCAACTCGTCCCAATGCTCCTGCCTGACCGCCGCGAGCGGCGGCACGGCCAAGATCTCGTTCTTTGAATTCGCCCAAACTTGGTCAGATGCAAACTGAATTTGACGACTGTAGATAATCTCTTCTTCTTTGATTACAAAGACAAACAAGCTTAAGTAGGTCACAAAAAACCAGCCATTTGAACTAAATAATCCACCTGACGAAAACGAGGCTGCAAATGTGTATTGATTATGGGCATAGACAACGGGGACTATTTTTATTGTTCCAGGAGAGGATTCTGCAAGACTATCAATATAAATTTCATCAAAGTGCCTGATTCTAACCGCTGTTTGAAGGTACAAGGCGCTGTCAATTATGTTGTTAGTATATTCAATCGAAATGTTTTTAAGTCCAATCCTGTTCAGTGATTTGTCGAATACCGATAACAAGCTATCCTTATTGACGGGAAAAGGTTCTTTATTGGGGATCAAAAGCTCTTCATTTATCGAATTATAAATCCCGTAGTTATTTACAACAAGTACATCCTGTGCGTTATAGGACTTTTTTGTCACCCACTTACCTCGGCTTTTTTTGAAAAAATGTTTATTCGGAGTGCAACTGACCGAAAACGCAAGCATCAGGACAATTCCAATATGTTTCAAGATTCGCGACATATGTATCAAAGTTTGAAAGAGTAAATCCAGCTGTAGGCCCATGACTTGATCAGAAACGAAGCCGCCTTGTTGCTTCTATAATCGCCGTATTTGATATGGTTCATCTTTGTTTTGTAATAGTAGTTGACCGAATACTCTCCAAAATAGGCCAAAGAACTCCTTACAAACCGCTGACCGAATGCTGCAAACGGATTGTCGCCGTAACCCTTACCCATAATCGCCTTCTGCGAGGTGCCTCCGATTCCACCTATCATAAATGCCGCACCGTGAATCGGAAAGGGCTTTTTGAAAAAGGCCTGCTCCTTGTCGTAGGCGAAGTTGGCCGCGACATTTTGGAGGCCGTATTTGGCGAAGACTTCCTTATTCGCATAAGTTTCTGCTAGCCCCCATTTTTCCTTAATTGAACTACTGAAGCTTTTTCCTGCCAAGGCAGACAATCCACCCCCGACAAAAGACTGGGCCAGTCCATATTCGTTCTTTATACTTCCATGCAGGATATCATTCATGCTGGTCAGCGCTCCACCCGTAAAGAAAGCTCCGGCAGGGTCATCCTCGCCGATACCGATAGCCGATCCAATGTATCCCGCCGCAAAATTCCCCAGCATATGCCCGACACCTGCATCGGGGTCATAGTTGTTGGCCATGTTCAATCCTCCCGAAAAACTATTGGAGATTACTTTTGAGAGCTTGCCGGTCTTTGCGGCGGCAAAGTTTGCCATTCCTGTTTTTACTTTCGCACCCAACAGGCCCGCTTTTCCCATAGTGGCTGTCAATGCGAAACCAGCCAGAGCTCCTTTGAGCACACCGCTCCAAAAATCCTGTCCGTTATTGTGTGCGATCGCCCCTCCAGTCGCACCACCAACGACTGCCCCAATGATAAGTGGAACAAACCACGCCAACTCCCCATCCGGGTCCACCATCATCACCGGATTATTCCCCATCCCCACATAGGGCGAAGCGAACTGGTCCTGCGGATCGACCCCGAACCACCTTCCCACTGCCGCATCGTACTGTCGGGCATGGAAGTCGTACCACCTGGTGAGGTCTTCAAATGTCTTGCCCTGAAACAGGTCATTGGTTGCCTTATCGCCCAGACGTCGGAATTCCCGCGCCACCATGCCGTAGGGATAGTAGTCTATCTGCTGGACGATAAAGCTCTCCGATACCTGGACACTGAAGTCATCAAAGAATGCCTCGGAGCCTGTGTTCGATTCGTTGGAGAGGTAGATATAGAAGAATCCGGCCTCTTCCGCCACTACCTGTCGGGAAAGCTGTTCGTGTGGGACGTTCGATCCGTCCTCCCTTGCGGCGTTGGACATCTGGACAAAGCCTCCATACTTGTAATTCATCTCTGCGTCGAAAAACAGGTAGTTCAGGAAGGCGGGTGGCGCATCGCCGATTTCCTTGCTGGAAGTCAGCAGTCCGGCCAGTCCGCCCGTCTCGGCGTTGAGGGTATTGGCGGAGGTGGATAGGGCCCCATCTATGCCCATACCGATCGGGTCGGCTGCGGTGATTGCCATCAGTACGGCCATCACTGCGGGATTGCGCTTTGCCTCACCGATGTCGATGTACTTGCCGAATACTTCCATACGAACAGTATCTCCGGGCATCACCGAGATGGACTTGGCCAGCCCAATGTTTTCTCCAAATCCCCCACTCAGCCGCATGGCATAGCTTGATTCAGCACCCGGCGTATGGTTCAACATATCGGCGGATATCCGCACCACCTCTTCGTAGCCGATAAACTGCTGGGATTCCTCTGCCATATCTGGAGCCTCAAGTCCAGCGGATGCAGAAAAGACGGCAGGATCTTCTTGAAGTACTACCCGTGTACTACCGAGATAGTCAGTCAGGTAATATTGGTACCGGAACCCGTTGTTGGCCAAGACCCTTCCATACTCATGGTTGATATCGGTTAGGGTGCCGTTCTCAAAGACAAGCTCTCCCACATATTGCAGAGTAACCGTACTACTTCCCGAAACGTGACGTGCGACAGTCTGAAGTCCCCCGCCAGCCCCATAGGTGTACCGGATATTGGTACCCGACGCAAAGTCGATTCTGGTTGGTCGGTCAAGTATGTTATAGGTAATCCCAGTAATCGACTTGTTTCTGTCAATCGTCACAAAGCCGTTTTCATTGTACACATAGTCGTCGATGGCGGTATTTCCGTCATTGAATCCATTAGGCCGATGGGCAGTGGGAGCTCCGTCGGTGACTCGCATTAGTCTATTTCCCGAGTAGACATAAGAAAGATTATCAATTTGTTGCACTGCACCCGATACTTCTGAGTTCCTTGTAAGCGATGTAATGTTTCCGTTGTTGGAGTAGACAATATTGTCTTCGTTAAAAAAGTTGTTGCTTGTCCAAGTGGTACCGCTCCTTTGTCTAAAAGTCGAAGCGGTGAGTCTTTTTGGAACGCTGTACGCGTAGGTGTAGGATCGTTCCGGCTGTGATCCATGATGTTGCCAACGATTGGACGTGATTAGTCCATCCATTCTCGTCGTGTTGCCATTACCCGCAGAAGTGTTGTAATTGAGTTTTTGGTTGAACACGACCGCATTGTTGGAAAAAACGTAGTTGATTTCGTCCAGCCAGCCCTGAGTTGTCGTTTTGGAATTGTTTTTATACAGCCAAACCGTTCCGTTGTTTCTACTGTGGTGTATACTTTCATAGGGCTGCCCGAGTTCGTTATAAAATGTTCTTGCCAAAAGCACTTCCGTATTTGTATTCACTTGGTGGTAAAGGTTCGTAGGTCTTTTCGCGTGGTCGTAGGTATACCTTCTTTGGACGCGGGTAGTTGCGCCGTTGTGGGTGTAGATATTGACTGATTTTTCGACCTCGCCGGAAAAGGCATATTGTGTTACAGTTCTTACGGTTCCGTTCATCTGATGGGTCGAAATCACCTGTATCGGCTGATAGTATTTGTCGTAATGGAACACTGTGTTTTCCCAAGCATTTGAGTCCCCGATTCTTCTGGTTCTTTTTCCAGTTAACAGGCCTTTTACCGTTGTAATGTTTGAGCCGGCATACCCGGGCTCCGCCCCAAACGCGAAGTTGGATAACGGAATCGATGCCCACGAAGTTATTGTCAAAAAGTGGTAATCGTCGAAATACTCAATAGTCAGGAGGTTGGTTTCCACTACCGTAGTGGGATATGTCCTATTCAAGGTATATCCTACTGACAAGGTGTTCTTGATTTCATCCCTCGTGCCTGAATTGGCAACGGCAGTTGTCAGTTGAGCCCTCGTAAGCCCTGGGGCAAAGGTACCTGTAATGATTGGACGATTGTGGACATCGTATTTCACAAACGACCACTCTTGCGGAGACCTAGCCCGTTGGACACCATCCTGCGTCAGGACCGGACGATCCCAGCGGTCATAGATGGTAAAGACAGGATGTGCGCCGGGGGCTTTTGAGCTTACCAATCTACCAAAATCATCGTACTCGTAGCGAAAATGCCAAAGGTCGGCAACTGCCTGGGTCGGATTAAGGTCCCCCGCAGCAGCTGGAGGGATAACGAACAAAAGTTGGTTATAGTCATTGTAGACATAGTAGGTATCTTCCCAAGTCGATGCGCCGGTCTGGACTTGCGTCAAAACCTTTCGTCCCAACCAATCCGAAAAAGTCCGGGTCATAAATTGTGATGCATCTCGACTTATGCTTATAGACAGGCTGCCTGCCGGATAGAAGGCGGTAGAACGCGGCAAGCCGTTGGAAATCTCCCATCTTCGCACCTGGTTTGCGATATTCACCTGCTGTTCTATATTCACGCCCGCAGTTTGATATCCAACACCGTATTCGGTCGAAGAAAGGAGCCTTTCGAGCGGAGACGATTCATAAACGTTGTTTTTTAAGGGTCTACTGTTGGCAGTGATACCGATTGATGGGCTGCCATAAAAGGAAGATTGCTCGGTAAATGGACTTGTCCTAAATCCGCCATTGGTAGCTGTACTTCGATAAGGCAGGTACTCGATTGGCTGTAGACTTCCAATGGCAGAGACTACCGGAAAGATCAAATCCCTTTTCTCTGGACTCCCACGCCAAATAACCGTTTGGGTAGTTCTGCCGAGTCCATCGGCATATTGGTATTCGACTGTTTTCTGGTCATCCGTTGCACTTAGCACAAGGCCATCGTTGGTTCTCCCCGGAACTAGCACCGACTCTATTCTTACGAAGTTTTGCGTTGGACTCGGCGCCAAAGTTTGGCCAATGGCTTTGGAAGTCCAAATTATCATCAACAAGAGAATACATATGTTTTTCATAAAATCCTGAGTTTAGATCAATGTTGGATTGGCGTACAGTTGGGATTGCTTTTGTAGACGTTTATGAACACAGTAGAGGTAGCCGTTGAGTTGCAACTATCAGTGATGGTGCACCTTATTTCATAATTGCCCAATTGGTTTGGGTTGTGGAAAAAGTCGGCAGTATTTGAAAAAGGTGATCCGAAAGTCACCCATGAACCACTGCCTAGACGATATTGCCAGAGATACGTATGGGCTCCAGCACAGCCAGTTGAAATCGGAGATGCGAAATTGGCAACAATGGTTGAAAATCCGGGGTCCGATTGATTTTGGGTACACGAACCGTAAACATTGTTAGCCGGATTACAATAGTCTTTTTGTTGGGGACCGTTGACACAAGTTGTGATCTGCAGTGGTGAAGAAACGAGAAGCTGGTAGGTTCTGGTAACTGGATTATATTCATTTGTGTTGATTGTCGCTGTGACATTGTATAGGCCTGGACTAGTGTAGGTATGGGTCATAGTCGTCCGGTTATCCGAATAGATAATCCCCGTACCTGTCGTCCAAGTTCTAGTAACTGGCCCACCTGTTGTCACCACTATATCATCCAGAGAAAACGTAGCAGATTGGCCAACAAGTATTTGATTAGGGTTTGAAATGATTTTAAAGTTTGGAGTTTCATTTTGATAGTGGTACCGATATCGCTTGATGATATTGTTATCGTTATCACTTACAAGTCTTGGCCTATTCAATATGTCATATTCGGTGTGTACAGCGAACCCATTTGTGTCAGTCTCCCTGGTAGTGCCAACCAATGGACGATGGATAAATGACTTTTGAAAACTGTTGGGGCCTGGATTTGTGGTCACTTGAGCCAGAGTGGTGTTTTGGTCTGAGTAGGCATACTGTGTTGTCGTCCCATCCCTGGAACTCGTACTTGTCAACATACCTGTAGTTGAATCGTAAATGCCACTCTCGATTTGGAAAAAGTTGGCCGGCATTGTAAATGTGGCCGAAGAGCTGTTGATGCTTGAACTCACATAACTTGTTGTCGGGATCAATTGTCGAGTCCAAGTTGATGCAGGTACCACCTTATGGTCTGTGCCAATCGTGTTAAACCTGTTAATAGTTGAGCCTAACAAGTGGTTCGTGGTGCCCCGTCTGATAAAGTTCATGGATTCAATAACTACATTGTGTACATGCCTCTCCCGCATCTTGTAGATCGCTTTACCGTCCGGGTCCAAACTATTGAATGCCTGTGTGACGCAGTTGTTGAACACGAGGTAGCAGTTGTTTTCACAGGTGTTGTTTCCGGATGTGCAGTTGTTGAGGCAGGTGGCAAGCGAATTTGTGCAATCAGCGGATTGAAAGTTGTAGTCCGTATGGGTGACATACTTCATCTCTGTAACCATGCTTTCATTTGGATTCGTGGAATTCCATTTCAGTACCCTGATATTCTGGAACAGCGGTGCTTGGTACTCGTATTTTTCCACACTAGTAATCGTTCTGTTTGGATCAATTTGATCGTGCACCAATGTCGTCTTCGTATCAAGATTGAATGGGCGAGAGATAAGCGTGTAGGTACCTGAAAAGTTACCTATTGGAGCAAAATTGTATCTTTCCTCTGCCGTGTAAGATCGCTGGTTTGGAAGATTCAGGTTGTATGTAAAAGATTCAGTATACAAAAGATTATTCGCTTGGTTGAAAACCCGAATTGACGTTGTCTGTCCCCGTTCCCAAAATCGGGTACTTTTTGTAAACAAATGACTGGCGCCCAAATCCTGGTTAGTATTATAGTTTGTGAACTCGTACTCGGTTCTTCCCTTGCCGGATTCAAATTCGACCACCCTCGAATAACCGACGAAGGTCCCATTCATGTCAAATTGATCACCCAACGAATGTGAAAACCTTCGCACAGGTGCAGTTACTCCGGGTGGAGTGTTCGGTGCTTGAAACCTGAAGATCGGGTTATTTGCGACGATCCCACTCGCCGTTCCGTTCGAAAGTGTATAATTGTAGCTGGTGGTCTTTTCTACACCTTGACCATTCCGCTCGACTATCGACCATACCCGGTTCCCGCTCACAACACTTTGCGCGACACCATTTAGTACACCCGAATGCGGTTCATAATTGTATTGAATAGAGGCACCACCTCTAAAGGCTATTCCCGTTAGGAGGTTTGCCCTCATCCTCGCGGCGTGCGGGGCACGAGAGGTGCCGCCTAAAGGTGCGTCATCCGCTATCCAGCTACTAATATTAGGATTGCCGCCATTTGGATTGTTGTTATAAAGTCCCAAATAGTCGAAGTGTTTTGAATTTCGGCATGGGAGGTTTTCGGTCAAATTGTATGTGAATGAATAAAGTGCCGTTGTCGAACGATCGTTGATCTGGTCTAATCGAAGCCTGCGGCAGATTCCGGTCGAACCCTGGGGACCAAAATAGCTGTATCTGAAATCCAGATGTTCGATTTTCAGGTTATTGATGTTGAATACCTTGATGTTCTTGAGTGACTTCGCTCCGGCGACATCCTCCCTAAAAGCCTCATATTCCATCTCTATCCTACCGCCGGAACTCACAATGGTTTTGGGAAGCCTTACATTTTGAGTAAGCACAAAAGAGCTGTTTACAACAGCGTTGTTTGAGGTATTGAAGTCCTGAAAATAGGAGTAACTTTCATATGTAAAGCTCGCGCCTTCATACTGAATCGTTATCTCGTCTGTTCCATTCGATGAGATAATTCGATCGAGAAGCCAACTGGATGTATAGTTCTTGCTCCTGGTTGCGAAGATGCCCCTAAATCCAGTGGTCTCTCTGCTGTCCACACTCGACCCAAAAATGTACCTCGTACCGTCACCATCAATGATTTCCCAAGTCCCTGTGCTTCCACTTCGACAAAGACCTGATTTGATGATCACATCCTGATATGGCATAATGAGAGGCGTACCATTCTTGGCAAGAACGAATTTGCCTACCATTCCCATAATTGAAAACGTGTACATGTCAGGTTCATCTTCAATGCCAGGTACGCTGCAGAAACCTCCGGGTAGATCATCTGGCTCACCTTTCACAACCCTTGTAATCACACCGCCGGCGACTAGATTCCAACCTAAACCCACTGAACCAGCCACATCCTGTACTCTATGCCCAAAGCTGTTGTAGGAAAGTGAAACATCCACACCCAGCTCTCTGCCCGAAATCCCCACTAACAGAACACCAACAACCGGAGAACCCGTATAATGGGACACTTGGTTGGCCAGACGTACCAATCCCATTGAGTTTGGTGATGGACCGACATAATTCTGCGCAAATACTCCAAAACTTATCGAAAAGATCAATAAAGCAAGACAGTGATACCTATTCACACTACATCATTTTATTGGTTTTAACACAAGGCCAAATTGATAAACTGATTGTTTAATAAAGCTGGGGTTTTCAAGTAACCTCAACCCAAACGGAATAAGCACAGTTGTTCTAAGGTAAAGTCTGCCCCTGATTCTAAGGTCTCCACCCAACCCTGTAACCAAAGGTGAAATTTGGTAGTCCACCATCTTTATTCCTTCTGGCAAATCATTCAACTGCAGGGTGTATTCTGTGATCCACAGGAAGTTTCCTGCAATCTGACGATTGTAATAAACCTTTAATCCGTTTATTTTATTTGCGTTCTGCCAGTTAACTCTTAAGCCAGCGCCTAAAGTTGACTTCTTTGACATAGAATAGCCAACTTGCATGTGTACTTCAAAATGGTTTGGTGAATTGGGGTTAAATTGAGTTAATGCACCATAATCAAGCCTTTGAGAAAAATGAAGATGTTTCAGGGATTGACGTTTAGTAGCTGCCTCCTTTACACGAGAATCAAAAAGAGATGTGTACCTTTTTTTATCTTGATTTAGTTTTTGCCTAGCTTGCTCAAGCTTTTCTTTAGGTGCCCAAAAATCCTTTTGAATAAATTTCTTAGAAAGTGCTGAGGAATATTTATTTTCATCCATTTGTGGGAAAAAGCCTTCAACACCGCCAAAGTCACTAAATGATAGATTTTCATTATCAGAAATTACCTGTTGTTCCAGATACGATTCTATTTTGTTGATCAATTCTGTTGAATCGACCATTGAAGAGTCAACTTTGTATGATCTAAAACTTGAATCTTTCTGTGTAAATTCAATTAACTCTTGAGATTTGGAGCCACCAACTTTTTGAACATTAATTAAAGAGAAAGGCTTTTTCTTAATTATTTGGGTGTGCTGAGCAACTAAGGAATTACCATTAATAAAGAAAAAGAACACTAAAAAAATACCTAAGAAAATCCTAGGAACGGCCAAAAAATGGGGAGATTTAATGCCGATGACTATGAGGAAAGTATTTTTAAGGTTGCAGCCCACTATTTTTCAAAATTTTTAAAATAGAAAATAAAAACATTTTAAAATCAATTAACATCTTAAACTTTATAAATAATTTACAAATAAAAAATACCCATTTTTGGTTATTTTTAATATTAATAGAAACTACTATATTTGTATTTTTTATAGGTATAAATCAGAATAAAAATTTTTATTTTAATTTTTTTTAAAATTTAAATCTGTAAAATAGGATTGAATATTTTTTTATACTGATAATAGTATTTCTTAAAAATTTAAACTTCTTCGCAAATTCAATGTTTTTATTAGAATAAGTCAACAAAAAATTAGGCGCAATCAAGCCAAATAAAAAAAGTACATGAATACTTTTTATTCCTATTATTTATTCAATATATTATGTGTATCCGCATCACTGCACGTAAGGATGAACAGCTGCAATAATCAATCGGTCAAATAGTCTTTCTCCAAAATATCTTCGGTTAAGCTTATAGACGAATTCATTGATGTAGTTCTGTAAATATTTATACGTGATCATGTGATGTATTCCCAATAGATTTCTTTTCAGGTTACTGATTCCCTTATGCACCCATTTTAGGGTTTCATTGACACTTACTTTATCTGAAACAACCATGTAATGTGTGTCAACAATATCTGCAATATCAACATAGGCTGTGTTTTTGTCGGTAAACAGGACGATATCTCCAGCGGCATTCTTCTTGATGAATTTGTTGACATGATCTGAATCTACTTTTCCTAGTACTTCCATTTTATAATATCCACATGCTCTGTCTTTCTTTCCTGTTCTGGGATCTTCAAGCGGGGTAGATTCGGCAGCCACTGCTACTTTTGCCTGCCTTTGGCTCCCTTTTCCTCGTTTAAGGTTCTGCTTTACCTGTTTTTTGGTTGCAACTTCTACAAAGCATTCATCAAACTCAATCATGTCATTTAAGATGTACAGCGAATCCCTTTTACCCATCATGGCACGAATCTTATGCATCAGTCTGAATGCAGTATCATATCTTGACAAGCTAACCTGCCTTTGGAATTCAAGACATGAAAAGCCTTTCTTACTAGCTGACATGAAGATAAAAGCCAACATCCAGGTGTGAAGAGATATCTTACTTTTTTCCATTACAGTTCCACTTTTTAAGGAGCTCCTCCTTCTGCATTGACTACATTCAAAGAATTTCCCACCACTGAACCAGTAATGCTTAGTAATGGATTTACAGGTTTTACAGTATATTCCCGCCTTTTCTCTGCTCTCTTTGATATAAACTTCGCAGCTTTCTTCATCTGGAAAGTATTGTAGAAATTGAAGTATTGTCATAATGTTTCCTATTTTTATACAAGAAACAACAGCAGATTTCAACCTACAACTAATTGACACGTATTGTCAAATTTTATCACGTGCATTCAAGCGGATACACATACAATATATACATGTATGGCTATTTCAGATCCTGTTATTTGGATGTAGGTAAAATTTCAGGTTTGGGTATTCGGTACGGATTCAAACCTTATTGGATTTTGAAAAAAAATTGCTATTCCTCAAACAAATGAAGTTCTGGGAAAAATCAGTCAATTATCCTTTTGAGATCATTTAGTCAATTTTTGTTTTGATAAATTAGGTTGGAGTAAACAAAATAAAATTAAATCAACGTTTATTTAAACTATTACTTTTTGTTCCTTTTGTGGTAAATAATCAGTCATTCTAAAATTCACATTAATCGATTTGAAGGATAAAACCCTTATGTCTTTCCACAAAAAATCCCTTTATTTGCCCAAGTCAAAATTCACCTTCCCTTATGAAGATTATTGCCATCGGAAGAAACTACGCGGAACATATCGAGGAACTGAAAAATGAGCGCCCCTCCGCCCCTGTCGTGTTTCTAAAGCCTGATACCGCTTTACTTAAAAATAACGCACCTTTTTACCATCCTGACTTTTCGGAGAATATCCACCATGAAGTAGAATTGGTTTTGAAGGTGTGTAAGGAAGGCAAACATATCCAGAAAAAGTTTGCTGACCGGTACTTTGACGAAATCGGGATCGGGATTGACTTCACTGCAAGAGACCTGCAGGATAAATGCAAAGCAAAAGGACTCCCCTGGGAAATCGCCAAAGCTTTTAACGGGTCCGCTCCCGTCGGGGAATTTTTACCTGTGTCGGAGTTCAAAAATTTTGCAGATATCAACTTTCATCTCCATATCAATGGGGAGTTGAGGCAAAAAGGAAATACTTCCATGATGTTGTTTGATTTTGGGGTGATCATAGAATATGTGTCTCAATTTTTCACCTTGAAAAAAGGAGACCTCATCTTTACAGGGACTCCCGCCGGAGTTGGAAAAGTCTCTGTGGGAGATAGATTAGAAGCATTTATAGAAGATAAAAAGCTGTTGGATTTTGAAGTCAAGTAAGTACCTCCTTTTATTATTTTTCTTTTTTCCTTTGGTTTTAAATGCACAGGAGTATTTGTTTCCGGTCAAACCTGGAAGCAGAAACCTCCTTTCCGGAAATTTCAGTGAAATCCGACCCAACCATTTCCATTCGGGTATAGATGTAAAAATTGGCGGTGTCGATGGAGAACCCATCCTCGCCATATCTGACGGATACGTCTACAGGATCAAAATTTCTTCCTTTGGCTATGGCAATATCATCTACCTCAAGCATACCAACGGTCAGTCTTCAGTCTATGCCCATCTCCGGAATCTTTCTCCCAAGATCATGGAATTCATGCGGAAGGAGATGTATTTTGCCCAGAAAAACGAATTGGAAGTATTTCCAGATCCAGAATTTCTTCCGATCAAAAAAGGAGAAATCATAGGAAACGGAGGCAATACCGGGAGTTCCGGAGGGCCGCATCTTCATTTCGAAATCAGAGACAGCCTTGACAGGGCCATAGATCCATTTATTTTTGGGTTCAAAGAAGTGGTGGACAAAACACCTCCGGTCCTATACAGAATTGCCTTAAACCCACTCGATTCTGATGCTAGGGTTAATGGCCGATACCAAAGACAAGAATTTACCCCCATTATCGAAGGCGGAATGTATATTCTCCATCAGCCTATAAAAATCACAGGACGGATTGGGGTCGAAATCTATGCAGTGGATAAAATGGATGGTGTAAATAATATTTTTGGGATTCCGGTCATAGAAATGCTCGAAAATGAAAAACCGCTTTACCGAATCAATGTTGACCATGTCGACTTCAATAAAGGAAGGTTCTTCCTAAGTCATATGTACCAAAACAGATTCATCAGGCTATACCAATATCCCAACAACCAACTCAAGATATACGAACCTGATTCCCTTACCGCAGGCGCCGTCTCTGCCAAAATAGGAGAGAAAAAGCAGCTCAAAGTCACGATGAAGGACTACTTCGGCAATGCACGGGTTCTAAGTTTGCAGGTCGAGGGAGAAGATACAAAAACCCAGATAGGAAGCCAGGCCATTTCTGCCAATAAGACTACCAATATATCATTCAATAGGGAAGTGATGTTCATCCAGACAGGCGGATCAGAATGGGGTACTTTGGCCAAGGTTTTTGTAAACAGTCTTGAAATGGAAATTCCCCCTGCCTATATCCAAGATGGCCGAAGGAATTATTTGTGGGACATGCGCTATGGTGTTCCTGACTCGGTAGACCTTTGTACAGAAATCATAAAACCGGGGGTTCTTATCAAAATCCCCTTTGGCGAAGAAATCTCTTTTGCAAATAATGATGTAGAAATCAAATTTGCAGAAAACACGCTTTTGGATGATCTCTATCTGAGAGTTGAAAAGAAAAAAACCGCAAATGGTTCCTCAGTCAGGATCAACGGTCCCTCTGAATACCTTCAAAGCAACATGGAAGTTTTGATCAGAAATACCGGATATGTAGGGGACAAAACAAACACTCATGTCTATTTCCAGGCAGATAATGGACGGAAAACTTTTGTTGGTGGTGAATGGGAATCGGAAGATATCAGGTTCAAAACCAGAAATTTTGGTACTTTTGTTTTGGACGTGGATAGGACCGCACCGACGATTGCCCCGGTCAGGGTCAATGCCTCAGAAATGAGATTTGTGATCAAAGACGATAAATCCGGCATCAAAGATTTCGAAGCATATGTGGATGGGAAGTGGGTGCTGATGAGGTATGAACACAAGCAAAGCGTAATTTGGTCCGAAAAATTAGATAAACAACCATTCAAAGGAGAAGTTCTATTGATAGTAAGGGATATGGCAGGAAATGAGAAACGCTATACCACCAAACTTTAATCAATCTTCAATTTTAAAAACAAAATATTATGTCATTAGCAGTAGGAAATCCGGCCCCAAGTTTTGAAGCCAAAGACCAAAACGGAAACATCATCAAACTTTCCGACTTGAAAGGAAGAAAAGTCATCCTTTATTTTTATCCAAAAGACGCCACACCGGGATGTACAGCACAAGCATGTAACCTCAGAGACAATTATGAAGGATTGCAAAAAGCAGGTTTTATCGTGCTTGGGGTAAGTTCAGATTCAGAAAAGTCCCACCTCAAATTTATCGAAAAACAAAGCCTCCCCTTCCCGCTCATTGCCGATGAAGACCTCAAAGTCCATGAAGCATATGGTACTTGGGTAGAAAAATCCATGTATGGCAGAAAGTACATGGGAACAGCAAGGACCACATTTGTCATTGATGAAAATGGAGTTTTGGCAGAAATCATTGAAAAAGTAGATACTAAAAACCATACCAATCAAATACTCAAATAATTCCAACTAATGGAAAAACAATCTATCGATCAACTCAAACAAATCTGTTCTCAAGTTAGAAGGGATTGCCTCCGTATGGTTCATGCCGTACAGTCAGGACACCCTGGCGCTGCCTTAGGCCTCACTGAATATTTTGTTGCGCTCTATTTCAATGAGATGACGCACGACAGCAAATTCAAGATGGAAGGCAATGGTGAAGACCTTTTCTTCCTTTCCAATGGGCACGTTTCAGCACTTTGGTACAGTGTATTGGCAAGAAGCGGTTATTTCAGCACAGAGGAATTGGGGACTTTCAGGAAATTAAATTCTAGACTTCAAGGTCATCCGGCCACGCATGAAGGCCTTCCGGGAATCAGGATTGCTTCCGGTTCATTGGGACAGGGACTTTCCGTAGCGATCGGGGTAGCCCAGGCCAAGAAAATCGACAAGGACGACAAGCTTGTCTATGTGATGATGGGTGACGGCGAGCAACAGGAAGGTCAGGTTTGGGAAGCGGGCATGTATGCAGCGCACCACAAGGTGGACAACCTGATCGCGGCCATTGATTATAACGGACAACAGATAGATGGACCAACACTCAAGGTAATGGATCTGAAGAATCTGAAAGCAAAATGGGAAGCATTTGGATGGGATGTGATCGAAGTAAAAAAAGGAAACGATATAGAATCAGTAGTAAATGGCCTGGCTGAAGCAAGAGGACTTACCGGAAAAGGAAAACCTGTGATGATTCTCCTGTATACCGAAATGGGTTACGGCGTAGACTTCATGGTAGGCACTCACAAATGGCATGGTGTGGCACCGAGTGATGCTGAACTTGAAAATGCTTTGGGACAATTGGAAGAAACTTTAGGAGACTATTAATCATGGAAAAGACCTTAGACTTAAAATATACCTACACGGATAAAAAAGATACCCGCTCGGGATTCGGTGACGGATTGTTGGAAGCAGGACGTAATAATCCAAATGTCGTAGGACTTTGTGCTGACCTGATCGGATCATTGAAAATGGGAGCTTTTCAAAAAGAATTCCCGGAAAGGTTTTTTCAGGTAGGTATCGCCGAAGCCAACATGATAGGCTTGGCGGCAGGTTTGGCAATTGGAGGAAAAATTCCTTTTACAGGCACTTTCGCAAACTTTTCCACTGGACGTGTCTATGATCAGATCAGGCAATCTGTAGCCTATTCTGACAAAAACGTAAAAATCTGTGCCTCCCATGCAGGCTTGACTTTGGGAGAAGACGGAGCGACGCATCAGATTTTGGAAGATGTGGGCATGATGAGAATGTTGCCACACATGACAGTCATCAACCCTTGCGATTACAACCAAACCAAAGCTGCAACCTTGGCCTTGGTAGACCACGTTGGACCTGCATATCTAAGATTTGGACGCCCGGTTTGGCCTATTTTCACCCCTGCTAACCAAAAATTTGAAATCGGAAAAGCTTGGAAAATGATCGAAGGAAAGGATGTTTCCATCTTCGCAACCGGACATCTGGTTTGGGAAGCTGTGGTTGCTGAAGCCATGCTCCGCGAAGAAGGGATTTATGCAGAGGTGATCAATATCCACACGATCAAGCCTTTTGACGAAGCGGCAGTATTGGCATCTATCGCCAAGACGGGTTGTGCTGTATCTGCGGAAGAACATCAAATCAACGGTGGTTTGGGAGACAGCATTGCCCAATCATTGGTTAGACACAAACCAGCTCCACTCGAATATATCGGAGTCTTGGATTCATTTGGTGAATCAGGTACGCCTACCCAATTGTTGGAAAAATACGGATTGAATGCGGAGAATATTGTAAAGGCAGCTAAAAAAGCTATCTCAAGAAAATAAATATTAAATCGTAAAATTTTGAAACCGTGGTGGCTTTTCCATCACGGTTTTTTAATTTTAGGTAATACTTAATTCAACTAGACGATCATGATGAAATTCTTGCCCTATATTTTTGCTCTGACCTTTATCATGTATGGCCCTGAAAGCTGTTCCTCTAAAAAAACAGCCATAAAAACCGGTGCATTGGAATCAGCCCCCAATATCTCTTCCTCGATTTTCACTTCAAATTCTTTAAGTCCTGTAGGAAACATCGGTGTTGAAAACTTCAAGGCAGAAAAACGAACCTTGGTCGGTGTTTACTTTATGCCGTCTTGGAATCTTTCAGCAGATCCAAACAATGACATTGATAGTTTTTGGTCTTGCCTAACTGGAAATGAGAACTGTGGTCACACAAACAATACAGCTATTTGGGGCCCAAAAGGCCGAATTTTCAATGCAAGCTATCCTTACGAGGGCCCTTTTTTGCAAAGGAAACCGCATCCAAGCCTAAAAGGATTTTATAAGAGGGATGATCCTGATGTAGTCAAAAAGCAACTGGAATATATGAAAAGCTATGGCATTGATTTTTTTGCTTACAATTGGTTCTTTGGAAGGCACTATTATTACCACTTGAATTTTGCACCACAGGCAGATACTTACTATCCGGTCGGATGGAAAACTGATCCTGCAAGAGATGGAAGGGTGGAAGTTCCTGGAATAGAGCAATGGAATGAACAATTGACTGTTTTGTTGAGTGAGAATGAAAAACTTCCTGAGGCCAAACAGATGAAATGGGCGATCAATTGGGTAGATGACAGTGAAGACCGGTGGAGGCTTTGGTTGGATCTTGGATCTCCAGAAAGCCTTGCAGCCGGAAGAAATTATCCGGGAGAGGTTCCAGACAAACAGCTATTTCTAAAAGTCCATGATAAAATTACCCAACTCTGGATTGACAAGTATTTCGGAAGAAAAGATTACCTCAAGGATGAAACCGGTAGGCCGATAGTATATCTCTATTTCCCTCAGGATCTGGAGGCAAGAGCTTCCGTCTATGGAATTACAATGAAAGATCTGCTGGACAGGTCTAAAAGCCTCGCGCAAAAAGCAGGATTAAAAGGGATTAAGTTTATAGCAGTCGCAGCAGGTGCAATGGCAGAAAGAGAAAGACAGTATGCCCTACCCACCAAATGGGTAGCCAATAACCCAAGGGAACTTTGGAGGGGAGGTAATTATACTGATAAATTACTCTTTCAGGATTATGTTCCAAGATTAAAAGGGATGGGATTTGAAGGTATGACTGCCTATGTTTACCATAGTTTTATGGACAAAGACAACAGGTCCTTTGATGGTATGCGCGCCAATTACAAAAGCCATTGGGAAATGTGGTCGGAGAAGTTCAAAGACGACCTTAATTTCGAATATCAAATCCCTGTAGCCATGGGTTGGGACATGAGACCTATGGGAGGTACTTGGCCCCAAGCAACAGGTTTTCCAAGTGAACCATACAAAGACAAAGTTCATAGTACCAAGTCAACTTTCAAGGCCAAACTTCTTGAAGCTCAAAAATTCTCAGAAAAATACAGGTCATCAAACGGAAATACGGTCATGGTTTGTTGTTGGAATGAATACCTGGAAGGAAACCATATTGAGCCAACAGAAGGTCATGGATTTGATTACTTAGAGGCCATCAAGGAGGTTTTTATAAAGGAAAACTAGGAATTATGAATTCATAATTCTGAATTCATAAATACAAGAAACTTAAAAAGTTATAAAAAAATGTTGACACAGATTAGAATCCTTGTAGTTGGTTGTGGAAACATGGGAGCTTCCCATGCCACATCCTATCACAATATGCCTGAATTTGAAATCTGCGGCCTTGTGGCAAGGGGTGAAAGTAAAGTCAAACTGAATGAGAAACTGGGAGGAAAATACTCCTTATTCGATGATTTTGACTTGGCTATGCGTGTATCAAAACCAGATGCAGTGTGCATTTCTACCTATCCCGATACGCATGAGGAAATGGCCATCAAAGCTTTGGAAAATGGTTGCCATGTCTTTATCGAAAAACCATTGGCCGACACGGTAGAAGGTTCCCAACGCATCATAGACGCCTCCAAAAAAGCCAATAAAAAAGTGGTGGTGGGTTATATATTAAGACATCATCCTTCTTGGGAGAGATTCATAGAAGAAGCACATAAACTTGGAAAACCACTTGTCATGCGCATGAATTTAAACCAACAAAGTCATGGTTTTATGTGGGATGTCCATAAAAACCTCATGAAAAGCTTAAGTCCGATAGTAGACTGTGGGGTACATTATATTGATGTAATGTGTCAAATGACCAGATCAAAGCCTGTTTCTGTATCGGCTATCGGTGCAAGGTTATCCAATGAAATACCCATGGACAATTACAATTATGGGCAACTTCAAATAAGGTTTGAGGACGGTTCCGTAGGTTGGTATGAGGCAGGATGGGGTCCGATGATATCAGACAATGCATTCTTCATCAAGGACATCTTTGGTCCAAAAGGGGCAGTTTCGATCGTGGCTAAATCAGCCGGATCAGCCGGAAAATCAGATGATGTTGATTCCCATACCAAAACTGAAAGCATTAAAGTCCACCATGCTGATTTAGATGACAAAAATCATTTTACCAAAAAAGATTTTTGGATCGATATGACAGAAGAGCCAGATCATCAAGGACTTTGTGACAGAGAGCAGCAGTATTTTCTAAGGGCCATTCAACAAGATATTGACCTGACTGATCACTTGGAGGATGCCATCAACAGTTTAAAAATCGCATTCGCATGTGACGAATCTGTAAAAACAGGAACTACTGTCACCTTATAATTTCCAAGTGCTATGATGGACAACCCAAATTTTGGATTCATTTATCATGGGTTGGCATATTCAAGTATGTTTTTGTTGAGTTGGTGGGTATCAAGAAAAAATAGCTTAAAATTCTTTTCCGAAAATGGTTGGGCGAAGAATAGTTACCTCCAGTTTTTTCTTTTGATTTGGGGTATTATCGTTTGGACATTGGTTCCAACGACCTTGTCTTGGCATAGCTATTCCTTCCTTGTTGGCTTTGATAAAAACACTGTCAGTTTTGAAAATTTACTTTGGGTTTTAGGGCTATCTGTTTTGGCATTTTTGGTAAGTAGATCACAATCAAAAAAGTTGGATGTCAATTCGAGAGATTTTCACCAAAACCCATCATTCGGTGTCATTTTGACTTATGCAGTCTTGCGTTTTATTTTTCTAATTTCCTATGAAATATGGTTTAGAGGCTATTTTTTAGAAGATTTGATTTCCATTTTTCCTTTGTCTGTCGCTATCGGGATCAATGTCTTTTTTTACGCATTAATTCATGTTTTGGGCGGAACTAGGGAAGCATTAGGAAGCATCATATTCGGGGTTATCTTATGCTTGATGGTAGTCTCCTTTGGCAATGTGTGGCCGGCTATCATCATTCACCTTTCTCTAACATTTGGCTATGAGGCAAGTTTTTTTGTGAGGAAACTCAAAACCGGTCTTGAAAAATAGGAAATGGACTAAAGAAAATTTGTAAATCCGCCTTTTTGCACTTAGCCAAACAATAATTTGAAGGAGGAGCCATTAAACACCAAAAGAACTGTCGTCTGTGGACGAGTATCCGGATTTGATACAGCCTTCTACATCCTCACGTGCAATATTGCGGATACTCATAAAAGAAAAAATGTATGGACGCAATTATGCCGTTAGATTGGATATCCATTTAAATTCTTGTCTGCGGACTGAAATACCCGGAACATCCCTGCCCTCCGGGAGGTGGGCTCTTCCGACTTCGTCCCGATAGCTCGAAAACCGTCCCCATTGAAGAAGAATATAGGGTCACTCGCAGAGAAGCGTATCACCATGAAAAAGATTATCAAAGGTCAATTTGCCAAAACAAATACAGGCATATTGAATGAAATTGATGGGTTAGTATCCACAGGTAAGGAAGCAGATTGCGGTTCTGGAGCGTTTGAAAAAAGAACTATTCCAAATTGATTGATTGATTCAACATTTAGGATTTTTACAGTGACAATGGGTAAGTCCAAATTACTACCACCGGTCTTTGGTTTAATTTCAATTACTTCAAACGCAACCAATCCAAGATTAGCTCCCTGAAGGTTGCCTTCCAAAGGTGAATAATTAACACTGATATCACCGTCGTATACGACAGCCAAAACTTTAGAACCAACCAGCATGCTTAATCCTGTAGCTCTCAAAGGGGTCACGAGAGGTATTTCGTCCAATAAGACTTCCCGATCATTGTCAATATTGGGAGCCCCCAAACCCGGACCAGGAGTCAGGTAATTCTTAGCACCACTGTCGGTAGGCCCGGCATTTACCCATCTATTTGGGATATTTTTTAATGCAAACCAACCCTCATCGCCCACCTGACCGGTATTTAGATCTATGGTCGTACCTACTTTATCCTTAAAAAATTTCAGCTGAGATCTTTGGCCAACAGCGGCAATTTGGTCATTGACATCAGTTTCAGAAAAACCATTTAATTCATCCCCATTGTCAATACTGCTTTCATCAATTACCATCAGCACTAAATAATCGTCATACACAGGACTAAGGTCACCATCCTCAGTGCCCGGCATACAAGAACCCAATAAGTTGAAAATCAGAAGAATGTAAACGCTTAGTTTCTTACTCATGGCTCTTTGGTTTTGATAAAAGTTTGGGAAAATTATCTTACCAAATAGTATGCCAAAGAGTTATTTACATTTATTTAAAGTATTACTTTAATCATTTTCTATGTTTTGAAAGATATTCAGTTGGAGAAAGCCCCATTGATGATTTGAATTGTCTGTTAAAATTAGAGAGGTTATTGAATCCTGATTCATAACCTATCTCCGAAATATTCATTTTCTCCTCCAACAACATCTTACAGGCATAACCTATTCTGATTTCATTGAGGAATTTGGAATAATTCTTTTTGGTATTTTTCTTGAAAAACCTACAAAAAGCGGTTGGATTGAGGTTTGCAATATCTGCCACCTCTTCCAACGTGATGTTTCTATTAAAATTGTTGAAGGTAAAAGAATACACTTTATCTATCCTGCTATCCCCGTTTTTTTCCTTGGGATGTTGGAATCCTTTAGAAGATAAATACTTGAAATCAACCTCTTCTGAAAGTTCATGTAGAAATTTTATCAAACCAATCAACCTTGAAAACCCTTCAGAATGGTGTATAGCAAGTAATTTTTCTTTTGCTGATTCAAGAACGGAACCCTGAAACAAAATTCCCTGTGAGGCCCTTTCAAATAGTGTTTTTATCTGAATCATTTCAGGAATATCGAGCAAAGCTTCTCCTCCAAAATCCCTCCTAAAGTGGAGCGTAATGGATTCTGCCGTCAATCCACTATTTTTCTCAAAATAAGGCTTGTCGTTTTGCCACATATGAGGCACATCTTCACCAATCAATACCAAATCACCCTCTGAGAATGGAAGTATACTGTCACCAACAAAGCGCGTACCTGTACTTTTGATCATAAAGACCAATTCAAGTTCGGGGTGGTAATGCCAAATATTAAGAAAATGTGGGTAATTGTGGATAGCCGAGATAAAGGATTTGTCAAATGGCTTCCTTCGCTCTAGTAATTTTGCTTTCATTAGGGTATTTTGAACTATTCAGAAGATTCAAATTCCACATTAATTACATGGCAATCTTCCTGTTTTTTTGCTAATTCTGACTTTATTTTGTTCAAAAAATTGATTTTTTGGAGGTTATAGAGCATAATTAACCAACTATTCGATTTTCACTCAAAAACGACCAAATTACAATGCAGGTAAATTGGTTTCTTTTTTGCCTTCTTTTTTCTATTTCCAAGGCATTGACTCTCTTATTCACTACTCTAATTATTTAAAACTTTATATGAGTATCCGCAATGTTGGACGTTGGGCTATAGGAAGTTGTACCGAAAGCGGATACTCGTCCACAGATGACCATCCACTGTCCACCGGGTGTTTAAAGGCTCCTACCAACAAATGATTGTTTGGCTGCCTGCAAGAAAGCGGATACAGATAAAACGATATTAATGGAAAAAGAACCGGCGAAAAAAAAATTGAAAATAGCCTCTCCCCTACTCCACCACAGCTTACTATTTTCGCATCACCTTCCTATATTTAGGCTATGAAAAACATTATCATCACCGGAGGGGCAAGTGGAATTGGCTTGGCCATCACTACTCTTTTTGCATCAAAAGGAAACCATGTTTACTTCATTGATTATAATGAACCTTTGGGAACAAAAATTGAAAAAGACCTTTTGGAAAAAGGATATATGGTAACCTTCCTCCAAGCTGATGTTTCAAAATTGGAGGAAGTTAAAAAAACCTTTGAAAGAATCCCTGAAAAAATAGATGTCTTGGTCAATAATGCAGGAATATCACATATAGGAAACCTTGAAAACACAAGCGAAGATGATTTTGAAAAAATATTTCAAGTCAATGCCAAAGGAGTCTTCACCTGCAGTCAGGCAGCGATACCCAAACTCAAATCAAACGGGGGTGGAAGCATCATCAACATGTGTTCTGTCGCTGCCATTATAGGTATACCGGATAGATTTGCCTATTCAATGACCAAAGGTGCGGTTTATTCGATGACACTTTCTATAGCACGGGATTATGTGAGTCACAATATACGATGCAATTCAATCTCTCCTGGCCGGGTTCATACACCGTTCGTAGATGGTTTTTTGGCAAAAAACTACCCGGGACAGGAAAAAGAAATGTTTGCCAAATTAGCCGCAACCCAACCCATAGGCAGGATGGGAACTCCCGAAGAGATCGCAGGATTGGTATATTATTTAGGTTCTGATGAAGCATCCTTCATCACTGGAAGCAATTTCAATATCGACGGCGGTTTTATGGGTTTGAAAGTATGATCTGATTTTGCGGGGGAATCAAATTTTTTCTAATGTTTCCTTTGTCAAATCACCTTTTTCGTCTCCTGTATTCAAAGTAGTGGCAGGTTCAAAAAGCATTACCGAAACTTCTGCCTCAGCTACAGGGCGATGCTCAATACCTTTGGGGACAATCAAAAATTCTCCTTCTTTTAATTCAACGGTTTTATCCCTAAACTCCATCTTGAATTGACCCGAAACCACCAAAAACAATTCCTCTTCCAAGTCATGTTTGTGCCAGACAAACTCCCCCTTAAATTTGACGAGCTTTACCTGTTGACCATTGAGCTCACCCACGATCCTGGGATTCCAATAATCCTGAAAGAGAGAAAGTTTCTCTTCGATATTTACTTTTTGCACAGAATAGTGGTCTTGTTTGCCTTTGAAAAATTAGAATTTTCAATGTTAACAAGAAAAAATTTGCAAAACCATAAAAGGCGATGGGAAAATCAATCTTATGATGGTGCTACAAAAAACTTATAGAAATAATGCAGGATATAAAAAGGGAATATGTATATCCGCAATTATGCCAATATCAAAATTTTGTTTCAATTCACCTCGACTGGCTCGGTGTCCGTAAGTTTTATTTCTAGAGGAGGTGGAGGGAAATGCGTCTTTGCCGCATTTCCCTCCACCTCCTAACAATAGCACCGGATCCGGTGGCCGAACGAAGTCGAGGCCGTTTTGTCTTAAAGAAATGGAGGCAAGCATGCGGATAATCAGAAAAGGGAATATTGTAAATCCAAAACTACATTTGCCAATAAAAAAGATTACACTACCGGCAATATCTAACCTTTTCTTTTTGTAGATCAGATTTTTCAAATCATGCTAAAGATGCTGGTCAAATAAGATGAAATTCCCATCAGGATCTCTAAGCATCAAACTTGCCGGTCCGGAAGAATTTTCATCCGCTTCAGATTCCAATTTGACACCCTTTGATTTGAGATGCTTTTGGATGGCCCTTATATCATCGTAGGAATCAAGCTCGGCGGCATTTTCATCCCAACCGGGATTGAACGTCAGGATATTGCCTTCAAACATGCCCTGAAACAGTCCGATCAGCGTACTTTCATTTTTCATAATGAGGTAATTTTGCTCATTGGAGCCTGCAAATTGGGTAAACCCAAGTTTTTCATAAAATTCCTTGGAAGCCTGAAGGTCCTTTACACTCAGACTGACTGAAAATACACCAAGTCTCATGTTTTCTGAAGTTTTGTAGTGGTGGATGTGATTTGAATCCGACTCTGTAGGTTTAAGCAGAAACCCAATACAGAATACTGTTATTAATCCTAGGATATAGAAGCTATTCTTTTTCATTGCCAAAGTGTGTTTAATGATAGATTAATCAAAATTGAAATCGGTAAAAATCACGTTATTGGAATGGAGATTTAGAGGCCCGGCTAAAATTTTTTTTACCCTTCCTTATTCGAAACCCCAATCACCACATTGCCGATCTTCTCCCCTGTCTCGACGTATTTGGTGGCTTCAATGATTCTAGACAAAGGATACTGCCGGTCAATAACTGCCCGGTACTTTCTTGATTCGATCAATTCTTTGAAAAAAACAATGTCTGATTTACTGTCTGTCACAATCGGGAACTTAACCTTTCTTCCTCCAAATAAAGGTGTCAACAGAGTCAGGAATACATTTTGTGCTAGGTAGCCAAATTCGGTCGAAACATACACACCCTTTGGCTTGAGGAGTTTACGGCATTTGAAATAAGAACTTTTCCCTACCGCATCAAAAACATAATCAAAGTCATTGCCGACTAGTGTAAAATCAGTCTGTGTATAATCTATGACTTGATCTGCACCCAAAGACTTGACAAGATCTAAACTTTTGGTATTACAAACCGCCGTCACCTCGGCCCCAAAGTATTTTGCCAACTGCACTCCCGCTGTCCCTATTGACCCTGAGGCACCGTTGATGAGTATTTTTTGAGGTTTGGAATAATCAAGATCTTTAAGATATCCATTAGCAAGCATCAATCCATCACAAACTGCAGCCGCCTCCTCAAAAGAAAAATTCATAGGTTTGATGGCAATGGAACCTGACTCCGAAACACAGATATATTTAGCATGTGCACCGAATTTGCCGGTACTTAATCCAAATACCTCATCACCCACACTGAAGCTATTGACCTTGGAACCTACAGATTCCACTGTACCGGAAAATTCTGATCCGAGGATTTTTACTTTAGGCTCAAAAAAGCCATTGAACAGGCGGATGATGAAGTAATCCGGCTTTCTGAATCCACAGTCTGTCCTGTTGACTGTGGTGGCATGGACTTTAACCAAAACCTCATGGTCTTTGGGAATCGGTTTTGGGACTTCTATCTGTTGCAGGACATCAACGGACCCATATTTGGAATAAACAATGGCTTTCATTTGAATAATTAGGAAGAAAATTGGTTGAAAAAAGCTATTTCAATAATAGATTAATGGTCACATTCCCTGTTTTTTGACCTGTCTCAACATAAGCATATGCTTTGGAAATATCTGACAACGAATATTCTCTGTCCATAAGCGGCGTGAACTTCCCTTCTTCTATCATCTTCTTCACCATTGCCAAACTTGCTTTAATATCAGATGGAAAAGGGAATTTGACCTGCTTCCCTCCCGCCAAAGGTGTCAGGAGTGCAAGGATTGGGTTTTGGTTTTTAGGGCCCAACTCTGAAGAAATGTAAGTCCCTGTTGGTTTGAGCAGTGGTTTACATTCACCAAAACTGCTTTTCCCGACTGCATCAAACACATAATCAAATGTCTCCCCGATAGACTTGAAATCTTCACTTTCATAATCGATGACATTGTCTACACCCAAGGAGGCTATCAGGCCCAGGTTCTTATGACTGCCAGTAGCGGTGATATGGAGTCCTTGATACTTTAAAAGCTGAACCAAAGCCGACCCAATGGCACCGCTTGCCCCGTTGACAAAAGCCCTTTGCCCCTTTTCTAACTTGACCTTGTTGATAAAATTGATGGCATAATGGGCTCCCTCAATACTTGCAGCGGCTTGTTGGAAACTTATATTTTTGGGCATGTGGCTAATGAATTTTTCTGTCCTGCAGACAAGGTATTCTGCCTGAGAACCCATCCCTTGGTCGGTAAATCCAAAAATCCGATCTCCAATTTTAAAGCCCTTTACGGATTTGCCAAGCCCTTCTACCATTCCTGCAAAATCTGTCCCTAACACAGGATTATTTGGCTTGGTCAATCCTGTGAAAAATCTCATGACAAAGGGATATGCACGGAGTATGGCACAATCTGTCCTGTTTACAGTGGTGACATGAACTCTTACAAGTACCTCGTCATCCTTTGGAATGGGTTTGGGAATTTCCTTGACCTGAATAAGTTCAGGGGGGCCATATTGGTAATATACAGCAGCTTTCATATTGGTCATTTGCAAAACCCAAGTAATAAAAGATCAAATCAGGGTGTCAAAACCACATCTAGTTGCCTTCCTTCTTCGGCAGCTTTATTGTCCAAAGAGGTTCCAACCGCTATGCCTATTCCCATTCCAATCGGAAGCCCTATTCCAAGGAAGGCCAAATTTCCTATGGAAATCCCAAATGCAACACCGAGAGGAACCCCAAAAGCCGACATTCCCAAGGCAAGCCATAGGTTACGGTAATGGTTTTTGACTACGAGCTTTGATTCCTTTTCAATGACTTTCAAAACATTGCTTTGTGACTTGGCAAGGATCTTTGTAAAATCTTTTTCAGAACCGGAGAAGGTATTGACTGTTTGTATTTCCGTATTGATGATTTCCACTTCCTTTTCAGAAAGTTGTCTTTTGCTTAATTCATCTATAAGGGCAGAAAAACAACCTATCTTCTTATTGAGTTTTTCATTTGTTAAAAACTCCTGCCTTTTGTTAAGTGTGTTAAGGGACATGTGGTTTATGATTAAATTAAAAAGAACATGAATATAGAAGCAATGTACGAGATTCCATCCACTTACACTCAAATTGACATAATCCTGCCTTTTTAACTTAATCGTCCGACGGTCTTTAAACTGTCTGACGCGACACTGAGTCGGACGGTTACAAACAGTCAGCCCCTTAATCCTGCCTGCTTTTGCTTAGTCATTCGACGGTCTTTAGATCGTCAGACCCAACACTGATTCGGAGAGCTTCACCTCTCTTTTCATAAGACTTCAGTAAACAATTTTTCAGAAACCACATTGGCTGCCCTTACCGCCCCGTCCATATAGCCACCATAGGTTTTGGCAGTCTCAGCTCCACACAAAAAGAGCTTGTCTCCCAAAAAAGGCCTATTGAAAATCGGATGGCCGTTGTTCTGATGGGGAAGCAAAAACCCGTCTTGGGGAGACTTGATGTATTTGTCGTCCCAGATTTTATCAGTGTAACTGAGGAATTCTGTCGCTTCCGGTCCGTAGTAATTTACGAGTTGTTGGATGACCCTATTCTTTCTCTCTTCCAAACTGAAATGGGATGCGCTGCCGTTCAGGAATCCTTTGAGTGCAAACTTTGACTCCTCAAAATCAGTATGGTCATACATTTCTGTCGCCAATCCAGATTGGCTGTAGACATTGCCTGAAAATCCCTTTGCCCTCCAAAAGGGAGCCGCATATTCCACCGCAAATTTTACCGATCCACTCATCCAAGTTTGCACGTTTTGGAGGATTTCGGATGCTTCCCCGGGCAACTCCGGATGAACCCTGAAACTATGGGCAAAGATCCTCGGGGGCATCGCCACCACAAGATGATGACAAAAGTATTCCCTGCCGTTTTGGTCCCTCAGTTTTAGCCGATCATTTTCTTCGCTAATTTCAAGAATGTGTGTGTTGAGGAGGATGTTTTCCTCTCTTACATATTTTACCAAAGCGGAGATCAGAGAAGAAGTCCCACCCTGAACCCGGTAGGAAGAAGACTCCGAAGGCGGGATGTAATATTGGTGGGGAGGCTCAAAAGACATGGTCTCAAACAAGGCTATTCCATCTTCCTTTTGCTTGAAATGGCCGATTTCCAATTCCTGAAGAAGTCTCAAAAGATGTACATGGACATCTCCAAACCAAGTCGCCCCCATTTCCATGGGAGTGCCTGCCTTCCCGAATACGGTTTGAATCCTTCCCCCAATCCTGTCCTGTGCTTCTAATACTTTACAAAAAACCCCCCGTTTCCGAAGGTTATAAGCAACAGTAAGCCCACTCAATCCGGCTCCGATAACGATGATTTCACGCATTTTCTGATGTTTTTCCAAAGGTAGTTCAATACACTAAACCAGAAAACAAAAAACAATAACATAAGACAATAGTAAAAGTTACCAATGATATTTCAATCCGGGATAAAGAAATCCTGAAAACCTTGCTGACATAGAATATACTAAACCTAGTTTATTGCCGCTGATGTGCAGTCATCCCTCCCATCACCTTTTGCATGATTCGGACTTTGGCCCATCTTGGCACCATCATCAGGGAATACACCAAGAATTTTGTCAGGAAGCCCGGAAGGACAGTGTTTTTTCTTCCCAAAGCCTTTAAGATAGGCACACCCACCTCTTCAGTGCCCAATGACATCGACATTTTCATATTTGCCCGATCCGCAAAGCCACTCCTTACAGGCCCCGGTGCAGCTGCCAAAACATCCACTCCATAAGATTCCAATTCAACAGCCAAGGCCTCTCCCAAAGATTGGACATAGGCCTTTGTAGCTGCATAATTGGCAGAATATGGCACTCCCTGAAAAGCCACCATTGAACTTAGAAGAATTATCCCTCCTCTTTTTTGTTTTGCAAAAAGTCTGCTGAAATGAAACGTAATGTCCAAAAGTGCCTCACAATTCACCCTAAGCATGTTTTTCTCTTCCTCAATCTCTCCTCTGATAAACAAACCCGTGGTACCGAAGCCTGCCGAAACAACCAAAAGTCCTACATTCAAATCCTGAACCAAATCAGTAATCGTTTTGAAACTTCCTTCCGAGGCTACATCTGTTGCAATTGTGTTTACCTGAATGGCGTACTTTGATTCCAATTCTGATTTAATTTGATCAAGTTTTTCCCGGTTCCGGGCATTGATGACAAGATTAAATCCTGCCGAAGCCAAAAGCTTGGATATCTCCAGTCCTATGCCTGATGATGCGCCTGTTACCACCGCCCAATCACCATACTTCAATTTCAATCTGTTTTTTTCTTTAGTAGCTAATTTCATCTTTGAATATTTTATTGGTTATAAGCGGTTTTCCTTGAAGTGCCTGAATCAGTGTAAAAACAGCCAAAAGACCATACACAATAGCCAATATGACCGTCCCTTTTAAATTTTTGATTAGATAAAATGAAAGTATTGGAAGCACCTGTAGAGCATGCATGCCTATAAAGTGGGCTATCCGCGGGTCGCCGTATTTGGTACTCCAATTGAGGAAAAGGAGCCCCTCTCCTCCATCAGGGCCTCCAATGGTATGGGACATCCGGCTCTGCCCATCACAAATCCTTCGAATGAAAAAACCACAAAGATCAAAATCCCCAATCTTATACTCCAGAGATAATAATCGGGTAGGCTTGGAAATTCATTGGCAAAAAACAGCCATCCAACAAATAATGTATAGACCGTCACGGTACTTGCCGCAAATGCCATCATGGAATACAAAGCGGAATAAGTCGGAGTACTCACATTAAAATGTGATAACTGTCCCCTGCCCGCCTGAATGGCTATGTACAAAATCTCAAAACCCAATAATAAAATCACTGCCCAATTAAACAGGCCGGTATTGAACTTGGGCAAATAAAAGCAATACCAAGCCATAGCCCAAGCATAAAGGAAGGTAGATAAAGCAAACTTGAAAGGTTTGATCCAAGCATTGGTTCCATTGACCTGAATTTCTGAAATCAGGGAAATGACCAAAAAGAGAACAGACAAAACAAAGCAAAGTAGACCAAAATAAAACAGGGTCTCATTCCGTGACTTTAGTGTTTCTATAAAATTTATCATCTTAACTCCACCGTGATTTTCAAGGTTTTTCCTTCTTCGATGGCTATTCTTGCATCCTCAAAAGAGGGCGGCCCAAAATTTATCCTCGCATCATTCGAAAAACCGATCGGTTCTTTTGGCAAGCCTACGAGATTTGTATTGAGGGATTTGCTTGAATCTTTGTCCTGATAGATTGCAACCCCATATTCTCCGACAGGAACTCCTGTGAATGTCATTGTCATGCTCTTGGACATTACGGCAATATATTTTGCCATAAATGCCTTCCCATCTTTGGGAAAATCCACTTTCCTGAAAATCCCTGCCGAAACAGCACCTCCTTTGTCAGGTTGGATGCCTGTCACTGTCACCGTCAAAGTTCCTGTCTGACTTTTGGCAGTAAAGCCAAACCCAATGAGCAAAATCAAATTCAACAAGATGGATTTCATAAAGCGCTTGGATTAATGGGTGGATGAGATTCGGCTTTGGTTTTCAATTCAGCCAGCCAAACATCATGGAGATTGTGGAGCTTTTTCCCCTGAAAGGTCTTCTCAAAAAACGTCAGCCAACCATTTTGCGCTTCTTCGGTGATGACTTTGCACCCTTCAGCTATAGGCACGATCAGCCAAACATGGTACCCCTGAATACTTTTGATTCTGGATTCCCATGCTAGCAGGCCATAGGGTTCGAATTCTTTGATGGTGGTGTTTGGGAATTTCAATCCCATCGTTTCCCAGTTGAATTGGGAATGGCTCTGAAGTACGGTCTCATTAGGATTGACAAGGGAGACGTTTTTTGCCCCTACATACCAAGATTCCCATGCCAAAGCATCTATTAGGATATTCCATACTACGTCAGGAGATGCTGCAATCTCGATTTCATTGTGAACAAAAAACTTACTTTTTTCAGGTTCAAATTCAGTCGGCCATGAAATAAGACGGCTACGGTTTTTTAGGTCTTCTTTTTGCCCAAAGGCCTCAATGCCCAAAGCGAATGCAAAAAGAGAAGTCAGGATAAGATATTTATTCATTTGTCTGTTTATTTACAGCACAAACTTACCCCCTACTTACTCCCCAAAACGATAACAAATGTTTAGGCTTTTTGGCTGTCTGCTTTTTTTAACCTGCTGAGATGAACAGGGGTAATGCCAAGATAAGAGGCTATCATATGCTGCGGAACTCTATTATGAATGCCGGGAAAAATTTCTGAAATGCTGTCATACCTTTCTTTGGAAGTACGGGAATACATATTTCTCAGCCTTGTATCCTGGTACACAAAATAGAATTCGGCAATCAACCTGCCCATCTTTTGACCTTCTTTAAGGTTCTCATAACCCCAATAAACTGCATCTCGGGGTAATATCGCCACAGTAGTTTCTTCCAATGCCTGCAAAGTATATATGGAAACTTGGTTGGTCAAAAAGCTGGTATAATCGGCAATGAACTGATTTTCCATCGCAAAGTGGACGGTATGTTCTGTTCCTGCATTGTCGGTGACTACTACCCTGACAATGCCTTTTGCGATAAAAAAAATCTCATTGGGAACTGTTCCCGGAGCTGATAGGAGCTCCTGTCTTTTGAATGTTTTGGAAAAAGTTTTTCCCAGAAACACCTCCAATTCCTGTTCTGAAATGTCAATCATTTGACGCATGGCCTGCCTTAGATTTTCCATTAACTGTTTGATTTTGCCCAAGATGATAAAGGAACAAAAATATCTTTAATAAGTTTTTAGCCTTTGGTCCGGATTTTAAATTTGGAAAATGCCGATTACATGAATCCTCTTTATATTTGACGTGACCTACAAAAAGGAATTTCGCTTAAAATGACGGATTTTTCAAAAACTTCTCCCTGCCAACCACTCCTCGATTATTTCGGGAAGCTGATTCCTTTGAAGCAGGAGGAGAAAGAATTGGTTGCGGCTAAATTCCATCCCTACACTTTTGTCAAAAAGCAGTTTGCGCTGCAGGAGGGTAAAGTATGTGACTATTTTGATTTTGTGGTAAAAGGATGTCTCAGGCTTTTTAAAGTGGATGAAAAAGGAGATTACCACGTTTTTCAGTTTGCTACAGAGAATTACTGGATTCTTGACCTCACAAGTTTCCATAAAAGAATCCCTTCCACTTTGAATATTGAAGCTTTGGAAGATACCTTGGTACTTCGTATCACCCACCGGGATTTGCTTGATTTGTATATACAGGCCCCAAAGTTTGACAGGATTTTTCGGGTATTGTTGGAAAACCACTTTATGCAGCAACAGGAGCGGATCTGACAGCTGTTCAGTTCTACGGCTGAGGAACGGTACCTGAGTTTTTTGGAACAATATCCCCATCTTTTTAACAGGATTCCCAATACGCAGATTGCCTCCTATCTCGGGATTACCCCTGAATTTTTGAGCAAAATCCGGAAGAACCTCCAAGCCAAGGGCTGATTTCTTAACCTAGTTTAAGGGTATAGGCCGTTGATTATGTTGACCTTTGTAAGGTTATCATCATCAACAAAGAAAATCATGTCAATAAAAAAATCCCCAATCATACTTCTGTTGGCATTTTTCACCTTGGGTGTCAGTGCGCAAAACCTGAAACTCAAAAACCAGGAGTTTGAACTTCACAATGTCACCGGCGAGGTGGTGAAATTTCAAGAAAAAAAAGTCTTAAAAATCGAACGGGATTTAAATGCACTTCCTTTTGATTCGACACGGGTAGAGGCCACGGTGGATGAACCACATTATGCCAAGCTTGTAGGATTGGATGACTTCGAAAACGGAACCATTGAAGTCAAAATGTACAGCCAATTACAAAATCCTGCCCCGTACTCAGGCATCGCCGGATTTATCGGTCTTTATTTCAGGATTCAGGAAGATGATTCGGCCTTTGAAAGTATTTATGTGAGACCAAAAGTCGGAAGGTCCGATAACCAACTGCGAAGAAACCACACCGTACAGTACTTCTCTTATCCCGACTTTAAATTTGACACCTTACGGAAGACTGCCCCATTCAGGTATGAAGGATCTGCCCCTGTAGCCCTCGATGAGTGGATTACCATGAGGATAGAAGTCAATGGTGAATCTGCCGAAATGTATATCAATGACATGAAGTATTCCTCCTTTATCGTAGATAAAATGCTGGGTAAAACCAAAAAGGGATTTGTAGGCCTGTATGTGGATATCGGTACGATCGGTTATTTCAGAGATTTGAAAGTTACCAAAAGGGCACTGCAGGTAAAGAAACCTGGAGAAAAGGAAACTGCTATCTGACAGAAAGTATGTGTTGAACTTCTCAGAATGAGGATTTCAACTCTCAAAAAATAAAAGGGTGGAATTTGTAATTCCACTCAGTCCTAAATCAATTGGATAAACTACTCTAAGACGGGTTTGTATAGGTAATTTTCTAATTTTGCCTCTTTTGCAATTGAAAGCCATTTTTTTTCAAGAGTCCAATACAAATCATCAGGTTGAACATATATCATATTCAAAAGGTCATTCTCATCATTTGGATCTACTTTCATTCGAGATAATTGAACAGTCCTTAAATATTTCCCTCCTATTCCTATATAAAATTCAAATATTGACCAATCTATTTGATCACTTAAAAATAATCCATTTTCCCTTTCATTTAAATTCAAAACAAATATTTCCTTGAATTGACTTATGAAAAAATCATTTTTTAAATGTTTTTTAAGTGCCCATTTTATTTTCTTATCTAAATCATAAAGTTCATTAAGAAACTCTGCCCAATCTGAGTAATTTTTCCTTCTTTGAGATGAAATTTCTTCTAGACTAATTTTAAAATCATTCTCACTTAAAAATTCCTCGGGATGGTTTACAAGAATTTTAAGAAAACCTAAAGTTAAATCTTCTTCAGGTGAAAAGTATGAATCTAGATTTCCACTAATTAAATCCAATGCGTATTGTTTTGGGTAAGAAATTTCAAAATGAGGCTTTAATTTAATTATTGATTTTATTGCATTTTGAACCTCTGTTAACTTAAAAAAATTGTTTGGAGAGAAGGCTAATTCCATTAAGGTTAAGTAAGTACAAACAAGGGTATACTTATTTGGATCCGGCATAGGAATTTTGTTTTCTGCTAAATTGTACCAAATCATTGTATCGCAGATTATTCTTTTCATAATAGCGGCTTTTTTAATCAAGGAGTTTCCTCATTAGAAAGACTTAAAATATTTTCTAACTAGCATTATTGTTTTATTGGCTTTTAAGCGTTTTTCAAAGTCTTTTTGATTCTTGACATCTCTGATTAAAATAATATGTGTATCCGCTTCACTGCACGTAAGGATGAAGAGCTGCAATAACCATCCGTTCAAACAGCTTTTCACCAAAATA
>NZ_JAKZAM010000058.1 GCF_022538055.1 Cognataquiflexum nitidum | reverse complement strand
AGGTTTTTGGTGCAAACCCAAAATACATATTTTGGGCAAAAACGAGACCTCTCATCTTTTATTTAGGACGCTATTGAAAATATTTAGATTCATCAGGTATAGTTAACTTAGCATATCTCAATTAAACCCACCGAGAAATTAATTTATGCCTTATTTATTTTTATAAAGAAATCTTCTAAATTTAATTTACAAACGCTTCTGTGGGTTTATAATTGGCTTTTAAAGCATTTGCTTTCTGAAAAGTTGATCAAACTTAAACAGTAAAGTAGCCCAATCACTCCTTAGTTAAAGCTATTGTCCGAAAATTCGGCACGGAAAAACTACGTTTTATTTACAATTTCAGACATTATCAAATGATTTTAAATCAATTATCATTTTTCATTGGCTTCATTTTGCTTTTGCTCATTGTAATAGTATTGATGAACTACAAAAAAGATAAAAAGCTCAACGGATTCTTTTTTGTTATCTTGGGAATAGTCGGGATTCAACGGTTTTTTAATGGGCTGGAAACTTTTGAGTTAGTTGAATCCTTTTCCAATCCTTTCAAGACGTATTTAACTTTTGTATTTTTTATACCTGTAGTTTATTACTTGTTTTTTTACAACTTGTTATTCACGCAAACTCCTTACAAAAAAGTCTCTTTACACTTTTTACTCCCTACACTTATTTCAATACTATACATCATTTTTAATCCAAGCCTAGGGGTTATTCAAGTGGTTTTTTTTATCTATTCATCTCTCTATGTTGTTTTACCTTTCATTTTAATTAAGGATACTTTATACAACAGAAAAAATTATAAAGAACTTATACATTTTAAGTCTATCAAAAATTGGGCTTTAATCATGTATGGAATCTTAGTCCTTAGTTACCTTTTTGCCAATTACATATTTTTGACCTATTCGACCGGGACAGTGAATAATATTTTAACACAATTTTATAATGCCACTTCTCTAATTTGGTTTTTTGTTGTCCTGTATATTTTGAAAAACCCTGTGATCCTGTATGGGGAACAGCTGTTGCTCGAAAAAATAAATACAGCTACAAGTGAAGAAGTTGCAATCTGGCGGAATAAGAAGAAAGGAAACACCGAAGAAGAAGATCTCGAGGTAGAAAAAAAAGTGAAGGGCAAGGTAGAAGAAATCATATTTGCCCTTAAAAAACAAGAAAAGGAATTACTCCAAGACTTCCAATGGCTGCCTACGCTGAAAGAACTTGCCTTCAAGATAGACTACCCACAGAGTCACTTGAAATATGTTTTCAAATACTACAGCTATTGCACCTTTGGGGAATACCAAAATATTCTGAAAGTAAAATATGCCATGAAATTGATCCAATCTGGGTATTTGGATACACGCACCATTGATTCCCTAGCTATCAAATGCCTGTATACCAATAGAAGTACTTTCTACAAAAATTTCAAAAAGCAGACCGGCTATTCTCCTACCGAATACCAAGAAGCCCTTGCTACCATTTCTGTAAAAGATTCCATTCTATAATTATTTTTTGTTTAATTAATTTTTAAAAGAGATACCTTTTACAAATCATAAAGTTTTTAGCTTTTGCCTTTTCTATATCTAGTATGAATGTCTCCTGTCCTCCGAGAACAAAAATAGGTGTAACAATTTAAGCTATAAATAGTACAAAATGAAAGAAGAGAAGCTTAAATCAGTGGATCATTTTATCTGACTCAGATTGAGTTTTCGGATTAGGGGTAGTTTTGCTGGTAACAAAAAAATGCCCCCAATTATTCATTAGAGGCATTTTTAATTTAATTTCTAAAATGAATCAGACAATATAAATTCATTCCAATCTATTCTACATTGTTCCAGTTTAAAGATTTGAAACCTGAATCATAATAGAAGCACCTAAGGCCTTCCCATATTCTGAAAGTCAGGGACTGAGAGCGTAAACTTGACCTCTCCCATCTTTGCAGCCGGGCTTTCAATATCCTTGCAGGAGGTAAAGACTATTGCAAACAGGATCGAAAGAAAGAGTATTAGACTAAAATTTTTTCATGATTTCTAGTGTTTATGGTTAGTCTGGACAGGTTCCCCAGATGGGTTTGTTTCCGGAAGTAAGGGGTGATCCTTCTGAAAATCCATTTGGTGCTGAAAGAATTTTTGTAACACACCATGAAGAGATGTTTTGGTTGAATGGGGATGTAGCAAACATAAAATTCATTTCAGTAACATTACTTACAACCCAGTTCCCTATGTCTTGGTTGAATTGGGAACGCTCAAACATAAACTGCATATTAGTAACTTTACTAACATCCCAGTTTCCTATGTCTTGGTTGAATTGGGAAATTCCGAACATTCCATTCATATTAGTAACATTACTAACATTCCAGTTTCCTATAGGTTTATTGAATGTCGATCCAGAAAACATAAATCTCATATTAATAACATTACTTACATCCCAGTTTCCTATGTCTTGGTTGAAAACGGAAAAATCAAACATAAAAGACATATCCGTCACCAATGAGGTACAGACACAGGTCAAATCTGCCCCTTCATTCCTTCTTTGAATGAGCAAAGCCCTATCCACTGCTTCATATTCTTTACCATTCACCATACCTTTTTCTCCCACGGGAGCTTCCGGACATTTGATGGTGCCTAAATCTGTTTCAAAAAAAACAGGATCTTCAATTACAGCCCCTCCAATAATTATCTCCTCTTCTTCTAATTCAAAAGGAGCCATGACAAGGTCTATGATATTCACATTTCCTGCCCCTATTTTAAGGACAAAGTTGTAATGGACGTAAGCTGATACAGCAATGCTTCTTTCAATCAATGTACCCTCATAGGACTCTGTGACCTGTAGATTGGCAAGGGTACCTTGTTGTACATAAACATAACGAAAGGTATCATCATCAAGCAGGTTTAAGGGCTCTGAATCCACCCCCGTAGCTGAAATATTGGCCTCTGTGACAAACTCGTTCTTCACCGTCACCAGACCATAGTCCGTTGTTGCCTCAAGCGTGATGTCCATACTTTGGCTGTTGAGTCTAAACTCACCTTCAAGTGAATAAGGAAGAAAACTTTCAAATACACCACCCGAAACGTTTGATTCAAAGGTGTAACTGCCAAAAGGAAGTGTAATGCTGAAGGGGGCTGAAAAATCATTTGGATTGTACTGTAAGGTATATTTCTGTCCATTGACTTTGTTGGTAATATTCAATACCGCATTGTCTGCATAGATATGATTCCAGTCGGAATTGGCAGGGGGAGCTTGCACCCTTGCATTAGGTCTTCCCGTATTCTGAAAGTCAGGAACTGAGAGCGTAAACTTGACTTCTCCCATATTTTCAGCAGGGCTCTCAATATCCTTGCAGGAGGTAAAGACACTTGCAAACAATATTGAAATAAGGAGGATTAGACTAAATTTTTTCATGATTTCTAGTGTTTATGGTCAGTCTGGACAGGTTCCCCAGATGGGTTTGGCTTCGAAATTAATAGGTGAATTAAGTGAGAATCCAATTGGTTCTGAAGGAATTTTTTTAACACACCATGAGGAGATGTCTTGGTCGAATGGGGACCTAGCAAACATAAAATTCATTTCAGTAACATTACTGACATCCCAGTCGCCTATGGGTTGGTTGAAAGGGGAATCAGAAAACATAAAACCCATTCTAGTAACATTACTGACATCCCAGTTCCCTATGGATTGGTTGAATTGGGACAAAGTAAACATAAAACCCATTCTAGTAACATTACTGACATCCCAGTTTCCTATGGGTTGGTTGAATATGGAATTATTAAACATATCCTGCATATTAGTAACATTACTTACATCCCAGTTTCCTATAGGTTGGTTGAATTCGGAATTACCAAACATCCATTCCATAACAGTAACATTACTGACATCCCAGTCGCCTATGGATTGGTTGAAAGGGGAATCAGAAAACATAAAACTCATATTAGTAACATTACTTACATCCCAGTTCCCTATGGGTTTGTTGAATGTGGATAAAAAAAACATATCCTGCATATTAGTAACATTACTTACATCCCAATTTCCTATGTCTTGATTGAATTGGCGGTCAAAAAACAGTTCTCTCATATCCGTCACCAATGAGGTACAGACACAGGTCAAATCTGCCCCTTCATTCCTTCTTTGAATGAGCAAAGCCCTATCCACTGCTTCATATTCTTTACCATTCACCATACCTTTTTCTCCCACGGCAGCTTCCGGGCATTTGATGGTGCCTAAATCTGTTACAAAAAAAACAGCATCTTCAATTACAGCCCCCCCAATAATTATCTCCTCTTCTTCTAATTCAAAAGGAGCCATGACAAGGTCTATGATATTTACATTTCCTGCCCCTATTTTAAGGACAAAGTTGTAATGTACGTAAGCTGATACAGCAATGCTTCTTTCAATCAATGTGCCCTCATAGGACTCTGTGATTGTTAGATTGGCAAGGGTGCCTTGTTGTACATAAACGTAACGAAAGGTGTTATTATCAAGCAGGGACAAAGTCGTTGAACTCACCCCTGTAGCTGAAATAGTGGCATCTGTGACAAACTGGTTCTTCACCGTCACCAGACCATAGTCCGTTGTTGCCTCAAGCGTGATGTCCATACTTTGGCTGTTGAGCCTAAGCTCACCCTCAAGTGAATAAGGAAGAAAACTTTCAAATACACCACCCGAAACGTTTGATTCAAAGGTGTAACTGCCAAAAGGAAGTGTAATGCTGAAGGGGGCTGAAAAATTATTTGGATTGTACGGCAAGGTATATTTCAGTCCATTGACTTTGTTGGTAATATTCAATACCGCATTGTCTGCATAGATATGATTCCAGTCGGAATTGGAAGCTTGCACCCTTGCATTAGGTCTTCCCGTATTCTGAAAGTCAGGGACTGAGAGCGTAAACTTGACTTCTCCCATATTTCCAGTAGGGCTTTCAATATCCTTGCAGGAGGTAAAGACACTTGCAAACAATATTGAAATAAGGAGGATTAGACTAAATTTTTTCATGATTTCTAGTGTTTATGATTACAATTGTTGGCAATTAATCGGGATAGGTCCCTCAGACTGTTTTATTTTTATGAGTTGCAGGTCTAATACCGGAAAAGAAATTTTGTCTTCCCTCATATTCGTTCACTTGATTAAGGTGACAACCCGAAAAGAATAAAACAGAGGATAAGAAAAACAAATACTCAATCGTTCCATATATTGAACTTGCTTAGATTTTTAAATTTATTCCTGATGCGCATGGAGTTGTTCAGTGACTTACTTCGCTGTTTGTCGCTCAGTGATTGAATGCAAATGAAATTTAAATGGAAGAGAAAAAATCCTTCATTTTTTGATTTTGAAGAATTTGACACACATTTCAGGATAATGACGTAGTAATTTCATTTTTTTGAGGACAGCTATCAGGAAATCTAAAATTCAGTGCTTCGTAGATTTTACCCAAGGCTTCAAAATCGAAGAAGATTGAAAAATTCTTTTAGTAAACTAAAGCCGAATTAGGGTTTTAAATAGAGGATATTCATATCTAAGAAAAGTAAAATTCACAACTACTTTTCTGGACCCTACAATTAGAGCAGAAATAAAAAATCTAGTGATGACACCATCTTGTACAAAGAGGATTTGGTCTATTGAAGGAATTTAAAATTTGCTTTGAAATGCATACTACTATAAAAAAATTTGCTATGCTTAACCTTTGGCTAATCGACCTCATAACCATGAATAAGATTCGAAAAATTTTAAAAGGTTGTTTCTAACCTCTTTTTTAAATTGGCTCCTCCTATCATCGATAGTTGCACCCGAAGCAGGGTGTTTTTGACTTTGAAAGAAGTTTTCAATGAAATCATTTAGGGATATTCTTCACTCGACTTCATTAAAGTCCAGGATAGATTAATTTGGGTAAGTAGCTATTCCGCTGAAAAATTTTTCTTGGCAGGCTATCGCAGAATTCCAGTTGTCCTAGCGATAAAGAACAGCAGATGGAAGCATCAGTAAAAAAGGAAGCGCTTTATTATAATCCAAGGTAGGGTATTCTAAACCTAAAAGCCTGATGTTGGAATAGTAGGTTTGATGTTGGTTGTAATACATTTTTTCACTTTGTACAAACCAGGCCTTATCGCCTAATTTTTCTGCTAAAAACCATTTTTCAAATAATCTGGCACTTCTTCCATTTCCGTCGTTCCAAGGATGGATTTTGACAAAAACCAAATGAATCATTGAGGCATAAAAAAATACTTGTTCAATTGGCATTTCTGTCTTGAGTAAGAGCATCAAATCATTATAAAACTTAATCATTTCTGCTTCAACTTCAAAAGGGGTGGCAGCAACATATTCAATACGCCCATCAGGAGTGGACACATACATGTTTTGGGTACGATATTTTCCCTGTTTATTCTTGCTTAGAATATTTTTACTGAGTAATGCATGTGCCTTTCTAATGTTACTTTCATTCAATGCATTTGATTTTGCAAAAGTATACGCATCGTATAGGTCATCTATTTTTTTGGTGTAATCGGTCGAAAATTCAATCCCGAATTTCTTATGCTTGATGTAGCTATCCAACTCAATGGCTTCTCCTTCTATTTTGCTACTGTAAACAGAGGAAACAGAAGTGTAAAAACTAAAACTGTCTGTGGATATTTCCGCGTCTTGCAAGGCCTCAAAAGCAAGAATTAAACCTTTCTGTGCTCTTTCCAAGTACTCTGAAAGTAAATCATTACTTAGAATTTGTAATTGTTTGTTCATCACTTTTAAAGCTTAAGCTTAATATAAGTTCAAGTTAGTCAACAAATGTGTTGAAAAAAATTAATGGTTTGTAGAGTTGCCTAAAACAAAAAAACCTTGCATTACTGAAAGGCTTCTGCTCCCCCTATTGACAGAAGCTGCAGCAGATTGCTTGCACTTTCGATTCAAATTAATGAAAAACTTATATCAACCCATTTGTTCCCTTTCTTAATTTCTCGTAAAAAAACTGAAAGTATTAAGCTTAATCTTCAATTTATATCCTTGATTTTATTTTATCGAGTTATGCAGGATTTCTTATTACTATGTATTTTTAGATTAAAAAAAGGCCATGAATGAAATTTCCCGTAAGGAATTTTTGAAAATGACAGCAATGTCAGGTGCAGCCATTCTTCTATCATCCTTAGAATCTTTTGCAAAGGAATCCAAAAGCTCAAAACTCAGGATAGGTGTGATAGGTTGCGGAAGTGTGAGCAACAGATATATTCCACATTTACAAAGTTCATCACTCATTGAAATAGTGAGTCTGTGTGACATCAAATATGAGCGGGCATTAGCTCAAAATAGGGAATACAAGGTAAATGCAGCCACCTATCCGAACATAGATGAAATGCTCAAGGGGGTGCCTTTTGATATGATGGTCACACTTACTGACATGCAACAACATGGACACTTGAATAAAAAAGCATTGATGGCTGAAAAACACGTTTGGAGTGAAAAACCAATAGCAACCACTTATGCTGAAGGTAAAGCTTTGTTAGAATTGGCAAAAAGTAAGAATTTAAGATTATGGGGAGCCCCAGCTGTTGTAAATAGTCCACAGTTTTCATTTATGGCAAAATGTATTCAAGAAGGGAAATTAGGAAGAGTTGCCAGTGCCCATGGTCAATATGGGCATACCGGCCCAGATTGGTCTTCTTTCTTTTATGAAAAAGATGGTGGAAGTATGCCAGATCTTGGAGTCTATAATATTGCAACCTTAACAGGATTACTTGGCCCTGCTTTATCAGTAATGGCAATGACCAGTATAGTCAATCCAGAGCGCATGATTTATGAAAAAGGATTGGTACAAGTAGAAGAAGAGGACAATGCACACATATTAATGGATCATGGCAAAGGAATTATATCCCATGTAATGTGTGGATTCAATTATTTTGATCCTCATGGCCATGAGGCGCATGGTCAACAACTGCATTCCATTCAGATTTTTGGGGATAAAGGGAATTTGAGATTAATCGGTTACGATTGGGAAACCAGCGGTGTTTATTTGGATGATTCCTACGATCATCCAGCAACTTTATATCATCAAGAGACAGGCGGTTATGTTTGGCAAGAGGGCGCCACAAAAGTAGCTGAATCCATAATCAACAAAACCGAACCTAAAATCAATGTTGAGCATGCCTTGCATGTTCTTGAAATTATGGAAGCGGCACGAAAATCTTCAGCAACAGGGACAAAAGTCAATCTTCAATCTGAATTTAAATATCCCCTTGATGCATGACTCTAACCACTGAGTTAAAATGTCAATAAAAAAAAAGCCTCAAATCTTTCGATTTGAGGCTTTTTGCTCCTCCCGCACGTGCGGGACTTGAACCTATCCCGTACGTACGGGACATGATTAATCCCGCACGTGCGGGACTCTAACCAGCTGAGCTAAGGAGGGTCATGTACTGAAATAGGTTGACACAATTTAATTCAAAATTGTAAACCTATACACGGACAAAATGCGTGAATCAGA
>NZ_JAKZAM010000057.1 GCF_022538055.1 Cognataquiflexum nitidum | reverse complement strand
TCGCAGCTTGATTCATCAGGAAAATTTTGCATGAATTGTAGTATGGTCATAATGTTTCATATTTTAGTACAAGAAACCACCACTATACTTCAACCACAAATTATTGACACTTATTGTCAAATTTTGTCACGTGCATTCATGCGGATACACATATTATTTAATATTTTTTTTGCTAAAAACTTAAATTCACTCGATTTTAACTTTGTAAATAATAAAATATTTTTAAAATATTTTAATTTTTCAATCAATAAAATATTCTTTACTTGTATTGAAATGGAATTCAAAACAAATTCTCTTTGATCCTTTTTACATATTTTAAGGTATAAATCAAGCAATAACAAATTTTTCTTATATAAAATTAGCAACTTTTTTGGGTCATTTAGCATTCCGGTCATTACCCCATTTTGATGCATCCTATATACTCCCATATTGTCATTATGATAAAAAAACTCCCCCTTCAACAGCAATAATAGAGAAAGCGGTCTATCAGCTGATGGGGAATTTAAAAATAATGTAGAAGGAATTGGGTTTAAATTCCTAAAAACTAAAGAACAAGAAGGAAAAGATCCTCCTCCCTTTTCTATAACAAATTTTGCAGGTACAGACTTAGATTTTTCCCAATCTTGGAAATAATTTGACAAGTAAATCTGATGTCGTTCATCCCAAATTTTAACTTGATGTATTGAAGCACTAAAAGAGGGATTTAAATCCAAAAAATCAACTTGTTTTTTAAGCTTAAAATTTTCTGTCCAATAATCATCTCCTTCACAAAACGCTATATATTCTCCTTTACATTGACTGATTGCGAATAAAAAATTCCGGATCATTCCCAAATTCTGATTTTGATTGAAAAACTGAATCTGTATTTGATTATCAATATTATCAATGAATTTTTGAATAACATTTGAGGTGTTATCAGTGGAACAGTCATCCGAAATAATCAACTCAAAATCAATTTCACGTTGATTAATTACACCTGTAATTGCAGCTTCAATGAAATTTTCATGATTATATGTAATCATAAGGACTGATACTTTTGGTTTTTTATCCATTAGCCAAATTCAGTTTCATTTTTTCAAATATTCTAAAAGTAGATAAGTTTACATTATACCAAAATGAAATTAAAGCTATTCTCATTTTTTAGTTTCTAAATTTCTTAAAATTGATCTTTTTTAAATTGATGAACTTATTTAAAACCTTCTGAAAAGTGCGTCTAAAAGATCTAATTGTAAAACTACAAACATCTTTAAATCTGGGTTTTTGTTGAAATTTAAAACCAAACAGTATTTGCATATTAGGCTGATTTGAAATATTAACCCTTCCATAAAATCCAGTACTATCATTAAGTCCATGAATTGTTACACACCACATAGGTTCCTTAACATTTATTTCCAATTTGCTTTTGTCATTACGATATTCAGTGTGTTGTTTGTAGTAAACAGTCTTAAATCCTGATTCTGTTCTTTTTTCAATTAAAGAAAGAAAGGCATTATACCTGTGAATCATAATAGAAGTTACAGCTGATTGGACGTCATAAACTAAACCTTTATTAAAATTGAGAGCTAAGTAAGTTTGATTTTTAAATTGTCTTTGGACAAACCCTATATAGTCATTATGCAGCATATCATCAGTATCCACTCTACTAGAGATCAGGTATTGGAAATCGTTACCTAGAAATTTCTGAATATCTGCTTGTAAGTATTTCGAAATATTGAAACTCTGATATTCATGGGATATCAACTTTATAAATGAAAATGGCTTAAAAATTCTCTCCAAATCCTCTATCACATTAACTGGGGTATGTCCATCAATATAAAAAAACCAATGAAACTCTTTAATTGATTGGTTTAGGATGGAGGGATAGCAAAACTTTTTGAATATCTCAATTCTTTCAAGCAACCAAATTTCAGGATCAAATCCCCTTTCCGCAATTTTGGTCTTGTAAAACACATTGAGCCGGGTGATCAATAGGTGCTTGTATTCCATGCTAAGGCTTCTTAAAAAATGACGTTTGAGTAAATCTCTTTGAATTCACAGATGGACCAAAACTTTGTAAAAAAAGCCAACTATCTAATTTATCGATGCTTGTGGAATAAGACTTTCTATTTGAGTTGTCTACAATTAAAAAACCTCCTTTTTTTAACTTATCAACAGAATTCAAAATACAGCCGTTTCTTGCTTTTCCATCCACTAGCACCATATCAAAATATTGGTCTTCAAAATCCAATATTGTCCCTGAATAACCTCTGTAATCTAAAGGATCGTCATCTTCATCCGAAATAAATCCTACTTCATCAAATGGTTTTTCTTCTCCTTTCATCAAATTTAAATGCAGATTTGGACAGTCTACCAATTTTGTTTTAACCATATTGTACCACAATTCATCATGCTCTACACTATGGATCTCAGCTACTCTTTCAGCAAAAAATTTGGTGGATCCACCGCTTCCATATTCAAATACTTTCATTTCAGGCTTTACTATACCTTTGAGAAAATCAATAGCTTCAAAAGTGATCCATGGAACACCTGCGATTAAAGGCGTTTTGGAATAATCCATGTTAGATTTCATATATGGAACATAGTATTTCAAAAGATTCGCCAATGGTTTTTTCAGTTTTTTTGCCCTAATTAATTCTTTCATGTACCAGTATTGAACATGAAAAACGCTGTCTTTTAAAAGTGTTTTGATCATCTACCTTTTTGTTATTTGATGTAATATTTTTTTGATTTCCAATTCTAGTTTATAAATCCTGTAAAACAACATACTGATCTCAGCGGGATATTCCACAACATTTATATCACAAAACAAACCTACTGCCCCGGACCAATTGTATTGGTTTTTTATTCCAAATTCCCTTTTCCAAACCAGGTATATTCTGATTCTTTGCCTAAGAGCAATCCAATTTTGCATTCTTTGCTCTTTCTTGTTTGGATTGGTGCTTATGGAATTTTCGGTTTTATGGATCAAGGTCAGATAACGATTATCAAAAACCACATTGGGAAAATCAGAAACTAGCCTAAACATCATGTCATATTCCTGACTGCTGCTAAGCTTTTCATCCCATCCACCTACTTTTATCAAAGATTGCCTATGCCAAAGGTTAGCACACGTATCTCCTAATTTACTTCTTATCAACCCCTTCCAGATATTGTTATCAGATTTCCTATAATGCATTCTACCATTAGGATAAACATGGATGCTATTGCCCACTACCATGGATATCCCAGATAAAGTTAATTTTAGCTGACCTGCCAATTTATCCGGAAGGAGTTCATCGTCAGCATCCAAAAATTGAATCCATTCCGAACTGGCCTTTGAAAGTCCTAGGTTTCTGGAAGCTGTGGCGCCCCTATTTTCATTATAAGGATGGTGCAGGAACTTTATATTTTCATACTTGGTAGCAAATTGTTCTGCTAAAATAATTGACCCATCAGTTGAACCATCATCAACTATAAAAACTTCTAAGACCTCAGTTTCATTTATAACTGATGATAAAGCTCTTTCTAAAGTCGATTTATTGTTAAAAACAGGAATAATTACACTAACCATTAAAGTTATTTCGAGAACTAAAATAAAAAATCCTAAATTTTTCTTTTTGTATATCCTAATATTTCATTGTTTTAAGTGTCCTATACCTAACATTTCGGGAAAATTATTTGACGATTTCTAGATTCTGAATAATTAATCGAAAGATTATTTAAAGACTATAAAGAATAAAAAAATCAGCGTAAAATTCACAATTACAAAACAATTAAATCAAATTGATTGATACGAAACCATACTCTTAAATAAATTCGAGCTCTTCAAGAGGTTTTGAAAGTTGTCTGACCCTAAAATTTTTCCTTTGGATATCAAAACAACTTTATCAACATTCCTTATCGTAGCCAACCTATGTGCTACAATCACAAGAGTGATTTTCCCTTTTAAAAAATCTATGTTTTCTTGGATGTTTTTCTCAGATTCCGAATCCAACGCGGATGTGGCTTCATCCATTATCAACAAGTCAATATCTTTATATAATTCTCTTGCAATGGAGATGCGCTGTTTTTGTCCACCACTGACTAGAATCCCATTTGTCCCCAATTGAGTGTTTTCTTGATGGGGTAATTGTCTAATAAAATCAGCTACATACGCTTTTTCTAATGACTCCCAAAACCGCTTTATATTTTCTTCGTTTCTTTCTGCCCAAAAAGTGACATTATTGAATACTGAATCAGAAAAAATTACGGGTTCTTGGGTAATGTAGCCAATTCTTGATTGAAAATATTTCAAATCAATCTTTTCAATAGGAATTCCATCTATAGAAAGCTTACCATTTTGATTGGGAAGCAAACCCGTAATTAAATTTACTAGAGTTGTCTTTCCGCTTCCACTTTCACCCACAAATGCTACCGACTCATTTTTGGAAATCACAAGATCGATACCATGCAAAATTTTTTCTTCGGAATATCCAAACGAGACATTTTCAAATCTGATATCTTTATTTATTGTGATTTTTTCCCCAGTAATAATTTTATCTTGCTTGGAATGAAGATCATAAAGAAAGGTTCGCATATTATCCAATGCTCCAGAATTAGTTAAAAAGTTGTTGTAGAAGGTCTGTAAACTCATCAAATAAGTAAGTGCCCTATAAAAAAACAACAAACTAAGAATAATTAAACCAAGACTTTGATCCAAAAGCTTAGTTTGTATGAAAATAACAGAAATCACAACTGCCATAATTACAGGTTCCTTTGCTGAAAATAGGATTGCTCCATATATCCCAATTTTTTTTCCTTGGGCATCAATCGAATCTGCTAATTGAATCATTTTTTTAGTATAATCATTAATCAAACCTGTTGCTTTTAAGTATTTAAAAAAGCCTACTTGTTGGATAAGCATTCCTTGATAATCATGTCCTCCGTAAGTGATTTTTCTTGATGCTTCTATTGTCTTTTTATTGATTACTTTAAAGATTTGGTTTGATAGCAATCCCCCTACCATTACCATCAAGGCAAATTGAGTATTTGCCATTAAAGCCAAAAACCCGTAAACAGAAGCCATTACCGCACATTGTAAGGTCATAAAGTAGGCATTCGAGGCAGCAGCAACTTTGTTTATTTCAACTGATAGTGTGTTTTGGATTTTACCTGAGTCCGAATTGACAAAAAATTTATAAGAAAAGTCTCTTAGCCCTACCAAACCTTCAAATCTGAGATTTTTCACAAAAAAATATTGAACCTCGGCCCTGTAGTAAGATTCAATAAACCTTGCCAATCCTTTAAGGGTAAAAAACATAAGCATAAATAATAATATCGTAGTTAAATTAAGTGTAAATCCAAAACCTTCTATTCCGGCAATAATAAATCCCAAACTTCCCAATTCAGGCGAATTTACGTATGATTTCCCATCTACCATCTGTAATAGTGGAAGGAACATAGCAATCCCAAAACCATCCAAAAGACCTACAGAAATATTGAGTCCCATATTAACAAATATCCTGTGATACAAGTAGTTGTAAAAAAAACTAAAATGCTTAAAGTAATTTTGGAACATTTAGAATTATTGATTGAGAAGAAATATCAGAAACTCGAAAGAATTAAAAAGCAATGAGCTACTGTTTAATGATTTTTAATGATCCTCCCCGGAACACCTACCACAGTGACATGATCCGGGACATCTTTGGTAATGACTGAACCTGCCCCGATCGTGACATGGCTTCCTATTTTGATTTTTGGAAGGATGGTGGCATTGGCCCCTATCCGGGTTTGGTTTCCAATTGTCGCAGCACCGAGAATCACTGCCCTTGGACTGATTTCACAAAACTCCCCGACTTGCACCTCATGATGGACCTGTGCCCCTGTATTGACCAAAGTTCCTTTCCCTATCTTTACTTGCGACCCGATAAAACAATGGTTGAAAATATCCACCCCTTCCAATAGCGCAAAAGGGCTGATGGTATTTTGAAATCCCAAAAGATTGACCATGGTTCCTCCTGCCCTTATAAACTTCTCATAAAACAATACCCTGTAAGCCGGATTGCCTACCGCTAGGATAAACCTCGGGTCTTGGACAAAATGGCTTTCCAATGCATCTTGCCGATTGATGATCGGATATTTTTCCAAGACCAGTGTTTCTTTGGTCACATCATCAAAAAACTCCAACAAAACCGGAAGGGATTCTTGGGTAAGAATATCAAAACATTCCAAGGCATGTCCGCCTGCACCTGCTACTACCATCAATTAATTGTTTTGGACACGAAGTAAAATTCGGGCAATCATTTTTTGTTCCTCTTTGCTAAGGCCGTGATACAAAGGAAGACACAATACCCTGCTGCTGATGCTGTCTGATACAGGAGTCTCGCCTGAGGTGTAATCCAAGTGGTTCAATCCTGGGAAGAAATACCTCCTTGCCCCGATCTCATGGTCTGAAAGCAGTGCCATACTTTTCTCTAGCTGACCTTCATTTTCAAAAATGACGGGGAAATAGGCATAGTTATAGGATTCGATACCTGCAATATCCAAAAATTTCACCTTCATTCCTTTGAGGATATCAAGGTAATGGTGAAACTGAAACTTCCTTGCAGCAAGGATTTCAGACAGATAGTCAAGGTTAACCAATCCCATGGCAGCGTGGAATTCGGAATTTTTACCGTTGATCCCCACCCCATTGAATTTCAAAAATCCGTCGTGACCGAAGTTTCTGAGATAGGACATCCGCTTTAGTAATTCAGGGTCCTTGGTAAAAACTCCCCCACCTTCTATGCTATGAAATACCTTGGTTGCATGAAAACTGCAGGTGCTGATATCCCCATATTCAAAAATGGAGCGGCCTTTGATTTTTACCCCAAAAGCATGCGCACCATCATAGATCACTTTGAGATGGTGTTTTTTGGCGATTTTCTCAATGGCTTCCACATCACAGGGAACCCCATACACATGCGTTGCCAAGATCGCGGAGGTATTTGGGGTGATGGCTTCCTCTATTTTGGAAGGATCAATATTCAGTGTCTTGGAATCAATATCCACAAAAACCGGGGTACATCCTTCCCATACAATGCTGCTTGTAGTGGCCACATAGGAGAAAGGTGTGGTGATAATTTCACCTGTCAAACCTAAGGCTTTGATGGCCATTTGAATGGCGATGGTGCCATTGCTTGTATATAACAGGTGCTTTACGTCCAAATGACTTTTAAGCTTAAGCTCTAGTTCATTGACCAAGGGGCCATTGTTGGTCAGCCAATTTCGCTCCCAAATCCCATCTAGGTAGCGGTGATATTCCTCTTTGGGAGGCAGAAAAGGTTTGGTTACAGGGATCAAATTGAAAAGAAGTTTAAGAAGTGATTATATGATATTTTAAAAGTTGGCTAGGAATAAAAATCCAAGTTTGGAATTGGGTCAAATGGGGTTTTAATTCCTGCTCTTATGCGTAAATGAGGGTTTTTGTTTGTTTAAATCTCATCATCCTGTTTTCTCCCTCAGTGATTGAATGCCCTTCGTGGATGGAAAGTGACCCAAAGCCGTTTTGCTCAAAAGCCTCGACGATATCAAAATAAACATCTTCCAACTCAGGCGCAGCATGGTACTCGAGCAGGTACTGAGTGGAGCGACTGATACTCTTGGTTTGCTTCAAATCTATAAACACTTGCCTTTCAGCCCCCTCTACATCAAGCTTCACTAGATCAAATTCTCCTTTGGCAAGATAATCCGACAAGCGGACTGCATCTACTTCCTGTAGGAATATTGATCCTGTCCCGGGAAAAACAGAGCCGTTGATGATATTGCCTGTAGCAGATACATAAAACCGCTCCCTACCGGGATTGTCAGAAAGGCAGGCATGTACTGCCTCGACGTCCTGAAGGCCATTTTGAGCGATATTCTTTTCCAGAAATTGAAAGGCTACGGGATTGGGTTCGATGGCGATAAGCCGGGCTTGGGGGTACAGGAATTTAAAATACAGGACACTGATTCCCATATTGGCTCCTCCATCAATGATCCGGGGTGAGGGATTGGAGGTGTGAAAAAGATACACCTGCTCCAGAAAAATCTCTTTGATCAATCTCAACAGCACCTGAGGGGAACTGGCGCTTACCACAAACCCAAACATCCGGACTTGGATATCCTTGTCATTGCCAAACTTTGCCCTTAAAAGTAAAAAGCTGAGCGTGACAAGCAGATGAACCCTTCTGTAATTTTTCCTATAAAATCCATGCGCTAAAGCAGGGTAATAAAAATCCTTCAAGAGCGAAAAAAAATGAACCAAGGACTTCAAATTTGTATACTGAGGGATTTTGTGAACAGGATAAAAAATTTAAAACTGAAAATTTCTATATATTTTTTTTTACCAAAGAATTTTTTCCAAAATGGAATCATATCAAGGTTATTAATGATCACTAGAGTAAATATGAAGTCAAATTCAATATTAATTTCCGGCGATTATAAGGACAGTAAATATTTATGCAAGGCTTGAAGCGGGGAGGAAGGACGACGGACCCGGCCGGCACAGGCCAATTGGGTTGATAGGTTTCCGTCGTCTTGACTTATTTGGCAACTTTTTTTATCAAGAAAAAAGTGGCTTTTGAAACAAATAGTTGATTTTTTTAAAGGCCAAGAATCAAACAAAACCTTATCAAAATCCCTTCACCAATTTCTATTCATCAAAGATTATTTGCCTTTTTTTCAAAGATTTTTATATAAACCAAAATTCAAAAAATTATATTTTTTTATAAATAACCATCTTTATTTTGAAAAAAAAGGCCGTTTTCGGGTATGTTCCGCTATACTTCTTCCCACCTTCCCCGCACCATACGTCATACCCTTCCCCACCATAAGTTGACTTTGTACCAATTTCGAAGAAAATGTATCACTTTCCCAATATCTAACTCAGCATTCAAAATTCTTCATTCCCAAGCATTACATTTGGCATCTTGAACACCTCAACACCACCATATTTTCCGGCCTTGACCGGTATCCGGGCAATCGCCGTGCTGATGGTTTATTTCCATCATTTCAACCCCTTTTCTGAGCCCTCAGGAATAGGCTTCCGGCTATTTGCCGAATTGCATATCGGTGTCACCATCTTCTTCGTATTGAGTGGATTTATCATTACCCACAAGTACTTCGTCGATCGCCGGGTTTCTCTTTCTGTTTACTTTTGGAACAGGTTTACCAAAATCTATCCCGTATTTTTTACCCTGAGTATCCTGACTTTTTTGGCTAGGGCCATTTACTTAGGGGTATTTGGAGAAAACGAGGCCTTTACTTTGCTGCTCAACCTACTTCTTTTGAAAGGCTATTTTTCAGCATACCTTTTTTCGGGAATTGCCCAGGCTTGGACTTTGACAGTGGAAGAAACCTTTTACCTCTCGGTTCCGCTGTTGGCTTTGGCTTGGAAAAATTGGCGTTGGCCTTTGCTCAAATTAACGCTTATAATCACTGCTTCAGGCCTTTTTTTACAATATCTTTTTCAGAACCTAATCCCTTCCGGTTTTTTGGGGGACCTTCAGTTCCTGTTCAACTTTACTTTTTTTGGGAGATGCTTTGAATTTCTGTTGGGAATGGCTTTGGCCTACAATCTTCAGCGCAGATCAAAACCTAAATACCTGACATTAATTGGGACGGTATTTATCCTACTCTGCTTGTTGGCCTTGGCCTTGATCGGCAAAGAAGGAAAAACGGGAGACAATTTTCCTTTGGGTATAATCGTCAACAATGTTGCTTTACCGCTTTTTGGGATAGTACCACTTATTTGGGGCTTGATCAGGGAAGAAACTTGGCTCCAAAAACTACTGTCTTCCAAACTTTTCCTGATCTTGGGAGATAGCAGTTATGTCTTTTACCTGATCCATATCGGGATTATCCAATTGGCCCTGTCCACTTTTGGTTTTTCTATCTTCGTTAACCTGCTGATTTTGTACCTGTGTGCAATCTGCGGTTATTACTTTTTTGAACAACCCGTCAAGATTTATCTCAGAAGGAAGTTTTAGAGCAGAAGCGAGAACCGAGAGACCCTTCGTACCTCAGGCTGACGCCTGACAAACCTGACAACGCGCAGCGGACAACCCGGCAACAATCAGTACCAAGTACTATGTACCATGTACGAAGCTAAATCCGACAACTTGATAACCTGACAA
>NZ_JAKZAM010000056.1 GCF_022538055.1 Cognataquiflexum nitidum | reverse complement strand
GGAACCGTCATTCTGAGTGAAGCGAAGAATCTCTCCAGGGATTGGTTGTAATTGTTCTAGTTGTTGTAATTGTTGTCGGCTTCGCGTTTTCAGGTTGTCGGGTTGTCGGAACCGTCATTCTGAGTGAAGCGAAGAATCTCTCCAGGGATTGGTTGTAATTGTTCTAGTTGTTGTAATTGTTGTCTGCTTCGCGTTTTCAGGTTGTCGGGTTGTTGGAACCGTCATTCTGAGTGAAGCGAAGAATCTATATTTGATTTGTTGTAATTGTTGTAGTGGTTGTAATTGTTGTCTGCTTCGCGTTATCAAGTTGTCAAGTTATCTGCTTCGCGTTGTCGGGTTGTCGGGTTGTCGAATCCATCATTCTGAGTGAAGCGAAGAATCTCTCCAAGGATTGGTTGTAATTGTTCTAGTTGTTGTAATTGTTGTCGGCTTCGCGTTATCAAGTTGTCAAGTTATCTGCTTCGCGTTGTCGGGTTGTCGGGTTGTCGAATCCATCATTCTGAGTGAAGCGAAGAATCTCTCCAAGGATTGGTTGTAATTGTTCTAGTTGTTGTAATTGTTGTCGGCTTCGCGTAGTCCTGTTATCAGGTTGTCAGGTTTCATGGCTCTCGCTTCTCGTCTCTCGTATCTCGCTTCTCGTCTCTCGTCTCTCGTCTCTCGTCTCTCGCTTCTCGCTTCTCGCTTCTTTTCTCGTTTCTCGCTTCTCTTTCACAATTCCTGAGTAAAAATCGCCAAAGCTGTCTTGATGCCTTCTTTATAATTTCCCAGTCTTATATTCTCATTTGGACCATGTTGGTTATTATCAGAGTTGACGGTCACCACTGTCACTGCTGGGAACTGCAACGCATCTACAAATGGTGAGATCGGCAGGGAACCTCCACTGATTCTCTTTCTGATAGGATCTTTGCCAAATGCCCTGACCATTGCTTTGTTAAGCCAAATACCCGGTTCGGAATCAAACGGGGTCCTAAAAGCCTGATAGGAAATGCTTCCTTTCCACATCAATAGTTTTGGGTATTTGGTCCTTTCCTCGTCCGTCGGGGCCCTATCCAAGATATGGTAACCTTGGTTTTCGATGTGTTTTTTGACAAGGCCAAAGAGTCGCTCAGGATCACTTTCGGGCACCAATCTGATGTCGATTTCTGCTGTGGCATCGGCAGGCACGATGGTCCTTGCTTCATTTCCGATCCAACCGGAGGACAATCCACGGATATTCAGGGACGGATACTGCAAAGATTCCTGATAGGTCGTACCGACTTTGTCTGTACTGCCGATGCCAAGTTTACTTTTTATATCAGCCTCATTGTCCGGAACCTGCCTCAAGATTTCCTTTTCGGTTTCAGTGAGGTTGATCCCATCATAAAAACCGGGAATAATCACCCTTCCTTCCTCGTCTTTCATGGAGGCCAACAACTGAGACAACCTAAAAGCCGGATTTGGGGCATAATTGCCATAGTGCCCGCTGTGCTGTGCAGCTCTTGGTCCAAAAACCGTGAGCGTAATTTCAGAAATACCCCTTGCCCCAAAACTCAAAGTAGGTTCATTACTCAGGTGTCTAGGCCCGTCCATGATCAGCATCATATCGGCCACCAACTTTTCTTTGTGTTTGACCACAGCCGCAGGCAAATTAGGGGAACCTATCTCTTCCTCGAAATCAAGAATGACTTTGACATTGTAATTCGGAGATTTTCCTTCACCTATAAGTGCGTCCCAAGCTGTCAAAAACATCGCCAAAGGACCTTTGTCATCCGAAGAGGAGCGCGCAAAAATCCTCCAATCAGCATCATAAGATTCCTTCAGTGTTTCCATTGGGATGATTTCCCATTTGCCATTTTCCATCTTTTTGAGCACAGGTTTGAAGGGATCTTCTTGGTCCCATCGCTTTCTGTCAACAGGCTGACCATCCACATGGAAGTAAAACAAAACTGTCTTTTTGGCTTTTGGCACTGTTTTTACAGCCAATAGCATGGGAAACCCTGCCGTCTCCAGTCTTTCAATTTCCCACCCTCGCTTTTCAAAATTACCCTCACACCATTCAATATTCGGGACAAGTTCTGCCGGAATATTGGAGTTGTTGGGAATGGAAATCAAATCATTGAGAATGCCAATACCTGAAAGGAAGTGCTTTTCCGTAACTGCATCTAAGTCAATGGATTTTTTGCTTTGGGCAAAAAGAAGCATTGGGAATAACAATAGGAGGCTGTAAAGAGAAAGGGATTTTTTCATAGGAAAGGGGATATTTGGGGATTAATGTCAAAAGATAATCCAAAGAGGCAATAAAAAAAAGTGGTTTTATGCCAATGAAAATGCTAAAATGGAAACTTGATCATGAAAGATGATGGAGGTATTCGACCATAAATTGTACAGTCCAAAAAAATGAGAGTAACAGGAGGGTATTTGGGAATTGGAAAAGTTACCCAAAATAAATCACCCCTTTAACCTAATTCTAATCAAAGAAGGACCTTCTCCTTGATACTTTCAAATCCTGCAGAATGGAGGATTTGACACGAATATCAAGATTGTACGAAGTAAAACGTCCGAAAGGTATCCAACTGACGTTCATCTGCCAACAGTGTAAGTCTCTAGCCAGTCCTATCATGGATTGGGTAAGCTGGGCAGTCATCAAATCATAGCCACCACTGTAGGTAATTTTCCATTTTTCGGAGATGCTCAAGTCTCCGTTGAAATTGATAGCGGAGGTGATATTTGATTCCCTTCCTGGCTGTTGGTTGTAAGCGACATTAAATCCAAAACCGAAAGACCATGGAATATTCCATTCGATATATTGGGAGGGGTCATTGATGATTTGGTTGATTTCATTCTCCACAAACTCATTCAGCTGTCCCCCCTGCTGCAGGAAATCATCGGTCATTTGATCCCTCATTTCTCCTGCTTGACCTCCCTGTTTGGCGGGATTGAGGTTACCGTTGACATTCATGGTGACACTTCTAAACTTACCGATTCCCTGACCGCTTCTCCAGGCAAACTGGTTGACCCTACGGCCACTAACCGCTCCTGTTTCAGAGTCAGTTTTGACCAATTCTGCATAAGGATCCAAGGTAGCTGCGATGTTAAGTGACAATTTATTGTCAAAAAAAGATGTCCGCGTGTCCATTCTAATCGGGGCCAATTGGAAGGAATCTGCTGCAAAATTATAATTGGTACCAATATTCAAAGTTTGGAGCAAAGGGATTTTTTTGGTTTCGGTTTCACCGGATTCAGATACTTTTTTCAGCTTGGCTTCAAGGGTATTTCGGATATTCAAGTTCAGGGATTTTGACTCGCCCAAAGGCGCGCCTCCAAAAACAAAACCCTGATGTCTAGAAAAGAATTGTGTTCTTCCCGCTGTATCGATTTGGACATTTTGGTAATACCCCAAGGAAGGGTCGGAAAAATCAGGACTAAATGAAAAACCAAAGGATGGCTGCATATGGTGCCTGATGGTTTCTATTTTTTTGCTCCCCTTAAAGTTATAAAAACCATATACGTTGGTATTCAAAGCGAAAGAAGAATTATAGTATGTTACCCTGTTGAAGCCTGACTCCAAAATTTTATCCGCCCTATTCTCCACAGGATTGTAGAAGAAATTTGTTCTTTCCAGGTACCAAAGCTCCGTCAGGTTTGCAGAAGCCGTTCCGGTAAAGTATTTGAACAAGCGGAAGTTGGAGGAAATCGGAATGGTGTTTTTTGCTCCATTGTTGGCATCTCTCAGAAGTTGCGGCAAATTGGCTAAGTTGAAAGGAATGTTGCTTTGATTGTTACTTATTCCCTGACCTTGATTCACCAGGTCACTTGACACCCCAAAAGGCGGCGATACCCGGTTAGTGATTGTATTTTGAAGGTTGAAATTCCACGCAACGTTTAATGTTTTGATCGGTTCAAACTTGGCATTTTGAAACGGGTTTTGCCTGTTCATGTTGACCGCAATATCCGGAAGGATCAGGTTTACCTCCCCTGATTGGATGTTTTGGGAATGCCTGAGATTGGCAGACATACTGAAGGGAGTTCCAGAAAAAGTCTTGCTATATGCGATGTTGGAAGAAAATTCGGACTTAATGTTGTTGACAAAACTATTTGGGTTGATGACCACGTTGTTATAGTTGGTTGTACCGGCATTGACCGAAGCAGAAAAACGGGAGTTTCCTCTGGATTCGGGAGAATGGTTCCAATTGACCCAAATAGTATTGTAATCGATAGGATTGAGTTCTGTTTCGGGGCTTTTGAATTTTTGGTAGTCTATATTGAACCCTCCACTAAACCTGTACCGCTTTTTGTACATTGTGGAAGCTTTGGCCCCCCATCCTCCATTAGAATATATATCTCCTGTGACGCGTGTATGGATATAGTCATTGAAGGCAAAATAGTATCCGAAGTTTCTGAGAAAAAATCCCCTCACCTGCTCCTGTCCATAGGATGGAAAGACGATCCCGGAGGCCTTTTCTTCCGGCGTGTCGGGGATAATTCCAAAAGGAAGGCCAAATGGCGTGGGAATGTCATTGAAGTACAGGTTGAAAGGTCCTGTCACAACCTGCTTTCCACGGATGGATTTGATCCTGTTTGCATTGATATGCCAATGGGGTTCGGCGAGATTACAGGTGGTATAGAATCCATGGTCAAGGTAAATGCTGCCATCCTGATCCTTTTTGATGGTCTGACCACGTAGTAATCCATCTTGCTGTTCGGTGACGACATCTTTGATGATTGCCTTTTGACTTTTGAAATTGTACCGCATTTCCTTGCGGATTTCATAGGATACAGCTCCCTCTTTAAACATGGGGTTGCCTTCAATATTCCCAAGGGAGTCCGTAACCCCCGAGGCAAAAATCTCACTCTTTTCCCAATCGATGATGATCAGGTCGGCATCTAACCTGATCTGCCCATATTCAAACCAAGCTCCTTTGTGGAGGAATACTTTTTTGGTTTCAAAATCTGTAATGATACTATCTTCGGCGTAATACTTAATTTCCGTTTGGATATCCCCTTTGGGTGCTATCTTTGTGCTGTCACTGTCAGGGATGGTGTCGGATTTTATTGTGGACAAGGTATCCGAAATGGAAAGATTCAACGTTGGAGTATTGAGCACTGAATCCGGCGCAATTATTCTGTTTTCTACATTTCTTTGGCTTCTTTTTTGTGAATAGCCTTTGTGCGGCATCGCCCACATGAGTGAAAAGAGAAGCAATAGAAAGCAGGTATTCCGCACTTAGTGATTTTAATTTATTTAAAAATTTGTAAAATTTGCCTGAGCAAAGTTAATAGTATTAACACGCATGAAACGCCCCAAAGTTAAAAATATTCTCATTATTTCAGTCCTGACAATTTCTTTCTTCCTTTCAGGATTTATTTCCACAGGGCCAAAAGCTCCAGAATTCAAACTTAAAAGGATCGTCATAGATGCCGGACACGGGGGAAAAGACCCAGGAACCGTGGGGGCCATTTCTAAAGAAAAGGACATTGCCCTGAAAGTAGCCCTTCAAGTCGGTCAATATATCCAAGAAAACCTACCCGGTGTTGAGGTCATCTATACCCGAAAAACCGACACTTTTATAGAACTTAAAGAAAGGTCAAATATCGCAAATAGAAACAAAGCAGACCTTTTCATTTCCATACATTGCAATGCCGCACCGAGCAAGGCTGCTTATGGGACAGAGACTTTTGTAATGGGTACCAAAAACTTTGAGGCAAACTTTGATATTGTAAAAAGAGAAAATTCAGTAATCCTCTTGGAAGATAACTTCGAAGAGAAATACGAAGGCTTCGATCCCTCTTCTCCGGAATCCTACATGATGTTCAACCTTATGCAAAAAGCATTTCTTTCCAACAGCCTTTCCCTCGCATCAAAAGTTGAGGAGGACTTCAGTACCCGTGTCAACAGGTATTCAAGAGGTGTGAAACAGGCCCCTCTGTATGTGCTTTGGACGACAAGCATGCCAAGCGTACTGATCGAACTGGGCTTTCTATCCAATACCAATGAGGAAAAATACCTCAATACCAAAGAAGGGCAAACCTACCTTTCCTCAGCCATTTACAGGTCGGTCAAGGCGTATAAGGAAGAAATTGAGGAGTTGTAAAATTGTTTATTGGTTATTGGATTATTGTTTATTGGGTTATGGAAAATGGAAAATAAACCAAGCTTATTTGGCAATTATCCTTCAATGTTTTAAAAAACAAATTCAACCGAGCTCTTTTTGACCCTGGCATTTGGATTTATTTCTTTACAAGAAAGACTTTTTCTACTTCTCTTCGAAAAAGGAAATACCAAATCCAATTTGATTCTTGTGGGTTAATTAAGTTATTTTAGTATCACAAGAAAGTTAAACCCAATTGCCTTTATGGACGGTGAATTCAAAAAAAACGAAGATCAGGTCAAACAGCTGCTTTTTCATCTTCAAAGTAAAATAGAAACTGTCAAGCTTGGCGGTGGCAAGTCCCGGATCGCCAAAGAACACGAAAAAGGAAAGCTAACGGCGAGAGAGAGAATCAATTACCTGGTGGATACCAATTCAGAATTTTTGGAAATCGGCGCTTTGGCTGCAGATGGCATGTATCATGAAGAAGGGGGTTGCCCATCAGCCGGGGTTGTTACCGGGATTGGATATGTCAGCGGAAGGATGTGCGTGATCGTTGCCAATGACGCCACGGTGAAGGCTGGCGCTTGGTTTCCCATGACTGCCAAAAAGAACCTCCGCGCCCAGGAAATCGCCATGGAAAATAGGCTCCCCATCATTTACTTGGTCGATAGTGCAGGGGTTTTTCTTCCTTTACAAAATGAAATATTCCCTGACAAAGAACACTTTGGACGGCAGTTTCGCAACAATGCCCATATGTCCTCCATGGGCATCATTCAGATAGCTGCCATCATGGGAAGCTGCGTCGCAGGGGGTGCATATCTCCCCATCATGTCGGATGAGGCGATGATTGTGGACAAAACAGGTTCCATATTCTTGGCAGGATCTTACCTAGTCAAAGCTGCCATCGGAGAAACTGTCGACAATGAAACCTTGGGAGGAGCTAGTACCCACTGTGAAATCTCCGGTGTCACAGACAATAAATACGCCAATGACCAAGAGTGCCTAGATGCTATCAGGAAGATTTTTTCGAAGATCGGAGCCTCCGAAAAAGCCGGATTTGACCGTATAGAACCGCAGAAACCTTCCAAACCGGAAGTTGAAATATACGGCTTACTGCCATCTGACAGGGTAAAACCCTATGACATGACTGACATCATAGCCAGAATGGTGGATAATTCTGAAATAGAAGAATACAAAAAAGAATATGGCAAAACCCTGATCTGTGCCACTGCCCGGATCGATGGATGGGCAGTCGGCATCGTCGCCAACCAACGTAAAATCGTCAAAACCAAAAAAGGGGAAATGCAAATGGGCGGTGTGATTTATTCCGATTCTGCTGACAAGGCTGCGAGGTTTATCATGAACTGCAACCAACGTAAAATTCCTTTGGTATTTCTTCAGGATGTCAGTGGATTTATGGTGGGCAGCAAGGCCGAGCACGGCGGCATCATCAAAGACGGCGCCAAGATGGTCAATGCCATGGCCAATTCAGTGGTTCCAAAATTCACCTTTATTATTGGAAATTCTTATGGTGCAGGCAACTATGCCATGTGTGGCAAAGCCTATGATCCAAGATTGATCTATTCCTGGCCGACAGCGCAGATGGCTGTTATGAGCGGGGCTTCTGCTGCCAAAACCTTGCTACAGATCAAAGTCTCCACACTCAAAAAATCCGGAAAAGAAATCACTCCGGAGGATGAAGCCAAATTGCTACAGGAAATCACAGACAAATATAATGATGAGTTAAGCCCCTATTATGCTGCATCAAGACTTTGGGTTGATGGTGTCATTGATCCTTTGGAGACAAGAAAAGTCATCAGTATGGGTATCGAAGCGGCCAACCATGCGCCCATTACGGAGCGATACAATGTGGGGGTGATACAGACATAAGTCTTTTGAGAAGCGAGATTCGAGATGCGAGAAGCGAGAGAAAAGGAAATAGACTTGAGATTTGAGATTTTTTTGGCATGTATAGAAAAGTCATAATTGAAAAGAGGCTAAAATGTAAATACGCAATTATGCCAGTTGATTGGATATCCATTTTAATTCTTGGCTCCGGACTAAAATGCACGGTACATCGGTCTTCCGACTTCGGTCTTCCGTCCTGACTGAAAAGGATTATTGGGTTACTGGCAAAGAAGCGCGTATCGATCAAGTCTTAATTTTAAAACAACCGATTCTATTATCCATTCATACTAAATTTTATTAAATTGGATATCAATTTTGCCCATGGAAAATCTCAGTGAAAAAGAACTTCATGCCCTGGTTTCCCTTCTCGACGATACAGACCGCGAGGTAAAAAGCCATGTATTGGACAAGCTGATTTCCATAGGCCATCCTGTGATTCCATTTTTGGAAAAAAAATGGGAAGAAAGCTTCAACCCCTCCATACAAAAAGAAATTGAGGACCTCGTTCACCAGCTTCAATTCTTACAGCTAAAAGAAAGGCTTATTGATTGGAAAAGTTCTCCTGACCAGGATCTTTTGACAGGACTTTGGATCATCAATACCTATCAATATCCTGATTTGGAATTTGAAAAACTGAATGCCGACATGCATCAGATTTATTTTGAAGTATGGACGGCTTTCAAAAATGACCTCCTCCCTTACGAACAGGTCAGGATTATCAACGCAGTATTGTTCAATTCCCTTCGATTTTCTGCCAACACCAAGAATTTCCATTCCCCCGGCAACAGCATGCTGAGTAATGTCCTTGAAACCAGAAAGGGCAATCCCATCAGTCTTTGTTCGATCTACCTGTTGGTTGCCAAAAAGCTCGGGCTTCCGATCTATGGTGTCAATTTACCAAATTTGTTTGTCCTGACTTACAAATCCGCCGATGCTTCTTTTTATATCAACGCCTTTAACAAAGGCCTGATTTTTTCAAGAAAAGACATCGTAAATTACTTGGAGCATCTCAACATCGAATCCAGAGAGGTGTTTTTTGATCCCTGCTCCAATTTGGATATCATCACGAGGGTACTGAGAAACCTGATAGTGGCATTCGAAAAATTAGGAGAAATAGAGAAGTCCGGAGAGATCAGGGAGTTGCTCGAAATAGTTGAGGCTTAACGCAGCTTGACATTACAGCCTACTGCCCGGCTAGAAGCAGGGCTAGGAGTGCGCCTGTTTTGGATGGCTGTCAAGGCGCCTTCCAGATATTTGATGTTCGCATTTTCAGCCATTTGGGGATTGTTGTCAATAGCGCCTCTGTAAGCTACCGCAAACCCTGTTGGACCGGGAGTAATGACTACTACTTCGGGTAATTTTGTGATCCCAAACTGCTTGGTGACTACCTGATTTACATCCTCAAGAAAAGGAAAGGTCATCTTTCTTTCACTTGCCCGTACCCTCATTCCTGCCGCAGTTTCTTCCTCCTCGATTCCTACATGGGGGTTGATCAGAGCAAAAACAAAACCCTCTGCAGCAAATTGGCTGTTCAGGTTGACGAGCCTTTCTTCATATAACTTGGAAAAAGGGCAATTGAGGCTTGTGAAAACCAAAACGACGGCCTTGGCTTCCCCTTGATTAGCCAAAGAAAATTCCCGGCCTGATACCACATCCATCAATTGGAAGTTTTCAACTCTTTGGGAAAAAGAGTAAGAAACCATAATAAACGATAGAAGGAATAGAAATATCTTTTTCATTTTCAGGTATGAATTGCGTGATTCAATAAATATACGTACAAATCACCTACCAGATCGTATATGTCAGGACAATATCATTTTGCCATTCGATTTTGACCTGATAATGGTGGTCAGAAAATTCAGTGTTTTCGACTCTTCCCATAATTACTTTGTCCTCCAGAGTGAAAGGGGAAAGCCTGATATTGTTTTTGAGGCTGACACCTCTCCTACCCTGACATTTGAAGATAGATTCTTTTGCGGACCATGCAATGGTATTGATAAGGGGTTCATTGCCGAGGAATTCTATTTCATCGTTATTGAGAAATTTAGGGCCCAATCTGACCACCTTTTCCCGCACATAATCTAAGTCAATGCCAACAGGCATTTCTTTGTGAAAGATAGCTGCGGCAAGCCCTTTGGTGTGCGTCATCGATACATGTCCATAGCCATCCATGGGATGCGATTTGCCGTTTTCGTCCTTAAAAAACCCCGGATAAGGTAACAAAATACAGTCAAGCGCATCTTTGATGGCGATTCTTGCCCCTTTCCATTCCTTTTTCTTATCGGGATGCGAAATATTGGCCAATGAAAGTTTTTCTCTGAAGCTTAAAAAATCAGTCCCATTTTGCGAGACCTCTTCAATATTCTTTATCGCCAAAGCAGATAAAGGACTTATTTTTTCTATTTTTGTTTGCATAGACCCATTATGGGATAAGCCGCTAATCACAGCAAAATATGGTAAAAATCCAAGTTAATAAATTGCATACGTTGACCGGCCACAACGATTGTATTTATGCCTTGGCAGAAGCACCTGATCCAAGGTATTTTTTTACAGGGTCCGGAGATGGCATGGTAGTTTTATGGGATTTAGATGATCCAAAAGACGGAAAACTCATTGCCAAGGTCAACCATTCTGTCTATGCTTTGGAAGTAGATCGCAAAAGAAACCAATTGATAATCGGTCATAATTTTGAAGGTATCCATGTCATCGACCTCGTCGACCAAAAAGAACTATGGTCTTTGAATATTACCAACCAATCCATATTTGATATTAAGGTTTGGGGAAATAATATTTTTGTAGCCACGGCTGATGGTATGGTCATCATCATAGATACCGAGACCAAAGCGGTCAAAAGACATATGAAAATATCCGAAAAAAGTGTCAGGGTACTCGCACTCAGTCCGGAAGCCAACAGGTTAGCTGCAGGCCTGAGTGACCACAGCATTAAGGTTTTTGACCTGAACACGCTCGAACCGATCCATAACCTAATATCACACAGCAATTCAGTATTTGCCCTTGGATACCATCCCGACAACTCAGTTTTGATCAGTGGCGGAAGAGATGCAAGCCTCAAAATATGGGATTCTGTTGACTTCAGCCTCAAACAGAGTATTGTTGCACATTTGTACGCAATAAATTATTTGGCCTTCCGGGAAGATGGCAGATATTTTGTAACTTGTAGTATGGACAAATCCATCAAAGTATGGGACGCAGAGTCCTACAAGCTGCTAAAAGTCATTGACAAAGCAAGGTATGCAGGTCATGGTACTTCCATCAACAAAGTGGCTTGGAGCCGCTACAACCAAAACATTATCTCCATCAGCGATGATAGAAAAATCTCTATCTGGAACCTAGAATTTTAAAAAACCATGAGCATTACCCCTAAAGAAATTAGCCAAAAATCCTTTGAGAAAAACTTCCGGGGATACGATAAAGACGAAGTAACCGATTTTTTGGGCGTGTTGGCAGATGAGTGGGAAAAATTACAGGGAGAGAAAAAAGACCTGGAAAGAGAACTGGAAACGAGTCAGAGAGAAGCAAAAAAACTCAAAGACGTAGAAGAATCCCTTTTCAGAACCTTAAAAACTGCTGAAGACACCGGTGCCAGTATCATTGAGGAGGCAAGTGTCGCTGCTTCAGAAATCATGGCTGATGCACACCACAATGCAGATTCTATGGTCAATGAGGCCAAAAGAAATTCCCAAAACCTGATCGAAACGGCAGAAACAAAAGCAAAACAGATCATGGAAGAGCTCAAGGAAAATGTAAAAAGCCTTGTAGAAAGCTATGAGAAACTGATCAAAGAAAGGGAACTTATCCTGAAAAACATGAAGCGCTTGTCCGAAGACCTTGATGACAAAATCACCACTTCAAACGATTCCTTCAAAAAGGTAAACGTGCAGGTTCATGCCAAGATAGTCGATGAACTTAACAGGGCCAAGGCATTTACCATTGCAAACATCTCCACCTTTCAAGTGGACGAGGCACCGATGACCAAGCAGGTCTTACCCGAAGAACCAAAAGAAATAGCCCCTCCTCAATCAAAGGAAACAGTCTCAGAAATCCATGAGGAAGAATCCGAAAAAACTATCCAATCTGAAGCAGAGGAAGTTGAAACAGCTGTAGAAGAACCAAAACCCGAAGCTGCACCTGAAGTGGAAGAAACCAAAGCTGAAGATGTAGATGAAGTGAAAGAGGATGAAAAATCCTCTGAGCCCAAAGCAAAGCATGACAAAGGAAGCTCATATTTTGACCAGTTTGATTGATGGGAAAAGTTTCACTAGAAGGAATTGAATTCCATGCTTATCATGGGGTTTTTTCTGAAGAGACCAAATTGGGCAACAGGTTTACAGTGGACATCCACGTGCAGACTGATTTCCGAAAAGCAATGGTGGATGATGACTTAGACTCCACAGTAGATTATGCCAAGCTGTACAAGATCGCCAAAGCACATATGCTCGAGCCTGTCAAATTATTGGAACACCTTTCCCACCTTATGATCCTGGATATTCTCAAAGAATATCCCGACCTCAAATCAGTAATAGTCACCATCAAAAAACACAATCCTGCCCTCGGAGGCGTAGTCAATTTCTCCGTGGTGACAGTGACCTATCCCGAAGATTATGTTTAAAACACAAATCCTAGCCCTCCTACTTCTATTTACATTCCAAGCATCTTTTGCCCAAACAGAGCCCTACAAGATCTTTGATAGCAAAGGAAAGCAAGTCGCTTTTGAAAATATTGTCAAAGACTCCAAGAAGTCTGAGGTCATCTTCTTCGGTGAACTCCATAACAACAGCATCGCCCATTGGCTACAATTGCAGCTATTGAAAAGCCTTCAGGAAAATGGTAATCAAGTAATCCTTGCCGGTGAATTCTTTGAAAGAGATGACCAATTGAATATAGAGGAATGGTTTGCAGGCAAACTGACCGATAAAAACTTTGAGTCAGAAGCCAAGCTTTGGAACAACTATCAGGTGGATTACAAACCGATGATGCTTTTTGCCAAGAAAAACAACATTCCTTTTGTGGCTTCAAACATTCCCCGAAAATACGCTTCCATGGTCAGCAGAAAGGGTCTTTCGGTTTTGGACAGTCTTTCTGATGAAGCCAAAAAATCCATAGCAACTTTGCCGATAGAAGTGGACAAAACCCTTCCGGGATACGTGGGCATGAAAGACATGATGCACGGTTCAGGAATGAATATCGACTTTATGGTCGAAGCCCAAGCCGTAAAGGATGCTACCATGGCCTATTCATTATTTGCCTATCTGGAAAAAGGCAATTCCATTCTCCACATCAACGGCTCGTACCATTCCAACAATTATGAAGGAATCATTTGGTACCTAAATAAAGCCTACCCCAAAACCAAGATCCTGACCATCTCCACAGTGGAACAGGAAAGTATCAAAGAATTGGAAGAAAAATCAAAAGGCATCGCAGATTTCATCATCGTATTGCCAATGGATAGTCCCAAAAGCTACTGATCTCCGATGTACTCTGCTGCCGAATCCTCCAAAATCCGACAGGATTTTTGGACTACTTTTGGCCAATACATGAAGCCTGTACCCTCCGCCCAAGGATATCGGATCAATTGGCAGAATTATAAAACCGGGGTGAAAGATGTCTATTTCCGCATGAAAACCGAGCGGGATTTTATTTCCATCGGTATAGAAATCTGCCACAAAGACGATGAACTGCAGCAGCTTTACTTTGAGCAATTTGTGGAATTCCGCAAACTGCTGGAAGCTGAACTTGAAGAACCTTGGGATTGGCAACTGCACCAATTTGATGATTTGGGAAAAGTGGTTTCCCGCATCCAAAAAGTCAAAATCGGGTTGAATGTATTTGACCAAAATGATTGGCCGGCGATCATCAGCTTTTTGAAGCCAAGAATCATCGCTTTGGATGCTTTTTGGGCGAACATCAAACCTGCTTTTGAGGATTTGTAAAACTTTTTTTACCACATAGTTCATATAGAGTACATAGTGAAATCATTTTTCTCTTTTCTCAATCAAAAGTAATTGAAAAGGAAAACTATGTGTTTAATATGACTATATGGTAAATAAAATTCAAGACCTATGAGGTTCAAAAAAAACCTCAAAGGTCTGGTCCAAAAACCTTTGAGGTCTCGAAAGCCACGATTTCAGGACCTCGAAGGTTTAATTAAAAAAAGAGACCTTCGAGGTTCAAAAAAATCTCAAAAGTCTGGTCCAAAAACCTTTGAGGTCTCGAAAGCCACGATTTCAGGACCTCGAAGGTTTGATTGATGAGAGAGATCTCGAGGTTCAAAAAAAACCTCAAAGGTCTGGTCCATAAACCTTTGAGGTCTCGAAAGCCACGATTTCAGGACCTCGAAGGTTTAATTAAAGAGAGAAACCTTCGAGGTTCAAA
>NZ_JAKZAM010000055.1 GCF_022538055.1 Cognataquiflexum nitidum | reverse complement strand
TATTTTGGTGAAAAGCTGTTTGAACGGATGGTTATTGCAGCTCTTCATCCTTACGTGCAGTGAAGCGGATACACATATTAAATAAAAGTATTAATTGGAAATAAAATAAATATTACAAATTATTAGAATTCTTTTTTTATCAATATTTTATAAGAGTAGTTAATATTTTTTTAATGAAACCTAAGTATTTGAAAGCGAGTATCTGCATGATTACTTATAATCATGGAGATTTTTTGAAAGAGGCCATTAATGCTGCATTGAACCAGAAAATCGAAGATGAATTTGAATTGCTTGTTTCGGATGATTGTTCCACTGACAATACTCCGGAATTGGTTAATTCACTTATTAAAACCCACCCTCTTGGTCATCGGATCAGGTATATCAGACACAATACCAACCTGGGTATGTCTGAAAATTTTTTTTGGACACTTAACCAATGCGAAGGAGAATTCATCGCCTACTGTGAAGGAGATGACTATTGGACCGATCCCAAAAAGCTTCAAAAACAAATTGATTACCTAAATAGCAACGAACAATATTCTTTTGCTTTTCACCGTACGACCCTATTTTATCAGGATAGTCAAATTTCAAAACCTGACCTTAACGAGAGGTTTTTTAAAGAAAATCAAAACCAAGTGGAGATTACTGGTTTTACATTGGCAAATGGCTGGCAGATAGGGATGCAGACTTTGGTATTTAGGAGAAATCTTATTTCTGATTTGGATATCAGGCCATTTAAATATTTTAGGGATGTACATTTGTTAGCCCATTTGTTAAATTCTTCTAAAGGGATCTGCCTTAATTTTTTTGGATCTGTGTACCGAATACATGAAAATGGGGTTCATTCCAAAACCCAAAAAAATGAAAGTTTAAAAATTGGCTATGGTTGTTTTGATGAATTGTATAGGCATTATAAAAAGGACTTCCTAAAGCTATCTATTTGCAATTACCTGCATGAATTGATCCAGAATCACATTATAGAGAGAAATTTTCAACAGGCCATTCATTACCTTAAAAAATTAATGAAAGTTGATTTTAGCCTAAAAGTAATGGCTTATTATTTCAAAGAAATGGTACTTCCAAAAGGGATAAAATGAAAATCGGAATATTGGTAGAATCATTTCCTAGGATTTCCGAAACTTGGTTGGTCAATCAGATCATTGATTTAATTGAAAGAGGAAATGAGGTTTTTATCTATTCTGTTTATCCTTGTAAGGATTCCATTATCCACCAACAAGTTAAGACTTATCAGCTTCTCGAAAAGACTCAGTATTTTTTTTACCCAAAAGGAAATATAGCGAAGCGAATTTTACTTGGTTTTGGATTTTTGCTTAAAAATCTGGAAAATACAGACTTTCTCAAGGTTCGGAGGAGTTTTAGTGCTATTATTTCAAAAAAAGTAGAACCTCTTTTTATTTTCAATTATAATTTTTTGAAGGGGATAGAAGATTTAGACATCCTGCATGCCCACTTTGGTGGAATGGGTGTTTTTGCTGCCAAAATGAAAAGGGCCGGTTTGTTAGAAAACTCCAAAATTGTGGTGTCTTTTCACGGCCATGATATCTTCCCTTACAAAAGAGATATTTATAAAAATGAATACAGCATTTTTAAAGATTATACAGATGCGCTATTGGTCAATTCATTATACAGCCAATCTCTTTTAAAAGATATCAATCCTGATTTTCAAGCCAAAATTTTACCGGTGGGATTGAGTCTGAATTATTTTTATCCTTCGCGCAATCCAATATCGAAATCGAAAGTCAGGTTGATATTTTTAGGGAGGCTTGTCCATCTCAAAGGAGGATTATTAATGGTTGAGGTTTTTCGCCGTCTTTTCCTTCATAATCCTGATTTGGAATTGATAATGATCGGAGATGGTGAAAAAAGGAATGAAATAGAAAATAAAGTTGTGGAATTCGGGTTAACAGATTCGGTATTTTTGAAAGGTGCACTTTCCCAGGATATAATAATCGAGGAATTTAATTCAGCATCTATTTATGTATATCCCGGATTATTCGACCCTTTTTTTAAAGCGGGTGATACCCAAGGTCTTGTTGTTCAGGAGGCACAAGCGATGGGATTGCCTGTTGTTTGTTCGGATATTGGGGGGGTTAAATATGGGATGATAGACGGGGAAACCGGTTTTCTTATCAATGAAGGGGATGTCGATGGATTTATTGATAAGATTCAAATCCTTATTGATGATCCGGATTTGAGGATAAAAATGGGAAAGAAAGGAAGGGAATTCGTCATGGAAAACTTTGATTCTAAGGTAATCGGAGATCAATTGATGGTAATTTATTCTGGGATTTTGAATGAAGACTGAATTAAAGCTTCCTTATTTTTCTGTCATAATCCCAGTTTATCGAGACACTGAGAGACTGAGGTTATGTTTGGACAAATTTTCCATAATGGAAAATTCTTGCTTCGAATTTGAAGTTGTTGTAGTTAATAATGATCCTGAAAATCCGAATTTGGGATTGGATCCAACCATTTATAATTATCATTTAAAAGAAGTATATGAACCCTGTCCAGGGTCCTATGCTGCAAGGAACAAGGGAATAAGTGAAGCAAAAGGTAAAATTTTGGGGTTTACAGACTCAGATTGTTTGCCTTCAGATGATTGGTTGCAGGTGGCATTTGATCATTTTTCAAACGAAAAAAAATATGAAACAGGGGTACTCACGGGTCCTGTTCCTTTGTTTTTCAAAGATGCCAAAGCGCTTTCGGACGCTGAGGTATATGAAAAATATACCGGATTTACTACTGAGGCTTATGCCAAAGAGGGTCATGCCATTACAGCAAACTGGTTTTCAAATGCATCTACCATACGAGAATTTGGTGGATTCAAGGCAGATTTGAAATCCAATGGTGATTCAGAATTGTCAGGCAGAATATCCAAAAAATATAAAATAATCCATTCTCCAAAACTGATTGTCCACCATCCTTCTAGGTATTATACCAAAGAGTTGGTCAGCAAATATAAAAGGTTGATTGGGGGAACCTATTCGAGGAGGTTTGTTGGGAAGAACTTGGCGTTTTTGAAACATATATTGGATTTTGGTTTCAGAAGATACAGATTTTGGCTTAATCGGAGCCGAACTGTCACGGTTGAGGAATCTTTGGCTTTGTTGAGGGTTTGTAATGCCATCAATTTTGGGGTTTTTATGGAATATTTCAGCTTGGTAAAAGGAGGGGACACCAAGCGATAGATGCAACAATCGAGAACCAAGATGCAAGAACCATTGGTATCCATCATAATCCCGGTATTTAATAAGGCGGCCTATATCCGGGAGACTTTGGATTCTGCTTTGGCACAAAGCTATCCTAATATTGAGTTGGTCTTGGTCAATGACGGGTCTATAGATGGTTCTTTGGCTATTTTGGAGGAATACAAGGCCCGTTTCCCAGATAAAATAGTCTTAGTGGATCAGGTCAATGGCGGAGTGTCCAAAGCTACTAATATTGGGATTCAAGCAAGCAAGGGGGATTATATCCAGTTTTTGGATGCGGATGATCTGCTGTCTCCTGATAAAATAGAAAATCAGCTTCGGTTATTGGAAGGGAAGTCGCCTTTTGTAATAGCCTCCTGTGAATGGGTGAATTTTAGAGATGATACTCAAAATTTTTCAAGAGTTCCTTATGGGGTTTTTGGGGATTTTGAGACAGGTTTGGACTGGTTGTTGCATTCTTGGAATAAGCAGGAAATGATGCAGCCTGGTGCTTGGTTAACGCATAGAAAGGTTATTGAAAAAGTTGGTGATTGGGATGAATCCTTGGTTATCAATCAGGATGGAGAATTTTTTTGTAGAGTTCTATTGAAATGTCAAAATATTTTATTTGAGAATAAAGCATTGGTTTATTACAGGATACCTGGAGAGAATAATGTTAGTCAACAAAAATCCTACAAAGCTTTTAAATCCCTCCTGTTTTCTTTTCTCTGTTATGAAAGGGAGATTTTTCTAATTGAGGATTCCAAGAGAGTCAGGATGGCATTGAAACGCGTGTATATGAAATTTATTTACGATATCTATCCCTTATACCCTGACCTGATCAAAAACGCCAATGATTTGATAGGTAATTTGGGTGTAGATGAAAAGACATTTATTGGAGGACCCAAATTCCAACAGATTTCGAAGGTTTTGGGATTTGAAAATGCGCTTCGGTTGAAAAGGCTTTTACAATAATTTTAGACCTTAATTCTTGTTTTCGGTAATTATCCCTTTATACAATAAAAATCAATTTATCTTGAGGTCAATTGATTCGGTTTTGAACCAATCTTTTCCTGATTTCGAGATTATTGTAGTGGATGATGGATCCACGGATGGGGGTAGTGAATTAATAGCCGCTCATTATGGTCCAAGGGTGAGGATAATATCACAGGGCAATCAAGGTGTTTCTGCGGCTAGGAATACAGGGATCAGAAATGCTTCATTCGAGTACCTTGCCTTCTTGGATGCAGATGATGTATGGCATCCGGATTTTTTGTATTGGATTCATTTTGTGGTCAAAAAATTTCCAGGAATGGGGATGATAGGAAGTTCCTATTCTAATATCGGGTTAGCCGAGAAATTTGAAAACCCCCGGATTACAGTGATTGAGGATTATTTCAGTCAGGCAGATTATAATACTTTGTTTACTTCTTCCTCTACTGTTATGCATAGCAGTTTTTTTAACAATAATGAGGGTTTTAAAACTAATTTGACAAAAGGAGAGGATGTGGATGTTTGGTTTAGGGCCTTTGATTGGTTTAAGAAAGCGTGCTATGTCCATGTACCGCTTATGTTTTACGATTTGACGGCTTCAGGCAGTATAGGTGCTTATCCAAAATTGGAAAAGACAATTTTTACAGAAATGTATAAAGATGATTATGGCATTTCAAGTCATTTCCCTTCTTGGTGGGCTTTTCGGGACAAATATTTGATCCTCAATCTTTTTCAATATTTTGAACAAGCCCATAATTTTTCAACAGGTAAAAAATTATTACAACAAAGGCTTAATTCCTATCCTTTGAGTCAGCTTCTTTATTTACTTCCTTATTCATTTTTCAGGTTTGCACTCCCGCATCCAAGGTTAAAAAAAATGATCAGAAATTACCTTAAGTTTTGTTTCAGGTATTTGTATAAGAAGTAAGATGAAAATCTTGAGGATAGTTTCTGAATTGGATTTTGGTGGTGTCGAGCAGGTAGTGGCACTTGCCGTACCTGAATTGCTCAAATCGGAAAATTTGATGGTGAAGGTAATTGTATTGGGTCATGGTGGCCGGGTATCTGAGATGCTGACACAAAATGGATATTCTGTTCTTGTGTTGAATCAAAAAACCAGGATTCCAAATTTTTCGCTTGTGCGACTACTTAAGAAGATAATTGACCAAGAAGGGCCTGATGTGGTGCATTGTCAAGGAGGGGAAGCCAATTTCCATGGTTTGTGGGCGGCAAAAATGGCAGGTGTAAAAACCAAAATAGGGGAAGAGATTGGATTGCCCAACCACCATACTTATTGGAAGTGGATATTTAAATGGGTCTATCTTAAAGCAGATCATGTCATTGCTATTTCGGAGGCTGTAAAAAATACAATTTTGGAACTGGGCGAAGTGGAAGCGAAAAAGGTTAGGGTGATTTACAATCCGGTTGGGTGGGGTATTGAGGGAAAGGGAAATGAGGGAATGGAGAAGGAGGTATATGAAAAGGGTCGTAAAGGAACAAATGGGGGGAGCGGGAATAGTGAGGTCATAGAGATTCTTCGCTTTGCTCAGAATGACGGAGTGAAGGTACAGAATGTCGGAGTGAAGGTACAGAATGACGGAGTGAAGGTAAAGAATGACGAAGTGATGCCACAGATTGGCGAGGAGGAATCTTTTGTTTTTGTAACAACCTGTAGGCTGGTACCCATCAAAAATCTGGATAGGTTACTGTATTGTTTTTCAGATTTGATTAAAGCCAACCCGACAAAGGCACTGTCCTTGTGGCTTATTGGTGACGGTAGTGAAAGGGAAAAGCTGATGGAATTGTCCCATCAACTCTCTCTGACAAAACATGTCCGAATTTTGGGGTATCGAGAAAACGTAAAAGAATTCCTTCTAGGCGCTGATGTTTTTATATTGCCTTCCCTGAGCGAAGGTTCTTCGGTGTCCCTTGCAGAAGCAATGATGGCTGGGTTGCCGTCAATTGTCACCGAAGTCGGTGGGGCAAAGGAGATTTTGGGAAACAGCCGGTCAGGCATTCTTATAAATCCCCTTAGCAAAGATTCGACAATAGCTGCCATGCATACAATTATTACACTGTCGGATGAGGAAAGGAAGGAAATGGGAAAAAGGGCTAAAACAGAATCCAATAGGTTTTCTGTAAGAAGCTATGTAGTAAACTTATTGGAGGTTTACGGGGGATGAAACTGGCAGAAAAGGAAAAAATCCGAATTCTACACTGTATTGAAACCATTTCCTCCGGAGGTGTTGAACAGACATTACTGACCTTGATAAAAGGCTTAAATAAAGAAAAATATGAGCATCAAATTATTTGTACATGGGCAGGAGGATTTGTTGAACAAGAATTAGAAAAAGAAGGAGTCAAAATTATACAATTAGGAGCATTCAGGCGGGCAATAGAAATTAGAAAATTGGTGAAAGTAATCCAAGCTGTTAAGGCTTATAATCCACATATTATTCATGGGGGAGTCTTTGAAGGGATGACAATGGCCACTTTTGGGGGGATATTTGGGAGGGTGCCTGTAGTTATATTGGAAGAAACCTCCGATCCTCAAAACAGGTCCAAAAAAGCAAATTACTTATTGAAGCTATATTCCCTGTTTGCTGATATGGTTCAGGCGATATCTGCTGAAGTGGGGGAATACCTTATCAAAGTTACAAAAGTTAAAAAAAATAAAGTGATTGTTATTCCTAATGGAGTTGACCAACCAAAAATTTCAAATCGTAAAGAAGTTCAATTATTCAAGGAGAAATATGGTATAAGACCTGAGGAAATAGTAATTGGTTTTGTGGGAAGGCTATTTAATGACCATAAGCGAGTTACAGACTTGATTGAGGCGGTTTCAGTCTTAAGTCTTCAAAATTTAAAGTTACTTATTGTAGGTGACGGGAAGGACCTTGGACAAATTGTAGAAAAGGTCAAAGAATTGGAACTTGAAAAAATTGTAATATTTACAGGTTACCAACCCGACACCAACAGTTTTTATGAAATGATGGATATCTTGTGTATTCCCTCATCTAGGGAAGGGTTTGGATTAGTTGCTGTCGAAGGAATGCTTCACAAATTGCCAATAGTAGCAACTAAAGTTGGAGGTTTGCAAAAAGTAGTGAAGGACAAAGAGACAGGTTTTGTCGTCCCTTCATTTTCTCCGGAATCAATAAGCAACAAATTAAGCGTTTTAATTGCCGACAAAGAGTTAAGAATCAAAATGGGAGAGGCAGGTTTTACAAGGGCCAAAGAAAATTACAGTTCTGAAAGGTATTGTTTGGAAATCGAAAAACTATACCTTGGTACATTAGAGAAAAAAGGCAAATTTTATTCTTGAACATTTGTTAGACATTATTTTCATATTAGCAGGGATCCTTGCACTGGTTAATACCAATTCATCCATAGCAAAACGGTTTGGATTGCCCTATAAATATGAAATACACTTACATTACTTACTTTTTTATCATGTGTTTTTTAGCATTTTTTTCACTTGGTACATTTTAAACTTTGGTGGCGACAGCCAAGGTTATTGGAGATTTGGCATGGAACAGGTTATGCTCAAAGGAGATATTTCTTGGTTTTCATATTTTGGAGATGGAACCACATTTATTCTTTGGTTATGCTATATCCCAAGCCAATTGATGGGCTTGTCTTACATAACAGGTAATATCTTATTTGGATTTCTTGGTTTTATAGGGATCCGGTACATATTTGTGATGGTGGCGGATTTATTTCCGGCCAACCACTCTGTCCTGAATATTCCTCTGTTTCCTACAGTATTTTATTTTCTCAACCTCCATTTTTGGTCCGCAGGTGTGGGAAAGGATACGATATGTTTTTGGGGCATTGCCTGGTTTCTATTTGCTCTACAGAAATATAAAAGCCGGTGGTGGCAGGCTATTATAGCTTTGTTTTTTGTATATATGGCTCGGCCTCATATCGGATTTGCATTATTGGCAGGTTCTGGCATTGCTATTTTGTTGGGCTCTGAAATTAAACCGACTATTAAGGTTTTATTGAGTTCTGCTGTACTTGCAGGGGTGATTTATTTAAGTTCTGGAACTTTGGAAGCATTAAGAATTGAAGAATTTTCTTTTGAGTCTTTGGAGGATTTGGCAGGGAAAAAAGTCGGGAATTTAAATACATCCAATGTTGGTTCTGGAGTGGATCTTGCATCATATTCCTGGCCCATGAAGTTGTTTACATACATGTTCCGGCCATTGTTTTTTGATGCACATAATTTTGTGTCCTTCTTCAGCAGTTTTGAGAATCTCCTTTATCTATGGTTGAGCTTTTTTATTTACCGGAACTGGACACCTGAGGCGATAAGGGATATGCCTTTGTTTATCAAGGCAGGGATGATCACTTTTATTCCTGTGACTTTGGCCTTTATGAATTCCCTTTCCAATCTGGGAATTGTCATGCGGATGAAGAACATGACGATGATTTATTTTTTGTTGTTTTGTTTCTTTTTGATCGCATATAACAAGCATTTGCGTTATCTGCGGGTTCAGGAAAAGATCAGGTATTATCAAAAGCGGGAGGAGATTATCAGGAAGAAGGCGGATACTGCGACCCCACCCCCTGTGTCCCCCTAGAGGGGGAGATTGCTGACGCGCTGTTCCTTCTACCCCCTTTGTCCCCCTGAAGGGGGAGTTAGAGGTAATGAATATGGATATTGGGAAAGTATGGGGAATGAATCCGTTAAGTTTCGGATGTGCCATATTGGTTTGAATTCTCCCTCCCAATTTGGGGAGGGTCGGGGTGGGGATGTTATCCCCCTGAAGGGTGAGGTTTGATCTGGGAGGTCTTGTTCAGGATCTTGAATGACACGGCATCCATATCTGCACACAGCTCCTCGTTTGAAATTCTCATCACTTCAATTCCAAGTTGGTGGAGTTCGAAGGTTCTTCCTAGGTCGTATTCTGCTCGTTCAGGATTGAGGTGAATTCCTCCGTCGAGTTCAATACTCAGTCGGAGTTCGTGGCAATAAAAGTCAGCGATAAATTTAAAAACCGGATGTTGTCGTCTGAATTTGTATCCTTCAAATTGTTTTTTTCTTAGTAATGTCCAAAGGTTGTTTTCTGAAGGGGTTGTATTTTTTCTTAATTCCCTTGCCCTTCTGAAAATTTCAGGGCTTGCTCCATAAAACAGGTTTTCTTAGTAGGACATAGGGTAAATTTACAAAACCCTATAACTTCATCTTAAAAATAAACGTTATAAAAATCGTTTAAACTTCCTGTAATAAGTATTTTATCTTGAATAAATAAGTGTCAAAAAAAATCCTTTTTCTTCCCAAATACCCTAGGATGGGTGCGAGTAGCCGGTTACGGACATTTCAGTTTTTGCCTTTATGGCAAAAAGCCGGGCATGGGTTGAGGATTGCACCGTTTTTTAATGAGGAGTATCTTAAAGAAAAGTATATCGGAAAGGGGGTCGACAAGGTCAATGTTTTGGCTTGTTACTTAAAGCGGTTTTGGGTGTTGTTGGGGGCTTGGCGGTATGATGTCGTCTGGGTTGAAAAAGAACTTTTTCCTTTTGTGCCTGCATGGGCGGAATGGGTATTGTCAGCATTGGGCAAGGGCTATGTAGTGGATTACGATGATGCGGTTTTTCATCGGTATGGTATGGCTAGGAGGCCCTTGGTCAGGAATATTTTGGGTAACAAGATTGATAAGGTCATGCGCTATTCCCATACTGTCTGGGCGGGTAACTCTTATTTGGCATCAAGGGCAGAGGCCGTCGGAGCCAAGAAAATAGTTTTTTTGCCGACAGTCATTGACCCAAGAAGGTATGAGAAGAAGGTGGAAGAGGAAAAGGAAAAGGAGCGGGTTATGATAGGATGGATTGGTTCGCCGACTACCATCAAATACCTGAAAACAATCCGGCCTGTTTTGGAAAAAATCTGCAAGGAGTACCCTGCAGGTTTGGTGGTGGTGGGAGGGGCTGGAGGATTTGGGTTTGATGGACCTTTGGAAATGGTACAATGGACAGAGGAGGGAGAGGCAGCTGCGATCCGACAAATGGATATTGGTGTGATGCCTTTGCCTGATGATGCCTGGGAAAAGGGGAAGTGTGCCTACAAGCTGATCCAATATATGGCTTGTGGTTTGCCGGTAGTGGCTTCGCCTGTGGGTATGAATGTGGATGTGGTGACAAGTGGTGAAAATGGATTTTTGGCTGAGACTCATGAAGCGTGGTACAACTATCTGAAAATGTTGGTTTTGGATGCGGGATTGAGGAAAAGTATGGGAGATAGGGGCTATGAACTCGTAATGGAAAAATACACCCTCGAAAGAAATTTTGAGGTGATGGTTAGGGAATTAAGAATGCTGGATTAATCATGAAGAATTAAAGAGAAACGAGATACGAGAAGCGAGATGCGAGAAGGGTGAGAGCAGTCAATCGGGGGTATACTGGTAATTTGAAAAAAATAAGAATGCTGAATTATTGTACTAAGTAAGGAGTACCAATTACTAAGAAACAAGAGTCGAGAGGCGAGAGCCGAGAAACGAGAATAAGTCGGTAGCCTTAGTTTTCAGTCAACAGCTCCGACAACAATTAGTACTAAGTATTATGTGCCAAGAAACAAGAGGCGAGAGGCGAGAGCCGAGAAACGAGAACAAGTCGGCAGTCTCAGTTTTCAGTCAACAGCTCCGAAAACAATTAGTACTAAGAATTATGTACCAAGAAACAAGAAACAAGAGGCGAGAGGCGAGAGCCGAGAAACGAGAATAAGTCGGCAGTCTCAGTTTTCAGTCAACAGCTCCGAAAACAATTAGTACTAAGTATTATGTGCCAAGAAACAAGAAACAAGAGGCGAGAGCCGAGAAACGAGAATAAGTCGGCAGTCTCAGTTTTCAGTCAACAGATCCGACAACAATTAATACTAAGTATTATGTGCCAAGAAACAAGAGGCGAGAGCCGAGAAACGAGAACAAGTCGGCAGTCTCAGATTTCAGTCAACAGCTCCGAAAACAATTAATACTAAGTATTATGTACCAAGTACCAAGCCGATAACTTGACAACCCGACAACCTGACAACGCGCAGCAGACAACCTGACAACGCGTAGCAGACAACCTGATAATAATTACACCTGTCCGCCGTGGCGGAACCACTTGAAAGAGACCCTTCGTTCCTCAGGGTGACGGCGATAATCAAATAACCCAATTACCAATTAAACTCACATTGTCCAAATCAAAAAACCTTCTTTTTGTAACCTGGGATTCGGAAAGTACGAATTACCTGGAATCTCTGTTTTTTCCGATATTTAAGGGTTTACAGGAAAAAGGGGGATTTAGGGTTCATGTGATGCAGTTTTCCTGGGCAAGTCCCCAAGAAGTCAAACGCCTCTCCCATCTGGCAGACTCTTTGGATATCGCTTATGTCCAATATCCCATTCACCGCAAACCAATGGCGGCAATCGGCGCGATATGGTCGGTGTATCAGGGTGTTTTTTACCTCAAAAAATACATCAAAGCACATCAGATCCGGGTGCTTATGCCGAGGTCCACGATGCCGGCGATGATGGTCAACAGGCTTTACTCATGGCTTTCCAATCAGTCAGTAAAGGTGGTTTTTGATGCGGACGGCTTTCCTTTGGAGGAGCGGGTAAATTATGCAGGCTTAGATCCCAAGGGAAGGCAATACCTCTTATTGAAAAAGGAGGAAGGTAAGATTTTGAAAAGGGCAGACAAGGTGCTGACGAGAACCCAAAAAGCCACAGATATTCATGTGGCAAATATTGGGAGACAGCATCAAGGTAAATTTTTTAAAGTGAGCAATGGGCGTGATGCCGACTTTTTCAAGCCTGATTCTGAAAGCAGGTCGAGGATTCGGCGGGAAATTGGTTTGTCAGATAATGAACTGCTTTGGGTTTACACCGGGTCGATTGGACCGCAGTACATGGTGGAGGAGATGTTGGAATGCTTTGGTAGGCATCACATTGATAATCCCGGTTCCAAGTTTTTGATTTTGACCCGAGACACCGGGTATTTAGCCGGAAAGATTCCCATGGAAATGGAGAAATCGGTGATTGTCCAAAGTGGCTCTTATTCAGAAATTCCGCTTTTTCTTTCTGCGGCTGATGTGGGCTTAAGTTTGAGAAAAGCGGCTTCAAGCCTAGTGGGGATTGCGCCTATCAAGTTAGGGGAGTATCTGTTGTGTGGGTTGCCTGTTATTGCCTCTTCCGGAGTGGGTGATACGGAGCAAATGCTGAAGGATAAGGATTTTTGTTTTCTTGTAAGTTCGGTTGGGGATGGACTGTTTACCCCGCGATTGCAAGGATGGATTGGGGGTTTGGCAAAGTTGGATAGGGCAAAAATCAGGGATTTTGGATTGGAGCATTTCAGTCTTGAGCAGAGTGTGGGGAGTTATTTGGGGATGTTGGATTTTGAATGAAGAATGAAGAATTATGAATGATGAATGATGAATGAGGAATGAGGAATGGAGAATGAGGAATTGAGAATTATGAATGATGAATGAGGAATGGAGAATGGAGAATGAGGAATAATGGGAATTGAGGTGATGGGGGTAGAGGTAGTATTGATTTTTGGGTTACTGGTTTTGTTGCTTTGGTCTAATCGGAGACGGGGTAAGCAGATGGGTTTATCGAAAATTCAAACTTCAATGCTTCAGGTTTTGTGTGTTTATCATTTTTTGTTTGCCATTGTTTTTCACCATTACCTTCTAAAAAATGGGGGCGATGCCATCCGTTATTGGGATTTGACGGCTGACCTTTCCCAAAAAGCGTCCACATGGGGGGAATATTGGGGTAGGGGAACTTTCTTTTTGCAATGGTTTAACTTCCTGCCTTCAAAAGTATTTGGTTTGGGATTTTTGTTTGGCAATGTCTTATATGCTTTTATTTCCTTTTTTGGGATACGGGAGATTTACCTAGTAGCGGTGAAGTATTGGCCGGTGTCTTCTCCCAAATGGATTGAAATGGGTTGGTTGGGCTTGTTTTTCCTTCCCAACCTGCATTTTTGGTCTGCCGGGGTGGGGAAGGAAGCCTTTTTGATTTTGGGCTTGGGTGTGGCAATCAGGGGTTTTTCCGATTGGCCAAGACATTGGATTTTGGTTATTATCGGGACGCTGCTTTCCTTTTGGGTTCGTCCGGTTGCCGGCTTGGCTTTGGGTCTTGTAGTTTGGGCAGCTATATTGTTACACAAAGAGATTTCGGTACCATATAAGGCTGGTTTGAGTCTATTGGTTTTGGTAGCGGGTATTGTTGCTGTCCAAAGGATCTATGTAGCCATGCATTTGGAGGAGTATTCTTTTTCTGCTTTGAGGGCATTCAGCGCGGGGCAGATGTCATTTTTGAGGGAATTTGGAGCAGGTTCTGAAGTTGATATGGAGGGTTATTCCTGGGGAGAAAAACTTTGGACAGTATTTTTCAGGCCATTTTGGACAGACATCAGGGACTTTTGGGATGTAGCTTCGGTAATGGAAAATAGCTTTGCTTTATTGTTGTTTATTGGTTTTGTGATTGGTACGGTTTACTCTTGGTTTACAAAAAAAGTCAATTCAGTACCATATGTTTTTTATTTGGGTATTGCCTTGACAATTTTGATGGGCATAGTGTTTACCCTGACTTTGAATAACCTTGGCATCATGATGCGGATGAAGAGTACCTACATGTTACTCTGTTATTTGGGGGCTTGGAGGGTATTTTATTCCGTAAATAAATCATATAATTGTATTCGTTGAAGTTTTTGATTGAACCTATAAAATTTTATTTCGTTTGGGAAGGCCGATTTTTACAATTTCTTTAGACTTTGAGCTTCACTGGGGGAGGTTTGACAAATATCCTGTTGACAAATTCCTTTCCTATTATTCTGAAACCAAAAAAGCTATTCCCAAGATGCTTGCGCTCTTTGGGGATTATGATGTGCATGCGACTTGGGCGGCAGTGGGAGGATTGATGGCGGATAACCTTGAGGAATGGAAAGCCTATTCTCCGAGCATATTGCCTGCCTATGAGCATCAGGATTTTTCAGCATACCATTGGGTAGAAAGGCAGCAGCAGCTGTTTCCTGAAACCCTTTTTGCACCGGAATTGGTCAGGGAAATACTTCAAGCCAAAGGTCAGGAATTTGGGTGTCATACTTATGCCCATTATTATACCTGTGAAAAGGGACAGGATATGGAACAATTCAGGGCTGATTTGAAAGCCTGTCAGAAGTTGGCTGCAGAGAAGTTTAAGGTAAATTTGGAAACATTGGTATTTCCAAGGAACCAATATGACAATCATGCGATTGCAGTTGCGGCAGAAGAAGGGTTTGTCACCTTGCGTTCTAATCCTAGGGATTGGTTTTGGCGGCATACGGAGAAAAGGAGTATTGTTAAAAAGCTGTTCCGGACGGGAGATACATTGGTCCGGTTGGGAAAGGATAGTTTTTATCCTTTGCCTGTATCTTCCATTGATGAGGGGCCTGTTTTGCTTCCTACCTCAAGATTGCTTCGTCCATATGTAGGGAATAGAATCACGCATCATCGTCGGTTGGCGAGGATCAAATCCGAAATGAGGCAGGCTGCAGAAAAGGGTGAAGTGTACCATCTTTGGTGGCATCCGCATAATTTTGGATATTTCACGGAGGATAACCTGCAATACCTTAAGGAATTGCTGGGGTACTTTACACAGCTTAGGGGAGATTATGGTATGGAATCTTTGAATATGAAGGAAACCGCAGGTTTGGTCAGGAAAAAAGCACTGTGAGTGGGATTATGGGCTTGTTTTTGGGGTGATATTTTAAATTTTTACTTTAATTAATCAAAATTCAGATATTTTTTTGGGCTATAGGAGGTGAAAATACCGATTTTAGATGTGATAGCTGTAAAGAGAAGAATTCAAGAAGTTAGATAATTGCATAATGGATTTTTCAAGAAAGATTCATTTAATGGTTTTTATAGTTAAAAAAAATATAAAAATATTTATATTTATATATTTAGGAGTTTAAAATAAAGTAAATAATTAATGGAATTGAAAAAAAAATACCCTGATCAGGGTATTTTTTTTTGCCAAGTCTTTTTATACTTTTGACATGGGTGATTAAGCGACTTTTCGCATTGATTTTTAATCGAAAGATTTCTAAACTAGGTAGGGATTGTCTAAAGAAAATTTTTTAACCCTACTCTTTTTTTACAGCAATGGGCGCGAAGGATTTGCAAAGGACGCAAAGAAGTTTTTTCTTTTTACCACAGAGAACAGATAGAACGCATAGTTTTTTCTTTTTACCACATAGAACAGGAAGAACACATAGTTTTTTTTTGGGGTTTTGCGGGAGAAAAAGATTCAGGTTTTATCCGCTTCGGGAGAAGCAGGTTAGCGGGAAGTTTTTTCTTTTTACCACATAGAACAGATAGAACACATAGTTTTTGTTATTTGTTGGTATCCATCCGATAAACCCCATATTTCCTGGCCGGTGATTACTTCGTAAAGTTGCATTATGAAAAAGATCAGCAACG
>NZ_JAKZAM010000054.1 GCF_022538055.1 Cognataquiflexum nitidum | reverse complement strand
TATTTCGGAGAAAAATTATTTGACAGACTTATTATTGCGGCAGTTCAGACTTACGTGTGAAGTTAGGGGGAGTCATATCTTTTAAATATCGCCGAAGGCATATTTCAACATATATCGCGTAGCTTATATCTTTTAAATATCGCCGAAGGCATATTTCAAATTATATCACGAAGCTTATACCTTTTTAATATCGCCGAAGGCATATATCCATTTATATCGCGTAGCTTATATCTTTTAAATATCGCCGAAGGCATATTTCAAATTATATCACGAAGCTTATACCTTTTTAATATCGCCGAAGGCATATATCCATTTATATCGCGTAGCTTATATCTTTTAAATATCGCCGAAGGCATATTTCAAATTATATCACGAAGCTTATACCTTTTTAATATCGCCGAAGGCATATATCCATTTATATCGCGTAGCTTATATCTTTTTAATATCGCCGAAGGCATTATATCAACCTATATCACGAAGCTTATATCTTTTTAATATCGCCGAAGGCATATTTCAAATTATATCGCGTAGCTTATATCTTTTAAATATCGCCGAAGGCATTATATCAACCTATATCGCGAAGCTTATATCTTTTTAATATCGCCGAAGGCATTATATCAACATATATCGCGAAGCTTATATCTTTTAAATATCGCGAAGCATATATCCATTTATATCGCAAAGCATATATCTATAATTTAGAACGGATACCCGATTGCGAAATTGAGCACCATATTCTCTCTTCTCCAAGCAGCATCAAATACATCAAAAGAATCCAGCCATCTGTCGTTTTCAGGAAGCCAAGGTTTACGGACGGGAAAAGCCAAGTCAAAGCGCAATACAAAAAGGCTGATGTCAACCCGCAGCCCCATCCCTGCGCCCACACCAAGTTCTTTCGCCCAATTTTTGGAAAATTTCCCTCCCGGGAGGGCTTTATTTTCATTGAATAACCAAATGTTACCGGCATCAGCAAAAAAAGCTCCTTTGAGGTATTTGTTGAGTGGAAAACGCATTTCTACATTCCCTTCCAATCGTATATCACCTGCCTGGTCAAAGAACCCACTTGTACTTCCTCCTTCAGGTAAAAATGTCCCGGGACCCAAGGACCTGATTCTAAATGACCTTACACTCCTTGGGCCTCCTGCAAAAAACTGCTTCACAAATGGAAGCGAAACCGAATTACCTAAGGGAATACCTAAACCGCCATAAAGCCTGGTGACAAGCATGGTTTCTTTGGTGAATTTGTGGTAAAACCTCAGATCCATGTCATTTTTGATGTATTGGGCATATTCCAATCCAAATGCAAAACCCGGATTTTCTGTATTAAATAAGGTATTGACCCCTTTCAAAATATTACCGGCGAGATCAATGGTAGTGGAAAAGAAAATGGCATTCTTCCTATCAGTATCTACCAACTGGTTATAATTGAAAGTATAATTCATCCCCATGATAAACTGTTGCTCAAAACTCCTCCTCAAGAAGGGGTTCGATTCCAAAATCTCATCGAATTCCGGCGTGGTTCTGACAAGGTTGACAATACTCACACTGATTGGATTAAATTCGTGATACACGTATTTGTTGATGTTCCAAAAATAACCAAATGCCGAATTGTAGGAATTGATAAGGTATAAATCAGTCCTATTTTGATACTCTATGCCTGCGGTAATCCTGGTTTTTGGAATGGCCAATTTGAACCGGTTCATCACGGGGACAGGGAATAGTACCCTCGGAAAAACCAAAGATCCCTGTAATCCCATTTCAATAGATTGCTGGGCTTGCCGTTCCCCTGATTGTAACTGAACTTCATATCCAAACTTTGCTGTCAGGTTGAATATCTCGCCACCGTTAAAAATATTCCTATTCTGGTAATTAAGAATCAACGCCGGCCCCACAAAACTGTTGGATTTAGTGACACCCTGGACTTCCGCGCGGACGGCTCTTCTATTGAGCGGAGACAACAAAATCCTGGCATTTAGCGGATAGTTTCCATCCTCACCTCTGACGCTGTCTGTTTCTTCAAAGGAAATATTGACATACCTGAAATTCCCAATAGAAGAAAGCCTATTGGAGGTTTGTCTTGATACCTGGGGATCAAACTTAGTACCTTCCCTAAATAGAATATAATTTTCCAATAGGTGCGGCTTAAAAACCTCCTCAGACTGGATAATATCTATACCGTTGATATGTACCGTATCGGCATCGGCAATATCCTCATTGATCGCATAATTAGGAAAAACCTTGATGTCGCGAATGGCATAAGGGAATTTCGATTTGACGGGAGTATTGCCTTTTAGCCTTAGGTAAAGGTCAAACCTCCTGTCATCATATTGGTTAGTATCGGCCTCGAATATCAAAAGATCTGCATTGAAGTTATAGTAGCCTTTAGATTTGAGGTCCAAGTCTATCCTTTCCCTCTCTTTTTTTAGGGCTTCCAGATCAAGTTTACTTCCTTTGATCAAATCAGTCTTGTCAAGGGCAGTCTTAATCTCCTGTATGATTTCCAGAGAATCACCCAATAGCTGATAGGTCTCAAGACGGTAAGGTTCACCAAAACTTAGGGTGTATTCGATATTGGCAAATTTTTCTTTCTCGATGATCTCATATTTTTCAATACCAAAAAAATACCCCAAATTTTCCAACCTATTGATAAGAATTCCATTGGTCCTTTCAGGCTGTACATCACTGAGGTAAACAGGCTTTTCTCCAAATCTTTTTCCCAAAAACCTGTTGATAAACCCAGGCTTCTCCTTACTACTTTTGTAATGCGCCCACAAGCCAAACCTCACTCCCAAAATCTTTCCGTTGGGATCAGGCTTGATGAGGCTGTTAAGTTCACTCTGTAGTGATGACCTCTCTGATTTAGTCAGAGGTGCTTCCAGTTTCAGTTCATGTCCGGTGTATAATATTTGACCTTCAGGAATGAATTTTTTGACACCACAGGAAAAACTGAGCAGGAGAAAAATGATCCATATGAACGACCCTCTTTTACTCATTTTGTGGCAGTTTATCATTATCTTTCTTTTCTTCCGCTACTTCGGTTGTTTCGCCTTCCTCTTTTTTTACAGCCTCCATTGCTGCCTTTCTCCACAATTCCTTGAAGGCATTGAATTCCTTATTGAAAATAAGAGATATTCCCGTTATCACCAATTGACCATCTATGACAGACTCAAACTGATTTTTACGGTAAGCTTTAGCCCTCCATTGTCCTCGCTGATCAAGTAAATACTCTACACTGACGTCGCCAAAAAGTGCATCCCCCTGATTCACTTCTTGGTTTCCCCCTTCTACATCTACCTGACCTCCGACAGAGATGACCAGCCTGTCATCCATCAGCGATTGTTTGGCCGCCACATTCAATTGGATCCTGTCTTGTGCTGCACCCGTCTGAAAGTCAGTATAAGAATCCAAGTCAAAATCCAGAGAGAATCCAGAATCACCGAATAACTTCCCAGAAAGGGCGTTGAGCTGACTCGATAGTACCTGGCTGACAGATGACCGGGCAAGATTGACCGAACCTCCCCCCGATCCGTCATTGCCCACAACAGGGAAAAATTGGTTGAGAACCAACAAAGAGAACACCTGCTTGGTGAGCTCATCCTCCTGTTCGTTGATCTGCTGAATCATTCCGTATACACTTCCTCCAAAGGCGCCCCGCTCTTGTTCGGCTAGGTCAAGCTCAAATGAAATTTCGGGCTTCAAGAGTTCACCTTCGATATTCAGATAAACCATAAAAGGAAGCACTTGCCTGAATTGACTCTTGGTATCTTTGTCAGTTCCGCTGAGTTGGGCCTGCATCAGTTCGGCAGCTGAAGTCCTGATATTATAGATGGCGGTCAGGTCAAGACTTGCATCCATCGGATCTCCCCTCCAAATCACCGTACTTCCAGGAGCAAGTTCAAATCTCCTGTTGACAAGTCCAAAAAGGTTCATTTCATAATGTCCGTTTTTTACCTCATACCTACCCGACATAGAAATATCTCCATTGGGATTCATGAGTATGTTCAGATCAGCTTGCCCTTGGATTTTGAGATTGTCATTGGTCCTTTCATCGACAATTAGGTTAAATACCGACTTGGGGTCTATTTTTAGATTGGCTTTGACATCATAGCCCTTGATGCCTTGGGTAGTCAGGTCCCCCTCCCTTTGGTAAATGAGGTCGTAAGGATCCTGATGATTTACAAAAATCACAACCCCGGTACGTTCAACAAGATCGAGTCTATCCTCCGGAACTATAAAACTCACTTCTGACCCTTCATTTACCTTCAGCTGCATGGTAATAAGGGGCAAGGTTACCGTACCTCCTAATTGGAGGTCCAGGTCTATATTTGCTTTCCCAAAGAAAAGATCGCTGTCTTTTCTGGTAGAATTCATAACCTGAAATCCTGTAGTTTTTAATTTCAGGTCAAATCCCACATCAGCCAGATTTTCTGTAATGACCTTCCCATTGGTGACAAAAGCATCTCCCTTGGCATCCTTGATAGTGAAGTTGCTGAAATATACCCCTTGGTTATCCATTTTTATCAACTCATCAGGAAAAATGAAACTTGTATTCAATTGGCTAACCAAAAAACCTGCATCTTTGAATGCAACAGTCCCTTTATATATGGGATCCTGAACAGACCCTTTCACCTCAAAATCTCCTGTTATATAGCCTTTCGTCTCTTTCAAAGCTCCTTCAGAAAGAATTTCTAAAAGTGACATTTTTAAAGCTTTGAGCTTTACATTAAGATCAAGGCTTGTACTTGCCGAATCTGCCATAAGTGATCCGAAAATATCCAAGTCAACTTTCCCGTCTCTTAGCGCAAAGTTGAAATCGTATTCTTGAAGATTCATTGCTTTGGCTTTGACATCCAAAACCCCTAATGGAACATCTAAAAATTCAAAATCACTCACATTCAGGTCAGCTATAAAACCCAATGCATGGAATGGGTTAACAGTAATAAAATTCCCGTTTACTACCCCATTGGCAAGTGGATTGTCCGGATTTAAAAACCCAAGGACTGTATGTAAGGTAAAATTGCTAAAAGCCAAACCGAGGTGTTCTTCCTCCAATCCAGGGAAATCATTTTTCGCTCCAAAATATTGCTCACCAAGTGTAAACTCTAAATTTTGAAACTGTACAGATTTTGGTGCAAAAGTGACCAGATTGTTAGAAGGAATTACCCAATTCTGTTTGTTAAAAATAAGGTCTTCAGGCAAAATCCGGACTTTGACTGTGTCGTTGATGTAAGTCATCTGGGAGGCAAAATTGATCACCGTCTCATCCCTGTGAATTGAATTAAAAGTAAAATTTACTTTTTGATCTTTAAAATCCGCATGGAGTTTTGTTTTGCCCATGTTTAACGGATCATAAAATAACCTATCAAATCCGACATCAAAATTAAGTGACTCCGTATCCCCATACAGGTCCAGTTTGAAAGTATCGATTCCTGCATTGAGATAAAGTAAGTGGGGCATCCGAATCTTTGCATTGATTTTTTGCAAAGCCGAATTGAAATCAAATTCCAATAAAAGGGTATCCATCTTATCAATATCCGCGAGCAATAGTTGGTCAATAAACGGCGTAGAATGGAATTTGAATTCAGATTCTGCCACGAACTCTTTCTTTTCCTCTAATTCTGATTTGCCTACAATGACCTGATTGAAATAATCTTCAAGAGCCAGGGAAAGGTCAGATACCGAACTGTTGACCGTAAAAAACCCTTTTAGAAAATCGGATTGAATCCTCAGGTCCGACAAATCCTCTGAAAGATTGGCTTCTACTTTTATCAATCCTATGGGATAATCCCTCCTATCTAAATGAAATTCCCCATCATAAATCTCCATTCCGGCTGTTATATCCTCGGGTTTTCCTGAGAAATTACCTGCGATTTTAAAGTTGGTATGTATCTCTTGTTTTGTAATTCCTATTTCTTTGGTATTCAACTTTTTGACATCCAACAGAAATTCCAATCCAGGTGATACCGAGTCGATCTTGGCCTTGGCAAGGAAATCAAAATCAATATAATCTTTGGAAAATACCGCTTGCAATGTCGCTACCGTGTCTTTGGCAGCTAGTGATAATCCAAGTTTAGAAAGGTCTATATCCGCCCAGGCAAGCCTTCCAAAATCAACATTCATTATACCATCCAAATCATACCATCCGGATCCTTTTCCCTCAAGATTTGTGACAAGGCTTATGGGCTGTAATTGTGGCAGTTCCAAGATTTTGCCGAGATCTAAATCCTGAACATCTAAAGTGGACTGGACAAAATAAACCTCTTCCCCCTTGATAGACCCTTCCAAAGATGCATTTCCATCACTTGTTTCCAAGAATATTTCTGTTCTTAAATCTTCCCAATCACCCATTACCAAAGCGGTTAATTTGATGTCATCCGGTATATTGTAGCCTTCGAATTCCAAAAATGTCTCGATTACTCCTCCTTTTGTCTCAAAAACAAAATCCGGTAAGTCCACCTTCAATCTTTCAATATCTGCGGCATTTTCTATCCCTGCAGACCTTATTCTCAGGCTTGTGAAGTTACCATAAGAAATGTCAAAGCGGGGGATTCTTAACCTCTTCATACTCCCCGACAAGGCACCTGAAGCTTTTATACCATTTTTCCTCAATTCCTTGAAATAAGTCTCACCTACAAGCTCCGGAACAAAAAAGAGTGCTTCCGAAGCATCTGTTTCAAATTGATTAAGTCGGATATCAAAACCGGTTTTTTCAGGATTCCTGATAAAAGCATCCAGACTTTGATAGGTAAATAAAAAATCACCTTTGAGCAGGGATTTGCCTGTTTGGACATCTACACTGCTTAGATTGATTTTTTTATCATCAGCCTGCAGTTTAGCTTGTAGCTTTTGCAGGACCAACCCACTCCCTTCCGAAAAAGAAAGGATGTCTATGACTCCCTTAAATTCTTGATCCTTAAAAAAAAGGCTATGTGCTTGGACATTAAGGTCCGAAAGTGATATGGCTTCGGGAGTAAAAACACTTTTCTTGATCTGGGCATCTCCCAAATAATAATTGAATTCATTCTTCTCTAGCTTGATGGAACCTACCTCCACCCACCATTCAGGCCATAAAAAAGGCTCCGTCTCCCGGCTTAATTCTTTAATTTGGATGCTGTCGTCAGGACTTAATCTCAGGTCAATCTTAGAATCAGACAAAGCCAAAGATTTGAGCAGAATTTTGTTTTCTTCAAAATTGGCTTCAGGAAGGGAAAGAAGGAAATCCCCAATATCCATTTTGGTAGAAATACCATCAGGTATTGAGGTGTATTCTATTTTGCTGCGATGGATTTCGAGCTTGTCCAAAACCAATAATGGCAAGGGGGAATCAGAAAGTGTATCCGCCTCCTCAGAAGGTGGAAAAGCATGGGTCTGAAGGTAGGTGATGTTGGCATTATCAATCAGGACGTTTTGGATCCCAAAGTCCATTATATTAAGGTCGAATTTCTCAGCATCTATGCGGATTCCTTTCCATTTTGCCACGAGGTCTATACCCAAAACCTGATCATCATATTTCAGGGTGACATTTTTGAGGTCAATAGGCCCAAATGAAAGTGACGGAAATGCAGCTTCGGTGTCGGCTACTTGACTTAACTCAGTACTATCTGTCGGGCTCACAAATGCATCAATCAAAAACCCAAAATTAAAATCTTCTGTAACCGAATCCCTACTGATATTGGCAACTAAACCCTCCCAAGCTATTTTTGAAATATTAATATTCCCCTCCCTTATCAAAGGAAGAAAATCAATACCTGTCTCCAAGTTCCGTGAATAAACCAAAGTATCACCCTGCAAATCTTCAATATACAGTCCTTTTAAAAAAACATTTCCCCCAAAAGTGATGAAAAGCTTTTCAATGCTGACTGTTGTGCCGGTTTTATTTGACACAAATTTGGTGGCCTTTTGGATGATGATATCCTGACCCCATGGACTTCTGATAAAAAAGAAAAGCCCTACCATCAAAAGCAAAATTACCGCTGTTGTGACACCTAAAGTTTTTAAAAATATCCTTACAAACTTTTTGATGGGCTTAGAATTTTAATGGTTTTGGCTAAGTCCAAATATAAGCTTTAAACCACTTTCATAGCGAATAATTATGCTATTTGTAATTTACAAGTTCCTTTCAGACATGAAGAAACAATCACCTTAAGGTTAATAAATCGTTACCATTCCAAAATATAGCAATTTAAAATCTTCGATTCCTTAAATTGTCCAATCAAAGTTCTATTTGAAAATGACCCACATCTTTTTCAGCATAGCTTTCCTTCTGGCAAGTTACTTTCTCGCTGTCCTTGCACTGGTTCAGGGATACATCCCGGGGGGCTACAGGATTATCAAAGGAGAAGACGGGCAAACCCGTGAAACAATACAGTATATCAGGATTATCGGAATCAGTTTCATGATTGCTTCCGCACTTTCGGGAATGATGTTTTATTTTTTTATTTACCCCAGCTATCAGATTTTATAGTAATTTTATCAATCCTTTTTTAGAGATATCATTTTTTTTACCCATTTTACCGATATGAAAATTCTTTTATCCTAACCCAATAAAACCATGGACTATATTATCAGACCTTGTGAAGAAAAAGATTTAACCGACTTGGTAAAATTGTGTGCAGCACATGCCGAACATGAAAAATCAGACTATTCACCCGAAGGAAAAATTGAGGGACTTAGGGAAGCTATTTTTGGAAAAAACAAAAAACTAAACTGTTGGATAGTAGAAATCGATGGGAAAGCAGAGGGATTTACTACCTATACGATAGATTTTTCTACCTGGGATGCAGCTCCTTTTTTGTACATGGACTGTCTGTTTTTGAATGAAAAATGCAGAAGCACCGGAATAGGTGCAGATATCATGCGAAGGATCCGAGATGTGGCCAAAGAACACAAATGTGTCAATATCCAATGGCAGACTCCTGAATTCAATGTCAGGGCCATCAAGTTCTATGTGGGCCTTGGAAGTACCGGCAAACAAAAAATGCGTTTCTTTTTGAAGCCTTAAAAATTGGTTGATTGGTTATTGGTTATTGGTTGATTGGTTATTGGTTAATAGTAAAGGTCAATTGACAAATTGTATACTGGAATTAGATAAAACAGAAAAACCTCCGCAAGCGGAGGTTTTTCTGTTTTAATATTAAGATCTGTACGTAATCAATCAAACAAGTCAAACTTCACCCCAAAATTGATTCTCACATTGTAATATTCTTCTTGCGCAGTTCTTTGTCTGATGCCCTGATAGTACCTCAAAGGCTGGTTTGTCAGGTTATTGGCCTCAGCAAAAACCCTCCAGTTTTTGGTAAGGGCATAAGAAGCATTGACATCAAGGAATGTCTGACGGTCATAATAAATATCCTCAAAATTTGATCCCCCAACTTCATCCAGGTATCCACTCGCATGGTTTACCGAAACCCTAAGCACCAGCTTTTCACTTTCAAATGACAATGAAGCATTGAACATGTTTCTGGCGGTTCCCGGTAATTTGAGGTTATCATCTTCCCTTTCTTCTATTCCTGAGGTTCTTGAATCAGTAAATGTATAGTTGGCAAAAATCCCAAGCCCTTTCCAGATTCCCGGCAGAAAATCAAACTGTCTTTGGATGCTCGTTTCAAAACCATAAACATTGGCAGTTCCTCCGTTTTCCGGTTGTGTCAGTTCAATTAGCTGACCAAACTGAGGATCTGTAACGTTCAATTGGGTGCTTTGGTAGATAAAGTTATTTACGTCTTTATAAAAACCACCTGCTGTAAATACCCCAACGGACTTGTAGTAGTTTTCAAACATCAAATCAAAGTTCATTGATGTGGTCGGAACCAAGTTTGGGTTACCTCTCTGGAGAGATTGGTTATCAGGGCTGTATATCGCAAAAGGAACTAAATCAAAATAATTAGGCCTTGCTATTGTATTGGCCCAAGCCAATCTCAGGATTCTGTTTTCATTGATATCATATTTGAAATGGGCACCCGGCATGAAGTTGGAATAGTTGTCAGTCACAATAGCAGACTGGTTAAACGTCTCCTCGTCCTCATCCAATTCATAGCCTCTGTATTCCAGATTGGTATTTTCAAGTCTCAACCCAAAAATACCTGATAATTTGGAATTGAACTGGTAATCAGTCATCACATAACCTGCAGTGATGGTCTCTGAAGCTTGGTAATTGCCTGTAATATATTCTGCAAATGCATCCTCAAAATCAAATAAAGATTCGTTTTTAAGGTTCAAACCTCCTAAAAATTCTTTGTTCACAAATCTACCCGGCACATATTGTGGACCGTTTAGAAAGATCCTTTCATTTTGAAAACTATTTGGCAAAGAACCCAAATTATTTCCTCCCGAACCCAAATTTCCAATTGGGTCATAAACGTCATAAGAATCTGTTCTTTCTTTATATTTAGATCTCACCCTTCCTCCAAATTTCAGAATACCCTTATTGGCAGCATAAGGCAAGGTAAAGTCCACCCTACCGTTGAGGTCTTCCTCAAATGTGCTGTTGTTGGATTCATATATTTCATTGAGGCCTAGTCCCAAACCGGCATCTTGGTTGACCAGGGTGGTCAAGACCTTGAACGGATCCCTAATGTCCAAAATCACATCAGCATTTCCTCTATGGGTGATATAACGCTCATTTGGCCTGTCTTCGGAAGCTTTGGCATATGTTCCGTTCCAGGTCATTTTCAACTTATTGAAAATATGGCTACCTGACAGCGTGGTATTGATTACTCTTTGGTCTTCCAGACGTGCATTCTTTACCCTGTCATTATCAATTCCACCCTTTGTCTGAATCGCAGTTCTTCCGCGCAATTGAAAAAGATTTGGAGCCAATGTGGTGAAATTTCCTGATTCAAAAGGCCTTTCAGTACGGTCTACTCTGAATCTGTACCTGTTTTCCCAATCATCCCTCCAATTGTACATTGCATTCAATACAATGGAATGGTTTTTATTAATATCATAATCCAAAGCCAAAGAGGCTGACCTTCTTACTCTTTGTACATCATATTTTCTTATATCAAAACTATTCACGACAACAGAATTATTGGGGTCGTCTGTTTCTGCCCATTGTGCTTCATAATTGTCCGATCCGAAATTATGATTATTGTAAGAACCAGAAAAAATCACACCCAATTTATCATTGGCAATCCGGTCACCAATGATCAAACCGCCTGTCCAGATAGGCTTATTTGTCAAAAAATTGACACCTGCAGCACCTGTACCAGAAACCCTGAGTCCATTTGGCGCCTTTCTAGTCACGAGGTTTACCGCCCCACCTATGGCATCTGCATCCATATCCGGAAGTACACTTTTGTTGACCTCGATCGTCTGGATCATATCGGATGGAATCAAATCCATCTGCACCCTTCTATTGTCTCCTTCTGCTGAGGGAACTCTTTCACCGTTGATCATGACTGAATTCAACTCGGGTGCCATCCCGCGGATGATGATATTTCGGGCTTCACCTTGGTCGTTTTGCATGGTGATTCCGGGAATCCTTTTGATTGCATCTCCGATATTAGCATCTGGGAATCTACCGATCTGGTCTGCAGCTACGATGTTGGTAATGTTGGAATTGGTCTTTTGTTGGTTTAGAGCTCTAGCTTGACCTTTGAGTCTGTCTCCAAAAATAATTACTTCTCCACCTTCCAAAGTTCCTGGCATCATCAGGAATCTCATGTCGAGGATTTGTCCGTCTTGAAGCGTAATTTCTTTTGTCAAAGAAATATAACCTAGGTAGGACACTGTTACAGTATAATTTCCCGCCGGGATTCCCTGGATTACAAAATCGCCAAGCTGATTGGTCACAGATCCTTTATTGGTTCCATCCAATACTACATTCGCTCCTGGGAGGGAGAGGTTTTGGTCATCAATGACCTTTCCTCTGAAGGTTGCCTGTGCCAATATTTCTCCGGAAAACAGAAGAAATCCCAACATCAGGATGTAATGTATACGTTTTTTCATATTAAGTTAAGGTTGGTTTTTATTTTTTGGATTGAAGAATATTACCTGCAAGGTCCTCCCACCTGTATAGCTGGAAGGTCTTATCATCTGACATAGCCACGAATAGGCCCTTGGCAAAGGTGCTGTTTAGAGGTAGGCTAGTAACTTCCGAGCCATCACTCGATACTGTGGAGGTCTTGATGATAGTGATCAAGTCATGTTGATGGGGATTAGAAGCTGATCCTTCTCTCGGGAAAACGTGGAATTGGTTTACCTCCTGATCTGAAACCAAAATATATCCTGTGGTATCGTCCAGTTTGTAGATGGAGATTCCCTCGTGGTCTTGGGTAAAACCTTCGGTTGCAAAAAGTGCCAGCTCATCATTCCCTTTTGCGGGGTCAGCATAATATTTCCTTACACCGACTCCTTCATCAGAATAATAGATAAAGCCTAATTCATTGTCTACTGCAATGGCTTCAATTTCTTTTTTACCGCTGTAGTTACCGAATTTCCTTACCAGATCAAGTGTAATGCCCGACTCTGAACCTATGATTTCATATTGCCATAAATAAGTACCATAAGTTGGCCCTGTTTTTCTCCCTGCGATGACATATTGTTTTCCATTGGAATTATCATGATAAACCGCCACGCCCATTAAGTCACGGTACATTTCCCCGGTCTCCCCCTCATAAACTTCGATTCCTCCGACTTGGATTTCTTTCATGTCGGGCAAAGAGTAAAACCTCAATTTGGAAGTCATCCTTTCACCAGTTACCGCAAAATCCACGGTTTTATCCCCCATTTTCAATCCATAAGCGACATCTACATTATTGGGACGTTGAAGACCCCTGACGATCAAGGAATCTATTTTTTTACCGGTTAGATCAAAAACATAAAGTGCACCATCAGCATCTTTATCAGTTCCTATAATAAGGCTTTTGGATGGGTCTGTAGGATGCACCCAAATAGCCGGGTCATCTGTGTCATAAATAACCGAATCTGTCACATAGATTGGATTTACAGGTTCCATACTCTGTTCTGTCTCTATTTGAGCGTGATCAGGAGATCGCTGACAGGAACAAACAAGGAGAGGAATTAAGAGAGAAAAAGCAGTAAATCTTCTAATCATATTGATATGTTTTTTGATGCCAAAACTAAGTAGGGATCAAGGACTTATCCATTAAATTGTGTTATCAAAAAAGTAACAATTGAAGAACAAAATGTTAATTCGAGATGTATAAGAACAAAAATTACCTATATAAACACTTGTATTACAATGTTTTATACAATATTAAGTTAAAATTAAGCGGAAAATAACGCTAAAAAACAGATAATATTCCATTCACACTACGACATTAAATAACGCCCTGAAGTGTTAAAAATACTCCCTTTGGGGTATGGGTTTAGAAAGTTAATTTTTTGAGTTTTATGTCTAATCAAGTTCCATCTTTTTTTAACATCCCAAGCCATGAGAAATGATTTACAATTTGCATTGGAAAATGAAAAGAAACTCATGTTTAAAAACAAGGTCGTCAAACTAAAGACCTTCAAAACCGAGGAACAGATCAAGAAAGACACAATACCTAAAGTGGGGGATTACTATCAAGATCGAATTGCCATTCCTTCGGTAGAAGGCCATGAGATTTTTTTTGTTTCCAAGATCATCAGATGCGAAGCCGACGGAAACTACTCCAAAATCATCTATGCAGAAAATGACTTCCCGGTCATCGTCTCCCGACAGCTGAAATATCTTGAATCGGTGCTGATCAAAAACGGTTTTCTAAGAATCCATCATTCCCATTTGATCAATCCCTTCTTTATAAAAAAAATCCTAAAAAGCGAGGGAGGTCAAGTGGAAATGGAAGGTGGAACCAGGATCCGGATATCAAAGAATAAAGAGGAAATAATCAAAACCCTGTTCATTTCTATCGATAAAATATAGGTCAAATCAAGAAAATACCCAAAACACCAAAGCCAAATATCTCTATTTGGCTTTGGTGTTTTTTTATGATTTCTGAAAAGCGCTCTTATAATTTATTCGCCTCTTTAAGGTTTTCGAGGGCTAACTCAAAATCTGATTGCATTTCCAAGGCCTGATTTAAAGCAATAATGGCTTCTGCCTTATTTTTTTGGTACATGTAGACCATTCCTTTCAGGTTGAGCGCGGCGGCTTTGAGGGTTACTTCCTGAGTGGTGTTGTCAGCTTTTGGAAATCCGACCTTTTCTTCAGAAGCTTTTGGCGCCTTCACCAGCATATTAATGGAATTCAATGCTTCTTCCTGTCTGTTTAGTGAATATTGCATGTAAGCGGTTTTGTACAGACTGAAGAGGTTATTGGTCAGCAGGTAATGTCTTTCAAAATTCGGAAGTGCTTTGTCCAAAGCTCCCAATTGCTCCAATGAATTGGCGGCAACTTCAAGGGCTACGAGGCTTTTGTCATTCATTTCTAAGATATCCAAAGCAGATACTGCTGCCGATGTATACTGTCCGGCCTCAAAATAAAGCGAAGTCAAAGTTTCCGGATAAGTAATGTTGGTCGGATTTCTTTCTATCAATTCAAAAAGCTTCATCCTAGCCACGGCCAAGTCATTGTATCGCAAAGCCATTTGGTAAACCTTCTTGTCAATTTCGTTTCTTTTTTGGTTTGTTTCTGTTTCTACAGGTTTGTCTTGGGCTAAGACCGAAGTGACCATTGCAAGCATGAAGGCCACCGTCATCATTATTTTATTCATTCTTTCTATTGTTAAATCGTTGTTAATCCTTTAGTGGCGGCTAATTTATATAATAAGTCCATAGCTTCAGCTTTATTGTTTTGAATTTGTCCCTCCAAAATCGCCTCTTTGATTTCCTCTTTCAATTCCCCTACAACTTTAGAGGGTCGTAGGTTAAATAAAACCATGATTTCTTCTCCTGATACAGGCGGTTGAAAATTTCGGACTTGGTCATTTTCCTCCACTTCCTTCATCTTTTCCTCCACCTTGTCAAAGTTGGCCAAAAACCGCTGTACTTTATTGTTATTCTTGGAGGTGATATCCGCCCGACAGAGTTTCATCAAATCCTCAATATCATCCCCTGCATCAAACAACAACCTGCGGACAGCGGAATCTGTCACCTTTTCAGAAACCAAGGAAATAGGCCTCAGATGCAACCTCACAAGCTTTTGGACATACTTCATTCGGTCATCCATCGGAAGTTTCATCCTGCGGAAAATCCCAGGAACCATCCTTGAACCTTTGTCTTCATGGCCATGGAAAGTCCATCCGACTTTTTCATTAAACCGCTTGGTGGCAGGCTTCGCAATGTCGTGCATGATGGCTGCCCATCTCAGCCAAAGGTCTTCCGACATTTGGGACACATTATCCAATACCTGCAGGGTATGGTAAAAGTTGTCCTTGTGTGATTTATCCCCTACCGAATCTACGCCCTGCAGCTCTACCATTTCCGGGAAAATTTCCTGAAGGAGTTTGCTTACAAACAGCAATTTAAAGCCATAAGAAGGTTTTTCAGTAAGTATAATTTTATTGAGTTCGTCTATAATCCTCTCCCCTGAGACAATCTGCAGCCGATGTGCATCATGGACAATGGCGAGAAAGGTATCCGGTTCAATATCAAATTTCAGTTGGGTAGCAAAACGAATCGCCCGCATCATCCTAAGCGGGTCATCCGAAAAAGTGATGATCGGATCTGTTGGCGTTCTGATTGTTTTTCTTTTGATATCACCCATTCCATCAAATGGATCAATCAATTCTCCAAAATTATGGGAATTGACAGATATCGCCATGGCATTGATGGTAAAGTCCCTGCGCTCCTGATCTTCCTGAAGGGTTCCATCCTCCACGATGGGTTTTCTGGAATCGTGCCGGTAGGATTCTCGCCTAGCTCCCACGAATTCAACTTCCCAATCTTCCAAACGAATATTTGCTGTGCCAAAATTCTTGAAAACAGAAAGCGGCACATGCTCCTCAAAGCTGTCTGCAACAGCTTTTGCCAAGGTTATGCCACTGCCGACGCAGACAAAATCAATGTCCTTGCTCGGTCTTTTCAAGATCAGGTCACGGACGTACCCACCGACCACGTAGGTTTCCAAGCCAAGTTCATCCGCTATACGTCCAACACGGCTGAATATTTCTAACTGGTCTAAATGGGCTTTGAAATTCATGCTCTGATAATTTTGACGTCCCCATCAGGGCTCAAAAACATTTCTTTGGTACCTGCACTCAAAAGTGGAAAAAAGTCTTCCGTCACCATATCCCAATCTTTGGATTTGCTGAACTGGAGGATCAAGGGTTGAGAAAAAGCAAATATCAGCTTGTTCCAAAATTCCTTCCTGATGACAGAGAATTTGACTTTTCCGTCAATAATGGGTCCGTTTTTTAGAATCCTGTTGACAGGAGTATGGTATATCGTCGGCTTGGTGGCATACTCGATGATATCCAAAGACACCTCTGAAAACTGTTCTGCAACATTTCTGATCTGAAATACATCAAAAAAAAGAAAAATACCTTCCTGATCGTCTATTGCAGCATCCCAACGCTGAGGTGCAACCAATTCCAAAACAGTGCCATGACCGTCTTTGATCCTGATTCTTCCCTTTTCTTTGAGAATATTGACTGCCTCTTTGATTTCCATTCCGATTCTTTTGCTTCAAAAATAAGGCAGATTATTGGAAGGAGTGCTAAAGAGGATTACAAAGTTTATGATTGGTGGCGAAATCTGACTGTATTCCGGAATTAATTCTCTAGCAAAGACGCAGAGGACAAGGAAAAAAAGAATTAAAAATGCTGAATGAATAATGGGATTGGGAAGTACTCTCATCGGCGCGAGAAATGATCCTGAAGGGATCAAATAATAATAACCCCGAGTAAGGAACGCAACTAGGGGTTAGAAACGAAAACAGCGATCCCGGCTTTTGGCCGAAATAATGAAAATTGTGAATTAAGGCCTCCGCCAAAAACAGGGATGTTCAAAATCCTTTGCGCACCATTACGAAACCTTGTTTTCCTTTGAGGAAAAAAATTCACCTCGCGCAGAGACGCAGAGAAAAAGGATTTAAGAATGATAATGTTTGTGAAGACACAAACATTGGCGGCGGCGACCGACCACGTAGTGGTCAAATAATAATAACCCCGAGTAAGGAACGCAACTCGGGGTTAGAAACGAAAACAGCGATTCAGGTTTTTGGCCGAAATAATGGAAATTTTGAATTAAGGTCTCCGCCAAAAACAGGGATGTTCAAAATCCTTTGCGCACCATTACGAAACCTTGTTTTCCTTTGAGGAAAAAAATTCACCTCGCGCAGAGACGCAGAGAAAAAGGATTTAAGAATGATAATGTTTGTGAAGACACAAACATTGGCGGCGACCGACCACGTAGTGGTCAAATAATAATAACCCCGAGTAATCCCGATAGGGAGCAACTCGGGGTTAGAAACGAAAACAATGATCCAGGCTTTTGGCCGAAATAATGAAAATTGTGAATTAAGGCCTCCGCCAAAAACAGGGATGTTCAAAATCCAATCCTAAAACACTTCCTGTTATCCTGCTTCTCCAGAAGCCGGAGGAATTATTCCCCGCAGTTATCCTGCTTCTCCTCATCCTAGATCAGGTATATCTCAGTCCACAGTCAAAAACGCATAAAGGCTGGTTATTTAGATTGCTCTTTTTTCCAATTGACCTCATAATTGTAACTTCTGGAATCAAACTCATCTCTCACCCTATATATTTCTCCAATACCAGAACCATTGAATTCTTTAATGAAATTCGATCTGATTTTTTTCTGAGATTCTAAATTTTTGTTTGATATCCCTAAGAAATCATCTATTTCTGCCTTAGATATCCGGTTCGTATTTTTTTGAATCAGATAGGCTTTTAAGGAAAGATAAATTTCATTTTCAGGTTCAGAGGATGGTTCACTCTTTTTCTTCCTAGATTTTACAAGGATTAAAATTACCGGTCCCAGCAAAACAAAAGACATAACAATGTACCAATGCAATCCCAATCCCTTGTTTGTATTCCATTTAGGACTTATTACGGACGATTTTGTATCAAAATTATCAGGAATTCCTTCAATAAGTGGGACCTCCCAATTGGATAGATCATAACTGAAACTGATGGCATATCGAAACATGTTCGTCATATTTTTGACAGCACTGACATCCCACATCGAAATGTCTTGGTTGAAGTTAAGCGCCTCTGCAAACATCCCACCCATATCCTCCACATTGGAAGTGTTCCATTTGTCCAAGGGCTGGTTAAACAACCTGGCATCATCAAACATCCCACTGAGATTTTTGGCAGAAGAAATATCCCAATCATTCACAGCACCGTTGAAGTTGGATTCGAAAAACATCCCATTAAATAATTGTCCCGAGCTTGTGTTCCATTTTGAAAGGTCTCCCTGAAATTTTTTGGTACCATGAAACATATCTGAAAATAAAATAACCGAACGGGTGTCCCAATTAGAGAGATCCGGGTTTATGGATAAGGCCAAGCCAAACATCCACGACATATCTTTTACATTTGAGACATCCCAAGACTCAATTTTGGGATCCATTAAAACGGAGTTGAAAAACAAATAACTCATATCCCTAACCTTAGTAGTAACCACATAAGAAAGGTTAGTATCAATTTTGACCAACTCCCTTAAAATGCTGTCATTTACTACCAGGTAATATTTACCTTCAAATTGATATTCTTTCCCAACAATTGCATCATCAGCCGCTTTTAGGGTAATGTTATTTGCAGCTTTGTAAATCATCCCATCATTAAACCAAAATGAAAGGAGACTGAGCAGAAAATGAATCTTTAAGATCATGGAAAATTTTAAATTTTTACTTGGCAAAAAACAACTATTAATAACCTTAAAGGCGTATTTGAATTACTACATACGAAATCAACTCGCCTTTTTTATCACCCCTTGGGGCTGATCTTTACACAATTTGATCGGCACTTAAACAAAATTTTACCGATCTTTTTTATAGAAGTATCTAACAATAGACCTATCTAAATACTTAAATTACCCATAGTCAAACAATAAGCTAGTACAGACTTACCCAATTAAAATGAAGGAAAATTTCCTACACAAAATAAAATTAGTTTTAACAGACTTGAAAAGAAAATAAAAAGATAAAAACGTAAATAAAAAAGCTTTATAAAGCAACAAAATGTAGATTTAGGTGACATTAAAAAAAAATAAAAAAATCAGATGTGAAAATCACAAATCTTGTGAAATATCCGGTGGTAAGTCTTAGGCAAAAGCTCTCGAAAGTAATTTAAATATTGGCTTTCGGATTTGTCGCAATCACAACCAAAAACCTATTTTTCTAATTCCGAAGGAAAAAAATATTGAAGTTATCCAGTTTAGACAAAGCATAAAGGTCTATTGTATATGCGCAAGGATTCAGATAGATCACATTTTTATTGTGGGTGCTATCCACAGACTCACTGAAGTAGAACAATATTAGACTACAGTCAGAGATGCATCTGACCATCAGCTGTCATAAGAAGGTCTTGGAGCAGAAAAAATAAATGCTCCAAGACTCGGTTAATAAAAAAATGTCTAAGGTGTCCTTTCTCCAAAAATACTCTGAGAATGAACCCCAAAGACAACCAAAAAAAACCGATTTAATCTTACCCCTCTAGGTGTTCTTTACCTTACAGAATACATTTCTTTTTTCAATTGCAGATAGGCAACATGATTGTATACCTAACTAGCATTTAGCAAATACCTTTTAATAAAACAGGCAATAATTGGTCATTACAATATTTTTTTAGCCTTTCATTGAGGGCACTAGTTACCCACAGGCTTTTTATTTTCTTAGAAAAAATCGGTGAGATAGGTGAAATCACCTTCTTTTCTGCTTTTCCGAAGGCCGGATTTAATTCTCTCGCAAAGACGCAGAGGAAAAAGAAGGGAATTAAAAATGCTGAATGAATAATGGATTGGGAAGTACTCTCATCATCCGAAGATATGATCCTGGAGGGATCAAATAATAATAACCCCGAGTAAGGAACGCAACTCGGGGTTAGAAACGAAAACAATGATCCAGGCTTTTGGCCGAAATAATGAAAATTGTGAATTAAGGCCTCCG
>NZ_JAKZAM010000053.1 GCF_022538055.1 Cognataquiflexum nitidum | reverse complement strand
TATTTCGGAGAAAAATTATTTGACAGACTTATTATTGCGGCAGTTCAGACTTACGTGTGAAGTTAGGGGGAGTCATATTCTTTTATTCCGATTTTCTCTAGTCAAACAGAATTTTCTCTTAGTTTTTTGAGAAAGTTCTGTTTTTTTATTTTGACTTAAACCATAAAATATCGTTGTGCTTTAAATCATACTAATAAATGATTTTGATCATGTTTTAATGGGACGTATATCCTCAATTTAGCATCATCAAACAAACACAACTGATTATGAAAAACAGATTAAAGACGATATCAGTGATAATGATTTTTATCCTGATGTCAGCAATTTCGGCACTTCAGGCTCAAACAAAGTACACGCTTTCTGCTTCACCAACCTTACAGATAGATGGAGGATCGTCTTTACATGACTGGACGATGACCACAAATACAGCTAAAGGGGAAGCGCTCCTTGTCGTAGATGGCAACCAACTGAAAAGTGTAAAAAGTGCCACGGTTTCTGCTCAGGCAGAGAGTCTAAAAAGCGGGACTAAAGGATTGGACAACAATGCTTACAAGGCACTCGACACGAGCAAGAATAAAGAGATCCGGTTTACATTAAAGGAAATCACAGGCAGTGGAAGCAGTTTTCAGGCAATAGGCGATTTTACAATCGCAGGAGTTACAAAACCGGCTTCATTCCCTGTTAAGGTTACCCAAAGTGGAAACAAATTTACTTTTGAAGGAAGCTTTGACACAAAACTCACAACCTTTTCCATCACTCCTCCCACAGCTTTGATGGGAACTGTAAAAACTAGAGACGAAGTTAAAATATCATTTAAAACAACATTTCAACCTATCAACTAAAAATCCTAATATCATGAAAAAGTATTTTATTGCTACGCTTGCATTTGTGGTGTTATCCTTATCCACATTTGCCCAAGGACTACAGAGAGACCTGCAATTCTGGAGACCATATGACCAAAGAGGTATTAATATTTTCGAAACAGGAAAAGCTGATACCATCGAATATGAAGGAATGAAGGTAAGGGTTGGTGGCCATTTCACCCAACAATGGCAAAATCTGAGCCATTCTAATACCTCAAATCCTGTATTGAATGCAAACAATGTCAATTTAAACCAATTAGCTGATATCGGTGCAGGTACCAACCTCGCTACTGCCAACCTCAATATTGACGTGGCCTTGGCAGATGGTTTGAGATTGAACCTGATTGCTTACCTATCTTCTAGGCATCACCCCGAAACCTGGGTAAAGGGTGGATACTTACAGGTTGATAAATTAAGTTTCCTTAACATAGGCAACACTGATTGGTTTGACAAATACCTGACATTGCGTGTCGGTCATATGCAAATCAACTATGGCGATGCCCAATTCAGAAGATCTGACAATGGTAATGCCATGTACAATCCCTTCATTGGAAACTACATCATGGATGCCTTTACTACAGAAGTCGGTGGGGAATTGTTCTTCCAGTCTAATGGTATCTTGGCCATGGTTGCTGTCACAGGTGGTGAGATCCAAGGTGGTGTCACCAGACCGGATGATAGAAAGCCTTCTTTTATTGGTAAATTGGGATATGACAAACAACTTTCTGACGACTTAAGAATCAGATTGACAGGTTCTGTGTATACTACTTCAGGATCTGCAAGAAACACACTTTGGGGTGGCGACCGTGCAGGTTCCAGATATTACATGGTTATGGAAAACACCTTGGCTACTACCGCTGCTAACTTCACCTCAGGAAGAATCAACCCCGGTCAGACCAATAACATTACGGCATTGGTGATCAACCCTTTCATCAAGTTTCATGGTTTGGAATTGTTCGGAAACTTTGAACAGTCAAAAGGAAGAGCCGCAAACGAAACAGTGGACAGGACATGGAATCAGACAGGACTTGATTTAGTCTACAGATTTGGAAGAAGCGAAAAATACTACGTAGCTGGGCGGTACAATGAAGTTAGCGGGAAACTTGCGGGCTCAGGATTGGACGTAAGCTTAGACAGAATCCAGATTGGTGGTGGATGGTTTGTAACCAAAAATATCCTGGCCAAATTGGAATATGTTCAACAGAACTTCAATGACTTCGCTGCAACTGATATCAGAAATGGCGGTAAATTCAATGGCCTCATGATTGAAGGTGTAATTGGATTCTAATATTAATTCAGCATGATGCGTATCCTTCTAGCCTTGATTTTGATTCTTCTGAATCCCGACTTAAAAGAGAGAGAGGTAATTGTTACCAAAAAGACGATCACAGTAAGTGGTCAGACCTCGATCGGTGGATTTAGCTGTGATTATTCAAAAGCAGGCTTGAAGGATACGTTATTTATTGACTTTGTGGGAACAGCAAAAGAAATGGTTTTTGATATTCCGGTCAGGGATTTTTCCTGTGGTAATTTTTTGATCAACAGGGATTTTAGAAATACTATAAAATCAGACAAATATCCCTCTGCCCGAGTTAAAGTACAAAACCTCAAGTCCAATTACGGACATTATACCTGCGACCTTTCAGTCACTTTGGTAGGCAAAAAATTAGATTTTCCGTCCCTTGTTTTGAAAAGAGTTCCTGAAGGGCTTCATGCAAACCTGATTTTAAGTTTTGAAGACCTTGATTTGGAAGCACCAAAAAAAATGGGCGGTATGATCAAGGTAGAAGAAAAGCTGACTTTGGATTTTACCCTTGGTTTTTTAGATTAAAACTTTAGGATGATTTTTTTCAGGCTGTAATCACATTTTCAATATGTAGTTTGAAATCTCCTAAATCGACCAAACTTAGATTATTCTTTTTTATGTGTATCAGGATAAAAGCAGGTACTAAAATTAACTTTCAAAGAGTCCTTATGCCTTGAGGAAACCTATTCCTCATTTTTACAGCTACTTTTTTTGTCGAAAAAAAGGTGGCCAAAAAAGCCAAGACTGGCAAACTCACTTTCCGGCTATTAGAGGCTTTAATCCCTTATCCACTCACAAGGCCGGTGTCGGCCTCCCGAAGTTTAGGAATCATTCCTTCCTTACCCAAGCATAGGAGTTCTGTTATACAGCAGAAAATTTCAAAAATTAGATGAAAACGTTTAATAATGCAGATACCTATATTTTTCACACTATCCACAGTTAGATAGAAAGTAGGGATTTTAAGGCCAAATCAACTTTTTCAAAATCAAATTTACTGACTGCCTTGTCCATTTTTTCTTTAATTTCATTCAAGGACAAGTTTCCGATACTTCCCTCATGTGTATGTGCCACTTTGTTTTGGTCCGGCTGAAAATCTCCCTTCTCAATGTCCAATCCGACTTTTTTGTAAGCATCACGGAAAGGCATTCCATTCAAAACCAGGTCGTTGACTACTTCTACGCTGAAGGCATGCTTGTAAAATGGATCTGCGAGGATATTTTCTTTTACCTTGATTTCTTGGAGCATAAAAGTGCTCATACGTATACAATCCAATAAGGTCTCAATTCCGGGAAATATTACTTCCTTCAGCAATTGGAGGTCCCGGTGATAGCCCGTCGTCGTATTGGTCAGCATCAAAGTGATGGTATTTGGGATTCCCTGAAGTTGGTTGGTTTTGGCTCGGATCAATTCAAATACATCCGGATTCTTTTTGTGGGGCATGATGCTGCTTCCGGTAGTCAGGTCATCAGGAAACGTGATGAACCCAAAGTGCTGGTTCATAAATATGCAGACATCAGAAGCAAGTTTATTCATGGTCCCCGATATGCCGGCAATACCAAAAGCAATTGTTTTTTCTGTTTTGCCGCGGCTGTTTTGGGCATTGATGACATTATGGTGAAGGTCTTCAAATCCCAACAAATGGGTCGTCAATGTCCTGTCCAAAGGAAATGAAGAACCATAGCCCGCGGCAGAACCAAGCGGGTTTTTATTTGAAAGTTTGTATGCTGCCTGCAACAAATCCAAATCTTCCGTAAGGCCCTCCGCAAAAGATCCAAACCAAAGCCCAAAGGAAGAAGGCATGGCCAATTGGGTATGGGTATACCCCGGCATCAGGTCATTCTTGTGTTTTTCAGATAGGTGGATCAATAGTCCAAAAAGTTCTTCTGTGGCTTCGACGATTTCTCTGATAGCAGCCCTATAATACAGTTTTAGGTCCACCAGGACCTGGTCATTTCTGGATCGGCCGCTGTGTAGTTTTTTACCAACTTCACCATACCGGTGAGTCAACAAAAACTCCACTTGGGAATGTACATCTTCCACGCCTTCCTCGATTTTGAATTGGCCTTTTTCTATTTCCAGATAGATTTCTTTTAATCCTTTTTTGAGCAAAATCAGGTCATCCGCGTCTAATAGTCCGATTTTTTCCAACATGATGGCATGTGCCATCGATCCCATAACATCAAATGGGGCTAAGATTGCATCAAATTCAGGATCTCTGCCGATGGTAAATTTTTCAACTTCTTTCTTCGATCCTGTATTTTTTTGCCAGAGTTTCATGGTTGGATATTGAGTTAAAGGTTAATGGTTATTGAGTTTGTGGTTATTGGTTATTCAAATAGGAGTCCTGTCGAAGGTAATCGTCCATAGTCCATAGTCGATAGTCCACAGCTGGTTATTGGGATATTCAAAACTTGTCTTATTTGGTTTATGGTTATTTAGAAATAAGGTTGAAATACAATAGAAATAAGGTTGAAATAAAGTGGAAATACAATAGAAATAAATGGAAATAGAATTTGGGTATTTTTAGGGTAGTTGGAAGTATTGGTCAAGCAAGTTGATGTAGCCTTTGATACCTTCTTGGATTTCATCAATGTAAATAAATTCGTCGGCAGTATGGGAACGGGCAGAATCACCCGGACCGATTTTGACAGAAGGGTAGGGAATCAGTGCCTGGTCAGATAGGGTAGGACTGCCGTAGGTTTCCAACTCCAATGTTTTGCCGACTTCAAGGATTTTATGTCCTTCAGGTACTTTCGAGGAATTCAGCCTGAGTGACCGCGGGGTCAATTCTGCCTGAAGAATATTTTTTAGTTCAGCAAATGCCTCCTCCAAAGTATAGCTATCAGTGACCCGTACATCGAGGGTGTATTTACATAAATCCGGTATGACATTGTGTTGGGAACCTGCCTGAATGATGGTGGTGGTCACCTTGGTTTTTCCTAAATAGGGAGAGACTTTTTTGAATTCATAATCCCGGATTTTATTCAGATCATCCAAGGCTTTGTAGATTGCATTTTCTCCTTCTTCCCTGGCAGCGTGTCCTGCTTGGCCTTTTGCAGTAGCGTCAATCACGAGCAGTCCTTTTTCTGCCACTGCCATTTGCATCAAAGTAGGTTCTCCGACGATGGCGAGTTCCAATTCCGGAAGTTCGTTCAATATACTTTCTATGCCGTTTTTTCCTGAAATTTCTTCCTCAGCTGTGGCCGCCAAGATCAGGTTGTATGGGATTTCTCTTTCATAGAAATAACAAAAAGCCCCAATCAAACTTACCAAACATCCGCCTGCGTCATTACTTCCCAATCCGTAAATCCTGCCATCTTCTCTGATTGCTTTGAAAGGATCTTTGGTATATCCTGCGTTTGGCTTGACGGTATCGTGGTGGGAATTGAGAAGGATGCTTGGCTTTTTGGGATCAAAATACCTGTTTGAGGCCCAAATGTTATTTCCTTTTCTATGGGTTTTGATGTTTTTCTTTTCAAAAAAATCTGCTATGAGGTCTCCGGTTTTTTCCTCCTCCTTACTCAGAGAAGGTGTCTCAATTAATGAAACCAACAAAGAGGTGGTTTCTTCATTAAAGGATTGAAACAGCGTGTTGGAGTAATTCATTTTGAATTTAAAATTCAACTGATTAAGTGTCAGTATAAGTCGTATCGGTGTTTTTCTATGGTGGTGCCGGATAGTTTTCCTTTTGAAGCCAAAAGCAGGTTTTCCGCTTTTCCGATCCAAACAAAGTTGACGCCCTTGTTCAAGGCGGCGAAAGCATTGTCTAATTTTGGGATCATGCCGGAGTGGATGACATTTTCTTTTTTGAGTTCAGCGTAGATTTCCTCATTGATCATGGGAATGATCGAGTTGTCATTGTGTTCATCGATCAAGACACCTGATTTATTGAAGCAATAGTAGAGGTTGACTTTATGGTTTTTGGACAGGTTAGTAGCGAGTTCGGAAGCTATGCTATCCGCATTGGTATTGAGCAATTGGCCTTTCTTGTCATGGGTAATGGCACAAACCACCGGAATGATATCATTGTCAAGGAGCATTTGGATCAGGTTTACATTGACTTCTTTGATATCTCCAACAAATCCATAATCAATCGTTTTGACCGGCCTTTTGTCAGACCTGATCAGATTACCGTCTGCGCCGGTCATGCCTATGGCGTTTTGTTTAAGTCCTTGGAGTTTTGCGACTATCTGCTTGTTGATAAGTCCGGCATATACCATGGTGACGATGTCAAGCGTTTCCTTGTCTGTAATGCGCCTGCCGTCGACCATTTCAGGCATCACCCCTAGGCTTTCCCCAAATTTGGTAGCCATGACCCCTCCGCCATGTACAAGTATTTTCTTACCCGGAAACCTCGAAAAAAGGAAGAGGAATTCTTCCAGTTTTGCGGGGAAGTCTATGACATTACCTCCGATTTTGATGATGCTGATATTCATGGTCTGATAGGTTTGATCCTTAGGTGGTGCTTCTTTTGTAATGGAAGCTAAAATTACTTCTGATCCAAAATATGGCTGATGACTGATTGTGCTGCGAAAATTCTATTTTGAGCCTGCTTCATGACAAGGCTTCTGCTCCCATCCAATATTTCATCGGATAATTCCAGGTTTCTCCTTACAGGTAGGCAATGCATGACTTTGGCATTTTTGGCATGCTTCAAATGCTTTTCGGTCAACATCCAAGAACTGTCAGTATTCAGGATTTTGCCATAATCATTGAATGCAGACCAATTCTTGACATATACAAAGTCAGCACCTTCCAAAGCCTCCTTTTGGTCCATGACGATATTGGCCCCTTTGGTAAATTTTTCATCCAATTCATATCCGAATGGATGGGTGATGGTCAGGTCGTGGCCACAGCCTATCGCCCATTCTGAAAATGAATTGGCAACAGCATGGGGAATGGCCTTGATATGTGGTGCCCACGTTAGGACGACTTTTGGTTTTTTTTCCTGATTCCGCTGTTCATGGATGGTCACCATATCTGCCAAACTTTGCAGTGGGTGTCTGATCGCAGATTCCAGGCTGATGACCGGTACCCCCGAATATTTGATGAATTGGTTAAATACAAAATCCTCCAAATCTTCCTGTTTGTTGGTCAGGGTAGGAAAGGCACGGATGGCAAGAATATCAAAGTAGGAACCCAATACCCCTGCTGCATCTCTGATGTGCTCCACAGTACCCTTGTTCATGGTGACACCTTCTCTCATCTCCAAAGCCCAGCCTTCTTTGTCCATGTTCATCACGATGGCCTCCATTCCCAATTGCTGTGCAGCGATCTGCGTACTAGCCCTGGTTCTGAGGGAGGGGTTTAAAAAAATGCAGCCAATTCTTTTTCTTTGACCTTTTGCTTGATCGATCCAAGGATTTCCTTTGTAATGAAGGGCTTTTTGGATCAATTTTTCTGCTGTAGCTTTGTCATCAAATTTGGTGAAGTGCATCATTTCGTTAAGGTTAAGTCCCAAATTTGTGGATGATAGGGGATCTTATTATGAGATTAATTCAATATTTTCTTCAGACTATCTACAAACGAAGATAGCTCATTGATTCCAATATTTAAAGGTGGAAGCAAGCGAATGGTCTGTTTTCCTGCTGAACTGCCTGTGAATATTTTGTATTTGCTGACCAATTCAGAACGTACAGGTGCAGCGTCTCTATTCAGGTCAACGCCGATCATCAGGCCTTTGCCCCTGACTTGGGTGACCCCAGAGATTTTATTCAGTTCAGCGATCAGGTAATCTCCCATTTTCCCGGCATGAGCCATCAGTTTTTCTGATTCAATCACTTCCAATACGCCCAATCCTGCGGCACAGGCAAGGTGATTTCCACCAAAAGTGGTTCCTAGAAGTCCATAGGAGGCTTTAAATTCAGGATGGATCAATACTCCCCCGATCGGATAGCCATTGCCCATTCCTTTGGCCATGGTGATCAGGTCGGGAACCAATCCTTCGACCCACTGGTGGGCAAAAAATTTTCCTGTTCTTCCATAACCGGATTGTACCTCGTCGAGGATTAATTTTGCCCCATGTTCTTTTGCTAATCTGAAAACATTCAATAAGAATTCTGAAGAGGGGACATGAATCCCGCCCACGCCTTGGATGCCTTCGATGATGATACCGGCAATGTTTCCTGCTTTAAGTTGGGTTTCTACAGATCCAATATCCTCCCAAGGAAGAATGTATGCATCGCTTCTTTGGTTGGAAGGGGCTACGATTTTTGGATTGTCAGTCAAGACGACAGCGCCGGAAGTTCTGCCGTGGAATGCTCCTGAAAATGAAATAAAGCCGGATTTTCCCGTAGCAAATGAGGCTAATTTCAAAGCGTTTTCATTGGCTTCTGCTCCGGAATTGCACAGGAAAAGGTTGAAATCAGGGTAACCTGACATTTCCCCTAGTTTTTTGGCAAGCTGCTGTTGAATAGGGATGTGGACAGAATTGGAATAAAAAGTAATCTTGTCCAATTGGTCTTTTATTCTTTGGTTGAAATGGGGATGGCTGTGTCCGATAGAAATGACAGCGTGTCCCCCATACAGGTCTGTGTATTCATCTCCTTTTTCATCCCAAAGTTTGGATCCCAAGGCTTTGACTGGAGTGACATTGATTAAAGGATATACGTCAAATAGGTTCATGGCTGATAGGTTAGAAAGCGATACTTTTTAAATTCAGTCCGGTAGTTTCTTCCAGACCAAATGCAATGTTGAAGTTTTGGACTGCCTGACCGGATGCACCTTTGAGAAGGTTGTCAATCGCTGCATAGATGACCAATTGGCCATTTTCTTTTTGTAAATAAAGGATGCATTTATTGGTATTGACGGCTTGCTTCATGTCGATGTCCTGATCCGAAACATGGGTAAATGGAGCATCTTGATAGAAATCCTTGTACACCTTTAGGGCTTCATCCAAATCTCCTTCGAAAGGAAAGTAAGCGGTAATCCAGATCCCACGGGAGAAATTGCCTCTGTAGGGCACAAACAACAGGTCCTGCTTGAACTCAGGATTTAATTGTCCGAAGGTCTGTTTGATTTCTTTGAGGTGCTGATGGGTAAACAATTTGTAAACAGACATATTCCCTGTTCTATAGCTGAAATGGCTTGTTTCAGCCAGTTTTTTACCCGCACCGGTACTGCCTGTTATTCCTGAGACCTGTATGGTGTTTCTTACCCAACTTTTTTGGATAGCAGGAGCCAATGCCAACTGGATGCCTGTCGCAAAGCAGCCCGGGTTGGCGATTTTCTTGGCGTTCTGGATTTTTGACTTGTTGACTTCAGGTAAGCCATAGACAAAACCATTGCTTTCGTCCCTGAAATCCGTACTCAGGTCAATGATCAGGGTGTTGGGTGAAAATGGATGGTTTTCCAAAAAACCTTTGGTTTCCCCATGGGGAAGGCCTAAGAATACTGCATCAATACCTTTCGTTTCAACTTTATCAGTGAAAAGCAATTCGGTGTCTCCGATCAGGTCGGGATGGACTTCGGTTACTTTTTTGCCTTTTTGGCTATTGCTGTGGACATACACCAATTCGCAGACAGGATGGTACACCAAAAGGCGAAGTAATTCCCCTCCTGTATATCCTGCTGCGCCGATGATGGCTGTTTTAATCTTCTTCATGGTGGTTGACTTGATGGAAAATGGCGGTTTGGTTACCAAGGATTCTGGTAAATCCTTTGACGTCCTCTCCGGTGTAGCCTTTGTTCATTTCTCCATAGCTGCCAAACTTGGAAGCCATCAGGTCATGGGATGATTCAATTCCTACCAATTGGAAGCGGTAGGGGTGAAGGGTCACCTTTACTGTTCCGGAGACAAATTCCTGGGTACTTTCCAAGAATGCTTCCATGTTTCTCATGATAGGATCTAGGTAATGTCCTTCATGGAGATGGTTGCCATAGAATTCAGAAAGCTGGTTTTTCCAGAATGTCTGCCATTTGGTCAAGGTATGTTTTTCAAGAAGCTGGTGACTTTTGATGATGATGATTGGGGCTGCTGCCTCAAAACCCACCCGTCCTTTGATACCAATAATCGTATCACCTACGTGGATATCTCTTCCAATGCCATAAGGTGCTGCCAATTCCTGTACTTTCAGGATGGCATCTACAGGATTTGCAAAAGCTTCTCCATTTACTGATTTGATCTCTCCTTTTTCAAAGCCGATGAGGACTTCTTCTGAACCGGATTTACTGACTTGTGTAGGCCAAGCTTCTTCAGGCAATGTTTGGTTGGAAGTCAAGGTTTCTTTTCCACCGACTGATGTTCCCCAAATTCCCTTGTTGATGGAATATTTGGCTTTCTCAAAATTCATTGAAACACCATGTTTTTTGAGGTAGGCGATTTCTTCTTCCCTGCTGAGTTTGAGGTCACGGATAGGGGTAATGATTTTGATGTCAGGGACGATGGTCTGGAAGATCATGTCAAACCGCACCTGGTCATTTCCTGCCCCTGTACTGCCATGGGCAACGGATTTTGCGCCGATTTTTTTTGCGTATTCGGCAAGTGTTTTTGCTTGGAGAATTCGCTCTGCACTTACTGATAGGGGATAGGTTGCGTTTTTCAAGACATTCCCATATACCAAATATTTGAGAACTTCCCTGTAGTAGGTTTTGGTCACATCCAATACCGTGAAAGAGGCTACGCCGAGTCCGTTGGCTCTTGTTTCGATTTCCAATAATTCTGTGGCAGAGAATCCACCCGTATTGATCAATACGGCATGTACTTCATAACCCAAATCCTTGGTAAGATGAAGGGCGCAAAAAGTGGTGTCCAATCCTCCGCTGTAGGCTAATACTGTTTTTTTCATTGCTGATGTCTTTTGTTCAAGCCAATGCAATCAGGCTTAATAGGTTTAAAATAAATTGAATGTTTTGTCCTTGGTTTTCTTCAGGTTGAGCATGACGTACTTCTTGAGTCTTGTCCATCGCTCAAATAACTTCAGGTTTTTTTTAAAATCAGTCCGTAATGCCACATCTTGGGCTTTGGCTTTTTTGGAAGGGTCATAAAGCATGGCAGTGCAAAGGCAGTTTTGTCTGTTTTTGCTTTTAAGGATTTCTACATTGACACAGCTGTTGCAGCCTTTCCAAAACTCTTCGTCGTCTGTGAGGTCGGAGTAGGAAACAGGGATATACCCAAGGCTGGAGTTGATTTTCATGACCGCTGCGCCGGTGGTGAGTCCAAAAATTTTGGAATCGGGAAACTTGGTACGGCTGAGTTTGAATATTTCGTTTTTGATCAATGTTGCAAGGCCATATTTTCTGAACTGCGGGGCTACAATCAATCCTGAATTGGCGACAAACTTACCGTGTCCCCAAGCTTCAATGTAGCAAAAACCTGCCCAAGTACCTTCTTTGGTCAAAGCTATGACTGCTTTGCCTTCCTGCATTTTGGTTTTGATGTATTCAGGTGAACGTTTTGCAATACCTGTGCCTCGGGCTTTGGCAGACTCTTCCATTTCAGTAGTGATGGTCTCTGCATATGTGCAGTCCTTTTCAGTAGCAGGCCTGATGATAAATGAAGGAATGTTTTCCATTTTGTCCAATTGGGAATAAATGAATGTTTAGATGACTCTTTCGAGGCTTTGGAATGTAATGACAAATTGAAATTGCTATTGTAGGTCGTCCACATAGGACACCAAAAATTAAGACAGGGATGTCACCCTGAAGCTGTTCCTAAACCTCCTCAATGGAGTAAAAAATGGCATAGCCACACCTGACAAAAACAAAGTCTTTGTTTTGGTAGAGTTTAGGGCTATGAGATTTAGGTTTGACATGCTTTTTGAAAATGTCTGCAAATGTTAAAAGGTTTGAAACAAGATGCAAGTAATAATTTCAGTTATTTCATTCTACTTGCATAATCTTACATCAATGGTTAAAAAACAAGAGAATATTTGGGGTATCAGTAAAAAAAGGGGCCTCTCGTTACCGTAAACCAATTTCTTGTGGGTCTACGGTAACGTGATTATTTCTTGAGCTGATTGGGTATGACTGTTTAAGGCCTTTTAGGATTTGGCCATTTCCTTGAGGGCATTGACAAATACATCTAATTCTTCAGTCGAAGTGTAGACGTTTGGTGTGATTCTGCATCCCACCACGCCTGCGTAATTGATGCCTACGGTGTAGATTTTGTATTTGTCCATCAGGGTTTTTGCCATTTCATTTGGATCCATACCTTCAATACCTACGTTGGCTATTCCACAGGAACGCGATGGATCTGCCGGTGTGTTGACATTGATTTTTGGTATATTTCTGACCTTGTCACTCCAGTATAGTTGCAGGTATCTCAATCTTTCCTCTTTTCGTGGAGCCCCGATTTTCTCGAAGAAATCCAAGGCATTATTGACGGCGAGGTCAGTGGCGACAGGATGTGTTCCGATATGGTTGAGGTTTTTGATATTGGCATGATCTAGTTCGTAAGGTGCCAAAAGGGGCCAAATCTTGTTGATTTTATCTTTTTTGACATAGAGTAAGCCTGCGCCGAGTGGTACACTCAGCCATTTGTGGAGGCTGCAGGCATAATAGTCACAGTGTAGGTCGTCGATTTTAAAGTCAAAATGGGCTATACAGTGTGCTCCGTCCAACATGACCTCGACTCCGTGACGGTGTGCCATGTCGCAGATTTTTTTTACGGGGAGTATCTGTCCCGTGATGTTGATCATGTGGCTTACCATCATCAGTTTGGTGTTTGGAGTAATGGCGTCTTCGTAGATTTTGACTATCTCCTCGTCGGATTTTGGGTGGTTTGGGATGGAGACGATTTTATTGGTGATGCCATGCCTTCTGGAAGCGAGGATAAACATGTTTTGGATACTTCCATAATCCTGCTCGGCAAATATGGCTTCATCGCCTTTTTGCCAAGGATATCCTGAGATGATGATGTCAAGGGATTCTGTGGCATTGCGGGTGATAGCCACTTCATCCGGACTTCCCCCAAAAGCCGCTGCTAACCTTGCTGCTGCTTTGTCTTTATTTTCCCATTGTACTGTACGGAAATACCAAGATCCTTGGTAATTGATCTCCCTGATATGATTGATGTAGTTCTCGAGGGTTTCATTGGGTATAAAGCAGTAGTAACCGTTTTCTAGGTTGATATAGTCTGGTTTGAGCTTGTATCCCTCCCTGATTTTCAGCCAAAAATCTTCATCCTTTGCCAAGTCAATGGGAGGGATGTCGGCATACAGGTCAATTGTCTTTGAGAGCGCCTGCAAGGAGGCTGAGGAAGCTATGCCGGTCAATGTCAGGGTTTTTAGGAAATTCCGCTTGTTCATGGTGGTTAAATTTAGAACAAAATGAGAAAAAAATTTTAAACCCACAAAAAGTTGAATATATTTGTCAACAAATAAAAAGTCAACAGTATGAGTCTATTGGCGGAGGTTCTTTTTGAAAAAAGAAATGAAAAGGGAATTGTAGTGAGGAATCTGGCTTTTCAGACAGGGATTGATCCTGCATTGATCTCCAAATATGAAAAGGGGGTCCGCTTACCGACTGAAGATAATTTAAAGGCGCTTACTGAGGTGCTTCAGATCCCATTTGATGAGGCCAGAAAGATGTGGCTGGCGGAGAAGGTTTATAATTTGTTGGCCTATGAAGAAAATGCAGGGGAGATTTTGGCTTTGGCTGAGTCTAGGGTTGCTTATCTATCAGGGCAGCAGGCTTTGACCATGCCCGAATTGAGTGGAGCCATCCAGGATAAGCTGAAGCAGATCGATATTTTGAAATCCAAATGGCAATCTTTGAGACCATTGAATCATACCCAATTGCAAAAGATGCAGGAATTTTTCAATGTGGCATACACTTTTGAAAGCAATAGGATCGAAGGAAATACGCTCACTTTGCAGGAAACACACCTTGTAGTCAATGAAGGGATTACCATTGGCGGGAAGTCCATGAGGGAGCACCTCGAGGCAATCAATCATGCCGAGGCCATTTCTTACATCGAGCAGTTGGTACAGGACCATATGGAATTCAGTCCAAGGGTATTGATGGAATTACACTACCTGATTTTGAAGGGGATTGACAGGAATAATGCCGGTAAATTTCGCTCGGTACCTGTAAGGATATCGGGAAGTGCCCATGTGCCACCTCAGCCTTTTTTGTTGGAAAAGATGATGGAAGAATATTTTATTCATTACGACAAGCAGAAGAAGCGCTTGCATCCGGTGATTTTGGCAGCAGAAATGCACGAAAGATTAGTCAGTATCCACCCGTTTATTGATGGTAATGGTAGGAGTAGCAGGCTTGTGATGAATCTGATTTTGCTCAGACGGGGATATACCATCGCCAATCTCAAAGGAGACCTTGCTTCAAGGCTGGCATATTATAAGGCTTTGGAGGCTGTTCAGGTAGATAATAATCCCGAGGTATTTTACCATATGGTAGCGGATGCTGTCAAGGATTCTCTCGAAAGGCATTTGGAGCTGGTTTAAAGAATGATGAATGATGAATGATGAATGATGAATTAAGAATTAAGAATTAAGAATGAAAAATGAAGGATGTTTACATAAACAGTAGTAAAAGCAACAGGATGGCCAACAGGATGGCGATCCATTGGTAAATGGGGTTTGTTTTGGGAAAATGGTATTCGCAGATTGGACAAAATTCCGCTTTGGAATCTATGTCCATGGCACAGGAAGGACATTCTTTTGTCTTTGGTTTTGGAACCATATCATTTTAAAATGGATTTATGAAAGAAGTAAAATTATCTGAATTATGAAAATAGAAATCTGGTCGGACATCATGTGTCCATTTTGTTATATAGGAAAAAGAAGACTGGAATCTGCCTTGGCGGATTTTGATTTTGCAGATAATGTTCAAATTGAATGGAAAAGCTTTCTTCTCAATCCTGAAATGGTGACGGATACGTCCAAAAGTACACTGGACTATTTGTCAGAAACCAAAGGTTGGAGCAAGGCACAAACCCTCCAAGTCACCCAACAGGTGGTAGAAATGGCTAAAGGGGAGGGATTGACTTACCATATGGATAAAACAGTGGTGGCAAACGCCAAAAATGCGCACCGTCTGCTACAGCTTGCCAAAACAATGGGTAAGGGAGGGGAAATGAAGGAAAGGCTGTTGAAAGCATATTTCACCGAAGGGGCGAATATCGATGATAAAGCTACTTTAATTGGATTGGCTAAGGAGGTAGGCCTGAAAGAGGAGAGAGTTGGTCAATGTCTGGATTCCGATGAGTTTGCCGAAAAGGTGGAGCAGGATATTTATGAATCAAGACAGATTGGTGTAAGGGGAGTACCGTTTTTTGTTTTGGACCGGAAATATGGGATATCAGGGGCACAACCAAAGGAGGCTTTTGAACAGACTATCAACAAGGCTTGGGAGGATTTTGTGAAGTCCAATCCCGTCCTTCAGGTGGCAGAAAATAAGGATGGAAGCTCCTGTGATTTGGAGGGGAATTGTGATTGAGAAAATGGTCAACAGTCCATAGCTGATAGTCTACAGCCTTATAAATTTTTGACCACAGGCCATATATTTTTTAGAGAACTTTGTGGGTGTGCGATATTGATTTAATGAAATATTTTTGAAGGATTGGTAAGAATAGAAAAGGGAATCAATGTGATTCCCTTTTTTTTTTAGATATGGTTTTGAGACCAAATTCATTTAATACAGGCTGAATTTCATTTTTTATTTTGTTTAACTGAGTATTTATAAAATATTATTTATCAGACAGTTATATATTTTATTTAAATCTTTTGTTTGTGCTTGTTTTTTTATTTTCCCCGAGTAAATTTGTTACTCATGAGTAAGAAATTTACTCATACCCGGTAGGTTCTTTGATGGGACTGACAGGGCGAAGCTGGGCTTTTGATGGTTACTTCGACTACGCTCAGTACAAGCATTTGGTTGAGGGTTATTGAAAACCAAGGATTGGGTCATTTTTAGAAAGAGGAATTTTGGCTTATGTATATTATTGATCAACAAAATGCTTGACTCCATAGTCACTTCAAAAACCCGGGTTAAACTTTTACTAAAGTTTTTTTCACACAACAATTCAAGCTACTTGCGCTCACTTGCCAAGGAGTTTGATGAATCCACCAATGCTGTCCGTGTGGAACTGAATAGGCTTACTGATGCCGGCCTGCTGACTTCGGGGGATGAGGGAAAAACCAAAATGTATAGGGCCAACAATGAGCATCCCTTTTTTCAGGAGATCAAAAACATGGTGTCCAAATTTTTGGGATTGGACCAATTGCTTGAGCAGGTAGTCAGTAGGCTTGGCAACGTGGAGAGGGCTTATATCATCGGTGATTATGCCAAAGGAATTGATTCAGGTACCATAGAGATGGTGTTGATAGGAAAGGAGATTGACTTGGAGTACCTGGATTTTTTGGTCAACAAAACCTATGAAAAAGTCCAAAGAAGAGTAAAGGTATCAGTGTTGGAAGAGGAGCTGGAGGAAGTGGGGGGATTGCTGGTGTTTGGGTAATACAAGGATATTTGTGGATATTTTTTTGAAAATGGATATTGGTGGATATTTTTTTGAAAATGGATATTGGTGGATATTAATATGAAAATGGATATTGGTGGATACTGGATATTGGTTGATATTAATTTGAAGATGGATATTGGTGGATACTGGATATTGGTTGATATTTTTTTGAAAAAGGATATTGGTGGATATTAATTTGAAAAGGGATATTGGTGGATACTGGATATTGGTTGATATTTTTTTGAAAATGGATATTGGTTGATGTTTTTTTGAAAAAGGATATTGGTGGATATTTTTTTGAAAAAGGATATTGGTGGATATTTTTTTGAAAAGGGATATTGGTGGATATTAATATGAAAATGGATATTGGTGGATACTGGATATTGGTTGATATTAATTTGAAGATGGATATTGGTGGATATTGGATATTGGTTGATATTTTTTTGAAAAAGGATATTGGTGGATATTAATATGAAAATGGATATTGGTGGATACTGGATATTGGTTGATATTTTTTTGAAAAAGGATATTGGTGGATATTAAAATGAAAATGGATATTGGTGGATACTGGATATTGGTTGATATTAATTAGGAAAGGGATATTGGTGGATATTAATATGGATATTGGTGGATACTGGATATTGATTGGTATTAATTAGAAAAAGGATATTGGTGGATATTGGATATTGATTGGTATTAATTGGAAAAGGGATATTGGTGGATACTGGATATTGGTTGATATTTTTTTGAAAAAGGATATTGATTGGTATTAATTAGAAAAAGGATATTGGTGGATACTGGATATTGATTGGTATTAATTAGAAAGGGGATATTGGTGGATATTGGATATTGGTTGATATTAATTAGAAAATGGATATTTATTGGGAAGTGCATTTGCCCATTGTTTTGTAAAAAAATTACTTTGTGTATATGCAATGATGCCGGTGAAAGCGATAATTCAAAGTTATCCAATGTTGGAGACTGAGGTGTCCGAAACATCGGTCATCGGTCTTCCGTCCCGACTGAAGTAGATTATTGGGTAACTGGCAAAGAAGCGTATATCCATAAAAATAAAACTAGATTTGGAATTCAGGCTTATAACGGTCATTATTGCAAAGCCCAAATTCGAAGATTACCCTAAAAATAACCCAAAGATACCTTGATAAGATTCACATTAATTGCTGCCCTTGTTTCCGTTGTGTTTTTTCAGATTCTGGGCGAGAAAGTCCCGGTCAATGAGGGTGCAATGGGAGATGGCCTCTTTTTCAGAGAAGTGGCCGGAAGTTTTCTGGAAAAAATAGAAGGGGGAAGTTACAATGTGATTCAGATGCAGAGGGTCATGCCTTTCGCTTTTGTGAATGTGATGTTTGGGGTTTTTGAAATTGTTAAAAGTTATGATAACCTCATACGTGGGATGCTGGTCTTGCATTTTTTATTTTTAGGATTGGGGGTTTACTGGTATTTTGCCTTAGCGACAAAACTGCGGCTGGGTGATTCCCTGAGTATTTTGGGCTTTGTGTTGCTGTTTGTAAACTTTGCCGTACTTAAAGACCCTTGGTACAACCCATTTTCTACGGATCTTCCCACCTTGATGCTTGCAATCGGTCAGGCCAATTATTTCATCAAAATCAACCGTCAAAAACTGTTTCTGGTATCGATTGTAGCCGGATTTGTATGGCCCACTATGATGCTGACTGGATTATTGCTTTTGTTTTTGCCTAGTGAGCAGCTTTTGTTCTACCCTGAGGAGAGGCCAAAGTCCTTTTTTCCGGTGATTACTTCTTTGTTTTTGCTTGTTTTCTTGGGGTTGCTTGGCATGTTTACAGGGAGGTTTTTTCAGGAGGGTTTTTGGAACGTGGCACTGCATATCGGTTCTATCCTTAGCTTGGTATTATTTGTTCTGGGCATGATGGTTAGAAATCCCATTGACTGGTCCAAGAGCTATGAGTTGATGATAAAGAAAACCAAATCCCAGAAAATGGGAAGGTTGCTAGGGATTTTCATGGTATTTGTGCTGGTGATTTTTCTTTTGTCAGGCAATAATGCTACTGTTCAGCCGGTTGGCCTTTTCTTGGGATTTGTGAAAGACACACTTCGCTTTCCGGGAGATTTTCTGGTTGGCCACTTTATGTTTTTTGGATTTATGATTCCGCTGTCATTGGTTTTTTTCCCTAGGATGGTCAAGGAAGCCGCAAAGCTCGGGATGGGGATGACGGTTGTAGGCATATTGATTTTTGTATTTGCACTGCATCCGGAGTCAAGGTTGTTATTGGCTTTTTTTCCATTTATGGTTGTACTGCTTTTGAAGGCAGTCAGGAGGTATAGAATTGTCAACAAAGACCTTATTGTGGCTAGTGTTGTAAATGTATCGGTATCTTTATTTTGGTTGCCACTCAATGTCCCCGGGATGGAAGAAGCCTTGGGTTTGGGTAGCAAAGAGGTACTGGAAATGTTTCCGGCGCAGCGGTATTGGATGCATTTTGGGCATATGATGTCATTTGAAGTTTTTTTGGCCGGGGGGGGTATCTTTATGGTTTTGGTATTTTTGGCTTGGAAGGGAAAGATGAGGTACAAGCGTGAGGAATATGTGAGGGGAAGGTCGGTTGCAGCTAAAATTTAAGGCCACAGATTTATTTTCCTGTAAAGAAGCAAAGGGTGATTCCTCTTAAAGACGCTAAAAGTAATTTTCCTGCAAAGGCGTGAAGACGCAAAAGAAAACAAAGTCCTTGGATAATTTCAGGGGAAGGCGCAGGAAATATCTCACAAAGACACAGAGCCACAAAGGGTGATTTCTCTTAAAGACGCAAAAAGAAATAAATTGAACCACAAAGGAACAAAAGAAAACAAAGTCCTCGGATAATTTCAGGGGAAGGCGCAGAAAGTATCCCACAAAGACACAGAGGCACCAAGGGGGATTTCTCGTAAAGGTGCTAAAAGTAATTTTCCTGCAAAGGCGTGAAGAGGCAAAAAGAAATAAATTGAACCACAAAGGAACAAGAGAAAACAAAGTCCTCGGATAATTTCAGGGGAAGGCGCAGAAAGTATCCCACAAAGACACAGAGGCACCAAGGGGGATTTCTCGTAAAGGTGCTAAAAGTAATTTTCCTGCAAAGGCGTGAAGAGGCAAAAAGAAATAAATTGAACCACAAAGGAACAAGAGAAAACAAAGTCCTCGGATAATTTCAGGGGAAGGCGCAGAAAGTATCCCACAAAGACACAGAGGCACCAAGGGGGATTTCTCGTAAAGGTGCTAAAAGTAATTTTCCTGCAAAGGCGTGAAGAGGCAAAAAGAAATAAATTGAACCACAAAGGAACAAGAGAAAACAAAGTCCTCGGATAATTTCAGGGGAAGGCGCAGAAAGTATCCCACAAAGACACAGAGGCACCAAGGGGGATTTCTCGGAAAGGCGCTAAAAGTAATTTTCCCGCAAAGGCGTGAAGAGGCAAAAAGAAATAAATTGAACCACAAAGGAACAAGAGAAAACAAAGTCCTTGGATAATTTCAGGGGAAGGCGCAGGAAATATCTCACAAAGACACAGAGGCACAAAGGGTGATTTCTCGTAAATACGCTAAAAGTAATTTTCCCGCAAAGGCGAGAAGAGGCAAAAAGAAATAAATTGAACCACAAAGGAACAAAACAAAACAAAGTCCTCGGGTAATTTCAGGGGAAGGCGCAGGAAATATCTCACAAAGACACAGAGGCACAAAGGGTGATTTCTCGTAAAGGTGCTAAAAGTAATTTTCCCGCAAAGGCGCAATGACGCAAAAAGAAATAAATTGAACCACAAAGGAACAAAAGAAAACAAAGTCCTTGGATAATTTCAGGGGAAGGCGCAGGAAATATCTCACAAAGACACAGAGGCACAAAGGGGGATTTCTCGGAAAGGCGC
>NZ_JAKZAM010000052.1 GCF_022538055.1 Cognataquiflexum nitidum | reverse complement strand
ACACAGGCTAAACCCAAAAGCAGTTACCAATTAAAAAACTTGAATTCCGGTTAATTAAATAGAACCTGAGTAGTTACATTTTACTTAAACAAAAAGAAATATGTGATTATCCGCTTTTTTACTAGTAGCCAAATATCATTTTTCTCCACCTCGGCAAGCTCGGTGAACCGATATCGCGAGATCAAAGGGGTTTCGTCCTTAGAAAAAATTCTACACTGTCAAGAGTGATAAATGTAGGGATAAGGAAACAAATATGTGTATCCGCTTTCTTGGACATAGCCAGATAATAATTTGTTGGAGGAGTCATAAAACACCAGTGGACAGTGTACTATAGTCTTTGGATGAGTATCCGCATTCTATACAACCTCCTATAGCCCAACGTGCAACATTGCGGATTTCCAAAAAAATAATACTCAAGTATATGCAAACCAACCATTTTTAGTTTCCTTTTAATTATAGGTTTTTGGGCAGTTGGATAACAAACGTACTTCCTTCCCCTATTTTGGATTTTACATTCAAAGTTCCTCCATGCGCAATTACTATGTCATAGCTTAGCGACAATCCCAGCCCCGTTCCCGAGCCTGCGGGCTTGGTGGTGAAAAATGGTTGAAAAATTTTGTCCTTAATAGCTTCAGGGATACCCGGTCCATTATCGTTTATTGTTATTTCGATTTTATCTCCAAGATTTTTGGTGGAGACAGTTACTAAGGGTTTTGATTCAGAATTATAATCCCGGTAGCTATCGGATATGAAATCAGAATTGGAGATCGCCTGAAAGGCATTATTGATGATATTGATCAAAACCCTGGACAAGTCTTGAGGAATCACTTTTAACTTTGGTAAATTTGGATCGAAATCTGTCTCCCTTTCGATTGGCATTGGAATACCGTTCAAATTCTTTTCTTTAGCCAAAAATCCATGATATGAGAGACGAAGAGATTCACTAGTCAATGCATTGATGTCAGTCAAAATTTTCTCTCCTTTTCTGGACCTGCTATGTTCCAGCATGCCTTTGACAATAGCATCAGCTCGCTTGCCATGTTGGTGGATTCTTTCTAGGTTTTGAATAACATCTCCAATGATTTCCTCCTCCATGGTTTCATTTCTCTCAGCTGCCAGTTTTGACCTCTCACCTTTTAATTCCTGCATCAATTCAGCACTTACCTCACTAAAATTGTTAACAAAATTGAGCGGATTCTGAATTTCATGAGCGATACCTGCAGTGAGTTCTCCAAGACTGGCCATTTTTTCCGATTGGATAAGTTGAAGTTGGGTAGACCTCAATTGGTCAAGTGCATTTTCAAGTTTTTCGTTTTTACTTTCTATTTCAACATTTTTTTCTTTCAGGGCTAGGTATGCTTTGTTCAGTTTATTTCTATTTCTATAGACAATAAAAAGAATGATCAAAAAAGTAAACAATCCGATAAATGCTGAAAAAATAAGCCACCACTGACGCAGGCTTGCCTTTTCAAATTCGAGAGTTTTTTTCGAAAATTCATATTCAGCTTCCAAAGTGGCGGCTAACCGCTGTCCTTGGGCATTATTGATGCTGTCATTATATTGCTTGAATAGCTTATAATTAGCCAAAGCCTCCTCGAAATCACCTTGCCTTTCATTGATTTTGGCCAAAAGTTCATGCGCATTTCGCTGTTGCATGGCCTGCTTCATTTTATTGGCTTGTTCCATTCCTTCATTGGCATAGAGGCGCGCTTCTTGGTAGTTTCCTTTGCCAAAATACAATTCCGCCAATCCTACCAAGGAGTGTGAATAAGGAACTCCATAGCCTTTTTCCTTTGCGATGGCAATGGATTGCCGGTAAAGATTTTCTGCCTTATCAGTACTGTCCAACGCCACATAAATATCCGCCAAGGTCCGTGCGGTCATCTCTATAAATTCAGGACTTTGCAAAGCCAATGCCGAAGTATGGCCTACTTTGAGATGATCAAGGGCTTCCAAAGGTTTGTTTTGCTTGAGTTCTACATCGCCAAGATTGTTATAAGCGAGAATCATTCTCCCCTGATTGCCCATTTTCCGGTAAATAACCAGCATCTCCTGATATTTGGTTTTAGCTTCCTCTAACTTTCCCTGCTCAAAATAGATCATGGCAATGTTGTTCAATGCCGCGGCCTCTACATTTAAATTCCCCGTTTGTTCGGCCCCTTTTATCGCTTCAAAAAAATTACCCAAAGCCTCTGCATAATTGCCGAGATTAAAATAGACCAATCCGATATTATTCAATATCCCCGGAATCAACCTGTCATCAGGCATGTCTTGGGCAATGGCAAGGGATCTTTTGTAATAATCGATGGAAGCAGCAAATTCCCCTTTATTCTGTAGTGCATTTCCGTATATTTTCAGGGCATCTGATTCGCCTTTTTTATAATCGGCTTTTTGACACATCTCAATCTGTTTGTCGAGGAAGACAAACGCACTGTCAGGATTACTTTCTGCAAGCATAAAACCAAGGTCATTGGCTTTGTTGAGGTAAAGTGTATCATTGGCATATCCGGCTTTTTGGGAAAGTTTCTCAAGATCAGCTTTGAGGTTTTCGATGGTCTGCCCCTGACCAAATCTTATGGAAAAAACTAAACAACACATTAAGGAAATTATTATCCTCCAAAGCTTATTATTATATGGTCCATTTAGGGTTTTCATGAATGTATTTAAGTTTTTATCTGGCTAACTGAAGTGATAAGAATTTGATTTCTATGTAATTAAATTTGGATTTTTAACTTTAAAAACTACCTTTAATACATATATTTTGTACTTTAATTTCAAAATCATGAAAAGAAACTACTTTACGAATGAAAATACTTGTTTATTATTTTTCACCTTTGAATTGGGTTCAATTGTGAAAATGGATGATTCACCTTCCGAAGATCAGGATAATCTCGTACCATCAGGAGACGATGATGGGACCGATGGGCAAAGCTCCTCAGATAACCTCGATCAGGGAAATGAAGATTTGATCCAACGCATCGTGGACCCTGCAAGAACCCAGGCCGTAGATCCCGCAAGAACAAGAGTAGATCCTGCGCGAACAAGAAGGTAATCCTGTAATTTCTTTCTTTCAGAAATTTCCCAAATTCTGAGCTTGGTATGTTCTCCATACCTAGCTCAGGGTTTGTCTTTTGATGTCTGCAATATCTCTTTCTTGTTTTTTTCATCCTGATTTAATTAATCCCTGATCCCATCACAAAGGCAATATGATGGTAAATTCTGTAAATGTTTTTCCTGCAGGTAGACCTCCTCCAGAATTAGTCTCCACCCTCAATTCCCCTCCATGCGCCTTCACGATATCATAAGATAAGGACAACCCCAATCCAGTCCCCTGCCCAGTAGGTTTGGTCGTAAAGAAAGGTTGGAAGATTTTGGATTTGATGGAGTCAGGAATGCCGGGACCGTTGTCTTTTATCGATATTTCGATTTTATCTCCAAGTTTTTTGGTGGAAAGAGAAACCAAGGGCTGAAAACTTTCCTCCCGATAGCCATCGGGATTCGAACTTTGGGAAAGTTGTCCCTTCCGTTCCGCACAGGCCTGAAAGGCATTGTTGATCAGGTTCAACAACACCCGGCCGATATCCTGTGGCACCACACTGACTTTGGGGAGATTGGGTTTAAAATCCGTTTTATAATCAGCACTGAATGATTTGTCTTTGGCCCTTAATCCATGATAGGACAACCTCAAATATTCATCCGCCAAATCATTGATGTCAGTCGGGGCTTTCTCTCCCGAACTTGTCCTACTGTGTTCCAACATCCCTTTCACAATCGCATCTGCCCGCTTGCCATGGTGGTTGATTTTTTGGAGATTCTGCTTGATATCCTCCAGAATCTCATCCTCAATTTCGTCCTCCTCTGTACTTGGTCTTGTCTCTCGCCTCTCGTTTCTCGCTTCTCGGATCTCTTCCACAAGCTCCGCACTCACCTCCGAAAAATTATTTACAAAATTCAAAGGATTCTGAATTTCGTGGGCAATGCCGGCGGTGAGTTCACCAAGGCTAGCCATTTTCTCGGATTGGATGAGCTGGGATTGGGTTGTTTTTAGGTTTTCAAGAGATTGTTTAAGCTCTTCAGTTCTTATTGCTACTTGTTTCTCCAAGACAATATTCTGGTTGGCCAATATTTCTCTTTTCTCTTCTGTGACTTGTAGAAGTTTTTGGCTTTCCTCCCGAACTGCCCGCAGCGTCTCCTTGAAACGGACGGAAATATAGGCAAGGTAAAATAGAGGAGGGCTAAGGATATGTAGGGAGAGGAGCAGTTTGTCATATTCGTTGTAAAGGTCGAGCGAATATCCATGAAGAATGATTTGTACAATGATGGCTGCAGTCGGTACCAATACGGCCGCTACTATTGCCCATTTGGCACCGGTGATTTCGTTGCGGTGCGCAAACAACTTTCTACCGAAGTGCCAAAGCATAAAGACAAAGGCAATGGCAAAGGGTTGGGAAATTGAAAAAATATGTGCCGGGATATTTAGGATCAGCAAAATGGCAAGTATGCCCCATGAGTATTTTGAGACTTTTTGTGTTAGGACCCATTCTAGAATAAAAAGTCCGAAAAGGGTCATAACACCCTGAAAGGTTATAAAAATCAAAAACCTCACCTTCTCTAGACTATAGGTGATTTCAAAGAAAGTATTTCCAAAAAACACCACTGACCCAATCAGTACCGCTGTGGTATACCATGCAACAATGCGAAAAATGGTCTGATCGCGATTGAGATAAACCAAAAACCAATAGAGGAAAAAAAGCAGGAAGGAAACTGCAATGCAAAGGGTAACATAAATGTGGGTCAGCTTGACGTTTCGTGTTACCCAAACTCCGTATTCCGGTCCAGTAAGGCTGATGAAATTCTGAAGGTTTTTGGGTTTCAGTCTGATTTCTCTTTGGGTAAAGGTGCTCTCATGATCCACAAAATGAAGAGCAAGAAGATGCTCTTTTCCGACTTCAAGATCAATTGGAATCGGATACTTGAGGATGGGATTAAATGCCTGATAGGGATTGCCCGTGTCTCCAAAGGAATGGACCAATTTTCCATCAAGGTACACATCCGTTGCAGCCCAAAGTTCCCTAGAGATTGCCAATGGTATATTTTCAAGTGACTCATTTACCTTGATCCTGATCCGAAACCAGCCTTCCAACCTTCCATTTTCATCTTCCATCTTTGGGTTTAGGGCTGTAGGATTCATAGTTTCCCATCCATTGGTATCCAAGTTTGGATCTGCCCAATTGGGGTCATTTCCTTGTCTGAAAATCCATCCTTCCAAAGGCGCTAAAAATATCCTTTGATGAGATTTGAACATGTCTGACGATAGTACTACCGTTCCCCTTTGAGCAAAACTGTAAATTGCAAAGACATGAATAACCAAAAGAAAAATCAAAAGTCTTTTCATAGAATACCGATTTTAGGTAGTGAAATTATGAAAGTAGCTCCTTGCCCGAATTTACTTTCAATGCTCAATCCCCCTCCATGCGCCTTCACGATATCATGCGTAATACTCAGCCCAAGCCCGGTTCCTTCTGTTCCCTTTTTGGTGGTGAAGAAAGGCTGCAGGATTTTATCCTTGATGTCGTCGGGGATGCCGGGGCCGTTGTCGGAGACTTCGATGATAATTGTATCTCCCTGCTTTTTGGTGCGTATACTTAGAGACGCAGCATGCAGCGTCTTTACGGACTTCATCGCATCAAAGGCATTGTTGCATAGGTTGATGATTACCCTGGTAAAGTCTTCTTTGATTAGGGGTACTTCTTTTACCTCTGGGTCCAAGTCAAGGATGATTTCCACATCGATGGGATTTTTTCCGGCCCGCATTCCGTGAAAACTCAGGTTGACATATTCCTTGATCAGGGCATTTAAGTCAGTTGGTTCCTTTTTGCCGGTTCCTTCCCTGGAATGCTGCAGCATGGAAGTCACTATGCCATTGGCCCGTGAACCATGCTGATGGACTTTTTGAAGGTTTGATTTGATATCTTCCAGATTTTCCCGAATCAATGTCTCGTCTCTCGCTTCTCGCTTCTCGAATTCTTCCAATGCTTCCTCAATCATCTCCACCGACACCTCCGAGAAGTTATTGACAAAATTCAGCGGGTTCTTGATCTCGTGGGCGATGCCTGCGGTAAGTTGGCCAAGTGATGCGAGTTTCTCCTGCTGTACGAGCTGGGATTGGGTGGCCTTGAGTTCGCTCATCGCCGATTCTACTTCGGCTTTGGCCTTTTCCAGTTTTACGAAATCCTCATATCTCGCGTAGGCTATGGCAAATGACTTTGCCAATGCTTTTACCAGATCAATCTGCTCATCGGACAGACTTATGGTTGAGCCTACATACAGTAATCCCTGGGCAAAAGGTACAAAGTGCAAGTGGAGTGACTCCGGTGCAGCTTCAGTACCTTGGTAAGTTTTGAGGTCTTTGACATATCCTTGTTCCTTCATTGATTTACCCCAATTGATGAAATCGGTTTGATTCCAATGTTGGATATAGACTTCTCCATTTCTCCAAGCCTCTACTGACTTGGAGGTCATTTCATTGGCAGTAAAGGGAAGTGTCATGACTGCCAATGACTTTCCTTCGTGCGTGGAGAGGTAAATTTCCACGTTACTCCTATTCTCATGCACAATAAATACCCCGCATCGGATAAAGGGAATGCCTAAGGTGGTCAATTCATTGAATACAAGCGGGGTAATTCTGTCCAGGTCATCAGCATTGCGCATGGATGAAATATCTGCTCGGACCCGATCCAAAGAAGCCTGTCGCATGGCGGCCCTGGCACTGGATTGGGCCATCTGTAAATCCCTGAAACGGGTGTAAGCAAATGAAAATACGGCCGTGGCCCTTTTCAAAAGGTCCCAGCTTTCCGAGGAAATCTCCCCGGGAGCAGCGGCACCGATATAGCCGTTAGAAAATTTGTACAAATGATAAGTGCGATCGGGAATAGTCTCTCCATAAAAATTACTAGTTCCAAACAGGTCGGATTTTTCTTCACAATATCGGATCCATTCTATCCTTTCCTCACCCTGCATCAGGATGGAAGTTTGTTTTGCTTTGGAGTGGACAAATTCATACATCTTTCGCCCCACCCGAGTGTCCTGAAGGTCGAGGGTCATTTGGTCGGTAATTGCTTTATCAGGGTTATCCGGATTTTTTATGGTAAACCAACACTGTGCCGTACTGCTGCTTTCATCCTGAATGTAGATCGAACTGGTTTCCAATTCCTCCACGCCCAATGCCCCCATTTCTTCCCTGAGCAGTCGGGCCACTTCATTCAACTCATCGGGACTTTGCATGGCGAGAGAGCGGGAACGGACTTTTTCCAGTGCGGCTTCAATTTGGGCTTCCCTTGCCTGAGTTTCTGCTCTTACCAAATCCAAATAACGTCTGTAGGTTTGTTCAAACAGAGAACTGAACCGCTTGGTAATTTGAATTAATTCGGGTTGGAATTCTCGGGGACTGAATGCATAAAAAAATCCATGCTCGAAAATGAAACAGTGTTGGATTTCTTTTTTGGGTAATTTTTCTAACGGTATCTGAATTTTATAATCAGGGGCATTATTGAGCATTTGGTAATAATCCAACAAATCTTCGCCTTCCAATACATAACGGTGGATGGGAATCTGCTCTTTCCAAGCCTTACGGGCACTTTTCAGCAAAGGGTGCGAGGCCATATCGATGTTACCGATATGCATGTTGACTTCATCTCCATTTTTTCGGGCCGTCCAAAGTTGGTTGTTTTCATTCTCATGGTTCAGTATACCGATACCAAATCGGGTGCCTTCATCTACCCCTAAGGCCGTGAGTTCGGAGAACATCTTGACAACACTTTTTCCCACGTCCTCGCTGCTGTGCATGGCCATGGTCTGAGCCCTGACCCTTTCGAGTGCGGCTTCAATCTGCGCTTCTCTCGCCTGCGCTTCGGCTTTTTGGAGGTCAAGAAAGCGGATATAAGCCTGCTCAAAAACTTTTCCCACCCGTTTCATTATTTGAATATCTTCAGGATAAGGAAGTTCACCTACAAAACTGGGAATACAGATGCCCGAATTTTTTGCCAGGGTAATAGCCATGGCATAGCTTGGGGCTTTGAAAAGAGAGGATTTAAATTCTTCGGGAAGATCCTTGTAATCAGTCTGTTCAAAACCTATTTCTAACCAGCTATTCTTTTCCTCCAGCGTATAGGTTTTTGTGAAAAAATCTTCCCCCTTTTCCTTTGCTACAAACAGATCTGAGGAAATTGGGTGGTTAAAAAAGGGTACTTTTAGAGATGATACCCCATTCTGTACGGGTATCCACTGTGTGATATTTCGTGAACCTTCATCGAAAATAAAAATGCTTACTGTTGCAAAACCCATATTCACACTCAACCCTTGCATTTGTTCAAAGAGAATCTTCACAACGTCTCGTAGGTCATCGGTTTTTTGCATTGAAAGGGAGCAGGAGCGGATTTTTTCCAATGCAGCCTCAATGGCCAATTCCCTGTTTTTGTGTTCAAGTTCGACTGTGCGGCGCTTTACCGCATCTCGGAGTTCTAGGTTTTCTTTAGTGATTTTGTCAAAAGCAATGGTCTCCCCTTCCTGCACACGTATGTCAGGAAGGGAACCATGCTGCTGTATTACTTTCCAGCCTGAATCGGTTTCATGAAGAATTGTAGATATTCTTAATTTGGAGTAAAAAGTCCATTCCGGAATCCCAAAAATATAAACATCGCAAATTTCATTTATCAGAAACATGCCATTCAATGGTTTTGCGGAAATGTTCCTGTTTCTCATTTCTGTCTTTCCCACGATTTCATGCATCTGGGCTTTAAAAAATACTATTCCGTCATCCTTGCAATGGCAAACTTCGGATTCGGAGGTTCCAATCATTTCAAAATCTTCATCGATATGTAAAGAAAAAGCCTCAAGGTCTCCGCCCAAATAGCTTTCCCAGTACAATTTATACACGTTCAATGCTCCAAATTCCCGGTTCTTCTGGTATTTCTTCATATTGGCTTTTTGGGTAATACTTATCAATCCATTCTAGGATGGTCAGAGAAAGGAAAAACCGAATCATGTTAAATATTTAAGTAATTTTTATCATACTGTATTTTTTTACTTGGCACCTGACAGAATCTCCTGTAATTCTGCCTTGAGAGAATCAAAATCTATGGGTTTGGTAAAAAACTCTTTTGCTCCGGAATTCATGGCCCTTTCGTGGTTTTCGCTGTCTCCATAAGCGGATATCATACTCACTTGTATTTGAGGAAATTCTGACTTGACTTTTTCTAAAAGCTCGAGACCTGTCATACCCGGCATATTGATATCCGAAAAAATATACATCACCTCAGGGGGTTGATGGCTTCTTAAAAGTTCGAGTGCCTGCTTGCCTGAAAAGGCGAATTCAAGATCCATCAAACCTTCTCGGACTTCCTTGCGAAGCTTCTGTCTGAATAAGAATTCAACATCTTTTTCGTCATCTACGATTAAAAATTTCATTGCCATATTTGATTTAATTTAAATATTGATAACTTATTTTCATTACATTTTTCTAGGATTGGGAGAGAAAGATCACTTTTATTTCAATAACTTTTTTTATCGAAATTTTTACCTTTAAAAACCCAATACTTAAAATATTTTATTGCCAATACGGAATACAGCCAAATTTTCATAGAAAATGATTAAATCTTTTCTCCAAAAGGAAATTCGGCATATCTCAAATTAAAAAATACACAGGAAATCTAAACCAGATTGGGACAAACAGGTGGTTTTATTGTCCCAAAGTATCCAAAAAATTCCCGAGAGAAATATGAGGGCTTTTGTTTCAAAATTTTCGAAATGCAGGTTTTCAAGTAAAAAGATAAAAAAAATGGCACTTGGAAAAACTTCCCAAATGCCTTTGAAACTCAAAAAATATAATTAACAGTATTTTAGTTGGAAGGAGGCTTTACCTCAAAACCCTGAGTTTCCATGATATTCCACATGTCATACCAATATCGCAAAAATACAATCTTACCATTCTCTACCCTTCCGGCAGTATGATATGGAACAGGAATGGTTTTACCGGTTTTTTTGTCCTGAACGGTGTTGGTTCCCCATGACAATACCCATTCCCCCTCATTCCAGTTGTTGGTGACTTTGACAGGCAAATAAAGTTCTCCTGAAAGTGTGTGTTTGTATTGGTTGGTGCTATTGGTATAATATTCCCTATGTTGAGTCACAGTGAGAGAATCCAAGCCGCCTCCCAATCCGTAGATCATCGCTCCGGGGGCAAGTTGGGCATTCATGGCTGCAACATCACCGTCCTGAAGTGCTTTGGTGTATTTCTGAACCACCTCCAAGGCTTTTGCCGCATTCTGGAATTCCAATGTTGTCACAGGTCCCTGAGCATTTGATAAGAAAGGCAAGCACATTAAAAACAAAACCAAAGCCAATGTTACTTTTAAATTTTTCATAAAAATATAGATTAGGTTAAATGATTAGAGCCACCCTTGACTCCTTCCCCTAATTAACCAATTGAAAAATGTTTTTGAAACCAATCAGGGACAAACGTAAGGCATTATTGTCCCAATGTGATGTAATATTTTTCAGGCTTTAAATGATTATAAATCAAATCCTTAAATAAAAAGTCAGTTTATTAGTAATTTAAAGATTGACCTCAGGGTCAAAAGGGGAAAATCGGATTCAATGCACCCCACAACCCCTTACCAAAAAATTTGGATTCAGTAAATTTTCCTTGTTGTAAGTCAAGGGACTCAGTCCATCCAAAGTCAACACCTTCCCTCCCATTGCATTAACAATAGCATGTGCCGCTGCGGTGTCCCACTCCATAGTAGGTCCAAACCGGGGATAAAGTTGTGCTTTATCTTCTGCTACTAGCATAAACTTCAGTGAGGAACCCATACTGACGACCCTGGCTTGGGGGTATTTGGAGATAAATTCGGTTGTTTCCGAATTCATATGCGAACGGCTTGCCACGATGGTATTGATGGTCGCATCAGTCAACGCTTTCATTTTTATCAGTTCTTCTGTTCCTTCCTGCTTCCAAGAACCCGAATCCTGACATCCCCAATACATCCAATCCAAAACCGGGGCATAAACTACGCCCATGACAGGTGTCCTTTGATGGATCAAAGCGATATTGACTGTAAATTCCCCGTTCCTTTTTACAAATTCCTTGGTTCCGTCCAATGGGTCTACCAACCAAAAATATTCCCAATCTTTTCTGATTTCATAGGGTATAGAACTTCCCTCTTCAGACAATATCGGCAAACCTGCTTGTTCCAAATGAAGAATGATTTCATCATGCGCCGCCTGATCCGCCAAAGTCAGGGGGGATTGGTCCTCCTTTAATGTCAATCCTAAATCCTCTGATTTATAAATTCCCAAAATCCTCTCACCTGCTTTCCTTGCTGCTGTTTTTGCCAATTCGGTCAATTCTGGAAGAGAGATTTTTGATAGAGTCATTGATGAAAATTTTTCTTACAGTTTTAAAGTAATAACAAATAATGGCTTTCCTATCAAAAAATTTACCCTTTACCGCGACTTCATTTGTTTTTAATGTTTTATTCTTATTTTGATCAATCAATTTTCTAGTAGAAAGTTAATTTAAAAGACTCTAAACCATGAAATTTCAACCTATCAAGCTTGTTCTCTCGCTGTTTTTGCATGTTTATTCCATATTGTATGGACATTCGGTTTTTGCCCAAGTTTCGGAAGTTGAAAAAGCCTTTGCAGCTGCTGAAGCCAAAGGTTTTTCAGGAGTATTGTTATTGGCAGTAGAGGGTAAGATTGTTTTTGAAAAAGCTGCGGGATACCGTTCTTATGAACAAAAAATCCCATTGGTGCATACAGATGTATTCGAAATGGCTTCAGTATCCAAGCAGTTTACTGCTATGATGGTGATGATGTGTGCCGAAAAAGGACTTTTGGATTATAACGATTATGCTGAGAAGTACCTCGATATCCCGTACAAAGGGATAACCATCAAGGAACTGCTTTCACATACCAATGGTCTTCCTGATTATCAGGCTGTCATGGATAAGCACTGGGATAAAAGTAAAGTAGCAGGAAATGAAGCTATATTGGAATACCTGCGTAAATACCATCCTCCAATGCTCACAAAGCCAGGTGAAAAATATGAATATAGCAATACTGCCTACGTTTTTCTCGCGAGCATTGTAGAAAAAGTGACAGGTAAGGACTTTATCGAACTTTCAAGAGAGTGGATCTTTAGACCTTTGGAAATGACAAACACTGATATCAGAACCTTAGAGGAAAAAGCCATGGTCAGCAACTTTGCCGCAGGACATCTCAAGGATAAAAAGGGGAATTATGTAAATACCAACAAATTCCATGAGTCAGATTACACTGTTTGGTTAGGCAAAAGAAAAGGCCCGGGAAGGATCAGCAGCACAGCACAGGATTTGTTGATTTGGGATCAGGCACTGTACAGTGGCACATTGGTAAGTGACAATACCTTGAAATCTGCATTTTCTCCACAAGTATTGAATGACTGTACAATGAGCAACTATGGCTTCGGTTGGGACCTTAGTCAGGATGCCTATTTTGGAAAAATCGTTTCGCATACCGGCGATAACCCTGGATACAAAACCCTGATCATGAGGTTTATTGACCAAAACAAAACCCTGATTCTTTTGAACAATAATGCCCATGAGTCCAAAGACCAATTGATCAAGGGGGCTGTGGAAGCTTTGAGGGAGTGGTGAATTGAAATGAGGTGAACTTCCTACAATTACTATGTTTGTATTAGCACGCAGGACCTGTCCCGATCATCGGGATAATGCTGACTTGGCAGATTTTCACAGTTTTTTTTTACCTATATTATAATGTTTAGGAGTTTGAAGTAAACTTAATCTGGACTTTTACGGTGCATGGTTGCCTGTTCATAGGAATAGCTTAAATTGATCAATCCATATCAAGTCCCTAAAGGGACAATTCTTCCAGATCATCTTCAAAACGGGCAGGCCTAAGGTCACGGGTTTTCATTTTTCTCTACCCATATTTTGTCCCTAAAAGGCTACCCATATTCAGTCCCTAAAGGGACTGGGATCATTTGCTAATCGTTTAATTTATATGCCTAAATTTTGTCCCTGGAGGGACCGGGTCTATATCAAATCAATCCAACCATCGTATTATCCTTATAGCCTTCAATTGAAAATCAAATAAGGATAGTACTTAAATCTGCTTTCCTCTTTTGTTTAGTCCCTTTAGGGACTTTATATCGGAAGAAACATATTGATGATATGCATTTCTGTGCCTTCAGGTACAGGATCTATTTATTCAATTGACTTGAAAATATACCGTGGATCCTCATCCTATCTTTCCGTCTCCATCAATGTCTTTTCCACTTTGCTCCTCTAGAATCTTTAAGGTGCTTATCAAAAGAGATTTGGTCTTCTGAAGTTCATATTCTAAGAAAGCGACTCTCGCTTCCAAGGTCTCGGCCCTGCCTTTTTGGTCAGAGATTTGGCTTTGTTGGATAAGGTCCCAAAATAGTCCCATGGTTCTAATTTTAGGGTTTTATAAAACAAACTGACCCTATTGATGCAAAAAATTTTTTTCAAGTCGTCGGACGAATCGATGCACGCAGATCGTTTTTGGAAATAGGCAGTTGTCGAATCCGGATTCCTGTTGCATCAAAGATGGCATTGGTCACGGCCGGGGCGATGAGCGGCGTGCTTGGTTCACCGGCTCCACCGGGAGGATTTCCGGAATTGATGATATGGGTTTCGATTTTTGGCGCCTCATTCATTCGGGTGACGGGATAATTATGGAAGTTACCTTGTGCCACTGCACCGTTTTCGATGGTAATTTCTCCGGTCATGGCAGCCGCCAAGCCGTAGATTATCCCACTTTCCATTTGGGCAATGAATCCATTTGGGTGAATGGCAAAGCCCGGATCAACTGCACAGACCACGCGATGCACTTTCACCTTTCCTTCGAAGGTTACTTCCACTTCTGCTACCTCAGCCACAATAGATCCAAAAGATTGGGCAATGGCAATGCCTCTGCCCCAATTGGCAGGAAGGGGGGTTCCCCAATTTGACTTTTCGTAAACCAAGTCTAACACACGCTGAAACCTTGGCTTATCCTTGATCAATTTTTTTCTAAATGCAAAAGGATCTTGCTTGGCAGCATGGGCCATTTCATCTATGAAGGACTCTGTCAAAAAACCATGAGTCGAATGGTCCACGCTTCGCCAATTGCCCCATGGTACATGTGAGGCAGGGCTGGAATATTGAATCAACTGATTGGGAATTGAATATGGAATATCCGCTGCCTCAGGGGGATGGTGCTTGAAGATAAACTGATGGGCATAGGCAATGGGAAGTCCCGATTGATCCAAGCCCGCCTTCATCCTACTGATAGTCGCCTCCCGATAGACATCGTGCTGTGTATCTTCTTCTCTTGACCAGATTAATTTGACTGGGTGGTCCACTTCCTTGGCGATCAAAATCGCCTGCTTCATCACATCTGTCTCACCGCGTCTTCCAAAGCCTCCTCCCAAGAGTTGATTGTGAACAGTTACCTGATCGATATCTATTTCAAGGAGTTCTGCCGCTGCGGCCCTGACCCCAAGGGGGTTTTGACTTCCACACCAAAGCTCACATTTTCCATCGTGCACCCATGCAGTACAGTTCATTGGTTCCATGGTGGCGTGGGCTAAAAACGGGAGTTGGTATTCTGCCTCGACAAGGATAGCTGCCTGTTCCAAGGCAGTTGCTGCGTCTCCGTCTTTGAAGTGAGTATCCAGATTTCCTTCTGCCAAATCCACATCCATAGCTTTGCGATAGCTGTCCATGATTCCTTCTTGATTCAGTCCACTGTTTTCTGTGGTTTCAAATTCTATAGGAAGTGCATCCAATGCAGTTTTTGCTTGCCAATAGCCTTCAGCGATGATAGCCACTGCATCTCCTAAGTTTAAAATCTTTTTTACTCCATATTGGCTTGGAGATACAGTAGTGTCTACGGATTTTACCTTACTTCCAAAAACCGGAGCAGCCTTGATCGTGGCATATTTCATTCCGGGTACCTGCACATCCATTCCAAACTGAGCTTCTCCAGTCACCTTGGCCGGAATATCGAATCGTGGCAGGGAAGTCCCCATGAGGGTAAACTCTTCGGGTGATTTTAGCTTTGGTTGGGTGGGTATCTTGACCTTGGCTGCTGCAGGCGCGAGCTCCGCAAAAGTGGCACTGCGCTTACTGCTCGGATGACTTATGATGCTGTTTTTGGCGGTAAGCTCCTCCACCGGCACCTTCCAGGTATCTGCAGCGGCCTGCATCAGCATGGATTTGGCTGCAGCGCCTGCGATCCGCATGGCCTGCTGACCGGTAAATCTCACCGAAGCGCTTCCTCCCGTAATCTGAAAATTCAGGGATTTGACGGCGGTAAGGAAAACCCCGTCGATCGTTTCATCTATAAACTTTGGGAACGTGGCATTCCCTGCTATAAAGCCTTTGGCCACAGCAAAGTTGGCATATTCTTTATCAGCGGGAGCTTCCAGAAACTTCACTTTTGACCAAGCCGCATCCATTTCATCAGCGAGCATCATCGCCAAGGCGGTATGCACGCCCTGCCCCATTTCGGCATGTGGAATGATTGCCGTGACCGTGTTATCCGGAGCGATTTTGAGCCAAACATTCATGACTGTTTCTCCCTCTGAAGCAATCAATCCGGCTACTTTTGAGGAGCGGTTTCCCGGACGGATAGCTATTCCAATCACCAAAGTCCCTCCTGCCAAAATTCCTGCACCGATAAATGCGCGTCTAGTCCATTTTTTCATAGCTATACAATTTAGAATATGGTAGAAGATTGAAGAGATGCTGAAGCACGTTTTATGGCAGACTTGATGCGTCCATACATGCCGCAGCGACAGATGTTCCCGGACATGGCGGCATCAATTTCCTCATCGCTTGGAGAGGGATTTTCATTCAACAGGGCTACCGCAGACATGATTTGTCCGGATTGGCAATAGCCGCATTGTGGCGTTTGTTCTTCGATCCATGCTTGCTGCACGATATGAAGGGTATTTTTATCCAATGCAATTCCTTCAACGGTGGTGATGTTTTTCCCTTCTGCCGAAATCGCCGGAGTGACGCAAGAGCGGACAGGTTGGCCATCCAAGTGAACCGTACAAGCGCCACATTGGGCAATGCCGCATCCAAACTTGGTCCCGGTCAATCCACACTGTTCGCGTATCACCCATAGTAGAGGTATCCCTTCAGAGGCATCTACCGTGTATTCCTTTCCATTTACCGTCAAATTAATCATGATTCAGAGCTTTGATTTTTTTTCAATATCGAAATTTAATTTAAAATCATCGGTCTTGTGATGCCTTTGCTAGAAATGCTGCACATTATCCGAGAATTTCTTTTGGAATAAGTGCCTTCTGTGGGGGGAAAGGGAAGATAGTAAAAACCTCCCTCACACTTTTGTAAAAAGCAAGGGTATCCCAAGACTCTCCGGGACTGCGGAGCATCTTTAGGAAATTTTGAATCCTGGTGTCTTTACCTTTGGCAAACCCAATCGATTCCTGTAAGGCAGCATTGTCTTGTTTCAAACCCTCCAACATGGATACAGCCAATACTTCATCAATTTTGTTTTCTACCTAATCTTTCCTCTATTTCTCCATTTAAAATCCCAACGAAATTGCCAAAAACAGTATAATGTACTCCTTGAAATAGGAATCCCAATTATTCTTTTTCAAAAAGCCGATTACCCCTATGATGTAATCAACCTGATGGGTTTCGGAGAATTGTTTTTCTTCAATGAGGTTTCTATTGTTCGAGGGTGACAAACAACTGTGAATGAATCAGCCAAGTCCCCGAGGCTTTGGTCCATTGGGCAGAGTACTTCCCTCCCACTACCGCTTTTTCTGAGTCCTCATAATATCCTTTCCAAGCACCCGTTTCCCAGGCAAGATTGGTTTTTGGATTGACGATGACTTCATCTGGAGTTCGGATCCAATACATTTTCGGACCTTTTTGGGATTTGATATAAGCGTCAAGAGCTGCATTTCCTGCTATAAGTGTACCCGCCCCTGTGGTGATAAAGGCGTCTGGAGTTGAAAAGGTAGCATTCAATCCCTCATCAAAAGCACGAAGTGCTTGATTGGAAGCTTCCCGCTGTGCGAGAATCAGCGCTACTTCATCCTCTTGGGCAAAAGAGAAAGTGACTAACAAAAGTCCTATCAGAGAAAAAATCGTTTTTTTCATGGTTATCTGTATTTATTATTTGATTCCTTCCCCTTGTTTCGGAGAAGGAGAAACTATTCCAACCTGTTTACAAAATTTGTCCCATTCCAGCAGAAGCTCTTGGTATTTTTCAGGCTTTGCTTCTTTCATATCTTGTTGTTCGGATAGGTCAGTTTCCAAATTATAGAGCTCGAAGTTTTTCAGATCAAAAGGTTTTTCAGTATTTAAAAGCTTCCAATTCCCCTTTCTAAGCAGGGCATAGCCATTAAGCTCCATCCCAAAAACGTAATCTTCTGCATGAATCCCCTGTTTTTTGCCTGTCAAAACCGATAAAAGTGAAGCTCCGAGAAGAGGTTTCACTGCTTTACCATTCCATTCTACAGGATAGGCAGCATCCGCTACTTCATAAAAAGTAGGTGCCAGATCCAGCAAAGTCAAAAAGGAATCATTGATGCTTCCTTTGTTTTCTACTCCGGGACCGCTGATAATCATGGGCACATTCATTCCCCCTTCGGTTGTGAATCCCTTGTAATATTTGAAGGGAGAAGAACCCGCCTCTGCCCATTGGGGGCCGTAGGAAATAAATGAGTTGGGTTTACCCATATCGGCATAGGCATCAGTATGGTTTTCTCTAATGAGATTCTTAAAACCATCTTCATAATAAAAATCCTCAGCGGCTGCCCCATTATCAGACATGAAAACGATCAGTGTATTTTCATATTCACCGATTTCTTTAAGGTATTGAATCAGCCGACCGATATTGTAGTCCAAGTTGTCAACCATTCCCGCATAAAGTTCCATCTTTCGGGCTTCCATTTTTTGCTCCTCCGATGAAAGAGAATCCCAGGCTTTGACATTTGGATGAGAAGGAGGCAGGAGTGCATCTTCAGGAATCATACCGGCCTCCTTAAGGCTTTCAAAGCGTTGACGCTTTAGTTCCTCATACCCTGCATCGTAGCGGCCTTCGTATTTTTTCCAATATTTTTCGTCCACCTGAAGCGGCCAATGGGGAGAAGTGTAAGCGGCAAAGGTGAAAAAGGGTTTACCATCTTCGGCATTGCTTCCGATATATTCGATGAGTTTGTCGGTGTAAAAATCTGTGGAATACGCCCCTTCCGGCCATTCCGCTTCAGTCCCATTTTCATAGTATTTTGAAACAGGAGCTTGGGGAAGGATTCCAAAATTATTGTAATGATTGGCTCCTCCCTGGGGTGTGATAAAGTACTTTTCAAAACCTTTGTTACCGGGATGATACTCCGGTTCGGCCCCTAGGTGCCATTTTCCGGCCATATAGGTGTGATATCCCTTTGTTTGGAGCAGTTGCGGAATGGTGATGATTCTTTCACTGAGATATCCTTCATATCCTTCAACGTCCTCTCTTCTTCCCTGTATACCCATTCCGGCGACATGATTGTTATTTCCGGTGAGGAACATGGCCCGACTCGTAGCGCAAAGCGGAGAGGAGTGAAAGCGACTGAAGCGAATGCCTTGATTGGCTAGTTCATCCAGATGGGGAGTGTCGATATCACCACCAAATGAGCCCAAATCTGCATAACCCAGATCATCGGCGACGATCAAAAGGATATTGGGAGGCTTAGGTGGCGAAATTTCTTGTTGGCAGGAAAAAAGTAAGGTTCCAAAAAATACATTGAGGATAATTGGTCTGATTTGATAGTTCATATTTTCAAAAGAGTAGAATAGGTAATGCTGATTAGTTAAACCCTTCTTTATATATTAAATGTTTGAGGTTCCAAATCTGACAGGTTTTTCAGGCTCAAATTATGGTTTTAATGCCTTAATTGTCAAATAAACCTATCAGGTTTAAATTCTTTTAAATGTGACAAATCAAAGTTAGTATTTGGTTAATAATAAATAAGATAAGTGTTTTTTGATTGATTTCATTTATCCATCTAACCTTTATTCATTTTCCACATGCGGTAGGCTTTACCCAGAAAATAAAGAAATGTCAAAATCCCTATCAGGATCAAAATACCTTGGATTTCCCGTCCGGATAAGTTGGAAAGTAAATACAGAATAATACCTGCTGAGATAATCGGAACGGTATATCCAAATGGTATCTTGAATTCCCCGGGACCGCTTGCTTTTATTTTGCGAAGCTGAATCACAGAAAGGGACACCCCAAAATACACCAATAACATACTTGCAGAGGCGATGACGGCCAATTGCCTAAATCCCCCCAAGGAAGCTATGGTGAAACCAAGACCTGCATAGAGTAAAATCGAAACATAAGGGGTTTTGAATTTATGGTGGATGGAAGCCAACTTTGTGATCGGGATGACCCCATCCACTGCCAACCTAAAAAACACCCTCGGCAAATTCAGAATCTGACCGCTAAGCATCCCAAACATCGATATACCAGCCCCAATAAAAAGAAGGGTATATCCTACAGGACCAAAAACAATCCGGGCAGTTTCTGCCAAAGGAGCTTCTTTGAAGTTGGTCAATTCATTGCCCAACACTCCCTGAGAAACCAATTGGATCAGGATATAAAGCAAAAGCACAAAGGAGATTCCGATGAAAATTGCTCTTGGAACCGTCTTTTGGGGGTTTTTGATTTCCCCTCCTATCGTCAATCCGGCATCTCCTCCCTGAAAAGCAAAAAACAAAATCAGCGAAGCCTCGCCAAACTGTTGGATAGTCGGTGCTGATTCCCAGTATAAATTCGCCAATTGGACGTCCTTCCATCCAATCGTCACCAACAATAGCAGCGGGATCAATTTGGCGACGGTATTGATTTTGACCAAACCGATTCCCTGTTTGACTCCGACGACATTGAGGGTAGCCAAGCCTGCAAAAATCACAAACAGGGTCAAAACCCTGACATATTGATTTTTGAAGATGGGAAATACCAATCCCAAAATTTCAACAAGGGCATTGGACACCGCCGCATCCGAGAATATACTGCCCATCAGCAAAAATACGGCGGCCAAGAAACCGGGATAGGGCCCAAAGGCCGTCTCGATGTAAGCATATCCCCCGCCGGAGTGGGTCACCTTACTCCCCGCTTCGGCAAAGCACAACATGACCAATGCAATCAAAAAACCGCAAAACAGGTAGGCAACCACTGCTTGGGTCCCCATGATCTCGGCAACAATAGCCGGCAGAACAAAAATCCCTGCCCCGACAATGATATTGACAATATTGGCCGAAAGCCCCCACACCCCAACTTCTCTTTTTAATCCCTCTTGGGTGATTCTCATAAAAATGTCTAGAATTTAGTTTATATGGATTTTCAGATTTTCAATTTAATCAGAAATCCAGTAGATGCAATTTGGTTGAGTAAAGAATGGGTTTTGTTGATTTTGGAAAAATTTTTAAGGGATAAAAGCTTTTTTGCGAGGAACCCGGAAATCTACTTCAGTGCGGAAGGAATACAGAAGTCGGAAGCCCCCCGTCTGTCGTCGGTCAGGGATGTACCGGATATGTCAGTCTCCAACCTTGAATTATTTTGAGTTAAAGCTTTTACAGGCATCATTGCGTGTAGAAATAAAACAGGAATTTTAGACGCAATGGTGGAAAAGGTAAAAAAATTTATGTGTATCCGCATGAATGCACGTGACAAAATTTGACAATAAGTGTCAATAATTTGTGGTTGAAGTATAGTGGTTGTTTCTTGTACTAAAATATGAAACATTATGACCATACTACAATTCATGCAAAATTTTCCTGATGAATCAAGCTGCGA
>NZ_JAKZAM010000051.1 GCF_022538055.1 Cognataquiflexum nitidum | reverse complement strand
TATACAAGTTAAACCGAAGATATTTTGGAGAAAACCTGTTTGACCGAATGATTATTGCTGCGGTTCATCCATACGTGCATTGAAGCGGATACACATAATTAATTTCGACCAATTTTTCAAATCTTCCAATTTTTGAATTTAAAAAAAACAACCCCCTCCAGATCTCTCCGGAAGGGATTGTCCATTTTTTAAAATCAGAAACTTTTATTCTTTGACCAGTCTACCCGTCATCACCTCGCTGCCGGAATTTACGACCACCTGATACATGCCCGAACTAAGGCCTCTGAGATCGAGGCTGCGGACAAAGCTGCCTTCATGCTGTTCTTTTTCCTCGTATACCAGCCTGCCCGTTGCATCAAAAATTCTGATTTCCACTTTGCCGGGGCCTGAGAGTTGGACTAAAATATTGGATTCCTGTCTGCCGGGGTTGGGATAGATCAGGATTTCTCCCGGAGGAAGCTCCCTGTAAAGGGTGATCTCCCTGCTGATGGTCTGTCCTGCCCTGTCGGTGCTATGGACGGTGACGGACATCTCTGCATCAGGGGTTCCATTGCCTCTCCAGACCAGCACATTCTTCTCTATATAGAAGTTAGGATGCTCTTCCATGCTGTAGCTATGGATATCGTCCACAGGATCCAGTGTTTTCAGGCTGCCGATGATCTCGCTGTTCCTCACTTTGGTGGAAATCTTGTTCCTGCTGATCATAATGTCCTCCGCAAGTGGTTTGTCCAATACGATCACAGGGATGTCTAACGATACTTTCCGGCCTTCGAAGCCTTCGTTCTCCAAGGATGCCGTTATCCTGTACAGGCCAGGTCTCAGCGGATCGTAATCGTTCATCTGCCAGTTGATCAAGCTGATGTATTCGGGATCACTGCCTTCCTCGAAGACGATGCCCTCGCTGATGGCTTTGTCAAACGGAGTATTCCAAGGAACTATCAGCATATCTGAAAGCTCCTGCTCCCCTGCTGTTCTACCCTTCTTCATTGGTACTTTGCACCTGAAGACCAATAACCGGAACTTAAACTTGTCAGTTGCTTTATTTCCCGATGGATCCTTGGCCTCGAATTCCACAAAGCTGTTCTCAGGTTTCCTGAACTTTGTTCCGGGCTCAGGGCCCTGATGAAGTTCGAAGCCGCAGTTATCGGAGGCTTCCACCCTATCCTTAAAATCAGGCATGGTAAAGGTGTCCCCTTTCCTCATCATCCAGACAAAGGTTCTCTTGTCAACCTTGATTTTTGGTTTGGACTCATCCACTACAATCACTTTAAATTCAAGCACGCCTCTGTTTCCTTTAGCATCTTTGGCTATAAGCTTGACGCTGTTCTCACCTATGTCCTCACAGGTAAAGTCACACTTGCTCAGTTCGAGTTTTAGCGGGCCACAGGCTACCGTGGAACCGTCATCTACCATCTCAGTAGTCAGTCTTGCCTTGCCCTGACTGTTGAGTTTGAGCGTCACCACAGGTTTGGCTTTGGCAGTCACTTCACATTTTTCTTCGGTAAGGTTGACCGTCACGCGCTGCTTGGCGGTACATTTGTTGCCGCTACCGTCGATGATAGTCCAGGTCACTGTTGTGATACCAATCGGGAATACTGAAGGGGCGTTGTTCCTCAACTCGGCAATGCTGCAGTTATCGGAGGTTTCCGGTTCACCGAGATCAACCTCGGATGAAGATATTCCGCCGCTTGTTGCGCTAAGTACCAGATTAGCAGGAGCCTTGATTTCCGGAAGTTCCCTGTCTCTGACGGTTACCCTTTGTTCAGCAGTAGCCAAATTGCCTTTTCTATCTGTTATCATCCAAGTAACAATGGTTTCACCGAGCGGAAAGGATGCAGGAGCATTATTGCTCAGCCCGCCATCAGGAATGTCTCCGGTAAAGGTGGCAAAACCAAGATCCACATTCATAGCTTCGCATGATCCCTTGCCGGTATCTACCAGGATATCAGCAGGAGCAGTGACTGTAGGAAGTTCTGTTTCTGTATCCGCAGGGAGAACAGTTACCGTCTGGTTATCCGTTGCTGTATTGCCTCGGTCGTCGGTTGCCGTCCAGGTTACTGTTGTGGTGCCTGTCGGGAAGGATGCAGGAGCATTGTTGCTGACCTCTGCCACGCCACAGTTATCGGAAGTAATTGGGACGCCTAAGTCCACATCAGTAGCGGATTCCTGACCTGCAAGCAATTGGATATTGATATTGGCCGGGGCGGTGACAGCCGGTGCTTCGCTGTCATTTACGGTTATAGTCTGAACCACTTGGTCTGCCACATTGCCGGAAGCATCGGTTGCTTTCCAAGTAATCTGTGTGCTACCAACAGGATAAGGTGCGTCCAGACCTAAGCCATCACTTCTTGTACCTTTTGCAGTTGGAGTGCCACAGTTGTCGCTTACTGTCGGAGCCAGAACCGAAATTTCAGCTTTACAGGTTCCTAGGTCAGATGACCGATTAATTTCGGAAACAGCTGATATAACAGGCTTCTCGTTATCCTCAACAGTCACGGTTTGTCTGGCTGTGGCTGTGTTGCCATTCCCGTCGGTTACGGTCCAGGTCACTAGAGTCGTGCCCACAGGGAATGCTGCCAGTGCATCGTTGGAAATGCCATCGGCAGGGATATCTACACCCGTAACTGTAGGCGTGCCGAGATCAATTCCTGATGCCACGCAGGTACCGGGCTCGTTAATGACGGTAATGGAAGGTGGTGCGGTGATGGTAGGCAATATTTCCCTCGTTACTGTAACGGTCTGTTCTGCTGTGGCTTCGTTGCCACTTCCATCCCGGATTGCCCAGGTTACCGTAGTTGTACCCACAGGGAAACTGCTTGGTGCATTATTGCTTACCTCACCGATGCTGCAGTTGTCTGATACAGTAGGCTGTCCGACTTCCACATCCTCTGCCGAATCTTCATCGGCCTCTATCCTGATGGTTATATTGGCAGGGGCTGTGATCAGCGGAAGCTCTTCATCCACCACTATGACGGTCTGCTCTGCTGTGGCCTTATTGCCATTGACATCTATCACTGTCCATAATACTATGCTTGTGCCCAACGAGAAGACCTCAGGGGCATTATTGCTGATTTCAGCAATTTCACAGTTATCGGAAAACACAGGATCACCCAAATCAATTTCGCCCGAATCGCAGCCCGATGGCACTGTCAGTGTATTGATACCCGCAGGTGCGGTAATGCTTGGAGGCTCATTGTCCACCACGGTTACGGTCTGTACCGCAGTGGCTCTATTGCCTCTTCCATCAATGACTGTCCATACTATATTGCTGGTACCCACAGGGTAGGTATCAAGAGCGGAATTTGTAATGCCATCGGCAGGGATATCCTCACCGGTCACTGAAGGTGTTCCGAGTTCAATGCCGGATGCGCCACAGGTGCCGGGGTCATTGTTGACCGTAATGGAAGGTGGTGCGGTAATGGTAGGAAGGATTTCCCGGGTCACCGTAACGGTCTGTGTAGCTTTGGCCGTATTACCACTTTCGTCTCTGACGGTCCATGTCACCGTGTTTGTTCCTACAGGGAAGCTTTCCTCGGCATCATTACTGAATCCTTCCAATGCACAATTGTCGGCAACTTCGGGAATTCCTAGGTTAACGTCTGTGGCAAAATCCTCGCTTTCCCCTATGACCGCGATGACATCAGCAGGTGCAATAATGGTCGGCACCTCGCTATCAACGACGATTACATTGAAAGTCCTAGTAGTTTTGTTACCGCTTGGATCAATTGCAGTCCACGTTACTTCAGTTGTCCCTAATTCAAATACCTCAGGCGCATCGTTTGTCAAAGAAGCAATACCGCAGTTGTCTGTAGCTGACGGGGTACTTAAGTTCACTTGTGAAGCTGAACAGGTACCCGGATCGGTACTGACTTGAAGATCGGCGATTTCAGGGATCAAAGGAATCTGATTGTCAATTACCGTCACAACTTGGACAAATTGTGCTGTATTGCCACCCACATCGGTCACTGTCCAAAGCACTTCAGTCAAACCTACAGAGAAGATGTCAGGTGCATTATTTACAACAGATCCGATACCACAGTTATCGGTAGTCACAGGAGAACCAAGGTTCAGTCCGGTTGCAAAACACTCGCCGGCATTGGTATCGACAATGATCTCTGCAGGAAGAATTATTGTCGGTGATGTAATATCGGCAATCACGATGTTCTGTTCCTGAGTCGACTCCAGACCATTTGTATCTGTGTAAGTCCATACAATGGTGGTGGTGCCTTGCTGATTGATCGGGAAGATGCTCTCATCCGTGGTACCGATCACGGTACTACCGTCCTCAGCAGTCGCTGTTGGCGAAGTTAGAGAACCGAAATTGAATACACATTCCGCAGACAGATCAGGTAATGTTTCTGCATCCGGTATTGGAGGATCATTGGGGAGGGGTTCCCCAACTGTAAATTCCCGGGTTTCAACTATGCTCCAAAGTCCTCTATTGTTTTTGATCCTAACTGAAATCGTGTGATCCCCAATTTCCAAGTCAGCTACAGCAATTAATGCATCGAGGTCGATTGCAGACGCTGCTTCATCTAAAGGAATCTCAATAGCATCGCCCAACCCAGGATCATCATCATCAAAGAAATATTCCACATAATCCACTAAGGCAGGGTCAGTGAAACCTTCATTTTCTACATAAAATAATCGGGATCGGTTTAGTCCCCAAATATTGTCCTGATTTCTGAATCTTACTGAAAGGCGATGAAAACCTTTCGGTAAATCTCCTACATTAATCTCAAGTTCCGCCTGGGGATTGGATCCTTGGGCTATGTTAAAGGGTGTTCCATTTCCAAATCCCGGATCAGAATTGATAAAATACTCTGCCCCAACAATGATGGACTGCTGTGCCTGAATCCAAAATGGAAACAAAAACTGTCCCAAAAGGAAAAACCAAATTAGTCGATTTGTTTTCATGGTTTTTCCTCTTAATTGTTAGCTCTACTTTCTATACGGACATTCAAATTACCGTTTTGGGGAACGATGGGATTCAGGATATTGAACAAAGTAACTTGAGGAATAGCTGGTTCACCTGAAACTGTATAGCCTATACCTCCAAACAAACCTATGTCAGTGCCATCTGTACCTGCATTGATTCCTTGTGAACTGGCTTGTAACATATAATCATTCCCATAATTAAAAGTGTTGTTTGGAACACTAACAAAAAGGGGGTTTACAAAAAAATTATTTTCCCCTGTATTGTTATTTCCTGCGGGAAGAGAGGTGGGATTGTTTGACCCAAAAAAAATATTATTGTTAAAAACACAATTAACAATGCGGTTGGCCGCAAAATCGTTGTTTAGGTTGTTTTGGAAAAAAATGTTATTTACAATATTATTCGATTGGCTGATCTGAGGTGTAAAAACCTCTCCGGTAGTTTTAAAAATATTATTACTAAAAGTGGAAAATTTCACCCCGGAAACAAAACTTACAATTATATTATTTCGAATGAGGTGTGACTCTTGAAAATCAGGACCAGAATTAGAACCAATTCTACCAATTATGTTCTCTTCGATTGTCCAGTTTCTTGAATTGCTATTAATATTAATTGCAGTTGTTACAGTTTGATTAAGGCTATTCCTTTTAATTGTGATGTTATTGATTTCTGTTGCAGACCCTGAAAAAGTTATAACAAAAATCCTTAGACCGATAAATTGAGAACCCGAGGATCCTGCAGCTAATGAAACTTGCCCTAATTCACTAGCCAATGGATCATTTACATTAGGGTTATGCCCGGCACCTACAATGGTAAGCCTCTTTGAAAGTGTAAAACTTCCATAAGAGGTACCTGAACTGCTAACATATATAAAGTCACCGTCGGATGCAGCATTTATGGCAGCTGTAATTGAAGTAAACTGTGCGATATCCCCAGGTCTGTTGCTTACAGTAATTACTGCTGCATGAACCTGATATACTGCCATATAGCAGATCAATGTGAAAAGTTTGTAGATTGTTTTCATGATTTTTTAAAATTTAATTGGTGAAAGAATTTATTTGTTTGATTGAATAATGGAGACAAAATCAGAACTACAATTTCCGGGTTTGGACAGTACTAAAAAATACCCCTTGAGGTGTATTATAAACTATCTGTTAGTTGTCGAAATACTTCTTTGGGGGTAGGTTTGGGGGGATTTGGTAGGGCTTGTGGAGGAAAGTGAAGTTTGAGAAGGAGAAGCGAGAGACGAGATGCGAGAGCCGAGATGTGATATGTGAGATAAGGAGAAATTAAAGCCAAGATAAAAGAATCAAGAAAAAAGAGCTTGTCCCTACTATAGGATAACTAAAAACAGTTTGTCCCGAAGACTTTTGGAGAGACAATTCATTTCGGGTTGGGGAAATGATTAGAGAATTGGAGAAAAATGAGGTTACTTTTCCTATTGATCTTTTTATAAAGTGGTAATTCCGCTTGTTGAAAGTAAACTTTAAATTTGAATTGCCCTTTCACAATTGGTATATTATCATTTAAGAAGCTGAGACACCTGTTCCCGGTGACGGTCAATATGGAAACGCAAAAATTCAAAGCGCTGATGGAAATCTAAGGCTCCTGATATAGGATGGGGTTGTGCTTGCACTCTTAATTCTTCTTCTTGAATGTCTTGGGCAAATGCCTCTAATACAAATTGAAGACTGTTAAGAGAATTCTTCCAAAAGACTAATGGACCTCCAAGTCGGGGAACTGCAACAGCCGGCACTTTCTCCTTAGATTGCCATGTTTTGTTGATTATTTGTTCTATAGGTACGACCTTATGTGGCGAGTCATAAGTACAGACTATCCTGCCCTTCCTATAGGCATGGAGGGTTTTCCACATACCAAATATCCCTGTTTGTTCAGCCCAATAAAGGTGTTCGGTAATTTCTACTACATTCCATACTTCAGTGTCTGGCTTCCATAAAGCCTGAACTTCTGATACATTGGCCAATTGATCGAGGTATAGTTTACGGGCTGTTGATACCTCTTGAAGGAGTTTATGAATTGTTTTCATGCTGGGAAATTTTAGTGGGAATAAATGAATTATTGCACTAAAAACATATTCAGAAATAATTAAAAAAATTACAAAACCTCTAAAGCCCCGGATGTTCTTTTATCAAACCAAGTAAACCTGCTAAGTTGTGTACTTTGAGTTTGTTGAAAATATTTTTTCGGTGGGTTTTTATGGTCAAAGGACTGAGATTTAGCTTTTCAGCAATTTGTTTTGTTTCAATTTGGTTGAGAATCAATTGGATGATTTCCGTTTCCCTATCTGATAGGGAGTACTCCAACCGCAGTTTTTGATATAGGCAGTTTCTTTGACCGTTTTGGATATTTTTTTCTGTGGTCACAGGTTGAAAATACTCCCCACCTTCGGAAATAACTTCTATAGCTTCCTGAAAAGCCTTAAAACAAGCATCTTTCCCAACAAAACCATTTGCTCCAAGATTTCTACAGATTTCCATGGTGGATTTGGTATGATGTCCACTGAGTACCATGGTTTTGAGTTCGGGATATTTTCTATTCAGGTAGGAAAGCAGTTGCATCCCATCCATGATAGGCATATTGAGGTCAAGTACCAACACATCTACCTGATTTTCTTTTTCCAGGTAAAGGATAACTTCTCTCCCATTCTGCATGTGCCCCACTAACTCATAATCTGGCATGCTTTCTAGGATTTTCCTTATCCCTAAGGCTATTAGGGCATGATCATCAGCTAACAATATTGAAACTCCCATGGCTGCAATTTTGAATTTTAAAGAATAGGTTACTGATCACTTAGAGTTATGAATACCTGCAAACAAACTTACAGGATTCAATACACGAACATTCTGTCGCTATCTACAGATAGTTGAAGTAATACTTTTGGCATCGCAAATTCAGCAGGCTTGCCTTTTAAATCTGCCTCATTAAGCCCACGTGACTTTCCTGACATACCGGACAAATAAAATTTTCCTCCCCCATTTACAATCGTATCATAATGATCTTTCAATTTGCCCGTACCTAGTCCCGCCAAATTATCAAGAACATCATTTCGGAGTAGTTGTACCGCATCACCGGCGAGGAACAGTGTTACCGCATACCCTTCATCTACTGCCGTTTTGGCCATTAGGAAACCAAGTGCCGCCTTCGTCGGGTTTTCGGGACCGTTTGTAATGTGAATCAATACTTTCATTGTATCCTCCCTCTTGGTTTCTGTTTGGGCCCGAACATCTAAACCGAATACAACAATTGATACTAACAGGATAAATTTAAATGTCATAGTAGCTTTCATAGAATCAAATGTTTAAGAAATAAAAACTGAGTTATACTTACCTTTGTCTCCTTAAACATAAATCCAGATTTTAAGAATAGTGTGTATCAAAAGATACTTATCTCAAAATAAATATTTGTATTTGTGATTTAAACAATTTCAAAATCTGTTTTGTAAATATCTGACGCTATGATTTATATTTTTAGCTGTATATACCCTCGGTATAGTTTTACTAATTTTTTCTGCTCCATTTGTTTCAAAATTCTGGAAATTACCACCCGTGTAGTGCCCAATTCGTTGGCAAGGGTTTGATGGGAAATTGGTATTTTATTTGAACCCTCATTTTTGACGTATTCCGTGAGGTATTCTTTCACCCGAACATGAATGGGTTTGAAGGCCACACTTCCGAAAGCATTGAGGAGCTCATCGTATCTGCTTTTATATGTATTGATAATAAACTTATTCCATGATGGGTATTTAAGTTGCCATTCGGCAATCAGGTGGGCAGGCAACACAAGAATCTCAGATGGCTCCATCGCTATTCCATTGGCAGTACTGTAGTAATCAAAATAAGCTGATGATAAAGACATCATACATGTTTGCTCCGGGCCCACGTAGTAAAGCAATATTTCACGGTCTTCATTCTGTTGATATACTCTCAATAATCCATCAATGACTATGGGCAGGAAATTCAGGTATTGACCTTCCTTGATAAGAATATCGCCTTTATTGGCTTTGAGAAATTTTGCATGCTTTAGAATTTCCGCTTGAAGTTCGGGTTCGGAAAAGGATTTCAATTTTTTAAATAAATCATCAGTTGTTCCCATAGTAGCAGTAATAATTCTTTCTAAAAATATTTAAAACGAACAAATTAAAGTTGTAAAAAAGCGAATAGGAAAAATAAATTTTGTTTTTTATTTAGATAGTTTGTTTCTAACCTCATTTTCTACCATAGCATTGACGTTGTTGATCAATCTAATGTATCTGAGTGGGGTCATCCCTACAAATTCTTTAAAATCTTTATATAAATGAGGTTTATCCGTATAGCCGAACTGAACTGCAAAATCCAGAATATCCAAGGTAGGTAACGCCGCATCCAAAGCCTGTAAAAGTAGATTGAACCTTGTAATCCTACAAAACAGCTTTGGTGAAATCCCTATTACATTTTTAAAATGGAGCTGAAAAGTCCGGTTGTTGATGCCTAGTTTTTCAACCATACGCTCTAAATTAACTACACCCTTTTCTTTATGGATTTGACGGATAACAGAAGTAATAAATTCCGGAATATTTTTACTTGGTCTGGAATTGAAATGATCAATAAGATATTTATTGACATGTCCCAAGCAAGATTCAATTTCGGAATTCGATTTGAATAAATCCCTAAGCTTTTGATGTAAGTCATCCAATCCCAATCGATCGAGTCGTATAACCCTATCCGTCATCTGTACAGCAGGACCATCCAAAAAATGGAAAAGGCCAAAAGGTGTAAATACAATTGCAAAGAGATCAAATCTATCCTCCAGATTGGAGACACCAATTTTACTCATTTGCCCAAACAAATAGGGTTCAAATTTTTCAAAATATATTTTTGAGGTTTTATCCGGGTAAATGAGGTGGGAACTTGGATTTATTTCCAAAAGAATCGTCATAGCCGCTGTTCCTTTAGGGGTAAAAAATTGCTTCCCTGATTGATCAAATTGATGCGTTGCATAAAAATACCCACTGATGTAGGTAAAAAGGGATGGATCGGGCTTAAATGAAACAATATTATTCATATTCAAACTACCTGTAAAAACTACACATTCAATTTAGTAAATAATCAATAAAAAACACCTAATAATACTTTTAAAAAATTAAAATTACTTTGGCCTTTTAAAAGGTATATTGTTTCCTTTTATCTAATTCGTCAGGGCCATTATCTTTAGCTGTTTTCCTCACCCTTAATCTAAAATCAAAAATTCCAATATTTTTACTTTCCAAAAAAGCTAACAAAATGAAACTATTCTTCCCCCACCCTCTGATTATCATGCTAGTTTTTTTAGGATTGGCGGCCTTGCTTACATATTTTGTCCCTGCGGGTTCCTATGACAGGACCATGGACAAAGCTACGGGTAGAGAAATTGTGGTTCAGGGCAGTTACCACCAGATTGAAAATAATCCTGTGAGTATTGGGAAAATTTTCTTGAGCGTACCAGAGGGATTTATTGAAGGTGCAGAGGTGGTAATTTTGATTCTGATCATTGGAGGTGCCTTTTATGTAGTTGAAAAAACCGGTGCCTTCAGCAGTGGATTGGAGGCGTTGATTTTTAGATTTAACAAAGCAAAGTCCTATCTCATCATCATCTTGGGAATCCTTTTCGCCACAATGGGTAATTTAAGTGGATTTCAGGAGGAAATAATTGCCATGGTCCCCCTCTTGATGGTATTGGCTCATAAAATCGGATATTCAAAAACAGCTATAATTGCCTTCAGTTTGGGTTCTGCGGTGATCGGAGGTTCATTTGGTCCTACAAATCCTTTTGGGGTAATTATTGCTCAAAAAGTAGCAGAAGTCCCCGTTTTTTCCGGAGGCATGTACAGAATATTTTTTCTGGTTTTAGCCTTGACATTTTGGATAGCTTATTTTATCAGAAATGGGAAAGACAAGAATTCTCAATTAATAACTTCAGATAAAGAGCCTAAAAAGCTCTCCAATTCGCATGTGCTTATTTTGATCCTTGTCGGTTTGACTTTTGGGATAATGGTTTTTGGATTGACTAGCTGGTCTTGGAATTACAATGAGATGTCAGCCATTTTCTTTGTTTTGGGATTGGCGGTGGGGCTGATGGGAAATCTTGGCATCAATGGAACTGCAAGAGCCTATTCCGAAGGTTTTGGAGAAATGATTTTTGCGGGAATAATCGTTGGGATGGCAAGGAGTATTTACATGGTATTGCAGGAAGGAATGATAATCGATACCATCATTCTCGGCTTGTTTAGCCCTTTGGAAGGATTACCGCTAGGTTTATCTGCTGTTTCTATGCTCTTGGGTCAATGCATTTTGCATATTCCGGTACCTAGTACCTCAGGCCAAGCAGTACTGACGATGCCATTGTTGGCTCCAATCGCTGATTTGATTGGAATGTCTAGGCAAGTTGTTGTTTTGGCCTATCAGTATGGTGCAGGTCTTATGGATTTGGTAACTCCTACAAACGGGGCATTGATGGATATTTTGGCCGCTTCGGGCATTTCTTACAAGGATTGGATGAAGGTTTCCTGGAAACCAATATTATTTTTATTACTTATTGCTTCTATCAGTGTTATGACCGGGATTATTTTCTTTTAACTAAAGGTACTTTTATAATTCAAACATATTTTTTTGGGCAAAAGATTGAATCAAATAAACGATTAAATGCGGAGCTAAAACTCAAATCAGCATATGGTGTAACCTACTCATTAGGGATATTTTAACTGATTTTCCACCAATGTGTGGCCATGCCGAAATTAGAAAATGTATATTTGGAGACATAGAAATCAATTTACCCTAAATCGATTTCTCAAAAAATAAATTACAAAGTAACAAATGAGCATAAAAACTTAATCATTTGTAAAACCTAAAACCTATTCATTAAAAAAAATGCAAATCAACGACCACCAACCCCTAACACCTTTCCAAGCTAGTGAGTCAAGGTATGATTCAATGACATTTAGAAGGTGTGGCAATAGCGGTATTATGCTACCCATGATTTCCCTTGGATTATGGCATAACTTCGGACATAATGCCGATTTCAAAAATGCAAGAAACATTCTCAGGCAAGCGTTTGATTTCGGAATCTCCCACTTTGATCTTGCCAATAATTATGGCCCCCCTTATGGATCTGCTGAAGAAACATTTGGAAGGATCATGGAAAAGGATTTAAGGCCCTACAGAGATGAATTGATCATATCTACCAAAGCCGGTTGGGACATGTGGCCTGGCCCATATGGAAACCATGGGTCTAGAAAATATTTAATCGCCTCCCTTGATCAAAGCTTAAAAAGGATGGCGCTCGATTATGTTGATGTTTTTTACCACCACAGACCCGATCCGGGAACCCCTCTCGAAGAAACTATGGGTGCTTTGGATCAAATTGTAAGGCAGGGAAAAGCATTATATGTTGGGATTTCACAGTACAGTGCGGAAGATACCGAAAGGGCCTATAAGATTTTAAAGGAAATGGGGACTCCGCTTTTTATCCATCAGCCAAGATACAGTATGTTTGACAGATGGGTTGAAGGGGGATTGCTGGATGTTTTGGGTAAAAAAGGTATAGGCTCAATTGCTTTTTCACCCCTTGAGCAGGGAGTACTTACAGACAAGTATTTGAAGGGAATTCCTGAGGACAGCAGAATTGCAAAAGATGGGAGATACCTCAAAAAAGACCAAATCTCTGATGAGGTAATGGAAAAAGTAAAGGCTCTTAATCAAATAGCCTTAAACAGGGGACAGAGTCTTGCCCAAATGGCAATAGCTTGGTTATTGAAGGATCCAAGGATTACAACGGTTCTCGTCGGAGTGAGTAAGCCTGAACAATTGGCTGAAAATGTAGAAGCAGTTAATAATATCAACTTCTCCTCAGATGAATTGAAAAAAATAGAATTAATCCTTAAAAAAGAATAAAAAGGAGCACCGGAAAAGATTCTTATAAATCCTTTCCGGTGATTTGTTTTTTATGTGTATCCACTTTTTGGCAAATGGCCAAACAATCATTGGCCGATAAACGCTTAGCAGGCTACGAGGACAGTGGTCTGTCATCCCCTTCGAGGACAAGGATCCACATCTAATAAAGTCCTTTCAAGTCTGGCAGCCAACATTCCGGATACGTTTACCATTCTTTGACTTTATCTGACAGAGTTTTCCAACGTTGCCAAGTATATGTATTTTTGCTCCCTTGCTTTGAGTCCTTTTTCCATAGCAGCTCTTTGTTCCGCTGTAGATTCCATGTCCTCATATTCCTGGGCATTGAAAAACTGCAGATAATCCCTAAACATATTCATTGTCAAATGTGTGTATTTGGCCTCGCTACCAAAGGGAAGTGCGGTTCTTAAAAGACTCCAACTCCCCATCAAGCCCTTTTCTATCCTACTTTGGTGGATTTTTTGAAAGATTTCTTTTTCAGCTTTCTCGTATTCCTGAAACTTTCCTTCGACAGCTTTCATTATATCAAAAGAAGCTAATGAGCCTTTTTTAAGATAAAAGTTATCTCGGGTTCTTGTTATTTCCTGCATATATGCCCTCTGCGCCAAATCCCGGCTCTGAATCGCGGCATTAAATTTTTCTACTACCTGCTTTTCGGTAAGATGAGGGTAAGCTACCATCGCATACTTCACCATTTCCTCATCCTGAAAGCCTTTCATCATATTCACCGGATTGTCAAAATAGGTAACGGTAATATATTGAAATTCACCAGGGTCAGCCCCTGATTGGAGTGCCCAAAAATCCCATCCTTTGATTTTTTTATCATTGACGGCAGCCACATAGATTTTTTCCATAAAATCTTTGAATTCAATGAAATCATAAGTTTGGTTAGATTCCACTTTGATAAACTCAAATACCAGATAATTCGATTCCTGGGCCTTTGCCACAAAAATGGCCATAATCCCCGTAAACAAGAAAATGCTTAATTTTTTCATGATGTAGTTATTTTGGGATAAGAGACTGATTGATAAGTATTTGATAAAATTTAGATAATTTATTTTGTAATTGATAATGATTGCCTCTATTTTTTTCTTCGTATTGTTATAATGGTAAAAATTTTTTCCATTTTGGGGATTTTTACCAATTTAAATCATCCCATGTAATATGGATTAGGAATAAAAAACTGATATTATTACATTTTGAAAACAATTAGAATGATATGAAATTTTCAAGAAGAGATTGGTTGAGAAGTGCTTCGTTGGCAGGTGGTGCGGCGTTGCTTACTGGTACAGGTGCCTTCAGCACCCTTTCGGCAGAAGAAATCCGCAAATTCAATCCACGTCCACTAGACAACCCAATAAGGTTGGGGTCAAATGAAAATCCCTATGGCCCTTCAGAAAAAGTAAGAAAAGCCATGCAAGATGCTTTTGATATCAGCTGCAGGTACCCATGGAGTTATAATGCCCCACTTGTGGAAATGATAGCAAAAAAAGAAGGGGTCACTCCCGATCATATTGTGTTGGTGGCAGGATCTACCGAGGGTCTTAAAATCACAGGCATCACATATGCAGGCAAAGGTGATGAAGTGATCTCAGGATTACCCACATTTTTGTCTTTGATGACTTATGCCGAAACATGGGGGGCTGAAATCAACTGGGTTCCTTTGGACAAGGACATGAACTATGATCTCAAGGAAATTGAAAAGAGAGTATCTCCCAAAACAAAGCTAGTGTTCCTTTGTAATCCCAACAATCCAACGGGGAAATTACTCCCTGCAAATGAGGTTTTGGACTTTTGTGAAACAGTAAGCAAAAAAACCATGGTGTTCAGTGATGAAGCTTATTGCGATTATATAGAAGATCCAAATTACCCATCTATGGTGAAGCTGGTAAAAGAAGGGAAGGATATCATTGTGTCCAAAACCCTTTCTAAAGTATATGGTTTGGCAGGAATCAGGTTAGGATACCTTGTAGCAAGACCTGATATAGCTAAAAAGCTATCTGAGAGAGTCGTCGCCAACACCAATATCATGGCCATTGAGGCCGGAAAAACAGCACTCCAAGAAACGGAGTTTTATGAGTTCAGCCTTCAAAAAAACCTTGAAGCAAGGAAAATGATAGAAACTACCTTGGATGAGTTAAAATTGCCTTACCTCCCTTCCCAAGCAAATTTTGTTTTCTTTAATGCAAATCAGGATGCCAAAGAACTCGCGAAAACTATGCTTGCCAAAGGGGTAATTGTGGGAAGACCCTTTCCTCCTTTGAATGATTGGTGTCGGGTAAGCACAGGCACTATTGAAGAAGTGGCTTTCTTTAATAAGGTCTTAAAGGAAACATTGGGTTAAGAAAGAGAAAATGATTGACTTTAGCTTAAGACTGGAAAATGAATCGGTTTTGTTAAGGCCGTTGGAGGAGGCAGACTTGCCTCCTCTATTGGTTTTATCCTCCAATTCGGAAATGTGGCGATTTTTTACCCATGACCTTTCCACCAAAGAGGGTTTAGAAGAATGGGCGATGCCGGCATTCGAAAAACAAAGGTTACAATTTGCCATTATTGAAAAATCAACTGGTAATATAGCAGGTTCTACTGCTTTTGGGAATATCTCAGAACGAGACAACAGATTGGAAATAGGCTGGACTTGGCTTGGAACTGACTACCAGGGAATCGGCCTCAATTCAGTTGTCAAAAAATTACTATTAACTTATTGTTTTGAAAAAATAGGCTTAGAACGCGTTGAATTCAAGACCGATGTATTGAATATTCAGGCTAGAAAGGCGCTCAAAAACATTGGGGCTATCGAGGAAGGTGTACTTAGAAACCATACGCTGATGACCCGGGGAAGACGTCGAGATACCATTTATTACAGCATCCTCCGGCAAGAATGGGATTATGTAAAAAGAGAAAATGATTGGTAATTGTTATTTTTAAATAAAGGTCTGATTTTTGCTTTTGTAATTATATCATAAACCACACTTTCCTATGAATTTATATAAATTTTTGGCTACCAAAATACTGATTTCCTCAGCAATAGTCTTGGTTTTTTTTGCCTGCACCATCACCGACACGGGAGAAGATCCTTTTATGGAATTCAGCAATTTTGCCATTGGAGGAAATAGAATTGAATTCAATGCTGCCAGAATTACAATTACAGGACCTGTAAATATTTCAGGACCAAGTTCCCATGTTTGGGCACAGCTTGAACTCTCTACCGACAATAATTTTTCACAGCCTTACATTCCTAACGCTACAATGATGACGATTGGAATCCGCTCAGTTTATACAGGTAAAACAATTCCTGAATTCCCCCTTCAAAGTGGTGACTATATTGTTTATCCAAAAACAGAAACTATAAATCCTGCGATCATTCGCAGTATTGATGGAAAAAATTTCACTTCAGGGCCCTTTATCGGAATCAAATATTTTCAGGACGAACTGGTCTTTCAGACAGTGCATGAAGCGCTAGAAGGAAAAATTTCAATCCAATTTGACCTGACAAAAAATATGGTAAAAATAACCCACGATTGGGTAACTAAAGAAGGGGAAAAGGCTACCGGAACCAATAACCTTCCCCTCAATCTTTCATCTTTTAATCCTTGATTATACAGTCGGTAATTTCCATCCGTTGTGGTAATTTGCTTTCATCAATGCATTTGCCTCAGGATCGGTAAATTGGCCTTTATTTGCATCCCAATACACTTTCTTACCCGTTTTAAAGGCAATGTTCCCCATTTGGGCATTGATGGCTGCAATACTTCCTGTTTCTATTCCACAGGTCAATTTGGAAGCATCATTTTCAATTATTGAGCTTACAAAACCCTTGGCATGGATTTCAAGTGCATTTCCGTTTGGCTTGATCAATTGAATCTCTTCGATTTTGTTGACCCTCTTTCCATCTTTGGCCTCGGTTTCAGGAATAACTTTCCATCCTCCCCTATTGACTACCAAAGTAGCATTGTTTCCAATAAATGCAATGCCTTCTGTAGTGCCGTAATTTCCTCCATCTATTCCTGTGGCATGTTCCCATAGCATATTGAATCCATCGTATTCATACACTGTCTGAAGTGTATCCGGCGTCTCTGATGCATCGTCAGGATATGCAAATTTTCCACCCGAAGCCATGACAGATTTGGGAGCAGTGACACCCATTGCATACAAAGCTATGTCGATTTCATGGACTCCCCAATCTGTCATCAAACCGCCGGCATAATCCCAAAACCACCTGAAATTGAAATGGAATCTGTTTCCGTTAAATGGCCGCTTTGGAGCAGGACCCAGCCACATATCATAATCTACTCCCTGGGGCACAGGTCCATCGGGCATTACAGGCACAGGCTTCATCCAACCTTGATAAGCCCATGTTTTCACTAATCGGATTTGACCAAGTTTTCCTGATTTTACATAATCTATCGCTTCAGCGTATTGAGAACCACTTCTTTGCCATTGACCAACCTGAACCATTTTACCATAACGTTGCTTGGCTTTTACCATCAGGTTACACTCTTCGATGGTATTGGCTATTGGTTTTTCTACATACACATGTTTTCCAGCCGATAGGCTGTCTACCATATTCAAACAATGCCAATGGTCAGGGGTACCGATGATCACCGCGTCGATATCCTTATTTTCAAGCATTTTTCGATAGTCCTTATACACTTGAGGTTTTTTTCCTCTCTGCTTATTGACATCTTCTGACCGCTGGTCAAGTACACTTTGATCTATATCTGCAATGGCCACACAATTGACATTCGGCATTTTGAGATGGGCGTTCATATTGGACCATCCCATGCCCTTACATCCGATTACTGCAAAATTCAATTGATCAGATGGCGCAATTTTTCTATTAAGTGCTGACAATGTATCTGCATGAATCATACCCGGCATACTTAACCCTGCAGAAAGCAAGAGGCCGTTTTGGATGAATTTTCTTCTTGAATTCATAATGATTTGGTTATTTTAAATTATGGGTAGATAGTGAATAATCATTTTTTGACTGTAAAATAATATTTTTAAGTTGAAGCATATTTATTTAAATATAAAGGATATGCTAATGACAGGAAAGTAGATAGTATAAATGTGTATAAATTTGCTTTGTGATGGTCAATTTCCTATGCTAGTGGAATGTCCCAAAAAATACCTCCAATTGAAAAGTATTGAAGTTTAGATTTTTACTTATACCAAATCTAAATTTCTCAAAATATAAAATTTGAAGAACCATATCTTTCCAAATTAGTTAAGTTTGTATTAAAAATGTAATAACCATGAAAGCAAAAGAAATCGTAACGCTACAGCGTTCATTATTACTCGATACAGAAAAACTATTAAACCAGCAAATTGAAATGGAAGGCAAATCTTCTGCCTATTACCTTTCGATGGCTTCTTGGTGCCATATGATGGGATACGAAAACGCATCCCAATACCTTTATGTGCATGCAGATGAAGAAAGAATGCACATGATGAAAATCTTTCACTACGTAAATGAAGCCGGAGGCCACGCCATTCAGCCTGAAATAACAGGAATCAGACATCATTTCAACTCCTTACGTGAAGTATTCGAACTCATCCTCGAACATGAAATTAAAGTGACTAAGTCAATCAATTCTATTGTAGACCACGCCTTTGGCATCAAGGATTTTGCAACATTCAGCTTTATGCAATGGTATGTCACCGAGCAAAGGGAAGAAGAAACTCTTGCACGAAGGGCTCTTGAACTATTCGATATCATTGGTGAAGAAGGTATCGGACTTTGGACAATTGACCAGGAACTTGGCAAACTTCATGGCAAAGCAGCTGCTTCGGCAAACGCAAAAGCACAATAATTGAAAACCTCAGGGAAAAGTTAACACAAATGCTTTTCCCTTTATTTTTTTTAAATGTAGAGTCTTGACAATTGGTTTGTTATTTTTTTTGCCACGGTTCAATGTCATGCTTGAAATAAAACTTCAACATTTTTTCAGTAATGATCTCCTCTTTTGGCGGTAGCGTGTCAAACATCCAATCCCAAATTATGGTGCTGAATGAAAATCCCCTGTCGGGGTATTTTCCATGATGATGAATGTGGGCTTTTTGAACCTTCGGAAAAACATACTTTCCCCAAGGTTTGTGAAGGATGATATGGAGCAAGCTATATAAGGTACCTCCAAAATAATAACCAAGAAAAAGGGTAAAATAATTGTTCCAAATCAATGCAAAATAAAAAAGCACAATCCCAACGATCAACAAAATTGACCTTTGGGTTCCGTCAATTTTGATTTGCTGAGGATGCTTGTGGTGGTTCATATGCATGTCGAAGATTTTGCTGTTGACATTCCTGAAATGGTTGTGCATCCAAAACCTATGCAAAAAATACTCAGTAAAGGTCCATCCTAGCCAACCCGTGACCAATAAAAGCAAAAATTTGAATGTGGACGAGGTTGTCAATCCAGCACCCAAAACCAATAAAGTAGCGATGGAAGAAAATACCATGATGCATCTGATTGCTACTTGAAGTTCTTTCCTTTTTTCTGCGGAGTTTTTTTGAGTTTCCATCTTTTTGGATTTATGTGAATGAAAAATTCAAGAAAAGCGCCTTGCTCAAGAAGTACTTGGCAAAACCTGATTCCTTATCATACTGCCAAATTACCGGAGACTTTTACCATAGACGAATTGAAAAAAGGCCTGCCAATCACCTGATTGGTATTTGTTCAGAAAAGTAGCCGCGCAAAATGCTTACTCTATTGAAATTTGAAAAAAACCTTGTTATCAGTGCTGACTTTGGAGATTCTTTCCTAATCATTTTATTCCAAATGGGATTTTAGATCAAAATCAAAAAATTGGATTTAATTCTAATCAAGCATATTTATTAGAAAAATGGAAAGTGATTTTATGATTATCGAATTTGAAAAGAGCTATTGATCATATATCCATCTTATAATTCATAAATTTTTCTTATAATAATCATATAAATATTTTTACTTCATTATTTACCATTTTTTATTTAGGAAAATTCTGTTCATTTCTTTAAATTAGTCAATATATGATCACATTAATATATAAAACGAAATATTATTCTGATTATCGAAATTCAAAGGTTAGGATTTTTTTCAGTTTTTTGGGAAATCCTTAAAATCAATACTTAAATATTTTATGGGTAACTCAGAAATTCAGGTTCAGTTTTTCCAGCATATACGAAACCTTCTCCCCCCCTACAAGTCCCTCGTGGATGAAGTGTCAGATTTATTGGATATAAGCAATGATTCTGCCTACAGAAGAATCCGAGGTGAAAAATTAATTGACCTGGAGGAAATCAAAAAAATAAGTCAACATTTCAATATTTCCCTTGATCAGATTTTCAATTTGCAAACCAATGCAATTGTTTTTCATGGAAAATTAAATTCTTTTACCAAGGACAGTTTTGATGATTGGTTTGAAGATGTATTGAAGCAGATTCAGATGTTTCATATGCAGAGAAAAAAACACATGTATTATCTTGTCAAAGACTTACCACCATTTTATCATTTGTATTTCCCTGAATTGGCTTCATTTAAGTTCTTTTTTTGGATGAAATCTATCCTTCATAATGAAAGTCTGAAAAACGAGAAGTTCACATTTGATAATCTTTTGTACTATAAGCTAAAGGATACGAGTACCAAGATGATCAGTTTATTCAATCAAATTCCAACTACTGAGGTATGGAACGAGGAAGGAATCAATGTGACCATCAGGCAGATTGAATTGTACAATGACATGGGATTGATTCCTTCACGGAAAGAATTGAAAATATTGTTTGAGCAATTGATATCTGTGGTCAACCATCTTGAAAAAATGGCTGAGTTGGGATTAAAATTCCCTATGGGCAAGGAACCTACAGCCGAGAGTGCGCCATATACTATGTATGTCAACGACTTTGTTATAGGCGACAATACCATCATCGCCGAGTTAGACAATGTACAGATTACGTACCTCAACCACAGTGTCATGTATTTTATAGGTTCTATGGATCCAAAATTTAACGCCGCCATGTTTTACAACCTTCATAATTTGATCAAAAAATCTACAATGGTCAGTACTGTAGGTGAAAAAGAAAGGATAAGATTCTTTAATAAACTCAAGAAAAAAATTGAAATCAAATTGGCAGCTATTCAACAAGATATGGGTTAAGTAAGGTCTTAATTTGAGATTATTGCATTCGGGTATACAAAATGACAACTGTCCGAATCAGTTTTTTATCTCAATTTCATTGTTCAAGACAATGGGAATTTATTAATCAAAAATTAAAGGGCAAAAACCTTAAAGAGAACTCAAATTTTCTTACATTATTGTGTAAATATTTTTAAATCCAAAACAATGCTGTCCTAAATAATTTTTGATTTAATAAGAATATTCATTTTGCTTCATTTTTGGGAGTTTTTAATGATAATC
>NZ_JAKZAM010000050.1 GCF_022538055.1 Cognataquiflexum nitidum | reverse complement strand
CTGATTCACGCATTTTGTCCGTGTATAGGTTTACAATTTTGAATTAAATTGTGTCAACCTATTTCAGTACATGACCTTTCCTCGTGTCACTTTTTGTCCCCGATAAATACGGGGCAGGCTTGGTCACAAAAAGTAACCAAAAAAGACAAGTCGGCAGAATCCTATCCACGCTCTAGCCCATTGCTGACCCGGTCTGCCGACTTCCTCCCCGCAGGTGTTCCATAGGAGGTTTTCACTAAGGTTGAGGATTCTGAAATTAAGCCCCGAAGCGGGCGAAACAACAATAGCCATGGGTAAGGTGCTACACTGCATTTCTTGCTTTCTCTAATTCTTATGCACCGCAGCCCATGGTTTAGAGTCGGATGAGTTAGATATTTCGGTCACGGATTTTCTAAAGAAGAGAAATCTCCTTACCGAAATGGTTGGGAAAATTTTATCATTTCAACTCTTCAATCCTGATGATTAAATGATTTGTGTTATTTCCTCGTGTCACTTTTTTTCTTATCACAAAAAGTAACCAAAAAAGAAAAGAAATTTTAATCCTCCCCCACACTATGCCTCGCCGGCCCGGTAAAATTTCTTCCTCCCCGCAGGTGTTCCATAGGAGGTTTTCACTAAGGTTGAGGATTCTGAAATTAAGCACCAAAGTACGCGATATAATAATAGTCATTGAAATGGTTGGCGTTGATTCCTGATTTCCTTTTACCTAAATCATAATTTCTCCTTATATTTTCGCCTCTATTTTATTTTTTCGTTATCAAATGATTTACTTTTTTTTACAAATCTCAAAAAATAAATTTATGTTTGGTATATGCTGAATTGCAACCAAATTCATTTGAAACCATCTATATCAAAATATCTATACTTTTTAGTATATGTCTTTATAATATTCAATATCAGTACTTTAGATTGCTATGCCCAAAAACCTCACATCGAAGATGGCCTGTTTAAGGAAGGTTTACTCGAGTTAAAATTCAAAGACGGTTGGCGGTACCAACCTGGTGACCATCGGGAATGGGCAAATCCTGATTTTGATGACTCAAATTGGTACAAGATCGACCCAACCGGCTTAAAAGCCTACCAAATGCCGGATAGCCTTTGGTCGGGGTATGGATGGTGGCGGATTACATTTACCGCAGACGCTAAGACAATTGAATCCATTGAAAGGCTCTATTTCTACTCTTGGGGAGCAGCGGAAATCTATCTTGATGGGGAGCTTGTGGAGACTTATGGGAATTTCTCGAGGGATCCCCAACTGGAAAAAACCTATACTCCCGACTACGCAGGTGACAGGCCATTGAAAATCACAGCACAGGAACAGCATACCCTGGCGGTCAGGTTTTCAAACCATCAGGCCAAAAGAAACCATCAGATCTTCAGGTATTTTTCCGAAAACCTGGGCTTTAATATCGGTTTTTCGGCTGCAGTCCGCGCTCAATTTTCAGATTATCGTTATGCCAATAGCTTTGCAACCCTCTCAGTGATTGTTGTAGTGCTATTTATATTGTTGGTGTTGCATCTGCTTCTGTATATCAAATTCAGAAGAGAGGAACCTTACCTAGTGATTACGCTGATCACCTTTTTCTTTTTATGTGCGGCTGTCTGTGCCCACATTCTTCTGTTTGTAAATCTTAATGGGTTCACCAATCCGATTTTCAGCAGTATTTTAAATTCCACTGCTTTTGGTTTAGGGTATGGCTTATTACCATATTCTCTGAGTTTGTTATTCAGGATCCGGCAATTCCATTGGACAAAGCATTTGTTTTGGTTGGCATTATTTAGAACCTTCAATTACTTTGTCCATATATTCAATTTTATACTTTTTGATGCGACCATTATCCTCGCAGTCATTATCCTGATGATGGTGATCATGCGGATAGCCATCAAGGAAAAAAACAAAGGTGCGCTGTATGTGACATTTGGGGCAATCGGAACATCTGTTTTCCTTTTGGTCAATAGAATGGTCAGCTCTGACATCATTTCGCTGAGTACCTCGCTTTATTATCTGGACCTGGTATTGCTTTATATCAGTTATCCATTGGGAATTTACATTTATATCACCAATCAATATGGCAGGCTATTTCTTGCGATGGAGCAGGAAGTGCAAGATCGTACCCACCAACTCAATGCTATGATTGCTGACCTGACCCAAACGCAAAAGGAGCTTTCAACAAAAAATGATGAAAATGTATTGTTGCTTAAAGAAATCCACCACCGTGTCAAAAACAACCTGGAAGTCGTGTCAGGTCTTTTGGCATTACAGTTTGCCAAAATAGACGATCCCAATATGCAGGAGGTCATGTTGTCAAGTCAAAACAGGGTGAAATCAATGGGTATTTTACATCAGAAACTTTATCAAAGCGAGCAATTGGCTTTTATAGAAATGAAAAATTATTTTGAGAACCTCTGTGAAAACATTTTGGATTCTTATAATGAGACCGACAGGATCAAAGTAAATATTGAGATGGCCGAACTCGAACTGGATGTAGATACGGCGGTTCCATTGGGTTTGATAGTCAATGAACTTCTGACAAATTCTTTGAAATATGCGTTCCCAAAGGGACAAAAAGGGAAGATTGAATTGAGTTTGAAAAATCTGAATAATGACAATTTCCAACTAAAAATCAGTGACAACGGAGTGGGCAAACCCTTGATCGGAAAGGCATTGGGAACGGGTTTTGGGTCCCAGTTGGTGGATTTGCTTACACGTCAGATTGATGGAAAATTGATACAAGATGTCAGTAACGGAACCATGATTTTGATCAATTTTGAAAGGCAGGTAGCTACCAAGTTTTAAGTAGGTGGATTGTTCATTATTGGGATTCAGTAATTCCTTCAACTTGATCAATTATTTTTAGTATAGCCCCGAAGCGGGCGAAACATAGAAGCAATGGGTAAGGTGCTACACCGATCTTCATACTTTCTCTAATTCTTATGCACCGTGGCCCATGGTTTAGAATCGGATCATTACGAGATTTCGGTCACGGATTTTCTAAAGAAGAGAATTCTCATTACCGAAATGGTTTGGGATGAATTACGTAAATACGCTCTTAACATTCTTACCAACTTTTTTACGTTTTAATCTTTAGTCACTTTTTGTCTTGAAACAAAAAGTAACCAAAAAGTTCAAGAAATTTTAATCCTCCCCCACACTAAGCCCCGCCGGCCCGGTAATATTTCTTCCTCCCCGCAGGTGTTCCATAGGAGGTTTTTCCTAAGGTTGAGGATTCTGAAATTAAGCCCCGAAGTGGGCGAAACAATATTAACCATGGGCAAGGTGCTACACTGATCTTCATACTTTCTCTAATTCTTATGCACCGCAGCCCATGGTTTAGAATCGGATCATTACGAGATTTCGGTCACGGATTTTCTAAAGAAGAGAATTCTCATTACCGAAATGGTTTGGGATGAATTACGTAAATACGCTCTTAACATTCTTACCAACTTTTTTACGTTTTAATCTTTAGTCACTTTTTGTCTTGAAACAAAAAGTAACCAAAAAGTTCAAGAAATTTTAATCCTCCCCCACACTAAGCCCCGCCGGCCCGGTAAAATTTCTTCCTCCCCGCAGGTGTTCCATAGGAGGTTTTTACTAAGGTTGAGGATTCTGAAATTAAGCCCCGAAGCGGGCGAAACAACAATAGCCATGGGCAAGGTGCTAAACTGATCTTCATACTTTATCTAATCTTCATGAACCGCAGCCCATGGTTTAAAATCGGATGATTGGGTCCCGATAACTATCGGAATCGGTCACGCATTTTTTAAAGTAGAGAATTCTCATTACCGAAATGGTTGGGATGAATTTCTTTAAAATACTCTTAACATTCTTGCCGATTTTCTTTACGTTTTATTCTTTAGTCACTTTTTGTCTTGAAACAAAAAGTAACCAAAAAGTTCAAGAAATTTTAATCCTCCCCCACACGGTGCCACGCCGGCCCGGTAAAATTTCTTCCTCCCCACATGTGTTCCATTAGAGTATCTACCTGAAGTATAAAATTACTGAAAAGTAATCCATTGAAAATTCTATTCTTGGATCTCCTTCGACCAACAGCCCCGTAGCGGGCGAAATATGGTAGCAATGGGCAAGGTGCTGCACGGATTTTTATATTCACTTTAATCTTCATGCACCGCAGCCCATGGTAAAGAATAGGATGGGTTATGTATTTCGGTCACGAATTTTCTAAAGTAGAGAATTCTCATTACCGAAATGGTTGGGAAAATCTTATTGTTTTTTTTCTACAATCCTTGTGATTAATTGACTCGCGTTTATTTCTTGAGTCACTTTTTGTCTTATCACAAAAAGTAACCAAAAAAGACAAGTCGGCAGAATCCTATCCACGCTCTAGCCCACCGCCGGCCCGGTCCGCCGACTTCCTCCCCGCAGGTGTTCCATGGGATTTTTTTACTAAAGATGAGGATTCTGGAATTCCTTCATTTGGACCTTTAATTAGAAAAAATAGTCCGCCGCGGCGGAGCGAAATCTGAGTAGCCATGGGCAAGGTGCTGCACTGATTTTTGTGCCCACTATAATCTTCATGCACCGCAGCCCATGGTAAAGAATAGGATGAGTTCGGTATTTCGGTCACGAATCTCATTAGGTGGGGAATCATAAATACCGAAATGGTTGGGGAAATTTTATCATTTCAACTCTTCAATCCTGATGATTAATTGATTCGTGTTTATTTCTTGTGTCACTTTTTGTCATGATACAAAAAGTAACCAAAAAAATCTAGCGAAATAATCCTCCTCCCCATGTGCCCTCGCAGGCCCGGAATTTCGCTTCCTCCCCGCAGGTGTTCCATGGGAGGTTTTTACTAACGATAAGGATCCTGGAATTCCTTCATTTGGACCTTTACTTAGAACATACAGCCCCGTAGTGGGCGAAATATGGGTAGCCATGGGTAAGGTGCTACACTCCATTTCATACTTTCCCTGATCCTTATGCACCGCAGCCCATGGTTTAGAATCGGATGGGTTAGGTATTTCGGTCACGAATCTTTTAAATAGGAGAATTCTCATTACCGAAATGGTTGGAGGGAATCCATTGGTTACCTTTTTCAATTGAATGAACTGGAAATTTTATTGGAAACCGTTTTTGAATCCCCAACCCCTCCCCTTCACCACTTCTTCTGCATCCTCTGTGACCTATAGTGTAAATCCATCACAACCACCCCTTTGCCATTTCTAATCCCTTATTTTCCCCATTGATGCAAATCATGGTTTTGGCTGATTTATGTCAGGTTTTTATCTATTATAACTAGATACTTTTAACACATTACAAAGATCCATTAGCAACCTTAAATCTCCTGTCATGAACAACCTTAAATCACAAAACATCCTGGAAGAAGCAGACGAAATGCTCCAAACAGCCAAGGAGGAACTCTGCAGACCCGAAGAAGATGTCGTACACTATATGGTATGCAAGCATGCCTATAAGGCAATCACAAAATACATGGCAGGATACCTTATCGGTCAGGGTCAGGCTGTCTCTCATTCAAGTTCGATCGCTGATTTATTGGGTAAATGCCGCAATATCAACCCCACCTTTCAGAAACTCAATCTTGATCCTCTCCTTCGTCAAGGTGATCCCGAGGATTTGTGGATGAATAGCCACACATCTAACGAATTCATCGATTTGGCGGACAAAACCCGAAATCTAGTGGGTTTGAACTGATCAAAATAGACCTTGAAAATTTCACAAAATCCACGGGATCCTTTCCTATAAAATTTTTTCACCTCCCAATCCCTTACCATTTCAGTTTCTTGAAAAACTAATTTAATGTCATGGAAAATAAAAAAAATAACTTCAAATACCCCGGAACAAGGGTTGCGATGGATGGAAACACCGTCGCCATCATGTGTGAAAGGGAATCTTCCGATGCCGCAGGAGCCTACCCCATCACACCCTCCACTCAAATGGGTGAATATTGGGCGGAAGAAGCTGCAAAAGGCCATCTCAACATATCGGATAGGCCTTTGATTTTTATAGAGCCGGAAGGTGAACATGCCGCAGCAGCCGTCACTGCCGGTCTTTCCATGACGGGATTGCGTTCGGCCAATTTCTCCTCCGGACAGGGTATCGCCTACATGCACGAGTCACTCTATGCCGCTGTCGGCAAAAGACTCACCTACGTGCTCAACATCGGTGCCCGTGCCATGACCAAATCCACCCTCAACGTCCATGCAGGCCATGATGATTACCATGCCATCGACGATACAGGGTTTTTCCAACTGTTCGCCAAAAAAGCACAGCACGTTGCTGACCTCAATATCATATCCCACAAAATCGCCGAGCTTGCCCTGAACCCCGGGGTTATTGCCCAAGATGGATTCCTGACCACCCACCTTATCGAGTCTCTGATGCTTCCTGAAAGGGAACTGATCAAAGAATACCTTGGACGGCCTGACGACATTATCCCCACTCCCACTCCGGCACAAAGGATGATCTATGGCGATATGCGTCGTAGAATCCCCGAAGTATGGGATGTGGACAATCCTATGATGGCAGGTATCGTCCAAAATCAGGATTCCTACATGCAGAGTGTCGCCGCACAGAGGCCTTTTTTCTTTGACCATATCAAGGACATCACCGATCAGGCTTTTGAAGATTTTTATGCCCTCACCGGCAGAAAGTATGAAAGGGTGATGACTTATAGGGCTGAAGATGCCGAATACCTGATCCTCGGACAAGGCAGTGTCGTGTCAAGTGCCGAAGCTGTGGTGGATTATTTGAGAAGGACTCGTGGACTGAGAGTCGGGGTCGTTGACCTTGTGATGTTCAGACCTTTCCCGGCAGATCTTCTGGGGAAAATTCTGAAAGGAAAAAAAGGCGTGACTATTTTGGAAAGATTGGACCAACCGCTTTCTGAGGATTCTCCGATCATGCGGGAAGTCCGCTCCGTCATTACCAAATGCATCGAAAATGGAAACCACAAAAAAGACCTTCCCTATCCCGAACTTCCCTCCTACACTGCCGGTGAAATGCCCGCTTTGTACACAGGCTCTTTTGGTATGGGCAGCCGTGACCTTCAGCCCGAAGGTATCATCGGCGCAGTAGAAAATATGTTGCCGGATGGCAAGCATAAAAAGAGGTTTTATCTCTCCATTGACTTTATCAGGGAAAATGCCTTCACCCCAAAACAAAGGGAACACCAGGAAAATATACAGGAAGCCTATCCCCATGTCAAGGAACTCGCTGTCCATGGTTCAGAGAATCCAAACCTGATGCCGAAGGACGCCATCACCGTCAGATTCCACTCCGTCGGTGGTTGGGGCGCGATCACGACAGGTAAAAACCTGGCCATGACGCTTTTTGACCTGCTCGGATATGACATCAAAGCCAATCCGAAATATGGCTCTGAAAAGAAAGGTCAGCCGACCACCTACTATTTGGCGGCAGCTCCCGAGCCTATCACCATCAACTGCGAATACTACTTTGTCGATGTGGTGCTCTCTCCCGATCCCAATGTATTCAAGCATACCAATGCCTTGGCGGGGTTGAAAAACGGCGGCGCATTTATAATCCAAAGTGAAAGAAAAACTGCAGATGAAGTGTGGGCGGACATTCCAAAGCATTACCAAAAAACCATCATAGACAATGACATCCATGTATATTATGTAGATGGATTCAAGATTGCAAGAGAAGAAGCCACAGATCCCGAACTCCAGCTCAGGATGCAGGGGATTGCTTTCCAAGGGGCTTTCTTCGCAGCCTCTCCGCTGATGAAAAAATCAGGGTTGACCGATGTCGCCCTGCTCAAAGCCATCGAGGACCAATTGCAACACAAATTCGGTGGCAAAGGTCAACGCGTAGTTGATGACAACATGCGTGTCGTCAGACGGGGTTTTGACGAAGTCTATGAAATCAAAAACAAAGTCCTTGGACTGCAGACCGAAAAATCAAACGGTCAGCTGATTCCTGTCATCCCGACCATGTTGAAAGACGCTCCAAAAAGCCAATCCAACCTAACTGATATCCACCGGTTTTGGGAGCAGACAGGCAGCTTCTACCAAAGCGGTCGAGGTAATGACAACCTCACGGATCCATTTATCGGTCTCAGTGTCATCCCTGCAGCCACTTCTGTATTCAGAGACATGACAGGCATCCGGTTCGAACACCCGGAATGGGTCGCCGACAACTGTACTGCCTGTGGCAATTGCTACACCATCTGTCCCGATACAGCTATACCCGGATTGGTCAGCGAACTTTCGGATGTGCTCGATACCGTTCTGAAAAGGGTAAAAAGAAACCATGACAAACTGGAGTTTCTTCCCAAAACAGTAAAACAGCTGGAACCAAAAATCAGGGCGCTTTTCAATGAACCACATGAGGGTGTCACGGTCAATATGCTGATCAATGAAGCCATTGACAATGTATTGGAAACAGAGGCAAAAGATTCCCTTTTGAGAATGGAGCTTGGATGGTTCAGGGAAGAATTGGGAGATTTTCAATTTGCCCTAACCCGACCTTATTATGACCTCCACGAAAAAAAGCAACCAAACAGCGGCGGTTTGTTCAGCATCACCATCAACCCCAACACCTGCAAAGGCTGTATGGAATGCGTGAAAGTCTGTAACGACGATGCCTTGAAAGTGGTCAAGCAAACTGACGATTCCATTTCAAGATTGAGAGAAGAATGGAGCGTTTGGTCCGACCTTCCCAATACGCCAAAGAAATACAACCGCATCGACGATCTAGAAGAGAAAATCGGTCCACTCGAAACCATCCTCCTTGACAAAAATGCTTACCAGAGTTTTGCGAGTGGTGACGGGGCTTGTTTGGGATGCTCGGAGAAATCAGTCGTCCACCTCTTTATGGCTACTGTCGAATCCCTAATGCTTCCTCGTGTAGAAAAACATGTAGCATACCTAGAAAGCCTGATAGACAAACTGGAAAAGCATATCCAAAGCAGGCTGATGAAATCCATGAACCTCATGGACACCGACCTGATGTCTAAAATCGTCGCAGAAAACCACGGAACGGACCTGACTATTTCGGGAATTGCCAGTAGGATGGAATCAGAAAAAGGTTCAGACCCTATCGATCCGGATTGGCTGACAAACACTACCAATATCCTTTCGGGACTGAAAAGCCTTCTCTGGAGATACACGGGAGGAACCACGGGAAAAGGCCGATCCAGCATGGGTATGACCAATTCGACAGGCTGTACCTCGGTATGGGGAAGTACTTATCCTTACAATCCTTATCCTTTCCCTTGGGCAAACCACCTGTTCCAGGACAGTACTTCCCTGGCGATGGGGATCTTTGAAGGCCATATGTCAAAAATGTCAGATGGGTTCAAACTGATCCGAAAAGCTGAAATGGAGCTCAAAGGAAATTACAATGTCAAAGAACAAAAAGACTTCTTCACCTACTTCAATTGGGAGCAATTCACAGATGAAGAATGGAAATTATGTCCTCCGGTAGTAGCCTTGGGCGGTGACGGTGCGATGTATGATATCGGATTCCAAAACCTTTCCAGGATGATGGCCTCCGGCAAACCCATCAAGGTAATCGTTGTCGATACGCAAGTGTACTCCAACACCGGCGGTCAGGCCTGTACCTCAGGATTTATAGGGCAGGTTTCTGACATGGCGCAATATGGCAAAGTCTGGAAAGGCAAGTCCGAACCAAGAAAAGAAATCGGTCTCATCGCCATGGCGCATAGAAATACCTATGTGATGCAGGGAACTTTGGCCAATACAAGCCACATGATCGAAGGATTTATCGAAGGTTTGCTGACCAAGCGTCCGGCACTGTTCAACCTCTACACTACCTGCCAACCCGAACATGGCGTGGCCGATGACCTTGGTGCACATCAGGCGAAGTTGGCGATGGAATCAAGGGCCTATCCGATTTTCAGGTACAATCCCGACAAAGGAAAAACCCCTCAGGAAGCATTCGACTTGGATGGAAACCCTGCCATGGATCAATTGTGGCCAACCTACGAGTTGAAATACATCGAAGGTGGCAGGCCAAAAACCATGACCGTAGCCATGACTTTTGCAGATTTTGCGATCACCGAGGCAAGGTTCAGGAAGCATTTCCGAAAAGCCCCAAGAGACACCTGGAATGAAAATATGGTCGTCTTGTCCGAATTCCTTGAGATGGACAAGAGTGCCCGAGAAGGAAAATTCCCTTATATCTGGGCTGTCGACCAAAAGCAATTGCTCAGCAGGGTTTTGGTAGCCAAACCAATGGTAGAATCCTGCGAAGAGCGCCGTGATTTTTGGATCATGCTCAGGGCCATTGCAGGAGTTTCCGGTACCAAAGAACTTCCGAAAGAAGATGTGGAAAGCAAAGTCCGCGCTGAAGTAGTCAGCAGGATTGCAAGAGGCCTGATGAAAATGGCCGGAGATGACGGCGCAGGAATCATGGACTTGGTACAGGAAGAGCCAAAGACAAATGGGAATGGCGCTCCAAAAGCTGCTGCCGCAGGTGACGCAATGGCACCTTGGATCGAGACTGAACTTTGCACTTCCTGCGATGAATGTACCAAACTCAACGGTAACATATTTGCTTACAACAAGGATAAGAAAGCCTTTATCAAAAATGCAGATGGCGGACCTTATATGGACTTGGTCAAAGCTGCCGAAAAATGCACCGCAGGCGTAATCCACCCGGGTTTACCTGCAGACAGGAATTTTGCCGATGCAGAAAAATGGATCAAAAGGGGAGAAAAATTCAACTGATACCGTGCTGAACCTTCAATCACATACCTTCCGACACGGGGTTCATCCTCCGGAAAACAAAGAGGAGACCAATAAATTGCCCATCCGGCAGTTTCCTTTCTCTCCTCTTATCATCCTTCCCATGCAGCAGCATATAGGAGCTCCTTCACGCATCATTGTGAAGGAAGGTCAGGAAGTGGTGAGAGGGCAACTTTTGGCAGAAGCCAATGGCTATATGTCCGTGCCGGTTCATGCTCCTGTTTCAGGGAAAATCAGGAAAATCGCTAAAGTCCCTGTCATTTCAGGACAGATGACCGAAGGGATCTACATTGAGACTTTCCATTATTCAGGTCAAGAAGTCAATGAAGGAATCCCTATTTCTCTGGATACCGCAACTCCCGAACAAATCCTCAAAGGCATCCAAGATGCCGGGATTGTGGGATTGGGAGGTGCGGCATTTCCCACCCATGTCAAACTCAAAATCCCTGAAGGAAAGGTCTGCGGCCATCTGATCATCAACGGCATCGAATGCGAGCCCTACCTCACCACCGACCACCGGGTCATGCTCGAGCAGGCCAATGATATCTTCATAGGTATCCGCTATCTGATCAAAGCCACCGGTGCCAAGCAGGTTATCATCGGTATTGAAGGAAACAAGCAGGATGCTGCAGACCATTTGTCCAAACTCATTCCTGCAGACCTTCCTGTGACGGTACAGGTAGTCCCGGTCAAATATCCCCAAGGGGCCGAAAAAATGCTAATCACTTCTTTGCTCGGTAAGGAAGTTCCATCCGGAGGCTTGCCCATAGATGTGAATGCGGTCGTGGTCAATGTGGCCACCACTGCGGAGATTGGCAGGCTGCTGCCGCATGGTCAGGGAATCCAAGAGCGGGTGATTACCATCACCGGTCCCGGTGTCAAGAAAAAAGGCAATTACCTGATTCCCGTAGGAACACCTTTGCGGTATGTTCTCGAGCAGGTCGGCGCAGCAGAAAACATAAGCGAAGTCTATATGGGCGGTCCGATGATGGGTGTGGCAGTCTCCAATCTGGATATTTCCATTGTCAAAGGAACATCAGGTATTGTGGTTTTTGGGGAGGACAATATCCCGAAAACAGAAAAAATATTTCCCTGCATCAAGTGTGGGGCCTGTGTGGATGCCTGTCCCATTTCTTTGAATCCATCGAAATTGGGCATTTTGGCAAAGTCAGAAGGGTATGATACCATGGCCGAGGAATTCCATTTGATGGATTGCTTCGAATGCGGCTCCTGTTCCTTTGTCTGCCCGTCCAATATCCCGCTTGTACAGTATTTCAGACTGTCCAAGGGGATTATCAGAAAACGCAACGCTGAAAAAACTGCAAAAGCCAATGTTTAGCAAAACCCTACATATCAGCACTTCTCCGCACATCCGACAAGGAATGAGTACGGATATGATCATGCGGCATGTGGTTTATGCCATGATGCCTCTTGTGATATTTGCAGTGGTTTCTTTCGGGATAAATGCCCTGTTGGTGATCGTTACCGCAGTCGCTTCGAGCGTCTTGACGGAACATGCCCTTTGCCGATGGTCAGGAAAATCCTCTACCGTTTCGGATTGGTCGGCAGTCATCACAGGCATTTTGCTGGGACTGACTTTGCCACCGATCTTTCCGCTATGGATGACATTCCTCGGAGGGATCGTTTCGATCGCCATCGGAAAGTTTGTCTTTGGAGGTTTGGGCAGCAATGCCTTCAACCCTGCTTTGGTCGGAAGGGCTTTTTTACAAGCTGCATTTCCGGTCGCCATCACGACTTGGCATCCCTCCTTTTTGGAAGGAAGATTTTACAGCATTTCAAAGTCAGTAGCCGCTTTCCCCTTTTCTACCCCTGTGGTAGATGGGATTTCGGGTGCTACTCCCCTAACCGCATTCAAGTTTGACAAAGTCACAGCGGATACTGCAGACCTTGCTTTTGGATTCATCAGCGGATCCACGGGAGAAACTTCCGCTGTCCTGATTATTCTAGGAGGAATCTATTTGGCAGTAAGGAAAATGATGAACTGGAGAATCCCTGTCGCCATCCTTACTACCGTATTTGTCCTGAGCGGTATACTAGATCTCATTGACAACCAAGTCTATCCTTCACCCCAATTCATGCTCTTTTCCGGTGGATTGATGTTGGGGGCGGTCTTTATGGCAACAGACATGGTCGGTTCGCCGATCACGCCAAAAGGCGTGGTGGTATATGGCGCATTTATCGGATTGATAGTCGTCGTCATACGGATTTGGGGCGGACTTCCCGAGGGGGTGATGTATGCCATTCTTTTGGGAAATGCACTTACGCCACACATTGACAACCTGATCAGGCCGCGGGTTTACGGTACCAAAAAGACCAAATCATGAGCGCAAACAAGACCATCTCGACCCAACCCAATACCAACGCAAGTAGCAAGAAAATGCTGATTGCCATGGTAGGCATTGGCGTTATCTGTGCTTTGCTGATCGTATTGAGTTATGAAGGCACCAAAGAAAGGATCGAAATCCTCAAAGCCGAAGCACTCGAAAAAGCAGTATTCAAAGTTGTCCCCGGCATCTCCAAAACAAGGATTTTTGAACTGACAGCAGAGGGAACATTCGTACCCTCAGATGGTAAAGACAGAAGCAAGACCCTTGTCTATGCAGGATATGACGAAACGGATGTCTTCAAAGGTATCGCCATCGAAGCAAGCGGACAGGGTTATGCAGACATCCTTCGGATCCTGTATGGCTATGATCCCGAGACGCAAACTGTGGTAGGATTTTATGTTTTGGAAAGCAAGGAAACCCCGGGATTGGGAGACAAAATCGAAAAGGACGAAGATTTCCTCGCCAATTTCAATGCATTGACCGTGGCACTGACAGAAGATTTGAGTAAAATCCAAAATCCTGTAGTCCCGGTAAAGGAAGGTAAAAAAGTCAACCCTTGGGAAGTCGATGGCATCACGGGTGCCACCATTTCGTCCCGTGCTATCGGCAATATCATCGGCGAGAGTTCGGCAAAGATGGTTCCCTTGATTTATAAGCAACAGGAAGTATTCAATTCGGCAATAAACCCAACCTCCAAATGACGTATTTTACGGGATTCGTCATGCTGATCCGCCGCGGCGGAGAAGCATCTCAAAAATGATAGGAGATCTTTCATCCTTCCCGAAAAAACGGGACAGGCTGTACCTCGGATTCAAGATGACGCACCAACAAATGCCAATTTTAACAACTCAAAATGACACCAACAAAAACCACCGACTTGAAAGCAGGACCAAGCTCCACAGATGAATTCATCAAAGGGCTGTGGCGCGAAAATCCTGTCTTTGTGCAGGTTTTGGGGATGTGTCCGGTTTTGGCGGTTTCCAATTCCGCCATCAACGCCCTTGCAATGGGATTGGCAACGGCTTTTGTACTGATCATGTCCAATATATTGGTTTCTTCGCTCCGCAATTTTATCCCGAAGCAAGTCCGCATAGCTTCCTATATCCTGATCATTGCCACTTTCGTCACCATGGTGGATTATGCGATCCAAGCCATCAGTGTGGATCTGCACAAGAATCTTGGGGCTTTTATCTCCCTGATCGTGGTCAACTGTCTTATCCTGAGCCGTGCTGAAGCCTTTGCTTCCAAAAATACCATAGGAAAATCCGCCTTGGATGCCTTGGGCATGGGATTGGGTTTCGTGTTTGCCCTGTTTTGCCTCGGTGCTGTCAGGGAAATATTGGGAAATGGCAGCATCTTCGGATTCATGATTTTCCCTGAATCCTTTCAGGAATGGATCATCATGATCCTTCCGGCAGGCGGCTTTTTTACCTTGGCCCTGTGGCTTTTCCTATTCAACAATTACAAACTTAAAAAAGCAAAAGCATGAAATCTGAATCCCTTTGGTACATATTCATCAATGCGAGTTTGATCAACAACTTCGTGCTCGCCTATTTTCTCGGAATCTGTCCCTTTCTCGGTGTTTCGGGAAAAATGGAAACTGCCACAAAAATGGGTGCTGCTGTGACCTTTGTCATGATCATCAGTTCGGTCTGTGCTTTTGGCATCCATGCACTGCTTGTGGCCATCAATGCGCCTTTTCTGCAACTCATCAGCTACATTGTCGTCATCGCCGCCACTGTTCAGCTGGTGGAGATGGTCATCAAAAAAATGAGCCCGGCGCTTTTCCGGTCCTTGGGGATTTTCCTCCCTTTGATCACAACCAACTGCGCCATCTTGGCTGTCGCTCTATTTCAGACAGCAAAAGGATATAGTTTCTTCGGCAGTCTTGCCTTCGCATTTGGTGGAGGAATTGGTTTTACCCTTGCCCTGATCCTGATGGCGGGAATCAGGGAGCAACTTGATTTTGCCGATGTGCCAAAAGTCGTCAAAGGTACCGTGATCACTTTGCTGGTCGCAGGGATCTTGTCATTGACATTTATGGGATTTTCGGGATTGGGGTCTTAGGGGGAAGTGGGAAGTGGGGAAGTTGGGAAGTATGGAAGTGGGAAGTATGGAAGTGGGGAGTGGGAAGTAAGAAGTGAAAAGTAAGAAGTAAGAAGTAGACAGTAAGCAAAAAAAAAAATGGAAACAGTTTGGAGTTTTGTGATCGGGATTTTGGGGTTGGTGGGGATGATGTTGGTTTGGGTTTTGGTCCAATCCTATTGGCGCAAAACCTTCTCTGAAAACATCTCAGATGAAGATGTCCTCGCCGAAAGAAGAAGCTGTGGGAATTGTGGATGTGTGAAGGTGTGTGAGAGGAAGTCAACGGTCGATAGTTTTCAGTAGGCAGTTTTCAGTTTTTCAGTCCACAGTCGACAGTCAACGGTCCACGGTGGATTGTTTAAGGAAGGAGATTCAGTGGGCAGTTTGCAGTAAACAGTGGGCAGTTTGCAGTGGGCAGTTTGCAGTGGGCAGTTTTCGGATTTTAGTCCACAGTCCACGGTCGACAGTCGATGGTACTCGAAATTAGTCAGTTCAGAGTAGACAGTAACCAGTAAAAAGTACAAAAAGAACAACAGTCGACGGTCGACGGAAACGATTGAAAGAAGATGAAAAGATTAAAACCAAAAAAACGGGCTGTGGACCATGGACTGTGGTCTGTGGACATTATCCTAATAAATAAGAGCAAACTAAATAATAAAAAACAAACTTCTAAATAGCACAACAATGACCTACTTATCAGACCTCAATACAAAAACGCAATACAAAGCGAAAGTCAGGAAAACCAAGCGCCTGACGCCTGCCAATACAGAGGAAATCCGGGAAATCATGATTGAAGTGGAGGATCCGGGGTTCCAATGTAAGGTTGACCAAAGCTTTGGCGTACTCGTGAAGCATGACAGCGATTTTGGAAATGAATACCACCACAGGCTTTACAGTGTGGCCGATATTCCTTCCAAAGAAAATGGTAAAACTCTCCTGACCATGCTGGTCAAAAGATGCTCTTATGTGGATGAATTCAACGGGGAACTGTATCACGGCGTAGGCTCTAGCTACCTCTGTGACCGGGAGGTTGGCGATGTGATCAACGTAACGGGACCTTTTGAACTGCCATTCAAAATCCCTGAAGACAGAAACTCCAACCTGATCCTCATCGGAATGGGAACAGGTATTGCACCCTTCAGGGCATTTGTGAAGCATATCTATGCAGATGTGAAAGACTGGAAAGGAAAGATCCGTTTGTTTTACGGCGCAAAAAGCGGTTTGGAACTGCTATACCTCAATGACAAAGACGGGGACTTGACAAGCTATTACGACGAAGCCACTTTCGAAGCCTTCAGTGCTTTGAGCCCAAGGCCACATTGGGAAGATCCGATTTCATTGGATGCTGCGATCGAGGAAAGAGCAGAAGAGGTGTTGGAGATGCTCTCCTACAGCAATACCTACATCTACATCGCAGGATATGAAAAAGTCAAAGAAAACCTCAATAAGGCATTTATCAATATCATGGGATCAAAAGAGAAGTGGGAAAACAGGAAAGCGGAATTGATTGCAGGGAAGAAGTGGGCGGAGGTGATTTATTGAAAAAATGACCGATGACCGATGACCGCTGTTGGTGTTGCGTCATCCTGAAGGAGGAACGACTGAAGGATCTCATGTATTTTGATGAGACACTTCGCTACACTCAGTGTGACGCCCCACAATTACGTCATCCTGAATGAGGGACGAATGAAGGATCTATTTATTTTAGGATTGACTCTTCGCTACACTCAGAGTGACGGCCCCACAATTACTTCATCTTGAATCCGAGGTACAGCCTGTCCCGTATTTCGGGAAGGATGAAAGATCTCAGAATAAAAGAGACCCTTCGCTCACTCAGGGTGACGACAACATCCGTCATCGGACATCGGTCATCCGACCACCTAATAACCATTAACCAATAACCATCCACCAAATGACCATCCTAACAGCCTTACTTGCACTCGGCGGACTGACGCTTCTCTTGGCACTGATGCTGATCGTGGCCAATACCAAACTCTATGTCTACGAGGATCCGAGGATAGATGAGGTCGAAAGCATGCTTCCCCACGCCAACTGCGGTGCCTGTGGCTTCCCAGGATGCCGACCCTTTGCGGAAGCTTTGGTCAAAGGAGATATGCTGCCCGGAAAATGTACCGTCAGCAGCGAGGATGGCCGAAAAGCCATTGCTTCCTACCTCGGCGTGGATGCAGGCGCGGAAGAAAAACGGGTCGCAAGATTGGCTTGTGCCGGGGGTGTCAATGTCGCGGTCAACCGTGCCAAATACGAAGGCCTGTCAAGTTGCCGGGGTGCAGCGCTGATTTCGGGTGGTGGCAAGGGATGTTCCTGGGGTTGTCTCGGTCATGGAGACTGCGAGACGGTCTGTGATTTTGATGCGATTTCGATGAATGAATTTGGGCTTCCCGTGGTCGATGAAGCCAAGTGCACCGCCTGCGGAGACTGTGTGGAAGTCTGTCCCAAGGACCTTTTTTCACTCCATCCCATCAGCCAAAGGCTTTGGGTGGCCTGCAAAAGTCAGGAAGCAGGCGACGGTGTTCTCGAGGACTGCGAAGTCGGCTGTACCGCCTGCGGCAAATGCGCCATGGATGCCCCCGATCTCATTACCATGAAGTACAATCTTCCAGTGATCAACTATTCCGGAAGACATCAGACACAGCTTCCGATACAACGCTGCCCTACCGGTGCCATAGTATGGCTGGATGAAAAAGCAGGTCCTATCAAAGGTCCCGAAGCCAAAAAAATCATCAGAAAAGGAAAGCTGAAAATGGGGGAAAGTTAGAATAAGCAGGTTTTGATTTTTTTGATTCCTTATTTTCCCAATGAATTTTTTCAATCCAAAATTTAGGTGACAGGATTGGATTTATAGGTTTTTAGTTATATGTTTAGGGTATTGAAAAATGACAAGAAATTGGTGGTATCAGCCTAAAAACATTATATTTTAATAGCTTTCCCAATTTGAAGCCCGGAAATTAATTTTTAAAATCCAACAGATGAAAAAACAAATTCTCAACTTCTTAGAATATTTAATTATAAATCTCCAGGTAATTCAATTAAAATTTAGAGAAAAAAGCAATGAAAGTATAGGCTACTCTTCATTATCCCCAATTGACAATGGTGATGAAAATGGACATTATTCAAAAGCCTTATTATGGGCATTAAAGAACAGAAAAAAAGGGGATATTAAAAATATTGCTTTAACAGGACCATATGGTTCAGGCAAAAGTAGTATTTTGAAAACGTTTCAAAAAAATTACGTAGGAAATGATTTAAAATTTTTGAATATCTCTTTAGCAACTTTTAAGGAAGAAAAACCAGAAGTTAATGAAAACGGTAAAGAAATTAAAGTCGAAAAAACCGAACTATTAAGACTAATTGAAACAAGTATATTAGAACAAATTTTTTATCATGAGGAGGATAATAAAATCCCTGATTCAAGATTCAAAAAAATAAAAAGTTATAGTTTAAAAAGAATATTCCTTTTGTCTTTAGGATATTTATTGCTGTTAATATCAGTGTATAATTATTTCAATCCCAATTTCATTCAAGGTGTTTTTAAAGATTTTACCCTCAGCGGAACCACAAGAAATATTATTCATTATGGTGGTTTTTTTATAATTGCCTTAGGGATATTTATTTTAATACTAAAATCTGTAAGAATTATTAGCACCGTTACTATTAACAAATTGAAAATTCAAAGTGCTGAAATAGGTATAGGTGATAACCTTAATAAGTCAATTTTAAATCATCATATTGATGAAATCCTTTATTTTTTTTCAATAAGACCTTATAATGTTGTCATAATTGAAGACCTAGATAGATTTCAAGAATCTGAAATTTTTACGAAGCTGAGAGAAGTTAATTTACTTCTTAATAATTCAGAAAAAACCAAACGCAAAGAAATAGTCTTTGTATATGCTGTTAGAGATGATATGTTTTCTGATAGAGAAAGAACAAAGTTCTTTGATTTTATTATTCCAGTCATTCCTGTAATTAACTCATCTAATTCAAGCGAAATATTACTTAAAAAGAAAAATCAGTTTCAGTACACACTGAGCGATAATTTAATTGAAGATATATCCTTTTTTATAGATGATATGCGGTTACTTCATAATATTTCCAATGAATTTTACTTGTATAAACAAAAATTAAATGAGACGCTGAATCAGAACAAGTTGTTTGCCATTTTAACCTATAAAAATATATATCCAAATGATTTTATGAGGCTTAGCAATAATGAAGGTGATCTTCACACTGTTTTTAGTTCAAAAGCAATTTTTATAAACAAGTTAATTAGTGAGTTAGATAATGAAATAGAACAAAATAAGGACCAAATAAGAAAATACGAAAACCTATTCATAACTAACTTAAAAGATATCAGGTTGCTTTATGTCATAAGAATAATTGAATCACTTCCAGGTTTTAAATCATTTTTAATAAATAATGAGGTGGTTTCAATCGATGAAGTAGTTAATGATAAAAATTTTGAATATTTAAAGAAAGATAGTTATACATACTACCAAACTTATTATAGAACTCAAGTTCAACAAGTAAATTTAACAAAGAATTTCAATGAAATTGAAAAGACACTTGACCCATATAAATCTTATTCGGAAAAAGAAAAGGAAGTTAAGGAGATAAAAAATGGGAAGATCACTCCTTTAAAAAACAAAATTTTTGATTTAGAAAAGAAAAAACAAAAAATTAGAATTTCTAAAATTGCAGAAATATTAAAGTCTGATGAGTTTTTATTTGAAATAAATTTAGGTAAAAACCTCAATAAAACTTTCATAACAATCTTATTACGAAATGGATACATTGCAGAAGATTATTTAGACTACATATCATTGTTTCATGAAGAAAGCATAACAAGAGCTGACTACCAATTTCACATAAGTATCAAAAATTCTATAAATGAACCATTTGATTATAAACTTTATAAAATTGAAAAATTACTTTCGAAAATTAGTTTGATCGATTTTCAAACAGATTTTATATTAAATTTTGACATTTTAGATTATTTACTTGCCCATTCCGATCAATATAATAATCAGTTAGAGTCAATCTTTAATAAACTTAAAGACGAATCAAAAATTTCAGTCGATTTCATAAAAGGCTATTTTGAAACATCACAAAAGCTAGAAAAATTTATAAAGATGCTCTGCAACAAGTGGAGTAATGTTTGGGGATTCATAGAATCCAACCCTGATTTCTCGGATGATTTAAAGAGAGCAATTTTTACAAGCATTATTGAGTATGCGGATAAAAAAGCCATTACAGAAATTTCAAACGAATCTTCCTTTGCTCAAATTATTCTCTCAGATCCCTTTTTCTTGAATATCTCTAATAACCACAACAAGACAAAAGAAATTATTAAGGAATTAGGAATAGTCTTTAGAAAAATTGATTTTGAAAACTCGCCTGATGAAATGCTTTCATACATTTATAAAGGCAACTATTATCATATAAATACTGAAATGGTTGCTTCAATCATCAAGAAATTTGGAATGTTTCTCCAAGTAGAATTTGATAACTCAAACTACTTTGCAATTAAGACATCAAAGGCAGACCTATTAATCCAACATGTTGAGTCAAATATCGCTGATTATATTAAAAACGTGTACCTAAAAATTCCAACGAATGTTAATGAGAAGGAAGAGCATCTTATTGAGCTACTCAACAATGAAAATTTAGAAATTGATATTAAGGAATCTATTATTTCCCAAATCGAAACTAAAATAACAAAACTTTCAGCCATTGACAATTCTAAGTTGTTTTCTAAACTCCTAGAGAACAATAAAATCATTCCTACATGGGAAAATTTACTTTACGATTACAATAACCAAATTATTGAAGAAGGAGAAGAGAAAACTGAATTAGAAATTACGGAATCCAGTATTGTATTTATCAATCTAATTAAAAATGCAGAAGAATTGTCTAGGAATAAAATTCCCAAAGAGGTAAATTCTGAAAATCTTTATGGCAAATTTTGGAAAAAGCTATTACAAAATGACAAAATAGAAGATAATTCATACGATTTAATTACTCAATCTAATTCTTGGTGGTACAGTGATTTGAGCTTTGAAGAATTATCCGACAACAAAATTAGAGCGCTCATTAATAATAATTGTTTAAACCCTAATATTGAGAGTTTTAATTCATTAAAAGAAAAATCTGATGGATTAAATATCAATCTACTTGAAAAAAGAAAGGGTGATTATTTTAAAATCTTGGATCAACTTACATTTGACAGCGATGATTTGGAATCGATCTTAAAATCTTCCACCCTAACTAATTTTGAAAAATTGAAAATATTAAATAATTGTTCTGAAGAAACAATTATCACTAATAGAAATTTAAAACTGTTGAGCTCCATTCTTCTATCGGATAATTCTTTTGTGGTTAGTGAGAATGTTTTAAACTCAATTCTTATAAACAATCAAATACCAGTACAAGAGCGAATAAGATTATTTGTCAAAAATTCGAGCAGATATGACCAATTTTTCATTGAATCTTTCTTAACTAATTTAGGAGGAAATTTTGCATGGATTACTGATATAAGTTCAAAAGCAAGAATTCCTCAAGATCATGACAATTGGCAGTTATTAACCATTTTGGTCAATAAAGGGTATATTTCATCTTTTTCGGAAAAAGATTCTGACTATAGGGTAAATCATAAACGAAAATAAACCACACCTAAAATTTAGCCCAATAGGTGTAGTATAACGTCTGATGCTAGGAACGGATAGATTCCGGACAGCAGTCCGAAGAAATTCCACCCCTCCTAGGTGTAGTTTAACGATTGATTGTGGTGCAGGGTGTAATTTGCAATTACACCCCCCATCTGAGTGTAGTATATCGTCTTATGCTACGACCGGCTGGGATTTGTAATTCCACCCTTTTATCCTTCCATCCATGATAGCGACCGGGACGCAATTAGATTCGAAAAAGAAAGCTTTAATCAAAAAGTAAATCTTGGTTATTTAAATTGCTAATTCATATGCTAAGAACCATCCTAATTTCCGTTGCTTTTTAAATTGAATTATTGATAATTAATCCTCAGATTTTATGATCGAATTAGAGCAATCAATTGAAAATACACTAGAGACTTCTGATTTATCAGAAATAAATATCGATCTAGCTGAAGTAACATTAGATTCATTTTTGAATGATGGTGTTTTAAAAGATTTACCTATTGTTAGCTCAATAATGGGTTTTGTTAAAATGGGAATAAAAACCCAAGAATGGCTATTTTTAAAAAAAATACTAAAATTTTTTACTCAATTAGATTCAACTACAAAAAAAGAAAGGTTAGATTTTATTTCAAAGGTTGAAAAAAATGAAGAGTATAATAAAAAAGTAGGATTGGCTTTATTGTTAATAATTGATAAGTTGGAAGATCTAGAGAAACCTGAAATTATAGGAAAGCTGTTTGCTGCCAGTATAAAGGGAGAGATTGATTACAAAATGTTCTTACGGTTGTCTTACCTGGTGCAAAAACTCTTTATTCCTGATTTAAATTATTTAAGGAAAATTAATGAAGGTTCAGAAGTTGATTTTGAGAAGCAAGAAGAACTATATCTATCTGGATTTATGCTTACCTTAGAATCAGATGGGGTAAATTTTGATGGTAGAAGTGACCTAGGTATCAGCCCTTATACAAAGATTCTTTTAAGTATAATTGATAAAAAATAAACATCCAAGGTGGATAGATCATTTGATGAAGGCCCCCCCTAGGCGTAGAATACATCTTATGCTGCGGCTGGGGTGAAATTGCAATTCCACCCCCACTAGGTGTAGATTAGCGATTGATTTTGGGCTGGGTGTAATTTGCAATTACACCCTTTTATCCTTCCATCCACGATAGCAATCGGGATGAAATTGGACTATTCATTCAAATTCTCTAACGAAAGAAGGTTCCTGATCATTTGAATTACATCCCGATAGCTATGCTGGATCATGCTGATAGGAAGGCGTAATTTCATCCCGACAATTGTCGCGGATACGCCTAGCGCCATCGCCATCCACCCACTAGACGTTGTCAAAGTACTGATGCTACGACAGGGAGAAAAGGGCAAAGATTCTTTTAGATGGTGCTCACCATAACTTTTTTATTCAGTGGGATTTTATCAAACCCTTCACTGACCTTGCCAAAAATGATGGATATCAAACAATCGTTGATAGCTTAGAATTTACGCCTGAATATTTAAAGCGCTTTGACATTGTAATGATTATAACAGCTCTTCCATTCGACTTTACAACCAAAAACGAAGGAAATTCCCCCTCTGGGTGTAGTATAACGATTGATGGTGGGACTGGGTGTAATTTGCAATTACACCCTTTTATCCTTCCAATTTGCAATTGGAATACAACCAAACTCACAAATAGTCTACCCTCCTAGGTGTAGAATTACGATTGATGGTGGGACCGGGTGGATTCCGTACAGCTTCGAAAGTAATTCCACCCAAACTGAACAAAGCCTGGGACGTAAGCGGTCATTGCAAAGACAGCCTACGAATTGTAAGTTTCAATTTGCTGACATTTGTTTCTCACTTCCTGATCATTTGAATTACATCCCGACAGCTGTACGGGATCAAGATCATAAGAAGGCGTAGGTCATGTACTGAAATAGGTTGACACAATTTAATTCAAAATTGTAAACCTATACACGGACAAAATGCGTGAATCAG
>NZ_JAKZAM010000004.1 GCF_022538055.1 Cognataquiflexum nitidum | reverse complement strand
TACCGCTCAACTTGCATGTATTAGGCCTGCCGCTAGCGTTCATCCTGAGCCAGGATCAAACTCTCCATTGTATAGTTCTTTTCTCAGCATCACTGCCGATTCGTTTCCTAGCCCTATCAATCTTGTCCTCCGGTTAACACCGTCAGACTTTTTAATGTCGTTTCTCCAGTATTTCAATGAACTTTTACCGCCTCTCTCGGCAGTATCGTAAGACTCTCGCCCCATCTCTTTTTCCCGTTCCTTACAAACAGGAGTGCAAAGGTAAGAATTAATAAAGTATCCACAAGAGAAGAAACTGAATAATATCAGTTTAACGAATAAGTTTCGCTTAACTTGCTGAATTTGTGAGACAAATTCTTTAAAATTAAATCTGAGTTCCCTTAAGAAAGATCCAATATGTAATTATCCTTGTTAGATTTTTGTCACATCTCTATTGATGTGAAGTGTGACCTCGTCAGGATTCAAACCTGAAACCTCTTGAGCCGTAATCAAGTGCTCTATTCAATTGAGCTACGAGGCCGTAATGGGGACACAAAAGTAGTTACGAATTTTGGATTTACAAAAACAAGTACAATTGTTTTGTACAGCAAAATCAATTCTATAAAAAAACAATTAAGAATTATTAAGACAAAAAGAAGCGCAAATCGAGTATGATTTCATAATTTAGCCCGAATTTTAAATATAATACCCATTTCATGAAAAGATTTACATCAGTAGTTTTACTAAATTTAGTATTTGTAATTTCAATTTTTGCGCAGGAGCGAGAAAAGACACCAATAGGCGGAAGACCAGATATAAAAGGAGATTTATTTTTAGAATTGGGATTCAATATGCTAAATAATAAACCAAGTGAATTAAATACCGAATTTTTTCAATCTCGCACATTCAATATTTATTACCAATATCCTGTCAAAATTTTTGGAGACAAGTCAGGCTTCACCTTTAATCCAGGTATAGGGGTAGCCTCTGATAAATTTGCTTTTCAAGGTGGAAAAAATCTTTTCAATAATCCCACCGTGGGCCCAAATTCAAGCCAACTCTTGGGCGTGACTGAGGTATATGGAGATGATATCTCCGTGAATAAAAACAATGTGGGAATTAATTTTCTAGAAATCCCACTCGAGTTCAGATACCATTTCAATAAAAACAATTACGATAAAAGCGTGCGATTTGCATTTGGGGGAAAGGTGGGATACCTCTTTCAAGCCCAAACCAAAATTTCATATACAGATAATGGCCTTGAAAGGAAAATCAAAGACAGGCAGTCTTTTGGGTTTAACCAGTTTAGATATGGAGTCCATGCAAGATTAGGCTTTCCTGGTTTTAACCTTTGGGGCTATTATGGCCTTAATGAGGTGTTCCAAAAGGACAAAGGTCCTTTCAATACCCAAGCCACTCAGTTGAATTTTGGAGTTTCGATTGCTTTATTCTAAAAGAGAATTCAAATCATACCTATAAAAAAAGCCGGTTAGCCGGCTTTTTTTATAAGTATGAATAAAATGCCCCGAAACATATAGAAAACCCCAAAATAAACCCTCCAAAAATCTCTAATGGATCATGCGCATTCAGGTAAAGTCTTGACGAAGCTATTATTCCAGAAAGCATAATTATAAACAACATCAGGTAAACAAGGTCAACGCCTGGGTTTTTTAGCGCTATCACAATGATAATGGCCAAGAATCCAGAAATTCCTGTCATGTGTGCACTTATCTTCCAAAAAAACGATACACTCGTCAATAAAATGACACAAATAGATATTGAAACCAACGTGAGAATGAAAATAGGCTCAATCTCAAATTTCAAATAAAATAAATAGGTAGAAATTACATAAAAAAGACTGACCATAGAAAAAGGGAAAACACGCTCTTCCTTATTTTTAAGATGGATTGATGAAATGTTTCCTGTCAACTTCATTGTAAAAATACTTAAAGCAGGAATAATAAATGTGGTCATAAAGACCATCAACACGATAAACCATTGATTATAAAACTGCGAGGCTGAAACCTCAGGCACAGCAAATACCAGAAAAAGAAAAATCAGCGTCGGGATAAATAATGGCTGAAAAAGGTATGAAATCAACAAAGCTAATTTTTGTGCCACTTACAGTTCCTTTCTAAGTCTTGCTACGGGAATTTGCAGCTGTTCCCTATACTTAGCTACAGTTCTTCTTGCAATGTTATACCCTTTTTCATTTAGGATTTTGACCAACTTGTCATCAGAAAGGGGTCTCTTTTTACTTTCACCATCCACCATTGTCTGAAGCACACTCTTAACTTCTTTGTTGCTTACATCCTCACCTGAATCAGTAGCAATTCCTTCCGAGAAAAAATATTTTAATGGAAAAATCCCAACTTCAGTTTGAATAGATTTGCTATTTGCTACGCGCGAAACCGTTGAAATATCCATTTCAATTTTATCAGCAATATCCTTTAAAATCATAGGCTTCAATTTTGTCTCCTCTCCATCCACAAAAAACTCTTCTTGATAATCAAGAATTGCCTGCATTGTTTTCAACAATGTCTGCTGTCTCTGCTTAATAGCATCTATAAACCATCGGGCAGCGTCTAATTTTTGTTTGACAAATGTGACGGTATCTTTGAGTTTCTTATCTTTTTTATCACTCTTGTCATAAGCGTCAAACATTTCCGAATAGGATCTGCTTACCCTGAGTTCGGGCGCATTTTTAGAATTCAGGGATATTTCAAATTTGCCGTTGACATTGGTCAAAATAAAATCCGGAATGATATATTGGGTTTTGATCAGACCATCAGAAGTACCTCCTGGCTTGGGGTTGAGCCTTGTAATCATGTTTACGGCGTCTTTTATGTCCTCATCATTCAAATCAAGCTTTTTCTGGATTTTTGTATAATGCTTTTTGGTGAATTCATCAAAACACTCGCTTATGATTTTTATTGAGTTTTGAACATTTGGATCGTCAGGATGCTCTTTTCTTTCAAGCTGAATCAAGAGACATTCCTGAAGATTTCTTGCGGCAATACCGGCAGGGTCAAAGCTTTGTATTTTTCTCAAAATTTCTTCAACCTCATCTAGGTCTGTCTCAATATTCTGACTAAAAGCCAGGTCATTGATAATCGACTCCAAGTCTCTCCTTATATAACCGTCATTCTCGATACTCCCGATCAGCTGCCTTCCGATCAGCTTTTGTCTTTCATTTAATTTTAAAAATCCCAATTGGGTAATCAGCTGCTCATGCAAGGAAGCACCACCTGATATGGGTATCTCCCTGTCATCTTCGTCGGGAGAATAATTGCCATCTCCCTGCATTTTATAGCCGCTATAATCATCGCTTAGGTAATCATCGATATTTACATCTTTGTCCTCAAACCCTGCTTCATCTTCAAAGGAATCTTCATAATCATTATCCTCTGATTCACTGCTTTCCTCCTCTTTTCCCTCCTCCAAAGCCGGGTTTATTTCGAGTTCTTCCTCCACACGGGATTCCAATTCAGCAGTCGGAACCTGCAGCAGTTTGATAAATTGAATCTGCTGTGGAGAAAGTTTTTGGGAAAGTACCTGACTTAAATGTAGTTTTTGCATACTCAAATATATTTCAAAAGAATTTAGAATGAAGGCTAACCAAAAACGGTGTTTCTTATACTTTCAATATTTCAAATTTAGGAAATAAGAACAAATTATTGATAAAAAGCTTATTTAATCGTTTTTTTGCATTCCCTTTCATAAACCGTTATTGGTTGATCTTAATTTAACAAAACCAACACCCCATATCTATGGCTTTCAATAAAAGAATTAAAATAAAGAAACTTCTCGAAAATAACTTTATCGGTCAGGATGCAACACTTATGGGTTGGGTGCGAACCAAAAGAAGCAATAAAAATGTAACATTCATCGCGATCAACGATGGCTCCACCATAAACAACTACCAAGTCGTAGCGGACCCTGCATTTATCAATGAAGATATACTAAAGAAAGTCACCACAGGGGCTTGTATTAAGATTTTCGGGAAAATAGTTGCCTCCCAAGGGGCAGGGCAACAGGCTGAAATTGTAGCCTCTAACATTGATATCTTAGGAGAAGCAGATGCGGAAACATATCCACTTCAACCAAAAAAGCATTCCCTGGAATTTCTGCGTGAAATTGCTCACCTGAGAATCCGAACCAATACTTTTGGGGCTGTTTTCAGAATTAGGCACGCCTTGGCCTTTGCAGTCCATAAGTATTTCAATGACAAAGGTTTCTTTTATATCCATACTCCGATAATCACTTCATCAGATGCGGAAGGTGCAGGGGAGACATTTAAAGTCACCATTCTAGATATGAAGAATCCTCCTTTGACTGATGAAGGTAAAATCAATTTTAAGAAAGACTTCTTTGAAAAGGAAACGAATTTGACGGTATCTGGTCAACTTGAAGGTGAACTTGCCGCTATGGGATTGGCCGAGATTTATACTTTTGGACCGACTTTTAGGGCAGAAAACTCAAACACAGCAAGGCACCTTGCTGAATTTTGGATGATCGAACCTGAGATGGCATTCTATGATGCACAGGACAATCAAGATCTTGCCGAAAATTTCTTGAAATATGTGATATCCTATGCTTTGGAAAACTGCAAAGATGACTTAGAATTTTTAGACAAAAGAGCAGCCGAGGAAGAAAACACCAAAAAAGCGGATCAAAGAAGCGATATGGGGCTTATTGATAGGCTCAAGTTTGTAGTAGAAAATGAATTTCAAAGAATCACCTACACTGAAGCAATTGACATCCTCAGAAATTCGAACCATAACAAGAAGAAGAAATTCCAGTATCTGGTCGAATCTTGGGGCGTTGATTTACAATCAGAACATGAAAGATATCTTGTTGAAAAACATTTCAACAAACCTGTTATTCTAACTGACTATCCGAAAGACATCAAGGCATTTTACATGAGGCAGAATGATGACGGCAAAACAGTTGCTGCTATGGATATTTTGTTTCCAGGCATTGGAGAGATTGTCGGAGGTTCTCAGAGGGAAGAAAGGCTCGAATTTCTGACTAAAAGAATGGAAGAAATGAATATACCCACCGAAGAGATGTGGTGGTATCTTGATACAAGAAGATTCGGATCAACCCCACATGCCGGCTTCGGACTTGGCTTTGAACGCTTGGTGCTTTTCGTCACAGGTATGGGAAATATCAGGGATGTGATCGCATTTCCAAGGACTCCGGGACACGCTGAATTTTAAGCATAAAAAGCCGCTATATCAGCGGCTTTTTTTTATATGGTTTTTTCAACTTCAAGCATTACTGACGCTTCGCCTATATCGACTACTTTTATTCTCCTAGCCAAAGGAATACATATCAAACTAAAGAATATAGCCAAATATCCCACAAAATTAAAATTGAGCAATATTCCCCCTTCACCTTCTACTAAAATCAATCCGGCGATAAAAGAGGCAATACCTGCGGCCAATTGCTGTACAGCAGAATTGAAACTTAGAAAACTCCCTCTATTTTCAGATTTTGCGGTACCAGTAATCAAGGCAGCCGCGGGAACCATTCTGCCATTGGAAGTCACAAAAAACAGCGTAGATATCATCAACACAAAAGGAACGGGCGTTTGGCCCAAATGGGTAATCAATCCAATAGGAATGATATTCAAAGTCATAAAAACTGTAAAAACTTTAATCTTTCCATGGTTATCGGTCAACTTGCCCACCCACGGTGAAGTAAATATGGTGAATAATCCGCCGGCCATATAGATATAAGTGAGCTGGATTTCGGAAAAACCAACATTGGCAACCATGTACGGACTCAAAAACGGAATAATCATAAACTGACCAAACATCATCATAATCGTGAGAGAAATTGCCCTCATCTGATTGCTGTTTCCTGTCACCCGTCGGATAACCTGCATCGGCGTTGGCTTGATCTGATGACTATCAAGATGGGCTGTAATAGAAGGAATGAATTTGAAAATCAATACAAATATGATCAGGGAAAGTACTGTCAGAAAAATAAAAGGCGCGTGCCAGTTGGAAATACTCGCAATAAACAAACCAAAAGGAACCCCCACTACCGAAGCAACAGAAAAAGCCGCCATAACCAGACCCATGGCTTTGCCCCGACGGGAATCAGGAATTACATCCCCGATTATAGCCATGATCAGAGCCGAAGTAAGTCCTCCAAAAACACCTGAAATAATACGGGAAATCAGTAGGATCGGGTAATTTGGAGAAAGAGCACAGGCTATTGTTCCAAATAAAAATCCAGTAAATACCCACAAAAGGATTGTTCTTCTGTCATACTTATCCAAAATAAAAGCACCTAGAAAGCTACTTAAGCCGGCACTAAAGGTGTATGAAGAAACAAGCAATCCAAATTCTCTTGGGCTAATTTCAAAAATCCGCATCAATTGCGGTCCAAGAGGCATCAAAATCATGAAATCCACTATGTGGGTAAAATTGATAGCAGCAATGGTCCAAAGTATAAATTTTTCTTTATTCATGAGATTGAAAAGATTCTTAATGCAACCAATGCGATTTTGTTAAAGTTCTCATTTCGGGGAAAAAACTCAATCAATCCCAAGATTTAAATACGTCTCAGGAATGGCTTCAATTATATCCGAGGCAATCATTCCCCTTCTCTTATTTTTGGAAGCCAATTCCCCTGCAAGTCCGTGATGATAGACACCGCATAAGGCGGCATGAAGGGGGTTGTACCCTTGACCAAGGAAAGAAGCAATCATTCCTGTGAGGACATCGCCTGCGCCTGCCGTGGCCATATATTTGGTTCCTGAGGAATTGAAATATTGAATACCCTCCGGACAAGAGATAGCTGTATAAGCTCCTTTCAATATTAGATAGACTCCAAATTTTGAAGAAAATTCCCGTGCTTTATCAAGTCTATCATAATGGTCGATACTTGGACCTACCAACCTCTCGAATTCCTTGAGATGGGGAGTAAGGATACTGTTTAAAGGCAAAAGCTCTAGCAAATGCTTATTTTTCGAAAGGAGATTTAAACCATCCGCATCAATAACCACAGGTTTTTTCGCTGATTTTAGAATCTTTTCCAAATAATAGGAATCAATTTCACCTCCCCAACCCGGACCGATTCCAACAGCATCGAATTGAATCAAGCTATTTAAGTCTAAGTCAGCCGAAACCATTACTTCAGGAGCTCCGATTTGCAAAACAAATCTTTCTTCAAAAGGAGCCTGCACATGGACAAGTCCACTCCCGGTCCGCAAAGCAGCTTTTGCACTGAGCAATATGGCTCCCATATTACCCTTGCTGCCCCCAATCAGGAGAATCCTTCCAAAATCTCCTTTGTGACTGAAATTATTAAAGTGCTTATGAAAAAGTGGGATGTCCTGTCGCTGTAAGAAAAATCTATTTTGGCTAAAGGATTTCAAAAAAAGAGAAGGAATACCAATTTCTAATATCTCAACATTACCTGTATAATCTCCATGTTCCGGAATCAAGAGTCCCATTTTTGGGAATTGAAAAGAACAGGTAAAATCCGCATTAAATCCTGTTCCTTCCAAAATTCCATCTGATGGAATTCCAGAAGGCATGTCAATAGCGATTTTTAGAGCTTTCGTCTGATTCAGTGAATTTATACAGTCCAAATATTTACCTGAAAGTGGCCTGTTCACACCTACACCAAAGATTGCATCTACACAAATTTGATCCTTTAGCTGATTGTAATCAAAACCTTCATGGCTTATAATCCTAACACCGATTGGTAGCTTTTTAAAATTGATTTGATAATCGTGGCTACAATAATTGGGATCTTCAAAAGTCAGGACAGTCACCTTAAAGCCCTCCATTTCCAACATTCGGGCTATGGCCAACCCATCTCCACCATTGTTGCCTGGTCCGCAAAAAATAAAAACAGATTTCCCTGAATCTTGAAATCGCAACATAAACCACTCCAAAAAAGAGTTTGTAGCCCTTTCCATCAAATCCCAGGATGATATCCCCTTTGATTGGATAAAAGCCTTGTCCAATTCTGACACCCTATTTCCTTTAATGATCTCAAGCATTTTTTATTTCGACAATGTTTTGAAAATCCTGTTTGGGAATCCTTAAAAGAAGCAAAAAACCAAGCCCGACAAAGAAAAACAAACCCAAAGCCAAAGAGCTGTTTCTCATATTTCCGGTAATCTGCTCGATGATACCATATGAAAAAGTACCCAAAACAATAGCGATTTTTTCTGTCACATCATAAAAACTAAAGAATGAAGCATGTTGGGTTGTGTCTTTTGGAATTAACTTGGAATAGGTAGAGCGCGAAAGGGATTGTATCCCACCCATAACCATTCCTACCACAAATGCCAGGGCATAAAATTGATATTCATTGATGACATAATAGGCGGCACCACATATCAAAACCCATATAAACACCATAATCACCAATGAGATTTTGTTTCCCAAAGCTTTGGACAAATAGGCAAATAAGTAACTGCCCCCAATTGCAACAATCTGAATGATCAAGATTGTAATAATCAATTTGTCTCCTGGCATACCAAGTTCTTTGTCTCCAAAAGTCGCTGCCAGGTACATGACTGTTTGTACACCCATACTATAAAAAAAGAATGCTGCCAAGAACCTGTGCATCACAGTTGTTCTTTTTACAATTTGAAAAATTTTGTTGATTTCTTTATAGCCTTGAAGTAAAAGTGCTTTTTTCACTTTTTTGTTGTACGGATTATCCGGCAAATATCTGAATGGTATTTGTGCAAAACCTGCCCACCAAAATCCAGTGATCAAAAAAGACCATCTTGCAGCTTGACCCCCATCGGTCAATCCAAATGTTTCGGGTGATTGAATCATGAATAAATTGAGAACTAACAAGATTACACTTCCAATATAGCCAAGGGCAAACCCTCTTGCACTCAAGAAGTCAAACTCTTCTTCTTCCGCAATTTCAGGCAAAAAAGCATTATAGAAGACAATACTTCCCGCAAAACCAATACTCGCCAGAACTGCGCATATTATTCCATATTCCAAATTGTCCCCGTCAAAGAAGAATAAACCCAAACAAGCCATAGAACCCAAATAGGCAAAAATTTTCATAAACAATAACTTCTTGCCCCCGTAATCCGCCATTCCTGATAGCAAAGGAGAAATCACTGCTATTACCAAAAAGGAAAATGAAATTGAATAGGAATACAAAACCGTATTCACAATCTTAAAACCAAAAAAAGAAACAACATCCCCATATTCCTCTGATTTGGTGACACCATTAAAGTAAACTGGAAAGATGGTAGAAGTTATCACCAAACTATAGACAGAATTGGCCCAGTCATACATTGCCCAAGCATTCTGAACTTTCTTCTTTTCACTTATTTTCAAAACATTCATTTAAACAAAAGTAAAAAAGCTATCCCTATGGGATAGCTTTATAGTTTGAAATCTGAATTGTATTAATTCTGAACCTTTCCGGTAGATGCGTACAATAGTTTACGTGCATCCGCTTCTCTTAACTCAAATTGAATGTCTGAGATTGGACCCATTTTTACGTCTCTATCGGCCTTCATGGATATTGTGATTTGATCCCTTTCAGCTTCAGACAATTTATCTTTTTCCTGATTTACCCAAAGGATGATGTCCTTTGTATTAATCAAAACATCATTAGCTTGAACCCTAGGTTCAGTTCCATAGAGATTGGCATTCTTTGGTTTCCCAACAAACAAGTAGGAGATCAAAGTCTTTTTCTCTAACTTCTGAAGCTGTGTTGCCTGAGGAAGTTTTTGCTCTACAAGAATGTCCTGCTCCCTCAACACAGTAGTAACCATGAAGAAGAACAAAAGCATGAAAATGATATCGGGTAGTGCCGAAGTCGGTATGTTTTCCGATGTTTTGGTTTTTTTCTTAAACTTTGCCATATCAATTTCCTCCTATTTTATCCGGTTCTGCAATTGAGATCGCCAAAGGAATACCTTCTTTGCCCTTGTCAATTAATGCTTTTTCAGCAGGATTTTTCCCTGTCAATGCTCTGTATTGATCAGATGTCAAACCTACTCTTTCGGCATAAATTTCAAAATAAGCTCTTTTAACCTGGTCAAGTACCTCTAGGTATTTCTCGTAACTAGTCCCCCTGTTGGTCTTAATAGAAACTACTGCACCACCGCTCATTGGATGATCAGAAGATTTAGGGTCCCTATTGGCTCTCGCTTTCAATGATTGAGGAAGCCCGTTGAATAAGGCAACCGCATCCTCATCAGGAGCGCCAAAGTTCAAAAGAAAATCTTTGATGTCTTCTGAAAGTAATTCGGTATTTTCTATGTACTCTCCTTCCACAAGAAGCTGGTCATTCGCATTCACCAAGATATTGAAGATGTTTCTTTCGTTCAATTTGATATCAGGTGGTGGAACATTTGGATCCTGCTTAGGAGGAAGAAGGTTTTGAATACCTTTATCAGAGGCAATAGTAGTAGTAACCAGGAAGAAGATAAGCAACAGAAAAGCAATGTCCGCCATGGAACCTGCATTTACCTCTTGAGATGTTCTGCTTTTACCTTTTGCCATTATTTTATTGCTTTAGTGATTTCAGTAATTACTATACCTGCCAATGCAAGAAGTGTCAAAACGTAAGTCATTATAAGAGAACCTCCTACAAATTTGGACATGCCTTCAGTCAAGTTGAAAGGCTCTTTGGCAAACTTTGGTAGGACTTCCCCGTCAGAAATGGAATAAGCAATGAAGAATAATACTGCTAATGCCACTATTGCTAATGCTGATTTTAGCAAGCTTTTAGGATCGTCAAATGATTTAATTAAAGGCATTACAACTGCCAATATTATTCCGACAATTACTAAAATATCAGCTACGTATAGGAAAATATCTATAGAATCCATATTTAGTTTTTCTTTAGTTAATGTGAAGAATCAATTGAACTAGTGCTCAATCAATATTACTTTGATAATTTATGCTTCACTAAGACATCAACCAAAGAGATGGAAGCATCCTCCATATCATTCACCAAAGAATCGATTTTGGAAACCAAGTAGTTGTAAAATAATTGAAGAATAATCGCAACGATCAAACCTGCTACCGTGGTCAAAAGGGCGATTTTGATACCACCGGCAACAAGAGAAGGGGAAATATCACCGGCAGCTTCGATCGCATCAAACGCACCAATCATACCGATAACCGTACCCATGAAACCCAACATCGGAGCAAGCGAAATGAAAAGGGATATCCAAACCAATCCTTTTTCCAATCTTCCCATTTCAACGGAACCGTAGGCAATGATTGATTTTTCGACCATTTCAATACCTTCTGTATATCTCATCAGACCTTGAGTGAAGATCGATGCAACAGGGCCTTTAGTGTTTTTAGTAACATCTTTGGCTGCTTCGATACCGCCTTGTTCCAAAGCCGCTTCTACTTTTGATAATAATTTCTTTGTGTTTGTAGTAGAAAGGTTCAAAGTAACTATCCTTTCAAGTGCTACAGCAAGACCTAGGATCAAACAGATCAATACCGGAGACATGAAGGTAGGATCACCTTCAATGAACTTTTCCTTGATAACTTGGTGGAAACCCTGCTCTTCAGCGATAACCTCGTCATCGACGATTGCTGGTTCGGTGGGTGCTGCTTCCACAACTTCAGTTGTTTCAACTGCGGCAGAATCTTGTGATTCTGCATCTTGAGCTTTCGTAGTTACCGGAAACATCAATATTCCGGAAAGCATGAACAAAGCGATTAACTTTTTCATAGAGTAGATTTTAAAGAGAATTAAATAAAGGTTAAACGGTTTCTAAATTAATTATGAGATTTTAAAGTTATCATTTTTTCATTTCAAATTGCAAAGGAAACTTTCATAAATTTTTTTGGAATGAATTTTTCATTCATCTGTTCGAAATTCCCGAAAGCTAAATCAAGTATAATGAATGGTTTGGGAAATTTACATAAATGGACTTAGATGGGAAATAAAAGGAATGAAAAGGTGATTTGAGGATTATTTTCGATTAAATCCTTCGTAATTTTGATTTAAAACGGGTATTTCACTTAATACGAGATAAAAAAAAACAATGATATCATTCAAAAAAAGGACAAAAAAAAGATAAGCCTAGGACTTATCTTTTTTTTTGCAGAGAGGAAGGGATTCGAACCCTCGATACCCTTTAGAGGTATACACACTTTCCAGGCGTGCTCCTTCAACCACTCGGACACCTCTCTATTTTGATTCATTTCTGAATCGGAGTGCAAAGAAATAAATTAATCGGAGGCTATCCAAGCATATCTAGAAAAATAAGCTTCAATCTTGACAAGAACCAAGTCTTCATTTTTTAACAGACGGAAGTTGGAAGACGGAAGTTGGGGGCACTGGAATTTAAATCAGGGAATCTGTAAAAAAGTCAGATGACCGATGACGGATGTTGGGGGTAGGTGGGGAAAAGGAGACAGAAGACGGAAGTTGGGGGCGCTTGAAGTTTAAGAGCAGGAATAAGTAAAGATGACCAGTAACCGCTGACCGATGTTGGATGAATTGGGCTTATTGAATAAAACTCAGGAAATAAATAGCCGGAGTTTTAATGAAATGGTAGTCTAAAGCTTTTTCCCTTAATTCGGTGGGGACATTTCTCCGGCTATCGGTAATACAAGTTTTCTCCTGACTTCGGCATCATCCGTTTCATTTCCCAAAAGGAACATCATCTTTGTAACCGCCGCCTCGGTGGTAATATCGCTGCCACTCAGTACTCCGATTCTTTTCAAATCCTTGCTGGTATGGTATCTTCCCTGAATAACCCTTCCGCCGTTGCATTGCGACACATTGAGGATGATGATTCCTTTTTTGACTGCTTTTTCCAAGGATTCAATAAACCACTTTTCACTTGGGCTATTGCCGGAACCGTAAGTTTCTAATACCACTCCCCTCAGTCCCTTGATGCTGAAACAGGAATCCAAAACTGCCGCTGTGATGCCGGGAAAAAGCTTGATGATGATCACGTTGTTGTCCAGCTTGTTAAAAAACTTCAGTTTTTTGGTTTCCTCGTAAGGCCTGATCGCTGCCAGGTTATAATCAATGATAATCCCTGCTTCTGCCAAGGCAGGATAGTTTTCGGATTCATAGGCATCAAAATGTACGCTTTGAACCTTCTTGGATCGATTGCCTCTCAATAGCATATGGTTGAAAAAAATACAGACTTCAGGTACCACCGGCTTTCCGTTTGATTTTGCGGAAGCGATTTCCAAGGCAGTCATCAGGTTTTCCCGGGCATCAGACCGCATCGCAGATATAGGCAACTGCGCTCCGGTAAATACCACTGGCTTGCTCAGTCCATTGAGCATATAACTCATCATCGAGGCAGAATAGGCCATGGTATCAGTTCCATGCAAAATCACAAAACCATCATAGCTATCATAATTTTCATAAATGATATAAGCCATGTCAAACCAATGCTGCATGTTGATATTGGAGGAATCAATCGGTTCAGGAAAGGAAATGACGGTAATCGCAATGTTCATATTGGTGAGGGTCGGGACCTTTTCCATGATCTGCCCAAAGTTGAAGGGTACCAAAGCTCCTGATTCATCATAGGCCATGCCCAGGGTTCCTCCTGTATAAATAATGAGCACAGAAGAATGTACTGCATTTTTGGCGGCTGAATTGATCCTGATTATTTTATAATTCATAACTAAAAATGATGAAATATTTTTCTTGAATTTTCTTCTGTAACCTCAGAAACCCGATCCAAGGCACTCATCGTCAAGTCTCCCACACGCTGCGCAATCAAGGGAATGTATTCCGGGGAATTCCTTTTGCCTCGATGTGGCACCGGTGCAAGGTATGGTCCGTCAGTTTCCAAAACCAGGTGTTCCAAACCGATTTCCGGCAACACTTTGTCTAATCCTCCATTCTTGTAGGTTGACACCCCCCCTATACCAAGCAAAAAACCCAACTCAATGATTTCCTTGGCTTGATCGACTGACCCTGTAAAACAATGGAAGATCCCTTTCAGGTCATCCGTTTTTTCTTCCCTGATTATGGCGATGGTCTCGTCCATGGATTCCCTGCAATGCAATATAATCGGCCATTTCATTTTCTTTGCCCATTGGATCTGGATTTTTAGCGCTTCCTTTTGCTGCTCAAAGAAAGTCTTGTCCCAATACAGGTCAAGTCCCGTCTCTCCTATTCCTGCAAACTCCCGCTTTCCGATCCATTCCTCCATAATATAGAGCTGCTTTTCAAAATCCTTGTTGACATCACAGGGATGCAAGCCCATCATGGGAATACAGACACCTGGATTCTTCAACTCAGCTTCCAACATCGCATCGATGGAATCCACATCGACATTTGGCATGTAGATTTTGTGAACGCCATTCTCCACAGTTCTCCTTATCACTTCATCCCTATCCGCATTATATTTGTCAGAATAGATATGTGCATGTGTATCTGTAAACTTCATCCGTATTTTCTACCTTTCCAGTCTGTTTTTGACGGCCAAAAATAATAAACTATTGTGGACCATGAGGTAAACAAATAATATATTTCAAAAAGGAACAAAGAGGCAATTTTTAATTTTTGACCTGTTTTGAGTGAAAATAAGTAAATAAATAAGGATTGGATTACCACTTTAATCAGCCAAACCACGACTCCTTCAAAAGGATGTAAAAAACACAAATAAATAATAGCAGGAAAAAATAAGACCTGCATCGCCAAAACAGCCCTCCAATACATCGGTAAATCCATTGCGCCATGCATCCACCTCTTTCTTTGGTCCAATAACCCTTTCAGATTCTGTTGTGGCAAAGTCTCCACAAGGTTATCCACCGAGACGTGATGTACCGCTTTGTATCCTTCCTTTTCGATGGATTTACCGATTTCAAAGTCTTCTGTGAGGGAAAATGGAATGCCTTCAAATCCTCCCACAGAGTCATGCGCCTTTTTTGAAATCAGCATGTTATTTCCCATAGAGGTCACAGATATGCCAAGGTCATTCATCACCTTGACCATTCCTAAGGAAAGCCACCAATCGAAGGCTTGCATATTTCCGAATAAAGATTCGGCCCCAATATGAGTAATACCGGTTACTATACCGGCATCCGCGTTTTTTTGAGCCAAAACCATGGATTTGGCCCATTTAGACGGCACTTTACAATCTGCGTCCGTGAAAAGGTACATGTCTCCCGCTGCGGATTTAGCCATTTGGAAGAGGGCGTTTGCCTTGCCGTTCCTTCTTTTACCATCCCCTTCAACCACCTCCACCAATATGGAATTGGAATGGCCGGCCACCCAAGCACCGAGGATTTCGGCTGTCTCGTCTGTGCTTCTGTCATTTCCAAAGACAAACTGGATCCTGTCTTTTGGATAATCAAGTTTCTCTATGGAATCAAGACAGTGCGGTAAGCTTTGAGCTTCATTCCTACAGGGAATCAAAACACTTACTTTTGGAAAATCCGGATTTTGGTCTTCTTCATATTTATTAAAATTCACCTGAAGCAAAGCCACAAGCAAAAAATCCTGCAACAGCAATAAAAAAACCACTACTATCGCCAATCCATAAATCATAACAAGCCTGTTTGGAAGCCCTTGTCTTTTATAAAATCCAGATAATCGGGCAATACCTTCTTAACAACCCATTCTGTTTTTTGTTGGTCGTGAAAAAGTACGATGGATCCGTTTCTGCTGTACTTCATGGTTTTATATAGACATTTCTCAATACTTTGTTCCGGGTCATAATCTCCAGACAAAACATCCCACATGACGATCTGATGATTTGAAAGAACAAGCTTTGATTGGCTTTTACTTATCTTTCCATAAGGTGGACGGAAATTTACCGGACTTACCTCAAGTGTATCCTGAAGGATCTTTTGGCACTTTTCAATATTTTCCAAATATAGGGCATCAGGATTTCGGTATCCGTCCAAATGGTTAAAAGTGTGGTTACCGATTCCATTTCCTGCTTGGAGTACTTCTTTGGCAAGGTTAGGATGCTTTTCGACATTTGCCCCGACCATAAAAAACGTGGCTTTCATATCTCTTTTTGAAAGTTCATTCAATACGAAATCCGTAATCCCCGGTACCGGCCCGTCATCAAATGTCAGATACAGATTCTTTTCATCCCGGTTTTTGTTCCAGATAAATTTATCGAAAACTTTCGGAATCAAGGAGGGAACGTGATGCATCCAAACCATGCTATTGCAATCTTAAGCTGAGCAGGGTTATGTCGTCCCTTTGCTCACCACCGGTGGAAAAAATTCTCAATTCCTCAAAAAACAGCTGATGAAACACACTTGGATCAAGGCAAAGGTGGCTTTTGACAAATTGATTGAAGCGGTCATCTCCATATTCCTTTTCATTCTTGTCAAAGCTTTCGGTCAAGCCATCCGTATAAAGATGGAGTGTGAAGCCTTTAAGATGGATTCTTTTACCCACTTCCAGGAATGGCAATTCCTCAAAAGCACCAAGTACAGTTGTCCCTGCACCCAATGTCTCCGTCCTTTTTTCTCCCTCCCAACACAACACCGGAGGATTGTGCCCGGCATTGACGTAGGTCAGTTCCCTTTTTTTGTAATTGTAATAACCTAGAAAAAAAGTAATAAAGCGCTCCCCTTTGGTATTGTCAAAGATGGTATAATTCAACTGCTCTACAATCATTTTCAAATCTGAAGAACTCCTCAGTAAAGTCCTCAATGCTGCCTGGAAATTGGACATGAGCAAAGCCGCCGGCATGCCCTTGCCTGATACATCGGCAATACAGAAAAAGACCTCTTCCTCAGATTTTTGGATCAGGTCATAATAATCCCCGCCTACCGTAGAATGGGGAATGTAAGTCACTTTGGCTTTGAGCTTATCAGTCTGCGGAAGGACTGCAGGAAAAAGCATCCGCTGCACATTGGAGGCGATTTCCATTTCTTTGTTGAGCCTTTCCTGCTCAAGTTGCCGCTTGGCAAAGCGCTTGTTTTCCAATGCCACCACCATGATATTGGTCAGGGCTTGGGTAAAATCAAGGTCTAAGTCCTCTTTTTCATCTTTCTTTTTGAGAAAAAGAATGGCAAGCATTTTCTCCTTGTGGAAAACAGGAAGGTAATTTTCAAGTTCAGCAAACGAAAAACCTTCACCCACCTCAATATTCAATTCCCCGCTCGCTTTGTCAAAATTTATTCTTTCAGAAAGAATCGCATCAGGGACTTTGCTTTTGATTCCATGGCTGATCTTTTTTTCGAAGTGGTCATGGTTTGACAAGTACAAAAGAATCGACTTGATATTCAAATGTACCAAGCAGGTAAATTTGAATATATCAAAAAGCACCGCCGCAGACTTATTTTCATTGATTGCCTGGGTGATTTCCAAGAGTGCTTTGAGCTCAAGTTCCTTCTTTTGATATTTGACTAGTTGTACGGTCACGTTAGTTTTTTTTAGAGGGCATTATGTTCCATAAGGCCTTTTTTGGTGGCGAGGTAAAATAAATCCTTTCCCTTTGCTTCAAAATCCACCGTACCGAAAACCTCATCGTCAGGTGCAAAAAGACATTTGATATATCCTTTCGAATGGAGAGACTTCAAGGTATCCAAAAGCCTATGGTCTTCCCATCCCAAGGTTTCTTTCAGGTAACTAAAGGGCTGAACAAAATACAATTCATCCAGTAAATCAAACTCATTGTCAGTCATTTTATTTTGTATTCAGACCCAAAATTAACCCTTCCCAGAAGAATATCTTCCTTTCCACTCAAATTTTACAAATAAAGCCCCGAAAGCACTAACAAGAACGTAAACAGGATGGCCTATTCCCGTGAACAAAAACCAGATCCAGTGTGGTCTGATCCCAAAACTCCTCAAAACATTTCCTAAGACTTTTGTTTCAAAGTAAATCTTCAAAATCCAGACTGCTGCAAATACCAACATCCCGGGGATTCCCATAAAAAGGAGGGAAAAACTCAAGAGGAAGGCAACCTGAACAGCAACCGGCAAGACTGAAGCCAAGGCATGGGACAATGATTTGTGGGATTTCCATTTTGATGCCCATCTGATTCTTTGTGAAAAAAGTGCCTTCCAAGAACCTTGTGGCTGCGTGTACACAAGGCTTTCTTGGAGGTAGACAACAGATTCAGGTCCGAATTTATTGACCATCTTTTTCAATAAAAACTCATCATCACCAGATAAAAAATCCTCATTCCCCTGATATCCCTCTACTTCCAAAAAGGCCGATTTTCTATAAGCCATATTGGCAGCACTGCACATGATGGGAGAACCTAAATGAAACCCGGCCTGTGTCACCAATAAAATACTTGCCCATTCGATCTGTTGGAATTGTTCAAAAAAACCGATATCTCCTTTAGGTAAAACAGAACCTGCAACCATTTTTATGCTTTCATCGGAAAAAGGCCGGATCATTTCCTCCACCCAATTCTTAGGAAGAAAACAATCTGCATCGGTAGTCAGGACAATACCTCCAAAGGCTTTATTGATGCCGGTTTTCAGTGCGGCTTTCTTTCCTTCACCTTCGCCTTCCAGCGAAAAGACGTCCAATTGCTCATCTGATAGTGATTCAATCAATTCATCAAGCTTCTTTTTCCCAGCATCTTCACTATGGTCATTGATAAAAACAAGCTGTAGTGGCCTTTGGGAAAGACCTGACAATTGGCCAAAAAGTGTTGGAATTTTTTGTTCTTCATTCCTGTAAGGAATCAAAATGGTAACCAACTCAGGTTCTCTAAATTTAGGGAATATCCGGCGCTTTTGCTTCCAAATTTTATGCAATAAAAGCAATAAAAGCCCATAAACTATCCCAAACAAAAGGTAAAATGTTAGCATGAATTGGTTTAATTTGCGGTAATGAGTAAAGAAGACAAAAAAGAGGCAAAGGAAAAAATAATTTTGGGGATTGATCCCGGTACCAATGTGATGGGTTACGGTTTGTTGCTCGTGGAGGGCAAAAAATACAGCGTGCTCCAATTTGGTGTCATCCATCTCAAAAAATATGTCGGACATGAATTGAAGCTGAAAAAGATCTTTGAAAGAGTCACAGGCATTATTGAAGAATTTCATCCAGACACGGTTGCTTTGGAAGCGCCATTCTATGGTGAAAACGTCCAATCCATGCTCAAACTGGGACGTGCACAGGGAGTCGCCATGGCAGCAGCTTTGGCAAGGGACATTCCGATTACGGAGTATTCTCCCAAAAAAGTCAAGCAATCTGTCACCGGAAATGGAAATGCTTCCAAAATCCAAGTGGCAGAAATGCTCAAAACGCTACTCAAAATAGATGAAATCCCAAAGCTTCTTGATGCGACTGATGCGCTTGCAGTTGCCCTCTGCCATCATTTTCATGATGGAAGGCTGCAGACAAGAGGCCGGACGGCAGGATGGAAATCATTCCTGGAAGACAACCCAAACCGGGTAAAAAGCCCAAAATGAAGTTTTCTATCTTACTTTAGGTTGACGTTTTCAGATAAACCACATATCCATTGAATATCTGATTTGACATTTCTTTCGGTATACCAAATATTCCAAAGATGGAAGCCATCCTCAATATCCTTCAAAAATTTTCAAACATCCCTCAAGAATCCGTGGAGCGGTTTGTCGGGAAACTTCAAGAAACAAACATTCCCAAAGGAGAAACTTTGATCAGAGAAAGGGAAGTTTGCAATCAGCTTTCATTCATCAACAAAGGATTTGTCAGGAGTTTTTATTTCAAGGATAAAAAGGACATCACCATCAGCTTCAGCATGACGGGTGAATTCATCGCCTCTATGGCCAGCTTTATTTCCCAAAAGCCTTCCTATGAAACCATTGAAGCCCTCGAACATTGCCACCTGTACCAAATCAGCCACCAAGATTTGATGGATTTGTTTGGAAAAGACAGTCATTTGGAGCATTTGTACCGGCTGATTCTGGAGCAATACTATGTGTCTTTGGAGGAGCACCTCATTTTTTCAAAGTTCAAAACAGCCAAGGAGAGGTATCTTGAGTTGATAGAAACCAAACCTTATATCATCCAAAAAGCTTCCGTCGGTCAGGTTGCTTCTTACCTCGATATGAGCCTGGAAACGCTGAGCAGAATCCGCGCAAGCATCTGATTTTTTGATTTTTATCAATAGCCTTCCCTCACAATAAATTGTAATTTTGTTAATTATCAGAATTGGTAAAGCGTATTTTCTATTTATCCAATTTCAAATTTCTTTCCAAAAAACCCAAAATCAACTATGAAAGGTCTTCGCCAATATATTCCCTTTTTTGCTTTGGTATTTTTGTACCCTATACTTTTCTCCTGCAACAGCAGCACGACTGAAATGACTTTTGATTCTTCCAAATTGAGGAAGGCGACACAGGAAGAAACAGAGAAAGTCATCGAGCAGTTTATCATGGCAGAAGACAGCATGGTTATCGAAATCCCCGCAGGATTTTATGCCCTGAAAACCCAACTGATCCTTGACAACAAAAACCACATCACCATCAAAGGGGCAGGATTGACCGAAACTGTCCTTTCTTTCCGGGACCTCAAAGCCGGCGGTGAAGGTGTCAAATTGGTAGGCAACAATATTACTATCCAAGACCTGAGTGTCGAAGATGCACCGGGAGACGGCATCAAATCACAGCATTGTGACGGGATCACCTTCCGAAAAGTCAATGTCACCTGGACCAATGGCGACAAATCCAAAAACGGAACTTATGCCATCTATCCTGTCCAATGTAAAAATGTCCTGATCGATGAATGCATCGCCTCGCATTCTAAAGATGCCGGGATTTATGTCGGCCAATCCGAAAATATCATTGTCCGGAATTCGCTAGCCTTTGGCAATGTGGCGGGAATCGAAATCGAAAACTCCGACAATGCTGAAGTTTACGGAAATACAGTTAGGGATAATTCAGGTGGGATTTTGGTATTTAATCTCCCCGGCCTTCCAAAGTCCGATGGGCGGGGCACAAAAATCTACAACAACGAAATCCTCCACAACAACCATAAAAATTTTGCCACTGCGCTGAGTGAGGATCCCAACGGGAATACCGTAACGATGATTCCTCCCGGTTCGGGCATCGTTATCTTGGCTGCCAAGGAAGTGGAAATTTTTGACAACCGAATCCACAAAAACAAAACAGTGGGGCTCGCCATTGCCAACTACCATGTCACAGGATTCCCGATGGATGCCCCAAATTGGTCTCCCTTTACCTCCAATATTTTTGTACATGACAATGACTACCAAAGAACCTGGCATTTCCCTGATTTCACAAAGGAATTTGGGCAACTGATTTCAGTGTACAATGCCCATGGATTTGCAAGAACTCAGGACATCATCTATGATGGATTTTGGGACAAGACCATATCAGACAATATCCAATCAAACCCAATGAAAATCTGTATCAGGGAAAAGGAAATGGAGAAGATACATTTTACCCTTTTCGATCTTTGGGAAGGTGAGGACAATATCAAATCATCCAAGGATTATGCGCCTTTCAATTGTGAAGTGCAGGTCAAAACGGATGTCAGTGCCATTGCGAATCTTTAAGTTATGAAATCGTATAAAAAGTACTTTTCGATTAACCTGGCTTTAGGCCTACTGCTTTTGGTTCTTTCCTGCGAAAAAAAACAGGAAGAAACTACAAACAGTAAGGTCGAAATCTCAGAAACAGAAGCGCCTTTGGTCGAGACTGCTTCTCTGGATTTCAGTCAGATTCCATTCAAAAACCTGTCGGATTATGGTTTTTTCAAAGGAAAGCTCAAATCGCTAGATCCAGATGAAGGCGTGCTTTTGTATGAACCTGCTTCTTCCCTCTTCACAGATTATGCACACAAGTCCAGATTTATCTGGATGCCTGAAGGTACTGCTGCCAGCATCCGGGAAGATGACGAAGGCAGCATGGATTTCCCTGACAATACGGTCATCATCAAGAACTTCTATTATCCGGCAGATTTCAGAAAACCTGAAGCGGAAAAAAGAATCATAGAAACCCGCCTGATGGTCAAAAGAAACGGGGTTTGGGATGCCTACCCATACGTTTGGAAAGAAGATCAAAGCGATGCTATATATAAAGTTGTGGGAGCAGAAATCGAGGTTGCTTGGACAGACCTTCAGGGGAAAGAGCAAGTCATCAACTACATCGTACCCAACAAAAACCAATGCAAAAGCTGCCACAATGAGAAAGAGCAACTTGTTCCTATCGGTGTCAAAGCCAAGCACCTCAACCATGAAATCAGATTTGCCGAAGGAGAAAAAAACCAACTCGTAAAATGGCAAGAAATGGGATACCTCTCGGATCTGAATGATCCAACAACTTATCCAGCCATGGTGGATTACAACATTCCTTCCCATTCCTTAGAACTCCGCGCAAAAGCTTATCTAGACATCAACTGTGGACACTGCCACCGAGCGGATGGACCCGCAAGCACTTCAGGTTTGTTTTTGACTTATGAGGAAACAGATCCCTTGAAGCTTGGCATTAACAAAACCCCCGTTGCGGCAGGTTTCGGTGCCGGGACATTCAAATACGATATCGTACCCGGACAGGCAGACCAATCCATCCTGACTTACCGCATGTCCACCAATCAGGTGGGTGCCGCCATGCCCGAAATCGGCAGGGTTATTGTACATCAGGAAGGACTGGAATTAATCAGGGAGTGGATTAATGGGTTGAAATGAAATAGTACCATCAAAAAATATTTGACTTAACTTGTTTGGAGCGACCATTTATCTAGGTGCAATTGGATATTAATGGATATTGTGCTGTTAACCAACCGTTTGAAAGGCTTTGATAGCCAACCCATCAATCCATAAAAACTTATTGAGAAAAATCTTCTTTAAGAATCAAAACAGCCAAAATACATAGAAGAAAAATAAAGGAGCTTAAAATGCAGTATAGAACCGCTTCCAAAAATGAACAGGCCCTAATTGATCAAGAAATGGAAAATTTGGCTTTAGAAAATCCTGTAGCATTTTCCAAAGCGATGTTGGAGGATATGGAGGAAACCATCAATGAAGCAAAAGAACTCCACAAACAAAAAGGCCGAATCGATTGATCCGGCCTTTTGATTTTTTAATCTTTATACACCCCACTCGGCCATTTGTCATTGGCAACATTGATATCTGTGATAACTTTGTCAGGATCGATTTCTACTCCTACAACTTTTTTATCGACTTTGAGCAGGTGCGTCCATTGGTTGCCTTTGAACCAGATTTCTACAGGTAGCATCCTTCTTTCCTTTTGTCCATCTTCGTAGGTGATTTCCAAAAGTACAGGCATCGGCATTTCACCTAGGTTAGAGAGTGAAACCAAATAATTGGCTCCGTAAGGCTGCACGCTATTGATGGCTAGATCGATGTTGGCATTGCTATAGAACCATCCTTTCCAGAACCAATCCAGGTTTTCGCCTGCTACATTTTCCATATGGTTGAAAAAATCCGTGGGCTGTGGATGCTTGTAAGCCCAGGTTTTGATATAGGACCTGAAGGCATTGTCAAAGCGCTCTGCACCGAGAACATATTCTCTCAACATCATCAGACCCAAAGCCGGTTTCATGTAAGCGACCATTCCAAGATTGTTGGATTGGGTCCTGTCAGCATGCGTGGCGATCGGTTCACGGTCTTTGTTGGTAAGCCAACCAAGGTACCTTCTGGTTTGGATGAGCGAATTGGTATATTCACCGTTATTGAATTCAAGATAGCTGTAATAATTGATGAAAGTATTGAAACCCTCATCCATCCATGCGTGTCTTCTTTCATTGGTGCCCACTATCATGGGAAACCAATTGTGTCCAAACTCATGGTCAGTTACTCCCCAAAGTCCTGCACCTTTGGATCGCCAACTACAGAAGTTGACTCCCGGATATTCCATGCCGTTGATTTCTGCGGCCACATTGACGGCAACCGGATAAGGGTATTCGTACCATTTTTTGGAATAATGCTCCACAGAAGCTTTGCTATATTCTGTAGACCTTCCCCAAGCTTCCTGACCGTCACTTTCTTTTGGATAGACAGATTGCGCCATGGCTTTCTTGCCACTTGGCAAGTTGATCCTAGCTGCATCCCAGATAAATGCTTTGGAAGAGGAAAAAGCCACATCTCTTGCATTGTTGATTTTGAAATGCCAAGTCATGGTTCCTTCTTGTTTTGGACGATGATTGGCATAATCTGTAACTTCTTCAGGACTGATGAGGTACACACGCTCATCACTTTGAGCAGCTTTATTCATCCTGTTCTGCTGCTCTTTGGTAAGCACTTGAGTGGGATTAAGCAATTCACCGGAAGCTACTACGATATGGTCAAAAGGAACAGTGACTTTGTATTCAAAATCCCCATATCCGAGGTAAAACTCGCCTGCACCAAGATAGGGATCAGTATTCCAACCTGTCACATCGTCGAATACTGCTACTTTTGGATACCACTGCGCCATGGCGTAGATGGTTCCGTCTTTGACCTTGAGGCGGCCCATGCGGTCCATTCCTTTTTCAGGAATTTTGTATTCGAAGTCCATAGAAACCGTCGCCTTTCCACCATTGGCGGAAATAGGCTCTGCAAAAAACACCTGCATCCTCGTGTCGCTGATCAGGTGTTTCTCCGAAACAGGTTTGTTTTTTCCGATGACTTGGGCTTTGAGGTTTTCGATTTTGTAACCGCCGTCCACATCACCGTTGTAGCGGTTGCCCTGTACAGGAGTGGTGAGTTGTCCCCTTGAGTCTGCGGTAAACCTGTTTTGCTCAAGATAGAGCCATACAAAATCCAGATTCTCAGGGCTGTTGTTTTTGTAGGTGATGGTGATTTTTCCTTTTAGGAGATGGTTGGTTTCGTCCAAAGCCACATCAATCAGGTAATCGGCACCGTTTTGCCAGTACATCGGGCCGGGCTTACCGGAAGCAGTCCGATAGGCTGTGCCTTGTCTATACCCAAATTCGGTAAATGCTCCGTCTCTGTTGTCTGTGACTACTTGGGCCCGAATGTCCTGTCCAAAAACCAATGCAATAACAAATGCAAAAATTTTTACACTTTTAATTCTTATCATAAATTTCAACTATTTAATATTTCGGCTAAAATACAGAATAGGATCAGAAGAAAAAATTCATTTTGAAGCTCCCAAATCCTAAATAACCAAACATTCACGCAAAAAGGGAAATTTGGAAATCGAAATAAATCCTAGGTACTTTGCCGGATCAAAAACCACAGCTATTCATGCGGATTAGATTTACTATTTTGGGTTTGTTACTTTCATTTGGCACTGCGAAAGCCTCTCAGGATACCACGACTGTGGATTTGGGAGAAGTGACCATCATGGAAAACAGGATGGAAATACCTTTTAATAAGGTTTCCAGAAACATTACCGTCATCAATAGAAAAGCCATTGAAACCACTCCTGCGAGAAGTTTGCAGGAGGTACTTTCATTTACTCCGGGAGTCGATGTCAGGCAACGGGGAGTCAGCGGGGTACAGGCCAATATCGGAATTCGTGGGGGAAATTTTGAACAGACGCTGATGTTGATCAACGGCATCAAGCTCACCGATCCGCAGACAGGTCACCACATGGTCAATATTCCTGTTCCCCTTCAAGCCATCCAAAGGGTGGAAGTGCTCAAAGGACCGGGGTCGAGGATTTTTGGACAAAATGCTTTTGCGGGAGCTGTCAATGTCATTACTACCCTTTCAGATAAAAAGAGTCTAAATATCCAGGGATTTGGAGGGGATTTTGGAATGCGCGGGGGAAGTATCGTTTCTTCCCTTCCTTTAGGCAAATACAAACAAACTATCTCTGCTTCCCATGATGCTTCAGATGGACATTGGTACAATTCAGATTTTAAAGTGACCAACCTATTCTATGAATCAGGGTTTGACATCAATGACCGAAATGAAGTCCGGGCCATGGCAGGATATTCAGATCGGGACTTTGGGGCAAATGGCTTCTACACCAATTCCTTTCCCGAGCAATGGGAAAGTGTACAGACTTTTCTTGCAGCCCTGAGCCATACTTACAGATTTGACAAACTCTATTTTCAGACACGCGGATATTGGAGAAGGAATGATGATGAGTTCAGACTCAGGAGGAATGAACCGGCTTTTTTCACCAATCTACACACTTCGGATGTATTTGCCTTGGAGCTGAACGGCACCTACACTTCCAAAATCGGAACTACAGGATTGGGAATTGAAGGCAGGGAAGAGAAAATCGAAAGCACCAACCTTGGCAGCAGAAGCCGGACTTTTGCGGGAATCTTTGCAGAACACAGGATTGAATTTGCCGAGAAGTTTGACTTCCGGGCTGGACTTTATTCCAATTACTACAACGAATACAAATGGAAGCATTTTCCCGGAGCAGAAATCGGTTATCAGATCAATGCATATTCCAGACTTTATTCCAATTATGGAATCAGCTTCCGGATCCCGTCTTTCACCGAATTGTATTATGAAGATCCAAGCAACCAAAGCAATCCTAATCTCTTGCCCGAAGAGGCCGAGAACTTTGAAATCGGCTGGAAATACAACAAAAGCAGGTTGCGAACCGAGTTGGTGTTTTTTCACAGATTCACCCAAAACCTGATCGATTGGAACAGAGAACCAAGCGAAACCCAACCCAATCCCAACAAGTGGACACCGCAGAATATCTCTGAGGTGCGGTTTAACGGCATCGAGACATCTATCCAATACCTTGCTGACTTGGGAGGCGAAAATGCCAAAATCAAGGAATTGATGTTCAGCTACAATTATATCAATGCGGACCTCAATCAAGCCCTAGGTGTCGAATCTCGTTATGCATTGAATTCGCTTAGACATCAGGTGATCGGGGGCATTCAGGCGGAGTTTGTCAACCGTGCCGAACTCACCATCAAGGGAAGGTATATTGAAAGGATGGCTTTGGAACCTTATTTCCTATTGGATGCAAGATTAGATTACAACAGGCTAAAGAAATTCGGGTTATTCTTGGAAGCCTCTAACATCACCGATGCCGATTATGTCGAAGCGGGATTTGTGCAGATGCCGGGAAGATGGTTTAAGGCCGGGTTTATGATTAATCTGGATTGAAAAATTAAGTGGTTTACCATTTCTTTGCCAGGAACCCAATATTCCTTGAAAAGCAGGACGGAAGACCGAAGTCAGAAGACCGAAGTACCGGACATTTAAGTTTCATACCAAGAATTATTTTGTGTTTCCCCTTATTGATATCAATGCAAACAGAAGTAAAAACAACTATGTATTTCGAAAAAATCCTATAATTTAAAAGGACAGAAAAAATTTTTTAAACATAAAAAAAGCCTCGTTTGAGGCAATGTGGGAGTTGAGGGATTCGTCCGCGATAGCTATCGGGACCCCGACCCTCTGACAAAATTCTAAAAAATCTTTTTAGAATTGAGTATTTGTGGGAGTTGAGGGATTCGAACCCCCGACCCTTCCGATTATAAATCGGAATGCTCTGAACCGGCTGAGCTATTTATGATTGATCAATTCAATGATTTTTTTTCTGCTCTTCATTGATTTTATTTGTCGTTCTCGGGCATAGGCTGATTTTTTGTCTTCAAATTCTTCCTTGTATACCAAGACCCAATCCGGAGAATTGCCTGTAAATCCTTTGTGATTTGAATTGTGTTTTCGCAATCTTTCATCCATTACATCGCAAGTATGTCCGACGTAATATTTGTCAAGGTTTTTTGAGTAGAGGATATAAAAACTACAAGGCATAAAAAAAGCCTCTTTTGAGGCTATGTGGGAGTTGAGGGATTCGAACCCCCGACCCTTCCGATTATAAATCGGAATGCTCTGAACCGGCTGAGCTATTTATGATTGATCAATTCAATGATTTTTTTTCTGCTCTTCATTGATTTTATTTGTCGTTCTCGGGCATAGGCTGATTTTTTGTCTTCAAATTCTTCCTTGTATACCAAGACCCAATCCGGAGAATTGCCTGTAAATCCTTTGTGATTTGAATTGTGTTTTCGCAATCTTTCATCCATTACATCGCAAGTATGTCCGACGTAATATTTGTCAAGGTTTTTTGAGTAGAGGATATAAAAACTACAAGGCATAAAAAAAGCCTCTTTTGAGGCTATGTGGGAGTTGAGGGATTCGAACCCCCGACCCTCTGCTTGTAAGGCAGATGCTCTGAACCAGCTGAGCTAAACTCCCAATAAATATTCTTTTGATTCGAGCCATTGACCCTTCCGATTTAAGATCGGAATGCTCTGAACCAGCTGAGCTAAACTCCCAATAAATATTCTTTTGATTCGAGCCATTGACCCTTCCGATTTAAGATCGGAATGCTCTGAACCAGCTGAGCTAAACTCCCAATAAATATTCTTTTGATTCGAGCCATTGACCCTTCCGATTTAAGATCGGAATGCTCTGAACCAGCTGAGCTAAACTCCCAATAAATATTCTTTTGATTCGAGCCATTGACCCTTCAGATTTAAGATCGGAATGCTCTGAACCAGCTGAGCTAAACTCCCAATAATTAGGTGTAAATAAGAATTGTGGGAGTTGAGGGATTCGAACCCCCGACCCTCTGCTTGTAAGGCAGATGCTCTGAACCAGCTGAGCTAAACTCCCGAAATAACCTTTGTTACTAAACGGATTGCAAAGGTAGATTTAATTTGATTTGGTACAAATTATAAAATGAAAAAAATATCCATATTTCAATAATCCCTTGAAAATGAAGGGATTTTATTGGATTACCAACCCCATCAATTTTCCTTCTTTCAGTTTTGAAAGAAGCCAATGTCTAAAGAACTTCTTTTTTTAACGAAATCCTCAAAAAAACACTGGGCTTCTTGTCATATTATTGTAACTTTTTTACACTAAAGATCAGTGATAAAAAAACCATAACTATGAAAAAAGTCTCCAAATTGCTTTTCCTTTTGTTCTTTTCATTATTTGGGAATTGCTTTAGTCAATCTTTTGAAGAAAAGTTATTAGGAAAATGGAAATTGACTAAAGACGAAGGATTTGAGTTTTTCATGAACACGCCAGAAGCTATAAATTCCTCGAAGGAAGAAGTAGAAACATTCGTTGATTGGATTGAAAAAGTCCATGATCAAACCTTCATGAATTTTTTTAGCCTAGACTCCATGAGCTCGACAATAGTGGATGGAAAAAAGATAATCCAGGAAAAATCCCTTTGGAATTTCAGATATGCTGATTCCGTCGTCACTTGGCAAATAAGGTTTCATCCTAAAGTACTTCAGGTAAAGGTCGTAAAATTGACTGAAAATGAGCTTATTTTGGTCTATCTAGACGCGGATCAAAAACCTGTAAGGTTCCGAAATAGTTATCAAAAAATTAAGGAAGACAAGGAAAATTGAGGTAAAATTCTATTTCTATCTTTTAATAAGTCTACTGAAAAAATAAGGGGTCTTTATTATTTCCAAAATTTTTTGGGTGTAAACATTCCCGATTAAACATTCAAGGAAATTAATTTCCTTAAAAACCTTATCAGGATTCACAAGAAACAAGGCAATTGGCATTGGGTTCTACCTATTTAGAAATTAGGAAAAAGGTTCTAATCAAAATCCCTAAAATGCCTGAATTTCAATTGACAATAAGCGAAAGTTTCGAAGAAACAAATAAATCAAACCTTTTCCCCTTTGCCAAAACTAGGGAAGTTCAATAATTGATCGTATTGGACTTAAATCTCAATTAGCCAAAATTGGCAAAAGCCTCTATTCAGATTTTAGTCGACTAATTTCATTTCCAGAATTGCAGGTTCAGTTTTCAATTTTTCTTTTTCAAGAACTATACAATTCATCTTTTTACACCCTAAACAATTCTTATGACAAAGTTAAATTTTACCCCCCCCCATCAACCGAAAATTGAAGTTTTCATTTACGCATTTGTTATATCAATTTTTATCATTCCTGATTATTCTGATAGCTTTTTCATCTTGTCTCGAGGAGCAAACGAAATTAGTTCCTGAGATTGAAAACCCAAATCAAATTGCAAAAGTCAAAGACTGGTTTGAGGCCAACAAACATCAACTCCGCATCCCAGACGGTGGGATCAGCTTTATGACAGAATCGAAAGAACTGATCCTACCCTTTTTCGAAAAGGAGCCTGATTGGGACAAATTTCACCATTATACATTCCCCGATGGCAGGGAGGTTTATGAAATCAACTTAGCAAATGCTGAAAAATATTTCCCGAAATACCTTAAAGACAGCCTAAATCTTTCCGATCCTTCTAAAGGAGTAATTCAAAATATAATGTTTGTCGAAAGTCTGGAAACTGGAGGGTTCAGCCCTCTTATTTCCAGTTATTATCCTAACAACGACTCCTCCATAAAGGAATTTGGGGAAATCTATTATAACAAAATCCCTTTAGATTGGTCCGGACTTGTAGATATATGGACTTATGATGAAAGGTTTTTTATTGGATTCAGGATTATAAACGGTGAAATAATCGGTGTAATTAATCAAGCAGGTGAAACTGGAATTGATGCCAAAAAGAAAAATCCTTTGGGTGCGAACTTTGACATTACTTGCAAATATTATCAAGTAACCTACTTGGCTTACACTGTAAGTGCAGGAGGCGTGACTACAGAACATTATAAAACAGGAATAGTCATGGAATGTAGCGGTGGAAGTATAGCCCATCAAGATACGCCTGTTATATATGACTATAGTCCTCCAACAGGAATAGGAGATTATGGAGGGGTTGGAGGGACAACTTCAAATACCGGTATAATAAACTATATCCCTCCACCTATCCCTGCGCCCGTCATTAAGATTTCTGTGGATGAAACATTTAGAAAAAACATGAAAGCAATCTGTCTTTTAAATAAACTCAGAGAAAATGAGTATTTTGAAAGAATGGCACAACAATTTGAAGGAGTTTATCCTGATATTAACCTTACTTTGTTTTTAAACGACCTTCCTCCAAGTATAAATGGTCAAGCACAATGGATGGGGGATGGTAAAAACATTCATATCACTATAAACCAAATGAGATTGACAGATCGATCTTCCCTTGAGGTAGCTAGAACATTACTTCATGAAATGATTCATGCTGATTTTTACAGAGCTGTAAAAACCAAGTACCCTTCTTACAATGATTTAATGTTTCAAAACACGTTTAATCAATATGTTATCAGATACCAAGGTTCTGCTGACCAGCATCATAATTTGATGGCTGAACGATATATTGATGTCATGGCAGGCATCCTTGAGGAAATACATAAAAAATTGGATTACAATGCATTTGCCTTAGCCATGAAAAATGTATATCCTAACGGAATTCCGAAAAGCTTCTATAAGTCTTTGGCTTGGGAGGGACTTACCGGAACCACAGCTTTCAAATTGATGGAAAAAATTACTGTTCATCCTCCTTTAAGATCACCTAATGACCTAAGAAATGAAGCAAAACTGTTATTGGAAACTTATGGAAGTAAAGAATGTAATCTGGAAATTAAACGTGATTAGGCACTTTAAAAAGACTTCTGAAAAAATGAAAAAAATAATATTAAACACAATTCTCATCCTTATCCTTCAATTCGTATTTACTCATTCCTATTGCAAGGATTTAATAAAAAATGAAAAAGACACAGTCCTAATTGTTTTCAACCGTGAAGCTCATTTCACAAAAGAATTCCAATCAGTGAATTATGTTTTTTCATATGTCCGTGGTGGCTTCGATGATCCGAACATGGAGGTTGGTATTTATTCTCTTATAACAACTCATAAAACTTTGGAATTGTCAATGGGCCAATTAAATCAAAAAGAAAAAATTTGGGACTTAGATCTCAATTTTAATGATTGGGCAACTGTTTGGTCAAAAACCGCAAAAGGATCTGCTGTATATGTAATCTTTCAAGATGAATTGATGCATAAAGATCGATTCATTTATGGCTTTAAAGTTCATGCATATCAAGTGAACCTCTACCTTTCTGCAATCGAATAACTTTATTTCAACAATCAGTTAAAGGTTTTTGGAATCATTGCTTAGAGCTTTTTTTCAAGGAATTTGGCGAGGCAATTAAATACAATCCAACTGCAACAGTAGATTATTCAGTAACATTTCTTAACGATGAAACGAAGAGAAATGGAATATCAAGTCATAAAAGGTGCAAATAACAAATGAAAAAAGTTCTTATTCTTTTATCGCTGATAGTAATCATGCCAATTGCGGCTTACTTGTATATTGCCAAATTAAGCCCTGAAGCAAGAATGGCCTCAAAAAATGTGGAAAATTCCAAAAAAATAAAAATAGGAATCCACAAAGAGCAACTTTTAGAAATCATGGGCACTCCTGTTTTAAAGGGAGGAAACGAAAAAAATGATTCCACTTTCTATTATACTGCTCCTTTTGCTTCTTCAGACGGGATTAATTTCGGCATAGATTCTTCAGGTGTTGTAATTCATATTCAGCTTTATGAATAAATAAATCCAAATCCCACTCAGCTTTCAGTGGGATTTTTTATTATATATCAAACTTGATCCCCTGCGCCAAAGGCAGGGAAGTACTGTAATTAATGGTATTGGTCTGACGACGCATGTAGGCTTTCCAAGAGTCGGAGCCTGATTCACGGCCTCCCCCGGTTTCTTTTTCTCCGCCAAAAGCACCGCCTATCTCTGCACCCGATGTGCCGATATTGACATTGGCAATACCGCAGTCGGAACCTGCAGCCGAAAGAAATGCTTCCGCCTCCCGCATGTTTAGCGTCATGATGGCTGAGGACAATCCCTGAGGCACACCGTTGTGCATAGCGATGGCTTCTTCAAGGGTATTGTATTTCATAATATAGAGGATCGGTGCAAAAGTCTCATGCTGTACCATTTCAAAATGGTTTTCAGCTTCAATGATACAAGGCTTCACATAGCAGCCGGATTCATAACCTGACCCGCTGAGTACTCCACCTTCGACCAACTCTTTTCCTCCCTCCTTTTTTACTTTTTCTATGGCTTTGAGATACATGTCCACGGCTTCTTTGTCGATCAAAGGACCTACATGGTTTTTCTCATCCAAAGGATTTCCTATAACCAATTTGGTGTAGGCCGCAGCCAACCTTTGCTTGAAAGTATCATAAATGGATTCGTGGATAATCAGCCTTCTTGTGGTAGTACAGCGCTGTCCTGCTGTCCCCACTGCCCCGAAAAGTGCACCACGGATGGCAATTTCCAGGTCAGCGTTTTCGGTTATGATAATGGCATTGTTTCCTCCGAGCTCTAACAATGACCTGCCTAATCTAGCAGCCACTGCTTGGCCAACGATTTTTCCCATACGGGTGGAACCTGTAGCGGAAATCAAAGGAACCCGGGGATCCTCGGTCATCATCTGCCCTACTTTGTAATCTCCTACAATCAAACCTGATATTCCTTCGGGCAAGTTATTTTCTTTTAGGACCTTACTGATAATATGCTGACAGGCAACTCCGGAAAGCGGCGCTTTCTCAGATGGCTTCCAGATACAGACGTCCCCGCATACCCATGCAATCATGCTGTTCCACGACCAAACTGCCACCGGGAAGTTAAATGCTGAGATAATCCCAACAACCCCGATCGGGTGCCATTGCTCATACATCCTGTGTCCCGGACGCTCTGAGTGCATGGTCAGACCGTAAAGTTGTCTGGAAAGCCCGACTGCAAAATCACAGATATCGATCATCTCCTGCACTTCTCCCAGGCCTTCCTGATAGGATTTGCCCATTTCGTAAGATACCAATTTACCTAAGTCGGCTTTTACTTCACGGAGTGCATTGCCCATTTGGCGGACGATTTCACCGCGCTTTGGCGCAGGTGTAGTTCTCCATATTTGGAATGCTTCCTGGGATTTGGCGATGACCTGTTCATAACTTTGACGGTCTGTCACCTGCACTTTGCCGATAAGTGCTCCATCGGCTGGAGAATAGGAGCTGATATACTCTTTTCCTGTATTGACCCACTCGTTGCCTGTGGAAGTTCCTAAGTTTTCAGGCTTAATCCCAAGATTTTGAAGAGCTGATTTGATGCCGAATTGATCTGACATGATATTGATTTATTTGGGTTTTTGATTTTTCTGAATTTTCTATAAAACTAAAAAAAATGTCTGGAATGCCTGATTTTATTTAGTCCTCAGACTTCTTCTTTGGAAGATATTTATTGATATCCACATAATCGAGATATTTCCTAAGTTTGGGACCAACGTCAAATCGATATATAAGGTTGATCCTATAATTGCCTGTTCGAAAATCAGTAACCAAACTCCTCGCTTCCTCTATCCGTACGTTATTGTGTACATAGTTGGCATTGATAGACCAAACAGGTCCGTTATATCCTACAAATCCCCTTAAGAAATAATTGGTGTTGAACCCCCATCCTCCTTCTTTATTGGTGTCAGAAGAAATTGTGGTATTCCCTAAGCCGATATTTCCTGAAACCATTCCTGTAATGAAGAAATGTTTGGCAAAAACTAATGTGTGAACATAACCTAAGTTAGGTCCAAATTCAAAAAAATCCATCCTGTTAAATTGTAAAGGGGCAGGGATAAAATCAGCAAGGATGTTTTGATCATCCCTGGCATTACCAACATAAAACTCTACTCCTGCCACAACACTTCCTGCAGATTTCTTTTGCCAAGCACTTTGAAGGAAAGCTGCCTTGAGCGAAAGTTTGTCTCCATTAAAAAGGTATTGGACATTGGCTCCAAATTTTCGCACACGCATCTCAGGAAACGCCAACTCTGAAGGAATATTAGCCATTGGGCCTGTATAACTGCGGAGAAAAAAACCTTGATAGAATTGACCAAACAAATCAATAACCCAATTCTTCGGATAAGCATGTGCCTGCAGATCTAGGTAACTTGTTTCTACCTGGTTTCGGTTTCTATTCATAAAATCAAACCCATAAGCGAGATTCAATGTGAAGTCATTGTAGGTAGCACCCACCCCGAGATTAAGTGTCGAATTGGGTTCAAGTACAATTCTTGCACTTTCATTTATTTCTGTTATCATCAAGGAGGTATATTTTCGCGAAGTATATAGTCTTGTGGTCAACATCTTCTTATAGGAAACATAATAAGAGGTATCTTCTTGGGCTAGAATATTAGAGGGTAAAAGAAAAATGAAACCTAAGGTCACTGAAATGCCAATTAAAAATCTTAAACCAAAAAGCCTGAAACAATAGCTACGTAGATTAACCATATCCAAAAATAAGCAATATCAGGTCTACAAATAAAAAAATCCGCAATACTTGCGGATTTTATAATGTCAAATGGAGATCAGGAAAAGTTATTATCTAGATAATCTCCATTCAGTTTTATTTCAAAAGTCTTTAGCAGAAAAAGTTGCTTAATCACCCGAGACAAATATAAAAAACTTTTGTTGAATATTACAACACCCTTTTCACGGTATTTTTTGATTAATTAGCCAAAAAATTATAAATCATTTTTATTAAAAGCTTAAAATCAAGGTTATAAGGCTGTTAAAACTATTTAGCAATCGATAAAATAAAAATATTTATTTTTATTTTACAGGTGTATGGTTTCCATTTTTTTCCCAAAAAAATGAATCTAATTAGTTGAATTTCAATTTATTAAATAATTAGTAAGTATTAGTTCCCTCCCTTTAGTTTCTTGTTAAAAAATTTAGATTACCATACCCATGAATTTTTATCAGCACAAATTGAAAAATTGTAAAGTAAAATTTTTCTTGAAATTTTCATATTATTTAAATTCAAAGATAAGCATATCACAATATTTGAGGCCAATAGAGGAATAATATAATACGTAGAACAGGTAACTTTCAACACAAGCGCCTAACTTGAACTACATGTGTTTTGACTATTATTCGAAAAAAAAACCATTACATAACGGATCAGAAAAATAAATTCAATGAAAACCAAAAAAAGAATTCCAAAAGTGCAAATACTGTCTGAGAGGAAATCAAAAACTATATTTTATCTCGTCCTTTCCAGAATTTTAAAAAATAATACTTAAAAGGATTGCTGTATTTCAACAACTTCCAAGGACGGCTTCCATGGGGCCTGTGAAGAACAGCCGTTTTCATCAGTACATAATTGTCATAATCCAGTTCTATTGTTTTTTTTGACATAAAAGTATCATACCAATCTTTGGAATCATCAAGTTCCATAAAATCATATTTCTCCAAAAATGATGGGGAAAACAGAGTGCAACAAAAACTCAGACTTCTCTGCGTTTTGATTACAGCTTCTTTTGAAGATTTGAATTTGAGGTAAGGAAAATTGACTTGTCCGTCTTCTCCTACAGTTATAGCTCCTATCAAACCTGATTTGGAGTTTTTCCGCAAAAATTCAATCATCTCACTGATTGTATTTTTCTTGATAATCACATCGGATTCGACGACAATCAAAGGCAAGCCCAAACTAACGGCTTCCTTTTGTGCCATTTGAAGTACAAGCTTATAATTCGGGGAAGGTGTGTCGGTAATGTCTTCCAAGTGGATCAATTGATACCCTATCTTGTCTTTTTCTTCTTCTAAGCGCTGCTTGGTTTCTTCTGAACTGAAATCGTTGAAAATGATATGCTTTACAGAATAGTCTGAATCTGCGATTGCCTGAGCGCATTCCAAAGTACTATCAAGGGAATTTTTGACGGGTGTGATGACTAAAGCTTCAGACATAGAAATGTGATTGGGTTAAAAACACAAAGTTATCAGATTAAAATGCATAAAAAAACCCTGAGGTTTTGACCTCAGGGTTGCTTGAAACTATTTGACGTTTATTAATTTATACGTATACGCTTTCTTGCACGTAGCCAAACAATAATTTGTGGGAGGAGCCATTAAACACCCAGTGGACTGTCCTATGTGAACCAGTATCCGTATTCGACACAACCTCCTACAGCCCAACGTGCAACATTGAGGATACTCATATATTATTTTAACAAAGCCAAGGCTTCTTTCATCCTTTTCAATGCTTCCACAAGCTCCTCATCAGAAGCAGCATAAGACAAGCGGATACAATTTGGTGCACCAAATGCTTCTCCTGTTACCAATGAAACATTTGCTTTTTCAAGAATATAAAGGCAGAAATCATCTGCCGTTTTGATGCTGTGCCCATCGGCGGATTTTCCGAAGAAATCAGAAATATCCGGAAAGAAATAGAATGCCCCCTCTGGGATATGGGTTTTGATTCCCGGAATTTCTGTAATCAAACCCAAAACCAAATCTCTTCTTCTAAGGTAGGCTTTCTCCATTTCTTTAGAAGGTAACTGGTCACCGGAAATGGCAGCCAATGCGGCTCTTTGGGCGATGCCCGTACCACCTGAAGTAAACTGTCCCTGCATTTTCTCACAAGCTTTGGCGATAAACAAAGGGGCACAGATATACCCTACTCTCCATCCTGTCATGGCGTATCCTTTTGAAAAACCATTGACCGTGATCGTTCTATCAAACATTCCCGGGAAGGAGGAGATGCTTGTATTTTTCCCCTTGAAATTGATCAATTCATATATTTCATCTGCAATGACAAAAAGATTTTCTTTCTTTTTGACGACTTCAGCAATGGCTTCCAACTCCTCTTTGCTGAATACAGATCCCGTAGGATTGCATGGAGAGGAATAGATCACTGCTTTAGTCCTATCGGTCAAAGCTGCTTCAAGCTGTCCTGCAGTTGCTTTAAAATTATTTTCAAGATTACCTTCGATTAACACCGGAACACCTCCGGCCAATTTGATGATCTCAGCATAACTCACCCAATAGGGAGAGAAAATGACCACCTCATCACCTTCATTGATGATACACATAAAGACATTGGCTATAGAATGCTTTGCACCCGTAGATACTACTATGTTTTCCGCTTTTGCCTGGGATATCTGATTCTCATCTCTGAGTTTTTTAGCAATCGCTTCTCTTAGGTCCTGATATCCTGCCACCGGGGAATACGCAAAATATTTGCCTTCATCGATGGCAGCTTTTGCAGCTTCCTGAATGTGTTTTGGTGTTTTGAAATCAGGCTCGCCTAAACTCAGACTGATGATATCTTTACCCTGGGCTTTGAGTTCCCGGGCTTTCTTTGCCATGGCCAGTGTGGCCGACTCCTCCATCTGAATGATGCGATCGGATAATATAGAATTCATTTTCTTGGTTGTTGTTTTAAATTCCGCCAAAAATACAGATTACAATGATTAATTCTAAACTTAAGAGCTGATTTGGTGAGGAATCTATATTTTTACAATAAAATAATGTCACCCGACAAATCGTTAAACAAATACATGAAAACAAGGCATTTATTTATTTTTACATTCATTCTTTTTTCCAACTCGGTGTTTGGACAAAAGGATAAAAAAACTGAAACGGTTGACCCAGATTCCTCAGGCATCGTTTCAGACAGGTTTCTTCCCACAGCAGCCCCTTTGCTTCTATTTGATGACAACACAAAAACCGAAAAAAAGAAAGCTGATAAGAAAAAAGTTAAAAAGAATATTTATTTCGGAGAAAAAACCAAAAAAGGATACGTCAAACAAAACATCAGAGATCAGACCCAATATCAGATTTATAACTATACTACCCAAAACAGGCCTGCTGACCCTTATATCCGAGACATTTATTGGATTGACAGCAGGGACAAAGTCATCCGTAGCAAAGATTTTGATCCGGCTAGAGGGTATCTTCTCCATGGCCCTTATGAAAGGGAAATAGGAGAAGTTTTAGTCGAAAAAGGGTATTTCTTTTTTGGCACTAAACATGGGACCTGGCTTACCTTTGATACCAAGACAGTGCTTCAGGACAAATTGCATTACTCAGAAGGTTGGCCAAAAGACTCCAAAGTCACCTATTACAATAGAGAACAAAAGAAAATTGAAAAGCTGATTCCAATAGAATATGATTTGATGGAAGGAAATTTTTTCCACTTCCATGAGGATGGACAGGTCGGCGTAGTCGGCGAATACCACTTTGGCGAAAAAGTGGGACTTTGGACAGAATATTGGAATACCAAAGGAAAAACAGTCAGAAAGAGGGAAATCCAATACCAAGAACATCCCTTCACCAAAAATTTTACCCCTTACATCAGAGCTGAATGGGATAAAGACGGCAATCTTGTCTATAGAAAAGAGGGGTTGGCATCAAATTAGACCTATTCAAAAAATCTATTATCCCTATAATTTTTATAGGTTTATATTTTTAAATGTTTTCTTATTCCTATATTTGTCATGCTAATAATTGGTATGACACAAGAACAATTCAGTAAGTACTCATTCCTGCTAGACAGAACAGCCAAAAGAGTGAAGCAGTATGCCCAAAGGAAATTCAAATTGGAGGACTTTGACATTACCGTGGATCAATGGCTGATCATGAAAAACCTTTCTGAAAATGAACTGCTAAGCCAGACAGAATTGGCACAGATGGTATTCAAAGACCAACCTACACTAACTAGGATTATTGATATACTCACCAAAAAAGGATATGTAGAGCGTGTCCCCCATCCTTTGGACAGGAGAAGTTTTCATTTGATATTGACTCCTGAAGGTATTTCTAAAGTGGAAGAACTGAAACCAAAGATTGCCTCAATCAGAGAAAAGGCTTGGGAAAACCTTGGGGAAACTGATTTTGATGAATTCAAAAGGATTCTAAATACCATTTATAACAATCTCGAATAGAATAAATGACAAGGATTAAAATATACTTGTTATACTAATTATATTTGCACGAACAATAAGACTGCTTGTTGGTTTAAAAAAATAAAAAGCAAACATCATGATTACTACTGACCTTTGTATCATCGGAGCCGGACCTGTTGGGTTATTCGCAGTATTTGAAGCAGGCTTACTTAAGATGCGTTGTCATCTGATCGATTACCTTCCTCAGGTAGGCGGACAGCTTTCAGAAATTTACCCCCAAAAGCCCATCTATGATATACCGGGATATCCTGAAATCAAAGCACAGGATTTGGTGGATAATCTGATGGAACAGATCAAGCCTTTCAAACCGACTTTTACTTTGGGAGAAAGGGTGGATCATTTGGCAAAGCAAGCCGACGGCTCATTCATTGTCACGACCAATGATAAAACCCAAGTGCATGCACAGGTAATCATCATCGCAGGAGGTTTGGGAGTATTTGAACCAAGAAAACCTGTTCTCGAAAATCTTGAGAAATTTGAAGGTAAAGGAGTGACTTATATGGTCAAGAATCCTGAGCACTTCAGAGATAAAAAAGTGATGCTAGCAGGTGGTGGTGATTCCGCGCTTGATTGGGCGATATACCTTTCCAATGTGGCGGAAAGGGTCACTTTGGTACACAGAAATGAAACATTTAGAGGCGCGCCCGACTCTGCTGCCAAAGTATACGACCTTGCCAATCAGGGAAAAATTGATTTGATTCTTTCTGCCAATCTGAAGGAACTTGGCGGAAACGGAACACTGAAAAAAGTGGTCTTGGAAGGAAAAAGCAAAGAAGAGATTTCGGTCGATACTGATTACTTGATTCCCCTATTCGGATTGAGTCCAAAACTCGGCCCTATAGCGGATTGGGGACTAAACATTGATAAAAATGCCATCGAAGTCGATACGCGGGATTATTCTACCGGTGTGGAAAGAATCTATGCCATCGGTGATATCAACACTTACCCCGGAAAATTGAAGCTGATACTTTGTGGATTCCATGAGGCGGCCATCATGATGCATTCGGCATTCAAATTTGTATACCCTGACCAAAAATTAAGCTTTAAATATACTACCGTCAATGGTGTCAATTCATTTTAATCTTACTTTTGGAACATGGTTACATTTACTGTAGAAGATCACGACGGCAACCGTCAACCTGTGGAAGCTCCCATTGATATGGGGTTGAACTTAATGGAAATATTAAAAGCCTGTGAATATCCTGTCTTGGCCACTTGTGGTGGCATGGCACTTTGTGCTACCTGCCATGTAGAGATTTTAGAAGGGAAGGATGAACTTGGTCATGCTTCGGATGCGGAGCTTGACCAATTAGAAAATCTTCCCGAATACTATCCAACCAGCAGACTTGCGTGTCAGGTCAGGATAAGCCCCATGCTTGAAGGAGCTGTAGTCAAGTTAAGAGGAGAAGACAATTGATTAAAAACCCCGGCCAAAAACGGGGTTTTATTTTTTCCTGAAAATTTTAGAAACAGTATTTGAGAATCCCTCAAAATCCTGAATCCCGGAAAGTAACGGATTGATAATGGAAGTTCCGATATAATTGTGCCGTCCACCTTCTTCGAGGTCAAACTGCATGGGATAAATGAGGATGTAATTGTTCTTATTGAAATATTTGTTCAAAAATTTAGGGATCTTATTCATCACAGGATCAAACGACACGCCACTTTTTCTGCTCAACACCACCATCAGTGCATCATTTTCCTTCAAATCCCTTGAGATAATCAAAAAATCTTCCCAATCTGAAAATTCAACAAACCCAGTTTCGATGCTGTATTTTTTCTGTACTTCTGCAATGTATTTAAGCGTTTCTTTGGCGCCATAAAACACCAACTTACAGCCGGTATTTCTTCCTATATTCCAGACTCTCAATAGCCAGAAAACAAATCCCATTTCCTTTTCAGCATTTTCAGGTACTACTATAATGTACCTGCTTACAGTATTTAGCGGTTGATGACTTTGGTAAATAAAAGCCGTGATGTTGCTTTTGCTCAAAATCCCTTCTGTAAGTTTTCCTAAAAATGAATCAGAGATTCCATGTTGTTTGTGAAGCCCCAAAATAATGTCTGTGACTTTGTTTTCTTTAACCACATTGGTGATTCCGTTGACCAGATTAGAATCATACCTGATCAATTCGGTCAATTTGTTATCAGTAGCGGCTGCACTGATGCTTGCTTTTTCCAAAAGCTTTTTTGCAAATTTCTCTTTGCTTTCGTCTGAGGAATCAGAAGGAACAATATTCAAAGCATAGAGGGAATTCTTTGAAGCTTTGGATTTGATGGTTACGCCAAGATGAATCAGCTCCTCGATATTTTCAGGATAATTGACGGGGATCAAAATCCTTTCTTCAACTTCTTTCTCACTGTCAGCGTCACTTTCAGTTGCATCCTCTTCCAATGCAAGTTGGGCAGCACCTTTTTGTGCCACAAGAGATGCTATGGTACAAGTCACCAAAATCATCAAAATTGTTCCGTTCAAAATACTGTCGCCCAGCAACCTGATAGGTTCACCTGATTCCGTTTCTCCTACAATAACTTTGTAACCTACCAAAACCGCAGCCAATGTCGCGGCTGCTTGGGCATTGCTCAATCCAAAAATAACATCTCTCTGAGCCCGTGAAAAATTGAATGTTTTTTGAGTGAAATAAGCTGCTAAAAACTTGGACAGGGTAGCGATAACAGTCATCACTATGGCAACAAATATGGTTTCTTTGTCCATGTAAAAAACCCTAAAATTTATTAACATTCCGACACCAATAAGGAAAAATGGTATAAACAATGCATTGCCTACAAACTCGATCCGATTCATCAATGGTGAGGTATGGGGAACAAGCCTGTTCAAGGCCAATCCCACAAGAAATGCTCCGATGATGGCTTCAATACCTGCAGCTTCAGCCAAAAAAGCTCCAAGGAAAACCAAGGCCAAAACAAAAATATACTGGGAAATATTGTCATCATTCCTCTTGAAAAACCACCTTCCAAGTATTGGAAACAGGAAAATGATAATCCCTGCAAAAACCAGAATTGATACACCCAGTTTCAACCAAAAGCCTCCGGTCACTTCACCCGTGGACATTCCTACGACAACGGCTAGGACCAATAAAGCAAGCGTATCAGTGATCAAAGTTCCTCCCACAGCGACGCTCACTGCTTTGTTTTTGATCACGCCCATCTTACTGATGATCGGATAGGCGATCAGGGTATGGGAAGCAAACATACTTGCCAAAAGAACGGAAGTCGGAATACTGAAATTAAGCACATAAATCCCCGCCAAGGTTCCTAATGCCATGGGAATCAAAAAGGTATACATACCAAACACCATGCTTTTGCTGCTATTTTTCTTAAAGTCACCAAGATCAATTTCAAGTCCGGCCAAAAACATGATATACAGCAATCCTACAGTCCCAAATAGAACAACACTGCTATCCCGCTCCAAAAGGTTTATCCCATTTGGCCCGATAGCCGCACCTGCCAAGATCAAACCTATCAGTTGGGGTATTTTTATTTTATTCAATAAAATAGGAGCAAATAAAATGATAAAAAGGATGCTCGAAAAAATCAAGACTGGGTTTTCCCAGGGAAGTTTAAAGCTCAAGTCTGCACAAAAAACCATAGTATCGAATTTCAAATAAACTCTAAATTACGATAAAATATCCCAATAAAATCCTTTGCAAAATCTGCTTTCAAAAAAATATAGACTGATTATTATTCAGGTTATATTTATTTTGAGGATGAATTTATGACTCCCACTAGTGTAGGGTATTTACGCTTCCATAAGCTTCTTTAATATTTCAATTGCTGCCTTGGACAACACTGTCCCGGGTCCAAAAACTGCAGCAACTCCGGCGTTTTGCAGAAATTCATAATCATTTGGGGGTATGACCCCGCCTGCAATGACCATGATATCTCCCCTACCCAATCTTTTCAATTCATTAATTAATGCCGGGACCAAAGTCTTATGTCCAGCCGCCAAGGATGAAGCACCCACAATATGGACATCATTTTCTGCGGCCTGCATGGCGACTTCTTCAGGTGTCTGAAACAACGGCCCGATATCCACATCAAAACCCAAATCTGCAAATCCTGTAGCAATGATTTTGGCTCCTCTGTCATGTCCGTCCTGCCCCATTTTCGCCACCATGATTCTAGGCCTCCGTCCTTCCATTTCCGCAAATTTATCAGCCAATTCCTTTGCTTCTTTGAAGCTTGAATCATCCTTTGCTTCTGCCGAATAAACTCCAGAGATGGATTTTACCGTGGCTTTATGTCGGCCAAATTCCTTTTCCATAGCATCTGATATTTCTCCTAAAGTAGCTCTTTTTCTTGCTGCCTCCACAGCCATAGCCAGCAAGTTGCCTTCTCCGGTTTTGGCACATTGAGTGATAGCAGCTAACGTCATTTCGACCTCTTCACTATTCCGCTCTTTTTTCAATTTATTTAATCTTTCGATTTGAGAAAGTCTGACTGCATCGTTGTCAACTTCTCTGATTTCAAATTCCGCTTTGTCCTCATTTTGGTACCTGTTGACACCCACGATCACATCTTTGCCGCTGTCAATCCTAGCCTGCTTTCTTGCTGCAGCTTCTTCAATGCGCATTTTAGGTATTCCTGCTTCGATTGCCTTGGCCATTCCTCCAACTTGCTCCACTTCCATGATCAGGCCCCAAGCCTTTTCAACCAATTGGTCTGTCAGATACTCCACATAATGGGAGCCTGCCCATGGATCGACCACTTTGGTAATTCCGGTTTCTTCCTGAAGGTAAAGCTGTGTGTTCCTCGCTATCCTTGCCGAAAAATCCGTGGGCAATGCAATCGCTTCATCAAAAGAATTGGTGTGAAGGGATTGGGTATGTCCAAGTGCAGCTGCCAATGCCTCGACCGTTGTCCTTGTTACATTATTGAAAACATCCTGCGCAGTGAGCGACCAACCTGATGTCTGACAATGGGTCCTCAAGGCAAGTGATTTGGGATCTTTGGGATTAAATTGATTGACGATTTTTGACCAAAGCAATCGTGCAGCCCGCATTTTAGCAATTTCCATGAAATGGTTCATCCCAATAGCCCAGAAAAAAGATAACCTAGGAGCAAAGTCATCGATATCAAGACCGGTGGCGACTCCTGTTCTCAGGTATTCCCATCCATCTGCCAAGGTATAAGCCAACTCCAACTCCGCCGTAGCGCCTGCTTCCTGCATGTGGTAGCCTGAGATCGAGATGGAATTGAACTTCGGCATGTGCTTGGAAGTATATTCAAAAATATCGGCAATGATCCGCATCGATGGCAATGGAGGATAGATATAGGTATTCCTCACCATAAATTCTTTCAAAATATCATTTTGAATGGTACCGCTGAGTTGCTCGGGACTGACACCTTGCTCTTCCGCTGCGATGATATAAAATGCAAGAATGGGGATTACTGCCCCATTCATGGTCATTGACACGGACATTTCATCCAATGGAATCCCGTCAAAAAGTATCTTCATATCCAAAACAGAATCAATAGCTACTCCTGCTTTGCCGACATCACCAACAACTCTTGGATGGTCCGAATCATAACCTCTATGTGTAGCCAAATCAAATGCAACGGAAAGTCCTTTTTGCCCTCCGGCAAGGTTTCGGCGATAAAAGGCATTGGACTCCTCAGCTGTCGAAAACCCGGCGTATTGTCTGATGGTCCAAGGACGCATCACATACATGGTACTGTAAGGACCTCGTAAATAAGGAGGTAATCCCGCTACATATTCGGTATGGGTGAATTTCTTCATTTCTATTTCAGAAACCACACTTGGAACACTGATTTTCTCGGCAGTTTCCCAAACATGTGTAGAAGTAACCGGCCCCTTTCCTAAAACAGGATTAAGATTTAATTGGCTTAGGTCCGGTCTCATGGATTTGTCATTTGGAATTTTTCGACCAACATACTTTCAAAACAAGGCAATAAAGCCCATTCCTGCTCTTCAAAAACAAAAACAACTGAGGAGAAGACATCTTTGGGATTGATATATTTATTGATTCCAATTTTGGTTTTTTCCTTTTCGAGCACTTTCCTCATTTTATCATTTCGTCGGGCTTTGACTTCATTTTGAACAAATCCTGAATCATAACAAGTCCACCACCCTCCCTTTTCTTCTATCTGTTGTATGGCCTCTTTCACGTTTTGAAAAATCGAGTAAATTATACTTTCGATAAAATAAGATCCAGCCGTCGGGTCTACAACCTTATCTAAATAGCTTTCTTCTTTCAAAATATTTGATACGTTTCTAGCCATTCTTTTTGATGACGAACCAGGATTTCCGGATACAACATCATGGGGAAGCACATAAAGTGCATTTGCACCTCCAAGAATCCCTGCCATTGCCTCTGTAGTATTTCTCAACATATTGGTATCTGCGTCTTTCATTGTCTTAGACCAAAAACTTGTCTCCACAAAAAGAAAAATATCCTCGGCCGGAATATCTACCTGATAAAGTTGTATCAATCTGTGCATCAATATTCTGGCCGCTTTCAATTTGGCCGTTTCAAGGAAATAATCTGAACCTACTGCAAGCTTAAACATTGACTTCTGAATGATCTCAAAGGGATAAAACCCTTCTCCAACCATGGCATCAATCAAATCCACCCAAGACGCCAAGCCAAAAGCTAATTCCTGTACAGGGCTTGCTCCTGAATTGTGATAAATCGCAGCATCAATACAAAAAATCTTAAATCCTTCCATATCATCTCCCAATTGAAGGAGCGTTTTGGCCGTTTCTACAAGAGTCTTTTTTTGGGTCTTATTGGTCAGGGCGGATCCAAAGCCATCCCATAAAATCCCCCCTTTGATGGATTCTTTTTGCCAATGATTCCGGCTTATCCATTCAATGAACTGCTTAAAAACTTTAGCAGGATCCTCTTTTGGTGACAAAAAAATCTGAACATATTGGGGTAAGACTCCCTGAAGCAATACATCAAAGTTTTCGTTACCGGAAAGCTCCAGCATCAGGGCATCTGCACCATTAAGAAGGGAGTCAAGGATTTCTTGATTTGTCAGGATTTCGTTGGCCCCATCAAATGAGGAAACATTGGCCCAAATCCTAGGTGGCAAACCTGGAATTTGAGGTTCCACATTGACCCTATTCCGGTAAAAAAAAAGGTCTTCTAAATTGTCATTATCTTCTTTCGTGTAGACCGGATTGATTTTAATCCCATCCTCTGTAAAAGATGTCAAGGTTTTTTCAAAATCCTTTCCTTTGAGATCAAGGATGACCTGATTTATCCAATCCTCCTTGGAATGAACGGGAAAGTTTTCAAACAAATTAATTTTCATATTTGGGTTTATAAATTTATCCAAAAACTCCTACCCTCACTTCAAATTATATAAAACGAAGGAGTAGATGGGTACTTTTTCAGGTAAGTAAAAATAGGGTTTACAACTTTCAAAACCCATTTTTTGATTGGAATTCAAAGTAGAATTATCCAAACAAGTAGTGTCTTTATAGTTTCAAATCAAAATCTCATTACATTCATTTTCCTGAGCCTTTTCTTTCTTTATTCTATAAATATTGATTCCGGAAAAAATGAATCCAATTACCGCTAATTGCTCTTTAAAACACTAGATATTGACAAAGTGCCGGATAATTATAAGATTGTCCTTTTGGAATAAAAAAAAAATGAGTGTAAAAGGAAAAAAAGTTTGTCTATTTATTCAAAAGTCAAGGGCTTTTGGATTTTTTATTTAAATATATTTTCCGCAATTTTGAAGCCCTTCAAAAAAGAGGAGGGTTTTCTCAATACACTATCTATAGTTTATTAAAAAATAAATGAGTTCAGAGGCAAATGCAGTTTGGAATGAATGCCTGCGTGTGATAGAGCAACACGTCAATGAACAGAGTTTTTCGACCTGGTTTAAACCCATCAATCCTGTACGATTAGAAGGGGGAACTTTAACCATACAAGTTCCAAGTCAGTTTTTTTACGAGTGGTTAGAGGATAATTATGTCAATGTATTGAAACTCGCCATTAAATCAACTTTGGGTAATTCCGGAAGGTTAGAATATGCGGTGGTAGTCGACAGGGGCAATTCGCAGAATCAACCCTACATGGTTAATTTCCCTCAGGGAAACTCCAATACGCCGACAAAAAAAACTCCTTTACCTACAGAGAACCGAAGCCCTTTTGACATGCAGTCGCTCAATAGTGATACCTTGCTGCAGTCCAATCTAAATCCAAATTATACTTTCAACACCTACATTGAGGGTGACTGTAACAGATTGGCTAGATCAGCGGGTTTTGCTGTCGCAACCAAACCCGGCGTAACATCATTCAATCCCCTTATGGTTTATGGCGGTGTTGGTTTGGGAAAAACCCACTTGGTACAAGCAATCGGAAACGAAATCAAAAACGGTCCTGAAGAGAAATTTGTACTGTATGTTTCTTCAGAAAAGTTTGTGAATCAGTTCATGGATTCCATCAAAGACGGAAACGTAAAGAGCTTCACTAATTTTTACATGCAGGTAGATGTATTGATCATTGATGACATTCAATTTTTGGCAGGAAAAGACAGGACACAGGAAATGTTTTTTCATATCTTCAACCACCTTCATCAGAACAAAAAGCAAATCATCATGACTTCCGATTGTCCCCCAAAGGATTTGAAGGGCTTGGAAGAAAGGTTACTTTCCAGGTTCAAATGGGGATTGACAGCTGATCTGCAGATGCCGGATTTTGAGACGAGAGTGGCTATCATCAAGCGCAAAATGCAGTCAGAGGGAATCTATATTCCCGATGATGTGATCGAATATTTGGCTTACACCGTTGACACCAATGTCAGGGAACTTGAAGGTGTCATGATTTCACTTTTGGCACATGCCTCGTTGAATAGGGTGGAAATCGACCTTGCTTTGGCCAAGGCAATCATGAAAAATATTGTCAAGGACATTGAAACGGAAGTCGGGATAGACTTTATCCAAAAGACTGTTTCTGATTACTTCGATATCAAGATAGACGACCTCAAAGCAAAGACCAGGAAAAAAGAAATTGTGACTGCCCGTCAGGTGGCCATGTATTTTGCCAAGGAATTTACCAATCATTCTTTGAAGTCCATCGGATACCACTTTGGCGGTCGTGACCACAGTACGGTCATACATGCTGTGCAAACAGTAAATGACTTGATGGAAACTGATACTACTTTTAGAAACTCTGTGAATGAATTGAAGAAAAAGTTTAAAATGAGGTCATATTGATTTTTTTTAGGCTTTCAAAAATAAAATAGAAAATCATTCTAGTAACTTTTTCCCCTTTATGGAATTCTGACCAAACCTTTTATTTCTTCTTTTGTAAATCTCAGTTCTGTCGAACCCATCACATAGGGTCCTATTTCGTAGGGATTATAATACATGACAAATTCCTCTCCCTCAAAACCCATGGCTGTAGGGAGGAAAAAATCTTCCCCATTTTCAAGAAAAAACCTATTATCCTCGGCCAAGGTGACATTGTCAGCAACGGAATGCAGATCCCTGAATTTGGACTCTGCCAATTCGAGTAAGGCATTTTTATCCAAAACAAGATCTTCATTCTTGAGAGGTGAATTTTTGATCAGATCAAAATTCAGGTACAGTCGGTAAGAATTTGGGTGAGCACCTCCTGTAAAGGAGAAAGTGTCGAAAACAATACTAATCAAGGATTCTACCTGAAATGTAACCTTGGAATCAATTGAAATCTCCCATTCCTGCTGAGAATCAAATTCGTTTTTGAAATTCACATAAGATCTTAGAAATGTAGAAATCGCCGAATCTAAAGTAATTATTGATTGGTTTTCTCCAATATTCAAAAACATCACCGACTGTTGCTCCACATGGGCATTAAGGAAATTGGCTGATTCGGATGATCCAGTAAAGAACGGATAGGATAAACTGACTTTGGCGCAATCTTGCCCTGCACAGTCCACTTTTTCAAATGTTTTTTGCTGAAAATCTAAAACACCCGATTCCGTTGTCTCGGATTGGCAAGAATGCAACAGTATAGCTGTAAAAATTAAAATGGCTGGTCTTAAATTTTTCATTTGTGCGATAGTTTTTATTTATCCCCCTTACTTTTTTCTGTAAACAAATCTACCAATTCCCTTGCTTTGGCGATTGCCGAAAGCCTACCTGACCTAATATCAGGCAGTATTTGATCCAAATGGTTTTTGATTTTTTCATTTTGGTAAAGACGCTTTTCCAAAAGATACCTAACATGTTCATGTAACCAATTGATTCTCTGTTCGGACCGGTTATGGTCCCAATAACCGTTTGCAAGCATTCTTTCCCTATAGCCCATGATCATCTCAAGGATTTCATCCAATCCGGTTTTTTCTACCGCCGAACAGGTTTTGACCTGAGGGATCCAACCATTCTGCTTTTCAGGAAAAAGATGAAGGGCATTGGCATATTCCCTTTGGGCATTTTTCGCAGCATCCTGATTGACTCCATCAGCCTTATTGATAACCATTGCATCGCATATTTCAATGATGCCTTTTTTGATTCCCTGTAGTTCGTCACCTGCACCTGCCAACATCAGCAACAGGAAAAAATCAACCATTCCTTTGACTGCGATTTCTGATTGTCCCACTCCCACTGTTTCTATCAATATCACGTCAAAGCCGGCTGCTTCACAAAGTAACATTCCTTCCCTAGTCCGTGCACTCACCCCCCCTAGATTACTTCCTGCGGGAGAAGGGCGGATGTAAGCCCTTTTATCAGAGGCTAGATTTTCCATCCTTGTCTTGTCTCCCAAGATGCTACCATGAGATTGCTGACTGCTGGGATCTACAGCCAAGACCGCCACTTTATGAGCCTTATCTACCAGAGCCTTACCGAAACTTTCTATAAAAGTACTCTTGCCTACACCAGGCACTCCGGTAATTCCTATTCTGATCGAATTTCCCGAATATGGCAAGATTCCTTCCATGACCTTTTCGGCAATCAATTGGTCCGAATAAAGGGTACTTTCCACCAAGGTTATCGCCCGGCTGAGAATCACCCTGTCAGAATGGAGAACTCCTTGGATGTATTCGGATACTGAAAGTCTGTTTTTGGCCAAAACTGATGTGTTGTTTAGAAATAAATCACTTAAAGTTAAAGGAATTATTTGAAAGGATATTTGACAAACCTGACCTGCCCCATTGCGGCCTTTTCATACATGGCTAGGCAATATTCAGAATAGACAGGATCAAAATACGGGGATTCAGGAAATACTTCCTTTGGCGTTTTTTCCCTCAGACTGAAGAAATAGACCTTGGTACTTCCATATTTGGAATGTGGCATGTAGTTGCCATATTTTTCCATTTCTTCCCACAAAGAATCCGGAGAATGTATTGCATAAATCCTGATTATTGGCCCGGTATTGTTTTCATTTCTGAAAAATGCCACTTCTGTATATTCCCCTTTCAACTCTCCCAAGCCGGGTTGTGAAAGACTATCTACGACAATCCAAATTACCAAAGCTCCTACCACAATGATTAATCCATAAAAAAACTTTCGCGAGCCCATATTTAGAGGTTTTTAGATTTTAAGCTTTAATTTAGAAGAAAAATTTCAAGATGGCATTCGAATACATCAAGGCATTGCATATCATTTTTGTAACTACGTGGTTTGCAGGGCTATTTTATATTGTCAGACTTTTTATCTACCAGACAGAAGCTTTAGAAAAACCTGAAGAAGAAAAGAAAATCCTCGCTCCCCAATTGAACCTGATGGCAAACAGGCTTTGGTATATCATAACTTGGCCTTCTGCAATCCTAACTCTGATTTTTGGTACTTGGGTCTTTTATTACCGTTGGGGTTATATCTATTCGGGATTTATGCAGGCCAAACTAGGATTTGTTTTGGTCCTTTACATTTACCACTACATCTGCCACAGAATTTACAAAGATTTACAGGATGGCAAAACAAAATGGACCTCCACGCAATTAAGAATGTGGAATGAGGTCGCGACAATTTTACTATTTGCGATAGTTTTCCTTATTGTGCTCAAAAGCCTTATCAGCGTGGTTTGGGGGATCGGCGGTCTTTTGATATTGAGCATCACGATGATGCTTGGAATCAGATGGTATAAAAAAGTCAGGGAAAAGAATCAATCCGAAAATTAAAAAACTGGTCCATAGTCCACCGTCGACAGTCCATAGCCACAGCCATGGATTTTCAATCAAAGTTTTAAATGGTTGGTGAAAAAATAGAGTAAATTCAAAAACCAAAATTATGAAGACATCATTTCTAAATAAATTATTGATTACCGCTCTAGCGTTATTGGTTTGGAATTGTTCCCAAAAAAATAGTCAGGAGAATTCTTACCTTTCACTTCCAATCCTAGGCAATAGGCATGTCGAGGAAATTGAAAGAGATGGGAAAAAGGTACAGGATACCGTGTACCACAAAATTGCGGATTTCTCCTTTACCAACCAGGAAGGAAAGGAAGTCAACAATCTATCAGTGAAAGGAAAAGTGTATGTTGCTGACTTTTTCTTTACGAGTTGCCCTACTATTTGTCCCGTCATGAAAACCCAAATGCTCCGGGTTTATGAAAGATTCAAGGACCAACCTGATTTTCTTATCCTAAGCCACACTTTGGATCCAACTCATGATACACCTGAATTATTAAAAGATTTTGCTCACAAAATCGGGGTGGAGAACGATCAAACATGGCACTTTCTAACAGGAGATCAGGAAAAAATCTTTGAAATCGGCCAAACCAGCTATATGACCACCGCAATGTCAGACCAGTCCGAACCCGGAGGATATCTCCATTCCGGCGCGTTTTTACTTGTGGATCAGGATGGACACATCAGAGGAGTCTATGACGGCACCAAGGAAGATCAGGTCGATCGCCTGATGAATGATATTCCAAAATTGCTTCAGAAGTAAACCATGAATAAATTAATCTTTGCTTTTGCCATTGTTATCATTGGATTAAACTCCTGCAAACCAAAATCCTCCAATCCTGAAAATACACTTGCGAGCATTTCGGATACCAAAGTACTCCAATATGCCATAGAGGGTAAAGCACTATACGAAGCAAACTGCGCCAACTGTCATCAAAAAAACGGAACCGGATTGGGCAAACTTATCCCGCCTATTTTCCAATCTGACTATTTTTTAGAAGATGTCCCAAGAACTGCTAAAATCATCAAGCATGGCCAAAAAGGCGAAATCATCGTAAATGGCGTGGCTTACAACCAAGAAATGCCCGCCAATTCCAAACTGACCAATATTGAAATCGCACACATCATGACTTACCTATACAATATATGGGGAAATGAAATGGGGGTGATAGATGCCACAATGGTGGAAGATTACTTAAAAAACTGATCAGTTTTTCCCCAATTCCTTATTGGCAGCAATAATTGAGGACTTGATCTGATCATTGACTACCTGCACTTTGATTTTTTGGTCAAGAAGATATATTTCAACTTCCTCAGGAGTCATTTCTTCATAGGTTGATTTAAATTGGCGCATCCAGACAAACATCCCTTCAAAAGCAGCATTAAGATCTGTAGCAATTGCATTAAGGGTTTCTATCTGTTGGGAGTTTGCAATACTGTCTATTGCTAGGTCTTGGGATTTTTGTATAATTTCTTTTTGGAGTTTTTTCAATTCATCCATTTTGGGCATTACCTCATCATGAATGGCGATGACTTCCTCCTTTAGGTTATCATTTGATTCATTTTTATCAGGTGCACAGGCAGATAAAAAGAAAAAGATCGCAAATAAAAATCTTACATAGTTTGGGCTCATGAATCTGGGTTTTGACCAAAGAAAAAACAATTTAACTAAAAAAAGAAATTAATCTTAATTTATTTCATTTTTTTATAATTTTTCATATTTATAATATGATTATTAAACTTTATGCCATATTATTAAACCCTGTCTTCAACTTAAACCAATTAACCTAAATAAGCTGTACGAATATGAAAAAAGTGAAATATCTATCATGTTTATATCCGGCAGGAATTTGTATTTTTGACCAAAACCCCTAATACCCGCAACCAACGGAAATACTTTGTCTACATTCCTGATTATATGAAACAGTTTTGCTTCTCCAACGACCGGATCATTGATTCTAAAAACGCATTAATTCATCCTATGGATATTGGATTGATTAGGGGTTATGGAATTTTTGATTTTTTTAGAACTTCTGCGTACACGCCTCTTTTTTTGTCAGATTACCTTGACAGATTTATCAGATCAGCAGAAAAAACCCATCTCCAGCTTTCTTTTTCCAAAGAGGAACTAGCACAGGTCATCCATGACTTGATACAAAAAAATGACTTGGAACAAGGAGGAATAAGGATGCTTCTCACAGGGGGAGTTTCACACAATCATTTTTCCCCAACAACCGGTTCTTTTTTCATTTTTTGTGAGGACCTGGATTTTCCTGCAGCCTCAAAATATGATATTGGTGTCAAACTTTTATCTGCGGACCATGTACGTGCGATTGCAGATGTAAAGACCACCAATTATGCATTCCCCGTTTGGCACAGCGCAGATTGGAAAAAAGCAGGTGCAGAAGATTTGATCTACCACCACAATGGATATATTTCCGAGAGCTCGCGTTCTAATATTTTTGTGATAAAAAATGGCAAAATCGCTACGCCTGATCAAAATATCCTTCATGGCATCACCAGAAAAAGGGTATTGGAACTTGACCAAAATATCGAAATCAGGCCTATAAGTTTCAGCGAAATACTAGATGCTGACGAGGTATTTATGACGGCTACTACCAAAAAAATCCTGCCTGTCACCATGATTGATGATGTAAAAATCAAAGATGGCAAGCCGGGTACAAAGACAGTTGAACTCATGGCTGCATTTGCTACTATGGAAAAAAAGAGTGTTTTGGTCTAAATCCCTAGCAAAAACCTCAAAAAAAATGTCAGTGGAAACCACTGACATTTTTTTTACTTGCTATCTAACACTCTCAGTTTGCAAGAAGCTCTGCCTCTTTGAGGATGTACATGAGTTTTTCAGGGTCTTTGTCATTCAGGGTAAGTTTTCCCCTTACCCTCACTCTTTTAGAAGTGTATTTGATCGGTGTTTTTAGCATTACTTCCATGACTGTCTCAGGTCCTCCCGAACCACAAAAGAAGCACTCGGCCAACGGCAATGAAGACAAGATGATATGTTCGGGCTTAAACATGCCTTCAAAAGGAATGATGTATCCGTCAGCTTCCACCACTTTTCCTTCCATGCCTTTGATACTTGGGCCAAACACTGGAATATAAAGTTCCCCAAACTCATCCTGACCTATCTTGTAGGTCACTTGGGCCAAATCCTTCCAAACAGTTGTGCTTTGTCCATAAGCAAAGTTTGTAACAATGGCTAATATCATTAAGACTACGGTTCTCTTCACTATCATGGTAATTCCCATTTTGATTAATTATTGATGATAATCTGACAAGCAAATCTATGCTTTGGTCAGTTGTTTGGCAATATCTGTTTGATAAGCGTTCCACGCAGGGATAAGAGAGGCAAGAATCCCCACAATAACTGCATACCCGAGGATCCAAAGTTCTTCTTTCAGAAAAACTGCGGCACTCAAAGTACTGATGGCACCCTGATCATTTTGCATAACGAGAATGACCAAGAAAAGGTGCCCAATAGCGATGCCGACAACTGCTCCCAAGATGGTCAAAATCACCCCTTCCAAAACAATATGGAGAAAAAGCTGCCAACTCGAAGCCCCCAAAGTACGCATCACCGCAAGATCATATTTTCTTTCTTTCAATGAATTAAATAAAGCAATGAAAATCCCCAAACCTGCAATGATGATGATGACGATGGCCAATCCCTGAATCAGCTTGACCCCAATTCCCAATAATTCGAACAATCTTGATATTTCAAAGGATGGTGAGGCTGCCTGAAGGGCGCTTTTGCTATTGATAAATCTCGGTAACTGTACCGCTGCTATGGGATTTCGGTATTGGATCAGGAGAGCAGTAACTTCCCTGTCTTGGTCAGTGACCGGAAAACCTTTTTTGGCAACGGGGGCTTCATGCGTGGCGTGGTCATGTTCCTCGTCATGGGTATACCATACAGACTCGATACTAGTGAGGATCAATTTGTCAAGGACATTTCCCATCGGGGCCAAAATTCCTGTAATCACATAAGGATGCGCATCATGCTCGTGGCTGCTGCTCCCGATTCCGTGTGAACCTATGAATGTATCTCCTGTTTTTAATCCGATTTTTTCAGCTACTTCATGGCCCAAAACTACTTCAAAAGGCTTTTCCCAAGCAATCCCCTGAGAAAATGTAGCCGAATACAAAGCTAGATAATCATGGTTGGTACCCACAATTCTATATCCCTGGTAATTGTCTCCCAGGCCAAGCGGTATGATATTCTTTACCAGTCTGTTTTTGGAAAGTGCCATGGCATCTTTCAAATCAATATTTCCAGTAGGAAAATCGATATGGTACACACTCGAAAGAATCAACTGCAGCGGACTTCCTTTGGCTCCGACGACAAGATCGATCCCCTCAGCATCTTTGGTCATTTTGTTTTCAAATTGATCTTGAATCAAAATCAAAACTGTGATTATAGCCAATCCCAAAGCCAATAGCAGGATATTCAAACCTGTACTGAGCGGCTTGGCGATCAGGTATTTCCAACTCAACTTGATCATATTCATAATTGGCCTCCTATGATTATTTGGTTGGAAATATGATCCTTGACACGCTGGTCATGGGTGACGATGATCAATGCTGCTCCGTATTTCCTTGCCTGCTCTTGCAGTAATCTGACAACTGAGGCCGCATTTTCATCATCCAGACTTGCTGTTGGTTCGTCAGCTAGAATAAGTTTCGGTTTGTTGACCAATGCCCGTGCAATGGATACACGTTGGGCTTCTCCTTCACTCAATGTGTTGATTTTGGCTTTTCTTTTATCCCAGATCCCAAGTTCTTTAAGCAGGGGTTCTATCAAATGGGTGTTTTCCTCAACAAAAAAATTAGCAAGCTGAAGATTTTCCTCCACCGTCAAGGGTACAAGAATATGGGGTTTTTGAAAAATTATTCCAATATTTTTCCCCCTGAATTTGTCAAACTGGGAACCCTTTAACGCGTAAATATCTGTTTGGCCGATTTCTACTTTTCCCGACCTCGGTTTGAGTAATCCCGCTATTATATTGAGAATGGTCGTCTTTCCGCTACCGGATTTTCCCAGAATCAACATTTGTTCTCCTGTATCAAGGTTGATATCAGGTATCTTAAACTTTTGTTTAGAATCGTAATAAAACTCGATATTATTCGCTCTTAGAATCATTATTCCTGTATGGGTATGCTGATTTGGAATGTGGTTCCTTTGCCCTGTGCGCTTTCAAAGGTGATGTCACCATTTAGTACTTCTATACTTTTTTTGACGATGGATAATCCCAAGCCTGAACCCTCGATGATCCCGACATTTTTAGCTCTGAAAAACCGGTCATAAAGTTGGTCATGCTCCTTTTCAGGTATACCGATACCTTTGTCTTTGACAATTGCTTTGAGGTTCCCTTTTTCTAACCAAACTGTAAAATCAACTTCCTGTCCATCTTTGGAGTATTTCACGGCGTTGGAGAGTAGGTTTTCAAAGATCTGATATAATAAGTCAGAATCTGAGAAGATTGTTTTTGGAAGGTTTTCTAGCTTCACATTTATTTTGACATCATGCTCTGACCCTGCTTTGACGACATCCAATATTTCATTAAAAAGCGCAGCTACAAACATCTTCTTAGGTCTGAAGTCAATCTTGTTTGCATCTGCCTTTCCGAAGAAAAGAACAGAAGTCAACAAGCTATTTAAACTCCTTACGGAATTCTCAATTTTATTGGCGTGCTTGACGATCTTCGCTTTGAATGGATGTTCTTTTTCAGCGTACTGCTGCAGTAGCTGAGCAGAACTAAGAATAGAGGTCAATGGAGTTTTGAAACCATGGGACACATTCAGCACTATCCTTGATTTCAATTCACCGATTTCCCTTTCCTTTTCCAAGGCTCTTGTAAGTTCTTTGTTGGCTTCGGCAAGGTCCTTGGTACGTTGTCTGACTTTTTCCTCCAGTTCATTATTGAGTTTTTGGAGTTCTTTTTCTTTCCTGTCCTTAAAAATCGCCAATTCGATCACCATGTTCAGCTCACGGATATTGAAAGGTTTGATCACATAAGCACTCGGATTTGTCCCGACTACCTTGGTGAGCGTCTCGGCATCCGAACTTGCACTGAGATAGACAACAGGAATATCATATTTTTCATTGATGATTTCAGTGGTCTTTATCCCGTCCAACTCTCCTGCCAGATTGATGTCCATCATGACGATGTCAGCCTGATTGTGCTCGAGGATTTCAAGGGCCTTTTCACCCGAGTCCGAAATGCCTATGATTTCGTGGTTATTTTTTTCAAGTGCCTTTTTTAACAAAAGCGCTGAAACGTGGTCATCCTCTGTAATTAATATCCGAAGTGGAAACATGTTTGCTTTTTAATGTGGGTGCAAATTACAAGTTTAAATCATTTCCAAAAATCATTTTTTACCTAAGGGAAGTATTATAACTACCTTAGTCCCCTTTTGCTTGGCACTTTTTATGTCAATACTTCCACCAAGAATATCTACGAGATTTTTGGTAATGGTAAGACCCAAGCCTGTGCCTTCATAAATTCTGCTGTTTCCCTTACTTTCCTGCTCAAAGGGTTTGAACAAAATCTTCTGAAAATCTTCGCTCATACCTATTCCCTGATCAGAAACAGTAAGTTCAATATTTTCCTCATTTCCTTTTAACCTGACTGAAATCATTCCTTTATCAGAATATTTGATGGCATTGCCTACAAGATTATTAATTATCATCTCAAAGTATCTTTGGTCTATCAAACCCTTCAAAGGCTGCGTTTCATATTTTACAGAGAGTAAAAGACCTTTTCTGACAGCAAGTCCTTTAAGAGGCAAAAGGATTGTGGCCAAAAGGTCATTGATATTGGATTCCTTGTAGACCACCTCCAGTTTTTTTGCCTCGATGCGGGAAAGGTCAAGGATGCTGTTGATTGTACTCAATAGCCGTTCCCCTGATTCCTGAATGATCTCCAATTGGGAAATCAGATTGGGATCATCTTTTCTCTGCAAAATGATGTTCTCGGTACTTCCCAAAATCCCGTTGAGCGGGGTACGGATTTCATGGCTTATGTTGGATAGAAAGTTGGATTTAAGCTTGTTGGCCTCTTCAGCTTTCTCCTTTGCAATTTGAAGCCCCATTTCAAAAGCCTTTTTTTCAGTAATGTCTCTGAAAACAGTCAAAATCAAAGGATCCCCGGCATAGTCAGATTTTAACCTCGCAACATAAAGTTCTATTTCTTTTGTTCCTCCTTTTAAGGGCATTGGAAATTCAAAAGTCATACCCTTATTTTTATCCTTATTGATTGCTTCTTGGATAATAGTTTTTTTGCTTTTGTAAAACCCCGGGTCAGAAAAAAGATCAGACACAAAACCGTTTTCAAGTTCTTTTGCTGAAACTGAAACCAAACGGGCAAGACTTTGATTGATAGCTATGATTTTTCCTTCATCGGTCGAAAGCATCAATCCATCCTTGGAACTGTTCCATACATTCCTAAACTGATCCTCGGTATTAAATACCTCCTTGATTTTTTCATCAATAGTCTTTTTTAACAATCCTTGCTTTCTTAATGAATTGAGCAAGGTATTGAATAAAAATCCAATAAGGAGAAAAACAAAAAGTACTAAGATCACAAACCAAGCCTGAAGGTAAACAGGCTTTAAAATCCTGAATTCCTCAGAAACAGCCTCCGTCGAAATAAAATCCCCGTCAATACCAGCCTGAAGAAGTAATTTGTAACTTCCTGCAGGCAGGTTGTTAAATGTAAGCACATTGGTCCTGGGATTTACAATTTCTACCCAATCATCCTGAAAACCCTCAAGCTTGTACCTGATTACAAGTTTATCGGGCTGAAGAAATGTGACAGCCCTGAAAGCAATTTCGATGTTATTGATTCCAAAGGGAATTTTTTTCAAGTCCACTTCCCCTTTGTCGGTTCCAAGGACCTTGACAGAAACAACTTTAACAAATGGATAATTTATTCTTTCAATGTTTTCTTCAGGGATAAAAACTGAAAGTCCCTTGCTCGTCCCAATCCATATTCGGTTATTTTCACCTTCTATGAGCGCACCCCTATTTGCTTCTAAACCAGACAGCCCACTGATTTCAGTATAGTGATCAGATTTCCCATCTTTAATCCTAAAAACGCCCTTATCAGTGCCTACCCACAAAAAACCTGTTGAATCTTTCAAAAGTGAATATACAGGCCTGTCTATGATCCCATCATCTGTTGTTAAGAAATTAAGCTTGCCTTCACAATATTGTTTTAGCCCATTTTCTGTGGCAAGAATCAAGCATCCGTTTTCTTCTTCCACAAAATCAAATCCCACCGCGGCAACAAAGTCACCAGCTTCAACCAATCCCTCATCAAAAGAAGCATTTCCCCCCTGCATTAAAAGAATCCTTCCATCCTTCAATTTGCCTGTCTTCCGAACAAAAATCTCCTTTTGACCCAGCTTTTTCACAACATCTTCTGTAATATTATTTTTGAAATGTGAGGACATACTGTTACTGATAGAGGAAAGATATAAATCATCCCGGGCTCCTATGTACAGACTGTCACCTACAACCCTTACTGAGGTTACAAATTTTTGGCCCGGACTGACAACAAATTCGACATTAGAGGTCTTTGGGTCAAATCTCCCCAATCCCTTGAGATTGGAAGAAATCCAAACAATTCCATTTCTATCTCTGTCAAAATTGGTTATCCTGAACTTTGGATGACCTACAAGACTATTGTATCCATAAATGGTCTGAATCTTCCCATCATTTGACCAGACCTGCAACCCATTATTAAATCCAATTAAATACCTAGACGAATCCAATCTGATGACAGCTGTGACTTCATCATCCAAAAGGGATTTTGAACTGTAATTGATGAATCGGAGAGAGTTGATGTTGGCCAATCCACGGTTGGTCGCTACCCACTTGATACCTTCCCTGTCTACCAGAAAGCTGAATATAAAATATGCTTTCAAAACATCATAGGAATCTATTTCGAGGCTTTTGTCCAGTTTAGGATCAAATTTATAAAGCTGTGAATTGTAGTTATAATAAACCCTTCCTTCAAAAACCTGCAGATGACTGAAGTCGAGAACGCTGAAAATCTCCCTTTCAAAATTTTGTCTCAAAATTTTCTCCGGAGAGTGGTAAAATTTACCATAAGCTAAAAAATCTAGCCCCAAAAAATAGTATCCGTCAGTGACCTCATCGAAGGCAATATGTTGAACTTTGGCAGGCAAGTCAATCCCTTGAAAAATAAAGGGCCTGAGTTCACCATCACTAAATATAAATGATTGGTATCGGAAAAGGATCAAAATACCTTCTTCGGTAAATAGGTCAGATTTGTATACTCCCGAATCGATAAAATCAAAATCCTGAGAAGTCCATTCCTTGTCATTTTCTTTTCTGAAAAATAATTTTTTCTCTGTGAACAAAAGGTATTTCCACCCTTTGTTTGTCTTTTTTGGTAGAAAAAGCAAATGATTTTGGAAATTGTCTAGGGGAAGGTTTTCTCTCAGGTCAAACTCTTCCCATTTCCCATCATTGAAAAAAAAAGCTTTTGGTTCTTTGGTCAAATTGCTTACCCAGATTTTATCTTCTTCATCCCTAAAAATCCTGACTTCGTTACTGAGTTGATTTTGAACTTCACTTGGAATGGGATAAGTGAAAAATCCATCAGAATAAAAGATCCCCAGTGAAGTATTGAACCAGATTAGACCCTCTTTGTCCTGAATCACCTGATAAATGATATCCGAAGGCAGTTCTACACCTTTGATCTGATCGTTAAACTGAAAGGTTTGAGAAAAGCCCTTTTGCCCGATCAAAATAAAGAAAATAAATAGAAATGCTTTTTTCATGAGGGTACCGTACGCCGTCTAAATTAGAAAAAGATACTGATAGTGTAAATTAATTGGATATTGTTTCCCTTTTCTTTTTGTGGACGGGGTTTATCCTTTATTTTTGTGCAAACTATAAAAATCGCAGCATGAGTGTTTTAGTCAATAAAGATTCCAAAATAATTGTGCAGGGCTTTACCGGTTCGGAAGGTTCTTTTCACGCACAGCAAATGATCGAATATGGAACCAACGTCGTTGGCGGTGTGACTCCGGGTAAAGGTGGCACATCCCACCTGGAGAAGCCGGTTTTTAACTCGGTAGAAGAAGCTGTCCAAAAGACAGGTGCAAATACCTCGATTATTTTTGTTCCGCCGGCATTCGCTGCTGATGCCATCATGGAAGCTGCAGACGCAGGGATCAAAGTCATCATTACCATCACTGAAGGCATACCTGTGGCAGATATGATGAGGGCAAAACCATATATCAAGGAAAGAGGCGCTACGCTTATCGGACCTAACTGTCCGGGTGTAATCACTCCGGGAGAAGCCAAAGTGGGCATCATGCCGGGCTTTGTCTTCAAAAAAGGCAGAATCGGAATTGTTTCCAAGTCAGGGACATTGACCTATGAAGCAGCAGATCAAATCGCCAAAGCAGGTCTCGGTGTATCCACTGCCATCGGTATCGGTGGAGATCCTATCATCGGGACGTCCACCAAAGACGCTGTTCAGCTGTTGATGGAAGACCCTGAGACGGATGCCATCGTCATGATCGGTGAGATCGGGGGAAATTACGAAGCTGACGCTGCAAGGTGGATCAGGGCAAACGGCAACAAAAAACCGGTAGTAGGATTTATTGCCGGACAGACTGCACCTCCGGGACGTAGAATGGGTCACGCAGGTGCCATCATCGGTGGTGCTGACGATACGGCAATAGCCAAAATGCGCATCATGGCCGAAAACGGAATCCATGTAGCTGAATCTCCTGCTGAGATCGGTGCTGTGATGGCGAAGGTATTGGGAGTTACAGCATAATCAATATAAAAAATTTGTAATCTGATATTTATTGATATTGGATATTTGGAGATTAAAAAAACCGTTCTGATTGATTTCAGAACGGTTTTTTGTTTTGATAAAAATTGGTGCTGAGTTCAAAAAAGAATTCCAGACAACTTATTCTTCTACGATATTCAAGCCATGTTTTTTCTCAAAAGCATTTCTCTTCAATTCAAATCTCTCCGCCTCGGCATTGACCATGTCCAACGATTCATTATATCGGGTAAATAATTCGCCGATATTTTTTTCCATTTCTCCAAAATTAAACTGCATGGCATCCACCTGTAACTGGGAGGCTTTTTCCACCATGGCGATCTGACTGTTTTTGAGATCTTCCAACAACATCAAAGCCCTATCCATTTTTACTAATTTCTCTCTGTTATCCATACTATTTGATTTTTTCAATAAATTATACAATAACCATTCCTAAGTGATATTAAAAATTGTTTTTGTTTTAAAAAATAAAATCAAGACAGGAGAGGAAGAACTTTGATATTTTCTTAAAGCCGAAACTTAACAGCATGGTGATTTCTACGAAATCCTAGGGTTTGAAAGGTGATATCTTTAAAATTTTTTTCTAGGCTGATTATTTTAAAAAGTGTGGTATGTAATCTCTAGCTTATCTCAATTGAAACTTTTCTCATTGATATCTTGGCTCTGGATATTCTGATTCTGAACAAGTAATTTCTTTTGAAGCATTTAAAATTGAAAAGTCAATGGTTCCGATAATTTACTTATTTTAGCTTTTAATTATCAAAAATTTCATTGCCAAACTGGATTAAATCTGTTTTTTTATGGATGCCTGTTTCTTTTTGTATGCCACCTGCTTAGAAGCAAACCCCCACATTAAACGTGACCGAACGATTAATTTGCTGTTGTCTGATAGCCCATCACCTGATAGAACAGGTGAAATATAGGCTTGGTATTAAATTCTTTAAAATGTTTGCACTGTTTATGAAAAAACTGAGAGATCACTTTTCCAAAATCTGTTTTTTATTATTTCCAGGATTTTTTTCTCCCGTATTGGCACAGGAACCCGAAAAGCTTGGCCTTGATCCCGAGAAGTGGGCTATCGAACTAAGTAAAAATAAATTGAATGAAGTGAACAGCTTGGGAAATTTGATGGAGCAATTGATTGAAGGGGATAGTCTTCAGACAATTCAGTTTTTAGATTCTCTTGAGAGGTCGCCGAAGGCAAAGGGAAATTATTTCAAAACCTATTTTTGTATGGTGAAGTCAGATGTTCTCTACGAAAAATTTGCCGGATACGACAAGTATAAGGACCGCAGTTCAGTAGCATTGATCCCCATCAAGGAACAGTTGATGGAACTCTATGCCGATGCTCTTGATGCAGCATTTTATACTGAGGATGATTTACTGATTGGGTGGGTGAATTTTTATTCCGCTCGCCGAATTCTTTCTTTTGGAGAAACAGGTTGGGCGGTGATGTACACAAAAAACGGGGTGGATCTTTTTGAAAAGATAAATTATGCTGTTGAGCCTCCGGTTTACACAGACCTGGCAGCATTGCTGCACCAGGTAAAGGAATATGATGAAGCTATTATTTATGCAAAAAAAGGAATTGCAGCATGGAAAACCCGTGATTTTGAAGAGAGTTATGAGGATCCTTACAAATACAAGGTAAATGCCTTAACAACAATTGGAAGCAGTTATTATAATAAAAATGAGTATGACTCTGCTACTTTTTACTTGCAATATGCATTGCAATTAGCAACAGATAATAAGGATACGGTTTTGGCAGGAAAGGTATCTGGCAATATCGGCAAGATAATCTATGCACAAAGTCAATATGACTCAGCATGGGCCCTATTCAAAACCGATTACCATTTCAGTATACTCGATAGTGCTTATAACCAAGCAGCCAACGCATCGCAATGGATGGCCAAGGCAAATCTGGCGAGAGGAAATATGGAGGCTGCCCAAGCTGATGCAATGGAAGCCCTTCGCCTATTAAGCCTTTGGCCCAGCGCCCAATATCGACGGGATACATACTATACCCTCAATCAAATACATAGGGCAATGGGAAACTATGATAGTGCATTTTATTTCACAGACCGCTACATATTACTGAATGATTCACTGGAAAAACAAGTGGCTACAAGCAGCCTTGCTATCTCAAAAGCAAGATTAAACAGTGAAGAAAGTCGTTTCAAAATTCAAAAAATAAATAAAGAAAAGGAGAAGCAGCTATTTATCAGAAATAGTTTGATCGCGGCCATCTTTGCTGTGTCCATGATCGTTTTATTGATCGTTAGCAGAGGACGGTTAAATGATAAGTTGGAATTAGAAAAAGCAGAAAAAGCAAAAATGCTGATGGAACAGGAAATTCAAACAGCAAGGGAACAAATAAATAACTTTACCTCTCATATCGTTGAGAAAACCAGCCTAATTGAAAAGCTGGAAGAACAGTTGAGTGGTAATAACGTGACCTCCAAACAGCAAATGCTGGTTGCCGAATTAAGCCGGCAAACCATACTCACAGAGGGGGACTGGTTGAAATTCAAATCACTTTTCGATAAAATATATCCTTCCTTTTTTCAGAAGCTCAAAAAAACCGCACCCGATATCACCGTAGCGGAACAGCGGATGGCTGCACTTACACGCATGCAATTGACCAGCAAACAAATGGCTGCCATGCTGGGAATCTCAGTTGACAGTGTACATAAAACCCGGCAACGCTTACGGCAGCGCCTTCAATTCAGTTCTGACACGAATCTCGAGGAATACATTTCGGGGATCTGATGCCTTCCAAGCTTTATAAGGCAAATAAGCCGATCTTACGACTGGTGTATTCACTTATAAGTCATTGATTATAAATTTTTTATACTTTTTTCTGTCCGGTACTTGTCCGGTACTTTTAAGCTTTTCACATACACATGTCAGTATTTTGTCGCCTTAAAAACTTTGTTCGTCCTGAAATTACTTTCTTCTTGTTGCATGACAATTTATTGGATGGAAGTATGGAAAAGAAAGATTGGATACTCTTAGTATGGATTATCGCAGTCCTGGTCCTTATCCTTTTTGTGTATTTCATTTTCGAAAAGCGAATTGAAGCGATACCGGATCATATCAAGTGATAGATGCCGATATCCAAATTGTCATCGCTTTGTCGGCCGAAAAAGCCGGGTTGTTTTAGAGGCTTAGTGCTTTTTTAGGATGAAGGGTTAAATAAAAAGGACAGGTCATATTAAGTGCCTTTTTTAAAAAAATTGACAAGCATTTAGATAAATAATTTTAATGATAAACATTTCGGTTTACAGCCGAACATAAAAACCAGAAAGTATGAAAACAATTTTACTCTTTTTCTTATGTCTTATTGGCCAATCACTTTCGGCCAAGACTATTACAGTTACCAATGGGAATGATGCAGGCCCGGGAAGTTTTAGAAATGCCTTGGAACAGGCACAGCAGGGAGATGTAATTGAGTTTTCCGGCGTTGATGAGGTGACTCTTTTTTTTTTCCTTGCCATCAATGAGAGTGTGACCATCCAAGGAAACGGCACCACCTTGAGGGCTAATTTTTCGCCCATTATGAAGGTAGCGACAGGTGCCACTGTTCGTTGGGAACGGTTTAATTTTAATATCCCCTCAACTTCTTTCGCCCAATTGGCTTCCCCTAGAAAAGCCAAGGTGATATTTGAGGCTTGTAGTGGCCAATGGGAAAATCAAAATATATCAAATAGCTCTAATCCGACCGAAGGCCAAAACGCTGTTACGTTGGAGGAAATACCAGAGGAAGGTGGAATTAATTATTTTGTTATAGTTGATCCTGGATTTGGAGGCGGTGGAGGTGGTACTGTACCTTGTACTGCACCTTCTCTCCCAACCGGCACCCTTGCGATTACCAACAGCACCTGTGGAGCCAATTGTGCATTAACCATCGGAAGTATTTCACTTGGCAATGTAAGCGGCTCAGGCGGCACGCTGCAATTTTCTACAGACAATGGCACAACTTGGAACAGTACCCTGCCTACCTACAATCAAACAGCTCAAACCATATTGGCAAGCGTACTTTCATCAACCGGATGCCGCAGTGGGTCTTCTCAGGTGGGTGTAACCAATCCCGGAACCTGCATAACACCTGATGCTCCAACCGGAACCCTTGCGATTACCAACAGCACCTGTGGAGCCAATTGTGCATTAACCGTCGGAAGTATTTCACTTGGCAGTGTAAGCGGCTCGGGCGGCACGCTGCAATTTTCTACAGACAATGGCACAACTTGGAACAGTACCCTGCCTACCTACAATCAAACAGCTCAAACCATATTGGCAAGCGTACTTTCATCAACCGGATGCCGCAGTGGGTCTTCTCAGGTGGGTGTAACCAATCCCGGTACTTGTCCAATAAATACTTTTTATCTCGATGCAGACGGAGATGGTTTTGGTAACCCTTCTGTTAGCATACAAGCCTGTTTAGCACCTGAGAATTATGTGACCAACAATACCGATTGTGATGACAACAGATCAGATATTAATCCCAACACTGTGTGGTACGAAGACAGGGATGGTGATGGATACCCTAGTAACCGAACATCAACCGGTTGTAACCTACCACTGTTTTCTTATGGCGGTATCTTCTCCACAACCTTTACCCCAGGAAAGCTCGCTTCAGAGTTGGCAGGATTGACGCTGGATTGTGATGACAACAACCCAGAAATCAACCCGAAGACATTATGGTTTCTCGACACCGATGGTGATGGTTATTCATCTTCCATATTCATACCATCACCTGAAGGGTCTTGCTTGCCTCCACAGGATGGCAGGAACTATATTTTCAACCCAAAGGGTACTGACTGCAACGACAATGATCCAACAAACAATCCTGAAACTGTTTGGGTACAAGATGCTGACGGTGATGGATATTATATAGGTGAACCATTTATTGGATGTTTCTTTATTTTTCAACCAGGGTATGTTCGAAAAACCAATCAGCAACCTGGAGATTGCGATGATAACAATCCTGCCATCAATCCAGGGGCAACAGAACTATGTGATGGAATTGATAATAACTGTAACGCACAAATTGATGAAGGGGGATCAACCACCTTTTACCGCGATGCGGATGGAGATGGTTTTGGCGACCCTTTTGTAACAATACAAGCCTGCTCAATGCCTGAAGGACATGTAGCCAACAATACCGATTGTGATGACAGCAGATCAGATATTAATCCAAACACTGTGTGGTACGAAGACAGGGATGGTGATGGATACCCTAGTAACCGAACATCAACCGGTTGTAACCTACCACTGTTTTCTTATGGCGGTATCTTCTCCACAACCTTTACCCCAGGAAAGCTCGCTTCAGAGTTGGCAGGATTGACGCTGGATTGTGATGACAACAATGCATCGGTTAGCCCGGGTACAGTTTGGTATAAGGATGCCGACAATGATGGATTCAGTGATGGCACAAGTCAGCAAAGTTGCTTCCAGCCTTCGGGATATAAACGCGTAGGAACAGTAGCGACGGGCGGGGATTGTGATGATAGTGATGAAACAATTAACCCAAATACCAGATGGTATCCGGACTTTGATAATGATGACTATAGTACAGGTAATTATATTGTACAATGCGAACGACCTGAAAACCATAAACTACAGAATGAATTAATAGCCATTGTTGGGGATTGTAATGATAACAATGCAGCTCTAAATCCGAATACCTTGTGGTTTAAAGACCAAGATGGCGATGATTATACCAATGGTCAAACCATAAGGCAGTGTTCAAGGCCGGAAAATTATAAGCTGCAATCCGAATTAACCAATCTAGCTACTGATTGTAATGATGGAAACAGCGAAATCAATCCTTCCACAATATGGTACAAGGATGACGATGACGATGGCTACAGCGATGGTACAATCCTTACACAGTGTACACAGCCGCAGGGCTACAAACTTGTAGGGGAGTTAACTGCCACTAGTGGAGATTGCAATGATAATGATGCCGCTATCAACCCCGGCGCAACCGAAGTCTGCGGCAACGGAAATGATGACGACTGCAACCTAGCTACAAGCGATGTATGTATACTGCCAGATACAGATGAAGATGGGGTACCTGACGGGGAAGACTGCGCACCAAACGAGGCCACAAAGTATCGTAACGGAACTTTCTTCATTGATATAGACAATGATGGTTATGATAACGGCCGAGCTGAAATATGTTATGGCGAAGAAATACCTGATGGGTATAAAGACACCACACTTGGTTCCGATTGTGATGATACCGATGCGACCATAACGGTGACCCGCACCTGGTTTCAAGATGCAGACAATGACGGCTACAGCAACGGAAACACCTTGACGCAGTGTACCCGCCCTCAAGGCTACAAACTCTCATATGAACTAACCGCTACAACCGGAGACTGCAATGATGACAATTCTGCTATCAACCCTGATGCAACCGAAGTATGTGATGGAGTCGATAACAATTGCAACGGTCAGACAGACGAAGGCTTCCCCGATAGCAACAACAATGGTGTAGCAGATTGTGTGGATCCCGATAATGACTTGATCAGTTTCTCCCTCATCAATGCAGGAACGAATTCGGTTATCATGGAGCTGACAGACGGTCTTCAGATCAGCCAAAACCAGGTTCAGGGACTGAGTCTGAATGTCAGAGCGAATACCAATCCAACAGTGGTGGGAAGTGTTTTCATCACCATCTCCGGTCCTGTGAACCGAACAATAACTGAAAATGTGGAACCATACGCGCTGTTCGGAGATAGAAATGGAAATTATAACGGAAGGATTTTGCCTGTTGGCAACTATATCCTGACGGCTACTCCCTATTCTCAATCCAAAAGAAGAGGAACTGCAGGTTCGACCACTACCATCAGGTTCTCCATTGTCCCTACACCTGCCCCAGTGACAGGAATAACGGTTACACCTTCGACCTCTTCACTCCAAGTTGGAACCACCATTCAGGTGAATGCAACAGTAACGCCTTCCAATGCGACCAATAAAGCGGTGGTATGGTCTACTTCCGACCAATTGGTGGCAACGGTAAATTCATCCGGTCTGGTAACTGCAATAAGCCCGGGAGAGGCAACAATAACTGCCACGACACAGGATGGGAATTTCTCTGCAACTTCCCAAGTGAATGTAACCCAAAGTGCCCCGCCGTTGACCATCTCAGGCTTTACACTGATCAATGCAGGTACCAATGGGGCTATCATGGAGCTGACAGACGGTATTCAGATCAGCCAAAACCAGGTTCAGGGACTGAGTCTGAACATCAGGGCGAACACCAATCCATCAGTAGTGGGTAGTGTTTTCCTTAGGATCTCCGGCCCTGTAAACCGTACAATAACTGAAAATGTGGAACCATACGCGCTGTTCGGAGATAGAAATGGAAATTATAACGGAAGGATTCTGCCTGTTGGCAACTATATCCTGACGGCTACTCCCTATTCTCAATCCAAAAGAAGAGGGACCAAAGGCTCTACTTTGACCATTAAATTCTCCATTACCTCGGAGGCTTTCAGAACGAATGGAACGCATTCGGAATCGGACGAATCTGAGAATCCTCAAGAGAATGCTGATGTGATGGAGAAAGATCCTCAGGCGAGGGATCTCCCAAGGGTTACAAGAATGTATCCAAATCCTGTCTCAGACATTATCAATCTTGAGCTTTCGGGACAAGTAGAAGAGCAAGTAGAAGTCAGCATTTTCGATCTGAAAGGTGTCCGGTTGTTTAACCAGGAGTTTGAATCAGAAAATGGTAAACTGGTCTTGGATATTTCTAATTTAGGATTGAAACCGGGAATGTTTATCCTCATGTTAAATACCAACGGATACCCTCATACATTTAAGTTCCTGAAAAAATAAGCTGAAAAGTTGCAAACCTAAAAACCAGCCTCCAAAGTCAAGTTTTGATATTGGAGGCTTTTTTTTGTACAAATGGCTCAGGAAGTACAATCACTTAACTGATGTACAAAAAAGAAAACAAATGTCCCGGCTATGGCCCACAGCGGGTCGATTGGTGAAGATTTCCCAAAAAGTCGAGCCAGTCGCCATCATGGACATCCTAGTATTGGAAAGCCTCAAAGAAGGAAATACCATTCATAAAAAGTAGAATAACAGGATATTTGAACCGAATGATGTGTAGCAGGTAAAAAGAGTAGCTCGTGGAATAAGTTCTCTTCGTTGCTCATTCCCTCTCACACAGTTTAAAGAAATTTCTACTGCTATATCTTTCTATTGCACTATATTTAAGTAAAAAGCCTGATCATGCGCAATTTCCCTTCCTACAAACAAAGTAAACCTTCCGGTCAGTATGACGCCATTGTCATTGGTTCGGGACTGGGCGGGCTTACCGCGGCTGCCCTACTTTCCCAACACGGCCAAAAAGTGCTGGTACTTGAAAAACACTACACCATCGGAGGTTTTACCCATGTTTTCAAAAGAAAAGATTATGAATGGGATGTGGGCATTCACTATGTCGGCGATATGCACAATAACCAAAAACTTATGCCGCGCCTTTTCCAGCACATCACTCAAGGGAAATTACAGTGGAAAGACATGGGGGAAGTGTATGATAAGATCGTTTTTGAGGATAAAACCTATGATTTGGTGAAAGGCCGAAAAAATCTTGTTGCCAAACTAAAATCAGATTTTGATACTCCTGAAGACCATGCTGCCATTGACCGCTACATGGAGGCAGTGAAAAATGTAATTGTAAGCAGCAAAGATTTCTATAGCATGAAAGTGGTTCCCGGATTGGTCGGGAAATGGCTTCGCAAATGGACTTCAAAAAAATTCCATAAATTCTCGGATATCAGCACCCTGGAAATGCTCCGTACTTTCACGGACAATGAAAAACTAATCGGGGTACTTTGTGGCCAATACGGAGATTATGGTCTTCCTCCTGCGCAAAGCAGTTTTGCCATGCATGCCATCCTGGTCAATCACTATTTCAATGGAGGGTACTTCCCTGTGGGTGGATCGGCCAAAATTGCCGAAAACATCTATCCCCAAATCACAGCAGGAGGTGGGGATGTGTATTCCAATGCTGAGGTGAAGGAGATTATTTTCGAAGGAAATAAGGCAGTAGGCGTGCGCATGGCAGATGACCATGTGCTGAAAGCTGACCGCATCATCAGCAATGCAGGAGTATTTAATACCTTTCAAAAGCTCATCGACAAGCAGCATCCGCTTTATCCCAAACTGGAACGTCAATTTGATGGCTTGCGTGCTTCCGTGGCACATATATGTCTGTATATCGGATTGAAAAAAAACAGCATAGAATTACAATTGCCCACTTCCAATTTCTGGATTTACCCTGGCTACGACCACGATAAAACGGTGCGGGAATACCTCGCCAATCCGGATGACAAGCCGTTTCCCGTAGTCTATATTTCCTTTCCTTCGGCCAAAGATCCGGATTGGGTAAACCGTTACCCCGGGACTTCCACCATAGAGATAATCTCGCTGGCTCCGTATGAGTGGTTTAAAAACTGGGAAGATACCCGTTGGGGAAAAAGAGGGGAAGATTACAATGCCATGAAAGAGAAATGGTCCTTGCGGTTATTGGAAAACCTCTACAGGCAACTTCCCCATTTAAGGGGACAGATAGATTATTACGAGCTTTCCACGCCTCTATCCACTAAAAATTTTACAGGCTACCAATCAGGTGAAATATATGGGCTCGAACACAGTCCTGAAAGATTCCGAAATGAATACCTTACTTCACATACTCCTTTTAAAAACCTATACCTGACCGGGCAAGATATTGTTTCCTGTGGGATCGGAGGCGCGCTTATGAGCGGTCTGATTACTTCATCCGCTATTTTGAGGAAAAACCTTATTAAAAGTATTATGAGATGAGGATAAGTACTTCTTTGGGAGCATGGCAACAAATCAACTAAGTTGAGAACAAGAAAAGAAGCAGAGAATTTCAGATTTCAAAGTCAAGGAATTTGTTTTTAGCAGCATTTAATACTTTAAGAACTTCTATCATCCTATTTTGAAATTTTCCAATCTTCCAATCCACCACGGCGGACAAGTTCTTTCAATTCCTTACCTTTGCGGCTTCAATTTCTTTTCCATGATTTCAGTAGACAATATCTCCGTCATCCACGGCGGCAAAGCCCTCTTCAGTGATGTATCATTTTCCATCAACGAAAATGACAAAATAGCCCTGATGGGCAAAAACGGTGCTGGCAAATCCACCATGCTCAAAATCATCGCCGGCGGAACCAAACCTTCCTCAGGGGGCGTTTCCGCTCCAAAGGGAGCGGTGATCGCTTACCTGCCACAGCATCTGTTGACAGCGGATGACTGTACGGTTTTTGAGGAAACTTCCAAGGCATTTGCTTCCTACCTCGATATGAAAACCGAGATCGAAAGGCTCAACGAGGAACTGACCGTCAGGACTGACTATGACTCCGAAGATTATTATAAAATCATCGAGCAGGTTTCCGAACTCAGTGAAAAGTTCTACGCCATCGAGGAAGTCAATTACGAAGCAGAAGTGGAGAAAGTACTTTTGGGATTGGGATTTGAAAGAAAAGATTTCAAAAGATCAACGTCTGAATTCTCCGGTGGATGGAGGATGCGGATCGAACTTGCCAAGATTCTTTTGCTAAAACCTGATTTGATCCTATTGGATGAACCGACCAACCACCTTGACATAGAATCCATCCAATGGCTGGAAGATTTTTTGACCCAAAAAGCAAAAGCCGTAGTGGTCATCTCCCACGACCGGGCATTTGTGGACAACATCACTACCCGGACTATTGAAGTAACGATGGGCCGGATCTATGACTACAAAGCCAAATACAGCCATTACCTTGAATTGAGAAAAGAGCGCCGGGAGCAGCAGCAGAAACATTTCGAAGAGCAGCAGCGGACTATTGCCGATATTCAGGAATTCATCGACCGATTCAAAGGGACTTATTCCAAAACCCTTCAGGTGCAGTCACGGGTAAAAATGCTGGAAAAAATGGAAATCATTGAGGTAGACGAAGTGGATACTTCAGCCTTGAAGTTACGCTTTCCTCCTTCACCAAGATCGGGAAAATACCCCGTGATCGTCGAAGAACTTACCAAATCCTATGGTGACCATGTTGTGTTCAAGGATGCTAGCATGATCATTGAAAGCGGTCAGAAAATCTCTTTTGTAGGTAAAAATGGTGAAGGGAAATCCACCATGATCAAAGCCATCATGGGTGAAATTGATTTTCAGGGCAAATGCGAATTGGGCCACAATGCCATGATCGGCTACTTTGCTCAAAATCAGGCTTCCTTATTGGATGAAAGTCTCACCATATTCGAAACCATTGATCAGATCGCAGTCGGAGAAGTAAGGGGTAAGATCAAAGATTTGTTGGGAGCATTTATGTTCAAAGGAGATGATATCAACAAAAAAGTGAAAGTCCTATCCGGCGGGGAAAAGACGAGGTTGGCGATGATCAAACTGCTTCTTGAACCCGTCAACCTTTTGATCCTCGATGAACCTACCAATCACCTGGATATGAAAACCAAGGACATCATCAAAGATGCATTGAAGGCTTTTGACGGCACTTTGATCATCGTGTCCCACGACAGGGATTTCTTGGATGGTTTGGTGACCAAGGTATTTGAATTCGGAAACAAACGGGTGAAAGAACACTTTGAGGATATCAATGGATTTTTGAGAAATAAGAAATTGGAGAATCTGAGAGAAGTGGAGAGGAAATCGTAGCGAAGCGAAGATTCCGAGAATGAAGTAATTCGGAATAGAAATGATATATACTTCGTGATATTGAGAGATATATACTTCGTGATATAGGTGGATATATTGCCTTCGGCGATATAAATTCTAAGATCTTAACCTTTACCAAAAATTGGATCATAATTTATGGCTAAGGTTTATTCTGGAAAATTAAATGATTTCAGTTTGTGATAAGGTGGATATACTGCCTTCGGCGATATAATTGCTGAGATCTTGACCTTGATGCTAGAATCGGGGCTATACAAATAATATCTAAAAATATCCCAATATCCATAAATATCAGATTTCAGGATTCTGATATGAAAAACCACAAATGGGTTATTATTTCCATCCTCCCTGCATCAACACAAGCAACAAAGCTTGCTGAATAGCCAAGTGACCCTCTTTGTTGATGAAGTATTCTCCTAGGCTGTGTGCACCATATCCGATGCCACCGCGGCCGATGGTCACTGCAGGGATTCCTTTGGAAAATCCCACATTGCTGTTGGTAGAGCTTGAGCTTAGCTCTGGTTTTTTTCCTCCTGTAAGGTAATCAGCGATGGCCATGGTTTGTTGGATCAGGGTTGATTCCGGTGATGCTATTCCACTTGGACGGTCTCCTACTTTTTCGATGTCGACAGTCAGGGCTTCACCTCTTCGGATGATTTTGTTTTCCTTGGCCAAACCTTCCTGCATGGATTCCAAGAATATTTGGTTGATCCCCTTCAGCTTGTCCTGACTTTCGGAGCGCATGTCCACGAGCATCCAAGATTCAAAGGGAATGGAATTGACCGAAGTTCCTCCGCCCAAAACAGAAATGCTATATGTTGTTTTCAAACCTTCTTTGGTAAATTCATCGGCTTTTGGCACAAAAGAAGCAACTGCCTGTGCGAGTGCATTGTGTGGATTTCCAATCCCAAAAGCCCCATAGGAATGTCCCCCCGGGCCTTTGAAAGTTACTCTGTATCGGAGCGAGCCAATTCCACCATTGACAATATCTTCCAATCCTCCACCGTCAATGGCAATAAAAGAAGCGATAGGTTGCCCGCCTTCGCGGAAAAGATGTTTCATGCCTTTCAGGTCTCCGAGACCTTCCTCGCCGACCGAACCTGTAAACCAGATATCGCTTTCAGTCCTGATGTTTTGACTGTTCATGGTTTTGACCAAAGCCACTACTACTGCCAATGCCCTGTTGGCATCCGTGATTCCCGGCGCAAATAAGGTATCGCCTTTTTGCTTGACTTTCACATCAGTGCCAAAAGGAAAAACAGTATCCAAATGCGCGTCGACCACGATAGTCTTGTCCGATTTGGTTCCTTTTCGCAGCGCAATGACATTACCTACCTCATCTGTCCAAACAGAGTCGGCCCCGGCTTTGCGCAGCATGTCTGCAAAGACAATACCTTTCTCCTTTTCGTGGAAAGTCGGCGTAGGGATTTCTGTGAGTGTAACCATATCCTGAATGGTCACCGGATCGATCTCGATGATGTAATCAAATGCCTTTTGTATGGCAGGTTTCTTGGCCAGTTCCTGTACTTCTTTTTGGTATTTGGGTTGGATAGTCTGTGCAAAGACATGGTTTCCAATTACCAGGGAAAATACAAGAAGGAAGGTCAGATTCAGTTTCATTTTTGATGGGATTTGATCAAGCGAATTAGAATAAATTCAGGAAAAGGGACAATACCGTCTGTAAATTTCTAAAAGTATAAGTGGAAACCTGCTTCTTTGCCAGTAATTCTAAAATCTACTTCAAACTGGACGGAAGACCGAAGACGGAAGACGGAAGTTCCGGACATAATAACCATTTTCCAACATTCTGTTCATCAAAAAAATAAGATCCCAGATCTAAATGACTTTAATTTAAAATTTGGGTTCTGAGTTTGAATGCTTTTTCAACCGCTAATCGACTTTTATTTGATGGAGATAAAATCACACTTACCAAAACATTGGTGTCCACCACAAATCTGAAATCAGCCTTCATTCAAAATTTCATTAAGCTCTGCCTCAGTGAGTCCATTTGTTTTAGCTTCATTTCGAATTTCATCAACAAATACCCAAAAATCATTATTCCCTTTTTCTAGGCTTGCCTGAAGCAATTGATCAATTTTTTTTGAAAGCAATTTTTTCTGATCCAAGGAAATTCCATCCCATTTTTCAGCAGTTTTTTTATCTACTTCAAGGACAATTTTTCCCATAATCTGATAAGTTTTCAACAATATACAAATAATTGAATTTGAGTGAAAATAATTCTTTTCCTCGAATCACGATCTTCCATTACTCAAAACGATCGGATCTTGCTTCAATAAAAAGACCAAAGATTGGTACAGGCCGCTATCATAATCCTTTAGCCTTTGTGGATTTTCAAAAAACGATTCCAACGCCACTGCAAAAAACTCATGGGGATTGTTGGCTGCCGAATCCCTAAATATGGAGTCTTCACCGTCCATAATTCTCTGGATTTCATTTTTGGCTAAAACCGAAAAATCCATCCATCTCTTGGGGTTAAAAAAATTACTTTGCCCGTTGTAATGGATTTGATTTTCTAGCTTAAGCGCATGTGCCATTTCATGTATCCCAAGGTTGACGCCGTCTGCCCCATCTGCCATTCCCTTGACAAAATTCTTCCATGAAATCACAATGATTCCAAGCCTTGGATTCACCTCACCTTGGTGATATTGCTTGTTGATGGTGGAATAATAATTGTCATTGTAGATTAGGATCTTTTTGAAATGCTTCAAATTGACATCCCGAAAGCCAAAAGAAATCATGACTGCCGTGGCACTGATCAACAGTTCCATTTCCCGGGTTACCATTTCTATTCCTCTTGGGACAAATTTTTTGATGGCTAGAAAATAAACAAGCCGCTTCTCAAAGTCTAGTTTATGATTTGGGTTAAGTTGGCGATAATAGGCGAAAAAACTTTCCAAAATACCAACATCTTCTTTCGTCAATTTGAGTATTCCAAGCCGGATTTTGGCTTTTTGGAAGAGGTAAAAAAACAGACTGTATCGCATTTGGGTGGGTGAAATTTAATTTACCTTATACTTTATTCGCTTCTTTGCTAGTAACCCATATTCTTTAGCAAAAGGGTTGGAAGACAGAAGTCGGAAGTCCGTTGCAACGGAAGTATTGATCTCCTACCATGATTTTAACTCTGATAACAATTTGTAGGCATTATTTATTAAATGCAGATTGTCTATCTCGATAAAAATATAAAAAGAAAACCGAAGTTCAACTTAACGAACTTCGGTTTTCTTACTTCTCTTACATGCTGAATTTATTTTGCGTAGTTCACAGCCCTCATTTCACGTATCACCGTGATTTTGATCTGACCGGGATATTGCATTTCTTTTTCGATTTTTTGGGAAATGTCAAAGGAAAGCTTGCTTGCAGTCTGATCGTCCACATTGTCTGCATCCACCAATACGCGGAGTTCCCGTCCTGCCTGCATGGCAAAGCATTTGTTGACCCCATCAAAAGCCAGTGCAAGTTCTTCCAATTCCTTCAGACGCTTGATGTAGCTGTCCATGATTTCCCTTCTTGCACCCGGTCTAGAACCTGATATCGCATCAGAGGCCTGCACTATGGGAGAGATCATCGAGGTCATCTCAATCTCGTCATGGTGTGCACCGATGGCATTGATGACTTCAGGATGCTCCTTGTACTTTTTAGCAAGCTCCATACCTAGGATAGCATGTGGCAATTCCGCTTCTTCAGGATATACTTTTCCGATATCATGAAGCAGACCTGCCCTTTTTGCAAGCTTGGCATTCAGTCCCATTTCTGCAGCCATGGTGGCGCATAGTTTGGCTACTTCCCTTGAGTGCTGCAATAAGTTCTGTCCATAAGAAGAACGGAATCTCATCCTACCGACCATTCTGATCAGCTCCGGATGAAGTCCATGGATACCGAGATCGATACAGGTTCTTTCGCCGATCTCGACGATTTCTTCCTCAATGTTCTTCTCTGTCTTCGCGACAACTTCCTCGATCCTTGCAGGGTGGATTCTACCATCCTGTACAAGTCTGTGAAGAGACAACCTCGCCACTTCTCTTCTCACCGGATCAAACCCCGATATGATGATTGCTTCAGGCGTATCATCCACGATGATTTCCACGCCTGTAGCGGCTTCTAAGGCTCGGATGTTTCTTCCTTCTCTGCCGATGATTTTTCCTTTGACATCGTCTGATTCAATGTTGAATACAGAGACGCAGTTTTCGATCGCATGCTCTGTAGCTGTTCTTTGGATGGTGTCAAGGACGATTTTTTTTGCTTGCTTGGTAGCTGTCAATTTGGCCTGGTCAAGGATATCCTTGATATGGGAAGATGCTTTGGTATTGGCCTCATCCTTGAGCATTTCGACCAATTGGTCTTTGGCTTCATCTCTGGTAAGGCCGGCGATTTTTTCTAAATCGGAGATCCGCTGACTTGTCACTTTGTCAAGTTCATCCTTCTTTACCTGAACGGAGTGAAGCTGGGCAGAAAGGTTTTCTTTCTTGCTGTCGAGTTCTGCTTCTTTTCTTTTGATTTGCTCCAGTTCTTTGGCTAAAACCTGCTCCCTTTGTTTGATCTTGTTTTCATTAGTGATGATGATGGCTTTTTTCTTATTCGCATCTTCTTCAAACTCCGATTTCAATTTCAAGTACTTTTCTTTGGCCTCAAGCATTCGTTCCTTCTTTATGGCTTCTGCATTGATTTCGGCCTCTCGGATCAGACTTTTGGCCTTTTCTTTGGCTTGTTCTTCAAGTTTTTTACTGTTATTTTTTACAAAAAGACCGGCTGCAACTGCACCTAGCCCCAGGCCTAGAATGCCTGCAATAATGATGTATAATGATGATTCCATAAGAATTTTAGATAGATATATATAATAATACCTACCGGAAAAAAAGAAAAACCTTCAAAAATGAGAGTGGAATTGGTATTACAAAAGGGAATTCAGTTGTTCATTGATTCTGTTGATACTGGATTTAATCAATTCGCTGTCATCAGTATTGATCATATTCTGTTCCATGGATTCCACCATTGAATCAAAAGCCACCATAGCCAACAGGTCTTGACGGTCATCCAACCCAAATTCTTCCCTGTATCTTTTTATTTTATCATTAATCAATTTTCCTGCATGTCTGATTTTGGCTTCGTCTTCTGTCTTCACCTTCATGGGATATTCTCGATCCCCGATTTTTAACCTTATAGAAAGTGTCTCCATATCACTCAGACAAATAGGCAATTATATTATCGATTTCCTTTATGTAATTATTGATTTTTTCTCTCAATTCAGCAGATTCCATTTCCTCTACCGGTATGCTGTTTACAAGTTTAGCTATTTTTATTTGATTTTTAAAATCCTCCAAGGCACTCTCTTTCTCTTCGAGTCTGGACCGAAGCAAAAACGTTTCTTCTACCAAAGCCTTATTGTCTTGTTCAAGTTGCTGAAGTTTGCGGCTGACCTGTGCAGCAAGCTTCTCCGTGCGCTGAAGTTCTTCGTGAATCATATTTTATTTCCTGATAAATGCCCCCACTTCTTTTTCAAAACTTTCAATAAGTCTGGACATCGCTTTGTCAATCACTTTGTCTGTAAGGGTCTGTTCATTGTCCTGAAGGTAAAAACTCAAGGCATAGGCTTTTTTCCCAGACTCGATTTTATCTCCCTGATAGACATCAAAGACACCCACTTTTTGTAAAAGACTTCCTCCGGCTTTGTTGGCTACTTTTTTGATCTGATCAAAAGTGACTTTCTTATCAATCACCAAGGACAAGTCCCTTCTAACTTCCGGGAATTTGGAAATTTCGCCGTACTTTTTCAAGCCTTTCGATTTTTTTGTTAAAAGGTCCCAATTCAGGTCGGCAAAAAAGACCTCCTGCCTCACCTCAGCCAACTTGCCGATTTCCTCCTTAACCAACCCGATTTTACCCAATTCTTTGGTCCCAAGATTGATCTGGAGGGCGTAGTCAAAAGGCGCTTCGTTGACAATCTGAACCTCCGAATTGTCGATACCCATTTTTTCCAAAACCAATTCAACAACAGCATAGATATCTGCGAAGGAAACAGATTTGGAAGGTTCCAGCCAACTTTCAGAAGCCCTGTCTCCGGTCAGGTATAATGCCAATCTCTTTTCTTCGCGGTAACCTGATTCTTCTTTGAAATAAACAGTGCCGAATTCAAATAATTTGAGGTCTTTCTGCCTGCGGTTGATATTATGTGACAACACTTCCAATCCGGAAAACAACAAAGATTGTCTCAACACGCCTAGATCCTCACTGAGTTTGTTTAGGATTTCAACATTTTTGTTTACTTCCAAAAAGCCGGATTTTTCAGCGTAAACAGGTTTGGTCAGCGAATTGGTGATGATCTCAAAATACCCCAATCCGGATAAAATTTCTCTGAGCCTGTATTGCAGCTTATTGAGGTCCTTTGCAGGATGTTCGGCAAGGTAATCCGCTTTCAGATTATCGGACAAAGGGACATTGTCAAATCCATGGATTCGCAAGATCTCTTCTATGATATCCGCCTCTCTCGTCACATCTACCCTATATGGCTTTACCGAAACTGTGAATCCGGTCTCTGACTCCAAAAGTATCTTGATGTCAAGATTTTCCAATGTGGTTTTGATCTCCTCCTTTGCGAGTTCTTTTCCTATCAATCTCTTGATATTGGCATAAGTCACTTCAATAGAAAGGTCAGAAACAGGATTGGGATAAAGATCTAGGATATCCGAAGAGATTTCACCTCCTGCTATTTCTTTGATGAGCATTGCTGCTCTTTTCAATGCATAAACGGGCATATTCGGATCTGTCCCTCTTTCAAAACGGAAAGAAGCGTCTGTCTTCAATCCATGAAACTGACTTCCTTTGCGGATAATGTCAGGAGAGAAATACGCGGATTCTAAGAAAATGGAAGCGGTAGCATCAGATACACCCGATCCTTTTCCTCCAAAAACCCCGGCGATGCAAAGACCTCCCTTTTGATCACAGATCATCAATTCTTCGCCAGAAAGCTTTCTTTCCTTGTCATCCAAGGTGACAAAAGAAGTCTCTTTAGTCAATTTTTTTACAATGATTTTTCCACCTTCGATTTTTTCTGCATCAAAGGCATGAAGCGGCTGACCCAAATCATGAAGGATAAAATTGGTAATATCCACGATATTATTGATAGGCTCGAGGTCCAAAGCCCTAAGGTAATTTTGAAGCCAATTGGGAGAAGGTCCCACGTGGATATTGGAAATCGTCAATCCGGAATATCTGGGGCAATCTATGGCGCTTTCTACTTCCACCGGAATGGTCCTTGAAGTATTGTCAATTTGGAAACCGTCAACAGAGGGAAGGCAGATTTCTCTTTTCAACAAAGCTTTCAAATCCCTCGCCACCCCAAGGTGGGAAGCAGCATCAGCACGGTTTGGCGTGAGTCCAATCTCCAAAACATGGTCACTGACTACTTCAAAATATTGTGAAGCAGGAGTTCCGTTTGGCAAATCCGTGTCCAACACCATAATTCCGGCATGGCTGTGACCGAGGCCGATCTCATCTTCTGCACAGATCATTCCCTGAGAAACCTCCCCTCGGATTTTTGCTTTTTTGATTTCCAAAGGTTCCCCTGATCCAGGATACAATATTGAACCTTCCTTTGCCACCACTACCTTCTGTCCTTTGGCGACATTGGGTGCTCCGCATACAATGGGGACAATCTCTCCTCCCACATCAACAGTGGTTACGCTCAGTTTGTCTGCATTAGGATGCCTCTCACAGGTCAACACTTCCCCTATCACCACACCTTCCAATCCTCCCCGGATGGACTCAAAATGTCCGATTCCTTCGACCTCCAGCCCTGACCCTGTCAGGAGAGATGCGATTTCTTTGGGCGAATGGTCTAAAGCAATAAAATCCTTTAATCTATTGATGGAAATTTTCATGAATGCACGGTTATTTCAGAACAAGGCACAAATTTAAGAGAATTGGTCGAGGTGGGAAGGTAATGAATGAAAAATGTCAAATGATAAATTAATTAAGCCTTATCAGAAAATTGACTTATGAACTTTACATCCTATTATACTTCATTCTTTCTTATAATCTTTTTCACCTACAGGAATCGTAATTTGCATAATATTCTCCTTGGGAGGCAATGGACAGGCAAAATCAGGATTATAGGCACAATATGGGTTGTAGGCCAAATTGAAGTCAATGGTAATGCTGTTTTTGCCATCCTGGCGGAGATTGATATATCTTCCACCTCCGTAGGTTTCTTCTCCACTTGTTTCGTCAGCAAAGGCAAGAAAAAAGTTGCGCTTGTCCGCTTCTTTGATTGATTGGAGCAAAAGCAATTTTTGAGGTTTGCCATTTAAGTCAAATTCGGCAAAAGAATGTTTGAGGTACTTCTCCACCGATCCGTCTGTCATGGGAAGCTCGACCATCTTTTTTTCTTCTAAAGGAACTACCTTAGCCCTTACCTTATAGCTTGGATCAATGGTATAAAAATCAAGTTCTTTGAAGGCTTTTTTCTGCTCTTCAGTCAAAGGTGAGTCGATATTGAACTTAATAAATTTGTATTGCCTATCGCGTTCTTTTTCTATTTTTTCAAAATACACCTCAGGGCTTTCCGTGCCGGTCATGGTATAGATTACAGCAAGTGCGACAACTGTCAATACGCCAATAATTAAAATATTTTTTGATTTCATAAACTACAAAATGCCTTCATCGGCGAAGCTAAAATAGGCAACATCTGTGAAAATCACATGGTCAATCACCTGCACTTCGAGATTTTCGCCTACATGCTTGAGTTTGTTTGTTAAATTTCTATCCTGTTCAGAGGGTTTAAGGTTCCCTGAAGGATGGTTATGTACCAAAATAATGGAACAGGCCATTGAATCCAACGCATATTTGAAGATGATTTTTGGATCTGCCACAGTACCGTTTGTACCGCCAGAACTTATCAATTGTTTCTTGATCAAATGGTTGCTCCTATTGAGTAGCAACACGTAAAAGTGCTCCACTTTTTCATCCATAAGTTCTGGTCCCATCAAATTAAAGACATCCTTGGAACCGTTTATCTTTAATTTTTTTGGTTGATCGCTTCCTAGTTTTCTTCTCCTTCCTAATTCCAATGCGCTTACAATTGATATTGCCTTGGCCTCTCCTATTCCCTTAAATTTCTTAAGATCGGCAATACTCATCTTGGCAAGTTCCCCCAAGTCATTGTTGACTGCAGAAAGAATATGTTTGGATAAGTCTACGGCACTTACAGATCTAGTACCCGAACCGATCAATATTGCGATCAATTCCGCATCAGAAAGTGCTGATTTACCTTTGAGAAGGAGTTTTTCTCTAGGCCTGTCCTCCTCTGCCAAAGCAGAAATTTTTATAGAGTATTGGTAGTCTTTCATAAACAGTGTTTAAAAAGAAATTTATCCTTTGTCCGAAAATTGTCCTGTTTTAAAAGTACGTAATGCCTAAAAATTATGAAAGCCAAAGAGGCTTAGGAGGGGCATAATAAACGTTTAATTTTATCTTCAAAAAAAAATTGAAACAAAAAAAGCCTCGGTGGTGTTACCGAGGCTGATTTCATCAAAAATTTCTTTTATTAGGCTAGTGCGTTGACAAACTTAGTCAATTTTGACTTTCTGTTGGCAGCGTTGTTTTTATGAATGATATTCTTTTTTGCAAGTTTATCGATCATAGAGGTTACTGTTTTCAAAAGCTCTTGCGCTTCCACTTTGTCAGTCACAGACTTCAATCTCTTGATGAAAGTTCTTGTAGTCTTGTGCTGATATCTGTTTCTCAAACGCTTGGCTTCGTTTGCACGGATTCTTTTTAATGCCGATTTGTGATTTGCCATATCCTTATTTTACTTAATTTCTGTTAATAAACCCTACCCTAAACGGAGTGCAAATGTAATTGATTAATTTTGAAACACAAAAGGATTTCCGAACTAAACCTCGTAAAGCCCAGAAATCTGTTAGATTTATCAGATTCCGCCGTTAGCTTACAAAGGTAATACAATTTCATTTTACAGAAATGGAAATTATGATTATTTTTAGGAATGCGTAAATTTTTGATTCTGGGCTTGATTTTGATTTCTTCCATCCCCGAACTTGGGGCTTGGGGATTTTTTGCCCATCGAAGGATCAATAGATTGGCAGTATTTTCTCTTCCTCCTGAGATGGTTGGTTTTTTCAAAAGCAACATAGATTTCATTACCGAAAATGCTATCAACCCGGATAGAAGGCGATACGCGGTATTAGGGGAAGCAGAAAAACACTTTTTGGATGCGGACGCTTATGGTGACAGTGCAGTTTACACACTTCCGAGATATTGGAACCAGGCTTTAGAAATTTACACCGAAGAAGAATTAAGGGCACATGGAATCGGTCCTTGGAATGCCTACCATACCAAAATCCAACTGACAGAGGCTTTCAAAAGAAAAGACGCCAAAGCCATTCTCCGGCTTTCTGCCGATCTTGGCCACTACATCGCGGACATCAATGTCCCTTTGCATACGACCAAAAATTATAATGGGCAGTTGACAAACCAATATGGAATCCATGCATTTTGGGAAAGCAGGGTTCCTGAGTTGCTCTCTGATGATTTTGATTTTTTTGTAGGAAAAGCCCAATATTTGGAAAAACCACAACTTGAAGCTTGGGATGCTATTATCGTAGCCCATCAGGCGTTGGATTCTGTATTGAATTTTGAGAAAACCCTGACCGAAAGCTTTTCGGAGGACAAAAAATACAGCTACGACGAAAGAGGCGGCATCAGCACCAAAGTTTATTCAAGGGATTTTACCATCGCCTATAACAACATGCTTTCAGGACAAGTGGAAAGACAGATGCGTCGGTCTGTTAAGATGATCTCTGATTTTTGGTACACATCTTGGATTGATGCCGGTCAGCCTGATCTCAATTCCTTGATGAAAAATCCAATCGACTTAGAGGAAGAGAAAATTGAAAACCCAAAATCACTTAAAGTCCGTGACCACGAAGGTATGGCAAGCAGTGAAAATCCTGAAGAATTGAGAAAATCCTTTTTCAGAAGTATGTGGAGGCCTTAAAAAATTGATATTGATAGATATTAGATATGATGGATATTATTTTGGTAGTGTAAAAACTTGAGTTACTAGAGGTATGGGAGATAAAGGCAGCTCTTGTACATTGAGTATTTAAACCAATTCCTTTTTGGAAGAATTGAGATAAAAGCGGATAGCTTCCCCCAATCTTTCGAAAGTCTGGCGAAAAACAGATTCATCTTCCTCCAATAAAGTTACCCTAAAACCTCTCAGGTCAGAACAGAATGAACTGATAGGAACCACACAGATATTGGCAGATGCCAAAAGATAGTATACAAATCGCTTATCCAAAGGCATATTTTCTTCCTTTAGCCAGCCATCCAACAACTCCTGTAACTTTGGATTATTGATCGGCAAAAACTGCTGAGCATCCAAAAAAGTCTCATCAAATACCACAGTATTGTAAAATGCGCCTTTTGTAGGATTGAATTTGATTCCGGGAATTTGCCCCAATATCTCTTCCATAATCCTGCTTCTTCTGCCGATTTTTTCATTGGCTTCCTGCCTGTATTCACCGTATGCAGGATGGCTCATGATCTTGGGAATAGAAAGCTGTGGAAGTATTGTCGAACACACTTCTATCATCTTTGCATTTTCCAAGGTCTGACAAAACTTTGTAAATTCTTTGGAAGCATTTCTATTGTAAAATTCCATCCAACCACATCTCGAACCGGGCCACGGAAATTCTTTGGAAATACCTTTCAAAGAAATCCCCGGCAAATCTCCGATAACTTCAGAAAGTGCCACGGCTTTCACACCGTTGTAGGTGATATTCTGATAAATTTCATCTGCTATCAACAGCAATTTGAATTCCTTCGCAATCTTGACAAAACCTTCCAAAACCTCCTTAGGATAAACCATTCCTGTAGGATTGTCAGGATTGATGATCAAAATCCCAACGATGGAAGGATTGTATTTGACCTTGTTATACAAGTCCTCCATGTCCGGAAGCCATTGGTTATTGGGATCCAAAGTATACGTTATGGGTGCTGTATTGGCATGCGCTGCTTCCGCCGAACTATGTGTGCTGTAGGCTGGTGAAGGCCCGATGATTCTTGCCGTTGGAATGAGAAACTGGTAGACCTTAGCTATTGCATCTCCAAGTCCGTTGAAAAATAGTATGTCCTCGGATGTGATCTGAGATCCTCCTTTTTGGTTGTTTAATCCTGCCAAAAACTTCCTCGTTTCTAGAACACCTTTAGAATCTGCATACCCATACGTGCTGTCTTGGCTTACGAGGTCAGACACAATTTCCTTCATCCAAGAGGGGACAATATTGTGCTTTTGGATGGGATCACCGATATTTTCCCATGTGATCTCATAACCCAAAGCTTCTACCTGACGGGCTTTTTTGACAATGCCCCTGATCTCATAATTCAATTCTTCGGCTCCCGGCCTCAATAACAATGTCCTCATCATGCTGGTGTTTGGAAATCGAAAACAAATAAACAAAAAACGAAATGAATGATTGCGGATTCATTAAAAAAGATACAACCTGATTGGAGTATTGCAAAAAAATCCATCTTGAATTTATACTGTCAGTTAAATCAAATTATTAAGACAAAAGGTGTTATTAGATTAACTTACCCTTACTCTGTTACAAGAAATGAAATAATTTACCCTTATTCTGTTACATAAAAAATGAAAATTGACCTTACTTTGTTACAAGAAATTGGAAAAATTGCCCTTATTCTGTTACATGAATTGGTAAAATTACCCTTATTCTGTTACATGAATTGGTGAAATTACCCTTATTCTGTTACAAGAAATTGTCGTAAAAGCACCTTAGCAAGGGTGAATTTTGATAGAAAGAATCTATTAAAATTCTCAAACATTCAGAAAAGGAAAAATCTAACTGCTAAATGAGTCAAAAGCTTGTATTTTGAATACAAGATATCTTGTATTTCAAATACAAGCTTTGTATATTTGATTCATAATCAACAGGATCATGCTTTCAAAATTAGAACTGGAAAGGATAATTGATGACCAATCCCAATTTCTATCAAAAAAAACATTGGTAAAGAGGAAATTGAAAATTCCTGTAGGCTCCAGTAGAATAATAATTGTTTCAGGTGTGAGAAGATGTGGAAAAAGCGTTTTGATCCGACAACAATTTTTGGAATCCGATAATGCCATATACCTAAATTTTGAAGATCCCCGATTAATAAATTTTGATTTGGAAGACTTCCCCAAATTGGAAGAACTCATGGTTGAAAAAGGGAAGACAAATCTACTTTTGGATGAAGTGCAAATTATCTCAAATTGGGAAATTTATGCCCGAATGGCCAATGAGAAAGGTACAGCATTGTATATAACAGGTTCAAATGCAAGCATGTTGAGTAGGGAATTAGGAACAAAACTTACCGGCCGATATAGCCAATTTGAGTTATTCCCCTTTAGCTATTCTGAGTTTTTGGATTTTTTAGGTTTGAAACAAGAAAAAGAAAGTTTCGACCAATATTTTGAAACCGGGGGCTTCCCGGAATATATCGCGGAAAAAGCGGGGGATTATTTCGGGACTTTATTGAGAGATATCCTAACTAGAGATATTGCAGTCAGGAAAAATATCAACAATGAACAGCAGCTGATCCGACTAGCTGTTTTTTTGATGAGCAATGTCGGCAAAGAATTGAGTTACAATAAAATATCAAACCTACTGGAATTCAAGTCTGTTCGGACAGTAATCGATTATTGTGATTTTATGCAGGAAAGCTATTTGCTGGAATTCGTTGCTTTGTACTCCTCCTCTATCAAAAAACAAATAGCAAATCCCAAAAAGGTATATTGCATAGATCCAGCATTTGCCAAAGGAAATTCATTATCCTTTAGTAAAGACTTGGGCAGAAGACTTGAAAATTTTGTCTTTATCCAACTGCGAAGAAATCATAAAACTATATACTACTATAGAAACCAAAAATCAGAATGTGACTTTCTAATCAAAGACCAAGACTTAATAATCTTAGCCATTCAGGTTTGTTGGGAGGTTACTTCAGAAAATCTTGAACGGGAAATTCAGGGAATCAAAACGGCAATTGATGAAACCGGAGCAGAAAAAGGTATTGTAATTACCTACAACCAAAAGGACCGAATAAATGGCATTGATCTTATTCCCGCTTGGCAATGGCTGATTGACTAAGGATGTCTAAAATTTCAAAAAAAATAAGCTAAAAAAGACATTACCCTATTTTGCAAAGTCCAATTGAAAAAAACCTCCAACCCGCTATTACAGGTTGGAGGTTTCAATTTATTTAAGCATAAATTTTACTTCAACTTCTTATACTTAATCCTCTTCGGAGCCACATCGCCTAGACGCTTTTTCTTGTTTTCCTCATAATCGGAGAAGTTTCCTTCAAACCAATACACTTGTGAATCCCCTTCAAAAGCAAGAATATGAGTACATATCCTGTCCAAAAACCACCTGTCGTGGGAAATGACTACGGCGCAGCCCCCGAAATTTTCCAAAGCCTCTTCAAGTGCCCTAAGGGTATTCACATCCAAGTCATTGGTCGGTTCATCAAGCAAAAGCAAATTGCCGCCTTCCTTGAGTGTAATGGCCAAGTGAACACGGTTTCTTTCACCCCCTGAGAGGATTCCCACTTTCTTCTCCTGATCAGATCCGGCAAAGTTGAACTTGCCCACATAGGCCCGGGCATTCATTTCTTTGTTGCCAAGCTTGATGATTTCATTTCCTCCTGATATGGTCTCATATACCGACTTATTTGGATCGAGCCTGTCGTGTTCCTGATCGACATAAGCGAGTTTTACTGTCTCCCCAACTTCAAAATAACCAGCATCGGCTTTTTCCTGTCCGGTGATGAGTTTGAATAGTGTGGACTTACCTGCACCGTTTGGTCCGATGATACCGACAATCCCACCTTGTGGTAGGTTAAATGACAAGTCATCAAACAGCAATTTGTCTCCATAAGCTTTTGAAACACCATTGACTTCTATGACTTTTGCTCCAAGTCTAGGTCCTGGCGGGATATACAATTCAAGTTTGGCTTCTTTTTCTTTCCCTTCTTCGCTGATGAGTTTGTCATAAGCGCTAAGCCTGGCTTTTCCTTTTGCCTGACGGGCTTTTGGTGTCATGCGGATCCACTCAAGTTCACGCTCCAAAGTCTTCTGTCTTTTTGACTCGGTCTTTTCTTCTTGTTTCAGTCGGTTTTGTTTTTGGTCCAACCAAGAGGAATAGTTGCCTTTCCACGGAATCCCTTCTCCCCTGTCGAGTTCCAAAATCCAACCTGCCACATTGTCCAAGAAATACCTGTCGTGCGTGACGGCGATAACAGTTCCTTTATATTGCTGTAAATGCTGCTCGAGCCAGAGTACCGATTCAGCATCGAGGTGGTTGGTAGGTTCATCGAGAAGCAACACATCCGGTTCCATAAGTAAGAGCCTACAAAGCGCAACCCTTCTTTTTTCTCCTCCTGAAAGGTTCCCAATGATGGCATCACTCGGCGGAAGGCGCAGAGCATCCATGGCTTTTTCCAACATGGTATCTAGTTCCCAAGCGTTAGCAGCATCGAGCTTTTCCTGCACTTCACCTTGCTTGGTGATCAGCTTGTCCATGGCATCCGGATCGTCCATGAGAGCAGGATCCATGAATTTTTCGTTGATTTCTTCAAATTCTTTAAGCAGAGCGACAGTAGAGGCCACTGCTTCTTCCACAATATCTTTGACTGTTTTGGCAGGATCGAGTTTGGGTTCTTGTTCGAGCATTCCCACTGTATAACCTGGAGACCAAACTACCTCTCCTAAAAATTCTTTGTCAACGCCGGCAATGATTTTCAACAAGGAGCTTTTCCCGGATCCGTTCAGACCCAAGACACCGATTTTTGCTCCATAAAAAAAAGAAAGGTAAATGTCCTTTAAGACTTTTTTCTGTGGGGGGTAAATTTTAGACACACCCGCCATAGAAAATATGATTTTTTCTCCACTCATATTAATTATTTGATTGATTTGAAAACGATGATGGACAAAGATGGCAAAAAAAGACCTTTCTTAGGATAAATGCTTTTGAATTAATTAATTTGCAGAAACTTAGAATAACCACACCACAAACCAACCTATTAAATCGCAATGGAGCATCCGTACGGGTACATTAAAGATAACAAGGTTTATCTCAGGGAGTTTTTGAATCAGCCGGACAGGGTGATTGGCGAAGTAAAAGAAGACGAGGCGTCTACTATCAAATACTTTGAGGATAGGTTTATTACCCTCAAAGAAAAAATAGCACAACTCAAAAAAGACATTGAAGAGAATCAAAATAAGGGTTCTTTTTTGATGAAATTGATCCATCTAAAAGATTCCTTGTTGGAATATGATGCATTGGGTGATTTTATCCCATTAATAGATGACCTCGAAAAGCTTCAGGTCTATCTAGAAGACATCATCAAGAAAAACCGGGAAAAAAACCTTGAAATCAAAAGGGGTTTGATTTTGGAAGCAGAAGCCTTAAAAAACAGCACCGACTGGAAAGAAACTGCTGAGGAATTCAAAAACCTCAAAATGCGATGGATTAAAATAGGTCCTGTCGAAAAGGAATTTGAAGACGAAATGGAAGATGCCTTTAATGAGGCCATCGACACTTTCTTTGAAAATAGAAAAAACTTTTTTGAAGACATGGCTGCGCAGGCCGAAGTCAACATTAAAATTTATGAAAAACTCGTCATTGAGGCCAGGGCGGCATTTGACAATCCGGACGCAAAACGAGCTTTTGAAATCTCTAAAAGGATACAAAAAGAATGGAAAGCAGCGGGAAGAGTACCCGCAGAGAAAAGGCAGCCACTTTGGGATGAATTTTCAAAATTGAACAACAGGATTTTCAGCAGGTTCCGTAGAACCATGGAAACAGGCCCACAGATGAAGCCATGGGAACTGATGAAGAAAATGGAGTCTATGACGGATGAAATGAAAAAACTGGCTTACTCTGAAACAAATCCCGAGGGAGTGTCTTCTGCAAAAAGATTACAGGCGGAATGGAAAAAACTTCCACAACGCAAGCCAAAAGAAGCCAATCTGATCATGCGTTCTTTTACCTTCTTTTCAGAGATAGTTTTTGAAAAACTGTTTTTGGAAAGGTTAGCCTTGTCAAAGTATGAGGACTTTTACCAAAAGGAAAAGATAGAACAGAAAAAGATAAAAATTGGAATAATTAGAGATTTGATCCACCGTGATGAAAGCGAATTGGCTACAGTAAAGGACAATGCTGAAAATTTCAGGACCAATGAAGAAGATTTTGAAGTAATGATGAGAAGAAAAATAGGAACATTTAAAAGAAAAATTGATGTAAAAACTTTCATTCTCAAAGAACTTTCAAATAAATAATAAGTTAACATTGAAAATTTAAAACAATTTCTATTTTTGCAGACCGCTAAGGCTGTAAACATTTAAAACTCACACTATGTATTGGACACTAGAACTTGCGTCATATCTTGAAGACGCACCATGGCCTGCAACTAAAGACGAATTGATTGATTATGCAATCCGTTCAGGTGCTCCTTTGGAAGTTGTTGAAAACCTCCAAGAATTAGAGGATGACGGCGAGCCTTACGAAAATATCGAAGAGATATGGCCCGACTATCCGACAAAAGACGATTTCTTCTTTAATGAAGACGAATATTAAAAAAGCCCTATTGGGCTTTTTTTTATATCCCCAATACTGTTTTAAGTTTAGGGAATCCTGATTTGCTTACCGGAATACTTTCTCCCCCTTTTAATCTCAACAAATACCCTTCTTTTTCATAAGGTTCAATCTTAGTGATTTCGGAGATGTTGACCAAATATGACCTGTGAACCCTTACAAACTGGGAGGATTCTAAAGTTTTTTCATAGAAAGTCAAGGTCTTATTTTTCAGAAATTTGCCCTCCTTTGTGTAAATATTAACATAGTCATCATTGGCTTCAAGGTATTTGATGTCTTGGACCGGAATGATCTTAATCTCATTTCTCACCTTCAACACCACCCTTTGGGCGGATTCCTGATTTGATATATTCCCATTTTTCAAAGCTTCAATGGCCTCCATATTGTTTCCAAGTTGTAGGTATTTTTCTAGAGACTTGGAAAACCTGGACTTGGAAAAAGGCTTTAACAAATAATCAACAGCATTGGCATCAAAAGCTTTGAGTGCAAAAGCATCAAAAGCTGTCGTAAATATCACGGCAGGCGGCCGGTCTAACAGCTCCAATAATTCCAATCCTGTGAGTTTGGGCATTTGGATATCCAAAAATATAAGGTCAGGATTGAATTCCTGTATAGCCTTCAAACCCTCAAATCCATCATGACAGATTTTTTGAATTTCAAACTGGGGAAAATCCGCCAAATATTCTTTTACCAATTCGGTCGCCAAAGGCTCATCATCAATAATCAAAACTTTAATCATTCCTTTGAGGGATCTTTATGTTGACAGTAAATATTTTTTCAATGGCATTGGTTTGCAACAGGTCATTTCTGCCAAATAGCAAATATAATCTCCTTTTGACGGCATCGAGACCAAATCCTGTGCCTTTTGCCTGACCTGTTGACAGATCAAAGGGATTTGACAAACTCACTATCAGGTATTTATTATGGAGTTCAAACTTGATATTTATAACGACCTCTCCGGTCACTCCATATAAACCATGTTTAATGGAGTTTTCCAGAAGCGGCTGGATCATCAAAGGCGGAACTTTTGCTTCCAATGCAGACTCATCAATTTGGAATTCAACCTTTAGCCTATGACCAAATCTCACTTTTTCAATGTCAAGATAAAGATTAAGGTATTCCTTTTCCTCCGACACAGTTAGCCAGTTTTGGTCATCCTTTTTGATGGTTCCTCTGAGAAATTCGGCCAACTGGAGCACCATTTCTCTGGCTTTTTCAGGTTGGCTTTTGATCAATGCACTAATTGAATTGAGGCTATTGAATAAAAAATGTGGCTGTAACTGCTGACGCAAATGATAGAGTTCGGCATCTTTTGCCATTTGATCTATTTTTTCTTGCCTCTCTTTGCTTTTAATCTGGTCCTCAATTTTGGCATTGAATACCAAAAGGGCAGCCCAAGAAACAAATAAAATGAATGCTATCAATCCTTTGATAGGCATCACTATGCTCTTAAAATCAAGGTATTCAATCTCGGAATCAATAAAAATTCCAAGCAAATAATCCCCGGCAAATACCAAAGCTACCGCAAGTACCCATCCGAAGTTTATCACCATCAAGGCTTGAGACCGCTTTGGCAGGTAGTATTTAAATACATTTTCCAATAACCAAAACCCGAATAGGATTAATACAGAATGAATAGCGGAATCAATAAGGGCAGATTGGAATGGATATCCATAAAAGCTAATCAGATAAGCCAAAGCCACCATCCAAAGAAGGACAGCGGCCAAGGCTTTTAACCAGTCAAAATTATTGCGAGAAATCAGATTTCTTAGCATTTGCTATCCTGATTAGAAAGATTTGATTTCCAAACCTCCAAAAATGATGGATCCATAAATCCTCAAAACTTTGGTTCCATCATTGGGAGTTTGCGGATACATCCTTTTATCCTCAATCCCTGCAAAGATATTGGTAACATTGATCTGAAGGTCCCAATGTGGCGGCACCACCAATTTGACTCCGCCAAATGCCACTTCCACATTGATGATCGCCCCATCGGCGAGGTCTGCCTGGGAAAGATCAATATCTGTTCCTCCGAAAATCGCAGAAACTTTGCCTCCTTGGAAGTTTTTGGATAAAACTCTTTTTTGGATTCCTGTAAATAAAGCCTGGGCATTGATCGTGTCTCCATTATCTGTAAAGGGAATATTCTGCGGTTTTGCAAAAGTAGCATTTCCATGTTCGGTAGATGTCCCTATTGGCTTGTCGGATTTATTATAGGTCTTAAAAAACTCATCTATGAATCGGTTTCGGTCATTATTCCTTTTTAATATCAAGAAAATTCCGAGAACAATCAATCCCACCGGAATTAGGAAGGGCTGTATTTCGCCGGGAATTCCAAGTTCTTTTTTGACTAAAAAGAATGATCCGAACAATAACATAAACACCCCAAAGCCGCTTTGGAAGTTATGCTTGATCAGACTGACAATCCCAATAGCGATGAAAATCATCGGCCATGAAAAAACCCAGCCAGGAAACCAGAATCCCATTGCTTTGAGCAACAATACCCCGCCGATCGCGAGAATGATAATACCTGCTGTGAGGTCATTGTTTTTGGAGGAAAATTTATTCTTTGCCATGTTGTGTAAAATTTTTGGTTTGACTTGATGATGACAAAGCTATAACATGAGAAAAAAATATGGCAAATCAAATAGGCTATCACCGCCTGTTTCTCGGTGAATGAAGCAAATCGGTAGGTAAACGGATGCTAACTATTCCGCCTGCTGATCAAAAAGTCGGCGTAAACCATGTCATCAGGACTGGTGATTTTGATGTTTTCGGGATTTCCAGAAATCAACTCCACCTGCCATCCCTGATGTTCATACACGGTGGCATCGTCTGTAAAGTGGTATAGTTCGGTGACATCAAATGCTTTTTTGATTTTGGAAAGCATGAATGTCTGGGGGGTCTGTACCAATCTGAAATTTTGTCTTTCCTGAAAAAATGACTTTCCATCATCTGTTAATTTGCGAAGGGAATCCTTTAATGCAACGACAGCGATGGCAGAACCGGATTTTTCGGCGACCTCAAAACTGTCAATGATCACTTGGGGATTTACAAATGGCCTCACGCCATCATGAATAGCAACAAGACCATCTTCTGAAAGTATAGTGTCAAGTCCATTCTTGACAGATTGAAACCTGCTGTTACCCCCATTAATTACTGCATGGGGAATATCAAATTGGTATTGACTGCAAAGATCTCCCCAAAAACCAAAGTCCTTTTCAGGAATTACTAAAATCAAACGGATGTCAGGGAGAGTTTTGAAAAAAACTTCAAGGGTATGCATCAGGATTGGCTTCCCTCCTATTTCTAAATACTGCTTGGAAATAGAAGCTCCCATCCTGGTTCCGCTTCCTCCTGCTACGATGATGGCAAACTTATTCATTTTCAGATTAGATGTTCAAAAACGCATTTTGCTTTTTACCCCATTTTTAATCCAAGATCAAAAAATATAAAAAATAAAAAAAGGCTCTTCCGAGCCTCTTTTATTTTAGAGTATTAACATGGCATCTCCGTAGGAGAAAAACCTATATTTTTCTTTGACTGCTTCTTTGTATGCTTTCATTACCAAATCATACCCACCAAATGCCGATGCTGTCATCAACAGGGTAGATTCAGGCAAATGGAAATTGGTTATGAGCGCATTGGCAATTTTGAAATCGTAAGGAGGAATGATGAACTTGTCTGTCCATCCGCTGCTGACTTTCAATCTGCCATTTGCAGTGACAGAAGATTCGACCGTCTTTAAAGTAGTGGTTCCGACGGCAACAACTCTCTTTTTGTTATCCAAGGCTTCATTGACCAAATCAACAGTCTTTTGTGGAATATCATAATTTTCAGAATCCATTTTATGCTTGGTCAGGTCTTCTACATCTACTTGCCTGAAAGTACCCAACCCCACATGGAGGGTGATAGGACAGACTTCCACACCTTTCAGCTCCAGTCTTTTTAACAAATGAGGAGTGAAGTGAAGTCCTGCCGTAGGTGCAGCTACAGCACCCACATGCTTTGCAAAAATGGTCTGGTATCTTTCTCTGTCTTCGGTCTCCACTTTACGTTCAATAAATTCCTTCAAGATCGGTGTTTCGCCCAAAGTGTCTATCGTTTTGTAAAATTCCTCATCGGAGCCATCAAACAAAAATCTAATGGTCCTTCCTCGGGATGTGGTGTTGTCAATAACCTCAGCTACAAGGTCACTGTCTCCAAAATAAAGCTTGTTGCCAACTCTGATTTTTCTGGCAGGATCTACCAATACATCCCATAGTCTCAGGTCTTGATTCAATTCTCTTAAAAGAAAAACCTCGATTTTTGCACCTGTTTTTTCTTTGTTTCCGTACAACCTTGCAGGGAATACCTTGGTATCGTTCATGACAAATACGTCACCATCTCCAAAATATTCTATGATGTCTTTGAAAATACGGTGTTCAATCTCACCGGTTTTTCTATGAACCACCATGAGTCGGGATTCGTCTCTATTTGGAGTGGGATATAAAGAAATTAATTTTTTGGGGACGTCGAATTTAAAGTCGGATAACTTCATAGGTTATGAATATGATATTCTATTTCTTGATCTTAATTTAAGATTTAAAAACCGCAAAGTTAAAAATAAAAATCCCGAATTCTACTTATATTGCCAATTACTTTTAAAACAACTTCTAAGACGTGATATTTCTAAAACTAATCTGGGAAAGTGTTCGGTTTGCCATGCAGGCCCTAAAATCGAACCTGACAAGAACCATTCTTTCTCTTTTGGGGGTAACAGTGGGGATTTTCGCAATCATTGCTGTATTTACATTGGTGGATTCCCTGGAAAAAAACATCAAATCCAGCTTTAGCTTTTTAGGAAGCAATGTGGTTACTGTAAACAGATTTCAGTTTGTCGGCGGTCCGGACTATCCTTGGTGGAAATATTTTAGAAGGCCCTACAACACTTATTCTGAGTATGTTTATCTCAAAGATAAATTACAGAATGCCGAAGCCCTAGCTTTTTTTGCAGGAGCTAATACTATTGTACAACAAGGAAGTAATTCATACAAAGGCTCTAACCTAAACGGGGTGACCTACACCTATAAGGACGTATATGAAGTTCCTATCCAAAAAGGCAGGTATTTTACCGAATCAGAGATTAATGGCTCAAGAAATGTTGCGATAATCGGCGAGAAAGTAGCGAATACTTTATTCCCCAACTCAGAACCCCTAGGTAAAGAAATCAAAATCAAAGGAGCAAAATTTGTTGTAATTGGCATCTTTGAACTAGAAGGGGAAGGTTTATTCGAAATAGCTTCCAAAGACGAAGCCGTCATGATTCCTTACGGAAGCTTTACTAAGCTATTCTTTGTCGGAAAAAACGGAATAGAACCAAGTATCGCCATAAAAGGGATGGATAGTGACATCGGCATGGTAGCATTGGAAAATGAGATCATTGGTTCACTGAGAGCAAAAAGAGGGCTAAAGCCTACAGAGGAAGATAATTTCTCACTCAATAAGTCAGAGTTTATCATGAATACCATTGGATCCATTTTCGATGTAATCAGTGCAGCGGGATGGGTAATTGGAGGCTTTTCTATCTTGGTTGGGGGATTTGGGATTGCCAATATCATGTTTGTATCGGTAAAAGAGAGAACCAATATCATTGGGATCCAAAAGTCATTGGGTGCAAAAAATTACTTTATCTTATTCCAATTTTTATTTGAAGCCATATTCCTAAGTTTGATAGGCGGCCTTGCCGGTATTGTCATTGTTTACGGCCTTACTTTCCTACAATTAGGTTCATTGGAATTGGTATTGTCATTCAAAAATATAATCCTTGGGCTTGGCATTTCTTCCATTATAGGGGTTGTTTCAGGAATAGTTCCTGCGACACTTGCTGCAAGGCTCGACCCGGTGGAGGCTATCAGAGCAGCTTAACCAAAGAAAAGGCAAAAAATAACCCCATAAAATCTACTGTTTTATGGGGTTATTTTTTGCAATCCAAAACTATTTTATAGGTTTTTTTATTCCTCTTCTTTTTCTTCTTTCAAAGTGACAACTCCCAAACCGGCTTTCTCTTTGATTTTCTTTTCAAGTTCTTCCATCAGCTCTGGATTATCCAGCAAAATCGCTTTTACCGAATCTCTTCCCTGTCCCAATTTGTTTCCTTCGTAAGAGAACCAAGAACCTGCTTTCTTGATGATTTCAAATTCAACACCGATATCAATGATTTCGCCGACTTTGGAAATACCCTGACCATACATGATGTCAAATTCTACCACTTTGAACGGCGGTGCAACTTTGTTTTTTACGACTTTCACTTTTGTTCTATTACCTAAAATATTGTCTGCACCTTCCTTGATCTGTCCGATTCTCCGAATGTCAAGTCTAACAGAAGCATAGAATTTAAGGGCGTTACCACCGGTAGTGGTTTCAGGATTGCCAAACATCACCCCGATTTTGTCCCTCAGTTGGTTGATGAAAATACAGGCACAACCTGTTTTATTGATTGCTCCTGTCAATTTCCTCAACGCCTGTGACATCAATCTTGCCTGAAGACCCATTTTGCTGTCACCCATTTCACCTTCCAGTTCACCCTTTGGCACCAAAGCAGCAACGGAGTCAATCACGATGATATCAATGGCTCCAGAGCGGATCAAATGTTCTGCAATCTCCAATGCCTGTTCCCCATTATCCGGTTGGGAAATCAGCAGGTTCTCTGTATCTATTCCGAGTTTTTCGGCATAACTTTTATCAAATGCGTGTTCGGCATCAATGAAAGCAGCAAGCCCCCCAGCTTTTTGGGCTTCTGCGATGCAATGAAGCGTCAGTGTGGTTTTACCGGAAGATTCAGGACCGTAGATCTCTGTTACCCTTCCACGCGGAATTCCTCCGATACCCAAGGCCATGTCCAAGCCCAAGGAACCTGTGGAAATAGCAGGAATGTCCTGAACCTTATTGTCACTAAGTTTCATGACAGTACCTTTTCCATAAGTCTTTTCCAGCTTGTCTATGGTCAGCTGAAGTGCTTTTAATTTCTCAGTGTTAACGCTCATAATTGAATATTATCAAAACTTTGATTTGAATTTGTTAAATTATTATTGGATAATTGAGACCCGAACACTTCCCAAAAGGATTGCGTATTTATACTTTGAGCAACCAAAAATCCGTATTATTAAATATATCGCTAATATTGAAATAAGATTTGAAAACCTTTTGGTAGAACAGAAAAATTAATGAAAAAACGGTTTAAAAAGTCAGTAATTGTCTCAATTTTTTTTCTCTTGGGATGTTATTCTGGTTTTGCACAGAAAAACACTGCTTTTCAAAAAGGAGAGGAATTACTTTTTAAGGTAAGCTATGGTTTTTTTGATGCTGCCGAGGCCAAAATGGTAGTCAACCCAGAAATTTCAACTATAAATGAAATCCCTACCTACAAAATTGATGTATATGGTCAAACCCTCGGCGTCTTCAAGCTATTTTATGTGAAGGACAATTGGGGAAGTTACCTCGATACTGCAAGGATGATACCCCATCATTCTTACAGACATATAGAGGAAGGGAAATACAGAAAACATGAGCGCGTGACATTTGACCACAAAAAGAAAAATGCACATGTAAAGTTATATGACAGGGATAACCAGAATGTAATTGATACAAAAGATTATAAAATACCCGCACAAGTTCAGGATATAGTAAGTGGCTTTTACTATTTGAGAACGATTGATTTTAAAAAATACAAACCTGGAGATACCATTCACCTTGTAGGTTTTTTTGACAAGGAGATATATAACGTAAAATTAATATTCAAGAAAAAGGAATGGATAGAAACAAGTATTGGGAAATTTCAATCTTATGTCTTAGTGCCTGAAATTCCAAAAAACAAATTATTCAGGGGAGACCAGCCGGTCACAGTATGGGTGTCTGATGACAAAAATAAAATCCCGTTAAGGATAAAGGCAAAGTTGATGATTGGCTCATTGGATATGGAAATCATGGAAGCCAAAAATTTGCGTAATAATTAATTTACAGTCAGTTAATATTGAATTAACATTGGGCAGCTGAAAAAAAATTTTATGTTGTATTTGACACCTTTGACATTATTAAAACATTTTTTTGTGACGCCTTTTTATAAATTAGCATCACATTAGCGCAGAAATAACCCGCTATTTTCCCATGAGTGACAAACAAAAAGTCAAAATACTGGTCGTTGACGACGAACCTGATATCATAGATATTCTAACCTATAACCTTAAAAAAGAAGGTTACGAGGTAGAATCGGCAGAAGATGGAATAAAGGCAGTAAAAATTGCGGCAAAATTCCAACCTGATGTCATACTTTTGGACATCATGATGCCTAATCAGGATGGCGTGGAAACCTGCAGACAAATCAGGGAAATTCCGGAACTCAAAGGAACATTTATCATATTTCTTACCGCAAGAGCGGAAGAATATTCTGAAGTGGCCGCTTTTGATGTCGGTGCTGATGATTACATCACCAAGCCGATCAAACCAAGAGCACTTATGAGTAGGATTGCGGCACTCTTCAGAAGGGAATCCAAAAAAGAAAATGAGGTAGCACAAATCAAAATCAAAGACCTTATCATTGACCGGACAAGTTATACCATAGATAAAAACGGCAAGACCATCACCCTTCCCAAAAAAGAATTTGAATTACTGTACTTCCTTGCCAAAAACCCTAATATAGTCTTCAGCAGAGACGATTTATTGCAGAATATCTGGGGAACGGATGTTTTTGTTTTGGCAAGGACTGTCGACGTCCATATCAGAAAAGTCCGGGAAAAAATCGGAGAGGATTATATCACTACCGTAAAAGGTGTCGGTTATAAATTCGAATTGAATTAAATATGCTCACCACATCTAGGGGTATTTCATTGATTTTGGCATTGGCGATTTCTGCCTTGACAGTTGCTTTTTTATTGTTATTGGATGAAGCCACCCCTACCTTATTGATTGTGGCGGGTGGTATTTCATTTTCAGTTTCTTATATATTAACCAATATCACACTTGAATTTTTGGTATTCAAAGAGATCAGTGACATCTACAGCGTCTTGGAAAAAATCCAGAAAAAAGACTATTCCAACATTCCTGAAAAATCTGACAAACTCTCTATCTCTCCCTTGAGGAGAATCAATACCTCGATCAATATCTATGCACAGACCAAAAATAAAGAAATCGAAGCATTACAAAAAAATGCAGAATTCCGAAGGGAATTTATTGCTGACATCTCCCATGAATTGAAAACGCCGATTTTTGCAGCACAGGGATATATTCATACACTCCTCGATGGCGCTGTGGATGACAAATCCGTCAGGCTGAAGTTTCTCAAGCGGGCTGCAAAAAGCCTCAATGCATTGGATAAGCTTGTTCAGGATCTTCTCACTCTCAACCAAATGGAAAGCGGTGTGGTCAAATTCCATTTCGAAACTTTTGATTTAAAGGATTTGATCCATGAAGTCATCGAAGATCTGGAGCATAAAGCAGCAAAGCGGGATATGCTGATCCGTTTCTTTTATGACAAAGAAAAAACCTTCAACACAATCGCGGACAAAGAGAAAATTTTCAGGGTTTGCCAAAACCTCATTTCCAATGCCCTTAAGTACAATAATGACGGCGGCGAGGTGGAAGTCCACCTCAAAACCCACAAAAGCCAAATTACTGTTGAAGTCAAAGACAATGGAAAAGGAATTCCTCCCGAAGACCTGAAACGAATTTTTGAAAGATTTTACAGGGTGGAAAAAAGCAGGTCCCGCGAACGAGGCGGCACCGGACTCGGACTCGCAATCGTCAAACATATCCTGGAAGGGCATAAAAGCAAGATATCTGTCAGCAGTACTTTGGGCAAAGGCTCCATATTCAGTTTTGAATTGCCTCTAGAAAAAGCTCCGGCAAATACTGTCCTAAAAACCCTGAATTCCTTGTTTGTCTAAATACCTGACCAATTGGTCAGGCTACAAATTGGGCAAAAAGTTCATCCAACGTATTTTTCAAATCATCCGAAAGCCCGCCATGCGGCCTGGAGGTCTGTATCATGGAACTCCGCTGCGCTGTCAGCCACCTGAATCTTGAAGCAGGATCCATCTCAGCTATCGGACTACCGGATTTTGTTCCCTCACAAATTTTTGTAAATGAGTCCAAATAATCGCATAGCAATGCCAAATCAACCTCAGGATCCAAAGCCAATAACTTTCCTTCTTCTAGTTGAATCCTGCTTTCTAAGAAATTTTCTTTTTTAGAACAGAGAATTACGCCCACATTGACAAATTCCTCACGCTCCACCCGTGGAACTACACGGATGACCGCATACTCATATAAGTGTTTGCCTTGCATCTTGCGCTTCTTTTACAAATACATCCGAATATTCCAATCTCAGTGAAAGGAATTGTTTATACACATTCCTAGCCTCTGCAGCTGTCTCCACATCCCTGGAGGCCAAAAGCCAATCATCAGGAAGAGCTTCAATCAAGTTGTTAACCTGATCCATTTTAAGTTTCTCGCGGAATTCCCTATTCACTTCCTCTAGCCTGTCCGCATAGGGTAAAAGCACATGGTCTTTGATCGAAGGAAACGGTCCGGTTGCATGTCTTTCCCAATTGTCCCAAGAATGGTGGAATAAAAATGCCGCCCCATGGTCAATCAGCCAAAGTTCACGCTTCCAGATCAGCATATTGGTATTGCGGAAAGTCCTGTCCACATTGGTAATCAAGGCATCAAGCCACACAATCTTAGAAGCCAGAAATCCATCGACTTTGGAAGCACCGGGATCAAAAGTCAGTGCTTTGGATAAAAAGTGAAGGCCAAGATTCAGACCCTGACTGCCCTTGAGCAAATCCTGTATTTCTTCATCCCCCTCAGACCTGCCAAATGCTTCATCAAGGTAAGCAAACACCAGTTCCGGAACTTTCAGCCCAAGCATCCTTGCGATTTCCCCTCCCAACAACTCTGATATCAGGGCCTTTTCCCGCTGACCTGCCCCACGGAACTTGAGTACGTAATCAAACCCATCATCCGCTTCAGCCAATGCAGGCAATGAACCTCCTTCACGCAGCGGCATCACATAGCGCATGACATTGACCGTACGAAGGTTGAGATTTTGAAAAGTTGTATCCATGATTCATTCAATAGGATGATTTCAGCTTGTAAAGTTATTAGATCAAACCAATTCTAAATGAGTAGAATTCGGATAATCTATAATAATTATCTTAACTAGTAAATGGTAATATCTTTCCTGAGATTGAATAATTAGATTTTGATAAAATTTTTCAACGAAGTGTTTTTTTTTAAATTTATTTTGTAGTTTTAATAAGTCATATTGCAAATACATGATTTATAATGTAGCTCCTTAAATTCAATGTTATGAAAAACTTAATTTTTGCCATCATAATGGCTCTTGTTCTCATGTCCACCTCTTGTTCAAAAGATGAAGTACCCGGTTCGGCGGTAGTATTTGATATGATGTTATTTATCACGATATTAGACAGTCAAGGCAATAACTTACTTGATCCTAATCAGGAAGGATATTACGATCCGAGCAAAATCAAAATCTTTTACGAAAGGAATGGAAAGTTGGAGGAATTTTATGAAAGCCATCTTGATATGCCGAGGAACTTCCGGATAGATTCCCCAGAGTTTGGAAGGGATTATAGAATGGCTTTGGTTTTAGACTCAGAAAAAACGGTTATCCGATGGAATGAGGATGAAAGTGATGCCATTCAAGCTGAACTTTACAAAACAGACGATCCGCATATCCGAGTAACCAAGGTTTACTTTAATGGTGAAAAAAAATGGGATGCTGCCGATTTGATTGATCGAGAAATTACAATTATCAAGTAAAAAAGAGCCTTTTATAAATATCGTTTAAGATCCTTCCTCTGGGAAGGATTTTTTTTGACCAATCATTTCTCTACTTTTGCGCCTTTATTGGATTAGATAAGCATGAAAAAAATTGATTTTAAGGACCTTATTCTGTTTGAAAGCGAGGATTACCTTGTCATCAATAAGCTTCCGCATCTATCGACTTTGGACGACAGGCACGAGGCGCAAAATATCCTCGATCTTGCCAAACAATATATCTCGGATGCGCAGGTGTGCCACAGACTCGACAAGGAAACCTCAGGTTGCCTGGTCATCGCCAAAAATCCTGAAGCTTACCGGAATATTGCGATTCAGTTTGAAGACCGGAAAGTAAATAAAGTCTACCACGCTGTGGTGGAAGGCATCCACGAATACAAAGAAGTATTGGTGGACAAGAAAATCCACGCAAACAATAAAGGTATCGCCAAATTGACCAAGGATGGCAAACCTGCCCAGACCATTTTCAATACAGTCAAAACCTATTACGCCCACTCCCTGATCGAGTGCAAACCGATAACCGGAAGACTTCATCAAATCAGGATTCACCTTGCCTATCTGAGATCCCCGATATGTGGCGATGAAACTTATGGAGGCAAGCCGGTTTATCTGTCCGCACTTAAGCGACGATTCAATCTCAAAAAAGGGACTGACGAATTGCCCATTATGCAGCGTGTATCGCTCCATGCCTATTCAATTGGATTCAAAGGAACCAAAGAAGAAAAGATCGAAGTGGTCGCTCCTTACCCAAAAGACTTTGACGTTTTGGTCAAACAATTGGAGAAAAACGCCTAACTCAAAGAAAATGTGGGCAATAAATTTGTTTCTTTTGCAATAAAAAGAAATTACTTCTATCTTTGTGTCCCTTTTTGAGGGTGAAGTATATTTAACAAGCTAATAATTAAACATTTACACAGTGGATACATTAAGCTACAAGACCAAATCAGCGAATGCTGCTACTGTAGAGAAGAACTGGGTGGTAGTGGATGCCCAGGCTGCAGTATTAGGTAGATTTGCGAGTGAGGTTGCAAAAATCTTGAGGGGTAAGCACAAGCCTTACTACACCCCTCATGTAGACTGCGGAGACAACGTGATTGTCATCAATGCAGACAAGGTAAGGCTGACCGGCAGAAAAATGGACGAAAAAGTCTATGTTCGCCATACAGGCTACCCAGGTGGGCAGCGTATTTCTACCCCAAAATTGTTGAAGGCTAAGTCTTCCTCAATCCTCGTAGAAAAAGCTGTCAGAGGTATGCTTCCAAAGACCAGACTTGGAAGCCAATTGTACAGAAATCTGTTCGTTTACAATGGTCCTGAGCATCCACATGCTGCCCAGCAACCAAAAGAACTCAAATTCTAATCCTCGGATACATGGAAATTATCAACACAATAGGTAGAAGGAAGACATCAGTCGCCAGAATCTACATGAAACCAGGAAAAGGAGAGATCACTGTTAACGACAGATCGATCGAAACTTATTTCCCTTTTGATCTACATCAGATTGTTGTGAGACAACCTTTGGCACTAGTGGGTGTAGATGGATCTTACGACATCAAAATCAACGTTGACGGCGGTGGTATCAAAGGACAAGCAGAAGCAGCAAGGATGGCAATATCGAGAGCGCTTTGCGAATTCGATGCCGAACACAGATCAGCTTTGAAAAAAGAAGGTTTCCTTACAAGAGATCCAAGAATGGTCGAGCGTAAGAAGCCGGGACGTAGAAAAGCAAGAAGGAGATTCCAGTTCTCCAAACGTTAATCAGGAATTCTTTGAATTTTATATCGTAACTATATTTATTAATGGCACAAATAGAATATAAAGACTTACTGGATGCTGGTGTTCATTTCGGACACTTGACGAGAAAGTGGGATCCAAGAATGGCCCCGTATATCTTCATGGAGAAGAACGGTATCCATATCATTGACCTAAACAAAACGCTTGTTTGCCTCGAAGAAGCATCCAACGCAATCAAGCAGATCGTACGCTCAGGAAAAAAAGTAATGTTCGTCGCTACTAAAAAGCAGGCGAAAGACTTGGTAGCTGAAGAAGCACGCAGACTTAACATGCCTTACGTCACTGAAAGGTGGTTGGGCGGTATGTTGACCAACTTCGCTACTATCCGCAAGTCGTTGAAAAAAATGTCTACCATCGACAAAATGATGAAAGAAGACGCTTACACCAACCTTGCGAAAAAAGAGCGTTTGATGATCACAAGACAGAGAGAGAAAATGGAAAGTGTTTTGGGAGGTATAGCTGACCTGACCAGACTTCCTGCGGCTCTTTTTGTAGTAGACATCAAAAGAGAACACATTGCGATCGCAGAAGCACAAAAGCTTGGTATCCCTGTATTCGCTTTGGTAGATACCAACTCCAACCCAAATGAGGTGGAGTTTCCAATCCCTGCCAATGACGATGCATACAAATCCATCTCTTTGTTGATCAAAGCGTTTGGTACAGCTATCGAAGAAGGACTTTCCGAGAGGAAAAGAGACAAAGAAGATGCTAAACTTACCGAAGAGGAAGAAGCAAAAAAAGCTGTCGACGCAGAGACACAAGAGTAATCCACTTTGATATACTGATTATAAAAATTGAACATAAGGTTTCGCCCTGTGTTCAATTTTTTGTTTAATATGAAATTCTTAAAAATGATTATCCGCTACTTTGCCACTTGCTCAAAATAAAGATTTAAAGTGCGGATAATCTGTCCATAGTCCACGTTCGAAAGTCCATAAACACTACAATGGAACTTCAATCCGAGTTTTAATATGGTTTGTGGCAACAAAGCGTACATACAAATTCTTAAATAAAAAAAGACAATAACAATGGCTATTACTGCACAAGAAGTAAACAAACTGAGACAAATGACAGGTGCCGGTATGATGGACTGCAAAAAAGCCCTTACCGAAGCAGAAGGTGATTTCGAAAAAGCGATTGACATCCTTAGAAAAAAAGGTCAGAAAGTTTCGGCTTCCAGAGCTGACAGAGAAACCAAAGAAGGTACTATCGTCACTCACGTAAGTGCTGACGGAACTGTCGGTACTTTGCTTTCATTGACTTGCGAAACTGACTTTGTGGCCAAAAACGAAGGATTCGTAAGCTTCGCAAATGAATTGCTAAATATCGCAACAAGCAATCATTGTGCATCAACAGAAGAAATCCTTGCCCTTCCATATGAATCAATTTCCGTTCAGGACAAGATCATCGAAATGACAGGTAAAATCGGAGAGAAAATCGAAATCTCTCACTACGAAGTCATCAAAGGTGAAACAGTAGTTCCTTACATCCACTCCAATGGCAAATTGGGCGTTTTGGTATCTTTGGTAAACACCAAAGGTGCTGACGTAGAAGAAGCAGGAAAAGACGTAGCCATGCAGATTGCAGCCATGAATCCTGTGGCAGTAGACAAAGACGGTGTAGACGCCTCTACTGTCGAAAGAGAAATCGAAATCGGTAAAGACCAAGCAAGACAAGAAGGCAAGCCTGAAGAAATGTTGGAAAAAATCGCTTTGGGTAAACTGCAGAAGTTCTACAAAGAAAGTACTTTGCTAAGCCAGGCATTTGTGAAAGACAATTCCAAGACCATTGCACAATACCTTGACGGTGTGAGCAAAGGTTTGACTGTATCTGCTTTCAAGAGAATTACAATTGGTTAATTGGTCCCGATAGATCGGGATGGTTGATTGGTTATTAAATAATAAGAACCTTCGGTCAAAAGCCGGAGGTTTTTTTATTCAAATAATTTAAAGACAGGATTTGGAACATGTGCTGCATCGAAAAGCTTGGCCATTTCATTGACCAATTCAGGATTAGAAGTTGCCACATTTCGGGACTCTGAGGGATCATCTTTAAGGTTGTACAGTTCTATGGGAGCATTTCTGTCTTTTTTGACATTCAGCCTGACTGCTTTCCAATCGCCTTTTCTTATCGCCTGCCTGCCTCCCAATTCTACAAATTCCCAATAGAGGTATTCATGCTGCATTTGGCTTGACTCGCCTTTTAAAGTGGGGACAAATGAGATCCCGTCAATTTTGCTTTCGATTTTTTGGCCTATGATCTCAGCAAAAGTGGGTAAGAAATCCCAAAAAGCTGAAATATGGTCTGTTTGCGTAGCGGGCTTGGTTTTTCCCGGCCACTTTACAATCAGGGAAGTCCGGATTCCTCCTTCATACAAATCCCTTTTGTAACCTCTTCTGTCAGCATTACTTTGGAAAAAATCCGGGTCGTTACCACCTTCCTGATGTGGTCCGTTGTCTGAAGCAAAAAAGATGATGGTATTCTCAGTAAGTCCAAGTTCTTCGAGTTTTTGGATAATCTCTCCGACTTGCCTGTCCAATTGCCCCACTATGGCAGCATATACCGCTCGGGGATATTCCACTGACTGATAGCCGGGAATAATGATATCAGGACCGTAGTCATGCCCTTTAGGGGCTAGATACGGTTTTTCATCCCCAAACTTCTCTCTATACTTTTTCAATAATACAGTGTCGGATGTCGCCAACTCGGCATGTGGTGTCACCATAGGCACGAACATAAAGAATGGTTTGTCTTTATTGTTTTCGATAAATTGTAAGGATTCTTGATGGATGACTTCCGGCGCATAGGTGGTTTTGTTGGTCCAGTCATTCCCTTCTAGCATCACCTTTTGATTATTGTCCCAAAGGTATTCAGGATAATAACGGTGCGCATAGCGTTGACAATTGTACCCAAAGAACTTATCGAAACCTTGATTGTTGGGATCGCCTGAAGTCCCGATAAAACCCAATCCCCACTTGCCAAAAGCTCCGGTGGCATAGCCTACCCGCTTCATCATCTTTGGAATCGTCAAAACCGTATCGGGCATAGGATATTGCCCTTCAGGTTGTACTTCAAAATTCCCCCTGATCGGCGTATGCCCCGTATGCAATCCAGTCATCAAAGCTGACCGCGACGGTGCGCAAACGGTAGTTCCCGTATAATGATTGGTAAACAACATCCCTTCTCCTGCAAGTTTATCGATATTGGGAGTTTCTATCTTAGTTTGACCTGTCACCCCCAAGTCTCCATAGCCAAGGTCATCGGCAAGAATAAAAATGATGTTGGGTTTCGCGGATTCTATTTCCTCTATGGATTTTTCTTTGCTTTGTCCACAGGAAATCAAACCAATGACCAGAAAAAAGAAAAGGAAGAATTGGAGTTTCATAATTCAGTTTTAGTTCAGGAAAATAAATATTATGGAAATAAAGTCGTAACTTCTTAACGCTCCAGATTTTTCATCTGCTCAGGATTGTCAATAATGAGTTCATTATACTTCAGTGTCCAGCCCATGGATTTGGTAAGGATATAAATATTCACGAGCTCGCTCATCAATCTCTCCTGTGCATTGTCTTTTAGGCTTGAAGATTCTATTTTTTTGCGGAACTGGGCGGTCACGCTATTCTTGATTTTATTGTAATCCTTGGCTTCAAATTTATTGAAGTAATCCTGCGTCACATCATAATATTCGATTTCAGGATAGATATTGATGACAGGTTCCGGGATTTTTGTGATGACCACAGTTTTGTTTTCTTCATCTATCCTCGTTTCCAACTGCCTCAGGTCATATTCCACTGTCGCTTTGGCGTTTGCCACAACCAAGGCTTTTTTGTCCGAAGTGACGATATCCAAAAAAAGATTCTGTGAATTTTTGAAGGTAAATACCTGTGAAAAGTAACCCTCTGTCACAATGAGCTTCCCGACATTTTGGATTTGTTGCTGAATCATGGCGGAATTGGCGCGGGTCTCGTCTTTGTTTTCCCTTTTTCCTACAAAATACCAGATGCTACCAAGAACCAAAAGAGCCGCAATAAAGCCGAAAATAAACCTGTTCATGATTAAAGATTTTGCTTAAAGTTGGAGAAAATAAAGTGCGTTTACAAAGAAATTTGGAGGATCCGAATCAAATAGATTTCAAGAAATAGATCAGTTCAACAGGTTTGTTTGATTCCAGAATCCTGCAGGACCAAAACTCCCGCTTTGACTTCTGAAAAGTCCAAGTCCTTTCTCTTTCTCCCATTAGATATATCCTTGTCACCAAAGTAATTTTATCAATCCAACCCACAAAATACATGTCTGTCCTGTACCGCTTGGCAGAAAAAGCATCGTACAGGTATTTGGGATCTTTATTACCCAAATCAAGCTTTAAAGCCTTTAGCCAGTCGTCTTTTGCTTTTCTCCTTTGGTTGAAAAAAACCTGCAAGTGAATATCCCCTCTGAGATTTTCGATTTTTTCCTCCCTTTTGATCAGCTTGATATCTCGGTTTAAAACAGCATTTTGAATTGTCAGGTCTGCATCAGGAACCAGGGAAGTCTTGAGCTCAATATTTTGGCCTTTGTATACAAAGTCTATGTCTACCTGATCGTCCTCCAATATCAGATTCGTCCTTTCAACTTCTATCCCATTTTCTTTGAGCCATTTTCGGATCGCAAATTCCCCCAAATACCCTCTGATCATGCAATCAAATTGGATGTTTGGATGACGGAAACGGAGGTTATCCAATTCGGAAATACTGGTATTTTCAATTGCTTTTTGGATCGATTCGAGGATTTCGGGTTCGGTCAGAGGAAGATGAAGGATATGCTCGATACTGACCATTGGTTATCATTTTGATGAAAAAATGAGATTGTCTTTCTTTTCGGTCTTTGGGTCCTTTTCCTCAAATGCCGCCTTGAAGTATTTCAGATTTTGGGCAATCGGCGGATGAAGTTTTTTGGGTCCCTGATAGCCTTGGATGACTTTGGAAACGCGGGTATAGGTCACTTCTTCGCAAATATTGTTCTCGTTGTTGGTACAGAGGATAAATTGCCTCTTGCCATTATCCGCTTCATTGGCTTTTAAAACGGCATGCCCGGTCGTACCCGATCCGGCAAAAAAGTCCAGCACGGTGATTTCTTTGGATTCAAACAAATCGATACAAAACCTGATCAAGCCTATCGGTTTTGGAAATTTGAAAATACTCTGCGCCACCACTTCATTCAGTTCCTGACTTCCTTCCGAATTCAAAAACTGGATCAAAGCACGGTAGGGAAGCTGCCGCTCTCGCCGCCTATTTAGGTTGTCGACAAATTGGTACTGTTTGATATAGACTTTCCATTGCTTGTTGGTTTTTTTGAATACGATAAAATCGTTTTCAATTCCCCATTTCAATTTGTCCTGATTCCACCTCCAGGTATTGGGCTTCCCAAATTTTCCTCCCGAAAACATCACTGTGCCGTCCGGTGCTGTGATGACATAATCCATGCTTTCACTATACGACCCACGGTAATCCAAATCACGCAGGTAATATTTCCCCCTAAACTCCACATGTGCGTCCGAAAGCCTGTATTTCTTGTCACTTTCCACATCGAGCTTCTCCTTCGCAAACTTCAATTCGGCTTTGTCTTTTGCGAAGCAAAGCATGTAGTCAAACTCCACTGCGACCTGACCGCTGTCATGTCCGGAACCTGCTTTATTTTTTCTGACAAATTGGGCTACAAAATTTTCCTCCCCAAAAATCTCCTGACAGAGCAACTTCAGTTGCGCAATCTCATTGTCATCGATGGAAATAAAAATCGCACCTGTGTTTTTCAAAAGGCTTTTAGCAAGATTCAGCCGCTTCCACATAAAAGACAACCACTTGCTGTGGCGGTAACCGTCATTGATGTCCACATAGCGGTCATTGTATAGAAACTCGTTTTCTTTCCCGGTATTGTATGGTGGATCTATGTAAATGAGGTCAATCTTGCCTTGATGGGTCTGATTTAAAACTGTGAGTGAGTGAAAATTGTCGCCTTCTATCAGCATATGGGTGGGCTGATCGACACTGTTGAAAATCTCCCTGTCTTGGATTTCCTGCAATACCGGAATTTTATCCTGAATTTCAGCAACCACTTTTTCGGGTTCCTTTTCTTCCTCCCATACCAATCCATACTTCCTGCTTCTGTCCAAGTGGTGGATCATCTCAAGAAGTTGTTCTTTGGAAAGGTTACTGTAATCGTTATCGGCCATTCAAAATTTTTGTTCAAATTAAAGACTAAAAATACAATTAAATCTCAAAATGACAGTCCAAAACCACAAGACCTATTTGAATTTCCCAAAAATCCAGTCGTCTGCTTTTTTACCTTGCTCTGGATAAGTCCAATGTCCTGTCTCAGGTACGACAAACACAACCTTTGAAGCCTTGATTTCATTGAAAGCGGAATAGTAAGAAGTCGGTGGACAGGTGTCATCATTGTATCCCCAAGTGTAAAATCCGGGGGTTTTGAGAATCCTTGCAAAATTGACCACATCATAATAACCTATGGTTTCGATGACTTCGGGCTTGTTGAATTTCTGTAAATTATTACCGGCAAAAACATGGGGCCAACCTCCTGCCCTGCCTTCGAGATAACCTGTCATGTCACTCATCGCCGGATACATGGCAGTGAGGTATTTGATCCGGGGATCCAACGCCGCTGTAATGATTGACAACGCGCCACCCTGACTTCCGCCTTGGATACCTAGATTTTTGCCGTCATATTCAGGTAGAGAAACCAAAAAGTCAACCGCACGGATACATCCCAAATAAACCCTCTTGTAATAGTAAAGGTCTTTGTCCCAAATATTAAAAGTCGGATAACCGTTCAGAGCCGCAGAACCAAGGTTGTTGTATACTTCCTGATTCATGTCAATCGGAATTCCATGGATTCCAATCTGCAAGGTAATCGCGCCACGGACGGATTTGTTGGCATCACCGAAGTAAGGCCTGATACCTGCACCGGGGACCAACAAAATAGCAGGATACTTAGCGCCACCTTTGGGTACTGTCAAGACGCCATAAATTCGGCTGTTTCGCACATTTTGAAAATTGACATGATAGACATCCACTTGGTCTGTGCTTCTTTCAGGTTGGTGGATTATCTTGGCATCCATCGGGATTTTGGCAAGTTCAGCTTTTCCTGTATTCCAAAAATCCTCAAAATCCTTTGGCATTTTGACGGTTGGTTTGATTTTTTCAGGTTCAAATCCTGCGGTTCCGATTCCTCTGTATTCCTTTCCATCTATGGTTGCAAATACTTCACATCTGAGAAATCCGGGATTTTTCATAGTGAATTTTTCGATGGTTGCCTTTCCATCTTTCAGTTTCAAAGAGCCCTCTTTGATCGGATCCATTTTTTCTTCTTTGACTACATAGCGGACATTTTCTACAGCTACCGGTCGGCCTGATTGGGTGACAGAAACAGAAAATTCCACATTTTGACCTGTTTTATAAGTCCAATCTTCCCTGTCTGGGACGACAGAGATTTCGAGAAACTGCCTTGGGATCTGGGAAAAAGATTCAAAAGAAATGCTAAAGCAAAGCAGAAGCAGCATTCCAAATTGGAAATGCAGGTTTAGTTTGAAAGTTGATTTTTGATTCATGTCATTTTGGTTTGTCGAAGTAATATACTTTGAAATATGGTTGCTTGCAATTCTTAACCTTTGTCAATAATAAGGCAATTAGATACTCATTGATATTGAGATATTTTTTGATATTGCTCTAGCTCTCAATTTTTTCTTTAACATTTATGGTCCCTAATTAAGCTTATTTTGTACTTCTTTTAATTATCTCAAAGAATTTGAAAGGAACCTTATAATTCTTTTTTTCAACAATTGTTGTGATATTTCATTTTAGGCTATTAAAAAGGAATGCCTTACCTTATATTCAATTTCAATAAAACATCATCATTCACCAGCCAAACTCCCCCTCATGAAACGCATAATAAGCCACTTACCCATTTTATTACTCCTTTTTTCCTTTGAGACTTTTGGACAGACAAAATCTAACCTGACACTTTTGGATCTATTTGATCTGGAATATGTCTCCGATCCGCAGATATCACCGGATGGCAGCAAGATCATTTATGTCCGCAATTTCAAGGATATCATGACTGACAGTGATCTCTCCAATCTCTGGATGGTCAATTTTGATGGGAGTCAAAACAGGCCGCTGACCCAAGGCAATCAGCGGGATTTTATGCCGAGATGGTCACATGACGGCAGCAAGATTGTATTCAAATCCAATATGCAGGATGACAAAATGAAGCTTTTTATGATGTACCTGGACACCAAAGAAACTGTCGCTTTGACAAACTCGGCGATTGCGCCCGGAGAGGTATCGTGGTCAGCAGATGACAAACATTTGGCCTTTTCCATGTTTGTCCCAAAACAAAACAAGGCATCATTACTCAAAATCCCCACCAAACCTGAGGGAGCAAAATGGAACGATACGCCGATTTACATCGATCAGATGAATTACAAAAGTGATGGTGCGGGTTATTTAAAAAGCGGCAATACGCAGATTTTCATTTTGGGAATCGACGGCGGAAAACCTACCCAACTCACTTTTTCTGAATTGAACCATGGCAATCCAATTTGGTCTAAAGACGGAAAATCGCTCATCTTTTCTGCAAACCTCCACGAAAAGCACGAGCTCGAACCATTGAATTCCGAAGTTTACCAACTCACCCTTTCTGATGGAAAAATCACTCCTTTGACCAAAAGATTTGGTCCGGATTCTAATCCAGTATTGTCTCCTGATGGGAGCAAAATCGCCTATTTGGGATTTGATGATAGGTTTCAGGGATATCAAGTGACCAAACTCTATGTTATGAACGCCGACGGAACAGATTCCAAAATGCTCGGTGGGGATCTCGACCGAGATATTGAAAATATCATTTGGGAAGGAAACAGTAGGGGAATCTATTTCCAATATGGCGAACATGGAGATATCAAAATAGGCCATGTTGCCTTGACAGGAAAAGTACGGACCATCACGGAGGGACTTGGGGGCTTGGATCTAGGAAGGCCATATGTTGTGGGACAGTTTACAGTATCTGCCAACAACAGATTTGCTTATACCTTGGGCGGAACAGAGCATCCGGCGGATTTGGGTACTTGGGGAGATGGAAATACCAACAGGCTTACAAGGGTAAATGAGGATTTATTCAATTCAAGAAAAATAGGAAATGTTGAAGAAATCTGGTGGGAATCGTCTTTTGACAAAAGGAAAGTACAAGGATGGATCATCTCGCCACCGGATTTTGACCCAAACAAAAAATACCCGATGATCCTCGAAATCCACGGCGGTCCATTCACCATGTATGGCAAATCATTCACTTATGAATTGCAATCAATGGCTGCCGCAGGCTATGTCGTGCTCTATACCAATCCAAGAGGAAGCACCGGATATGGAGAAGAATTTGGAAACCTCATCCACCACAATTACCCAAGCAACGACTATGATGACTTGATGTCGGGCGTAGATGCGTTAATTGCCAAAGGCTACATCGATACCAAAAATCTGTTCGTCACCGGAGGAAGCGGTGGGGGTGTTTTGACCGCTTGGATTATCGGGAAGACAGACCGCTTCAAAGCTGCAGTTGTTGCCAAGCCCGTTATCAATTGGTATAGCCATTCCCTCTATGCTGATAATCCGGCGTTCTTTACCAAGTATTGGTTCCCGGGAAAACCTTGGGAAGAAACTGAAAATTATATGAAGCGCTCTCCGATTTCCTTGGTCGGCAATGTCAGAACCCCGACCATGTTGCTAACAGGAGAATCAGATTTCAGAACGCCCATCGGTGAATCTGAGCAATATTATGCGGCATTGAAGTTAGAAGAAGTAGAAACCGCCCTGGTCAGAATCCCCAATGCATCGCATGGTTTGGTGGACAAGCCAAGTATGCTGATGAGCAAAGTGGCAGCGATTCTGAGTTGGTTTGACCATTATAAAGAGAAGCCTTGATTTTCGTTTTCTGGGTGTAGATGGGCGTGAACGCTAGGCGTAATTTGAAATTACGCCTTTGTATGAAATGAATTTGCAATTCACTTTACCAAAAATTACTTTTCATTTGGGTGTTTGGTTGAATCCAATTACAAATTGGAAGGATAAAAGGGTGGAATTACAAATCCCACCCAGTCCTAGCATCAAGCGTTTGATTACACCCAGGTGGGGAGTTAAACAATAGTAAAAAAAAGAAAACAAATAATTTCATGAATGTATTCAACTTTCTTATAGGAGTTTCACTTTTTCTCATTTCAATAATTATTTTTATTATTCAATTTAAAGACAAAGCATATAAAAAAGGCGATTTTAATAGTGGAAATGTCAACATTTACTATGCAGGAATTGTGTCTCTTTTGGCAGGTTTATACTTCATTTTTGGATCTTTTTAAAAGGTAAGAATTTTCCTTACCAGAGGACTAGAATGGAGTTTGGCTTCCCCACACGAAAAATTCCTTATCTGCTGAATTCATTTAATCAAAAAAGTATCTAAAATGCTACTTTTTATTTTGAAAATAAGTAACTTATTTGCTACCTTAAACGTATGAAGATTAAAGACTTGCTGAAGTTACTCAAACAAGATGGCTGGTTAGAAAAAACACAAAAGGGAAGCCATCTCCAGCTTGTCCACCCAACTAAGCCGGGAAAAGTAACAGTCCCTATCCATGGAGGGGATGTACCACTTGGAACTTTAAATTCTATTCTAAAACAAGCAGGACTTAAATAGCCCTTCTAGATTTGGAAAACTCAATACAACAACAGGACTATCAACAATCAGGAAAAATGGAAATTGTAAAAATCCCGCTGACTATCGAAAGACAAGGTGGCAAGGAACTTTGGGGACGAGTCGTGTACAATGATAATCTTATCACTGACTTTGCTGAAACGATACCAGAACTGGAAGCTAAAATCAAATCACTTTTGTGGGACTTTGAAGAAATTCCTCCTGAACATGTGGAATTCACTCACCAATATGATATCTATGCTTTGTTCCAGAAGTTTGACTTTCTGAAAATATCTACCGTAGCTGAACATGCCGGGATGAATCCTGGTCTGCTAAGACAATATGTCTCAGGAGTAAAAAGCCCTTCTATCGAGCAGGCTAAAAAAATAGAAAAAACACTGCATCATCTGGCTACAGAACTGCAGGAAGTAATTATCATAACCTCATAAACATTAACCCTCATATATCAAATTGGGAAATAAACCACACCCAGTCTGGGGGATTACAAATCCCACCAAGTCCTAGTATCAGGCGTTTGACTACACCCAGGTGGGGATTAAGATAGTAGAATGCTCAAATAATCACTGAACCCTCTTTTTTGCCAAACTCCTATTTACTGCCTTAAGATTTATTTGAAGGCCTTTAATAGTTGAAGTAAAAAGAATAGAATAATCATCAAGGAGAACGAAATTTTAGTAATTAGTCCAATCAAATATTTATTCTTTGGATTTAGCTCTGTTGTCCCTAAATAAGAAATCCCAGCTTTCTTTAATCCGTTAGGCAAACGGTTATAATTTATATAATTGTCTTTGACGAATTCAATTTTTTCGTCCGACTTGGTCAATAGTCGTATTTGCTTAATAACCCCAGTTCTATCGTAAGTTTCCCTTAATTCAAACCCTTTTAATTCTTCTTTCTTTATTATCCTCTTTCTCCTAGTTAACCAGTGTATAATGGTTATATCATTGTCCTTTACCAGTACAGTCTTTCTAGTGAAATCATATAAAAGTCCAAAGACTATAAGTGAAATTATCCCTGCAATTGAAGAGTAATAGTATGAGTTGTCGGCAGTCGACTTGAGTTTGTAAATTGAAATGTAAATTATAAATGTAAAGAATATCAAAACGGCAATCTCTATCCAAGGAAAATTAAGTTTAAGTCGAAACATGATTTTATCGGCTTTATCTTTTTTCATAGTCTGTCTAGTTATTTTGACTAACGCAAGGTTAAAAGTAATAATTTTCTTTTTTCATTCAATTTTCAAAACAATAGCATACGAAGTCAATTTTTTAAAATTATGGGGGAAATATTGTTTGCCCCGTCTGGGCGTATAAAGGCGATGGCACTAGGCGGAATTACAAATTCCGCCTTTGTATGAAATGAATTTGAAATTCTCTTTACCAAAAATTACTTTTCATTTGGGTGTTTGGTTGAATCCAATTACAAATTGGAAGGATAAAAGGGTGGAATTACAAATCCCTCCCAGTCCACTATTCACCGTTTGACTACTCCCAGGTGTGGCAGCGATTCTGAATTGGTTTGACCATTATAAGGAGAAGTAACCTCTAGGCGTAGTTTGTAACTACGCCTTCCTATTAACATGAATTTGTAATTCTTTATTCAATTGAATACTGAGGGATGGTAAATGATTCCAATTACATCCCGATGGCTATCGTGGATGGTAAAAATAAAAGGATGGAATTACAAATTACACAAAAGCCGTAGTTTGGATCATCCTACACGACGATGTTAGGACTTAAACCCGTATTATAGAACTTTTCCAAAGTTCGAAACTTTGGAAAAGTTAAGACCACTATAAATCAAAACCCTGATTTTGCCATCTTGACAAAATCAGATTTTCCGCCGGATTTTTTTGCCTTGATCGCTATGCCAATGATTTTGTCCGCTTCTCTGCACTTTTTCTTTTCTTTTCGCTCGTATTGGTGGCTGCCTGTTTCTTTTTGGCAAAAAAATCATGAAGCGCTGCCTCTTCTTCATTTGTCAGAGAAGCGTCTTGCACACCAATAAAATCAACTTCCAATGCTTCCTTTCGGGTCTTCATAATGGTCAGTTTTTAAAGTATTTGTCGATAAGTTTCAATGCGGATTTTGTTTCGATAATCATCACTCTTCCTCCAAAGTGGAATGCGCCAAGTGTCTTTTCATAATGGTCGATAAGTTGGGTCTTGGATATGAACGAAACGTTGCCTTCATGTCCTCTTTGGAACGACAGTCTGCAAACAAAGGCTACCAAATTTCCTGCGACACCTGCATATACTTTTGATTTTCCTTTGTTGAATGGAGCATTTTCGACCAAATGCATGTAAACGTGGTCGCTCTTTACCTCCACACTGATAAGTCCTTGGATAATTTCCGGATTGTGGACAATTGTCAGTTTGTATGTCTCTCGTTTGGGATTTATAAATTCTTTTTTCCAGTCGAAAAGCCAACCTTTTTTCTTGCTGATAGTTTTCAAGTCTTAATTTGTCAATACCGAAATATCAGTGGCAAAACTGTCTCCCGTAATTACATTCTCAATAGAGTTGGTCAATTTGTCGATTTCAAAACCGAGTCCTTTACTTTTCTTGTATTTCACCAAGCTAATTTACGAAAAAATACACTGATTAACATTGGCATTTGGGTGATATGTGGACCGAATCCGTTTCCAATATTTAATCGTTTTTATTTCTTCACTTGAGCGAGTTTAGTGTTGATGCTAATCGTAGTAGGTTTGAAACTGCGCCTTATTTCAATTTTGATCCCGTAATTGTAGTGAATGGAAAGGAAAAAAGGGTGGAATTACAAATTACACACAAGTCGTAGTTTGGATCATCCAACACGACGATGTCAGGACTTAAACCCGTATTATAGAACTTTTCCAAAGTTCGAAACTTTGGAAAAGTTAAGACCACTATAAATCAAAACCCTGATTTTCCCATCTCGATAAAATAAGATTTTCCCTGATCAGTTTTTTGATTGCAGGAATATTGGCATAGTCAACGTTCTTGCCTTCAAAAAACGCGGGGAGATCAGTCATGTGGGTAATCACCTGATCCAATTCTGCATCCTTAATCCCCGATTTCATCAGTTGCCTCCTGATCTCGACCATCAGAGCCAAAAGGCTCCAATTCTGAAAATCCCCATTGAGGTAATCGCCACTCTTTCCATAAGATTTGTCCAAACCAAGAGCGATTTCACGTACATTGTCTATACTCGCCGTGACTAGAATTTGGGAATTTTCACCTTTTTTATCGCTAAGTTCATCGATAAAATATATCACCCGATTGAATTTGTAGCTGATTTCCAAATCCAGTTTTTCCACCAATTCGGTTCGGGATTTTTTGTCTTCTTTTTTCTCTTTATAATCATCATAGGCCACCACCCCACCGGAGAGAAAAACAGCAGACAATATCCAAAGGCCGAGTTTGCTGTTGAAAAAATAAATCACTTTCACCCATCCTATCTTTTTGTCAGCTTCATTTTGAAGTTTTTCCCTGACTTCAAACCGGCAAGTTTCCCTTAATCTGATAAGTTCTTTTTCTTCTTCTGACAACATATTAAAATCAATTTTTGGATTATTGATTTGAATTTATTGGAAAAAAATTAGGGTTAAATGATTATTTGCCAATAATCCAAAAATCCTTACCAATCAGAATGTTATACCTTAATATCACCAATATCTGAATCATTCCAGGAATAGTTTTGAGGGATTTGAAATAGGGGAATTCCGGAGTAGAAAAAACAAAGCTCTCAAAGAGCCTTCATCCATTTTTCTACGTCATCCATCCATCGTACTTCGGAAGTGGGATTGATCATACCATAACCGTGTCCCCCTTTTTCGAAGTAGGTATGGGAGACGGGAACATTATTTTGCTTCAACGCCGCTTCAAAAAGGTAAGAGTTCTCGATCCTGACGGGATCATCTTTCGCATGGACAAGGTAGGTGGGAGGCGTATCGGCGGTGACTTGCTTGTCATTGGAATACAGGTCAATCATACCTTGAGGAGGTCTTTCCCCGATCAGGTTTTTGGAGGAACCGCTGTGACCCACTTCTTTGTCAAAAGTGATCACAGGATACACCAATACCATAAAATCCGGCCTCAGACTGGTTTTCTTCGGGTTTTCGATGACTTCCCTTTTGAAATGCGTGCCAGCAGTAGAAGCCAAATGTCCACCTGCCGAGAAGCCCATGATTCCGATCTTATCCGGTTTGACATTCCATTTGGCTGCATTTTCCCGGACCATTTGGATAGCGCGCTGTGCATCCTGAAGCGGCCCGATGCTTTTGTCCTCCATCGCCAATCCATTTGGCAACCTGTATTTCAATACAAAAGCAGCCACTCCCCTTTTGGCAAATTCCTTTGCCACATCATGGCCTTCATGCCCCGCCGCCAACAACCAATATCCGCCACCGGGACAAATGATGATGGCTTTGCCTGTTGCCGTTTCTTTGGACGGAAGATAGGCAGTCAGTGTGGGGACGGTGACTTTGCTGATGATCAAAATCCCATCATCCCTCACCTCAGAAGTTTCTACATTGGGCACATCCTTGGAATTGGGAATCGGTCCATCATATAAAGGCATTTCGGTTTGGGAGAAAAGCAAAGGTGACATGAGACAAAAGCAAAAAAGAAAAAGGTATTTCATGATTTGGGATAATTTTGAAGACTTACAATTTACTCTGAAAATTTAAATACCCTAAGCGGATTTTTACAAAGGGAAATAATTCGATCAATCGAAATCCAAATTTTTCAATCCGAAAATTTAAGTTTATTTTTATTGTTCAATTTTGAAACAAATGAAAATCACTGTTAACCTCCCTAAAGACCTCATCGAAGAAGCAAAAAAAATCTCTGTCAATGAGGATTTGAATGGTCTCATCATTGAATCATTAAAGGAGTTAGTTAAATCGAACAAAAGAAAAGCACTAATTACCTTCAAGGGGAAAGTCGATTTGGACATTTCTCTGGATGAATTACGGAAGCGTAACCGATAGTTTTTTATTTATTTTTTAATTGCAAGTCACTATAGCCCAATTGGTTTGAAGTACAATAAAAGCTCCTATGGTCTATGGACCAATTGCTATGGACGATTATCCGCTAGGGAAAATATAAATTTAACCTACATACGTCCCAGCGGATAATCATATTTCAATTCCCCAACACCACTCTCCTATAAGAAACCAAAGACGGACTTCCTGAATCCTCTACTTCGAGGATAATATGCAATGTTTGATTTTCACCCAATTCAGGCATGACAAATTCAATGTCCATGGCATGCGGATCGAATAATTCCAGGTCTCCGGCATAAGCGCCGGCTTCCTTGTAGATCCACCACTTGTACCTGATTTGGTCTCCGTCGGGATCTGTGGTTCCTTTCGCGGAAAGTTTGACTGTTTTTCCAGATTCAACTTTGCCAAATGCCAAAGCTTTTCCTTTGTTTCCATTCATTACTACGACAGGATTGTGGTTGGCTTTTTTGAAATCATCAGCGATATTCCAGTCCATCCTTGCCGCAAAATCATGCTGATAGGCTTTTCTCCATCTCCAGATTGTCGCCTGATTGGAGGCTTCCTTTCGGCTATCGGCCAGGGTGATTTCATCTTGGGTGTCAATCGATGATGTCCAGATTTTATCCTTTTCTCCATAAGACTGCCACCATTCATATCGCCCGGCCCATCCGCCATAAGTGGGGCTTTTGTACCAACCCAAGCCGTTATTGATCAAACCAAAAAAAGAAGGCGTATCCCCTTCCATGATATAAATCACATCAAGGTAATTGGCTCCCAATGGACCATGGTTTTCCTTGATATTGGCATTCAACCATGGATTATCCACCAACTCAAAATCCACCATCGGGGCATTTTTGTACCAACGGTCTCCTGCTATTCCTGTCCATGTTGCTTTGTAATATTCCCTCCAATTGTCTCCCGCACTTGCATCCACGATATAAAAGATTCCAGGAAAATTATGTCGGACCCAAGGACCAGCAAAGTCCTGATCGGAGATGGCATAAACCCTGAGTTTGGAAACAAATTTTGCGACCTCAGCTTCTGACCTGGTGTTTTTAACTTTCCAAAGTGACTGTGCCAGACAATTTGCCCCACCCCATACAGAAACCCATAGTGGCCTATCATCGGCTTTGTCCACAGCTTTGATCAGCATTTCCGAACCCGGAGAATCCTTGCCCTCGCCCACCCCATCCATGCTATACAATGGTAGGTGTTGAGAGGTGACACCAAGCAGGTATTCCATCGTCGGAAATCCGGCAGCATGCTTATCGAGATTGGTTTTGACTTTTCCATAATTTCTAATTAGCTCTTCGATTTTGTCTTTGCGGGTTCCGTTTCGCAAATGGGTAGATGTCGTGGCCACGATTCCCTCGATGTCATATTCATTGGAATATACCAGCAAACGTACCAAGGACTGTTGGTCGTCAGGTTCATTGGTGATGTCGGTTAAGACAAAAAGCCGTTGCTTGATTGGTTCTTCAAAAGTAAGTGCTGACTGTGCTACCAAAATATGATTTACAGAAAACAAGAAGGCTAAAGCAAGGAAGGATAATGGTTTTTGTCGCATGGAGGTGTCTTGATTATTTTAGGTTTTTAAGATAATGATATTAAAAATAAAACCTCGTTTCCTAAATTAAAAATGAAGCAAAAAACATGTCTTTTCAAACATTTTATCATCATTATCTAACATTTTTTAAACTAAGTAAGTTATGATTTCGGAATTTTAATTTGAATTCAATAGTTTAGGGATTCTATTAGATTGGATTTGGTTTTGAATTCGTCCAGGACTTTGGGGAAGGAATTTCCAAATGGAAAAAAAATAAAGGGATGATTAAAGTTGGTGTTTTATGAAAAGTATTCAAATGAAAAAATCTCTTGCTACCCTACTTTTCATGGTTAGTTTTATCATGTGGGGATTTGAGGCAAAAGCAGAGATACTCAATGACAGCATTCCTGAGAAAACCCATGATTTTAGGATGGGAATCCGTTTTTCTCCCTCTCTTAATTCCTTTGATTATGGTGATTTGTCTTTTGGGCAGGTGGCTTCCGATTATAAAATAGGGGCAGCATTGGGAATGTCCTTTGACTGGAAAATGAGCGAATATAACCGTTTCAGACTAGAGCCTTATCTGGAATACCAAAATATCAAAAACAACTCTATCAATCCTGACCTCGAGGCAATCACTTCGTTTAGTAACCTGTCTTTCGGTTTGGATGCACTGCCTTTGGTATTGACCTATGGAGGTAAATACAAAGGAACATTATCATTGGGAGGTTTTGCGAAGTATATCCTGAACAGCACCCAAAACACCACACTAAATGGAAATTCGGTAAATAACTTCAATGTTGAAGTCAACAAGCTCCAATATGGTCTCTCCTTTGGAGCAGGGGTTTATTTGGGAAAAAGGCTGATAGAATTTAGATACTATCAGTCTCTCAATGATTTTGTAAATAATCCTGTTGTTCCCAACAGCATCAATCAGGTTCAACTCATTCTTGTATTCTAATGAAAAAGATTCTATCAATTGTCGGTTTTTTGGTTCTTTTGATATTCAATTCCTGTATGACAGACAGGGAATCTGAAAATTCATTTTACCTCAATCAGATCAACAGAATCCAATTAATCTCTTCGAAAACAATATTTTTCTCAGAAAATATTGTGGAAAATTTCAACCTCACCGTTAGTTTTTTTGACAGAGACAACAGGCCTTTTTTAAATAATTTTGATGTTCCTTATGTGATTTATCTCGGTGATTCGGTGATCAAAGAACCAAAGTTGGACCTTTCACGTCCAGGAAAATATAAACTCAGGGTAATGTTCCCAACAAGAGAACTTACATTCAGCAATGAGGTAGAGATTGAAGTAGTAGAGGGTGATTATATTTCTCAATTGGTTTTGGATTTTTCTAACGAGACCCGAAATGAATATACATTGGCCAACAAAGAAACGTATGACTTTACGCTTCGTGCATTTGGCCCAAATGGAGAAATTCCGGGTGTAGAAGAACAAATCAGGAGAAATTTATCCTTAAAGGTTGGAAATGAAAACGGCAACAGGTTAATAGGTGTCCCAATAACTCAAATAGGATTGTTGGAGGTGCAAGCTTCCGTATTCGGAGTTAATAGCAATATTCTCAAAATCAATTCACGTGAGGATATATCCTTTCCAATTAAAGAGTTTCAGGTGGTGTATCATGTTTTTTCCAATCTCTTTAATCCTTCCCAACAAACTGTAGAAAGTCAGATAAACAATTCTAATATTGCTTTTAGTGGAGGTATAAGAAGCTCTTTCAGAAGGAATTTAAATGCAGTAGATGCAGGATTTAGGTTTAAAATGGCTGACAGAAATCCTGATGGCAGCCCCATGGAAACAAGAGGTATCAACAGAATTGTTACCAATAGAGTATTTCAAGATGCCCAAGACAGAGAACTACTGCAACTGAAATTTAATAACTTATGGGATCCAACCCAATATATCAACGTGTTTGTAGAGGACCTAAGTAGCATGGGTGCAGCCGGTTATGCATACCTTCCTTTTTTGACAAGTCCTGTAGTAGGCGGGCTTTCGCCCATTTTAGCACCTGATACCGAATTATTCTATCCAATTATGATCGCTCTAGATTTTAGGTTATTTAACGGTCAGTACCGCGATGACAATGTATTGGCGCATGAATTGGGACATTATCTTGGGCTCTACCATACATTCCAGGATTGTCAGACAGGAGATTATTGCGATGATACTCCATCTCATACTTTACCATCTAATCAATCCACAAGATGGAGCAATAATAGGACAAACTGTTCAAACGCTCCTTTCATTTCGACTAACTTCATGGATTATATCAACAGTAATGACAATTTTACTTTTGACCAAAAAGTAAGAATGACAAAGGTGTATGAAAATGCATTGTTTATGCCCAAGGACTTAAATGCACCTGATGCAAGGTTGAAGCCATTTAGAAGAGGACAGCTTGACCCAAGTATCAAACCTATTATTTGTAACTTTTTATAAGATCAATTCAATATGGTTGTAATTGATAACCCATAATGAGCATAGTGGAGAATTAGGGACTATGGCTAGGTAGGTATTTACAAAAATGACAATGGATTAAAGAAAATCTATACGAAATGGATTTTTTTGATACTGCATTTGTGGCTATATTGTTATTCTATGGTAAGATTCTTCCGCAATATCCGCCAAAAGCTTTTGGTTGAAAACAGGTTTACCAGATACCTGATTTACGCTTTTGGGGAGATTTTTTTGGTAGTGGTAGGAATCATGATCGCTGTGAATTTCAATAACCAAAACAATGATAAAAAAACCAAAGCGGAGACTGTCAGGCTGATCGCCGACCTCGAAAAAGGATTGAAAACCAATCAGTTCTTGCTTGATCGGTTCACCGGCAGGTTTGATGCACAGGATTCTTTGATGGGGTTGCTGATTGATGGGAAACTGACGGATGACAACTTCAGACGCAACAGAATACTGAATGACCTGATGGGCAACAGTACCCAATATGCCTGGCTCCAAGATGAGAATATCATCACTATCCTCCAAAAAGAAAGGGATTTTGATCCTTCCTATAACCAACTCATCAAGCTGATAAAATCATACAAAACAAGACTCGATGACTTGGAAAAATCCGCCGAGGAATTGAATGAACTTTCCAATTGGAATGAGAAATTCATGGCTGATAATTTTGATTGGTATTCCGGTACGACAATAGAAGACCGGGACAAAAAAGTCCAATACTTCCTACAAGACCCTTTTTACAAGAATAGGCTAAGCCTTTTTCGAAAAAAATTCGGCAACCAGATTTCCCATATCACGTCTATGGGTGCCATCCGTGCGGCCATTATGGGAGAAATAAAACGTCTGAACGAGGGAATCACCAATGCCCAATTGGATGAATTTTTTATGTCTCTCGGCATGAATCCGTTTCCCAAACTGGACTGCTCCGAACTGAACCGGGAGTGGGAGGGAAGTTTTTCGGGATTGTCTTTTTTTCTTTTCTTCAATGGAACCGATGAAACTGTCACCATATACCGCCTCAGAGAAAATGTGGATGTATGGGAGTCTTTCAAAATCAATCCCGGAGAATACGAAATCTTTGGTCAGGTGCCAGGACGTGGGTTTATGATAGGTTCACCAGATGCCTGTCAGCAATTGTTTGTAGCCAAAAAAAGAGGATATCTATTGATTGAGTAGGGTTTCCGATTTGCTTCAAAGTCAAAAAATCTCTATCATTTTTTTATTCCCATCAAATTTTTCTTTTTTCAAACCCACTTTCAAAGTATCTTTTGGAAAGTGAAAAGATCCTGAAATTTCCATAAAACCAAATAAACCTATGTCAACTCAAATTGTGGTTTCCCCAAAGTATTTTCCCAGCTATTTATTCTTAAGCCTAACCTTTTTCCTGATATTTTCTATCAGCTGTCAGGCACAGCAGGGTAAAACCTGGTTGCAGTTTGAAGGAAAATCCGGTCCCGGCAAAGGAAAACATATCGTCCTTGTAAGCGGCGATGATGAGTACAGATCGGAGGAAGGGATGCCCATGTTAGGTAAATTATTAGCTGAACATTATGGATTTACCTGCACGGTGTTGTTTCCGATCGAACCGGAGACCGGCAATATCGTCCCTTCTTACCAAAACAACATTCCCGGCTTGGAACATTTGGCAAAAGCAGACCTGATGATTTTGCTTACCAGATTCCGCGAATTGCCGGATGAGCAGACCAAATATTTCCACGACTTCATCATGGCCGGCAAACCGATCATCGGTATGAGAACGGCAACCCATGCCTTCCATTACGAAAAAAACAAAAACAGTCCCTATGCCAAGTATGATTGGAGAAACAAAAGTGCGGGTTGGGAAGGCGGATTCGGGCAAAAAATACTCGGAGAAACTTGGGTGGCCCACCATGGCGAACATGCCAAAGAAGGCGCGCGTGCGCTGATAGACGGTCCCGCACAACTGGCAGACCATCCTATCCTTCGTGGAGTCAATGATATTTGGGCGGCTTCGGATGTGTATACTGTAAAGAACCTGACTAAGGATGCGCAAGTGCTCGTCTATGGCCAACCCACCAAAGGCATGACTCCCGATACTCCTTTGATCTGGGAAAAATCTGTGATGCCTATGGCTTGGACCAAAGATTATCAGGTAGAAGGAGGAAAAAAAGGAAAAGTATTCGCTACCACGATGGGAGCTTCGGTGGATTTGCAAAGTGACGACCTGAGGAGACTGATTGTCAATGCTGTCTTTTGGGGATTGGAAATGTCGGACCAAATCACACCTGACCTGAACGTGTCCATCGTTGGTAAATACGAACCGACCATGTTTGGTTTTGGAACATTCAGAAAAGGAATGAAAGTGGAGGATTTTAAATAATTTGTCATTGAGATCCTTCGTGTCTAAGGATGACTGACTACCTGCGTCATGCTGAACGTAGTGAAGCATCTCCATAAACTAAGACATCTGCTCAATTAAACATCAAGCTTTGGATTAGACTTATCCTTGTCATCTCGACGATGGAGAGATCTTTTAGGAGCATTCCACTGATTTCTCACCACGGGCGAAATGACAAGTTGAAGCTCTCAGCCCAATTAAACTGCAAAAAACATCAAGCTTTGGATTAGACTTATCCTTGTCATCTCGACGAAGGAGATATCTTTTAGGAGCATTCCACAGATTTCTCCGTACGGTCGCAATGACAGATTTTGATTGGCGTCACCCTGAGTTTTTAACAATTTGCAAATGTTCAGAATGGGGAATGACATTTTGGAATATTGAGGTTCAATAGGAATAAGCCCATTCACAAATAAATGCCGAGCAAAAAATCGGCTTTAGCCAAAACAATGAGATTGGATTTATGAAGGTGGATAGGATTTGGCTAAAGCCGCGGAGATCGGTGCTTTTATTTCCCCTCCAGCTAAAGCAGGAGGAAATTTAATCGAAAAAATAAGTTTTATTGAAATTAGAATCAAGATACCCCAAGCTCCGGTGATATCATTGGTAGTGAAGCGAAGGGTCTCTAATAAATGAAATCCTTCAGTTCCCGAAGAAAACGGAACAGGCAGTACCTCCTTACCAATGACGTAATAGCAATTTACCCTTCGACAAGCTCAGGGACCGGAGATTCGGTGTTTAGAGGGTTAGGAGGAAAAAGCGGCTGCGCCGCTTTTTCCTCCTAACCCTTCTCCCAAAAACAACCTTGGTGGCCGATCCCGATCGCTATCGTGGACGAGGCCGAAATAAAATAGTTTAATTGTCATTCCCCTTTCTGAACATTTTGATAATGTTGAATTCACGAAATGACAAGTTGAAGCTTTCTACCCAATTAAACTGCAAGAAACATCAAGCATTGGATTAGACTTTCCCTTGTCATCTCGACGAAGGAGAGATCTTTTCTAAAAATTCACCTGATAGGAAAGTGTAAATGCTCTTGAAGGTAACCAAGTGGACGTCGCATCAATCCCTGATGAATAATAATTGTCATAGTATTCAATATGCTCATCAAATTGCCAAATAGGCCTTGTGCTTAGCCTTGCTTCAGGATCTGCGGCGGAATACGAAGTGATGAAAAACAGGTTATTTGCTATCAGAGAAATTCTGCTTGACACTTTTTTATTTTTGACCAAAAAATCCAAATCCCTCGAAACTGACAAGTAATGCAGAGAAATAAATCCGGATTCTTCGATAAAGTAACTGCTGAACCTGTTAAAATCAGTCAGCCCGTTATCTTTTAGGATTTGATGAGAGGTAAGTGCATTTTGATTGAAAAAATTTACACCTCCATACCTCATGTTGGTTTCATTGGCATTGATATGCCCAAACACTCCCCTGAAAAACGCATCCAACTGCCATTTTTTCCATTGCACCTGATGGTTCCAGCCCATCGACCATCTAGGAACGGTTTGACCTTGGGGAGGATAATTTAAACTTGAATTATTTTGGTTATCACCTTTGTCAAATATCCATTGTCCTGTAGCACGGTCTATACCCAAATATTCCAATGCCCTTCCGGTCCCAATTTGCTCACCAGTTCTGAGTGTACTGTAATTGTATAGGGGATTTCCACCAATAGCCCTTGACACTCCTACATCATAAGCTTCAAGGCTGGAAAATTCTGCATCAAGATCCGTCCACTCCGATTTGAGAAAGGTGGCATTGAGACTGCTTTGATAGAAGACATTTCCGATACGGACAGGATTCAAACCAATGACCCACTCTGTACCCCTGTTTCTGATTTCCCCAAAATTCTGATACGTATTAGGATAATAGGCATTCCAATCCGCATAATCCCAATCATATGCCCGCATCCGATTGATAAAATCAGAAGACCTGCTGGTAAAAAACCTCAATTCCCCAGATAGCTTATTCTGAAAAAAGGAACCACTCCCGCCTATTTCCCACTGATGGGTATCTTCCCACTTCAAATCTGGGTTGGCATAATGGGTGATTCGAGGAAAAGGCTCTATTTGTAAAACGGTTTTGCTCAGTCCGGTCTGATCCGGAATCAAACCGGTATGGGAATAGGAAGTAAAAACCTGGAATTTTGGACTGAGACGATATTTCAGATCCAGTCCGAAAAATTGCCCCCATCCCGCATTTTCACCCAAATTAGATGAACTTTCAGGTTGGTAGAGGAAGTCAAAATACAATCTTTCCTTCCAATTGGACTGCACGAAAAAACCCAAGGCATTCAGAGTATATTTCCCGATTTGGGGATTCAATGTTTGCTCTATGATCGTATTCTCTGGTTCAAATGGCCGGATTTGATTGGTGCCGGATTGGTCATAAGAAATCTTTTGGGAGGTAAAACGAACACCCGGATTGAAAGTAAAGTCGTCAATTTGAATTAAATAATCGGATGAAAACTCCATGTAAGTACGGTCATCCTTTCTTGTTTTATTCCACTGAAAGGTTCCCGCATCATTGCTCAAACCTATGATTCCGTCAAAGTAGAATTGGTCTTTTATTGTCCCTACTTTGCCAATCCTTCCACTGATTGTCCATTGGGGAAAAGGATTGGCAGTAATATTTGCCTGAAACATTTCCATTTTGGAATCCAATGTGTTTTGATCCGCATTCATTCTCAGCCAGGGATTTCCTCTAAACCCTGTGTAAGTATTGACTTGCTGATCCAATGCCAATGTCGGATTCATTCCCACCGCTGCCTGAAAAAAATCGGTATTGCCAATTTCAGAATCTCTGTCCACAACCAATGTCGAAACTCCTACTTTGACTTTGTTTTTCAAAAAAGAATAATCGAGGGCCCCATAAAGACTTAATTGTTGGAAGCCGGTCTCCTTTTGGATGCCTTCCACATTGCGGTGACTGAGGATTACTTTGGAATTTAAATTGCCCGTCCGGTATCCGAGTTTCAGGCCGGTATTGGTTGACCAAGCCGTTTGTGTCAACGCTTCCAACCAATCCGTATCGCTGTTTCCAAAAAATGTACCCGGCGGCGCCTGATTCCTATATTCCTGTGCATTTAGGTTGTCATAGGGTCTTTGGTAGTTTTCCATGCTGACATTTTGAAGAAAGGTTACCGAAAGCCCTTCCCTCCCATTATTGGAAATTGTAGCATCAAAAACTCCGGCGGCAGCTTGCAAACCCATTTGTGCCAATTGACTCCCTCTGCGAACACTCATCGAATCTATCAAAAAAGGATCTACCATATGCCAGGCCAAACCGGGCATTCCATCCAACATCAACATCGGCTGCATTCTACCGAGAAAAGTATGGTAACCACGGTAAATCATATCAAAGTTGCCATTGGGATTTGATCCCGGTCTTGAGACCAAGAGTCCCGGAATCTGACTCTGTATGGCCTGCGGCAAAGAAAGAATCAAGCCCTGATTGAATGGTTTTTGCTCCATCCTGAGGCTGTCAGATTCTTGTGCTTTGAGTGAAAAAGCAAATTGTAAAAGGCCAATTGAAATAATCAAAAACCGAAGCATTTTTATTTGGGTTTATTTTGGGAACTGAAATTAAATATAGGCTTTTTAGTTGATTTTTTTTCACAAAGAAGTAATTTGAATTTCTTATTTTTAGCAAAACCCTATTAACCCATGAATAAAATCGGATTTAATGTTTTGGCTTGGTCGGCAGCAATGTCTGATGACCTCAAACCAATTTTGGACAGGCTGAAAAAGATTGGCTATGATGGTGCTGAGTTTTTTGTAGGCTCTGACGATATCCCTGCCTACAAAAAAATCGGGGAGCATTGCAAAAATATTGGCTTGGAGGTCACTACGGTTTTTGTGCTCAGTATGGAAGAAAACCTCGTCAGTCCGGATAACGATGTCCGCCAAAAAGGTCTCGAAAAAATCAAGTGGACCATCGATCGTTCGCATGACTTGGGTTCGCAGGTGCTTTGTGGACCTTTCCATTCTGCTTTTGCTACATTTACCAAAGCCGCCCCTCAAGATATCGAGTATGCGCGCAGTGCTGAAATCCTCCATCAGGCTGGAGATTATGCCGCACAGGCAGGAATCCTGCTGACGCCTGAGGCGCTCAACAGGTTTGAATGCTACCTCTGCAATACCATGGAGCAGCTTTCTCACTTACTGAAGATCGTCAACCACCCCAATGTCAAGGCGATGTTTGACACCCACCACGCCAATATGGAGGAGAAAAAACTGGGAGAGGCCATACACCGCATCTCACCTTACCTTGCCCACTTCCATATCAGTGAAAACGACCGTGGCACGCCGGGTTCGGGGCATGTGCCTTGGGATGAGACTTTTGCTGCTTTGGCTGACATCAAGTATAAAGGTTGGCTGACCATCGAAGGATTCACGAGAAATGATCCTGATTTTGCCAATGCAATCGGGGTATGGAGGCAGTTTTCAGAACCTTGGGAAATGGCTGAAAGCGGATATCGATTTATCAGGGAAATGGGAGAAAAGCATGGGCTTTGAGTTTAATCTTGAAGTAGATATGTATTTATCCGCCTCCTAAATTCAAAAGTCTATTTTCTTAAATTTAGATATTAGTCGATACTGGATATTGGTGGATATTGGATGGGAATCCATTGAATATCCTGAAAGATAAACGTGTTGAAATTAACTTGTGGCAGGAGAGTTTGAGTTTCCGGAATGATTTAATATTGGTAATTAAATATAATTTGGTTTGAAGTTCAATTGCTGTGGCTCCGCCACGGCGGACAAGTATGGACTGTCGACTGTGGACTATGGACAGAATTATCACTGCTTTTTTAACCAATCCCCAACCCTCACATTAAAATCCTCCAGATTTTCCCAATGGAAAGCATGGCCGCTTTTTTCATAGATATGCAATTCCGAACTGGGAATGGCAGCAGCCACTTCCTTGGTCATCCATACGGGGGTAAAAATATCCTCTTCGCCTCCCAAGACAAAAACAGGGCAGTTCACTTTTGCCAAATCCTCCAGCACATCATGTGTCACACAAGCAGCAGCCTGTCCTTCCAATCCGATCAGCGGTTGGGGATTCGGATCCAAAGCGGCATTTTTCCTGTCTTCCAACAGACCCTCATGAAATTCCTCATTGTCCCAGGATTGCTTGGAAAAAATCAATAACTGGATATACACGCTGAATTCTTCAGGTTTCAACCTTGCTTTGCAGTCCTTCATGTGTTGGAAAATCGCCTTGGCAGCATTGTCACAGCGTGCCCAGGGACACATCAGCACCATGGCTTTGACTCTTGTCGGAAAATGGATCGCCATCTGTTGGGCGATGATGCTTCCCATGGATACGCCGGCAACTTTAACCGCACCCAAACCCAGGTGATCCAACACGCCGATACAGTCCTGCGCCATCTGAAGGGAAGTATATGGACCTGCAGGCTTGTCGGATTTGCCGACTCCCCTGTTGTCCACGAGGATACAGCGGAATGATTTCGCCCAATGGGCGACATGTTTTTCCCAGACGCTTCCCGGGGCAGTGATTCCCATGATCAGGAGCAGCGGTTCTCCCGATCCTTTTTCCTCAAAGTAGATATTGGTTCCGTTGGTGGTGATGGTTGGCATTTTAAAAGATTTTAGAGTTAATAATGAGGAATTTTGAATTAGTCCACAGATCACAGTCGATAGTCCATAGCATCGGCAATTGGCATCAGTCCGGGTTTTATATAGTTAACCAGGAGAAATAGTAATTGCACAATTATGAATGAATAATGCTGAATGAGAAATAAAGGAGTTCGTGTGAAAAAGGAGAATTCATATTTTTGGCTTTGTCGGGATTCGGAATCCAGCAATATTAATTCTGAATTCATAATTCAAAATTTCACCTCTCACTTCTCGGTCCACTCACCTTAACCCCCTCTTATGTCTTCGTCGACATCGGTCATCGGTCATCCGACATTTTCCCAGTCTCGCCTCTCGCTTCTCATATCTCACGTCTCATATCTCAAATCTTCAAACTCGGAACAAGCGTTTCCTGAATCCATTTTCCGTCGTGCAAAGTGACAAAATCAGGATCTTCCAAGGCTTCTTTTCCCTCGTCTTCGCAGATGATCCAACCTGCATAACCGATTTCCTTGAGCCACTGCGTGATTCCGATCAGGTCGACTTTTCCTTTTCCCATCAGTGCAAACTCCGGATTTCCATCCCAATCTTTGTAATGCACATGGTTGATCATAGATTGGTATTCTTTCATTTTGGCAAGGGGATCCATGCCGCCGTTGATGATGTGGCCGACGTCCGGACACCAACCTGTGGCAGACAGGTCAAGTCCCTCCAGGATGACTTTGTAATCGTCCTCTGTCCTCGTGATGGAGGTATGGGGGGAATTTGGGTGGAAACTGCTTTCTACTCCTTTTTCTTTTGCCCTTCGGGAAACAGTGTTCACGATATCTGTCAGGCTTTTTCTCCGCTGCACGATGTCATGCCTGCCGGTTGGAATCTGAACTGTGCAAAGGACCGAGCCAGGAAAACGCTGCAGCAAATCGATCGCATTGTCTGCGACCTTCCGCTCTTCCTCAGTTTCTTCTTTACCGTTCCAGTCCAAAGCCAAGGCCACTGCTGCGAGTTCTATGCCCAGTTCCTTGAGTTTTTCCTCCAACAAAACCGGATCCGACAATTTGCCCATCCAGGAAAAAATAGGTTGGATTCCGGTGAATCCGGCCTTGGCAATGATCTCAATCATATGTCCCAACTGGTCTTTGTAGGTTTCCCCGTTGTTGTTCATATACCAGGTATAGACCTCAGCACCGAATTTGAATGGTAGTTTTTGCATGGTTTTAATTTTGGGGTTTTATTGATTTTAAAGCGACTAACTGTTCCATTTTTGTAATTCATTGGTAATAAATGCTTCAAGTATTTCCTTTTTGGGCAATTCCAGTAGGTATTTGGAAACGAATAATTTTTGTCCATGCCGGTTGTGGCGAACTCTACCAACGCAGTGTTTTTGTTGGTGACCAATAATATCCCAACTGTGGGATTATCATCACTTTGCATTACGTTGGCTTTGTAATAGTTAACATAAGTATTGAGTTGCCCGATATTGTGATGGTTAAAGTCTTCTACTTTTAGCTCTACCAGAACATGGCATTTGAGGATACGGTGGTAAAATACCAAGTCAATAAAAAAATACTCATCTCCGATCAGGATTTTCTTTTGCCGGGCTTCAAGGCAAAAACCATGTCCCATTTCCATCATAAAATCCTGTAAATGGTCAAGCAAGGCTGATTCCAAATCATTTTCCTCCACCGCATCTTTCGCCTTTAATCCCAAAAATTCAAATGCATAAACAGATTTCACTATATCTGAAGGAGTGGCAATTTCTGCTTTTTGTTGGGTGATTTCGCTGAGCATTTCAGGCTTGATGCTCATGCCACTTCTTTCGTAATACAGGCTGTTGATTTGGCGTTTGAGTTCCCGCACGCTCCAAGTGCCTTTGATGCATTCGAGTTCGTAGAATGTACGTTTTAGGGATTGCTCAATCTGCAAAAGTTGTTCAATATGGCTATAGGATAGATGATGTACTAATTTTTTGGCGGGAGTCAATAAAGCATTTACAGATTGTGGGGTTGCTGTCCCCACTTTTTCGGAAATTTCCAATTGTGGGGTCACTGTCCCCACAATTGGAAAAGAAAGAAGATCAGGCAATGATTTAGCATTTTGTTCCGACTGCAGGTATTCTCCTACATGAGGGTAAAGCAAGTAAAAGTCTTTAAATCGGTACAAAGACCTGCGGTCTATTCCTTTAATAAAATTGAGTCGGTGGCTTAAGGTGTCAAAAAGTTTATCTCCATATGCAGCCCTATCCACTCCCTTTTGCTCAAACTCTACAATATAGTACCCGATCAGCCAATTTCTTAAAGTCAGCGATACATTAACAGCTTTGACCGCCTGCTGCTGAAAGTGGCTATGGGTTTTGGAAATTGTATCTATTAAAAGTTCAAAGTTCATTTCTACATCATATTTACGTATTCCCAATTTGTTAAAAACCAACTCACTACCAATCAAAAAAATGTCGTTAAACGTCCGTGAAGACACGGACGTGGCGCTGTTATTCTGAGTTAACACCTCACTTTCCCTTCAATTCCTCATCAGGGATTGCCATGGTATGGTTGGCCAAAAGCTTGTACTGACCCTTTTCTTTGACATAGGTCCGCATAAAGTGGTAGGTGACCGGACTTGGTCCTCGGTCCACTACCGTATAGCCGCTCACCACAGCGGTATTTCCCAAAACCACCACCTTTTGGTCGCGGGAAACCCTTCCCCTTGTATCGTTGGGCTGACCAGATTGAATCCTCTTGGCCTTGGCCACGACCGCTTCCCGTCCATCAATGAGACTCGCATGGTTGTGAACCCACACAAAATCGACAGCAAGTAGGTTGGACAAAAAATCAACATCAGATTCCAACAGGGCTTTTTCCCATCCAAGGTCCAGGTCGATAAGTTTTTGATGATCTTGGGTTTGGGCCACTGATGGGAAAATCAGGAAGCAGAGGAATATTATTGTGGCGAGTTTTTTCATGGCTGATGGTTAATGGTTATTTGGTTAGTGGTTATTGTTAATGGGTTAATGCTTAATTGGTTATTTGGCTAACTGATTTCGGTATGGATCAATCTTCTCACGGGTTTCTTAAAAAGACCTTCGAGGTTCAAAAAAACCTCAAAGGTATTGTCTCTAGCTTTTTGATTCTCCCTAGCTCCCTACTTCCAATCTTCCCACTTCCTAACATCCAACTTCCATCCTACCCTGCTTCCTAACTTCCAAACATCCTAACATCCCACTTCCCAACTTCCTACTTCTCCATCGGATGCTCCTTCAGCAATTCGGCAGGTGAATAGAAACCTTTTTTATCGGCAACCTTGGCTCTGACTTCTTTCACTTGTTCCGGACGGATGGGTGAAGCTTCATTGCCAAATGAGTTTCTCACATAGGTTAATACTGCGGCGATTTCATTGTCATTGAGCATGCCTTCATATGGTGTCATCGGAACCTGTCCAGGATATTCCCTACCCAATACAGTAATCGGTCCCATCAATCCTTTCAGCACAAGCTTGATCAAGCGCTCCTCACTGCCCAAGACCCAAGGTGTGCCCACGATCGGTGGAAACAAAGAGGCGGAAAGGCCACGGCCATCATTTTGGTGACAGGTGCTGCAAAATCCGTCTCTCGCATAGATTTCTTTGCCCATGTTATAGAGTTCGAGGTCACTACCGGTCAACTTGGACTTGATGGTTTCCTCTTTTTTCTCTCGCACCGAAAGGCCATTGATATGGGCTACGGCTGCTTCATGGGCGTGGACCGACCATTTGTCCAAAGGAATTTTTTCTGCTTCCGCCAATATCGGTAGTCCCTTTTCCCTTGGCAACCAAGATGCTGCCACGATAGCTTCCAAGCGAACTCTGCTATTCTCATCCTTGACGGCTTCCATGAGCAAATTGGCTTGCTCATTTACCTGGTGTCCGGAGTAGCGAAGTACCCTCACAGCAGCTGCTCTGGCCCTGAAATCCTTTGCCTTTAATATTTGCTTGAGCAATTTTTGATCGACCTTGTTCAATCCCCAACTCACCCACAATCCTTCCAAAAGATAATGTTCATAATTGGGGTCATTTTTATCCAGCTTTGAAACCCAAGCTTCAATGGCAGGAAGCACTTCTTTGGGATCCCTTCCTCTGAGTTCACGGCGGGTGCGGTAACGCGACCTGAATTCAGGTAATTTCAGATTATCCAACAATTCAGGAATAGAAGCCCCATAGACTTTTGCCGGAGTGACCAAAGGACGGGATGGATAGGTAACCCTATATACCCTGCCATGTACGTGGTCACGGAGCGGGTCACGGGCATTGTGCTGCATGTGTCCGATCAGGACATTGTGCCAATCAATAAAATAAAGCGACCCATCAGGCGCAAACTCCATGTCCACAGGACGGAAATTACGGTCAGATCCTTTCACAATGTCTTGTCGGAATTTGGTGATAAAACCAGTCCCTTCGTCCAAAACCTGATGCTGCTTCATCCCCAAAAACCCAATGGTATTGGCTATCAGCATGTCACCCTGAACTTCCTCCGGGAAGTGTCTGCTAGAGACGAATTCCAATCCTGAAGTCGGGCGGACTTTATGCGCTTCTTCGATCAAGTTTTCTGATTTGTGGGTAGCTTCACCATATCTCGGCAGTACCGATCCCGGCATCATCCACCTTACATCGGGACCTGAAGTTTCGGCAAAGAAATTCTGCCCCCAATCGTCAAAAGCAATTCCCCAAGGATTGGGTATCGACAACTGCGCCGTACGCTCAAGATGGCTTCTGGCAGGATTGAATCTATAAAAACCTCCATTTGTCGCCCGGACAGGACCATAGGAAGTTTCGACATTGGTATGCAAAAAGACTCCCTCTGCCATATAAATAGCCCCTGAGGGATCTGCAGAGAAAGCCGAAATCACGTGGTGCGTATCGTGGTCATCAAATCCGCTCAAAAGTGTTTCAATTTTGTCAGCTTTGTCATCCCCATCTGTGTCAATCAGTATTTTGAGGTTGGTGCCCTGAGAGATATAAACCCCCTCAGGTGCAATCTCGAAACCCATTATCAGATGCAATCCGTCGGCAAAAATGATTTGCTTGTCCGCTTTACCATCATTATTGGTATCTTCCAAGATGATGAGCTTGTCATTTGGTCTGGCATCTCCAGGCTTGTAATGCGGGTAACTCGGAACAGTGGCTACCCAAAGTCTGCCCTTGTTGTCAAAGCTCATCTGCACCGGATTGGCCAAGTCAGGGAATTCCACTTCCGAAGCAAAAAGCTCGATTTTGTAACCTTCGGGAACAGTAAGTTTGTCCAAAGCATCCTGACCATAGAGGTATTCTGTACTTCCGTTTTGTTCGGGATTGTAATTGGTTTCTACAGGAGGCAATGTCCTGGTATTTTTGTCTGCTGCGGCTAGGTCCATTTTCTCCCCTTTTGCTGCTTTCCAGATTGCCTCATCACGGATGGCAGTCATCTGACGGATTTTTTCTAATTCTGCAGGGTAATTATCAGGGCCAAACGGCGCATACCGGCGACCAAAAACATGGACCCCATTCGGGATTTTGTAGTCATTGTGCCACATCCAGTTTTTCTCCATCACCATGTCATGGATCAAAGTGCGGTGTTCTTCCGCTTTTGGATTTTCATCTCCAAAGACAGCATCAGCCAGAAATACTCCGAATTTTTTATATCCCTCTTCATTCAGCTGAGAACCGTCAATGGTCAAAGGCTCTGCACTCGAATCATACCATTGCTGCGAAGGCGCAAATGCATCCACAAACATGACCTTATTCCTTTCAGCAATTTCCTTCATCGCTTTGGTATATAGCGCTAAGTTTTCATTTTCCTTTTTGCCATTCGGCAAATCCCTGATATCAGATAGGTCCTCAAAAGCTATGGGGGAAATGATGGCCAGTTTGGGGGCAGCTTTCCCATTATACTGTTGCTTAAGGGTATGCTTGATAAATGCATCGAGTTCGCCTTTGTAATTGTCAAGGCCATCGACACCCTGAAAGGACTCATTATATCCAAAAAATGCCAGAATCACATCTGCCTGATGTCTTGTAAGCCACTCATCAGGAGATTCAAAATGGCCCTCAGAACCTGACTTGTTAGCAAATTCGGTCTGGAATTCTTCTGCTCCGGGAAAAGCCCAAGGAGATTCCCTGCCCGAATGTGGCCGGAAACCCGGTGTATCTCCCCCATCTCCCATATTCCTGATATACAGCATACTGTCTGGATAGCGCACATGCATTTCTGTCTCAAACTGCCCATATTCCATCATCCTCGAGGCAAGGTTGTTTCCAATCAGGATAATGTGAGAACCTTTGGTGAAATCAAGTGATTCGGATTTTTTACATTGGTAAAAAATGGTGGATAGTAACAAAATCAAGGTGATTTTTAATAATCTTTTGCCGTTGTTTTTGATGGGGTTTATCATATATGCTTTCCTTTATACATATTGCCCAAGATGGTCCTCCCAGGCATTGGTGGTTTTTTTGAATGATAAAAGTTTTTTTTATTTCCCGGTATTCTATCCTGTCATATCCTGTTTACATGCCTGAACCCGGTTGGGGAATTTCCTTTTAAGGTATACAGAGGGAATTCAAATAGCAAACAGGAATTGGCAGTCGGCAAAAAGCTATTTTAAATATATGGATATGGGATTCTTTGCAAGTTACCCAATATTCTTCTTCAGTCGGGACGGAAGACCGAAGTCGGAAGACCGATGCACCGGGAAATTAAGTATGCAGAAAAAAATTAAAATGGATATCCTATCTATTGGCATCATTGCGGACATACATATTAATTATCCCATCGAAAAAGACAAACGTGAAGGTACAGGATGGATTTTTATCCAAAAGAGAAGAAAATTAGGATTACGATTTATTAATCAAATCTATTCCGTTAAATTTTAAGATGATTTCAGAGGGCTTTTGGCTTTGGCAGTTTTTGGGGAGGCTCCATCCTATGGTGGTGCATTTTCCTATTGCTCTGTTGCTTTTTGGAGCTTTTTTGGAATTGTTCACCATCGGTAAATTCCAATCCAAATTACGTCCCGGCATCAACCTGATGGTTTTGGCAGGTGCTGTATCTGTCTTGATAGCGGCTGTATTTGGGCTTTTGCTGGCCACAAATGAAGCTGTGGAAGGTGAATTGCTTGACTTACACCGATGGTTGGGAATTGGATCTGCCATTTTTAGTATAGGTGTACTTTACCTTTTGAATCAGGTTGGGAAGAAAAAACAAACCGAAAAAATCACAGCTTACCGGGCGGTGCTTTTTATAGCCGCATTTGGAGTCGGATTATCAGGACATTTTGGAGCTTCGCTCACCCATGGAGAAGATTTTTTGACTGAAACTTTCCCTTGGAACAACAGCAATTCTTATGTTTCCGGCAGTTTTGACTTGGCTGCTTACGAAAGCGGTGCCTCGGGATTAAGTCCGGAAAAGGAAATGCAACTGATAGGGGAAGTCCGTACTGTTTTGGCGCACAACTGCTACAAATGTCACAGTGGCGCAAAGACCGAAGGCGAGCTGAGGTTGGATGAAAGGGAATTTGTCTTTCAAGGAGGAGAATCCGGCATTGTTATTTCACCCGGAAATCCTGATGAAAGTGAGCTTTTCCGCAGGATCAACTTGCCAAAAAACCACAAGGATGTCATGCCTTCCAAAGGAAAGCATTTGAGCAAAGAGGAAATTGACCTGATCGGTTTTTGGATAGAAAAAGGAGCACCATGGCCCGATGGTGCTGAGCAAAAAAGCGTGTATCGGGTAGCGGAGTTGGCGCCGAGAAAACCGGCATTACCACGGCTATCTACCGGACTTGAAAATCCCATCGACCTTTGGGTGAATGCTTATTTCGAAGAAAATGAGCTAAAATGGCAGGCTGCTGTGGATGATAGAACTTACCTCCGCAGGATTTACCTTGATGTGGTGGGATTGGTTCCGAGCCCTGAAGAATTGGAATTGTTTACCGCGGATTCCAATCCGGACAAAAGAGCGGTTTGGCTTCGGAAGTTGTTTGATAGAAATGATGACTATGCCACGCATTGGCTTACATTCTGGAATGATGCCCTCCGAAATGACTACACCGGAACCGGATACATCACCAATGGCCGATACAACATCACCGATTGGCTTTACAAATCCCTCCAAAGCAACAAATCCTATGATATTTTTGTCAAAGAATTATTGAATCCCACCGATGCCTCCAAAGGCTTTATCGAGGGAATCAGGTGGAGAGGAACAGTCAATGCAAGCCAACGAACTGAGATGCAGGCCGCCCAAAATGTGGGTCAGGTAATCTTGGGACTCAACCTCAAATGCGCCTCATGCCACGACAGCTTTATCAGCGACTGGAAATTGGAAGAAGCCTATGCATTTGCCAATATTTTTGCGGATTCTACTTTGGAAGTCAGCAGGTGCGAAAAACCCATCGGAAAATTGGCAAGTACCAGGATCCTTTGGGAAGAGCTTGGCGAGATGGACAGCAGCGCCACCCGCTCAGAAAAATTGAGGCAATTATCAGAATACCTCGTCCAACCGGCCAATGGAAGGATGTACCGTACCATCGTCAACCGTATCTGGAAACAGATGATGGGCCGCGGCATGGTCGAGCCCGTGGACGAAATGGACAATGAACCTTGGAGTCAGGACCTGTTGGATTGGCTCGCGTCGGATTTTGTAGAAAACAATTACGATCTCAAGGAATTAATCTTTCTAATTGGCACTTCCAAAATCTACCAATCGCAATCATCCGGGGTGAAAAGTGCCGACCTTTTGGTTGCCGCCGATTATACTTTCAACGGGATGGTGAGGCGGAGAATGACCGCCGAGCAATTTTCAGACGCAGTCAGCCAAGTTTTCAGTCCTGTTTTTGAAGAAAAAGACCTCAAATACAATCCAAGTCAACTTCTTACGGAGCAAAGTTCCAATATCCACTTTACCCGGGCTTCCCTTGTCGCCAACAACAGCTTTCTCACCGCTTTGGGCAGACCAAACCGGGAGATTGTCTCCACCAACCGTGATTCACAGGCGAGTTTGTTACAAGCTTTGGAATTGACCAATGGCGAGCGGCTCAACACAGTTTTGCAAAAAGGTGCAGCGCAGTGGAAAGAAAAATACAAAGACGGACCCATCATTGTTGAGGAGGTTTACAACAAAGCTTTGCTCCGAAAACCAAGCAAAAAAGAAAGTGAAATCGCCTTAGCGGCTTTGGGAAACTCTCCGGATGTGGGTCAGATACAGGATTTCTTTTGGGCAGTAATCCTACTCCCTGAATTTCAGCTTATTTATTAAAAGGAAAAGGAAACAATGAGAAACGACCTGAACAGAAGGGATTTTTTGAAAAAAACCAGCGCCGCCGCCATCGCCTCCATGGCTTCTGGTGCTCCTTTTGCAGGTTTGATGTCCTCTTGTAATTCAAAAATCTCCATTCCCGCAACTGCGGACACGGTTATTTTGCTTTTTATGGCCGGAGGCATGGCCCATACCGAAACCTTCGATCCCAAAAAATATACGCCTTTCCGAAAAGGCATGCAATCCAGTGAAGTACTGAGTACCTTCCCATCGGTTCCGACTGTTTTGGACGGCATACATTTTTCCGAAGGACTGGAATCCATCGGGAAAATCATGGACAAAGGTACCCTCATCCGCTCCTATGTCGCTGCAGACCTCGGACATATTCTACATACACGCCACCAATACCATTGGCATACCTGCTACGAACCTCCTCAATCGGTGGTCGTACCCCATCTCGGATCGTGGATTGCCAAAGAATTGGGTCCACTCAATCCTGTCATTCCTCCATTTATCAATATCGGTCAAAGATTTACTGTGGGTGAAGGAGAAGAGCTTAAGGCATTTCACAGTGCGGGATTTCTTGGAAGTGAGTTTGGTCCTTTTCTGATTCCTGATCCAACATCAGGTCTGGAAAGCGTGAGGCCTCCGGTAGGAATGTCTACCAAAAGGTTTGAGTCCCGAAACCAACTCTATGAAAACCTGATCAAGGAAAGTGCGATGGGGGAATTTGGCAGTGATTACCAAAAGGAATCTCTCAAAAGATCCATGGAACAAGCTTATATGCTGTTGAATTCTCCCGAGGCCAAGGCTTTTGACCTGACTCAGGAACCCAAGGAAAGCTACGACAGGTACAATACAGGGAAGTTTGGATTGGGATGCCTATTGGCAAAAAGACTGGTCGATCAGGGAGCGAGATTTATCAGTGTGACGACGGAATACGAACCTTTTTTCGGTTGGGATACCCATGACAATGGCCATACCCGATTGAAGGACATGAAGAAAATGATCGATGCACCGATAGCCCAATTGATCAAAGACCTGGATGAAAGCGGCAGGTTGGAACGAACAATGGTCATCGTCGCGAGTGAATTCAGCAGGGATATGCTTACTGAAGGCAGGCCTGACCTGAAAGTCTTGGATCAGGTTGAAGTTCCGGAAATCATCGATGACATGAAAAACTACGGCATGCACCGGCATTTTACAGATGGATGCTCGGTATTGATGTTTGGCGGAGGAATCAAAAAAGGTCATGTCTTTGGCAAAACTGCCGATGAACGTCCCTGCAAAACCATAGAAAATCCAATCAAAATAAATGACCTCCACCAAACGGTTTACCATGCACTGGGCATTGCTCCTGACACGAATTACATCATCGAGCAGCGGCCTTTCTATACCACGCCGGACGGACACGGAAAAGCGGAAATGCAATTGCTGAAGGGTTAGTGATACCAAAAGCTCCAAAAAGTATATCCATGAACGGTTTTACTTGAAAATCAATTAACGCTAACTTGAAATGAAATATCTACTAATGGATATTAGCTTCTTTGCCAGTAATCTTCTTTTCTTCTTCAGTCGAGACGGAAGACCGAAGTCGGAAGACCGAGGTACCGGGCAATTAAGTTTTTGGACAAGGATTAAAATGGATATACCATAAACTGGTATACTGCATACATATACCATTACCATAAAAACCAATCAAACCATCAACCGAACAATTTCAATCCAAAAAAATATGTCCTACACCAAATTAACCTTAAAACTCCTCAGCCTTTTTTTGGTCACGGGAATTCTCTTTTCCTGTGGCAAAGGAACAGAAGAAGAAAGTAAACCCCTCCACCCAAAAGTAGCCAAATTGAAGCTACCAGAAGGCTTCAAAGCTGAACACATTTACAGTCCAGGAGAACACGAGCAGGGATCTTGGGTCGGAATGACCTTCGATGACAAAGGCCGTATGATCGCGACAGACCAATATGGTGCTTTATACCGCTTGGAAATCCCGGTGATCGGTTCTGACTCATTGGCACCCAAAGTAGAAAAACTCAAGATGGGTACCGGACCGGATGACAAGATCGGAATGGGTTTTGCCCAGGGTGTACTTTTTGCTTTCAACAGCCTTTACGTCATGGTCAACCACAATGCCAATGAGCAATTTGACAAAGGTACCGGGCTATATAGACTTCAGGATCTGGATGGAGATGACCAATACGAGCAGATTACCCTACTCAAATCTCTTCAGGGGGAACCAGGAGAACATGGGCCGCACAGTATGATTTTGTCACCTGACAAGAAGTCTATATTTATTGTGGCAGGCAACCATGTAGATGTTCCCGAGATGAATTCCTATAGAATCCCAAGGGTATGGAATGAAGACAATGTATTTCCTTTGATCAAAGATCCCCGTGGACATGCCAACAGCCGCATGGCACCCGGAGGATGGATTGCTCAAATTGATCCTGAAGGGAAAAATTGGGAGCTGTTCAGCGTAGGTTTCAGAAATGCCTATGATATCGCTTTCAATGAAGCGGGAGAATTGTTTACCTACGATTCGGATATGGAATGGGACTTTGGAATGCCATGGTACAGACCTACCCGAATCTGCCATGTGACGAGTGGAAGCGAGTTTGGCTGGAGAACAGGAAACCAAAAATGGTCGCCCAATTATCCTGATAACCTGCCTGCCACTTTGAACATCGGACAAGGATCACCTACCAATGTGATGTTTGGGACAGGTTCAAAATTCCCTGAAAAATACCAAAAAGCACTGTATACTTTTGATTGGAGTTTTGGAATTATTTATGCCGTTACATTGACGCCATCAGGTGCTACCTATTCTGCTTCAGCCGAGGAGTTTATTTCAGGTTCACCGCTGGCACTGACCGACGGAGCTATCGGCCCTGACGGAGCGATGTATTTTATGACGGGAGGAAGAAGGTTGGAGTCCGATGTTTACCGGGTGTATTACGCAGGGGATGAAGATACCGAAGTAAGCAGCGCATCTTCCGAAATTCCTGAAGCTATTCAAACCCGAAGAATACTGGAAGAATTCCATACCGGCGGTCCCAAAGCTGGAGCGGTGGATTTTGTCTGGCCTTACCTTAAAGATGGCGACAGGTTTATCCAATATGCTGCAAGGGTCGCTTTGGAGCACCAACCAATCAGCGAATGGAAAGACAAAGCATTGGCTGAAAAAGACCCAAAAATCCTAATCCAAGCCATGATTGCCATGGCTAGACATGCCGACAAATCCCAACAGCCACAGATGCTTCAGGCAATGATGGGAGTAAATTATGGGAGTCTGAGCAATACTGATAAGCAAAACCTGATCCGTGCCTTTGAACTGACGCTGTTCAGACAAGGCGTCCCTGCTGGAGATTTAAATTCTCAGCTAGTGGCTTACCTTAATCCTAATTTCCCTTCAAATGACAATCATCTTGACAGGGCATTAAGTAAAGTCTTGGTCTACATCGATGCACCTGATGCTGTTTCCAAAACTTTGGCATTGTTGAAAAACGCCAAAGACGATGCAGATTATCAGAAGACATTTACTTCTTCTTCGGATTTGATCTTGAGAAATCCACAATATGGATTGGACATTGCGGAAATGCTCGCGAGTGTTCCTCCGGCCCAGCAGTCCTACTTTGCTACCGTTTTGGGAAATGCCAAAACTGGTTGGACACCTGAATCGAGAGAGGAATATTTCACCTGGATCCATGATGCATTTCAATATAAAGGAGGCCGAAGCTATGTAGGATTCATTGATAGGGCTAGAAAAATGGCTTTGACCCATGTATCGAAATCGGATTTTGACAAATACAATGACATGTCGGGAGCTTCCATGCTGACCGGAAGTGGCAATGACCTTATCGTCAGCGATGTGCAGCCTGTCGGTCCGGGAAGAAGATGGACTGTAGAGGAAGCGTTGCCATTGATGGCGGATCTCAAAGGAAGGGATTTGGTCAAAGGTCAAGCAATGTACGCCGCAACATTATGCCAATCTTGCCACACCATGAAGGGTGAAGGAGGAATTGTCGGACCTGATTTGACGCAGTTGGGAACGAGGTTTTCAGCAAAAGACATCCTAGATGCAACCATCAATCCAAACAATACCATCTCCGACCAATATGCCGCCACCATTTTCTATTTGGCTGATGGCAACTCGGTTTTAGGAAAATTGACCAATGAGGATGCGGACAAATATTTCATTTCCCAAAACCCATTTGCACCGGATATACTCAGGGAGATCTCCAAAAAAGACGTCAAGAGTAAGAAACTTTCCGATATTTCGGTCATGATGCCGGGAATGATCAACAGGCTCAATGAGGAAGAATTGAAAGACCTCATGGCTTATCTGATCTCGGGCGGAAATGCAGATCACGAAGTCTATAAGTGAGATTTATTGGTTATCGGCAATTATGCCAGTTTCCGGGAAACCTTTGATGTACAGGAAGGATGACCGAAGTCGGAAGTCCGATGTACCGGAAAAATCTGCTATTTCCCTTATTTTAATTAGTGAACATTTTAAAATTCCCAATTAAAGAAGCAACTGTTTGGAATTTCCAAATAGTTGCTTCTAAATAAAATACATATCCAAAAAACCTCCAAAGCTATGACCAATCCAAAAAATCAAATGATGAAATCAATCCTATTTGTCATAGTAGTTTTTTCATTTGCTTTCTGCAACAACCCTGCTCACAATACCGAAATGAAAAGCGGGGAAACGGGTATTGTCCCGCCAATTGCTGCTGAGTCAAGCGGTTTCGTTTCCATCTTTGATGGAAAAAGTCTCTCAGGATGGGAAGGGGATTCGACTTATTGGCGGGTAGAGAACGGGAATATTGTGGGTGAAATCGCACCTGAAACCATACTTAAGGCAAATTCCTTTTTGATTTGGCAAGGTGGTGAACCGGCGGATTTTGAACTCAAACTTGAAGTCAATATCACCAAGGACGGCAATTCAGGTATCAATTACAGAAGTGAAAGATTCACAGAGCTACCTTTTGCATTGCGCGGTTATCAGGCGGATATTGATGGTAAAAATGCCTACACAGGTCAAAACTACGAAGAAAGAAAACGTACCACTTTGGCCTATATCGGGCAAAAAACCACCATCGATCCACAAACTCCGGCAGGTGAACTGAGGGATAACATTGAGAGAAATGCCTGGAAAGGCCTTCGCGTCACCGAAGAATTGGGAGATCCGGATTCCCTGAGGACATTGATCAAAAGCGAAGATTGGAATATGATCCATCTTGTGGTTCAAGGCAATGTGATGAAGCACTTTGTCAATGGCGTGCTGATCAGCGAAGTGGTGGATGAAGACACTGTCAACAGAAGTATGAAGGGATTATTGGGAATTCAGGTCCATGTCGGTCCGCCGATGCAGGTCAAATTCCGGAATATCCAATTGAAGGAGCTTTAAGTTTCATAGTCATCTGCTTCTTTGAAAGGAACCCAATATTTCTCTTTAGACAGGACGGAAGTCGGAAGTCCCCCACATGTCGTCGGGCAGGGATGTACCGGACATTTTGGTCTTCTGCCATGATTTAAGATGATTTATCATTTTACTTGCATGATTTTTATAAAATAAAAAAAGGTCCAATATGATAAAACATGTTGGACCTTTTTCTTTCACATTAAAATATATTAGATGTCCGAATAGTCAGTCGGATAAAGCAAGCGAGTATCATTTTTGGAAACCGTATTTTGGTATTCCTCCATCACTTTCATCCTGTCCCAATCAGGATCAGTTCCAAAAGCTTTCCATTTTGCATCCCTAATTTCGATGTTGGAAAAAGTAGTCATGTACATCAGATTTGGCATTTGGGCACCGACCAAAGTTTCGGCAAAAAAAACAGGATTGAAATCCAATTTTAGAAAAATATCAATTTCTCCCTCATTGAACATTTTTACTTTCTGTCTATACAATCTTTCGGTAGCGGCCTCATAACTTCTCAATTCATATATTCTGTCTTTTTTAGGCCCCTCTACATTTGATTCTGTGAATCTTGGTGTGCTAGAAAAAGCCTGCAAAAATGCAGTTTCCATTCTTTTGTACGGAGGATTAGTATGGGAAGCGTTGATGTAGTCCTTTCCCGCGGTAAGGTATGCAGCATCCTTATCCAATTTGGATTGAAGGCCGGCATATTGCTTCAAGGACTTATAGGGAATCCATACATATATTTTTTTCCCGGCATCGGGTTGGGTCGCAATCGGTTTGAAAACCCCGACTTTTTCGATTCCATTTCTATGCAAAGCGGGCAGCAAGGCATTTTGCAGGTAATTATCAATCTGGCTTTCCTGGTTTTTGCTTTCTATATGATAGATCTTCAATTCGTAATAATCCCTCTTACTGCTTTGGGCAGAAAGATCCAAAACAAGAAAGATGCAAATGATTCCAAAAAGGACCGGAAGTAATATGTTGATTTTCATGGTTTTTTAGGTTTAAAGCTTTTTCAATGTACTGAAATCCCCATTTGGATTGGGAAGTAATTGATAATAAGCAGGAGAATTTTATGAATGGATAAAAATTTACAAAATGTCTTATGTACTTTTTGGTTCATCATTCTGTTGGTTAAAATCCACCGGAATAACTATTGGAATATTCTGAAAATCCGAAGTTTTTATGCCTGGAAAAAGTTAAACTTGGCTTTTTTGATAGTTTTAAATAGCTAATTTTAAGGGAGATAAATTTCATGCCTGACAGAACAGGATACCGACATAGATTTCAGATGATAACTTGAATTTTGATTATTTTACCAGATTTATGAGCGATTTGAACGAGCTAAAGCAGTCCAATTGGAAAGACAAAATCTCCAACTCCATGCAATTGGGAGGGATTGAAACATCCGTTTTGGACAATGGATTGGGTAAGGGAGTTCGGATCGCCTGGATCAATACCGGAACAGGCCTGAGATACAAGGTGGTACTAGACAGAGGAATGGACATTGCCGATGCCTTCTTCAATGCCCACAGCCTTGCTTGGATCAGCCATGCAGGCGTTACTTCTCCCCAACCTTTTTCCAATAAAGGGATAGATTGGCTGAGGACATTTGGAGGAGGATTGTTGACCACCTGTGGGCTTTCACATGTTGGCGGTCCCGAATCGGATGAATTTGGAAATAGAGGATTACATGGTAATGCGAGTAATATCCCGGCAGAAATCACATCCATCATCCAACCTGATCCACTTAATGGAAACATGGAAATGAGCATTACCGGCATCATCCGGGAGACTACCTGCTTTGGTCCTTCATTGGAAATGAAAAGAACCATTTCGGGAATATTGGGCGAGCCTGTTATCAAGGTCAGGGATGAAATCACCAACCTTGGCAATACGCCCGCACCACATATGTTGCTCTATCATTTGAATTGCGGTTGGCCGCTTATAGATGAAGGGACAGAAATCGTTTGGGAAGGAAAATGGAATTCCATGGACAACGATCCGAACAACAGGATTTTCAACCCAAAAAACAACTTCAAAAAATGCCCAGCTCCGATGGATGCCCATGCGGGATTTGGCGAAGATGTTGCCTTTATTGATCCCGAAGCCGATGAAAACGGGAAATGCACCTGCGGATTTGTCAATCAAAACCTTGGCATAGGTCTATCTCTTACCTTCACCAAGAACCAATTGCCTTGGCTGATCAACTGGCAGCATTGGGGAAAAGGGGAATATGTAACTGCCCTTGAGCCGGCTACCAATCCACCTATCGGGCAAAGTGGTGCAAGAAAAAACGGAACCCTGATCCTATTGGAACCTAAAGAAAAAAGAATCTATGACTTGGAATTAAGGGTTTTGTCAAGAGATAATGAGATTGCAGAATTCACTAAAATAAATTGATAAATATGTATTGAATTCACGCAAATCTCAAAGTATTGCTGCGCAAATAATATCTATTAATATCCAGTATCAATAAATATCTGAAAGAATAAAAAGATTAAGATTAATAAATTTAGCACCAACCCAATAACCAATAACAACAATGAGTTTGGCAAAAAAAGCATTAAACCAAGGAGAAGGAATTCTGAGATTGACCCCAACATGGGTGCCGCGTTCTTTTTGTGTTCCGGGAAGGCGGATCAAACTCCATCCTGACGATTACTATGCCCTCGGTGGAGCCCGGGGAGGAATTGACGAGCGTTGGTTTTCTTCGACCACTCCTGCCCAAAACGGCCCCTTGACAAGTAAAAATGAAGGTCTCAGCCATATCGCTTTTGAAGACGGTGGCAAAACCGAGCTTTTCTTGTTGAAGGATGCAATAGCCGACATCGGGGCGCAAATCATCGGTGACAGGTTATGGAACAAATACAAATCGTGGCCAATGTATTCCAAGTTTTTTGACAATATGGGTCCGCTTCCGCATCATATCCATCCAAGTGATGAATTCGGTGCGCTGACAGGACAAAACGGAAAGCCTGAAGCTTACTATTTTCCACCTCAGGTGAATAACCACGGTGGGGATTTTCCCTATACTTTCTTCGGAATTGCCCCGGGGACATCCAAGGAAACCATCCTTGACTGTTTGAAAAACTTCAACAAAGGCGACAACAAGATCACCAATTATTCGCAAGCCTTCAGACTACAGCCCGGAACAGGTTGGGATGTGCCTCCAGGAATGCTGCATGCACCGGGAAGTTTGTGTACTTACGAACCACAAAAAGCTTCTGATATTTTTGCCATGTACCAGTCTTTGGTCAACGAGGCAATTATTCCAGATGAACTCCTATGGAATGCCACGCCAAAAGACCGGATCGGAGATTATGAGTTGCTGTTGGAAATGATCGACTGGGATTTGAATGTCAATCCAAACCTGATGGACAACCACTACATGGAACCAAAGCCTGTGCATGATACTGAGAAAATGCATGCTGCAGGATACCATGAATCTTGGATTTGCTATCGCTCCCACGATTACAGTGCCAAAGAACTGACCGTTTTCCCGGGTCAGACTGTAACCATCACCGACAATGCCGCTTACGGCATGATCATGATGCAGGGCCATGGAAAAATGGGGGTTTGGGATATCGAAACACCAGCCCTGATCCGGTTTGGACAATTGACCCATGACGAATATTTCGTCAGCGAAAAAGCCGCTATGGCAGGTGTCAAAATCACAAATCATTCAAAAACAGACCCAATTGTCATGCTGAAGCATTTCGGTCCTGGCAATCCGGATTTGAAACTTAGAAATTGAATTTTGGTTACGTCATTCTGAACCGTAGCCTGCGAAGGTGAAGAATCTCATTTATAGTGGAGACCCTTCACTACGTTCAGGGTGACGTAAAAAAAAAGTATCAAGAAAAAGAGGCAAGATACTAGCGCCGAGAAGTGAGAAAAGCTCGGATTTCGAAATCAGTTAAACAGTTAACCAAATAACCATTAACCGAATAACCATAATCCATCCAATAACCATTAACAAATAACCAAAAAACCATGTCCCAAAATAACTATCCAAAACTACACAATGCGACTTGGCCGGGTATTGTGGGGAAAGGCCCCGACTCAGAGCCAATCATTTCATTTGATGACATGCTGCAATCCACCGCCGCCGCAGAAGTCAACGGGGTAAAGTTTGACGGTATTGATATCGGACTTTTTGATCCACATATTGATCTGGATATGTCTGATGACGGTATCAAGAGATTGGCAGAAAAAGTACAGAAACTCAACCTGAATATAGGAAGCCTTGTTGCTCCGATTTGGGGTGGACCTGCTATGGGAAGTAAGGAAGACCGTGCGCTGTTTGTGGAAATGGTCCGCAAATCATGTGTTTTCGGTCAAAAACTCAAAGACCTTGGTGTGAGACCTTACGGAATAGTAAGGATTGATTCAGCTAGCAGCGTTGAAAACTGGGCAAAGGACCCGATCAACAATACCAAACTGATTGCACAGACATTCAGAGAAGCCTGTGATGTGGCTGCGGATTTTGGAGAAAAACTCGCTGCCGAAGGTGAAATCTGCTGGGGAGGCATGCACAGCTGGAGGGCGATGGTGGACACCCTTGATCAAACCAACAGGCCCAATATCGGATTCCAGGCAGATATGTCCCATACTTTCCTTTACATGTTGGGTTACAACAGTCCTGATGACAGGATTCTACCAAAGAACTTTGACTGGAATGACAGGGAGACATTGGATGAGGCATTCAAAAAATTGACAAAAGCCCTCCGACCTTGGACCATAGATTTCCATGTGGCTCAAAATGACGGGACAGTTTTCGGTTCGGGTTCACATGACAAAACTGGAAGACATTGCCTAGCCAACGATCCAAATGGCAAGCTTGATATTGCCAAGGATGCCGGCCATTGGCTACGAAATGCTGAGGGCGAACTGACCAAAGCTTTCCAGCATATTTGTTGGGATGGCTGTATGTTTCCCAATGCCGTGATGGGCAAGCAGCAAACTTGGAACGACATCCTTTCCAAAATGATCGAGGTGCGCAATGCACACGGATGGGTTGGATAAGTGGGACGGATAAAGTCAGAAATTGGAAGTGAAAAGTGTCAAGTAAATTCAGGACGTGACAGAATGGTGGGAGGTAATCGGTAAAGACTTCAAAACTTTTGAACCTTGAAACTTTTAAACTTTCTAACCCTTTGAAATTTTCAAATCTTTAAATCCAAAATAATGAGCAAAAAACATATAAGAATCGGACTCATAGGAACGGGGTTGATGGGTAGAATCCACACCAACGCCTACAAGCGTATACCTGACTTTTTCCCTGAATTTGAATACCTGCCTGTATTGCAAGCGGTATGTGCAAGGAGAGAAGATAAGGTCAAAGCCTTTGCTGAACAGTGGGGCTATGCCTCCTACGAAACAGATTGGAAGAAAATCATTGAAAGACCCGACATTGATGCGGTGGATATTTGTACGCCCAATGCTTTTCATGCCGAAATAGCCATTGCAGCAGCAGCTGCAGGAAAGATGATCCTTTGTGAAAAACCACTCTCCAAAACCTTGGAGGAAGGCGAAAAAATGGTCAAAGCAGCAGAAAATGCAGGCATTGCCAATACTGTTTGGTACAACTATAGAAAAGTCCCGGCTGTGACATTGGCCAAGCAAATCGTTGACTCGGGAAAACTGGGAAAAATATTCCATTACCGCGCCAATTTCCTTCAGGATTGGACAATCAATCCCGAACTGCCGCAAGGTGGAGATGGGCTTTGGAGATTAGATGTAGATGCTGCAGGTTCGGGAGTGACCGGAGACTTATTGGCACATTGCATCGATACGGCGATGTGGCTTAATGGCGGTATCAAAGATGTATCAGCAATGACCGAAACTTTCGTCAAAGAAAGGGTTCATCAGGGAAGTGGACAGGTTCAGAAAGTAGGCATTGACGATGCCTGTATCTTCCATTGCCACTTTGACAATGGTTCTCTCGGGCTTTTTGAGGCTACAAGGTACGCTAGGGGGCACAAGGCCCTTTATACCTTTGAAATCAACGGGGAACATGCCTCAATCAGGTGGGATTTACAGGACATGAACTGGTTGGAATATTTTGACCATAAAGATGATCCACATGTCAGGGGTTGGAGAAAAATCCACATCACCGAAGGCGAGCAACCTTACATGAAGAGATGGTGGATTCCCGGAACGAGTATCGGGTATGAGCATTCATTTATCCATCATGCAGCGGATTTTTTCCATAGCTTGGAAACCGGAAAACCCTGCTCACCGACTTTCAAAGATGCCTACGAAACCCAAAAAGTCTGTCAGGCTGTTCTGGATTCGGCTGCTGAGAAAAAATGGAAGGATACCGGCGTTGATTGGACAGAGAAGTAAAGTTAAAGGCAATAAAAAAACCTCCATAAAGGAGGTTTTTTTATTTTGAGATGTAATGAGGGAGTAATCAAAAAGCTCCTTTGAAGCCTTCCATTTTTTGGTCAACCTGAGTGTCCACCATAAATGACAACCTCACTTTATCCCAAGCCATGGTCACTTTGGCTACCTTGTTGTTTTCGGCAGAAATGGCATAAGAAAGTCTTTCCTGAGAATCAGCAGCCATCATTGGGGTTACTTTGATGGTAGCAGCATCATCTTTGGCAACTGCTTCCTCGTCAATTTTACCATCTTTCATATAAGCAAACACAGAATTGCCTTTCCCATTCAGGTGAACAGTCCACTCGCCTGAGGCCATTGGCGTGATGAAAATGGAATATTTACCGGCGCGAAGATTTTTACCACCAACGCTTACGCCTGTGCTGAATTCAATGATGGTGGTGGCATTGGCACCTGCTCTCCAAGTAACTCCATACTTTTCGATTTCCCCAAAAATCTGTCTTCCTTTTACAGCAGGAGAAGAATAATCAATGCTGATTTTGGTGAAACCAACATTTTGGGACACGAAGGCTGCAGGGCTGGCTGCAGGGGACTGAAGTTGTCCATGAGACTGCAATGAAGCTGCCAAAAACAACATCAAGGTGAATGCAAAGAAATAGATTCTGGTGTTTTTCATAGTTTTTATAATTTGGATTTATGGAATTGGAATGGTGAAGATACGATAAGGATCTCAAGTTAATTTAATGGTTTCTAAAAAACCATTGATTTTTGATGCCCAATGATTTTTTCTAAAAAAAGGTTATTTCTTAACTTTAGAATTCTAGCTTTAAATAGAAATTAAAAATCATTTTTTTAAAACCCAAAATAAATAAATCATGCTATTAACAAAATCGCCAAATACCCAATCAGCGACCAATTCCTCTCAATTAATCAGTGATTATTGGATTAAAAAGCTTGAAGGCATCGAAGAGTTACAACTGCCCAAGGATCATTCGAGGTCTTTGACCGATAGAACAGAAATCAATACCATCGATTTCCTGATAGACAGGTCTCTCCTTGACAATATTGTTTCCCACTTTTCCGAATCAAAGCCCTCACATCCTTTAGTCCTGTTGGCAGCTTTAAAGGTCTTACTTTATAGATACAGCAGTCAAAATGATTTTTGTATTGGCACCAACTTCAAGGAAACAGTAATTGAGAATCCAAACTCGGAGATTGTAAAAACCTCTTTTTTGGATTTTCTTCCCATTCGTTCAAAAATAGATGGCAGCCAAAATTTTGATGAGTTTGTTCAAAAATTAGAGATCGATTTAGCTGAAGCCAATTCCTACAATCAAATCTCTGTTGATCAATTAATTACTTCATTAGGAATACAGAACAAAAGGGATTTAAGCATACTTTTTACAGTCATTTTGGATTATCAAAAAAATACTGATTTAGAAGACCTTAACCAATCATCCAAAATAAACCTTGAAAATTTTAATTCAACTTTATTGTTTGGCTTTGTAGAAAATGAAGAAAAAATTGAAGGCCGTATCACCTTTGACAAGGAGTTCTATTGCTCTAAAACCATAAATAGAATGGTATCTCATCTTGTCAAACTTCTTGAATCCATTCATGCCCAAGCTTCCCAAAACATTGGTCTCTTAAACATTATTCCCATAGAGGAAGAATTCCAACTTCTGAAATCATTTAATGATACTTTCTCCCCTCTACCCAAAGGCAAAACAATCTTAGATTTATTTGAAAGCCAAGTCGTCAAAACGCCATATGCAATTGCAGTTGAGTTTGAAGGCGAACAGCTTTCATACAAGGACCTGGATATCAAATCCAATCACCTTGCTCATTATCTGACCAGAAACGGACTCCAACCTGAAAGCCTTGTTCCGATCTGTATAGACCGGTCTCTGGAGATGGTAATAGGCATCTTTGGAATCCTCAAATCAGGTGGGGCCTATGTCCCCATCGATCCTGGATTACCCAAAGATAGGATCGATTATATGGTCCAAGATACAAAGGCAGATTTTGTCATTTGCTCTTCCAAAACTGAACACAATTTCGGTAGTGAAATAAGCCTTGTGGTTGTGGACAAAGAAATGGAGTCAATCCTGAGGATGCCGTCAGAAGCAATCCTAAATTCACTATTACCCGATAACCTTGCCTACATCATCTATACCTCAGGTTCTACAGGAAAGCCCAAAGGTGTAATGATAGAGCACCAGAATGTGGCAAACTTCTTGGCAAGTATGTCGAAAAATGTAGAATTCGATGCTAATTCAAGTCTACTCTCGGTCACTACTTTTAGTTTTGACATCTTTTATCTTGAGCTTTTTCTTCCCCTTATCAATGGTGGCAGGGTATTCTTGGCAAGCAGGGAAATTGCCATGGATGGCTTCAGCCTTTCCAAAAAACTGGAAGAAGTCCGTCCTACGCACATGCAGGCAACGCCTTCGGGTTGGCAGATGTTACTCAATTCAGGATGGAAAAATCCACAAAATATCAAAATGCTCGTCGGTGGAGAAGCCCTCGGTGAGGAATTGAAAAATACTCTTGTGGGAATAGGCACACTTTGGAACATGTATGGTCCAACCGAAACAACTATCTGGTCAACCTTTAAAAAAATGGAGATCGGCCAAAAGGTTGCCATCGGGAAACCCATTGACAATACTGCTATCTACATCCTATCCTCAGATGGAATCCTAAACCCTGTCGGGATCCCGGGTGAACTCTGCATCGGGGGGAAAGGAGTCGGACGGGGTTACCTCAACAGACCTGAACTTTCCTCCCAAAAATTCCTTCCCGATCCCTTCAGCAACGTGTCCGGTGGAAGGATGTACCGCACAGGTGACCTTGCCAGGTGGCTTCACGACGGAAACATCGAATACCTCGGCAGGATGGACGATCAAGTCAAAATCAGGGGATACCGCATCGAGCTCGGCGAAATCGAATCCGTCCTGCTCCTCCACCACGGAGTGAGGCAGGCAGTGGTCATAGCAAAGGAAAACGGACAGGGTGACAAAAGACTCGTGGGATATGTGGTCTGCGACGGGACTTTCGACAAAGAATCCGTCAGTGCATTCCTCAGGTCAAAACTTCCTGAATATATGGTCCCCGCCCTTTGGCTTCAGCTCGAAAAACTCCCCCTCACCTTCAGCGGGAAAATCGACAGAAAGGCACTGCCCGAGGTCGGTTACGCAGATATGGGGAATGTCGAATATACTAAACCAAGAAATGACCTCGAAAAACAGCTTGCCGCGATCTGGCAGAGAATCCTCGGTTTGGACCGGATAGGCATCCACGATGACTTCTTTGCCCTTGGGGGACATTCCCTGCTAGCGATGCGGACCGTCGCAACAGTCAGAAAAGATTTGGGGGCAGAACTTTCGATCCGTGAACTGTTCTCAGCACCCACGGTTGAACAGCTTGCCCTGATACTCCAGTCCCGAAGCGGCCAGGCCTCCAGTTTTGCTCCGCAACCCATGGCAAGGCCTGAAAACATTCCCCTTTCCTACAATCAGCAGAGCCTCTGGTTCATTCATAAGCTCGAAGGAAGCATCCAATACCATATTCCACTGATCCTTGAAATCGAGGGGAAGCTCGACATACTAGCCCTGGAAGAAGCCCTTAAAACCATTGTCAACCGCCACGAAGTCCTCAGAACCGTCATCACAGAGAAAGACGGCAATTATTACCAAACCGTTCTCGGCAAAGATATCTGGAAGCTGGACAGATGGGATTTACCTGATCCGGAACTACTTGACAATGAAATTTCCGAACTGATAAGAACACCTTTCGACCTCGCCCATGACCACATGATGAGGGCATGCTTGATCACCAAAACCAAAGGCGATTATTGTCTGGTGATCACCATGCACCACATCTCCTCCGACGGATGGTCTGCAAACATCCTGAAAAAGGAACTCACCGAATGCTATCAGTCCATCTTCAACGGAATACAGGGTTCACTGCCCCCTCTGCCCATTCAGTACATTGACTATGCTATTTGGCAAAGAAATTTCCTCAACAGTGATGCAATCCAGAGTAAAATCGACTTCTGGAAAGCCAAACTCCAGAACGTCGCTCCGCTTCAGCTTCCTACCGATTTTGCAAGGCCGCCGATTCAGAGTAATAACGGGAATAGTTACCGTTTTTCAATCGATGATTCCGTGGTATCCCAACTGAAGGAATTGGGACAAAGTCATCAGACAACTCTTTTTATGACATTGCTGGCAGCATTCAAAACACTTCTTTATCGGTATAGTGGTCAGGAGGATATCTGCGTTGGCACACCTGTGGCAGGTAGAGAAAGCGAAGAAACGGATGATCTCATTGGGTTTTTTGTCAACACCTTGGCTCTTCGATCCAATCTAAGGGGAGACATGACCTTTACAGAACTTCTTAAAGATATCCGGACCACTACGCTGGAGTCTTTCGAATTCCAACAAATCCCCTTTGAAATGGTGGTGGAATCACTTAGACAAAAAAGAGACCTGAGCAGAAATCCTGTATTCCAGGTTTTATTCGTTTTGCAGAATGTTCCCAAAAATGAGGTCCGTCTGGATGATGTCTTGGTGTCGGATGAGACTTACGAGAATTTCACTTCGAAGTTTGACCTGACTTTCGAACTCACAGAAATGGAAAAGGGCATTGCAGGAATTGTAGAATACAATACAGACCTGTATAGGCCTGAAACAATGGAACGTTTCGTAAGCCACTTTATCCTTCTCCTGAAATCAATCGTTGAAAATCCATCTTTAAACCTTGATCTCATAAACATTATTCCTACTGAGGAAAGAACACTTCTGTTAGAAACTTTAAATGCTACGGAAGCGGAATACCCCCACGAGAAGACAATCGTGGACTTATTTGAGCAACAGGTGAATAAAACTCCCGATGCAGTGGCATTATTGTTCAGGGATAAAGAGCTAAGCTACAAAGAGCTGAATGAACGGTCGAACCAGTTTGCACATTATCTGATTGAAAGATACAATATTCAGACCGATGATCTGATAGGAATAGAATTGGAGCGCAGTGAGTGGATGGTGATAGGCATATTGGCGATCATCAAATCCGGTGGTGCCTATGTACCGATAGATCCTGAGTTTCCTGACCAGCGAAAGGATTTTATCAAAGAAGATGCGAGGTTGAAATTAGTTATCAATCAGGCTGAACTGGAAGAATTCAGGAAAGCCATAAATGAACGCAACTATCCAAACACAAATCCTGTAACCCGGATAAGTCCCGAGAACCTGATGTACGTGATTTACACCTCAGGTTCAACGGGTAAACCCAAAGGCTGTATGCTGGAGCATAGGGGCCTGGTCAACAGATTGGCTTGGATGCAGAAGTCTTATGCTTTGACAGAAAAAGATTGTATCCTGCAAAAGACCACTTTTACTTTCGATGTATCGGTATGGGAGCTGATTTGGTGGTCCCTGCAGGGGGCCTCTGTGAGTATGTTGGAACCTGGGGGAGAGAAACAACCCGAAAAGATTGTTTCGACAATAGAAGCCGCACAGGTTACGGTGTTACATTTTGTTCCAAGTATGCTTGAAGCCTTTTTAGAATTTTTGGGCAGCTCAACAGAAAACATTTTGAAGCTAAGCAGTCTAAAGCAGGTATATACCAGTGGAGAAGCCTTAAAAGCAGAACAGTTAAAGAGGTTCAAAGAATTGCTTCCGGCTGTAAGTCTAATGAATCTCTATGGTCCTACGGAAGCGAGCATAGATGTGAGTTACTATGCCTGTGAGACAGCTGAGGAACTGAGCATTCCAATAGGCAAACCGATTGACAACACAGCGCTTTACGTCTTAAATCCCACCCACCACCTCGTTCCTTATGGTACTGTCGGGGAGATTTGCATAGGCGGAGTAGGTTTGGCAAGGGGATATCTAAACCGGGAAGAGCTCACCAGGGAGAAATTTATAGAAAACCCCTACAGGCCTGAGGAACGATTATACAGAACTGGAGACTTGGGCAGATGGCGAGGGGACGGTAATTTAGAGTATCTGGGCAGGATGGACGATCAAGTCAAAATCAGGGGATACCGCATCGAGCTCGGTGAAATCGAATCCGTCTTGGTACTCCATCCCAATGTAAAGCAGGCGGTAGTCATGGCAAGAGAAAACGGACAGGGTGACAAAAGACTCGTGGGATATGTCATCTGCGACGGGACTTTCGACAAAGAATCCGTCAGTGCATTCCTCAGGTCAAAATTACCTGAATACATGGTGCCGGCTCTATGGGTAAAGCTCGAAAAACTACCCCTCACACTCAGCGGCAAAACCGACAGAAAAGCACTGCCCGATGTCGGAATCGGGGATATGGTGACCGCCGGATATACAGAACCAAGGAATGAGCAGGAAAAACAGCTTGCAGCCCTCTGGCAGAGAATCCTCGGTTTGGATCGGATAGGCATCCACGATGATTTCTTTGCATTAGGTGGACATTCCTTGCTAGCAATGCGTGCCGTTGCATCAATCAGGAAAGAACTGGGTTCCGAAATCAGCATTCTGGACTTCTTCTCTGCTCCTACTGTGGCTCAGCTTGCCCTAATCCTGATTTCCAGAGACAATGTCCTCTCCAACCAAGTACCAATGGTTGTGGCGAGGCCTGAAACCATCCCACTATCTTACAATCAACAAAGTCTTTGGTTTATCCATCAGTTGGAAGGAAGTATACAGTATCACATTCCGCTGATCCATAACATCCGGGGAAAGCTCGATATCCGTGCCTTGGAAGAAGTACTGAAAACCATTGTCAACCGCCATGAAGTCCTCAGAACCGTCATCACCGAGAAAGACGGGAACGATTGCCAAACCGTTCTCGGCAAAGGTCTCTGGAGGCTGGACAGGATGGAATTGCCTGATCCTGAACTCCTCAAAAATGAAATCACAAGACTGATCAGGATACCCTTTGACCTCGCCCATGACCACATGATGAGGGCCTGTCTGATCACCAAAGCCCAAGGAGATTATTGTCTGGTGATCACCATGCACCACATAGCCTCTGATGGATGGTCTGTCAATATCTTGAGAAAAGAACTCACCGAATGCTATCAGGCAATCACAAACGGAAAACCAATACCGCTTTCTCCCCTGCCACTCCAATATATTGATTATGCCATATGGCAAAGAAATTTCCTGAACAGTGATTCAATACAGCCCAAGATTGACTTCTGGAAAGCCAAACTCCAGAACGTCGCTCCACTTCAGCTTCCTACCGATTTTGCAAGGCCGCCGATTCAGAGTAATAACGGGAATAGTTACCGTTTTTCAATCGATGATTCCGTGGTATCCCAACTGAAGGAATTGGGACAAAGTCATCAGACAACTCTTTTTATGACATTGCTGGCAGCATTCAAAACACTTCTTTATCGGTATAGTGGTCAGGAGGATATCTGCGTTGGCACACCTGTGGCAGGTAGAGAAAGCGAAGAAACGGATGATCTCATTGGGTTTTTTGTCAACACCTTGGCTCTTCGATCCAATCTAAGGGGAGACATGACCTTTACAGAACTTCTTAAAGATATCCGGACCACTACGCTGGAGTCTTTCGAATTCCAACAAATCCCCTTTGAAATGGTGGTGGAATCACTTAGACAAAAAAGAGACCTGAGCAGAAATCCTGTATTCCAGGTTTTATTCGTTTTGCAGAATGTTCCCAAAAATGAGGTCCGTCTGGATGATGTCTTGGTGTCGGATGAGACTTACGAGAATTTCACTTCGAAGTTTGACCTGACTTTCGAACTCACAGAAATGGAAAAGGGCATTGCAGGAATTGTAGAATACAATACAGACCTGTATAGGCCTGAAACAATGGAACGTTTCGTAAGCCACTTTATCCTTCTCCTGAAATCAATCGTTGAAAATCCATCTTTAAACCTTGATCTCTTAAACATTATTCCTACTGAGGAAAGAACACTTCTGTTAGAAACTTTAAATGCTACAGAAGCTGAATACCCCCAAGATAAGACAATCGTGGACTTATTTGAGGAACAGGTGAATAAAACTCCTGATGCAACGGCATTATTGTTCAGGGATGATAAGCTAAGCTACAAAGAGCTGAATGAACGGTCGAACCAGTTTGCACATTATCTGATTGAAAAACACGGAGTGGTGAATGGGGATTTAGTAGGGATAAGGTTAGAACGCAGTGCTAGAATGGTTTTGAGCGTTTTGGGAGTTTTAAAAACTGGAGCCGCGTATGTGCCTATTGATATTGACTATCCGAAAGAGCGCATTGCCTTTATTAAACAGGACAGCGGTTGTAAATTATTAATTGATGAAGAAGAATGGGATGCATTTAAATTACAAGATACTTTGTATTCAATAGATAGACCCAATGTAACGATAAAGTTAACTGATGTAATATATGTGATTTATACCTCTGGTTCAACGGGTAATCCAAAGGGATGTGTATTGAATTATGGAGGGGTGAATAATTACTTGGATTGGACATCCGAATACAGTAGAGACATTAGTTATAGTAAAGTCGATTTGTTCAGCAGTTTATCCTTTGATTTTACAATAACTTCTTTATTCGGTGCACTGACACAAGGGAAGGCACTACACGTACATAATCAATTCGAGGATTTATCAAGACAGTTAAAAGAGATAGTTTTAAATCCTGAGAATGGATGGATAAAATTAACCCCCGCACACATTAAACTTATAGAGGAGCAAACGCTGCGAGAAGCTAGGAGCAAGGTATTTGTATTAGGAGGTGAAGCATTAACCAAGGAACTAATCGAATATTTGCGTAAAAATGAGGGTAGCAGAATATACAATGAATACGGCCCGACAGAAGCAACTGTTGGATGTATAGTAAAAGAGATAGGTGTTGACAATGAGCCTTACATAGGCACACCTATACAAAATACAGAAATATATCTCTTAGACTCTTCCCAACACTTGGTTCCTTATGGTGTTGTTGGAGAAATCTGCTTAGGAGGTGTTGGCATAGCAAGAGGTTATCTAAACAGAGATGATCTTACCAAAGAGAAATTTATAGAGAATCCATACAAGCCGGGGAAGCGGTTGTATAGAACAGGAGACTTAGGTAAGTGGGGCAAGGACCGTAATTTGGAGTATTTGGGTAGGATGGATGACCAAGTAAAGATTAGGGGGAACAGGATAGAATTGGGAGAGATTGAACAGGTATTGACAAGCCACCTAAAAGTGGAACAAGGGGTAGTGCTCGCCAGATTGCTAAAAAACACAACAGACAAAGAGCTGATAGCCTATAGCACAGGAATGGCTACGGCTGAGGAGATGAAGGCCTACTTAATGGAAAAGCTGCCACAATATATGGTGCCGAACTTTTATGTAAAGTTGGAGAAATTGCCACTAACCAGCAATGGAAAGATAGACAGAAAGGCTCTTCCTGATTTAAGTATTGGAGATATGGTTACACCCGATTATATCGAACCACGTTCTGAACTGGAAAAAAAACTTGCTGTCATCTGGCAAAGAATCCTCAGTTGGGAAAGGGTAGGTATACATGATGACTTCTTCGCTCTTGGGGGAAATTCCTTACTTTCTGTAAAAGTAATATCTGCCTTGGAAAAAGAAATTGGTTCAAAAATTCCCATTAACCTGATATTCAAATTTCCTAACATTTTTGCTTTCGCAAAGGCAATTGAAAATAGCAATCAAAATCAGGCAGGTTGGAATTCCCTCGTGGCGATCAAACCAAGTGGTTCTAAACCTCCATTATATATCGTACATGGAGTAGGTTCGGCGGTTTCTATCTATTATAGTCTAGCGAAATATATTGAAGACGACCAACCTATTTATGGTTTTCAGCCCAAAGGGTTAGATGGGAAAGAAGTTCCTAACAGCTCACTTGAAGAAATGGCCTCATATTATATTTCCCTGATGATCGATCAGAATCCATACGGCCCATACAATATATCCGGCTATTCCTTTGGCGGCTATGTCGCTTATGAAATGGCCCAACAACTTCATGCTATGGGGAGAAAAGTCGGGAAGCTTATTTTGTTTGACACATCATCTTTGGACTCCTACGAGAAACTTTCTGCTTTTGATAAATTAAAACTCAGATCAAAAATAATTCTTAACGAGATCAACTTTGTTTTGCATGAACCACAGGGTTATTTGGAAAAGAAAACAAGGTCATACAAAAGAAAAAGGGACAAACTTTTAGTAAAAATGAAGTTGAAACCTGATCCGAAATTTTTGGACGATTCGAGAAGCGTCCTGAATAGAGTCGCAAAAAATAATGCCGATATCTTAAGGAGCTATAAATTGGTTCCTTACCATGGCCCGATGGTTTTATTCCGCGCAAAAACCCAGGGGTTTTATGTTGAAGAGCCAAAATATTACGGATGGGTTCCTTTTGTAGAAAAGGTCAATGTTGTCCATGTTTCGGGCCACCATGACAACCTCTTTCACAAACCTGAGATTTTAAAAGAAATGGCTGAAAAAATCCAAAAGGTCCTTGATGAAAAACCCGGTTCATGATCCTGTATAAAAACCATCGCTTTCAACAGATCAGTAATCCAACTTAGAAGAATAAATCTCTCCCTCTTTTAGAATACTGAAAAACAATTTATGAAACCGACGAGAAGAAAATTTATTGAGAAAACTCTTACTACCACAGTAGGTATTGGCTTATTCAGCTTCATACCATCTAAAGTTTGGGCAAAAACGGTGAGACCAAGTGACCAAGTCAACGTGGCTCTGATTGGTTGCAATGGTCATGGATTCAGTATTTTGAGGCACCATCTGAATATGCCGGGAGTGAATTGTGTGGCGATTTGTGATGTGGATGAAAATGTTCTTTCTAAGAGAATCAAAGAAGTCAAAGAAACTTTTGGACAGGACCCAAAACCATTCAAAGATTTCAGGAAGGTTTTGGAGCAAAAAGATATAGATGCTGTCATAATTGGCACTCCGGACCATTGGCATTGTCTCATTATGGTTGCCGCATGTGCTGCAGGAAAAGATGTCTATGTCGAAAAGCCTTTAGCAAATTCAATCGGGGAATCCAGTATCATGGTTGAGGCGGCTGCCTATTACAAGCGTGTTGTTCAAGTTGGTCAACAGCAAAGGAGTGGCTATTCCTTTAGCGAGCCTGTCCGAATGATTAAAAACGGAGATATTGGAAAAATCCGAAAAGTAAATATTTGGTCCAATTTCAATTATGGAACAGGTGCCATTCCGGCCGGTGACAGTCTTGCTCCTTCAGGTGTGGATTACGATTTTTGGCTTGGACCTGCGCCGAAGCGCCCCTTTAATCCAACCCGCTTTCATGGAAGTTGGAGACATTTTTGGGATTATGGTGGAGGTTTGATGACTGATTGGGGCGTACACCTTTTGGATATGGGCATTTGGGCAATGCAAAATCCTAAAGCCCCTTTGAGAGTAATAACCACGGCAGTCAACTCTTCAACTGATGTCAGAAGCAGGGAAACGTTTGATACTATGTCAGTCATCTACGCCAATGAAGAATTTACAATCAACTGGGATATGACTGCAGGGATCCAGCAAGGGCCATATGGGAAATCTTATGGCATCGCTTTCATCGGTGAAAATGCCACAATTGTAGCTGACAGAAAATCTTTTCAGGTATATCCTGAATGGGACTCTGACAAAAAAGAGGCAAAGGCCGAAGCGTTCCTATTTACCGAAGGAAGTGAATCCCATAACCTGCATGTCAAAAATTTCATTGATTGCATTAAATCCAGAGAGACTCCTATTTGTCCACCCGAAACAGGCAGAATTGCTGCATTGTATGCCCACATACCCAATATCTCAGGAAGGACAAATGAGCCGATTTTGGATTGGGATGACAAAAAACAAATGTTCACAAACAGTAAAAAAGCCAATGGATTGATTACACCAACAAACAGAACTCCATGGGAATTTCCAAAATTTTGAAATTAAAATTAAGAGTCAGAATTTAGAAAATAAACTCCTCATCATGAAGTTAAATATTCAAATTGAATGGAAGGAGATCACACCGGACTGGAAATTGTTCAATTCCACTGTCAGATGAAATTCATTCAATTAGACTTAAGTTGTCCAAAAAACATTGATTGGATTCTAGGTAAAAAAGGAATGCTTTATCAAAAGGAATCATAAAAATTGGCTCGGATATCGAAAACGCTTATATTACCTACAAACGAATAGTAGTTTCGAATAAAGATTTGAAACGTTTTTAGTGACAAATAAAAATAAATCATGCTATTAACAAAATCGCAAATCACCCAATCAGCGACGGAGTCTCCCTTTTTAATCAAAGATTATTGGATTAAAAAGCTTGAAGGAATCGAAGATTTACAACTGCCCAAGGATCATTCGAGGTCTCTGACCGATAGAACAGAAATCAATACCATCAATTTCCTGATAGACAGGTCTCTTCTTGACAATATTGTTTCCCACTTTTCCGAATCAAAGCCCTCACATCCTTTAGTCCTGTTGGCAGCTTTAAAGGTCTTACTTTATAGATACAGCAGTCAAAATGATTTTTGTATTGGCACCAACTTCAAGGAAACAGTAATTGAGAATCCAAACTCGGAGAATGAAAAAGCCTTCTTTTTGGATTTTCTTCCCATTCGTTCCAAAATAGATAGCAGCCAAAATTTTGATGAGTTTGTTCAAAAATTAGAGATCGATTTAGCTGAAGCCAATTCCAATAATCGAATCTCTGTTGATCAGCTAATTTCCTTATTAGGAAAAAAGAATGAAAAGGATTTGAGGTTACTTTTCCCCGTCATTTTCGACTATCAAAAAAAACAAGATCTCAGTATCGAAAATCTGATCTCAAAAGTAAACCTTGAGGATTTTATTTCAAATTTACTGTTCTGCTTTGTAGAAAATGAAGAAAAAATTGAAGGCCGTATCACCTTTGACAAGGATTTCTATTGCTCTAAAACCATAAATAGGATGGTATCCCATTTTGTGACATTTCTTGAATCCATTCGTGCCCAACCTTCACAAAACCTTGATCTCTTAAACATTATTCCTACTGAGGAAAGAACACTTCTGTTAGAAACTTTAAATGCTACGGAAGCGGAATACCCCCACGAGAAGACAATCGTGGACTTATTTGAGCAACAGGTGAATAAAACTCCCGATGCAGTGGCATTATTGTTCAGGGATAAAGAGCTAAGCTACAAAGAGCTGAATGAACGGTCGAACCAGTTTGCACATTATCTGATTGAAAGATACAATATTCAGACCGATGATCTGATAGGAATAGAATTGGAGCGCAGTGAGTGGATGGTGATAGGCATATTGGCGATCATCAAATCCGGTGGTGCCTATGTACCGATAGATCCTGAGTTTCCTGACCAGCGAAAGGATTTTATCAAAGAAGATGCGAGGTTGAAATTAGTTATCAATCAGGCTGAACTGGAAGAATTCAGGAAAGCCATAAATGAACGCAACTATCCAAACACAAATCCTGTAACCCGGATAAGTCCCGAGAACCTGATGTACGTGATTTACACCTCAGGTTCAACGGGTAAACCCAAAGGCTGTATGCTGGAGCATAGGGGCCTGGTCAACAGATTGGCTTGGATGCAGAAGTCTTATGCTTTGACAGAAAAAGATTGTATCCTGCAAAAGACCACTTTTACTTTCGATGTATCGGTATGGGAGCTGATTTGGTGGTCCCTGCAGGGGGCCTCTGTGAGTATGTTGGAACCTGGGGGAGAGAAACAACCCGAAAAGATTGTTTCGACAATAGAAGCCGCACAGGTTACGGTGTTACATTTTGTTCCAAGTATGCTTGAAGCCTTTTTAGAATTTTTGGGCAGCTCAACAGAAAACATTTTGAAGCTAAGCAGTCTAAAGCAGGTATATACCAGTGGAGAAGCCTTAAAAGCAGAACAGTTAAAGAGGTTCAAAGAATTGCTTCCGGCTGTAAGTCTAATGAATCTCTATGGTCCTACGGAAGCGAGCATAGATGTGAGTTACTATGCCTGTGAGACAGCTGAGGAACTGAGCATTCCAATAGGCAAACCGATTGACAACACAGCGCTTTACGTCTTAAATCCCACCCACCACCTCGTTCCTTATGGTACTGTCGGGGAGATTTGCATAGGCGGAGTAGGTTTGGCAAGGGGATATCTAAACCGGGAAGAGCTCACCAGGGAGAAATTTATAGAAAACCCCTACAGGCCTGAGGAACGATTATACAGAACTGGAGACTTGGGCAGATGGCGAGGGGACGGTAATTTAGAGTATCTGGGCAGGATGGACGATCAAGTCAAAATCAGGGGATACCGCATCGAGCTCGGTGAAATCGAATCCGTCTTGGTACTCCATCCCAATGTAAAGCAGGCGGTAGTCATGGCAAGAGAAAACGGACAGGGTGACAAAAGACTCGTGGGATATGTCATCTGCGACGGGACTTTCGACAAAGAATCCGTCAGTGCATTCCTCAGGTCAAAATTACCTGAATACATGGTGCCGGCTCTATGGGTAAAGCTCGAAAAACTACCCCTCACACTCAGCGGCAAAACCGACAGAAAAGCACTGCCCGATGTCGGAATCGGGGATATGGTGACCGCCGGATATACAGAACCAAGGAATGAGCAGGAAAAACAGCTTGCCGCGATCTGGCAGAGAATCCTCGGTTTGGACCGGATAGGCATCCACGATGACTTCTTTGCCCTTGGGGGACATTCCCTGCTGGCGGTAAAAGTAATGTCAGCTTTGGAAAAAGAAAGTGGATTAAAACTTACCATTAACCTGATATTCAAATACCCGAGTATAGCGGAACTCGCCAATGCAATTGAGAACATCAACCAAAATCAGGTAGGTTTGAATTCATTATTAGATGTAAAAACCTCAAGAAGCAAACCGCCATTATATATGGTTCATGGTGGGGGTTCCTCGGCATCTATTTATTATATTTAGCAAAATTCATTGACACCGAACAGCCCATTTATGGCTTTCAGCCAAAAGGTCTGGATGGGAAGGAGGCAACTGACATATCTCTTGAAGGAATGGCTGAGTACTATATTTCACTTATGGTTGAAAAAAATCCGGATGGCCCTTATAATCTATCAGGCTATTGCTATGGGGGGATTGTGGCTTATGAAATGGCCAAACAGCTTCAATCAATGGGGAAAAAAGTCAATAAACTTATTCTATTTGATACAGCTGCGTTCGATTACCAAGAAAAACATTCACCATTTGAAAAAATTAACCTTATCTTAAATATTATCCTAGCTAAAGTAAACTTTTTTTTAAATGAACCTGGGGCATATTTAAGAAGGAAAAAAGGATATCTTTTATGAAAAATGGATTTGATATTTTCCATTATTAAATCAAAGTTTAATCCACGATTAGTGAACAAACCAACAAACTACCTCAATAAAGTTTCAAAAAATAATACCTATTTATTAAATAAATATAAATTAGTCCCTCATTTTTATGGCACCTTATATTTATTACGGGCAAAAATTATGGAAACTTATATCGAAGAACCAAAATTTTATGGATGGACCTCATTTGTTGAAAAAGTCAAGGTGATAAATATTGGCGGACACCATGACATTATTCTCAAAAAAACTGAAATTTTGAAAGAAATAGCCGAAAAAATCCAAAAAGTCCTTGATGAAAAATCGGATTCATGATCCTCAATAAATCCATTGATTGGCAAGAAACCAATCCCGTTTGGAAAAAATTCGTAGCCTCTCCGCTATTGGATGAGCTTCATATAATCCGGATTGGGATAGCTAATAACTTGGAGAAAATCCTGCCGCATGCAGGATTATTAACAGGCGAAGAGTTAAAAAAATCAGAAAGATTTGCGAGAGAACAGGACAAATACAGTTTTCTTGCCAGTTCCGTTATGAAAAAAATCCTTTGTGGATACTACCTCGGTTATGAACCCGAGTCAGTGGAGTTTGAGTTGAATGAATTCAACAAACCAAAAATCAGGAATCAAGAAAAGATTCATTTCAATACCTCGCATTCAGGTGATTGGCTTGTTTTTGCCTTTTCGGGTGATCCCTGTGGCATTGATGTAGAGAGAATTAATCCTGATTTTGACTATCGATCTATATTTGAAATGTCATTTCATCCTGATGAAATTGATTTTATTGAAAAATCAATACAACCTATCAATCAATTCTTCAAAATATGGACGATCAAAGAATCCATTTTAAAAGCTGAAGGAACAGGGTTGATGGATAACCTAAATGAATTGAATACACTCCAAGATTTTGCTAAATTGCCAAGCGACACTAATACTTGGTATACCAAAAGCTTGTTGATCGAAGGAGATTATTGGTGCAGCATGTGTTTTAAAAACGCTTCTGTAAAAATGAAATACTTTGAAATCTAAAAATCTGCCATATCCATTTCTTTTAAAATTTAACCAATCCCTATGAAACCCCATCATTCCCTGAAGCTGTTCTTGGTTTTATTTGTTTGTCTTTTCATTTCCTATGCCCAAGCCCAACAAGGCGATATCAAATGGTCAAATGATGGTAGTGCTTATTTCAGCATCGAACAAAACGAGATAGTCCAATACACCTTACCGGCAAACGACAGGAAAGTGCTCGTCAGCAAACAACAACTGACTCCCTCCGGAAAAAGTGACCCGCTTGAATTGGACTTGTATGCGTTCTCAGATGACAATACCAAGTTGCTTATTTTCACCAATTCCAAACAGGTATGGAGAATCAATACCCGCGGGGATTATTGGGTTTTGGACTTGAATAACAATAGCCTCAAGCAATTAGGCAAATCAAGGCCTGAATCATCACTGATGTTTGCTAAAATATCCCCTGACGGCACCAAAGTAGCCTATGTCAGCGAATATAATATCTACTTGGAAGATCTGGCGACCCAGATCATCACAGCGCTTACCAAAGACGGAAACAGGAAATTCATCAACGGAACTTTTGATTGGGTATATGAGGAGGAATTTGCTTGCCGTGACGGTTTCCGTTGGAGTCCGGACAGCAAGTCAATTGCATTTTGGCAATTGGATGCCGAGGGGACAAGGGATTATTACATGATCAACAATACCGATTCGGTATATTCCAGAATAATTCCTGTAGAGTATCCAAAAGTCGGTGAAAGTCCTTCCGCAGCTCGGATCGGGGTGATTGATATTGCTAGTACCAGCACCAAATGGATGGATATTGAAGGTGATCCAAGACAACATTATCTCGTGAGGTTGGAGTTTATTCCCGGTACCAATGAATTTCTTGTTCAGCAGCTGAACCGAAAACAAAACGAAAGCAAAATCCTGCGTTGCGATGCAGCAACAGGAAAAGCCACGCTTATTCATACCGAAACTGACCCTGCTTGGGTAGATGTCATGAGCCCGGGTGACGATACGTATGATATCGACTTCAAACATCCGGTACATTGGCTTGCCGGTGGCAAAGAATTTCTTTGGCCAAGTGAAAAAGGTGGTTGGAAGCAACTGTACAGAATCAGCACAGATGGGAAAAAAGAGCTTTTGGTCACGCCGGGAAATTATGATGTGATTTCTATGAAGGCCTATGATGAAAAAAACGGTTTTGTCTATTTCATCGCCTCCCCTGAGAATGCAACACAAAAATACCTTTACCGCAGCCGATTGGATGGCAAAGGCAAATTGGAAATGGTCACTCCTGAAGGATTTCCGGGAACGCACAGCTACAACCTTTCTCCAACAGCAAAATTTGCGCAACACCGTTTTTCAAACCACTACACAAGACCTTTGGGTGAAATGGTCAGCCTGCCAAAGCATCAGGCTTTGAATGAAAAAGAAAGCATCGCTGCCAACTTCGTAGCTGCGCAAGTAGAAAAGACAACAGAGTTTTTTAAAATCACAACGGAAGAAGGCGTCGAAATGGACGGTTGGATGGTAAAACCTGCGAACTTTGATCCATCCAAAAAGTATCCGGTGGTATTTTATGTTTATTCCGAACCTTGGGGTGCGACGGTCGCCGACGGATTCGGTTCCTCCAGAAACGGGCTCTATAAAGGTGACATGAGACAAGACGGGTATATCTATATCTCTCTTGACAACCGCGGAACTCCCGCACCAAAAGGCAGGGAGTGGCGCAAATCCATTTACAGAAAAATCGGTGACATCAATATCCGCGACCAAGCATTGGGTGCAAAGGAAATCCTAAAATGGTCATTTGTGGATCCCGAAAGGATCGCTGTTTGGGGTTGGAGCGGTGGAGGTAGTGCGACGCTTAACCTGATGTTCCAATATCCTGAAATTTACAAAACAGGTATTTCCATCGCTGCCGTGGCCAATCAGCTCACTTATGATAACATTTACCAGGAAAGGTATATGGGATTGCCACAAGAAAATCTGGAAGACTTTGTAAACGGTTCACCGCTATCCCATGCCAAAAACCTGAAGGGGAACTTGCTCTACATCCATGGAACTGCCGATGACAATGTCCATTACCAAAACGCCGACATGCTCATCAATGAGCTGATCAAGCACAACAAGCAATTTCAGGTCATGCCCTACCCCAACAGGTCACACAGTATCTCCGAAGGACAAGGAACCTTCCTCCACCTTTCTACACTGTATACTGACTATCTGAAGAAATATTGTCCTCCCGGAGGAAGGTAAATTTGACTTATCCAAAGTCAAAATTCATCCCCAAAATTGGATTTCCTTAGGAAAAGTGTAGTAAATCACATTTTTTCCTTTGAAAAAGTGTGTGAAATCACATTTATTCCTTTGGAAAAGTGTAAATTTAAGCATTCTTTCCTTTGAAAAAGTGTGATTCCAAAATGAAGAGAAACCTGACAGACCGTTTATTGGCATGGAAAAATTCCAAATCCAGAAAACCTCTTGTAATAAGAGGTGCTAGGCAGGTAGGTAAAACATGGCTCATGAAGGAATTTGGCAATACACAATACAGTCAGGTTGCCTATATCAATTTTGAGAATAATAAAACCCTCAAAAATATCTTCCAACAAGATTATGATATCGACAGAATCATTTTGGCGATTCAAATTGAAACAGGAATTTCCATCAATTCCGAAACTTTGATCGTGTTTGATGAAATCCAAGAATCCGTCGGAGCACTTACATCTTTAAAATATTTCCAAGAAAATGCACCTCAATACCATATCGTTTCTGCAGGTTCGCTATTGGGAATTTCCATGCATCAGCACAGTTCTTTTCCCGTAGGAAAAGTGGAATTCCTAGATTTATATCCCTTGGATTTTGAGGAATTTTTGGAGGCAATGGGAGAATCAGGTCTTTTATTTTTGCTTCAAAAGGCAGATTGGGAAATGATAAAGGTTTTCAAACCGAAATTTATCCAATTGCTCAAGCAGTATTATTTCATAGGAGGAATGCCTGAAGCGGTACTGAATTTTTCTACCAAACCAGACTTTAGCGAGGTAAGGACGATCCAACAGAGGATCTTGGATTCTTATGTGCAGGATTTTTCAAAACATGCTCCAAATGAGATTGTTCCCAGAATAAGGATGCTTTGGAATTCTATTCCTGCCCAACTTGCCAAAGAAAATAAAAAATTCATTTATGGAATGATCAAGCAAGGCGCAAGGGCCAAGGATTATGAACTTGCTTTGGCTTGGCTGATTGATTGTGGACTCGTCCACAAAGTCAACCGCGTCTCCAAAGCGGGGATTCCTTTAAAAGCTTACGAAGATTTCAATGCCTTCAAATTGTTTTGTCTTGATGTCGGGCTGCTTGGTGCTATGGTGGATCTTGATGTCAAAACGATACTGGAAGGCAACAGGCTATTTGAGGAATTTAAGGGTGCGATAACAGAACAATATGTATTGCAACAATTGGTTGCAAAAAATATCCTGTGCTATTATTGGACTGCAGACAATGCAACGGCAGAAACTGATTTTCTGATCCAGTCAAAAGGAAATATTATACCTATTGAAGTTAAAGCCGAGGAGAATTTGAAAGCAAAAAGTCTGAAACTTTTTTATGAAAAGTTCAACCCAAAATTTGCCCTAAGGACCTCCATGTCAGATTTTAGAAAAGAGGAATGGCTGATCAACCTGCCGTTGTTTGGAATTGGGCAAATAACCAATCTTAAATAGCCAACTTGAAAAATTGAAATTTTGGTAAAATAGTCAGATGATTTAAATCATATTTTCTTCACTTTCAAAAGTCTTATGATCAATCCAAACGCTTCATTTTGAACAAAACTATTAAACTGACATATTTAAGATTTACCGTTAACCGCTACTTCTGTTCAAACACCATTCATATTTTTTTTCTTCCGTAGGATTTATTGGTTTAAATTTTTTGATAAATACTTCATGATCTATAATCATTTTGCTATTTCAATCTGCCTTTTAAAAACGGAATTTCTATATTTTATTTGTAGAAAATAAAAACCAGAACCCAACTTACTCAAATTAAGGGTTTCTTCCCATTTAAAAGTCTCAAACGATGAAACCATATTACCATTCTGGTCATAAAATTCTACCTCAAACTTTTCCTCCGCTCCTCTTTCCATGAAATCCCTATAATTTTTCGGTTGCTGTATTTCAAACTTAAATTGGTCAATGGCAGGATTTGGATAGACATTAACGGAATAAGGAAAGGCACTGCAATTATAGCCTGGAAATACCGTAATGCCACTGTATTCTGAAAATCCGCATCCATTATTGACTCGGAACCTTACTGTTCCATAGTTGGGATTGCTGGGCACGTAAAATGTGATGTTGGGGCCTGATTGGCTTTGGACATTCCAGCCCGATGGGTAAGTCCATTGGTAGATATATCCTGGCTTATGTCCTCCCGGAACTACCGCCTGATAAGTATATTGGTTGGCAGGACAAACAGCAGACTGCCCAATTAAAGAAACTTGTGATGAATTTATGGGACCAACCTGAATATTTTTAGAAATGGAAGGTGCAGGGCCACAAGAACCTGTTATTACAGCAGTTAACGTTATTTGTCCATTTGAAACCGGAGAAAGGGTAATGGTTTGACCGGATCCCGATATCGTTGCTATTCCTGATGGGGAGGCGGACCAAGAGACACTTGCCCCGGCCGGAAAACCTGCTATCGTATAAGATGAAGCTGAACAAGCAATGTCGGCACCGGAAATCGGACCTGCTGAGCCTGCGGGGTTTAACTGACCTACTGCGGTATATGCAAACTGGGTTTGCGCGGGAGCTTCTGGTATCCATTTATTTATTGTTTGCCCTGATGCATTGGTTCGGACATAATATGTTACATATTCCACATCAAAGCCTTCCTTCGAAATGTTTGAAATGATGGAAAAAGGTCTTCCTGAATTTGGATTTGCATAACTCAGAGACCTGCTCTGCCTATCTCTCATCCATACTTTTGGTACTGAACAGAAAGGAATATCGAAGGTTACATGTCTGGTAATTTTATATCTGTCTACTTGAAAATAAGTTCCGGCGGCAATCCCCCATCTACCACTTGTCAAAACCCACTGGCTCATGGCTTGGTGCAGCACAGCAGTACCACCTGTTAAAGTTTTTTGCACTACTGTATTTGGTTGGTTTATTAGTTGCAGGGCAGCCTGCGCATTTACAATCCCATGGCCTGTATCATTATCAAATCCAGGGATTGGCCCTGCATCCCCGTTTGCGGTTAGTTGGAGGATATTTCGGACATCATCGTTTGTTAAATTAAAACCCCTGTCCTTTCCATGGGAGATAACTAGACCCGCCGCTCCGGCCACTATAGGTGCAGAAAAAGAAGTTCCGCTTGGACTTGCCGTTCCGCCACCTCTATCAGTAGTTAGGATTTGAAGGCCTGGAGCACTTAAATTGATATGCGGACCCGTATTTGAAAAACTTGCTTTTGTTCCATTCTGTGTAGTGGCCCCAACAGCAATCACCTGCTCATCGAACCCGGCAGGATATCTGATACCATTGTTGGTTTGAAAAGCATTGCCCATCGATGCCGTGATTACTATATTGTTACGGTAAGCATTGTCAATGGCTTGAGCTAAAAGTGGGATTCTAAGTGCAATTTCATTGATGGGAAAACCCAGATCAGGAAAACTATAACTAAGATTTATTACATTTGTATTGTTGTTTACTGCATAATCCAGTGCTGCGGCCACATCGGAGGGAAAGGCAGCTGTACTCCAGTCCCAGTTGACGATATGAGGAATCCTGACACCTCCACTTCTTACCATTTTAATAGGCATTATTTTACAATTCCACATGATACCCGATACTTGCAATGAATTGTTTGTTCTTGCTCCGATAACACCGGCTATCTTTGTCCCATGACCGGAATAACTATCTGGGCTTATAGGTAAGTTGTCCAATGGATCATTGTCCCCGTCTCCAGTGTCTATTCCCGCTATCACTCTGCTCCGATCTCCTGGGTCAAGGTCAGGATGGTTGTAATCAACCCCGCCGTCAAGCACTGCAATGATCACATCATTCCTGCCTTTATTGATATCCCATGCACCTTGGGCCCGTATGTCAAACTGCGGTTGGGAGGGGTTGTTGAGATGCCATTGCACTCCATAATTGGTATCGTTGGGAACCGCATCAAATTCCAGTCTCAAAGGTCTGTTGACCATTGCGACTATTATTTTTTCGCAGTCCATAAGTTTTTCTACCAATAAATCGGCATTATACTTTTCTAAGGGTTGGATTACATACCAATTCCTCATAAGCAATTTTTCAGAGCTCTTGATTTCAGGTAAGATCACCCCATTTTCATCATATCTATGTTTAAATACTGATTTTATGGAGACTATGCCGAAATCAAGGAGTAGACGTTTTAATTCATTGTTATTAAGTTCTTAGAGTCCATTATCATAAAACTCTTCGGACAATATGCCATTTTCGAGTTGGATAAGTACAGCCTCTTCTTTAGCCAATTGGATTTTGGAGCTTGGTTTTTTAACAGAAAAAACCAAAACATAAACAACCAATGCAAAACTACCGACAATAAAATAGGGTAAAGTTCTTTTCATATTACAAAGATAAATCAATAGGTAATTTGCCTACGGTCCTTTCCATCAGTCCCGATGATATACAATACTTCTTTTGTATAGTCAGCATTGGCATGGCTATAAACAATTTCATTTTTTACCGACCAGGAGGGGTAAACGCCAAACACGAGAGGTTTTTGATCCTTACCGTCTGCATCCATAGTATGGATCTGCACATTGCTGGACCAAGCGATTTTTTTTCCATCAGGAGACCATGTTGGAGATTTGTCGTCCATGTTTGAAATGGTAAGTCTAGTTTCTTTTCCGCTTTTAAGTTCTAAACTAAAAATCTCAAAATGAGGCCATTCTCTAGAACCTTTCATGTAGGTCAAAAAATTTCCATCAGGTGAAAATTCTGGATCCCTACCGGTAGAAATTTCAGGAAAAAAAAATTGAATTTCCGATAATAGGTCACTATTAACTTTTTTGAAACTCCCTTCCACATTAACCATTCTGTCAAAGACTAAAAAATTCCCATCGGGGTAAAAATCAGGAAAAAAATACACTCCTGACTCCATAGATTTGAGCGAACTCAAATTATCTCCGTTACTTTTACATTTTTGAATAAGCCCTGATGAGGAAAATACAAGCCACTGTCCGTCCGGGGACCAGGCAGGATTTAGGTGAATTCCTTCCAGAACCAGTTTCCGGTTCTGTCCATTCCTGTCAATGATATACAGTCCGGTGGGATAATCAGGGTTTTTGGGGCTCCCTGCATCAAAATGGTAATAAGCGATCCATTCCCCGTCAGGGGAGAACTTTGGATAGCTGTCGCTGTCGCCTACAAACAGTTCATAGTTTTGAGGAGAAGGCTCTGGGAAATTAGAGCATGATGCCACCCAAAAACACAAAGCAGAAAATAAAATTACCCTCAGTTTCATATCTCATTAATTCTATCGTTAATTTCAAGACTTTTAACTTAAATTGCAAACATTCATTTCAAGTTATTTGTATCAAATAAATATGAAAATCTCAACTGTTTCGCCGGGGTGGTCATAGAGAGAACAAATCAAATTTTTGCAAACAGAACAAAGTCACAATTTCCCCTTCAAAATCGATCTCGTCCATATTTTCAAAAAAACCATTAACTTTAAAATGCTGATTTATTTGACCCAAATAACAGTCTAAACCATGGACAAAATTATAGATTTAGATAAAGCCAAAGCCTTTCTTTTTGAACTGTTAAAACAAGAATCAGATCCAAAATCCATTGAATGGCTCTTGCTTCAAAAGGAAAAAATCCAAAATGAATCTTCTTACTTGAAGTTCTATATGGCTTTTGGCCAGGCATCAAGGTATTTCAAAAAATACCTTTTGAGACTTTCTGATATCCAAAAAATTGAGGCAAATGCCTTGCTTCAAGGTTTCCGTCCCGATACTTGGGACCAACTTCAGACCGCAAGAGCTTACCTTTTGCTTCACTTTGAAGAAAGAGACCCGACCTCTTGGGTGACGGCGATGAATAAACTGTTTGAAACCGGCGACATGCACGAACAGCAATCGCTTTATGCCGCCATTCCTTTGATGCCATTCCAAAAAGAAATGAAGGAAAGGGCCATCGAAGGTCTCAGAACCAATATCAGTTCAATCTTTGATGCCATTGCACTAAACAATCCATACCCTGCAGCCAATTTTGATGAAAGGGCTTGGAATCAGATGGTGATTAAAGCCATTTTCCTGCTTCGCCCATTATATCAAATCGAAGGAGCGGATGAGAGGGCCAATCCACAACTTGCCAATATCCTGATCGACTTTGCTCATGAAAGATGGGCAGCAGGCCGTAATGTAATGCCTGAACTTTGGCGTTTTGTCGGACCATTTATCAATGAAGAAAATATAAAGGATATAGAGAAAGTGTTACAGACCGGAGACCCGCTTCAGGAAAAGGCAGCACTATTGGCTTGCAGTAAAAGCAGCTTTGACAAAGCAAGGAACCTGCTTGACGAAAACAATGTCATCAAAGAAGCTATCGAAACAGGCGGAATTACTTGGGAATCCATCGGAAAGGAATTTCAGGAAACGCTGCCGAAATAGAATATGTAAGGCTAATCTTTTTGTCATTTTGAGTGTTTCATCATGGTAAAAAAAGTGAACAGAAATGAGTTAACGATGAAGGACCGTCATTCTGAACCGGAGCTTGCGGAGGTGAAGAATCTCATCATTCTATAAAACTTTCACTATGCTCAAAATGAAGGCCCTTATATTCCTGTCATTGGTAATCATCCAATTGGAGAAGGGTCTCAACAAAAAAATCAGATCCTTCAGTCGTACCTCCTTCAGGATGACGCAAAGCGAACCATTGACCAATAATCAAGTTAGTTTTTGAATTAAAAAGAAAATCGTTTAGGTTGCTCACATAAAAATATCACACAATGGAAATGTTTATAGATCCCCATATTCATGTTGTTTCCAGGACTACTGACGACTACGAAGCCATGCGCAAAGCAGGTATCGTGGCGATCATCGAACCGGCTTTTTGGTTGGGTCAGCCACGAACTGAGGTAGGAAGCTTCAAAGATTATTTCAGCACCTTGGTTGGTTGGGAGCGGTTCCGCGCCAAGCAATTCGGCATCGTCCACTATTGTACCATGGGGCTGAATTCCAAAGAAGCCAATAATGTGCCTTTGGCCGAAGAAGTAATGGAATTGTTGCCATTGTATGTAGGCAAAGAAGGTGTTGTCGCCATCGGAGAAATCGGCTACGATGACCAAACTGAAGCAGAGGACCGTTTTTACCGCCTTCAACTTGAACTGGCAAAGGAAGTGAATCTTCCGGTTTTGATCCATACCCCACATAGGGATAAGAAAAAAGGAACTTACCGCAGCATGGATGTCAGTGAAGAACACGGCCTACCACCAAGCATGGTCATCGTCGACCACAACAATGAAGAAACCGTCAAAGAGGTTTTGGACAGGGGTTATTGGGCAGCATTTACCATTTATCCACACACCAAAATGGGAAGTGAGCGGATGGCCGAGATTGTAAAGCATTATGGTCCCGAAAGGATTATTGTAGACAGTGCCGCAGATTGGGGCATCAGCGATCCTTTGGCGGTTCCAAAAACAGCCGCTTTGATGCGCAAAATGGGAATTCCTGAAGAACATATCCGCATGACTTGCTACCAAAATGCGTTGACAGCCTATTCCCAAAGTGGACAGATGGATGAGATGGATTGGCTCAAACCGGAACCGATTGATCAAAGAGAAAGGCAATTTGGCAACTCTGTCCTTAGAGGCGGACAGACCCCAAGAGTCGAAGGATCTGACATTGTGGAGAATTAAGCATGTCAAAAATCAAAGCCTACCTTCAACTCACCCGCCCCGCAAATATTGTCACTGCCATTGCTGATATTTGGGCAGGCTTCGCCATCGCAGGCGGAGCCTTGGTTATTTTTGCCGACCAAACCAAGTTGATAGACTCGCCCGTCTTTCACAACCTTCTTTGGCTGACACTTTCCACCATTGGATTGTACGGCGGCGGTGTGGCATTCAATGATGTGTTTGATGCTGAATTGGATGCAAAAGAAAGACCTGAAAGACCGATTCCCAGCGGAAGAGTTTCCAAAGGAAAAGCTGCTTTGATGGCTTTTCTGTTGCTCGTGATGGGAGTTATTGCCGCTTGGAATGTCAGTACGCTCAGCGCACTAATTGCTTTGACTGTCGCTGTTTTGGCGGTCTTGTATGATTATTGGGGCAAGCATCAGTTTATTTTTGGACCGATCAATATGGGCCTTTGCCGTGCGGGAAACCTGCTTTTGGGAATCAGCGCCTTCCCCGTCATGCTTCAAAGCTATTGGTATTTGGGATTTATTCCACTGATTTTTGTCGCTGCGATCACCATGATAAGTCGAGGGGAAGTCCATGGTAAAAACAGAAAAGCCTTGATCGGTGGCGGAATGATGTACGGCGCCATCATACTTTCCATCGTCATTTTGGGTATTTTGGAAGGAAAAAGCTTCATACAACTCCTTCCTTTTTTGGCTTTATTTGCCTACATGATATTCCCTCCTTTGATCAAAGCTATCCGTGAACAAATTCCCCAACTGATAGGAAAGGCCGTCAAGGCAGGAGTAATTTCCCTGATTATCCTCAATGCTTCCCTTGCAGCGGCATTTGCCGGATGGCAATTTGGTATAATTGTATTATTGTTATTGCCCATTTCAATTTACCTTGCCAAAAAATTCGCCGTCACCTAAACTGATTTTTGTCTATTTTGCGTTGAATCACAAACAAAACAAAAAGGTCATATTTAGGATTTAATAGAGACTTTGATAATTTAAGTTTATACCAATGGAAAAGATTATTGAACAGACCTTCACCGTGCCGTTTCGGTATCAGGTTTGTTTTTTGGAAGGGATTTTTAATGTTAACAACCCGGTGCTTGCCGATTTTCTGGACAACGGAAAAAAAGCAAAAGCCTTTTTTGTGGTGGACAGCGGTGTGGCAGATGCTTTTCCAAATCTCCTTAACGATATCAAGGAATACGCAAAAGCTTACGAAAACAAGTTTTTGTTAAACTCAGAACCTTTGGTAGTCCCCGGTGGGGAAATATCCAAAAACGATGAAACCATTTTCAAGAAAATCGTGGATGCCACCAGCATTTACGGAATTGACAGGCATTCTTATATCGTGGGAATCGGGGGAGGAGCGGTGTTGGATATGGTGGGTTTTGCAGCGGCCATTTCCCACAGGGGAATCAGGCATATCCGGATTCCGACCACTGTACTTTCACAAAATGATTCCGGAGTAGGCGTCAAAAACGGCATCAATTCCTACGGAAAGAAAAATTACTTAGGCACTTTTGCCCCTCCTTTTGCAGTCATCAATGATTTTAATTTCCTTATTACATTAGACGACCGGGATTGGAGATCGGGAATTTCAGAGGCTATCAAAGTGGCTCTGATCAAAGATTTGAGCTTTTTTGAGTGGTTGGAAAAACATGCCGATCAGCTCGCAAACAGGGTGATGGAACCTATGCAGGAACTGATTATCAGATGTGCCCAAATGCACATGGATCATATTGCAGGCAAAGATCCATTCGAAACGGGTTCGGCAAGACCTTTGGATTTTGGACATTGGTCGGCACATAAACTCGAACACCTCACCCACTATCAGGTCAGACATGGTGAAGCAGTTGCAATTGGAATTGCTTTGGACAGTACTTATTCTTATCTCAAAGGAATGATCAGCCAAGCCGATCTGATGCGGATCATCAACCTGATCAAAACCCTAGGATTTGAAATCTACAACCTGGAATTGTCCGGTCAGGCATTGCTAAAAGGCTTGGAGGAGTTCAGAGAGCATCTTGGCGGTGAACTCACCATTACCCTCTTGGAATCTATGGGCAAAGGAGTTGAAGTCCACCAAATGGACAATGAACTGATTTTGAAATCCATTGATCAGCTTAAATTGTTTCACCAAGAAAATCTTGTTGCCCGTTCCTGATTTTTGGGTTTAATTTGATTAATTCTATAAACCCATGTTTAAAAACGGTCACCATTTAACCTATTGTACCAATATCCATCCGGGAGAAAGCTGGGAGGCAACTTTCCAAAATCTCAAAGAATACATCCCAAGGATAAAAGCTGAGGTCTCTCCGAACGCACCTTTTGGAATCGGACTCCGGTCTTCCCATGAGGCTAGCCTGGAATTGGCAAAAACCGAAAACCTTGCGGAATTCAAATCTTGGTTAGCCGCAAACGACTGTTACGTATTTACTTTCAATGGATTTCCATATGGAGGTTTCCATAATCAGGTCGTCAAAGATGAAGTCCATCAACCGGATTGGACGACTCGGGAGAGATTGTCCTACACGGACAGACTTTTCGATATCCTTGCAGCCCTCATTCCCGAAGGCATGGATGGTGGCATATCCACTTCTCCGCTATCCTACAGACATTGGTATAAGGACAAATTTCAATTGGATCAAGCGATTCAGACTTCCACGCTGAACCTTGCCAAAATCGCTGAAAAGCTATATTTAATCCATAAAAATTCAGGCAAACTACTGCACCTTGACATCGAGCCAGAACCGGACGGAATCTTAGAAAACACTCAGGAAGTGCTTGATTTCTATCAAAATTGGTTAGTCCCTGTTGGAGGAAAATACCTCACCGAGAAACTTGGAATCTCTTCCCAAGAGGCAGAATCCTGTCTCAAAGAACATATTCGGATCTGCTATGATGTCTGCCATTTTGCGGTAGTTTATGAAAAACCTTCTGAAATATTTCAGGCATTCCGATCAGCAGGAATCAAAATCGGAAAAATCCAGATCAGTGCGGCATTGAAGGTAAATATCCCCAGGGACCAAGCTGCAAGGAAAGAACTGGAATCATTGCTCCATCCTTTTGCAGAGTCAACATACCTGCACCAAGTCGTAGCCCGAAATTCTGACAACAGCTTGGTTTCTTTCAATGATTTGCCGGAGGCCATGGAAACATTGGAAAATACAGCCTCGGAAGAATGGAGAATCCATTACCATGTCCCAGTTTTCCTAGCGGACTATGGAAAAATTTCCTCCACGCAACAAGACATCCTTGATGTGTTAGATTATATCGCCAAAGACCCTGTCTGCAATCACCTCGAAGTGGAAACATACACTTGGGAAGTGTTGCCGGAAAGCATCAACCTTGATTTGGGAGGATCGATCATCCGGGAACTGCAGTGGGTCATACAAAACAGCAGCAATCCATGAAAAAAACAGTAGTCATAGATATCGTCGCTTTATCCGGTCGGGTAATCGGCGAGCATACCCCATTTTTGAGAGATTGGATCGCAAAAGGTAAAAGCGCCACCATCGAGCCCGTCCTGCCTGCGGTAACTTGTTCTGCACAATCCGTCTACCTGACAGGAAAATGGCCTTCCGAAAACGGCATTGTCGGTAACGGTTGGTATTTCAGGGATGAGTGCGAAATCAAGTTTTGGAGACAGTCCAACCATTTGGTCCAATCCGAAAAAATCTGGGATGTTGCCAAAAAAATCAATCCTGAATTCACGGTTTCCAACATGTTTTGGTGGTACAACATGTACTCCAACGCAGATTATCAGGTTACCCCAAGACCGCTTTATCCGGCCAACGGCCTAAAATTACCTGATTGCCACAGCCATCCCATGGACCTGAGGGACAGGTTACAAAACGAATTGGGACAATTTCCGCTTTTTTCCTTTTGGGGACCCAATGCAAATATTACATCAACCAAATGGATTGCGGAAGCTTCCAAGAAAGTAGACGAATGGCACAATCCAACGCTGACGCTGATCTATTTGCCCCATTTGGATTATAAGCTGCAACAGTGCGGCATTGATTTTTCCAAAATCGGAAAAGAATTGGGCGAAATAGATGAAGTCGCCAAAGACCTGATCGGGTACTATGAAAAGCAAGGTGCCAAGGTGATTTTGCTGTCCGAATACGGCATCACTACTGTCAACCATCCGATCCACATCAACAGGATTTTGAGAGAAAAAGGCTACATCGCTGTCAAAAACGAATTGGGATTGGAGACTTTGGACGCCGGGACATCCAAAGCTTTTGCCGTGTCTGACCACCAATTAGCGCATATTTATGTCAAAGACAAAAAGGACATTCCGGCTGTGAAATCTTTGTTAGAAAGTATTTCCGGTATAGAAATGGTCTTGGATGAGGCAGGAAAAAAAGCCTATCACCTCGACCATGAAAGATCAGGCGAATTGGTCGCCGTCGCTGACAAGGATTCCTGGTTTACGTATTATTTTTGGTTGGATGATGCCAAAGCGCCGGACTACGCACGCTGTGTGGACATCCACCGCAAACCGGGGTATGATCCTGTGGAGATGTTTGCCGACCCAAAAATCAAAATGCTAAAAGCCACAGTCGGTCTCAAAATCCTGAAGAAAAAACTTGGCTTCCGGTACCTGATGGACATCATTCCATTGGATGCTACCCTCGTCAAAGGTTCTCATGGCGCCATTCCCAAGGACAGTTTGGACCATCCTCTATTTATCAGCCAAGATCCGGCATTGAATTCCAAAGAAAAACTCTCCCCCATCGAAATCCAGGATTTGATTTTGAAATCGGTATTTGGCAATTGAGATATCTTTTTTACTGCCGTTGTCAGTGTCTCCACTGACAACTTCCAAATTAAATCCTCATTATGAAGTAATATTTTTATTACTTTTGCAGAGATGAAAAGCAGTGAGCTCATGAGACTTCTCAAAAAGGACGGTTGGTATGAAATCCGACAATCAGGCAGTCATGTGATCATGAAACATTCTTCCAAAGATGGGACTATTCCTGTTCCTTTTCATGCTTCCAAAGAAGTGAAGAAAGGATTGTTGAATGCTATTCTTAAGCAGGCCAAAATCGAAACAAAAAAGGGATGAAAAAACCAAAAATAAACATAAAAGTAATCAAAGAGGATTTGGGTTATAGTGCGTTTGCCCGGGTTGGAGAAAAATTAATCGCTACTCAAGGCGATACCTTTGATGAACTAAAGGAAATGGTATTGGATGTGGTCAACCTGTCTTTTGAGGAGGAAGGTTTTATTTATGAAATAGGAGATATAAAATTTGAATTCGATTTGGAGAGTTTTTTTGATTTCTACAATGTAATCAATGCCAAAGCTTTATCAGAAAGAATCGGAATGAACCAAAGTTTATTAGCCCAATACATCAAGGGAATCAAAAAACCATCAGCAAGCCAAACCAAAAGAATTCTTGAAGGTGTACATCAGATCGGGAAGGAATTGAGTGAGGTGAGGTTTTTGATTTCTTGACAAATCTTAACGCCAAAAACCTACAACCCCGTCGCCCTCGTATTCTCTCCCCTTTTTTGAATCAGCTGCTTTCGGATTTCATGTTGTCTGTAAAAGGAAATGGGTTCCAAAGCCCCGCCTGATTGCAGCCTTGCTTCTTTAATCAATGGCCTTACATCCGTCAAGAAAGCTTTTTGCAGGATTTCCTGTGCCATCACCACATCGCCATTAAGTTGGTGCTCGGTCAGTTTCGCCCGATCCACCAAAAGGGATTTGGCATAAGCAATCTTGATCGCCTCCAAAGCCTGCATCAGGTCCTCCAAGGAATCTTTTGTATTGTGGCTCGCATCGATCATCCAAGAGATGCTTTCCCACGTCTGACAACCGTCTTCAGCACCTGCCACAAGCTCAAGGAAAATCAAAAACAACTGATAAGGCTTGATACTGCCTGTAGTCAGGTCATCGTCTCCAAACTTAGAATCGTTGAAATGGAATCCCGCCAACTGATTTTGCCCCAATAAAATCCCCACAATCTGCTCAATATTGGTATTGGGAAGGTGGTGTCCAAGATCGACAAGGACTTTGGCCCGGTCTCCCAATTGCCTGCACAGCAAATGCGAGGTGCCCCAATCCGGAATCACGGTACTGTAAAAATTCGGTTCATAAGGCTTGTACTCCAACAGCAGTTTCCAGTCTTCGGGCATCGCCGAATAGATTTTTTGCAGGGATTCAAATGTATTGTCCAAAGCCCTACGGAAACTTTGCTGACCTGGAAAATTGCTTCCATCGGCTAACCAAACAGTCAGTCCTTTGCTTCCCAACTTTCCCCCAACTTCTATCACTTGTCTGTTGTGGTCAACTGCCTGTTCTCGGACTTTTGAATCATTATGACTCAAGGAGCCAAATTTATAGCTTTTCTCCTGCCCATAATCCTGAAAGGTGTTGGAATTGACGGCATCAAAACCGATATTGTGGCTTTTGGCAAGTTGCATGATTGCGGCATAATCCGATGGAATGTCCCAAGGAATATGCAGAGAAACAGCATCCGTACTTTTGGTGAGTTTGGCCAAAAGGCCGACATCTTCGATTTTCTCTTCCAAAGACCTTGGTTCGCCGCCGATTCCAAATCTCCCGAATCTCGTTCCTCCGGCACCCAAGGCCCAACTTGGAACAGCTATCTGAAAACTGCGGAGTTTCGAAATAATTTTTTCTACAGGAATTCCTTCATCCTCCAATTGCGAAGCCAAAGCAGCAAAGGACTTCTGATGAAGGGCTTCATATTTGGAATTCGATTCCTGTATATTTTCAGTTGTCAGCTGCATTGTCTTTGTCCGTTTTACTGTTGATCCAAAAAGGTGAAGTGCCAAACCACAAAACCATCCCAACCGCCATCAGGGTTGTATTGGTCGGCATGTCAATTTTACCCAAAAACACCAATACCGATGGTATGATGGATAAAGCCAAACCGATATAAGAAATGATGATCAATAGAATTTTCATACGAGCGCCTCCTTTCCTTTTGGATATAATGTTTTGGATAAAATCAAAAATGTGAACACGGCAATAAACCATCCGGGTAAACCAAGGAAGAAAATGTCGATTCCGAATCCCAGATTCAAACCCAGACAGATTCCCAAAGTAATCAGCCAGGTAAAGAAAGTGGCATTTGAAAAGGAGATGTTCCGATTATAAGCCATTTCCTGTGTAATCCCAAATCTCGGCGAAAGGTAAAAATCCGCAAATATCACCGCTCCCATCGGCATCAATACCAAGCCATATAAGGCTACAAAGTCCAAGAGCTTCATCACCAAAGCCGGAAAGCAAGCGGCTATGCTTGTCACTGCACCGACCCATGCGGTGACTTTCCAGGTTTTCATTTTTGGGAAAACACCCTGCAAAGCCAGTCCGGCACGATAGATAGTTGGATTGGCTGTCGACCAACCTGCAACGACCACACAAACGGCACCCGCCACGCCTGCAGCACCATACGCTATCGGTCCAGGTGCAAATTCGGTGGAGAAATTACTGCTCTGAAGAAAAGCAGCATACAATATTCCCGAAGAAATCCACGCTATAAAATGCCCGATAAACATCCCTGAAAAGGAATGGAATCCATATTTCCATGATTTGGCATAGCGGAGAATCGTCAGGTCAGACATTCCGATGTGCATCGCCATATTGCAAAACCAGGCAAAGAACAGCACATGCCAAAAGGAAAACTTGCTCACGCCCTCCAGAGGAATTCCTGTCCAGATCACTTTATTGGCGACCGCCCAAAACTCTGAAAAACGAGTAACTCCAAGTTCTGGTAAAATCGCCAATGCCGCTGCCATAAATATCAAAATCATCCATGGTGCCGCCACATTCGCAAATCTTGCCACCTGATTATATCCTTTGATTGCTACCAAAGTGGTTACAAATCCGAATACCAAAACTGCCAAAACCCATCCTACAGAAGTAGGAAGCCATGAATTCAGCGTTGGCATGGTCAGGTTAAAAGGAATGCCGACGGCTGTGGCAGAAACCGCAATCATCGATCCCGCCAAAAAGCAAAACATCAGCGCATTGACGACATTGTAGATCGACACCATCTTGTACCCACAGATCCGCTCCAATTGGTAATATAGCGTCATCCTTTTGGAAGTGGCTATCGGCGCAGTCATCAGTCCCCAACTCAATACTGCCAGGATATTTCCCAAAATCAATCCTGCAAAAAAATCAAAGGCACCGACCCCGTGCGCGACAAAGAGCGGCCCAATGACAAATTCCGTTCCGGCGGTATGTTCTCCGGCATACATTCCCAAGAAACTACGCCAACCTTTCTGTGCGGCAGGTGGCACAGGTTCTCGCTCGTATTCATTGACAGCCGGGCCGGTATTTTGGGTTTGTGGGCTCATAAGATCGGGTTAATCTAGTAAGTAAAAGAATTAAAATTCAGTCGCTATCCTGCACTGTCCCTACCAAACAAAAATGCAAAATTTTGAATAATTTGGGTTTAAATTACCTCCTTTTCTTGCCATATTGGGAGAAATTAAATGGATATCAGTTTCTTTGCAAGTATGCCAAGATTCTTATCCAGACAGGACGGAAGACCGAAGTCGGAAGACCGATGCACCGGACATTTCAGCCTCCTGCCAAGAAGTATAGATTTTCCATTTCATTGGCACTATTGCCAAAATACGTATTGAATTAACCGAAAACTTCAAACCCAAAATAACCTGTTGGATCCTTTTTCAATAGGTTAGCATCATTCCTGACGGAAATTATATGGAAGCCTATCTGATCTTTGATATTGGGAAAACAAACAAAAAAGCGATCCTCTACAACCCGGACTTTGAGATCCTAGAAGAGTCAAGCATGCATGTGGCAGAGATCCAAGACGATGATGGTTTTCCCTGCGATGACCTGATGAAGGTAAGTGATTGGGTTTTAGAGGTAACTGAAAATTTCCTCAAAAATCCAAAATACCAAGTCATCGGAATCAACTTTTCGGCTTATGGTGCAAGTTTGGTACATGTGGATGAAGAAGGAAAGGTCTGTACACCATTTTACAATTACCTTAAACCTGTTCCGGAATCCCTTTGGGAAAAGTTCTTGGCAGAAGAAGAAAATCTCCTCCAAAAAACCGCAAGCCCGGCTTTGAGGATGCTCAATAGCGGATTTCAGCTTTATTGGCTGAAGCATGAAAAACCGGAACTCTTCAAAAATATCCGTTTCAGTTTCCACCTCCCCCAATACTTTTCCTTTCTTTTGACCAGAGAAAAATGGAATGACTATACCGGAGTAGGTTGCCACACCTGTTTTTGGGATTTTGAAAAAAAGGATTTTGCACATTGGTTAAAGAAAACTCAGATTGAAAAAATCCTACCCCCATTTCCCACCGAAACCGGAGTTGACAAAAATCTCTTTGGCCAACATGTGAAAATAGGTTTTGGGATGCATGACAGTTCGGCGGCTTTGCTTCCGTACATCCGCTTGATGGATCGGCCTTTTATCTTAATTTCAACAGGAACATGGAGCATTTCCCTGAATCCCTTTGATCAGCAAACTTTGACAGGCGAGGAATTGGAAAGCGACTGCCTGAGTTTCTTGCAGCCTGATGGAAGGAAAGTAAAAGGAGCGCGGATTTTCCTTGGAAAGGAATATGAAGTACAAATCAACAGGATTGCTTCTCATTTTGGGGATACTGTCGAAAGGTTACAAAAACTGGAGTTCTCCCAAAAACGGATCATTTCCCTTTTCGAAGAAAGCGAAAAAGACATCTTCCGTCCTATTAGCTTCCAAGGTTCAGGACCAAAAGTCAATTGGGAAGGACGTGAAAATCCTTTAGATGAATTTACAAATGCCGAAGAAGCCTGCCTGCAACTCATGCTCGATCTGGCCAAATGGCAGCAATGCAGCACGGATCTGGTTCTGGATAAAAATAATGTCTCGGATATCATCCTCACCGGCGGATTTACCAAGAACAAAATATTTTTGGCTTTCCTGCAGCTCCTTTATCCAAACAAAAAAATCTACCTCAGCAGTCAGCCAAGGGCATCTGCATTGGGGGCTTTGCTCGCTTTGGACCAAAGCAAATTGAAACAGGATATTCTTCGGATCAAGGAATTCGAAACTGGCTTATAGCGCCATTCTTCCTACCTTAGAGACAAATTCCAAGATAGTACAGGACACATTAACAGCACCAAACCATCAATTTTAACCTATCAAAATTGAAACAAAAATGGGAAACAACAGCAAGAAATATGAGCACGTCAGCTACCTCTGGGATGATGCCAAAGCAGACCAACTGAAGCACGATGAAGTGGCCATGCTCATCTACAGGTCCAATATATTGGGCGCTGACCTGAGAATCACCAACTATGGCGGCGGAAATACAAGTTGCAAAACCATTGAAAAAGACCCGCTGACCGGCAATGACGTCCCTGTGATGTGGGTGAAAGGTTCCGGTGGAGATATCGGAACTTTGACCAAAAGCGGTCTGGCTGGATTGTACTTAGACAGACTCCATTCCCTGAAAAAAATATACCGAGGCCTGGAATTCGAAGATGAAATGGTGGAGCTTTTCAACCACTGCATCTACGACCTGAATTCCAAAGCGCCTTCCATTGATACGCCCCTGCATTCATTTTTGCCCTATACCCATATTGACCATTTGCATCCGGATGCGCTGATCGCCATCGCTGCCGCGAAGGATGGTGAAAAAATCATTGAGGACTTATTTAGCGGAAGCATCGCCTGGGTTCCCTGGCAAAGACCGGGTTTTGACCTTGGACTGAAACTCGAAGAAGCCATCACCAAAAACCCAAACCTCCGGGGCATTGTCCTCGGTCAGCATGGACTTTTTACCTGGGGTGAAACAAGCTACGAATCCTATATCAACAGCCTTGAAGTCATTGAAACCTGCAGCCAATACCTCCACGCAAATTATGGAAAGGACAGGCCGGTTTTTGGTGGAACCAAGACCACAACTGCTTTGGACGAAACCCAAAGAAGGGATCAGGCTGCCAAACTTGCTCCTACCCTCCGTGGTCTCTGTTCTTCGGAAGGCTTGATGGTCGGACATTTTACCGATGCCCCTGCTGTGATGGAATTTATCAACAGCGAGGATGTCGAACCACTTGCGGCGATGGGTACAAGTTGCCCGGATCATTTTCTCCGTACCAAAATCTGCCCTTTGGTTTTGAATTTGGCACCGGAAGAAGACTTGACCGATCAAGGTTTGCTTGAAAAACTGAACAGCCAATTTGAAGGATATAGGGCCAATTATGCCAAATACTACCAAGACCACAAGCATCCAAACAGCCCTGCCATTCGGGATGCCAATCCTGTAGTCATCATATGGCCGGGAATCGGGATGTTTACTTTTGCCAAAAACAAGCAGACCGCACGTGTCGCGGCGGAGTTTTATATCAATGCCATCAACGTCATGAAAGGCGCCGAGGCGATATCGACTTATGTGTCGCTGCCTTTGCAGGAAGCGTTCAATATTGAGTATTGGTTGCTTGAGGAAGCCAAACTCCAAAGGATGCCTGCCGAAAAACCACTGTCAAGAAAAGTGGCTTTGGTCACCGGAAGTGCAGGAGGTATCGGGAAAGCCATCGCCGAAAAATATGCAAAAGAAGGTGCCTGTGTCGTTTTGACTGACATTGACAGCACCAAACTCGCTGCTTCTGTGGCTGAGTTTGAGAAGAAATTTACCAAAGACAATGTGATCGGGGTGTACCTTGATGTGACCAAACCTGAAACTTTGAAAGCCTGTATCCGGGAAATCTGCCTCAACTATGGCGGTTTGGATATTGTGGTCAACAATGCCGGTATCAGCATCAGCCGTTCATTGGAAGAGCATTCCTTGGAGGAGTGGGACAGGTTGTATGACATCTTGGTCAAAGGACAATTCATCGTCTCCCAAATGGCCTTTGATGTGCTGAAAAAACAAAACAAAGGCGGAGATATCATCAACATTGTCAGCAAAAACGGGTTGGTAGCAGGTCCAAAAAACGCAGGCTATGGTTCTGCCAAAGCCGCCCAACTCCACCTCACCAGATTGATGGCAGCCGAATTGGGTGATTACAAAATCCGCGTCAACTCCATCAATCCCGATGCAGTGATCGAAAATTCGTCGATTTGGCAGAGTGGATGGGCAGAAGACAGGTCAAAAGCTTACGGGGTTCCTTTGGAGGATCTGCCAAAATTCTATGCGAGTAGGACATTGTTGAAAGAAGAAGTGAGGACAGAGGATATTGCCATGGCGGCTTTTGTCTTTGTGAGTGGCATGCTTAACAAAACCACCGGGAACATGCTGAATGTGGATGGAGGGTTTGCGGCTTCTTTCCCGAGGTAATAGAGGTATAGTGAAGTGCTGCTTTGCGAATTATGATTATTTCTTATTCGAATGGGACGGAAGACGGAAGACGGATGACCGATGTACCGGGCATAGAATAGTTAGGACAAGATTTAAATAAATTACCATTCAATAAGGGATTGAGGGTTGATTCCGAAACAATATCTATCAATATCCAATATCAATAAATATCTTAAGAGAGAAACCACAAATCTCTTTCAAAGTCAAACCAAAATAACCCACAATGACGATGTTCGACAAAATGGACAAAATCAACAACGGGTCCAAAACCCCGAAGTACCAGCAGGTAGTCAACCTGATCTTGGAAGATATCGAAAGCGGCAGGCTGAAGATCGGAGAGCGGATCTCTTCGATCAACGAGATGAGCTTTGATTTCTTGCTTTCGCGGGATACAGTCGAAAAAGCGTACAACGAGCTCAAAGACCGGGGCATCATCACTTCGGTCAAAGGGAAAGGCTTTTACGTGAGTTCGACCAATACTTCCAACAAACTCAAAGTCCTGTTGCTTTTCAATAAGCTCAGTTCCTACAAAAAAATCATCTACTATTCGGTCTTGGAAACCCTCGGTGAAAAAGCCACCGTGGACATCCATGTCCACCATTACAACAAGTCGATGGTGCAGGAACTGCTCGAAAGGAATATGGGCAAGTACCATTACTATGTGCTTGCTCCCCATTTCTACGATGAAGATTCCCACCTGATGGATTCTTATGACATTGCACGGCAGTTTCCCGAAAACAAACTTCTGATCATGGACCGGGCGGTCAAAGGCCACGAAAATGAATTTCCGGGGGTGTATCAGGATTTTGAAAAGGATATTTTTCATGCATTGGAAGACGGGATCGAGCATTTGAAAAAATACCAAAAACTCAAACTCGTCTATCCGCGGGGACTGATGTATCCGCCGGAGATAGTGGATGGCTTTAAGAAATTCTGCTTCTATTACAATTTTGACAATGTAATCTTGGACGGTATCGATGCCGAACCACTGTACGAAGGCGATGTCTATATCACATTGGCGGAGACGGACCTGGTGAATGTCGTCAAGAAAAGCCGGGAACAAGGTTTGGAATTGGGAAAGGCAGTGGGTTTGATTTCTTACAATGACACGCCTCTAAAAGAGATTTTGGCAGATGGCATCACAACGATCTCCACGGATTTTGAACATATGGGAAAAAGGATCGCAGAACTAATTTTGGGAAAAACCACTGACAAAGTCTCAAAGAATCCTTTTAAGATGACGGTGAGGAAGACGTTGTAATTTTTGTTTTTTCTTTAGTTCCTTGTAATCAAAACTGTTAATGTGGATCGTGGTTTGCCACAACTTTAGTGGCAATTAGCGGCTAAAGCTTCCATAAATCAATGCCGTATAGAATTTTTAACTCCACTCTATTTTTTAAGAAATCTTGATATACTTCCGGATTTTCTAAATTAACCTTTGTCCCATCACAATAGTATTGGGAATTGTTGGTAGAACTCATTAAAGAGGATTGTACTTCAACAATCTCCCTAGCATTATACCTGTATAGGATTATCCCACTTTCAGGATGGTCTTTGATATCTTCAAGTTTTTGGTTCAGCCAAGATAAATCATCGACAGAATTTTCCCCTCCACATTCCAATGATATTCCTTCGTCCACATCATTCATGTTACAAGCACCAATCCAAAAACTGGCGCAAAGCATAATCACCACTGTCAATAATTTTGTTTTCATGATATAGCTATTTAACTTTTTGGAGGTCCATGATCAAATTTAATAAACGGTTTTATAAATGCAATGCCTGATAGAATCCCAATATGGTCAAATCCTTATGATCTGTTTCTTGGAATCCCTACTATCCTAAGCATTCTAAGTATAGGATTAAATCGCTTTAACCTATTCAAAAGTAATCTTAAGGCTGTGCCGAAAAGATTGAATTTCCGTCCGACAGCTTTAAGAGACTTTTTCTTTTAAGGGGTAGTTACTGAGTAAACAAGCTCCTGCACATACCATATCGATTTCAAAAATTCAGATGCTTTAGTAAATAATTATTTGATTCAACAACCTTATAAATCCCATACCTGATAAAGTCCTCCTCCACATCAGGATTGATCAATTGGATCAAAAGCCTGTTGCCAGGTAAAGCCATGGTTACTTTTCCATTTGTTGGCAGCGGAATGTCTCCGCTCACTTGCTTGGTCCCATCAAACAAAATGAGCCTGTGATACGCAGGATCTTGAAAATGATGATAAGTAGGATCGTCCGCCACCTTACTCTCATAAGTACCATATTCTATTCCCCGGATATAATCGAGAACAATCATTCCACCGTCAAGCTGGAATAATTTGTTGTTTTTAGGAGCTAAACCGATTCTTTCATGTGACGGAAAATCATCGTCTGAAATCGAGCTCTTTTTAACCATGCTGAACGCACCATGATTAATCTTTATTCTTGATTCCAACTTCATGGTAAGCAAATCATAAACTGTAATTTCGCTATCCACATTATTCCTCAAATAGATTTTGCGTGCTTTTTGATCAATGGTGTAATTCACCGAATAGAGATCCGCAAACATCGATTTGTCAAAAACTTTATACATCGCCCTATCGGTGAGTGGAGCCATCCTAGACAGCTCATCTTTTTCGACAAGATTTATTTCAATCAAAGTAGTGGGGTTGACTACATCAGGATCTGGAATGAAAGAATTTGTTCCTGTAGGATTGGTAATAAATGAGAAACTTGAAGGCGATTCATTTTGGTAGAAATAAGGGAAAAATTCCATTCTCCCATAAATACTAACCTTTCTTCCAGATTGATAGCGGATCTTGTTTTTGACATTTAGCTTTTGGTCATAAAGAAAAAGGTGATAGGCTGTTTGAAGCCAAATGTCACCTTCTTTTGTAAAGGCCATGGCATTAAATGGGGCGGGAGATTGATTAGGACCTTCCCCGACCAAACCTTTATTGATGACAAAATCTCCATCCTCGTCAATGAGGGCGATTTTTGTTCCTTTAGAATCGGAAATATATCCCAAGTAAAGTTTGCTCTCAGGATGATAATCTACGATCACAACGGGAAGCAAGGAGTTGATTTTAAACTCTTCCACTTTCTCTAATTGAAATTGAGAAAATGACTCTTCTGGCAAAAAGAGCATAGAAATCGTAAACACAAATGCCACCGATAGTTTTTGGGTTATTGTTGCCATGGGATTGGGAAAATAAATGGTTGAAAAGTGTTTGGATAAGGTCTATAACGATCTAAAATAAGTTTAGGTTGTTATTCTAAATATTCGTTTTCTCATTTCCTAAAAATGCCAAGAAATCATTCCTCTGTTTTCAGACCAACCTTGAACAGCCTGAAAAAATCTTTTTCCTCTTCCTCGTCCGGTTTTTCCATCATCCAAAGTTCTCCGTTGCGAAGCAGCATGGATCTGGGCAACAAACCATCCGGAACAAAATCATTGATTACATTTCCTAAGGAATCTAAAATTGCCATTCGATTAGGATACTTTTTCTCCATCCTTTCTCTAAAAATAATTCTCTCTTCCTGGGATTTTTCTTCAAAATTTGATTCAATATCTAATTCATCATAGCCTGGAAAATAGGCAATTAAAAAGTGTTCATTGACAAACTTTATGTTCTCAATTTTACCGGATATAAATGGCATTCCAATTAACTTGATGTCGTTTGGATCATCAGTTCCTTTGAAATAACTGTAATCCGAGAGATTAAGTGGAATGGAGGACTTTAAAGAATAGGGCTCGGTAGCTTCATAAACATAAATGACTGGCTCAGATCCAAATACTACATAAATATTGTCTTCAAAAATGGTGTAAACAGGGAACCATGAGGCAGAAAAGAAATAATTACCATTTAAAAAAATACTTTTCTCAGGGAAACTAATGATAGAATTTCTTTTCCCATCTATGGGGTCAAGCAAGGATAATAATTTATGGCCTTTATATTGATGAACTTCCCATGGCCTTTCCTCCTGGTTTATGTAAAGGAATTTATTTGATAAGCTTTCCATTCCAAACCCCATTGCTCTCCAAGATTCGCTAGGAACATAAAAATCATCGTATTTGACCAAAGTTTGAAGTTTACCTTCAAAATCATAAGTTAGAAATCCCTTATAGCCATACACCAAAAAAGAATCAGGTCCGGTAATTTTAATTGTGCTCATCAAAGCCCCATACGTATCAGGCATGTCACCGAACTTGGAAAAAGATGAAAGGATATTTCCTCCAAAGTCAGCGATAAAGATATCTTCTGAAAATTCTTTATGATCCATAAACAGAACTGTTCTGGATTTTGGATCAATATCATGGACTGTGGGGTTTCCCAAATAATCAATCTGAATACTATCAAGCTTAACCAAGGAGATTGATTTTTGAGGTGAAGCAGTTTCAATAACTTCAGAATCCTGATTTTTGGAATTGCAGGAGAGAAAAAAAATGAATAGAATCAATAGAGATGGATAACGCATAGAGGAAAAGGTTTAAATGTTAATCAAAAAGTTTGCTCGACACATTACTTTTTGCAATTGCTCGATGATTAAACCTAAAAAATAAATTCTATAGATCAAAGGGAATTTATCCACCTAATCAAGACTTCAAAAATTATCCAAAGGATTTTAGAATAACCACATATACCAAGAGGCTGAATTTTTCGATTGTAATCGAAATTTTAGGCCTAATATTTAGATCGTAATCGAAAAATTAGGCGTATTTTTTCGATTAGGGGAAAAGGAAATGCCGAGTTCAATCCATTCTTATATATCAAAACCCTACACAACAGGATATTTCATTCCTCATACTTTTTGAAATTGAGAAAATAAAGATATTGGTGGATACTTGTTGATATTTTTGGATATTGTTGAGGTGCAAATTTGCCTCATTGCTTAATCTCAAATTTGCTTGAGTATATCAGGTTAATATCCATCAATATCCAGTATCAATAAATATCTTTCCTAAATATCGAATTGAAAAAATGCCCGAGAATAAAAAACATATAGCCCTTTTCATACCCTGCTACGTCGATCAGTTTTATCCCAAGGTGGCGATTGCGACTTTGGAATTGCTGGAGAAATTGGGTTGTCAGGTGACTTATCCCATGGGTCAGACTTGTTGCGGGCAGCCCATGGCCAATGCGGGGTATGAACGGGATACGGTAGCGACTACCAAGCATTTTATCAGGATTTTCAAAGATTTTGATTACGTCGTGGCCCCATCAGGTAGCTGTGTCCTCCATGTCAAAGAACATGCACCTGCCATCGCAGGAATGGAAAAAGAACAATCCGAACTCCATGACAAAATTTTTGAGCTGACGGAATTTTTGACTGATGTCTTGAAAATCGAGAACATCAAAGGCAGCTTTCCACACAGGGTCGGCTACCATGCCTCCTGCCATGGGCAAAGGGGTTTGAGACTTTCGGCTTCAAGTGAATTAAACCAAACTCCTTTCAACAAAGCGAAGCAATTGATGGTTAATCTTGAAGGATTGGAATGGGTGGAATTGAAAAGGAAAGATGAATGCTGTGGTTTTGGAGGCACCTTTGCGGTAAGCGAAGAAGCCCTTTCCATCCAAATGGGCAAAGACAGGTTGGCCGACCACCAAGCACAACAAGTTGAAATCCTGACAGGAGGCGACATGTCCTGCATCATGCATTTGCAGGGAATCGCCAAACGAAATGGAAATCCGATCCAGTTTAAGCATATCGCCGAAATCCTAAACGAAGCCATCTCATGAGCCATCCCATACAGGCAGCTGAATTTTTGCAGGATCAGGCCAAGTCCAAATGGCATGATGAAACCCTGTGGTTTGTCCGGGACAAGCGGGATAAAATCAGCAAATCCGTGCCGGAATGGGAAAACCTCCGGGATCTTGCCTCCCAGATCAAAGACAATGTATTGGCCAATCTGGGCAAATATCTGGAGGAATTTGAAAAAAATGCAAAAGCCAACAACATCCATGTCCATTGGGCAAAAGATGCAGAAGAACACAACCGGATTGTCCTCGGAATCTTGCAGGAAAAGCGCTGCAAAGCCATCGTCAAAAGCAAATCCATCCTGACAGAAGAATGCCACCTGAATCCCTACTTGGAAAAAAACGGTGTCGAAGTCGTGGATACTGATCTTGGCGAGCGGATCGTGCAGTTCCTCAACCAGGCCCCAAGTCATATAGTATTGCCGGCAATCCACCTGAAGAAAAAGGATATTTCTGAGATTTTTCACGAAAAACTCCATACCGAAAAAGGAAACGAAGATCCGGATTACCTCACCCACGCGGCAAGAATCCATTTGAGAGAAAAATTCCTTTCCGCAAAAGTAGCGATTACAGGGGTGAACTTTGGAGTAGCCGAGACAGGAGAGTTTGTGGTCTGCACCAATGAAGGCAATGCCGATATGGGTGTCCACCTTGCCGATGTACACATCGCCTGTATGGGAATAGAAAAAATCATCCCGAAGCGGGCCCATTTGGGGGTATTTCTCCGCCTGCTTGCGAGGTCTGCGACAGGACAGAGTGTCACCAATTACACTTCCCATTTCAGAAGTCCCTCACCTGGAAAAGAAATCCATATCGTTTTGGTCGACAATGGCCGGACTGCCCAATTGGCAAGACCAAAATTCAAAAATTCACTCAAATGCATCCGCTGTGGAGCCTGTATGAATACCTGTCCGATTTATAGAAGGAGTGGCGGTTTCAGCTATGAAAGCACTGTTCCCGGCCCGATTGGGTCTATCCTTTCCCCCGGTATCGATTTACAAAAACACAGTTCCCTGCCTTTCGCTTCTACCCTTTGCGGCAGCTGCACCGATGTCTGTCCTGTGAAAATCAATATCCACGAGCAACTCTATGAGTGGCGGCAGGAAATCACCAAAGCACAGCCTGACAGGGCTAAAAGCCTGGCGATGAAGATTGCCAATGGGGTTTTCGCTGTTCCTTTTGCTTATAACCTCAGCGGAAATATGATGCGTGGGGCATTGAAAATCCTGCCTGACAGCATTACCTATTCAGGTTTGAATACTTGGGGAAAGCAACGGGACTTGCCTGAGTTGCCAAAAGAATCATTCAAAGACTGGTATAAAAAGAACCGAAAATGAGCAGCAGGGATCTGATATTGTCCAAAATCAAGGCTGTTCCTTTGGAAGCAAAGAACCTTCCCACTATCCCTGAATTCGAATTTGAGGGAGATTTGAAAGCCAGGTTTATAGCGTCCATTCTAGCCAACAAAGGCGAAGTCATCACAAAAGCGGAGTTTTTTAGCTTGTTGGATTCTGGGGTTTTCGAGAAAGTCTATTCTCATATTGAAGATTTTTCTTCCTTCACGAATATCAAAATCACTGAAGATGCTCACCAACTCAATGACCTGAATCTTGCCATTATTCGGGGACAATTTGGGGTGGCAGAAAACGGTGCAATATGGCTGGAAGATCAGGATATGGGTTTGCGGGCACTGCCCTTCATCACTGAGCATTTGGTGATTGTGTTGGATTCTGAAAATTTGGTGGCCAACATGCATCAGGCTTATGACAGGATCGGCTTGCAGGAATCAGGATTTGGTCTGTTTATCGCCGGCCCTTCCAAGACTGCCGACATCGAGCAATCACTCGTCATCGGCGCCCATGGCGCAAAAAGTCTGAGGGTGGTGTTGTTAAATCTTTAACCTTGAATTTGTTACTTGCAGCCCGGAATTTGCTAAGGAATTTTTCTCATAAAAAATGGGTCTATAAAGACCCAAAGTAAACTTCGTTTGATTTCTGAATATATCCAGAAATTAGATTCCAATAATATCTTTTTTCATGGCCATTTTAATTTCGTGATACAAATTAACTGATTTCTAAAGTATTTCCAAACTTAAAGGAGCCTTTCTTAATAGAATTGACAGGCTTAAAATATCGTTTACTCGAAGTTTTCGAAAACCCACTGAATGCATGTTTTGCCTTTATCCTTAATTCAATATTTTGATTTTCAAGCCATAACTCCTCCAAATTTTCGGTTGTAATAAACTGGAAAGCATATTCCGCATGCTTATCAGATTGCGATACCTTGTTAAGTGACCAGGTTTTGTCTTTAATCAATTTAATTGGACTCATATAAATATTAAAGCCTCCATCAGCATTGATCAGAGTGATTAAAACCAATTGGGCCTCAATGTCATATATTTTACTTAACCAAGTCCTATTGATAACTTTAAAACGGAAGCAACTCATGTTTGTTTTTTCAATTACTATTTGGTCAAAGGCAATTTGGTCAGAAATGACCATTTTAGGCCTCAATTTGGTGAGAAACCATAAAAACAGTAAAGAAGAAATTAATCCTGTACCAATACCTACAAAAATGGAAATAAGCATTTGATTCTGTTCCATAGGATTAAATTAATACCAGTTTAATTACAAAATATTATTTTAAACTGTCCAAAAATATTAAAAAAAGTATAAAAAACTAACTTTCTATTTAATATCTTAACACATACATTAAAAAGTCAAAATTACCCATATAAAGAAATACAAAAAAATCACTCGTCATCGGCGCCCATGGCGCAAAGAGTCTGAGAGTGGTGTTGGTTTAGAAGCGAGAGTTTAGAAGCGAGAAATGAGACTAGTGCCATAAATGTACCGGAGATAAAACTTAAAAATAGAATTAACGTAAAGGAAAAAGCAGTTAAAGATTTTTAGCGCCTTGATTTTAAATTTCATTCCCGTCCTAAATTAAAGAAAAAATGAAAAAACTTTCCTACCTCATGATGCTAATCCTCTTTGTAGGATTTTCATGCCAAGAAAAAGCCGAAGAACCCATTTTAGAAGCCTGCGGTGTACAAAATCCTGTAAAAGAATTGACATGGCTGGCTGAAAAAACAGCGTCAATAGAATCAACTGGAAGTAGTAGTCCTGCTTTCATTAGACTTGCAGAATATAACGAAGAAACGATTTTTTTAGATGGAGTTTGTTGTGCTAGCTGCAATACAGTTGTGCGAGCATATAATTGTGAGGGTACACTTTTGGGTGTAGTAGGGCCGAATTCTGAAATCAATCCCAGTTTGATTCTAAATGAAAGAGATTTTTGGAAGCCTAGGAACTTTGCTTGCTTGAATTAAATCCTGATCCAAAATCTTTTGTTTTTCTTATCTTAGTACTTATAAAATTGTTAAAAATGAGAGAGGTCACATTAAAAATCCCGGAAGAAAAGTTTGAGTTCTATATGGAGCTTTTTGAACAATTGGGTTTGGAAGCTGAGATAGAATATGACATTCCAGAGGAACACAAAGAGATCGTAAGAGAGCGGATTAGGAATTCCAAGCCGGAAAACTTAATCCCTTGGAAGAAAGCAAAAAAAATGCTTGATCACATCGCTGATTCCGATGGGATTTGAAGTTGTAATTGAACCTCCGGCCTTACAGGACATTCAAGAAGCGATAGACTATTACGATTCCCAGTCAACGGGTTTAGGTTTTGAATTTGAGGAGGAGTTGGATCATTTTTTTGAAGTTCTTGAAAACACACAATTTTTTCAAGTAAGATATGATGAAACCCGCTGTCTTCCACTCAAAAGATTCCCTTACATGATTCATTACTCTGTTGATGAAAAAAACAAATTGGTTATCATAAGGGCGATTTTCAATACTTCCCGAAACCCAAAAATCCGGAAATCCAGAGAATGAAAACAGAACAGCGCACATTTGCCTTCAAGATGTCAATCCGTCCCGGTATGGAAGAAGAATACAAGCGGAGACATGATAAATTATGGCCTGAATTGAGAAAATTATTAGAGGATTCAGGAATTTCTGAATATTTCATTTTTTTGGACAGAGAAACCTCCACCCTATTTGCCTTTCAAAAAATAACCGGAAAGGGCAATTCCCAAGAACTCGGCAACCATCCTGTGGTACAAAAATGGTGGAAATACATGGCCGATATCTCTGTTTCCAATCCTGACAATTCCCCGATTAGTGTTCCTTTGGAGGAAGTTTTCAGGTTGTGAATTTTCTTCCCATCAACATATCACTTTGGTTGAAAAAGTATGTGAAAGGAAAACTTTAAATTCCTAAATTGTCAACAAAACCCATCCTACCATGAAAAATTTCCCGAAGTACTTCTTCATTTTCTGGACCATTGGATTCCTGCTTTTTGCCTATTGGCAGGTCAACGATCCCGACCCTCAAATATGGGTGTCGGTTTACATCCTTGCCGCCATACTTTGCGGACTTGCAGTAAGGGGTAAACATCCTTTGATTCCTTTGGGAATAATTATTGTAGCTTGTATCATCGGCGCAGTTTATTTTTATCCCTCCTCAGTTTCGGAATGGGTCAATTATGAACTGGAAAACAAAGACCTGACCATGAAAACGCAGGAATCCGAAGAAGCTAGAGAAACGTTTGGCCTGATGATTATGGCTGCTGTTCTTTCTGTTTCTGCCTATTTTGGTTGGAAAAAAAATTCTTAATACACATTATCACTTTAATCCCATTATTAATGAAAAAAATAACTCTTATAGTTTTGGCGATGGCACTTCTATACCCAAACTTGATTTTGGCACAGGATACCCGATATTTTGAAATGCGGACTTACACTGCCCATGAAGGAAAAAGACCTGACCTGATCAAAAGATTTCAAGACCATACACTGAAGTTGTTTGAAAAAAACGGAATAGAAAATATTGCCTATTTCATTCCGGCTGACGAAACCATCAATACCCTGACATTCATCCTTGCCTATCCGAACAAAGAATCCAGGGATGTATTGTGGAATAAATTTGCCAACAGCCCTGAGTGGCAGGCTGCTTACAAAGCTTCAGAAGCTAATGGTCCACTGGTAGCAAAAGTGGATCAGGTATTTATGGAAAATGCCCCTGACCTGACACCGGAAATCATCCGTGATGAGAATGAAGGCAATAGGGTTTTTGAATTGAGGACATATTACATGATGCCCGGCAAAGTGGATGCAATACATGCGAGATTCCGGGATTATACCCGTGAACTGTTCCAAAAACACGGCATGATCAATGTGATGTATTGGTACACGGTCGAAAAAGACCCTGCTGTGCAGACCAAATTGGTTTACCTCCTGGCACATAAAAATGAGAAAGCAGGCAAAGCGTCTTTTGAAAAATTCGGCAAAGACCCTTCTTGGATTGTGGTCCGTGATGCTTCGGAGCAAAACGGAAAAATAGTCGAAAAGATAACTTCGATATATTTAAAGCCTTTGCCTTTTTCTCCTTTGAATTAATTTTTTCTCAGGGTGGAAAATTAAATTCGACCTATTTCTACAGATATAAACCTAAACTGCTTCAAAACAGATATTTATTGATATTGGATATTGATGGATATTGGTTCTTTGACTTTAGCGTTGAATTTAGAGTAAGCCATCGGCAGTAAGGAGGAAATAAATGAGAAAGCCCCAAGGTAATCAACAGATTTCCTTGGGGCTTAATTTTGCCTTCTCATGACCCGCGTAAAATTTCAGTTTGGGTATTGATACCCATTCTGAATGTGGCCTAACAATCTGAATCTTCACAAAAGTGAGAAGGCTAAAAAAGGCTGACCCAGGATTTAAAAAAAACATTTTTCTGTACAACTGTCTTTTGGGTTTTTGAGTGTAAACCCAATAGAAACCTGAGATGGTTACTTGGCTTCCTCTACTTGAAGGACTTTAAATCCGGGATAGGCCGCCTCCGCTATACTGTAAAGTACTCCGCCAACCTGGGCCTGCATCAGGACATAAATAATGGACCCTCCTTTTTTTGGTATCATCTTGACTCTGTATGTTTTCATAATTTGTTTGGATTAGTAAGACAATACAAAAGTAGGAAACAGTCTCATGAGCTTCTTGAAAGTGCAAGCTTGCAATTATCTTACTTACAACTGCGACTTATTCAAATTGTCATCCAGTCGCTTACGCTGCAAGGGTATCAGCAGCTTCCCTTGCCGGTAATGTATAGAAAGTGCCTCCGAAATATGGGGATAGGCTGCCAGTGTTTCCTGAAGTTTTTTTCTCATTCGACTGATCAGTGGTTGCAGTTGATTCCTAAAAGTCCGATCCTCAATCTGCTGCTTCTTCTGTCGGTACAGGCTTTCAAATGATCCCTTATTGACAAAAAAATTGTAGTACAGCAGCAAAAACTCCCTCAGGACCGAATCCCGCTCAAAATCCTTGTAGGCCAGTCCGTTTTCATGCTTGAGCAGGGTGATAAACAATGCCTTCTCTTTCCCATTGGAAATCGGTAATGTGATCTTGTGCTTATCCACCTGCAAGACCAAAGCTGCGTCCTGCCCTATCACAAGCCGGTAATCCAACTCCCCAAAATAATCCTGTAAGTCGATGGGAAACAGATTCTCTTTCACTGAACGAAAGAGTGACACTACAGCGCTGATCAATTCAATGGCTTCAGCTTTATTTGTGGCCCTTTCTGAGATTTTGGAAATACAGGATTCACAGATATGGGCTGACTGAAATTTAAATCTCACCTCCTCTTTATTTTGGGTAAAATCAAACAAACAGCCCCGACTTATTGGATGATAGAAGTCAATTGGTTCTTCATTACCAAAGAATTTCATAATAATAAGCATCGCTCCCAAGTGATACGAAACAGGAAAAACCGGACGTGCAAAATCTACCTGCCCCCAGCCTGAACACTGAATAAACCCCACATTGAGCTCTTCAGGATCATGGGCAGCAAACCAATTGAATTCATTAAATCCTTCAAAAAGGAAAATAAAATAATTTTCTTGAGAAGACTTTCCCAAAAATTCAATGTAATCCTTATATGTTTTTCCGGCAAAAAACAATTCTTCCCATGTCCAATACAGTTGGGCATCGCCTTCCCATTCATGCAGATGAAATTCTGAAATTCCTCCCAAATAGGGTTTTATGTATTCAATCAACCCCCGGGAAAAAGAAAGAGAAGGACGGTCAGAAATGAGATGTATATGCATCATGTGTTTTATGCTATTAGAACAAAAGGAAAACGTGGTTTTACTAAACTAAGAATTAGACAAGGACTCTCTACTACTCAAATAAAACACCTATCTTATTTTTATTAGTCAATTAAAATAAAGCCAACAACTATGACAACCTAACAAATACTGCTATATGTAAACGAAAAGCCTAAATACTCTTTTTTCCAAATCAAGTAAATGATATGGAAGATCGATTATCCATGGCACTTTATCTTCATCAGAAGTCATGAGTTACTTGCCTCTGATAAGGTTATTATTTGACAGTTTTTTGGAAATCCACATTTCAACTTCCCTAATTCCTATTATCTTCTATTTCCAACAAAATCCCTTACTTACCCTACCCTCAACTGGGACTTATTCAAATTATCATTCAGCCGCTTACGCTGCAGGGGTACCAGCAGTGTCCCTTGCCTTGAATGTATAGAAAGTGCCTCCGAGATATGGGGATAGGCTGCCAGTGTTTCCTGAAGTTTTTTTCTCATGCGACTGATCAGTGGTTCCAGTTGCTTCCTAAAAGTCCGATCCTCAATCTGCTGCTTCGCCTGTCGGTACAGACTGTCAAATGAGCCCTGATTCACAAAGTAATTGTAGTACACCAGCAAAAACTCCTTTAGGACTGAATCCCGCTCAAAATCCTTGTAGGTCAGGCCGTTTTCATGCTTGAGCAGGGTGATAAACAATGCCTTCTCTTTCCCGTTGGAAATCGGCAAAGTGATCTTGTGATTTTCCACCAGCAAGACCAAAGCAGCGTCCTGCTCTATCACAAGCCTGTAATCCAACTCCCCAAAATACTCCTGTAAGTCGATGGGAAACATGTAGTCCCGCACCGACCTGAACAGGGACAAAAGCCGCTGCACATAGTCCATGGTAGCCAACCTATCAGAAGTATTCCCGGCAATCTTGGACAGGCATTCGGGGCAGACATGTGCCGACTGCAATTTGAAGCGGACCTCCGCCCTTACTTCTGTAAAGTCAAACATACAGCCCCTGCTGACTTCGTGGTAAAAGTCCAAATTGTGGTCCCTCCCAAAAAACTTCATCGCCGTCACCAGGGTCATCAGGTGATAGGCAAGGGGATAAACGGGATCGCTGAAACCAAAATTTTCCCAGCCCCTACTCTGCAAAAAACCAACATTGGGTTCCTCAGGATTCAAGCTTCCAAACCAATTGAATTCATTGGATCCATGGAAAAGAAAGAAAAAATAATGCTCCCCAGGAGGGAGTAAACTGCCAACCTTCTCCCTGTGTCCTACGGCAAAAAGCTCCTCCCAAGTCCAATAGGACTTCAGCTCTCCGGTATATGGCCTGATGTGGAATCGGACAGAGGTGGAAAAAAAAGGCTGGATGTAAGCCACTAGAGGCTGCATCAATACTGCAGAGGCATCGTCAGAAATCAGGTAGATGTTCATGATAGGGTGGATTGAATTGTGAAAGAAAGCGAATACGATATAACCCAAAAGGGACCCAGACAAAGCATAAAAAATTTGTCAACCTTGCATCTTCCTCCCGGCAAACTTCTGCCGCCGGAAGGGATGACAAAAGTAAAAGCTAAAAACAAATCCCCAAAGCAATGCCTCACTTATGGGCGAATTGTGACAAAGGTTGTCACAGAAAAAATATATCTGTCCTTTAATTCCACTTATCGTTTGATTTTAATCATATCCAAACGAGACAATAGGTGAATTAAGGTCAGTTTTCTCAAAAGTTAAAAATGTAGAATAATCGCTGATGTTATCGTCACCTACTCAACTAAGCGTGATCTCCTTAGCTCCCAATGAGGCATAATCCCTGGGGTTGCAGCTAAACAAAATAATCTGTAATCCATTTTCCGAGGCTCTGTAAAGCATGTTCTGTAAGGAGTTCAATCGCTCTGCATCAGAGTAGGCAAAGGCATCATCGAAAACAATAGGTAACTTGCCTCCGTAGGCGGGTGCCAGGATCTCGGCCATTGCCAAACGCACCGCAGCAGCTACCTGCTCTCTGGTTCCTCCGCTTAGCTTCTCAAAGTCCAATAATCCTAAGTCTTTTAAACTACCTCTAGACAGCTCCATGCCGGTAAAATCCCCATTTTGGTTAGACGTCAGGTTGACCTCGAGATCTTGACCAAAGACAAAAGACAGGTAAGTCCTTACCTTTTGAGCAAATGGCTGTGCATAATTCTTGGTCAATTCGTCTTTTTCGTTCTTGAACAGTTCGTCCAGAAGCTTGATAGCCTCTGCTTCTTTTTTGAGTCCCTCATACCTACTCTTATGTATGGCCAACTGGGCAAACTCGGCTTGCTCCTGTTCATATATGTCCCGATCTCCATTTTGGTTCAACTGACCTTTTAATCCTGCCAGAGTCAGCTCCAGGCTTCTATTATCCTCAGTTTTTGTAATCAATGCCCGTTGGGTTCTTTCATCTTTGATTTTCAGGGAAGCTGGTTCCAAGGCCTCTACCTCTGTCTGCAGGGCATTGCAATTATTTAACAAGTCTGATTTCCGATCTTGGATATCTTTCAATCCTGCTTCCAAGTTACCTGACTGCTCCTGTAGGAGTTTCAGTTTGGTCTTTTCCTGGCTGGTCTGGCTGTTGAGATCTGACCATTTCCCAAACTTGGCCTGCTTTTCTTGTTCTTTCTTATCGATGAGCTCCTCCCTGCTGCTGATGTCATTCCTTTTCTGCTGCAGATCGTTGTATTGCTGACCGTGGAGTAGTTTCAATTCTCGTGCTTTGGTGGAAATATCTTCTCCTAACAAATGTCCCAAATTAGGATCCACTTGTAGCATCCCGTTTTTTCTATTTTCTAATTGAGTCAGGAAGGACTTGGACTGCTGCCACTTAGATTCTATCTCATCATACTTCTCTAAGGCTGAAAGCTTGTCTTCTGCAGTTTGGATTTTGATGGCCAGCAATTCACGCTGCATCGTGACTTGCTCAGCCTTATCCTTTTCCTGAAAACCTAATATCCGTTGAAATTCCTCCAAGGCCTGCTCCGCTTGTCGATATTCCAACGTAGCTGTCTGTAATCCTTTCCCTCCTCCGGGCATGATCTTAACCAAGCTCTTGCCCCCCAAGTCTAAGACAGATTCATCAGTGAGTAGCCTTTTCCCCTGTAACACTTCCCCATCAATCGAAACCTGTAGCTCGCCAGAAAGTACTTCTACCTCTGTGGCGATAGATTCGAGTATTCCTTTTTTTGTAGCACAAGCCCCTTCCAACTTAGTCCACTGGTCCAGTTCTTTTCTGGAAATTTGCGGAAATTGGCCTAAGGCTTGAAGAAATTCAGATTTCTCTGCCTCCAGCCCTTTGATTTTCAACAGCCTATCGTGCAGGGATTCCATGTCCTTGGCAGCCTGTTCAACAGCCAGAAGGAGATCCACAAATTCTCCCGCAACCCTCGCTTTTTGGGCTTCGGATTCCTGCACTTTGATTCTCTCTTTCTCTTTTGCCAGCTGATCCTTCAAGTTCTCCAAGAGGATTTCCTCATCATCCAAGGCCAACTTGAGAGGATTTGACTTTTTTTCCAAGTCAGCCACCATCTGTGTCTGATCCTCAATTTCTTTGATTTTTTGATGGAGTAGTTCTTCCTGTTCTGTGATTTTGATTAGGTCTTCCTGCTTTTTTTGGAGAGAGCCTTCCAACGTATTGAGCCGTAGTAATTTTTCACTGATCTGGTCTCGCTCCAGGGCAATTTCTTTCAGATCCTCTTTCAGCTGCTCCAGCTTGGAGGAATCCGAAGCATATTTTTGAGCATCTCCTTCTCTTGCTGCAATCAGCTCGGTGATTTCCTTGAGTTTGTTTTCATTTTTCTGCACCTGCTCTAACGCCATAAGGATATTAGATCCCGCCTTATATTTCCCCCCTTTTACAAAAATGCCAAGGTTTTTGGTGGAGAATTCAGCGGCTAGCTTCTGATCTTTCTCAGAGGCTAGAGCCACCATCACCCCGGCCTCCTGCAGTTGCTGCAGCATCTTTCCCTGCTGTGCTGCCATAGCACCGGTTGGGTTATTTCCAGCTGATCCCTGCCAAACCCAAAGATGTGCCCATTCTCCTTTTGCTTGACTGTGAGTGGATTCATTTGCTTGGGAGGAGAGAAGCTGGCCAAGCATCTCTTCTGCCTTATCTCCCGAAAGTGTAGCCATGGTAGGGGAAGAAAGTGTACAGCCCGCACCTCTCAAAAAGGACTTTCTCAGGGTATAAATCTTGCCTTCTGCCTCAAATTGCAATTCAACACTGGGGCCGTCTTGGGTATGGAGGGATTGAAACTCCCTCAGCTGCAGGGAATTTCCGGAATGTTTGAAAAATAGCCCCGCATGTATCGCTTCGGCAATGGTACTTTTCCCCGCTTCATTTGGACCACCGATCAGGTTCAGCTTTTCGTCGAGGTTTAACTCAAGTTCCCTGTGCTTTTTGAAGTTTTTGACTTTTACAGAACGAATAATCATGGTTTAAATGGCTTTGTTGGTGATGTACAATTGCTTCAAGGCTTCTCTAGCGATGAAGGCTTCCTCTCCTCCCTGTTGGATCAGGATATTCAGCTGTGCAGCTACACGGGCGAGGAGGGGGTTTTGCCTGCTCTGCCCCAGACTGTCCAGTTCCTCGGCGGTGGGATCAGGGAGCACCTGATTATCAAGTTTGATTCTGATCAGTCGAGATTCGTAGACCTCCAGCCTGGTAAGTAACTGATCCAAGGCCTCCAACCCCAGACTTCCTCTCAAGCTGAGCTGCAGGAGATCTTGGTTGACTCGCTTTCCCAGCCATGTTTCCATAGCGTTTTCAAATGCATCAAAAGAAGTATCTCCTGCAAAATGAAAGGATTGCCTCTGCCAGGATATTGATGTTGTTTTCAGTACATTTACTTCCGGTGTTTTGCCTCTTTCAGCCCTGACAAGAAGCATATTTCCCTGATCATGCGCCTCTCCCTTTGGAAATCGATCAGGCTCGGGTGTGCCTGCATACCAGGATTTCGCATCGATCTGCTTAGTCCCATGCCAGTCTCCCAGAGCTACATAATCCAACTCATCCATTGGCAATCGGGTCAGGTCTAGGAGATTTGCCGAACTGGAGCCCAGTTCTTCATCATCCTCAAACCGCTCCGAACCAAAGGTAGACACAGAGCCATGTGCAAGCACAATTCGAGGTTTGTTTCCCAAGTTGTGGTAGCACTCCGGATCACGCAGCCATTGGCTGAGATCTGTACTTTCGTGTTTTCTAAGGAGTGGACAGGGAAGCAGTACCACCTGTTCCAATTCAAGTGGCTCAGCGGCAAGAAGTACTTGGAGGTTGGGCGAGAGGGCTTCTTTTTCTTTGAGAAAAAAAGGCTGATGCCAGATACTTCCCATAGCACCATGGTCATGGTTACCGGGAATCACATAGACAGGCACGGGGATCTGGCCGATGGCATGGAGCGTCTCCGAGACAAGGGCCTTGGTGGGGGTGATAGAATCCCAAAGATCTCCGGCTACCAGCACAAAAGCAGCCTGATGTGCGGTGACACAAGTGGCGAGCTGTGCGATGGCAGTGAGCCGAGCACCGGAAAGTCTGGCGCGCTTGGTCTCGTCAGTGAGCGAGGCGAAAGGTTTTCCAATCTGCCAGTCTGCGGTATGAATGAAGGTAATTGACATGGTAAAATTAATTTTAAGAAATTCAAAGATAAGGCCATCCCATACTGCTCTTAGTAATTGCAAGCTTGCAATTATTGAGAGATTTAGCTTTGGAACTACCAAACCTGAAGTATAATCCCTTGAATATCGAGAAAACCCTTGAAACGATTAAACAAATCATATCCAATGATACAGGTCCATTACACATGGATAATAAGGCGGTCAACTGAGAGAACAGATTTTCAAAACACAAGAAAAAAGGTGTCCTGCAAAGCCATTCTGAAATTCATAAACAGGTGTCTGCAAGATGCCATGATCATAAACGGAAAGCATTCCTTGGGAATGAATGGTCTTATAAGCACCGGTATCGATCAAAATACGATCAGTACCTGATTGGATGACAGCATTGCTGCTGATTAGATGGAAAGGAAAGAAGGTCATTGCTTTTGAGGGTCTAATTTGTGGGCGATAAGATCAAAAATAAGTTGACTTTATGAACTTATTGTAAATACTTCAGCTTTCGGCCAAGTTTATAGAAGCAAACTGAACAGAAGGATACAAACCATAGATTGAAACTATTGCTCATCTTTCAATAATATATCCGACCCCTCCTCCGTAATCACTTCAGAGAGCACCATTAACAAGCTTATCTTATCCAAATTCAAAAACTGCCTGGCATTTGCCTCCAAATCAAAGGCAACTTTAAACATCATTTCATTTGCACTATTAACAAAAGCCAAGTCAATCTCTTCCGACTTTATACCCGAATCAGGAGAAAACACCAATGTAATCCAAACTTTCTCATCACTATGATAAAGCATTATAGACTCAAGTCCGGGCTTGAAGATTTCCCCGTGCTCATGCTCCAATTCAGGTAAAAGATCGTAGTAACCCAAGATAATTTTTTCAGATTTAGTAAATTCTACTCAATTTTTAGAAATTAGAGTTTGTACAGGATTTAATCTCAATTGAAACTTCATACATAAGAGCCTTACACACTTCAGAAAATCAATTCACCTCTTCCAGTACTCTTCCCTTTTTGATAGCATCCAAACTGATCAAAATATTTCGCTGTAGGTTTGGAAGCATCAACAAGGGCCAATAAAACCGCTGACCCTTCCAGCCATAGTTTATTCCTTCCTGCTCGTCGATCTGACCCTCCTGCTCAAATAAGAACAGCCCGGGAAGATTGAATCTTTGCATGATTTCCTTCATCTGTCTAGTATCAGATTGCGAGGTTTCAGGGGAGTCCTGATATCGACCATCTATTTTTATTCTACGAATAGTCCTGTTTCTCTTAACCAAAAGAATGATCCGATCATCCCCCCGGAAATAAGAACTCCGAATAATGGAATAAAAAGTCTTTAATTGATCTAAGTCCCAATGTCTATCTAAAGGTTTCACTTCCCAGCGGTCTAGATCCATCATTCCGTCCATGAAGGCCTTGAATATCCGTTCAAATTCAGACCAAGTAATGAAAAAGGCATCATGGTTTTCGTAGCCCGGAATACGGTTGACTTGCGCCAAAATCACCTCATCGATCTTTTGCATGGGTCTTTCACAGGCATTTCCTTCACGGGTATTGAATGACACCGGCAAGAACCGCTTATGAGATTTCAAATTGATACAATCAGAAATCATAATCCGATCAGGATTGGTGGGTCTTACTTGTCCATTGGCTCCCAATTCTATAGCTGCAAATCTATTATCACCATCATTGTTAATGATGGATTGTCGAAGCACCTCATCGATTTCTGTGATTTCGGTCAATCGATTTTGGACTGTATCAGTACAGTACAATCGGGTAAACACCAAATCTTCGACAGGTCTGGCTCCATACAGTCGTGCATGCTGTAGCGTAGTATCCAACTGAGCAATCTTGGGCTCTCTCCCATAAAAAAATCCAAGAAGACCCTGAATGGTGATTCCTCTATCCAAGGATTGTCCTCCAATGTAAATATTGGCCAATACTTCTCTCCTGAGCTCGCCCGATCCTGGATCTACCCTAGCTTCAATTTGTGCATCAGAGTTGATTTTGAATACCCGTACATGGTCAGACTTAAGGACCTCTCCAAAGCACTGAAAAATAAAATCAAATTTAACCCGATCAAGATTTTTTATCAGCGAGGTAGCCCATTCCTCTTTCTGCTTAAAGATTTCAAATGAAGGCAAAATAGAATGATTAAAGTAATTCTGGATTCTACTTTTCAGCCTTTCCTTCAGATTATCAGGATTATTCGTGATAACATTTTTACAAATGGCAATATAACTTTCTACCAATTCGGTTTGATATTCATGAATTTCAATCTGAGTTGAGGTATGAATCATGGCACAAAACCCACCGAGGGTATTTTTGATCGCATTCAAAACCCTGATAGGATCTATTCGAAAGTGTGCCGCATAGTTATCATTTGCAACCACAATGCAGGCAGTGTAGGAGGCAATCGCCAATACCAGGTTATCTACAAATTCGGTTAAGGATTGAAAATTTTCACTTCTGAAAATATTGTTGATATGTCGCTGATCCCTTCTCCCCATAATCCTCAACTCCTCCTTGGTCACATTTCTGTAAGCAAACTGGGCCATACTGTGAGAGTCGGAGGATTGTCCAAAGAAATATTCTCCCCCAACATAATTTGGGTGAATGGGTAAAATCACAGTTTTATCAGATAGCAAGGGAGCCTTCGCACTGTTCTCAATCGTATAGTCATTATTGTACTGCTGGATTAGGATGGTCTCTGGCTGCAAAAAAATAGAGGCGGGTGTAGCAGTCACTTGAAAATAGCTATGATCGGGAATTCCCAATCGTAATTGATTAATTTTTTCAGCGACCATCAATAGTTCTTTCCGTTCTTTTCGGACAGCAGCCGGCACCTCCCCACCTTCCAAACGTGCAATTATCTCATTTTGCTCTTCTTCAGGAAGACCTTCGAATGGGACGTTTTCTATCACTCTGCGATAGCCCACTGCACTTACATCTGCTTCGTCATCAATAATGAGTACCTTTTGTGCTGCAATTCCAGGGTTGGTATGAATAGCATAGTTGATGATTTTTTGAATGTTAGTATAGTGCTTAATCCCCACTATTACCCTCTTTTGGAGAAGCTGGGCCTCTCCCAAAATCACCTGATCATCGATCTCAGTGATGTATTCAACCAAAATTGACCTTCCGGACTCCAATTGATGAAACTCATTGGCAATTCTCCTAGTAGTTTGTTTACCCAGGATTGTGGAATTTTTGGTCAAGACGATAATCGTATTTACCCCCATGTCAAATGCTTTGGCCATTACTCCTATAAATGCCCTTGTCTTCCCGGACTGAATCTTCCCCAATAGACAGATGGGCTTGTTCATCTGACCCGGTGCCGGAGTTTGGTTTAATAGGGCATCAACAGATTCATTGACACACCTTTGAAGAAGCTCGTCATCTTCACGTACTTGCTTCATTTCATCGTAAATGGACTGTTCCAAGCCCAAGAAATCCTCTTCCATAATGCTTTATTTTTTTTTAGTAATTTTTCGGCTGCCTCTTAAATCAGTAGCTTATTCTTTCTCTATCCCCATCTTTGGATAAACTTCAAAAGAAAATTCAAACCCAAGTTTGAATCAAACTGAGGCTACAAATATCTTTAATCTTTTAATACCAATCAGTCATTTGCAAGCTTGCATTTTAGCCCAAAGGACACTTCCAGTTATTACTAGAACTCCCTCTTCCGTTCAGACTTTCAAAAAACATCAATCCTTCACAAAATACCCGCCTGTCTTTGGAGCTCCTCTATACTCTATCAAACCCAGTTCTTTTAATAATTTAAGGTGTCGCTCGGTGGTCGCTTTGCTCTTATCGATTTGTACTTTCAATTCATTGGCTTTCTTACCGGGACTTTCTGAAATCGTAAGGTAAAGGAACTCCAACTCTGCTTTTACTCCCTCATTTACTCCCTCAATAATCACCTTTACTCCCTCACTTACTCCCTCATGCAGTCCTTCTACTAGCTGTTGCCGATACAGATGCCCCTTATTAGACAAGCTGTATTTTTGACTGGGATGGTTGGGATTTTCCGGATACTTCATGAGAATCAAAGCATCCTCAAATGCGGGTTCTAAGTAGTTTTCGCGGAAATTACCAGCATGTTTCAATCCAAGGATTGCTTGGATATCTTGCCTACTCATTTCTCCTTCGAATACCTTCAGCAGATTTTTAATTTCAACAGAAAGATGCAAATAGTCCCGAAGAGCTTGGTCGGTACTTGGTCGGTAGAGGATGGTTTTGAAATCCTCCAATTGCTCAAAGACCGGCTCCTGCAACTTATTCTCTTTTGCAATTCTTACCATATCTGCAGTCCCGGTTCCCAATCGCTCGATGTATCCTTTCAGATACATCGGTTCGGCCAATAGCGGATTGAATGGCACAGAAGCATGGGGTCGCTTCAGCTTTTCAGGTGACCATCCTAGCGGCAAGGTACCAGGATTGAGTACTTCTATCCGGTCCTTGAAGACCATTACCTGCACGCTCCCATTCTCGGTATAATCCCGATGGGCAATGGCATTGACAATGGCTTCCAAGATGGTCTCTCTCGGAATCTCATACTTCCCGGGAATGGAAGCACCTTCCGTTCGAGTCCCTATGGAATAATCCAGTTTGGACAGTACAAAATCCTCAGCCTGATCGACCAATTCAAAGACATCTCCTTTGAACACCTTGTAAGAAGGAATCGGTTTCTCGACAATGGTTCCATGAAAATGGGCACAGCGAACTTCGGAGCTGATAAAAAACCGCTGAGGAGCTTTGCCAAACAGTAACAGCGCAGCATGGGTGACCCTATCCACCTCGATCAGATTAAGATGGGTAAAGATATCCTGGATAGCTTCTATTTTTCTGTAGATTCTACCCACCTATTTTTGTCAAAAATGTCTCTGATACTTTGTAACCTCCGGCTCTCTTTGAACCTATATACTCAATAACTCCAAGCTGTTTTAGCAGTGAAATATGACGTTCTAATGTTTTATAAGACTTGTCCAGCTTCTCAGCGATTTCAGAAGCTCTAAGGCTTTTTTCAGTCAAAATCAATGAAACTATTTGAATCATTGATTCCTTTACTCCCTCGGTTATTCCCTCGATTAATCCCTCACTTATTCCCTCATCAATAACCTCATCAATAACCTCAGTTATTCCCTCAGTTATTCCCTCAGTTATTCCCTCATATTGATGTTTAACATCCGGAAAAGTCAACTCTAAAATGTTGTTCGTATTCTTCCATCTAGGAATCTTGAAACCTTCCTCTTTGCAATTTCTAATCATACGGAGTGTCCCCGTTCCCAGCATTTCGATTAAGCGGTTATAAAAACACATTTGTGCAATTTCAGGGTTTCGAAGTATGGAATTGTGATCTGATTTTAAATCACTGACAGTCATATTATTTTGAAGCCCTCCATAGTTGCTTATAACCAATCTGTCTGAAAATAACTCTATGGCTAAAAAAGATTGGCTAGCACCATACTCTCTGTGTACAATTGCATTCAACAAACCTTCTCTTAATGCTTTTTCAGGGTACAGCTTTTTTTCTTTCCTAAGAGCACCTCCAATTACATTTTCTTTACCAATATGGGTTTCTAAATCCGATAAAATCTCCCTTACATTTTTGAATAGGTTGCTTTTATAAATTTTATTCTCCTTAAAGCTATCACCAGATTTTGAACCAGGATGAACCACTAATTTGATAATTGATTGCGGAATAAATTGGGTAGGATTTTTGCCAAACAATACCATACAAGCGTTGGTAATATTGCCATTGACAATTAAGCCACGGCTTATCAAAAATTGTTCTGGAGAAGTGAAATTATCATTGGAACTATAATTTTTGTAAGCCTTGATTGAATTTTCAATTTCACTCAAATCTAAATCATCAAGGCTAGCTCCCAATACGGCCTGCCGCTCCCATCTCTGCTCTGATTCGACCTGTTGGTCCAAGAGTGCAGAAATTGATTTCCCTGAGCTTGTTCGTGTTTGAGAACCCTGCCTTACATAAATTGTATTATTAAAATGATACGGCTTGTTAGAACCCTCCCAAACGGAGATTAACAGCACATTCTTTTTCTTGTAAGGAAAAATATTCACGAAAATGGGAGCAATTGGCTTGATCTCTTTAATTAAGAATTTATTTATTCTATTTTTGGTAGTGTCATCAATTTCTATATCAGAAACTGACTTGTCTTCATTGACTCCAATTATCAGATCGCCCCCTCTTGTATTAATAAACGAAGTGATTACTTTAGCGATTGAATCGTAATCGATAGCTGCCTTTAATTCAAGTCGCTGCCCCTCAGGTTGCTCCAATAGATTCTTTATTATAAAACTATCTTCCATTTCTCCCACCGTTTGTAAGTGATTCAATAAATTCCAAGTCTTTTAATTGAGTTTGTATATACCTTAGAGCTTCCGACATTACCAGAAACTCTTGTGCCCAATTACCATTTCTCAATGCTACATTAGTTTCATGATCTTTTATCACAAAATTGTAAAGCTCAATTGTTTTTGGATAGATGAAAGCATTGGGTCTAAGTGTATTTTTATTTGTGGTTTTTCCTTTCTGCTTTTCTTCAAAGGTTGCCTTCACTTCAATGTGCTCTAGGACTTTCCAACAAAAATCAACATCCCGATGCACATAAAACCACCGTTGTTTTTCAAGATCTATGGCTTTTCTGATTTCTTCAAAAGTGATATTCTTATCCTCTACATCAACAGCATCCTTATTTCTGATATTTCCTGTCCCATAATAAGATCGAACAATTCCAAGAAATATATCAGCTTCCTTGACAGAATTAACACAATTCTCTAAATTAGAAAGCTTAGGGTTAACTTTAAGACTTCCATAAAAAGAATTCAGAATGTCAAAATTATGCTGCCCAAGGTCCATGATAATTTTCGAGAGTTGATCTTCAAAACCATACACTGTTGAGGCCAGCATCAATTTCTGAACTTTTTTTGACTTTTTACCATCTAATAGACTCTTATTTATTTCATCCAAAAAAGTTGAAAGCCGGAAAAAATCTGTCAACTTTTGATGATTCTCTTTTCCAATACTTTTACTTCTTATTTCATCATAAATATCAATCGTTCGGATATCAAAAACATTCTTGTTAGTTGATTGTACTACTCCTCCCTTCAAAACCAAATCATTCAGCAAATGCCTGGTGAAAGTGACATCTCGATGCACTACATACCAATAAGGGATTTCTAATTCCCTTGCACGCTCAATTTCTCTCAGCGGTATATTTTCCACACCAGAGATATTCTCACTCATTTTTGGGTTAATCAAACCCAAAAACAACTGGCATTCTTCAAGTTTTTTTAGATGATCTTCCAAACTAAAACTAGAACCTGCATCTTTGATGAGCTGTAGATTAAAAATGACTTCATAGGAAGGTAATATAGAGATGATCTGGCCAAAATCTCGGTCAGATAAATCCGTGGAACTCAACCATATTTTAAACTTCTTTTTCTTCATTACATAAGAATAAAGCTACGATTCCAATATCACCTTCAATACCTAAAGTATTCATTTTCTAAACATTTCCATAAGCTTCAACTCCTCATTTTCATGATCAGACCTGCTACAATCTTGCAAGGCTGCTTTTTAAAAACAAATTTTTATCATGTTCCGACTATAATTACACAGAGATTGAAAATTTATTATAAAATCTTTTTTGACAGGGTTTTAACCAAAGAGTTAATGATATCTAACTAAAACAATTATGCTACAAGGTTTTTGAATCGATTTCACCTACTCCTTAGGAATAAATTTGTTAATGATTGAGATCTCTTTCCTATAATTGTTTTTTAAGAATGATACCCCATTTGCCTGAGCTCCTCGTATCAATCTTGTTAAATCAACTTTAAATGAATATGGTATTAAATAAGATTTCAAATCAATGAAATTTTCGTCATAAATAACTTTTCTACCCTCTTGTGATAAGTCAGAATTGTCTTTTCTTAAGATTTCAGTATCTTGATCAACTACTTTGACGTAATTCTCCCCATTTATTGTGTAAACCAAAGCTATTAAGACCGGAGATTTTATCACAAAAAAATCGACTAAGGTCAATTTCGAGTTTGAACCATTACTTAATGCAGACTTTCTTATTAATCTATTGGAACTTTGATATGACTTTAACTTTTCAAATGATGTTTGCTTAATCTTCCCCTCCTTATAAACATGAATGAAATATTCGTTTTCGGAATTGATATCAAACCCTACACAGAAATCCCATGCCTCAGAAAACTTTTCAAGGATTTGATACTTCCTAGTTTCTTTGTTTAGTCCAAAATAATGTGAAATAATTTGTTCTTGTGAACTTTCAATTTTCATTTTTTCTCTTGAATCAACCTTTCTCAATTGAACTTGTCTAGCCCTCTCTATAATTAAGTCTTTATTATCCTCTAGTTTTTGTTCGATTTCTGATTGGGTTAAAAAACTTAACATTGTAAGACCCCCAATTTGATTAAGAGTTTTACTCATTTGCTGTGCAATGGCTTCTGAACCAATTCTATTCCCATTATATTCGGCATCTTTGTATGTATTATAAAAATTAAGGGTTGCAAAAAGCGTTTTTTTATCTCTGGTGAATTGATAAACTCCAATCGTTTTATTTCTAAGATTCCTTTCACTTAAAAAAATCTCGGAATAAAAATAAGGATCAATTAATGATTCATCTTTGGTCATTTCTATTGCCCACCACAAGCCTGCTACAGGTGATTTTATCAAGCTGTTTTGAGATGGTTCTAATGCAAGAAAAAACTTCTCTATGTCAGCCTCAACAAGCTCTTGCACATCTTCTTTTTGTTTAATCCACTTTTTTTTGATGTACTGAAAAAAAAGTGTAAGATTCAGATAAACCCAAAATAAATTGTTTGCAGCTTGGACTCGACTGAGCGGTAGCCCTTCATGTAATATCTTAGCTAGCTTGAACTCATTTTTTGGATCAATGCTGAAAGCTTCATAAAACTTACCAACGACATTGTCTGATATGCTTGGGTAATCCGGAGCATCAAGCAATTGCAGTTTTGAAATATCAAATTCATCATTTATATATTTACTTAAAAAAAGTTTATCTCCTGATTCCCTAAACTCTCTTCTAAGTTCAGTTAATCCTTGCACAGTCAATACTTTACTCATCTTCTTTATTGTTATCAGAGTGAATCAAAAATTCAAAAAGGCTTTTGGTGGGGTTTACCAAAATATGGTTCACGAACCCCGATATTTCATCGCTTTCAGGATAATCTTTTTCTTGGTCCGAGTAAGACCTCCATTTTGATTTTAATTCTTGCTGCCATAAGAGATGGTCATATGTCTCTGATTGCATCAATTGGCAACCTTCAATTAAAGCTAACTGTGCAAACTGCGCATTCATTAGGTTTTTGACCAAAGGATCTTTTGATTTTAATAATAACCATTTAAATTGATTTTTGGGAATTAGAACCTGAATCATATTATCATTAAATAAGTTTTTGAACTCATCCTTGTCATGCTCAACAAAAGAAATTAACCCCTGGGCTCTTGTTTGTAAATCAATTTTAAATGAGCCCAAGTGAGCGACAGGCATTCCTTTTTCTAGATTTTGGTCATCCCAAAGAAAACTTTCTTTAACAACAAGCAGGACGTCCAAAGTGAAATTTTCAATCACTTTATTTTTTGGAATATCAATAACTAACTCTTCAACGCCGTCTCCTTCAATAAGACTACGGTAAATTGTAGCCGAACAATTGAGCTCCGCGATTAAAGAACACTTGGGAAAACATTCCCTTAAAACTGAATCTACTGAAATTCTTGTTGGAAGATCAACTTTATATCTGAAGGAATCCTCAGTTGGATCCAATTCCTTCAAATCACAAGGCATTAATTTAACATTATAAGGAAAACTGAAGGACTGTTTCATAATTATTAATTTGAGACAGAAATGATAGAGGGAGCAACCAAAAAAGGAGAGTCTAATCTAATTTTATCAATTACATTTTCTCCTTTTTGAATATCTAGGGTAATGAAACTCCCCGCAGGTATACCTTTACCGGATTCTAGTATTTTTACCTCTTCTTTACTGGAATCAGTACCCATAGAAACTTTAAATTTTTGCCCCTTTTTAGAAACGCTACTAAATAAAGTCAAACGGTAATAAATATTCCCATTTTCATTAAATGCTTTAAAAATAGCTTTATCAATTATCCTCTCCTTGGTTTCTTCACCGGGAAGAGGTTGAGGGCGTTTTATAGGAGCCTTTTTATTGATTGATTGACCTTTGGAGCTTGAGAAATTAAAAAGATCATCGATCGTATCAATTGTAAAGGCCGTTGAATCATTCAAGCCAGCAAACTCCTTATATTTTTGTAAAATGAATTCTTTGATTTCCTGTAAGGTTACCCTAGCTCTTGTTGTATACAAGGGATTCTCCTTTTCATTCCAAATATCATGTGCCTCATTTTCAATTTCCTTAAGAAAAATATTTCCCTCCTCATTATCACATAAAAACACCCCTGCATAGCCCATATCGAGATTTTTTTCTTTATAGATTAACATTTTGGTTTTTCTAAATCTAGCAACTGCGCCTAATTGGAACAGAGGATCCTGATGCAGCCAAAGGTGACAAGTACCAATGTTTCGTATTTCCTTTTCAAATTGTTTCCCTTTCTCCACAGTTTCAAAAAATGGTCTAGGATTCTGATTTCCTCCTCTTACATAATCTTTAAAATCAGTGAAATATGTTGTGATGAAGTCCCCTAAATTATGACTCCTGAGTTCTGTATCATTAACATTGACATGTAGCTGGTCCTTATAAATGGCGAACCAATAATTCCTCAGAACCTCTTTAATAATTTCAGACTCCAAGTCATCCAAATTCCACAAGCCAATAATAAATATGGATGTTCCATTTTCTGTTCTTATAAAACCCTCGGGGATTTCATCTTCTTCCTTTGTAGCCAAGTCTCCATAAAAACCTTTATAATTCAATTTGCCATTTTCATCTTCAGGGTCTTTATGGTTAGATAGTTTGGCAATTCCTCTAAACCTCAAACCTTCATCACTTTTTGTTGAAATCAGCATGGTTCTCAAATAAGAGGACGCATAATAGGCGGCTTTTCCAACACCTTTACTGCCCTGAGATCCGGCCACTTTTTGAGAAGATTTGTATACGCCTTGAGTAAACCCTTCAAAAGCATTTAAACCCATGCCGGTGGTATTGTAATCTGAAATTTCAATATAACGGTAACCATCCCTCTCAAAAGCATCAATATGCCTCTGGATTTCTGCATTTTCTGAGGGATCGTTTGATTTATGTAGACAGTTTTTGATATGATCTTCAATTTGTGAAAAATTCAGGAGTTGACCCTTACTTATCCTCCCTTGCTTGATAACCACCTTTACTGTTGAATGCTTCTCGACATCCAAGGCATCACAAGAATTTTGAATCGCTTCCCTAACAAGGGATTTGGCAGTGTCCCGGCCAAACTTTACTATTTCATTGTCTTTAAACCCATGATTATCTAAGTAATCCGTATGTTTTGCAAAAATCCAATTCATATTATTTTTGAGTTACATGTATAATTAGTGTAAATATTGTAGAATATCATTTTTAGTTCAACGTCTCCATAACGAACCTTGCCTTCTTTAGACTTCTTAGCGTTGCAATGGTAATGTGAGTAGATTCAGATTACATTTATTTACAAAAGATAAGGTAAAGTCAGAAACCAACTGCTCAATATGGCGTTCTTCCCATTTGTATTCCCGTTGAAAGTAATCTACGGTGTACTTTTTATCGTCCAAAACTTCTGTAATGGAGCGGTCGTGTGCTTCTATTTTATTGCTTAGTTTACTCATGCGATTCTCCTTTTGGTCAATTAGCGGCCAATCACCGACCCATTCGGCCAATTAGCGGCCAATTAATTCAGGGTATATTTTGCTCCACGTCCTTTGGCAGTTGGAGCGGTCAACACTCCTAATTCTATCAATTTGCTTAACTCTTCAGTCGCTGTAGTTTTTCCAATGTCATTTAGCTTTTGGTAATCAGCATTCGAATTCAATTCCATTTGCTAATCTTGGGCTCCCTGCATCTTCATGGATCAATCTTTCTAAAATCAATTTTATCATATCTTTTAATTATAAATACTGTAAAAAACCAAAAACTCAAGATTCTTTGAAAGCTTTTTCTCAACTCTCCAATATCACCTTAAATATCGGGACTCTGCTCCTTAAACATCCCAATACGCCTAATTACATCATTTTCAGGATCATACCACAGGGCATGTAAAAACTGCCTCTCCAAGGCAAACTCCACCTGTACACAGCTGATAAATAGTCGGGTTTTGGATAGTATTTACTCATTTATCAGTACCATCAGATCCACCAATATTCTCCACCGCTATCACTACCGCATCTTCCAAATGTTGGGTGCGCTCCATCACAATATCCAAATAATCTGAACCTCGCTTTCTTCGAACAATTTTCACCGCCTCTAGTACTGCTTCTTTGTCTTTCTTCCTTGGATTACTTGATTCCAAGATGAATTGACGTAGTCCAAACTTGGAAAAGGTTTTGTACTTTCTTAGGTCAGTAATAATGGTATTAATAAAGTCTTTTAAGTCCTGCGTAATCTGGATTTCATGATCTCTCAGTAGCGATTTGAGGGAATTGGAAGCCTTTACATCTAGGTCTATTTCTGACTTGGATCTGCTCTTTCGGAAAGTCTTCTTAAAATCCTTCATTTCATCATAAACCTGCCAAAAACGAGTACTTAAATGCTGTCTGGCGGTTTCTTCCGAACACTTGACTTTTTCCAACAATTGTTCAAAAAGAATTTCATCCACCTCAACTTTTCCGTTTTCCAATCTACCTGACAAGGAGAAAAGCGCCATACCTTTCCTTTTCAGTACTAGCACATTATTCTCATGGTATAGCTTTGCAGTTTTTATACGATTCGGAAGGTGGGAAATTTTCTCAATCAATTCCGGATGTTGTTCCTTGATTTGGTTATAGGCATTTCTGATGGAGGTCACTGTGCTCAACTCTGCATCTGCCTCTGGGTCTGAATTGATTTTTTCGTACAAACCGCTGGCTGAAGGCTCTTCTTCAGGATCAAAAATTTTGGCATCTTCCCCAAGAGCATTATGAATCAAAAACATCTTCTGCTGGGCAATTTCCCTGCTTCGTACGTATTCTGCACCTTGCTCCGTGGGAAAGAAATTATAGATATATAGTTTATCAAAAACCTTGGCACTCATCCGGTTTATCCTTCCGACACGCTGGATCACCTTGGTGGGGTTCCATGGTATGTCATAATTGACAATCAAGCCGGCACGATTAAGGTTAAAACCCTCTGCCAACTTATCAGTTGTAATCAGCACATCATAATCATCCACTTGTTTTGGATGCTTGGCATTGAAATTAGCATCTAAGTCTAAGGCAAACTTCTTGGAAATACTTCCATCACAGATCATCACCCGACCATTCAACCTTTGAGTGAAGAATTGCTCCAAGTGCCTCACCGTATCTGCATATTCCGAGAAAATAATCAACTTACGCTTTGGGTTACCTTTTTCCTTCTGATTGAGAGCTACCAAAATTTCCAGCAGCACTTTCTCTCTTTTCGGATCTTTATTGACCAAATCCAATCGAGTAATCGTGGTAGCTATCTCCTCGAATAGCTTAATATCATTCTTAATGTCTCTGATGAAATCATCCTGCCTTTCAAATTCATCGACTTGATAAATGTGAGTATGTTTTGGTGTCCTACTTCCTGACTCAGCATTTTGCCGAAACTCCTCCAATGCTCTTTCAATTTCATCCAGTACAAAATCATCTTCCTCGGCATTGTAGATTGCCTCAATTACCTTTCGATCCAACACATATCTTCCTGATTGCTCGACAAAGGTCAGTACCATGCGATTGGTACTGAGGAATCGCTGAATACTTTTATCAAAAGCACCAAACGAACTTTCAAATCGCTTGATCAGCAATCTGCGCATGAAATCATATAAGTTACGTTGTTGTTGCAGTGTTCTGTTGTCTGATTCATTGAGGTCTTCGTCTTCCTCTCTGCTCAATTCCTGTTCGTATTCAAAAGGTTTGTAGATCGCACCTGTAAATCGACCGCCTTCGATGAAATAGGATGAAATCAGCGTGTTATAGAAATTTAACTGATCGTGGGACAATTCATAAAAGAGTTCTTTAGGATTCTCTACCTCTGAAAGGTTATCTATTTCTTTTTTGTACTCAAAATCTGCTTTTAGATCCAGTCGGTTTCTCCTGATCGTGATCGGAGTAATGACATTTTTGATATCATTGGCAATCTCCTGTACTCGATTTCTCACACGGGCAAGTTCAATTGGTGGTTCTTGTCCAAAGATATCCTTGTAGTATTTTTCAATTCGCCTTCGCTTATTTGGATCGCCTGAGTTGATGTACTTGATGATATCGGATAGCCTTCTGAAATTATAATTGTAATTGGCAAAACGGGCCTCAAGATCAGAATCCAAGGTTAAAGGAGATGCTCCTGGAACAATAAACAATTTCAATAGAGCAAAAATATCAGCTGGTGAATTATTAAAAGGTGTGGCGGAAAGCAGGATTACTTTTTTGCCCCTGCAAATTTCCAACAGCGCCTCATAGTCTTCGGTATCCTGATTTCGAAACTTATGGGCTTCATCTACAATGATGACTTCATAGCCATGGTCATTTGCATCCATGGCATCCGCTAGCTGCCTCACCATACCAGAACTTTCTATATCCCAATCGTACAATCTAAATTTATTCTTGTATTCATACCATCCTGTTTGTTCCTGTTTATTACCTATCAAACCAGGAGGACATATAATCAAGCCTCGCTGACCAATTTGGCTGGCGATTAAGGAAGCGATTACAGATTTTCCCAAACCTACCACATCAGCAATGATCACCCCATTATAGTTTTCAATGACTTTTAGAGCCTGATTAACAGCATCGATTTGGTAAGCATACTTTTCAAAGCCGTTACTTTCCAGAAGTCTGTCTATGGCAGGATTTACATTCTTAGCTTCTTGAAGGTCTATGTAGGTTTTGAGAATCAAGGCATAGGCTTCAAAAGGGCTGATTTCCGAAACTTGGGTTTTTTTGCGGATGAATTCGACAATTTGCCTGGCTCCATTAGGCGCAGCGGTGATCGGAATGGCCGTTTCCCAGAGGGATTCAAAAAAATCTGCAGCTTCTTGAAATCCATAATCACGAATCTCCACATTGAACTCCATCTGCCCATGAAGACCTGCCTTAGTCAGGTTGCTACTTCCGGTAATAAAAGTACCCGGCAGATTCATCAACTGCCGATATTCTTCCTTTAAGCTGAATAGATAGAGCTTGGCATGATTGGGTTCTTTGGTTTGTTTGATGATGATGCGACCGGTCTCTAGTAACTCCAGGAAAAAACTCACTTGTAGGTAAAACTCCTCCGTATCCAAATCCGGATTGTTCAAGGCAAATCCAAGTGACTTGATAAATTTGGCAAAGTATTCTTCATTGCTTAGTCCCGCCTCTTTAGCTGCTATTTCGATGGTGCTTGACAGGTACTTATCTACTTGAAGACCAACCAGGATTCTTAGCTTAACATCAGGATTTTCCTGAAGCTTCTGATAGATGACCTGCCAACCGGAAAAGTAAAAGAAGCCTACCAAAAACCGTAATTCCGTACTTGCTGTAATTAAACTCTCCAACCTGCTTTTTAAGGAGGTTTGTGATTGGCTATTTGTAATGAAGTTTGACATTTATATGTATTTGATTTTAAATTTCCCCTTATTCATTTGCCATTATTAAATAGAATCGATTAATCTTTCATCATCAATTCCATATAAATCAAATACATAATCATCAATTTCCTTTATAAGCTTATTCGTATCTTGATAGGTTAAAGCCTTATCTACTAATCTAATTAATAATGATTGTTTTTCTTTGGAAACAACTTTTATTGGAATTTTTCTTAGATTACTTAATCTAACCTGTGGAAAAACTCTTCCGGATTCATTTATTATTAATTTATACATGTAATTTCCAAGTTTTGAATTTATTATCCCTAGTATATACTTTAATTCAAAATTTGAATCTTTCTGAATAATTGAATGAACAGAATCAATAAAATAAAATGGATCTTCTATGTAAGTAGCAACTATTTCTGATGAAGTTTGCCTTAAAACTATCTTTGGAGATTTGAAAAAAACTGGATCTCTCTGACACCACAACCAATTACCGTATTCAATGTAGAAATCATTCCAATTATATTCATATCTATTTATATTTCTACCTTTTAAACAAGGTTTTGAAAATTCTGAAATGATTTTCTCGTTGAAATAATTTATTTTCTCTCCTTGAACCTTTGCATATACAGTTATCCCCTGAGTACTTTCAGTTATTTCACCTAATGAAAGACAATTTTTACTCAACTTTTCTAAGGCTTTGAGAGACTTTATATTATTGACATTAAAAGGCATCCCTTGATAATCTGATCTATCTAAATTTTGTTTATGCTCCTTAATTAAACCTCCATTATCGAAATTATATTTAGTGAAAAATGTTGAATTAATACTGGCACCCTTTACTAAAACAGAAATACTTGTGTCCACAACCGCTGAATTAAATACAGAATTAATTTTTTCAGATATTTCAATAATCGAAAAATTTGAAAAAAGAAAATCTCTCAAATTTATATATTGGTCATAGACTGTAAAAGTATAAGGAGTTATCAATGTTAAAACACCTTCTTCTTTTAACAAATCGGAACTTTTTTTAAAGAAAAATATATAAAGATCGTAATGACCAGATAAAACATTGTGATAGTTTTTTAGAAAAAAATTTTTTTGAACTCTTTCTGATATTTCCTTGTAAGGAGGGTTTCCAATTATTACATCAAATTTTTGAAACCCAAACATCCACTCCGAATCAAACCAAGCATTGGATTCATTTCCAAAAGGCTTCCAAGCCGCTAATTGTTGAGAGCGATTATTGATTCCTCCTTTATTGGCTTCCTGCTGAACTATTCGTTTCTGAAGATTTTCAAAAGCTTCTTTTAGCTTTAGCTTTTCCTCTCCATAGGCTTGGAGGTATTCATTTCGAATACTTTTGAGTTCTTCTTGTAGCTTTTCGGTACCACCAAAATCCAAGCCTGTGTTTTCCTCTAATCCTATCAGCGTATTAGCGGTGACAAATTTGAATTCCAGGTTGGGAAGCGGAAGAATTCCTCTATTGCCATCAGGATGCTGATCGTCTATATTTTCATCAATCACCAAGGACAAGAAGCTCCTCAGTTTGGATATTTCTGTGGCTATAGACTGAATATCTACCCCATAGATCGAGTGTTGGATGATACCTAGTTTTCGGATATAGTCACTGTTGGAGTTAGCAAATTTTTCCTTTTGCTGCTTGCGGAGCAATGCGTTATCGATTTTTTCCAATTGCTTTTCTTTCCACCACACTGCACCCTTATCCAATTTTTGTAGTGCAATAATGATTTTGTGAAGCGCTCCCATCGGAAATGCACCGGAGCCACAAGCAGGATCCAGGATTTTTACTTCAGATAGTGCCTGCAAAATTTGCTCTCTGATTTCTTGGTCGAATGTTACTTTGGCATCTTCTTGAAATAACTTTTGGAGATCACCTGAATAATCTTCTCCAATTTTAGTTTTTAGATATTCCACCAAAGATTGTTCGATCATGTAATCCACGATTTCCCTTGGGGTATAATAGCTACCAGTGGATTTTCTGGCACTTTTTTCGGTTTCCGGGTTTACCTCAGCCAAGAGATTTTCAAAAATCGTTCCCAGCATTTCAGGGTCTATACTTACTTCAGCGTCATTGAGACTGTTCTCATCTATGGTGAAATTATACTGCTCCAAGACTTCAAAAAAATCGGTAAACCAATCACTTGGTACTTGAAGAGTACCACGGTACTTGGAGATACCAAGCTTATCTTTGGCATTTAACTCATAGAAATCATCCTCATGCGGTTCAAAGAGCCCTCCATTTAGAAACGGAACAATATCAGAACCATCCGGTAAATGATCCATTCGGTCTTCCTTTTTCTTATTCAGAATCTCAAAAAACAGCTTTTGAAGCAAGTCATGATAATAGTCTACCCCATCAGCTTTCATTTTTTTCACCGTTTCTGAGCTTAACCAATCATCGGGGATCAAAGGGATATTATTGGCTGATCGTTTAGCCTTCAAAAACCAACAAAAAATAGTTCTACCGATCAATCGGACTGCGAATTCCTGATAGTACTTACGATTTTCCTTAACCAAAGGCGTGTCAGGGAGTTTTAGAACAGCCTTATAATTTTCTGTACTGCGCCCTATTTTTACTTCTCCTCCAATAAGTTTATAAAATGCGGTATTTATAGCCTGATAGAATTGCTTATTAAGCGGTTCTACACTGAATGCAGTTGTAATGGCATCCAAGGATTCAAAATTACATTTGCCGATTTGCTCCTTAAAAGTCTTGTTGGTAAGCTGTGGAGATACAAAGTAGGTGTATCGCTTGAAGGTGCTGAAGTCTCGCTTACTGCCTTGGTAATTGACTCGGACAAAACTGAACCTGAAATTGCCCATTGCATCATAAAATACAAAAACAGCCGCATCCTTATTCTCTGTTTTGAGAATTTTCTTGGCGATTTCGTATTGGTTCTTTTTACCTGTTCTTTCCGTCAGCGGTTCTGTGGTCTCCGCAGCAAACACTAACAACTCGTCTCCATCTCCCACTACAGCTTCACCAACTTTGTCGATTTTACTGTATTTGTCCAAAATCTCCTGATCGAAATAATAAAGGTAATCCTCTTCACCATCCGGTCTAAAAGAATCCATCTTACTTCTCAGGAAGTCTTCCAAATGGCTAATGCTGAAACTCTCAATTAATCTTTGGATGCTCATATTGTTAATTTTCTATTACAAAATCTTAAAGGAAATCACGGTTTAATAAACACACACAATAAATACTTTGCCCTACTCGCCTGCGTGTAGAGCACTTTATAATCGGGGTTTTCCACTTTATCCGTATCAATGATAAAGACCACATCAGCTTCCAAACCTTTAAAGGTATTGATGGTCGTGTAGTTCACTGCTTTGGGATTCATCCGTCCATGTCTATCTACAGCTTCGATGGGATACTTTCCTAGCTTGCGGGTACTACCGATGCAGGAGTCTTTCTTAAGGGAATTGAACATCAGGACGATTCGGTCAGGGCTGATGCCTTCTTGCTCCACCAAATGCAGCCAGGTTTCTTTGATCAGATTGAGTTGTTCTATATCATTTCTGTAGAAGACCTGCCTCACCTCATCGCCCTCAGGGGTATCCGTCTTTTGATTGATCTGGGTACGCTCCTCTACCACTTGCTGCAGGTAATCGATGATTTTTTTGGTGTTTCGGCAGTTTTCCGTCAATGGGAAATTAAAAAAACTTCTATTCCCAGGTACTTTTCGGAAGGCATTGAAAATATTCTGATGCTCATCCATAAAAACATAATAGCTTCCTTCTGGCTTTAGCAATCTTTCCAGACTTTCAAACCAAAGTTCCTGAAAATCCTGTCCTTCGTCGATGATCAGCACATCAAATTCCGGTACTGTTCCGGATAGTACATCATCGAGTTTGAATGCAGCACCTTCAGTCCAGAAGTCGTCTTCCTTGGAATGGGCTTCCCACCATTCAGGGTCTACTTCATCTATCTTGCGCTTGCAGATGCTGTGGTAGGTGGCCACTTCGATGCGGTTTTCATCCCGGGGAAGTCGCAGGTTGTATCGGATATTATTGGCCAGAATCCGGTTAAAGGTGAGCAGAAGTACTTTCTTTCCTTCCTCATAAAACCGCTTGGCCAAGGTACTTGCCAAGACTGTTTTCCCCGAACCAGCGGGGCCTTTTACCAAAATATTTTGATTGGCTGCTACAAGATCAAGGAGTAGCAACTGTTTTTCAGTCAGTTGGATAAATCGCTGTTCCTGCAGGTCAAATTTTTTATGTAGCGGAATCACAATTCCAAGACTTTGGAAGAGGGATTTTTGGAAAGATTCGTAGACCCCTTTATCTGCACCTCTTTTATTTGGGTTCCTTTCTCTTATCCAGTTACAAAGATCCACTATTTGCCTGTCTATCATCTGCACCCCAAGCGTATCGAATACCTGCAAAGGATTGGCAACGGTAGGGAAAGAGCTTGCGTCAGGAACGATCGTATGAGGAAATACAAGCCCCCAGCCAAATGGGACCGGATATGCCAAGTCCGCATATCTTTTTACCAAACTGTGCATGTTGCCTGTTACTTGTTTGATGGGATCATCCAGGTGGTGGTGATTCTGTTTCCATTTGTCAATACGGCCATCATAGATAATCTGACCTCCCTTTACTTCGAGACAGATCAGTGCATTTAGTCTGTCCCCTCTAAGATCAGCAACCAAAAAATCAATTTCATACTCTACTTTTTCCCCCCTTTCAATCGCAGCAAACTTCCTTCCGAAGTACACATCAAATTGATCTGCCGAAATTTTTTTCAAGGCATCATACACTGCTTTTTCAGCGCTATTGGTATTATCTAATGGAAATTCGGAAGGATAAATCATAGGTGATATCTGATGTCCACAAGTTAAGTTCAATATTTTATTTTGTAAATACCGTGATCAGGGTATTTTTCAGAATATTCGTTTGCCTAGACTGAAATAAAATGTATTTTATTGTAAATTATTTCCCATGGCATGTTCATAGTACTATTCTTTGATCACTAATGTATAAAATAGTTATTAAAAATCTATTTTTATTTTTCAGAATATATGCTTCCCGCGAGTTTTTTATATATCTCTAGGATAGGCCCGGCCATAGCCTCATCCTCGGGACTGCTTTGGTAAGCCTGCAGCCCCGATGCCTCAAAGAGACGCGTCAGGATATCCTGCAGTAGACCGGCATCGACAAGCCCCTGACCATCCTTCATGATATGGTGCCAAAAGGCTTCAAAACCGATACCCAGGCCGGATTGTAGCATTGGGATCATCCCGGAAAGGTGATTGTCAGCTTCTGATGACGCAGGGACGGAAGTGGCTAGGATCACCTGATGCAGAAGATAAGGGCCTACCTCATAGGGAATAAAGGATAGCGGCTCGTAGACCGCTTCATAATCTCCCATCCCGCTACATGACTTCCAATCTACCTCAGACAAGGTTTTGAAGGCCTCCGAGATCCGCTGCTTCACCGTCAATGGATCCTGCAGCCCCCTCAGTCCCCTCTTAAAGGCCGGCAGGTCTGCCAGACCTTCAGACCGCCACATTCGCATCCATCCAAAAAACTGAATCACCGGATCAGGGATATTATGTCCTATATTTTTGAGGGAAAGTTCGGATTGGTCAGCCAGGTGCAGAAGCTCGTGCACGATGGTCATGTCATAGTAGGGATTGATGCTGTAGCTGCTATCCCAATGGGCGCTGAGCAGCTCCTGAATTACATCGGGACCATATATTACCCCTACAGAATAGCTCCCATCTTCATTTTTTTCGGAGATACACTGTGCCAATACACCCTGCATCCCATACAAATCCGCCCCCACTGACAGGCTTTGGATGGATACTCCCTGAAGCAGGGGAGTCATTTCCTGCAGTTTGGCCTGAACCCTGCTTACAAGGACTTCTTCGAGTACTTCCTCAAAAAAAGGTCCTTCTTCACAGTCCCAATCATACGTGCCGGGAAAGGATTGCATGAGTTCGATTTCGGGATCTTCTGTAGTGAGGTCAAATTGGATTTCCATGGGAGCAATATTTAGCATTGAAGGCAAGGTAGATATAAAGCCGCCCCTCAGGGGATAAATGCAAGCTTGCAGATGATGGAAAAGGGACAGCTATGGGATCAAAGATCACCGGGGTCATATCTCTGCGCATATTTTTCCCAATCGAGACCCTCGAGAGATTGCAGCAGCATAGCCATGACAGTGAGTCCCGGGTCAATGCTATCCATAAACCAGATCACCCGCAATTCAGAACTTTTTTCTGCTGCGGACATTCCCCGGTAGCAAGCCCATTCGGCTTCTCCATAAAAGACGGGCAAGCCATATTGAATACTGTCTTCCGAAGGCCTACGGATATGGGTGGGCATATAATTCTCCCGGTATTTTTGTTCCAGTTCGGACAGGATCGATTCATTCCAATACTTATCGGGTTCGCCTTCGATGAGGTTGCTATAGGTGAGATGGAACCGGAATCCCAGCAAATGCACAGTCCTGCCGCAGGCCAGCGTCGCACTGATGACCTGCTTGTCAAAAATATCCGGTTCTTCTTCGATTTGGATTATGGTACAATCAGAATAGAGATGCGGGGCTATAAATTCCATTGAGCGCATGTTTCTCGCATTGAACAGCCTTACCTGAGGTTCGTCTCCACCTTGCGGAGTCATGGTGATTTTGAATGTGGGCATAAGAATGGGAGGGGTATTAAGTTTTTGTATTGTTGGTCTTAGCTATCCTGTCTGGTCAAGGTGCTTGTGACAGGGGCTTATTCTCTAAGATGGAGTCGGTACACATCCGATTGGTTACGGATGATTCCATTGTACTGAAACCTGGAGGGAGAGGGAATATCTTCTTCCAGGTCAAAAACCTGACAATCCTTGGACAATCCCTCAAAAATCAAGGTAAAAGAATACCTCCTGCCTGAGACAATGGTCCATTGTGGGGCTTTGCTGATCCCTTCCACATGGAGCAGTTTGGCCTGTGGGCTTCCATCCCTTGGAATCAGGAAGGTAGAGGGCCAGATGCGCATGCCCAAGGGGGGAAAGGAGATGCTTACACTGACGTGGACGATCACCTGATTTTCTTCTTGGACACTGGTTTTTGCAGATTCGAGAAGCTCCTGGTCTACATCGACCTGGGGTTTGGTTATGGTTTCCATTTGTTATTGATTTTTCATTCCCCTTAGGTGGGTTTCAAGATGCCTTATACTTCCGGAATACTGTCTTGGCCAAGTAATACCAAGATGCTTTTTTTTCAGTTTCCGGCCAAACACCTGAGAGAAATGTTTAAGAAAAACCGGGTCATGGTATTGCCTTTTTACATTAATAGGTTGGTATCATTTGACATTTTCAAACATCACAGAATTGAAGGGCATTTCGGGAAATTCCTCTAGGTATATTTCTGTCCGGAACTTGAAAAGCTTGGAGCGAAGGAGGGTGTAGACTGCCCCTTCCTGCAGGTGAAGATTGGCAAATTCCCTTTCTGAATCATGGCCGTGCCTGTTGATATACCTTACTTTTTGGCCGGGCGGGGTGTAGATATCCATAGTGTTATTCTGTATAGAGTTGACGTTTTCTTGAATTTTGGAACCGGACTCCGGCTGATCTGTGTCTTGGAAGGAGGGGTTTTTAGGGTTCCAAGTAGTATCTGTATGGTGAGAGATTTCTCCGAGTCAATCGTGACTTGGGTCAAAATCAGGAACTATCCCTGTGGGTGAATCCTCAGTATGTGCCTTTTCTTCCAAAAACCTCTTTAGGAAAGCCAGCCTTTTTGACACAAAATCACCCCCCTCGTTTTTCATCTTGATCAATTCTTCCTGGGAAAATTCCATCAAGAGGGAGTTGCATGCATCCTCAAAAGCATCAACACTGATCTTGCCCCTGACCCAAAGGATGGGAATGGTAATACTGAATCCATGAAAAAACCCATAAAGAAACGCCACTGCCAATTTCTCAGGCAGGGTCATGGAATCCACCTCTTGCTGTAGTCTCTGTGTCAGTGATGCTGCTACAAAGGGGATATCCATTTCCCTCATTTCTTCCATATCAGACGCATAGTTGGCCATTAGGTCTTTCCAGTCTGCACCGAGCCAATGTATGGCTTCATAGCAGGCTTGGAGTTGGTCCATTTTGACATGTGGATCAGGGCTCATCCTGTATAGTAGGTCCCATTGTATGCGCTCCTCCAGTTTGAGGTCTGCGATTTTTTCCGTTTCCGGCTCGGGGTTGGCAATCATTTCTTCCAGCCTTACACAAAAACTCATCAGCTGCTGCTCTTGTCGGATTATTCTGAATTTGACGTGCCTGCTGACTTCCTTTGGTGTCAGTGCCCTTTGTTTTTCTCCTTCATTGATAAACACCTTTTGTGAGAGAATTTCATTGATATCCTCCAGAAGGATCTCTGCTGCTTCCTTAGGATAAGGAGGGAATGGGTCACCATCAGACCTAAGCATCAGCAGGCAATTGTCATTTAGGATATAAAATCGGCCTGTACCGTCCCAGTCCTTGTCAAGTGTGTATCGGGGCAATCTGAAAGCTGTTGTTTTGTCCATACGCCTATTGTCTTTTCAGGATGCAAAGTTGAAAAAGAAAGAGGCAAGGCTTGTGGATTTGCAAGCTTGCAGATTTGGAAGCCGGCTGTGCTGCCTGCTTTGGAGCTGAATGGCCGATGTGCTAACCTATAGCCTACATGCTCTTTTGAAGAAATTGAAGCCTGCTTTTGCGTAGCAGGTCAAGCCACAAAAAGTAAAACTATGAGGCAGTCAAGGCTTTTTGACCTTTGGTTTTGAAAGGTCTTTTGACCCTAAAAAACCGCCTATATTCTTTAAACATTTAATCTTCGAAGAAATTATAAAGCTGAAAAAGTGGGGCAAGCCTAAGGAGATCGTATTGGTCAATGAGACGAATGAGGCAGACCCCGTCAGAGGGAGGATTATCCAAACCTTCAAACCAGTGAATTTCGAAAGGGAATAGTACTTCCATGTCCAGCAAAACTTCCCTGAAAGGTTCCTTTTCCCCCTTTTTGGGTGATTCATAGGTGAAAACAATCGCAGCATGATGTGCCAGCAATGCCGCTAGATAGGAAAGCATGTCCACTTTACGGTATTCCTCCTTATCGAGTAAGTTTTTTAGTTCTTTGGGACAGGCGATTATCTCTGACAGCACAGGCCAGATATTTTCTACACCAAAATAACTGCACAAAAACAATTGATCATCAATAGACAAGTCTTTGAAATCAAAATAGAATTCTCTGTCCATATCACCTATGTGTTTTCTGTACAAATCTAAAAGCAAGCACTAAGGCAGCATTGGATTTGCAAGCTTGCAGTTTGTCTGAGCAGGTATCTTTTGCCCGTACTATTGTAGGATTCTTATTCAAACCCTCTATAAAATGCGCTACCAATTTAGACTCTACCATCCTAACCAAATGTATGTAATGAACTGGCCTGATGAAGAAAACCCAGATTCCATTGAAGCAGCATACTATATCTCCGATGAAGCGGAATATGAAAGGGTAAAAAACACCCTGATTCCCTTGTCGAAATTACCCTGGTATGATCCCCATACACTGGATGAGGAGAATGCTTATTTGAAAGACATCAGTGACGAGCAATATTTTCAAACACAGGTCAAGGTGAAGGTGGTAGATATAGTACAGAAATTACAGTTCAAATGGTCCAAGGTTTTGCGGTCAAGTAAAAAGGCCTTAGAAGTACATTTGTTTGCCAGCTCCCCCTTGCTTCAGGGAAAGGATCTGGCATTTTGTAGTACCAATCGGGAGGGCATTCAGGTATATATCAGTGGGGAATTGATTGAGAATCTATTGGAAAGAAATACTTACAGAATAGCCATTCCCGATGCGCTAACCGCCCAGCCGGAGTATGATTTGCAGGCATCTTTGGATTTTAAAATGTGCAAGTGGAAGGAAGGACTGATGGATAACCCGCCACTTACTTTTGTGGAAACATGGATGCATTGGCTGTGGAAGTTTCGTGTCAGAGGCCTGGCAAGGTTATCTGCTTTGGAAACGGGACAGGATGTAGAAATGAATCCTAAAAAAATCGGCCGCATTATGAATGAATGGATTAAAAACATCGAACAGGAGATAGATAATGGTAGACCTACACTGTCTGCATTCAAAAACTTTCTTGACAGTAAAGATGAGCTGATCAATCAGTGGGCTCCACAGATGATGCTTCGGGCGATCAACCATTTTCAGTTACAAAACTCCTGCAGGAATTTGGAAAAAGCGCTCAAAAAGGTGAATACCACAGGGCTGTTTCACGACCAAAAGATTACCCACAAGATTCATGTAGCCGGAAAAAAACTGGATTTCGACCAATGGCTCGAAAACATTCTTTTCACCTCTGAACAGGTTGACCCTATGATAGATCCTGAGCTGTTTAGGGCGCTTAATCAAAAGCTTCTGGCTCTGGATGGAAAGAAATCGATCCTCCTAAAGCTGGTAGAACAGGGATCCAAACAACCTGATATTTTCCATTTGAAGGGTAAAAAAACAAGTAAGTCACAAGCTTCAGCTGTGCCTGAGGGTATACGCATGGACATAGACCTTCCTGTCCATGAACACTTCCAGCTTCTTGCCGAATCCTGGTCCTAAAAAGATCCACATTAAAAATCATCAATGCCAATTTGCGACCGATTGCCTAACCTTGTCAGGCATCGTAGTGAACAATTAGGAATTGATTGGGAAAAGCAAAAAGCAGTAGGACTTTCATTTCTGCGGTGTCTGCGGTATCTGCGGGAAATATTAAACCACAATAGGAACAAAGAAAACAGAAGAACCTA